>CAWHKS010000019.1:0-472653 GCA_963829955.1 uncultured Acidimicrobiales bacterium
TGACCCTCGCCGGCGTCGTCGCCATCGAGCAGTTCGGCTTCGCCAACCGCGGTGGGGCGCCGGCCCATGGGGCTCACCCGTACGCGCAGCCCGGCCTGTTCGGGGTCGATCTCGGAACGAGCAGGCCGAGTTACGGGGGCTCGACGACAAGGTTCCGAGCCCGGTGCTCGGCTTCGTGTACCTCGGCGTCGTGGTACGCGCTGTGCCTTCTCGTCGCTCAGCTGCGCCGGAGCGTCCTCGGCCAGCAGATGCTCGCCGTGCGGGCGAACGAGCGCGCCGCCGCCGCCGCCGGCATCAACGTCGCCCGGGTCAAGGTCACGGCGTACGCGATCTCCTCGTTCATCGCTGGCACCGCAGGGTGGATGTACACGTACAACTTCGGCTCGGTGAGCGCCGCCCGCTTCGGGTTCCTCATCGCGCTCGGCTTCGTCGCCTTCGCCTACATCGGCGGCATCACGATGGTCTCAGGTGCCGTGATCGGCGGCCTCGTGGCGACCGAGGGTCTCGTGCCGTACTTCTTCGAGGAGCTCTTCGGCATCTCCGGCAACTGGACGCTGCTCGTCGGCGGGTTGATCCTCATCGTCACCCTGATCCAGAACCCCGAAGGCATTGCGGGTACCACCTACCGCAAGAAGCAGGCGGCGAAACGGGCGAAGGAAGTGGCAACGGCCGAGGCGCAGGCGATCCGCGAGGCCGAAGCCGACCGCGAACAGGACGTAGGTCCGGAGGCGGACCCCGGTGGGCGCGCTGCGGTGGTGAGCAAATCGTGAGCGTGCTCACGGCCCGCGGTATCTCGGTGTCGTTCGGCGGCGTGCACGCCGTCATCGACGGCGACCTCGACGTCGATGACGGCCAGCTGGTCGGCCTGATCGGCCCGAACGGCGCCGGGAAGACGACCTTCGTCGACGCAATCACCGGCTTCGTGCCTCATCGGGGGACCGTCGAGCTGGGCGGCACCGACATCACCCGGCTGTCCCCGCACGCCCACGCCCGACAGGGCCTGGCCCGGACATGGCAGGCCATCGAGCTGTTCGACGACCTGACCGTGCGGGAGAACCTCACCGTCGCCGCTGACCATCCGTCCGTGGGCGCGGTGGTGTCCGAGCTGTTCGGCCGCATGGTTGATCGTTCCGAGGCGATGGACAAGGCGCTCGACGTGTTCGCACTCGGCACCCTCGCGGACGTGACGCCCAGCGAGCTGACCCAGGGCCAACGGAAGCTGGTGGCCGTCGCCCGGGCGCTGGCCGCCCGCCCCAAGCTCCTCTGCCTCGACGAGCCGGCTGCCGGGCTCGACAAGCAGCAGTCCGTCACGTTCGGCCGGCACCTGCGCGAGATCGTCGACCGAGGCACGCCCACGCTCCTCATCGACCATGACATGGGGCTCGTGCTCGGGATCTGCGACTACGTGGTCGTGATCGAGTTCGGCAAGGTCATCGCCCGAGGTACCCCGACCGAGGTGCGGGCCGACCCGAGTGTCGTCGACGCGTACCTGGGCGCCACGGCGTCCGAGCTGGAATCGGCCGGTTGATGGCTGCTGTTCCCGTCCTCGAGCTCGACGGCCTCTCGGCGGGATACGACACTGCCGCGGTCCTGCGGCACCTCGACCTGCACATCGATCCTGGCGAGGTCGTCGCCCTGCTCGGACCCAACGGCGCCGGCAAGACCACGACCCTGCGGGGCCATCTCCGGCCTCATCCGCCCGATGGCAGGCGTGATCCACGTCGACGGAGCCGACATCGCCCGGAAGTCACCCGCCGCTCGCCGCGCAAGCTCGGCATCGCTCACGTGCCAGAGAGTAAGGGGTGCTGCTCGGGTTGACGGTCGCCGAGCACTTCCACCTCGGGTACCACGGTGAACGCCTCGACGCCGACGTCGCCTACGGGTACTTCCCCGCGCTGGCCGGTCTCGCCGACCGTCGCGCCGGGCTGCTCTTCGGCAGCAAGCAGCAGATGCTCACGCTCGGCCGGGCCCTGGCCCGCCGGCAGCGACTGCTGCTGCTCGACGAGCTCTCGCTCGGGCTGGCCCCGGTGATCGTCGAGCGGCTCCTCCCTGTGGTGACGTCGTACACGAAGGACAAGCATTCCGCGGTGCTGCTGGTGGAGCAGCACATCCACATCGCGCTCGCCGTGGCGGATCGGGGATACGTGCTCTCGCACGGCGAGCTGGTCGTCCACCAGTAGGGGTCGAAGCGCTTCCGCGCCGACCACCAGCTCATCCTGTCGAGCTACCTCGGTGAGCAGGAGACGACGACGCGACGGAAGTGATCAGACGCTGAGGTCGATGGCGTTGATGCGCACGGGGTCGACGGTGACGACGACACGACGGCCGTCCGGGCCGTCCATCGGCGCGCAGGTCAGCCCCCGCCGTACTTGCCGCCGAGGCGACTGTCCGCGGAACGCGTAGTCGTCATCGGGGTCGAGCGTGGCGTCACCACGGATCTCCACGTAGCGAGCGGGGTTCGCCGGATCAAGGATGAAGACGGTGACCGCCGGGTTGGCGGCGAGGTTCTTGGTCTTCTGGCGGGCGACGTTGAGCGACACCTTCACCACGCCGTCCTCAGTGAGGAACCGACCGCGGACACTTGTGGCCGGCCGTGGAGGCCGACGGTCGCGATCGTGGCCACGGAAGCGTCCAGCAGATCGGTGTGAGTCGACGGAACCGAGAGCGCAGGCATCGAACGCCGCTCCTTTCGCTGATCGGGCGGCCTCGTCGTAGGCTCTGGCGTTGGCGCCGCTCGCCGTGAAGCTCGTGTGCGCCTTGGGGGACATCGCACACTTCGGAGGTCAGGCCATGCGGCGTAGTACGGACAGGATCCTCACGACCCACGTCGGCGCGCTGCCCGCCCCCGACGACGTGTGGGCGCAACTCGACGTCAGCGACGAGCGTCTCGGCGAGGCGGTGACCGACGTGTGCAACATGCAGACGAGCATCGGCGTCGACTTCATCAACGAGGGCGAGCTCACCAAGGGCGGGCACTGGACGCAGTACCTCGCCGCCCGCCTCGGGGGATACGAGCCCTCGCCGGAGCGCGGCGGCCTCGGCAAGCTGCTGATGTCGAGCGCCGACTGGGTCGAGTTCGACGAGTTCTACCTCGCGGTACTCCAGAACGGCACGCTGTTCGAACAGTCGGGATCAGCGCCTCACGTGCCGGAAGGGGCGGAGGACAGCATCGCCTTCGTCGAGGACTGGGTGTGCACCGGTGCCGATCACCTTCCGCGGCGAGCGCCTGCTCGAGCGCGAGATCGCCATGCTGACGGCCGCGCTGGGCGGCCGTCCGCCATCCGATGCGTTCCTGACGACGACGGCCCCTCTCAGTGTGGAGCCCGGACGCGCCAAGGGGTTCTACGGATCGGAAGAGGAGCACGTCTTCGCCGTCGCGGAGGCGATGCGGGTCGGGTCCGAAACGATCGCCGCCGCCGGATTCCAAGTGCAGATCGACGACGCCTGGCTCGGCGGCCTGTGGGACCGCATCGGGCTCGGCATGGGGCTCGACGGATACCGCAAGTACTGCCAGATTCGGGTCGAGGCGCTCAACCACGCCTTGCGGAACGTGCCCGAGGAGCAAATCCGGTATCACCTGTGCTGGGGGAGCTGGCATGGTCCGCACTTCCGCGATCTGCCGCTGCCCGACGTCGTCGACATCCTGCTCTAGATGAAGGCGCAAACCTACCCGTTCGAGGCGGCCAACGTGCGGCACGAGCAGAAGTAGCGGTGTGGGAGCGGACCTAGCTCCCCGACGGGAAGCTGCCGCTCCGGGCGTCGTGACCCATTCGACGCGGTTGATCGAGCATCCGGAACTCGTGGCGAGCCATCCAGCGCTTCGCCCGGCTAGTCGACGCGAGAACGTGATCGCGTCCACGGATTGCGGGCTTGGCCTGCGATGCCATCCGCAAATGGCCGCGCCAAGCTGAAGGCGCTGGTGGACGGCGCCGCGCTGGCGACGGACGCCCTGTGGTGATCGACATGGTGATGGAGACGCGGTGATGGACGCGGTGATCGCCGCCTCTCGCGGACCTCTGGCCGATCTAGCTCAGTAGCTGGTCAGCGTGGCGCCACCGTCGCACTCGATGCGCTGACCGGTCACGTAGCCCGCCCGTCACTGCACAGCTCCCAGGACCACCTGGGCCACATCGGCCGGCTGGCGCACGCGCCCGAACGGCGACGTCGTCGAGCGGGCGGATGTCGGTCACCCCGGCCATTGCCTTGACGAGCCGCTCGCCCATGTCCGTGTCGACCAGTCCGGGGCGACCACGTTGACGTGGATCCCGTGCCGGCGCTCCTCCTTGGCCAGGGTGAAGGCCAGCGACTCGAGCGCGGCCTTGCCCATGTTGTACGGCGCACCGTGGGCGGCGTGATGGAGGTGGCCACGGACGAGACCATCACGATGTCGCCGCGGCCGGGTCCGCATCGAGGGCAGCACCAGCCGGCAGAGGTGGTGCGGACCCAACGCGTGCGTGGCGACGAGCGAGCCAGCTCGGCCGGGTCGGTGTCGACGACCGCTTCCCGCAACTGGCGATGTCCCCGTTGTTGACGAGCAGGTCGACGGAGCCGAAGTCGCCCACCACCGCGTCGACCATGCGGGCGTCCTGCTCCGCGTCGTCGACGCTGGCCTGGTACGCCGCGGCCGTGCCCCCGGCGGAGGTGATCGCCTCGACGGTGGCCTGCGCGACTCCTCGTCGCGGCGGTAGTTGACCGCCACGACGACCCTTCGGCCGCCAGCAGCTCCAGATGCCTCTCCCGATCCCCGGCCGCCCCGGGTCACCAACGCCACCCGTCCATCAAGCTGTCCCATGCCGCCACGATGACCGCGTCCGGGTGCCTGTGCCAACCTACGGTCGTGCACGAAGGCAGCAAGCGAGCCATCATCGCCGCCCTGCTGGCCAACTTCGGGATCGCCGTCCTCAAGTTCATCGGGTGGATCGTGACCCAGTCGGCCAGCCTCCTGGCCGAGTGCGTGCACTCCATGGCCGACACCGGCAACCAGGCGCTCCTGCTGTTCGGCGGCCGGCGGGCGGCCCGCAAGGCCACGCCGACGCATCCTTTCGGGTACGGGCGCGAGCGGTACTTCTGGAGCTTCATCGTGGCCCAGGTGCTGTTCCTGCTCGGCGGCGCCTTCGCCATCTACGAGGGCATCGAGAAGCTCCGCCATCCGCACGAACCGGAGTCGCTCTGGTGGGCGGTCGGCATCCTGGTCGGGGCGATCGTCTTCGAAGCCTTCTCGTTCCGCACCGCGGTGCACGAGACCCAGCGGGTGAAGGGCCAGTCGTCCTACTTCAACTTCATCCGGCGTTCGAAGTCGCCCGAGTTGCCGGTGGTGCTGCTGGAGGACTCGGGTGCCCTCATCGGCCTCTTCCTCGCCCTGTTCGGCGTGGTCATGTCCAAGATCACCGGCAACGGCCGCTGGGACGCGCTGGGTTCGCTCTGCATCGGCGTGCTGCTGTGCGTCATCGCCATCTTCCTGGCCATCGAGATGAAGGGGCTGCTCATCGGGGAATCCGCGTCGCCGGAGATGGAGCAGCAGATCGTGACCGCTCTCACCGGTAACGAGAACGTCACCCGCCTCATCCACATGAAGACGCAGCACCTGGGGCCGGACGAGGTCCTGGTGGCGGCCAAGGTCGAGTTCGACCGTGACCTGAGCGTGGACGATCTGTCCGACGCCATAGACCAGGCCGAAGCCGAAGTCCGGCGGGCCGTACCCGCGGCCCGCCTCATCTACCTCGAACCGGACATCCACCGCGACACGACTGACGTGGCGGGCGGGTGACGGCCGCGCCGCCTGTCGCCCCGACCACCCACGGGACCACCATCGGCCTGCTGGCCGTCGTCGTCGCCCTGCTCGGGCTGTCGCTCGGCTCGACGATCGTGAAGTGGATCGGCGCACCCGGCCTCACGACCGCGACCTGGCGGCTGGTCTTCGGGGCCGCCATCTGGATGATCGTCCTCCACGCCCGCGGTGGTCGCCTTTCGACCCGGGCAGTCCGGCTGGCGGGCCCGAGCGCGTTCTTCTTCGCCACCGACCTCGGGCTGTTCTTCGTGGCCGTGACGAAGACGAGCGTGGCCAACGCGGAGTTCATCGGGAGCCTGGTGCCAGTCATGGTGGTGCCGTTCGCCTCGCTGCTCTTCCACGAGCGTCTCCGCATCACGTCGCTGGCGTGGGGAGCGCTGGCGCTCGGCGGCGTGGCCTTGATCCTCTTCACCACGCCGAGCAGCGGCACGAGCACGACGGTGGGCAACGCGCTGGCCTTCGGTGCCATGTGCATGTGGGCCGGCTACCTGCTGAGCGCCCGTGGCGCCCGCGCCGTGCTCGGCACGACGGAGTTCATGACGACGGTGGCCGTGCTGGCGAGCTGTCTGCTCCTTCCGGTGGCTGCCGTCGCCGGGAAGCTGTGGGAAGTCCCTGCCGGAGGCTGGAAGGACCTGGTGCTGCTCGCCGTGCTGACCGGGACCATCTGCCACGGGTTGCTGGCCTGGGCCCAGACCCGCGTGCCGGTGTCGACCATCGCCATCCTGCAGGTGGCCAACCCCGCGCTGGCCACGGTGTGGGCGTACCTGGTGCTCGGCGAGACCATCACCGCCATCCAGGCCGTCGGCATGGCGATCGTCATCGCCGCCCTGGCCGCGTTCACGATGTCGAGCCGGCGGGCGGTACCATTGGTGCTCGACACCGGGGAGCTCGGAGGACCGTCGGGCTGAGAGGGTGGTCGCCGCCACCGACCCACGAACCTGATCTGGGTAATGCCAGCGGAGGGACACGGTGGGTCGAACAGCCGTCATCGTCATCGGGGGAGGCACACCGGACGAGCGCGTGTGCGCCGAGCTCCCGGCCGAACGTCGCGTCATCGCGGCAGACTCCGGCCTGGACGCCGCCCGCCTCCTCGGCCTGACGGTCGATCTGCTCGTCGGCGACCTCGACTCGGTCTCCCCCGCCGGGCTGGCCACCGCCGAGGCGGCCGGCACGGCGGTCGAGCGCCATCCACCCGCCAAGGACGCCACCGACACCGAGCTGGCCATCGCCGCGGCGCGGCGGGATGGTTGCGACCATCTGATCGGAGTGTCGGGCGGACCGCGCGCCGACGATCCGCGCCTCGACCACGAGCTGGGTGGCCTGCTGGCCTTCACCCGGCCGGACCTGGCCCCCGCCCGGGTCGAGCTGTGGTGGGGATCGACCCACCTCGCGGTGCTGCACGGGCCGGCGAGCGCGACGCTGCGGGGCCAGCCGGGCGACATCGTCTCGCTCCTGCCCCTCCACGGTCCGGCGTCGGGAATCATCACCACCGGCCTCCGCTACCCACTGCACGCCGAAGAACTCCCACCGGGGAGCAGCCGCGGCCTGAGCAACCTCGTCGAGGACGCGCCGGCCTCCGTCCGGCTCGATCTCGGCACCCTGCTCGTCATCCACCCCCGAGCGCCTGGAGGCCTCCCATGACCTCGTTCAGAAGTTCCATCCTGCGAACGAGTGCCGTCCTCCTCGCCGCTGTCGCGGTCATGTCGGCCTGCGGCAGCGACGACGACGGCGGTTCCGGCGCGCCGGCAGGGATCACGCTGCTCACCTACGACGCGTTCACCGAGCCGGAGGCGCTCGCCCGGTTCACTGAGGAGACGGGCATCACCGTGACGGTGGCCAAGGGCGGCGACGCGGGAACCCTCGTGAACAAGGCCATCCTCACCGCCGGCCGGCCCGAGGGCGACGTGCTCTGGGGCCTCGACAACACGCTCCTGTCGCGCGCGCTCGGCGAGGACGTCTTCCTGCCCTACGAGTCGCCCGAGCTCGACGCGCTGGAGCCCTCTGCGGTCGACCTCGTGCCCGGCCACGAGGTCACGCCGGTCGACACGGGCGACGTCTGCCTGAACGTCGACACCGGCTGGTTCGCCGAGAAGGGCCTGGAGCCGCCGGCGTCGTTCGAGGACCTGGCCGATCCGGCCTACCGGGATACCCTCGTGGTCCAGAACCCGGCCTCGTCGTCGCCCGGCCTCGCCTTCCTCCTCGCCACCGTGGCCCACTTCGGGGACGACGGCTACCTCGGGTTCTGGGACCAGCTCCGGGCCAACGGCGTCGAGGTCGTCGAGGACTGGGACACCGCGTACTACTCGTCGTTCTCCGCCGGCGGTTCGGGCGGCACCAGGCCGGTCGTGGTGAGCTACGCGTCGAGCCCGCCGGCCACGATCTACTTCGCCGAGGAGCCGAAGCCCACCGAGCCCACCACCGCCTCCGTCGAGGCGACCTGCTTCCGCCAGGTCGAGTTCGCGGGCGTGCTCCGCGGGACCGAGCACGAAGACGAGGCGCGCCGCCTCATCGACTTCCTGGTCGGCGAGGAGCTGCAGTCCGAGCTGCCTCTCACCAACTTCGTGTACCCGGTGCGACGGGACGTGGCCTTGCCGCAGCTCTTCGTTGACTTCGCCCCGCCGGCGGCCGAGCCGCTGACCCTCGCTCCCGAGGACATCGCCGAGCACCGCGACGAGTGGATCGAGGCGTGGACGCAGACCGTGCTGCGGTGACGGGCCCGGCACGAGCGGCGCGAGCGGCGCGATGAACACGTTGCCGGGCCCGGTGCGCGCCGCGCTCGTCGCCGTGCCGGCACTGTTCGTCGCCGTCTTCTTCGCCTGGCCGGTGGCGGCCATCATCCGACGCGGGCTGTCGGTCGACGGAGTGCGCGACGTGTTCACCGATCCCGGGCTGCGGTCGGTGGCGTGGTTCACGCTGTGGCAGGCGGCGCTGAGCACCGTCCTCACGCTGCTGCTCGGTCTGCTGCCGGCGTTCGTGCTCGCCCGCTACCGGTTCCCTGGGAGAGCACTGGTCCTGGCCTTCGTAACGGTCCCGTTCGTGCTCCCGACCGTCGTGGTCGGCACCGCGTTCCTCGCCTTCCTGCCCGAGTCGTGGGACCAGACCGCGGCGGCCATCATCATCGCCCACGTGTACTTCAACCTGGCGGTGGTCGTTCGGACGGTCGGCACGCTGTGGGGCCAGCTCGACCCCCGCACCGAGGACGCGGCGCGGACCCTGGGCGCGTCCCCCGCCAGGTCCTGTGGCGTGTCACCCTGCCGCAGCTCCGGCCGGCCCTGCTGGCGGCGGCGGCCATCACGTTCCTCTTCACGTTCACCTCGTTCGGCGTCGTCCGCATCCTCGGCGGGCCCCGCCATCCGACCATCGAGGTCGAGATCTGGCGGCTGACGACGCAGGCCTTCGACCTCGAGGCCGCGGCCGCCCTCGCACTCGTGCAGCTCGTGGGCGTGACGCTCCTCATGGTCTGGTGGAGCCGGTTCCAGGCCGGGCAGGCCGTGCGGCTCCGGCTCCGCCCTCGAGGGGTCGCCGCGAGACCCCGGACGGCCGGCCAGCGGGTCCTGGTGTCCGCGACCGTCATCGGCCTCGTGGCCGTGGTGCTCGTGCCCCTGACCAGGCTGGTGCTGGGGTCGTTCCGGGGCGCCGGCAGTGGGCTGAGCCTGGCAGCCTGGCAGGCGCTCGGCGGCGAGATCGGGCCGGGCCCGGCGGGTCGGACGGTTGCCGACCCGTGGGATGCCGTGCTTACGTCGTTGCGGTTCGCGGTGATCGCCACGGTGGTGGCGGTGCTGGTGGGAGGAGCGGCGGCCGTCGCCATCGCCGTCTCCGGGCGAGGTGGGCACCTGCTCGACGCCGGGCTGATGCTCCCCCTCGGCACATCGGCCGTCACCGTCGGGTTCGGGCTGCTCATCACCATGGACCGGAGGCCGATCGATCTCCGCGGCTCGTGGGTGCTCATCCCGATCGCGCACGCCGTCGTGGCGGTGCCCTTCGTCGTGCGCGCTGTGCTGCCCACGTTGCGGTCGATCGATCCCCGCCTCCGCGACGCCGCGGCCACACTCGGCGCCTCCCCGTCGCGGGTCTGGCGGGAGATCGACCTGCCCTTCCTACGCCGCGCCCTGGTGGCCGGCGGCGGCTTCGCGTTCGCCATCTCGCTGGGCGAGTTCGGTGCCACCAGCTTCCTCACGCGGGTCGGCGACGAGACCATGCCCATCGCCATCACCCGCCTGCTGGGGCGGCCGAGCGCCCTGAACCTCGCCCAGGCCTACGCCCTCGCCACCGTCCTGATGGTCCTCACCCTCGCCGCCATCCTCGCCGTCGACCGCCTCCGCGGTGAGGCGGCGAGCTTCTGATGCTCCCCTCCATGTTGACGGTCGACGGCGTCCGGGTCCGGTTCGGGGACCGGTGGGTGCTCGACGGGGCGAGCCTCACGGTGGGGGCAGGCGAGATCGTCGCCCTGCTCGGGCCCAGCGGCTCCGGCAAGAGCACGTTGCTACGGGTCATCGCCGGGCTCCTCCCGCCCGACGGCGGCCGTGTGCTGTGGGCCGGGGAGGACGTCACCGCGGTGCCCGCCCACCGCCGGCAGTTCGGCCTGGTCTTCCAGGATCACCAGCTCTTCCCCCACCGCGACGTCGCCGGCAACGTGAGCTTCGGGCCGACTGTCGGCGGGCGCCCGAAGGCGGAAGTTCGCCAGCGGGTGGCCGAGCTGTTGCACCTCGTCGGTCTCGACGGCTTCGAGCGCCGGAGCGTGACGTCGCTCTCGGGCGGTGAAGCCCAGCGCGTGGCGCTCGCCCGCGCCCTCGCCCCCCGCCCGCGGCTGCTGCTGCTGGACGAGCCACTCGCCGCGCTCGACCGGGAGCTGCACGACCGGCTGGCCGTCGATCTCCGGCATCTGCTCCAGGATCTCGGGACCGCCGGCCTCCACGTGACGCACGATCGCGACGAGGCGGGGGCGGTCGCCGACCGCGTCGTCAACGTCGACGAGCTCCACCGCCGCTGACCGCCAGCCCCGTCACCTCTGGCGGTCGACGACCTCCACGCCGCTGACCCGCCAGCACCGTCATTTCTGACGGTCCAAGAACTCCACGCCGCTGACCCGCCAGCACCGTCACTTCTGACGCACAAATCGCGCCAGCGGACCATCCCAGGGTCGCTCGGCGCGATTTGTGCGGAGAAAGGGCGGTTCCGACCCGGCTCGGCCCGGCGAAGGCGCGTTTCCGATCCGGATCGCGCCGCGCACACTCTCTCGAGCGTGACCACAGCGGATGAGCTCCGGGCTGCGGCGCGCCAGGCCCGGCAGGATGCCGACGCGCTCCGCGCCCTGGCCGCCGGGCTGGACCGTTCCGTCATCCACGACCTCACCGCGCTCGCCGGTGACCGGACGTGGGTGGGGCCGACCGCGGCCCGCCTCGCGCAGGCAGTGCGCACCGCCCGCCACGAGCTGGACGAGGCCGCCGCCGCCCTCCGCCGTGACGCGTCGCTGCTCGACCACGAGGCCGCCGACCTGGATCGCGTCGCCGCCCGCGCCCAGCTGGCCCTGGTGCCGTGAACGATGACCGGTTACCTCGGCTACGACCCGTGCGCGCTCGGCGTCCTCCTCAACGCCCTTGACCGCGCCCTCGACGAGCGGCTCCCCTCCCGGCCGATCGCAACACGGGTTGCCCGGCAGGCCACCGACCGAGCCGCTGCCGTCCACCGCCAGCAGCTCGCGGTGCTGGCCGACCTCGCGCAGGTCGTGGGCCTCGTCCTGCGGGCCGACCCCCTCGGCGCGTATCGTCCGGCGCGGCTCGATCACCGCGACCTCGACCTATGGGCCTTTCACCGCGGAGGCCGCTGGTGCGCCGCGCGCGATCCGGGCGCGCCCGCCGGCTGGGACCAGCAAGCCGCCGTGCTCAACGCCCGGCTGGTGGCCGGCTGGCTGACGCCCGAGCGCTGGCGCGAGCTGCTCGACGGGGACGCCGAGACCGCCGACCCGGTGCTCCACTATCTCGACGGGCTGGCCGACGATCCTGCGGCGCGGTCGGCCTTCCTCGAGGCGCTCGGGGCCAAGAGATTCGGGGCGATGCTCGCCACGGCGTCGACGCGCTTCACGTCGACCCATCTTCCTGGCTCGGCCGACCAGCCTGCGGCCGGGCAGGCCCGCGGCGCCGTCGATGCGCTCGGCGCGTTGTGGGCGGCCGGACGAGCGCGCGGGAACCAGCGCACCGAGGGGTGGGATGCGGCGGCGCTGGGCGGTCCGCTCTTCGCGGCCAGCCGGTTGCTCGGCATCGGAGCGGCGACGGCCGGCGCGCTCACGTCGGCGGAACTGACCCGGTGGGGCACGGCGCAGTGGCGTCGACTCTCGTCGGGCTGGCAGCCGGCCGAGCTCCCCCGGCCGGAACTGATCGGCGACCACATCCTGGGCGCGCTGGTCACCGACGGCCGGGCGGCGCGGGGCTTCCTCCTCGGGCTCTCCGCGGGCGAGGTCCTCGGCGACCTGGCCTCGTTGGTCGCCACCAGCTTCTCCTCACCGATGGTCAGCGGTGCGCTCCTGCTGGCGTCGACCGATCCGTCCACCGTCCGCACCGCTGCGGATCGGGACGAGGTGGAGCGGTCGGTCGACGCCGTGCTCGTCGTCGTCGATCACCTGCTGGCCGAGGGCTTGGCCCAGGCTCCCGCAGTCGATGGCCAGGGCCGGCTCACCGGCCGCCCGGGCGCCACGCTGCCCGCCTCCCTCGGCCTGTACACCGGGCGCCAGCTCGTGCATCTGGTCGACCGCTGCGACGGCGCCGGCGCGGCGTGCACGCCGCTCGGATCGACGCAGCATTCGACCACGCAGCATTCGACAACACAGCACTCGACAAGAGGGTCAGGCTGGGAGGAGCGGCAGGTGGCGCGCCTGCTGGAGCGGCTGGTGGTCGACGAGCGCACGGCCGACGAGCTCCGGGAGGCGGCGCTGGCCGGGTGGTTCTCGCGGGTCGCCGGCGCCGATCTGCTGGCGCTGGGTGCGGACGACGCCGTCCGGGGGGAGACGTTCGCCGTCGGCGCCCTCGACGGCATCCTGGGCGACCGGGACTGGGACCGGAGCCGCATCGACCACCAGCGGTTCCAGGCCCAGGTGGCCGGGCTCGACCTCGCCATCGACGTGGCCAGCCTCGGCGTGGGCCGCATCCCCGGGGTCGCGGCGCGGGCGTGGGACCCGGTCTCGGACGCCGGTGCGGTGATGGGAGCCGGGAGTCTGGGCGAGCTGGCGCTGTCGTTCCTGCGGCCCGAGCCGGCCGGCGACGTCCGAGCCAGGATCGAAGCCGGCCAGAGCCTCACCACGGCGAGCCTCAAGACCGTGATCGGAACGATGGTCAGCGCTCAGGCCGGGATCAGCGATCCCCGTGGTGCAGCGGTCGATCAGGACGCCGCCGCCACCGCCGCCACCACCCGGCCGGGCGACAACGCCAACGCCGGCGCGTACCGGCAGCTCGCCGCCGGCGCGCCGTCACAGCACGCCCCCGGAGCGGTCAAGGATCGGATCGAGCACCTCCAAGCCGTCGTCGGAGACACCATGACCGAGGGCCGTGCCTGGGTGGCGTGACGATCAGGAGTCGACGTCGAGGGTGGTGGTGAGGCGCACGGTCGCGTCCTGGGCCGTGGTGGCGACGACCTCGAGCGTCCACTCGCCCTCGTACGGGATCTGCAGGCCGCTGGCGATGTAGTGGTTCGGACCGGCCGGGACGAGGTCGACCGCCAGCGGCCCGAGATCATCCCGCTCCGGGAGCACGAGGCGGGCGGTGGCGTCCTTGACCGCGTCGAGCGTGCCTCCCGCGGGGCTGAACGTGAGGTGCAGGTCGTTGGCGCCGACCCGGGCCGGGATGAGGCTGACATCGGCCAGGAGGTCGCCCTGCACCATGGTCGCCGAGACGGTGCGCGAGGTGGTCTCCGCCTCGGCGGGCGGGCTGCCCGTGAGGATGGCGGTGACGACGAGGACGGCCACCGCGATGACGACCTCGGTCGCCACCGAGCGCCAGAGCGGCGGGCCGAGCAGACGGCGGGCCACCAGCCGCCGGCTCCCCCAACCGAGGGCCACGAGCCCGGCCACGAAGACCAGCTTCACCAGCAGCGTGCGGCCGTAGTCGGTGGACGTGAGATCGCCGAGCCCGCCGGGGAGGACCCGCCACGTCTGGACCACACCGGTCACAACGAGGGCGACGACGCAGGCGAATGCGACGGACGAGAAGCGGGCCACGCCCAGCGACGCCTCGTCGACCGGCGCCAGCGCGGCACCGACGCTGCCCGCGGTGAGCGCGGGCTCGGTGTCGTCGACGTCGCCGACGGTCGCGGTCGTCGATCCGAGCTCACCAGGTTCCACCGGCCCAGGGGGTCCGGACGAGGGTAGGAGGACGACCAGCAGGACCAGGCCTCCCAGCCAGACGGCCATGGCAGCGAGGTGGACGGCGTCGAGCAACACCCCGAGCGCGGCGTAGCGGCCGCTGCCCGAGTGGCCGGCGAGGGCCACCGTCCCGATGATCAGCTCTCCGAGCAGGACACCGGCTAGCTGTGCGTTGCCGCCCCACCCGCGGGCCAAGCGGACGAGGAGGGGAAGGGCCAGGAGCAGGAGCCCCAGGCGGATCGCGGCCATCTGGACGGAACGCGTGTCGGCGACGCTGCGCAGGAGGTCCAGGTCACCGACATCGCCGATCGAGCGCCCGGTGAGGTAAGGCCCGCTGATCGCGATCGTGCCCACCGTCCCGAGGAGCATGGCGCCCCAGCCGAACCACACCAGGCGGCGCGCGGACCAGCGGTCGGAGGCCGACGGCCAGATGGCCGTGGCGAAGGCCGCACCACCGATGCCGAGCGCGAGGCCGGCGTAGGTGATCAGGCGGGCGAACGTGGCCAGCTGCTCGACCGTGCCGTCGCCCTGCTGTCCGCTCAGGACCGAGGCCAGCAGAGCACGCGTGTCGATGGCGGCGTCGCGGCCGACCTGGAACGCGAAGGCGCCCGACAGCGGATGACCGTCCTGGGATACGACCTGCCAGGCCACGACATAGGCGCCGTCGGGGATCTCGGGCACGGCCGCCACCACGACCGTGGGGTCGCTCCCCTTCTCGGTCGGACCGAGCTCGATCGGCGTGGACGAGGAGTCGAGCAGCCGGATCCCGCCGTCCTGGGCGGTGACCGGTTCGGTAAAGTCGAGCGTGATGTCCGTCGGTGGCTCGTCGAGCACGGCGGACGCGGACGGTGAGGACGACTCCAGCGACGCGTGCGCATGCGCGGGACCGGTCGGTCCGAGGGCCAGCGCGACGCCGGCCACGAGGGCGACCAGCAGGAGGAAGGCCCGGCGCATCGGGGTCATTCTGGCCCCAGCGGTCGCCCGACGCGCCCGCGGCCGGTCACCTGACGACATCAAACCGTGAGGAGCGCACCCGCCATCCGGTCGACGACGGCTTCCAGCACGGAGGCGCTGGTGGCGAAGTTGCACCGGGCGAAACCCTCCCCGTCCGGACCGAAGTCGGGACCGGGATAGAGGACGACGCCCCCCTCGCGCAGCAGGGTCTCGGGACGGTCGGCGAGCCCGAGGGCGCGGAAGTCCAGCCAGGCCAGGTAGGTCGCCTGCGGGAGCGCGTAGTCGACGGCAGGCAGGCGGGCGGCCAAGAGGTCCCGCAGCAGCCGGCGGTTGCGATCGAGCACGCCGAGCGCGGTGGCCAGCCACCCGTCCCCATCCTGCCAGGCCGCCCGCGTGGCCTCGACCCCCACCCGGCTGACGACGCCGAACAGGTGGTCCGGCTGGGCGTCCCAGGTTTCGCGCAGGGCCGATGGGCCAACGTGGGCGACGGCACACCGGATGCCGGCGAGGTTGAACGCCTTCGTCGCCGAGGTCAGTGTCAGCGTGCGGGCCGCCACCGCCGGGCCCAGCGACGCCATCGGGACGTGGCGGGCGGGCTCGTACACGAGGTCGGCGTGGATCTCGTCGCTGATGATCAGCAGGTCGTGCTCCTCCGCAAGACGGGCGAGCGTGGCCAGCTCGTCATGGGTGAACACGTGTCCGGTCGGGTTCTGCGGGTTGCAGAGCAAGAGCGTGCGGCACCCGCCGTCCGACGCCGCGAGGTCGCGGGCGAACCGGTCGTGGTCGTAGGCCCAGCCGTCACCCGTGCGGACGGCGGGGATGGGGAAGATGGGCCGGCCCATCCTCGCCGAGGTGCGGAAGAACGGCGGGTACGCCGGCGTGTGCAGAGCGATGGACGATCCCGGCGGCGTGGCCAGGTGGAGGGCGACCTGCACGCCTTGGACCACGTCGCACAGTTCACGGACGTGATGCGACGAAGCCGTCCAGGCGAAGCGGTCCGCCATGCGGTGCACGAAGAGCGCGCGCAGCGGTGTCTCCTCGGGCCAGTCGGGATAGCCCAGGTCGCCGGCGTCGACGAAGGCGTGGAGGGCGGCGGCGACGGGAGATGGGACGGGGAAGTCCATGTCCGCCACCCACGCCGCGAGACGGCCCGGGCCGTGGCGGTGCCACTTGGCGCCCTGCTTGGCCTCGAGCCAGGCCAGGTCCAGGTCGTCGAAGCCCGGCGTCACCCCCACGGTTGGGCCGCCTCCAGGCCCTCGACCTCGAGCCGGCCGAGCAGCCAGGCCAGCCGGCGAGGTGGCGACAGGGCCAGGGCGGCCGGGGGCAGCGCGGTCATGCCCATGGGCCGCCGGGCCGCCCACGCCATCTCCAAGCGGCTCAGCTCCCGCCGGACGTACCCGGCCGACCAGTCGTCCCAACTGAAGTCCGCCAAGCCCAGGTCGGCGTGGTGCACCTCGACCTCGCGCCAGCGGCGGAACGGCAGGTCGGACACGGCCTCCGGCTGATCCAGCAGCGTGCTGGTGAGCGCCCATCCCTCGGCCGGCACTCGGGCCCACGCCGACTCCAGGCGCCAGATGGTGCGGCGCACGTCCTCGGCCTGCTCCGCCGCGGGGCGAGTTGCGCCGGCGTCGATCTCGGCCGCCCGCTGCTCACGACCGCCGGGGTAGCGCTCCGCCGGTTCGCCGCGGGCCGCAGCCTCCAGCACGCGGATCACGCTGTCCGCCTGACGGGCGAGGTGGGTGGTGACGTGCCCGACCGTCCAGCCCGGCAGGAGCGACGGCTGGAGCACGGTCGCGTCGTCCAGCGCGTCGAGCGTCTCCAGCAGACGTTGATGCGCCGACGCGCAACCGGCCACGACGGCGTCGAGCTCCCGTGGGTCCGGCTCCGGTGCGTCCACGGCGGGCGACCGTACCGTAGGGTCACGGCGTGCAGCCTGAGGCCGACGTCCTGGTGCTGTTCGGCGCCACCGGTGATCTCTCGAAGCGCAAGCTGTTCCCGTCGCTCTACAACCTGGAGCGCAACGGCCGCCTCCACGTCCCGGTCATCGGCGTGGCCCGTAGCAGCTGGTCGGACGCGGGCTTCCGGCAGCACGCGCACGATTCCATCCTCGCCACCCGGCCCGACGCCATGGCCGCCGTGATCGACTCCCTGTGCGCCCGGCTCGATCTCGTGGCCGGTGACTACGCCGACATCACCACGTTCCAGACCCTGGCCGACACGTTGGACCGGCACCACTCCACCAACGCGGTCTTCTACTTCGCCATCCCGCCGTCGGCGTTCCCGCTCGTCATCGAGTCGCTGGAGACCGTGGGTCTGACCAAGCGCGGCCGGGTCGTCGTGGAGAAGCCGTTCGGCCGCGATCTGGCGTCCGCCCGGGAGCTCAACGCCACCCTCCACACGTCGTTCCCCGAGGATCGCATCTTCCGCATCGACCACTACCTGGGCAAGGAGAGCGTCGAGGACCTGATGGTGTTCCGGTTCTCCAACGTCCTGCTCGAACCGGTGTGGAAGCGCAACTACGTGCGCAGCGTGCAGCTGACGATGGCCGAGACCATCGGCGTGGAGGGCAGGGGCAGCTTCTACGACTCGGTCGGTGCGCTGCGCGACGTCGTGCAGAACCACCTGCTGCAGGTGGTGGCGCTCCTCGCCATGGAGCCTCCCGTCGGCCCCGAGGCCGACTTCCTGCAGGACGAGAAGGCCAAGGTGTTCGCCGCCACCGAGAGCATCTGCTGCTCGAACGTGGTCCGGGGCCAGTACGTCGGGTACCTCGACGAGGACGGAGTGGCACCGGGATCGACCACGGAGACGTTCGTAGCTGCCCGGCTCGACATCGACTCGTGGCGGTGGGCCGGCGTGCCGTTCTACGTCCGGGCCGGCAAGGCGCTCGCTCACGCCGCCACCGAGGCCGTGGTCGAGTTCAACGACCCACCGCGGCTGCTCTTCGACGAGGCCGGAGGGCCCGCGCCACACCGGAACCTGGTGCGCTTCCGGCTCGGCAAGGACGACGGCGTCACCTTCACGTTGCAGGCCAAGACCCCGGGCGAGCACATGGACAGCGAGGACGTCAACCTCACGGTCGACTTCGCGGCCGCGCTGGGCGAGCGGCAGGACGCCTACGAGCGGCTGCTCGGCGACGCCCTGGCCGGCAACCCGCGCCGCTTCGCCCGCCAGGACGTCGTGGAGCGGACGTGGCGCATCGTCCAGCCGATGCTGGAGGATCCCGGTCCCGTCTTCCCCTACGAGCGCGGGTCGTGGGGGCCGCCGGAGGCCGACGCGCTCGTGCCGGGCGGTTGGTACCCGCCGAGCTGAGCGGGCGCCAGCTGGTCCGCCGGCCGTGGGGCGGTCGCCAGCACCCCGCGAACGCCCACGACCACCGCGGCAACGCCCACGCCGAGGGCCGCCGACACGCTGAGCCGATCCAGCCAGGGCGGCGCGTCCGTGACGAGCACGCTGTGGGAGAGGACGCCGAGGCGAGGGACGGCCGAGGCCACGAGTGCAGCCCCTCCCGCGGCTGTGCACGCGCTCTGCACGGAGGGACGCCGTCGCAGCAGGAGACCGGCGAGGCCGAGGGCCACCGCGATGGCACCGAGCGCGATGGCCGTCGCGCCCTGGGCGCCGCCCGCGGGCAGGGTGGCGAGGCGGGAACCGACGACGATGACGAGCGCACCGGTCACAGGGACGCCGCCACTGGCGACGCGCGACCGCGGCCAGCCGATGCCGACCGCCGCGACGACAGCAGCAAGCGCCCACCACGGCCAGGCCGGCGGCGGCGACAGGTAGCGGTAGCGGCCCTCGATGGTGACGGGCCGGCCGTCGACGGTCAGCCTCACCTGCCAGTCCTGCCCAATTTCCTGCGCAGTCGGGTCCGGCCGCCCAGGGCCCATGCGATGGATGCGGTGGTCATGCCAGGCCGCCTCCCAGTCGTTGCCGATGACCCGCCACGCCGGCGGGGCCCCGGGATCGACATCGGCCGGGAGCTCGACCGCGGCCTGGCGATCCTCGTTCAGCCAGCGGGCCGGCGAACGGTCGTTGACCTCGACGGTGCCGTCCGCGCCGACGCGCAGGTAGGGCTCGTCCGCGTAGCCGAGCACCACGACCTCGCGGCCGGGCTCCACCCGGAGGCGCAGGAAGCTGTCGCCGCCGACCACCTCGGCGGTGACCCCGTCGGTCGCCGGGGTGATGGCGGTGACCTCGGACCGCACGTCGCCTGGCTCCGCGGGGTCGGCGGCGGCCGGACCGGCCAGGAGGACGAGGAAGGCCGCGGCGAGCACGGGGGTCCGCCAGGCCTGTCTCGTCCTGCGATTCACAGCAGCTCCTGGCCGATGAGGACGAGCGCCGCCAGCGCCGAGATCGACAGCACCATGGGCCGCGTCCACCCGTCGTCCAACACGCGCGTGAGCGGCCGGGACAGCAGGAAGCCGATGGCCACTCCCGGCCAGAGCAAGGCGCCGAGCCGGAGCTCGTGCGCGCCGAGCTGACCGGCGACGGCCAAGGTGATCAGCGATATGGCGGCACCGAACGCGAAGTACGTGGCGAGGGTGGAGCGGAAGGTGGGCCCGTTGCTGCCCTGGTAGACGAGCGCGATCGGGGGTCCGCCGATGGACGTGGTCGTGCCCATGAAGCCCGAGGCGAACCCGGCCGACACCAGCGCCCCTCGCGTGGGCCGCACGTGGGGCTTCACCAGCGACACCGCGACGGCGGCGAGGACGGCGAGCCCCAGGAACAGCGCCAGCGCGTGCTGCGAGAGCGCGGCGACAGCGGCCGCGCCCAGCACGGCGCCGGGCAGGCGGCCCCCGATGGCCCAACCGAGGCCGCGGCGGTCGAGGTGAGCGCCGTCGCGGAAGGCCACGAGCAAGGTCAACGGCAGCACGGCGAGGATGACGGGGGCCGGTGCAAACGACCGGTCGATGAGGGTGAGCAGCGGGGCCACGACCAGGCCCATCCCGAACCCCGCCGCGCCTTGGATGCAGGACGCCCCGGCCACCAGCACGGTGACCAGCAGGAGATCGGACGGGCTCACTGGTGCCCCGTGACATGGAGGTCGCTTCGCTCGCTCACTGGTAGGGGCCGACCTCGACCATGACTTGCAGTCTGCCTGCTCCGCTACCCTGCCGCTCATCTCACGTCGTCATGCTCGAGATGACACGTCCGACCGAGTGGCGCAGCCCCAGGAGGATCAACCGTGGCCCATGAGTTCCTGTCCGACGACTGGATGGAGGCCGTTAGGGCCATCCGTGACAAGTACGCCGACCAGGCGGCACCGGTCCCCTACAAGATCCGCATGAACCAGGTGATCAGCGGCGCGCCCTTCGGCGACGGGGCCGACATCCTCATCTACATGGACACGACGGACGGGACCATGCAGATGGAGAAGGGGGCCCTGGACGAGCCCGAGGTCACCATCAGCACCGACTGGGAGACGGCCCGGAAGATCTTCGTGGACCAGGACCAGGCGGCAGGGATGCAGGCGTTCATGTCCGGCAAGATCAAGGTGCAGGGCGACATGACCAAGCTCATGATGATGAACGCCGTCCCACCGGACGACGTGGCCAAGGCGGTGGCCGCCGAGGTCAAGGAGATCACGGCCTGATCAGGACCTGACCGGCAGCTGGGCGCGGCGGCCGGCGCGGGACCGCACGAAGCCGGCGGCGCCGGCGCCCAGCACGGCGACCCCGGCACCGACGAGATAGGCGTTGCCGAAGCTGCCCACCAGGCCCGACGTCGCCTGGGTGCCGAGCTGAACCGTCTGCATCACCTGCGATCCGACGACGGCTCCGATCTGGGCCATGAGCTGTTGGAGCGCGCCGGCCACGCCGAGATCCTCGGGATCGACGGCGGTGGAGACGATGGCGCCCATCGCCGGCGAGGCGATGCCCAAACCCGCGCCGGACAGCGCCAGTGCCAACATGATCACCGTGGCCGGCGTGTCGGTCCCGACGGCCGCGAGGGCGACCATCGACAGCGCGACGACCAGCGCGCCCGTCACCCCGGCCGCCCGCTCTCCGACGCGGATCGTGACCGGCGTGGCGAGCGGAGCGACGACCGAGAACGTGAGAGGGCGAGAGATGACGAGCAGGCCGGCCACGCCGGTGCTGTAGCCGAGGCCGTCCTGCAGGAGGACGGGCGTGAGGATGAAGCCGCCCATGTAGGCGAAGTTGGACAGGGCCTGGCTGGTGATCGGCGCCACCAGGTTCCGGCGCCGCAGCCAGCCGAGGGGAACCATCGGGTCCTCCGCCCGATGCTCGACGACGAGGAACAGGCCGAGCAGCGCCGGCCCCAGCAGGAAGCCGGCGAGCACGGCGGGGCTGCTCCAGCCCCAGGCCGCACCGCGGTTGACGGCCAGCAGGATGGACGTCACACCGAGCCCGAGCAGGACCGCGCCGGTCACGTCGAAGCGACCGCGCCGGACCCGCTCGGTCTCGGGCAGCAGGAGGCGTGCCACCAGTATCCCGACCAGGCAGAGCGGCGCCTGGATGGCGAAGATGGCACGCCAGCCGATGGCGTCCACCAGCGGCCCGCCGAGGGCCACGCCGAGCCCTCTCTCCATGCGCCCGTCCACGGGGTGATGGTAGGGAGAGGCGCTGCGCAGTACAGTGTCCGGCGGAGCGGGCGGGGAGAAGCGAGCGTCAGCATGTCCGACCTCCCTCCGCCAGACCCCTCTCAGCGCAACCTGTACGCACCGGAGCCGCCGATCGGCGGTGATCCCGCGGGCGACGACCGGTTGCGGCGCATCCTCGTCATCGTCGGTGGCATCGCCATGGTCGTGTTCGCGATCGGGCTCGGATTGGTCGTCCTGCGCGACGACGGCCCCGAGGACTCACCCAGCGCGCCCGCCAGCTCGGCGTCCGCAGACTCGTCGGCGCCCGAGACGACCGCGGTCGCCTCGACACAGCCGGCGACCACCGCGACCACCGCCACCACCGCGACGACCGCGACGACCGTGGCCACGGCGACGACGGTGACGACCCCGACGACCGCGGCGACGACCACCACCGTGGCCGCCGATCCCGCGACTCGCGCCGTCGCGACGGCCCAGGCGCTCCTGAACGCTTTCGCCGACGGCCGCTGGAACGACGCCCGGACCCTGAACCCCGGTCGCAACGAGACCGACGCCTTCCTCCAGCAGGCCTACGGCCCGATCGAGGCGGCCACGGTCATCCCCGCCGCGGTCACACCGGTCAACGACGGCGAGTACGACGTGCGCTTCGGCATCGTCGCCCACGAGAACCAGCCGACCGGCCCGCAGACGGTGCTCATGTGCTCGCACTGGCAGGTCAACGTCGAGGCGCAGACCATCGAGCGGCTGGACTCCGCCCGCATACGCGTCGAGAACGGCTTCGTCGATCCGAAGACGAGGTCGGGCGAGCTGTCGTCGGTCTGCGCCACCCTGCCCCTGCGCTGAACCCGGAGGGGGCTACTCCGGCACGGGAGCGAGGGGGCCCAGCGCCGCGCCTAGGGCGTCGACCGTCCAGCGTTCGTTGCGCTCGACCCCTTCGCCGAACTCCCACGACTTGACAATCCGGACGGCGCCGCCCTGCACGAAGAAGGTCTCGCCGTTGAAGGCGCAGTCGGCCGAGGCGAGGTAGGCGACGAGCGGGCTGATGTTCGCCGGATCCCACACGTCGAACGCGCCTGCTTCCGGGGGCGCCTGGATCATCTCGCCGAGCCCGGGGGTGGCCAGGGTCAAACGGGTGCGCGCGGCCGGCGCGATGCAGTTGCTCTTCACCCCGTAGCGGACCAGCTCCTTGGCGCAGATCTGGCTGAAGGTGGCGATGCCGGACTTGGCGGCGCCGTAGTTGGCCTGCCCGGGGTTCGAGAACAGTCCCGACGTGGACGAGGTGTGCACCAGGTTGCGGATCCTGGCCGCGCCCGCCTTGTGCTGCTCCCGCCAGTACGCGGCGGCCCACCGGCTGGGGGCGAAGTGCCCCTTCAGGTGCACGTCGACGACGGCGTCCCACTCCTCCTCGGTCATGTTGACGACGACACGGTCGCGGAGGATGCCGGCGTTGTTGACCAGGATGTCGAGGTCACCGAACGACTCGATGGCCGCGTTGATCAGGCGCTGGCTGCCCTCCCACGACGACACGCTGTCGCCGTTGGCCACCGCCTCGCCTCCCATCGCGGTGATCTCGTCCGCCACCTGCTGAGCCGCCGAGACGTCGCCGCCGCTGCCGTCGGCCGCTCCTCCGAGGTCGTTGATGACGACCTTGGCTCCCTCGGCGGCGAAGAGCAGCGCGTGCTCACGCCCGATGCCCCGCCCGGCGCCGGTGATGATCGCCACACGTCCTTCCAGAGCGCCCATGCGCCATCCCCCTGTGCTCGTGAGGTGCCGCAGGCTAACGGTGGCCGTGCCGACGGCAAAGCCTTCCCAGGGCGTCGTTCCACCTTACGACACGGGAGTTCTACTATGGGAGACGGGCTCGGTTCGGAGCCTTGTGAGGCCTGAACGAAGGAGCGACGTGGACGGCATCCACGACATGGGGGGCACGCAGGGTTGGGGCACCGTCATCATCGACCCCGACGAGCCGGTCTTCGCGGAGCCGTGGGAGGGCAAGGCCTTCGCCTACGGGGCGCTCTCGGCGCGACTGTCGGGCACCAACCTCGACGCCATGCGCCACGCCATCGACCGCCAGCATCCGTACGACTACCTGGTCGACGGCTACTACGGGCGGTGGCTCGGGTGTGTCGAGACGCTGCTCGTCGACAGCGGTGTCCTGGCGCCCGGCGCGGTCGAGGCGCGGGCCAGGCGGCTGAGAGGAGAGGACGTCGAGGAGCCGGCCGAGCCGACGCCGAACAAGCCCGACTACCAACCGACTGCAGCCGGTTCGCTGCGGGAGATCCCGGACCCGCAACGGTTCGAGGTCGGACAGGCGGTTCGGGCGAGGTCGTGGGCCTCCGACGGCCACACCCGGCTCCCTCGCTACGTCCGTGGCCACACCGGCACCGTCACGGCGCTGCTCCCCGCTCAGGTGCTGCCCGACACACACGCCCACTTCGCCGGCGAGAACGCGCAGCACGTCTACGCCGTCGAGTTCGACTCCGCCGACCTGTGGGGTCCCGACAGCGAGACCTTCGCCCTGACGATCAGTCTGTACGAGAGCTACCTGGAGCCCGCATGACCGAGCGAAGCGAGGTCCATGTCGCGGTAGCCCGTTCGCCGCGCAGCGGCGAACCCGTCACTGGTGCTCTCCGCACCATCGATGACCGGACCACCCGCACCGACGGGAGGATGCACCAGTGACGGCCGAGCCCCGCCCGCACGACTACCCCGGACCCGCCGAGCGGGCCGAAGCGCTCGAGGCGCTCCTGCTCGAGAAGGGTCTCGTCGACCTGAACGTCGTGGACGGCCTGATCAACCGTTACGCCAACGACGTTGGGCCGCTGAACGGCGCCAAGGTGGTGGCGCGCGCGTGGACCGATCCCGAGTACCGGGCCCGGTTGCTCGAGGACGGCACGGCGGCCATCGCCGAGTTCGGCTTCAGCGGCCCGCAGGGCGAGAACATCGTCGTCGTGGAGAACTCTTCCAGCGTCCACCACGTCGTGGTCTGCACGCTGTGCTCGTGCTACCCGTGGCCGGTGCTCGGCCTCCCGCCCGCCTGGTACAAGGACCCGGCCTACCGAGCGCGGATCGTGCGGGAGCCCCGCGCCCTGCTGGCGGAGCTGGGCCTCGAACTGGACGACGCGGTGGAGATCAAGGTCTGGGACAGCAGCTCGGAGGTCCGGTACCTGGTACTGCCCGAGCGTCCGGCGGGGAGCGAGGCCATGTCCGAGGACGAGTTGGCTGCCCTCGTCACGCGCGACGCGATGGTCGGCGTCGCCCAGGTGGCGTCGCCCGGGTGAGCCTGACCCATCTCCCGGTCGAGCTCGACGTGGACGGGCCGTCGTCGCCTCCACGCGCCAACGGTGAGCTGGTGTTCGCCGAACCGTGGGAGAGCCGTGCGTTCGGACTGACCGTCGCGCTGTACCAGGACGGCCTGTTCTCCTGGGACGACTTCAAGGACCGGCTCATCGCCGCCATCGCTCGATGGGAGGCTGCGCACCCTGACGGCGACGGCTACCGCTACTACGCCTGCTGGCTCGAAGCGCTGCAGACGCTGCTGGACGACCAACAGATCCTGCCCGAGGACGACATCCGGCGCCGCGCCGCCGAGCTGGCCCAGCGCCCGGCGGGTCACGACACGAGCACGGTCACGACCACGCGCACGGCCACGACCACGGACCCTGAACGTGGGCCACGAGGGCCAGGTGGCTGAGGTCAGGCGGACGGCGCCGGTCGAGGCCCGCTGGCTCGGCGGCTATCGGGCGGCGGTCACCACCCGTCAGTTCACGGTCCAGGTCGACGAACCACCCTCGGCCGGAGGCACTGATGCCGGCCCGATGCCCACCGAATACTTGCTGATCTCACTTTCGTCCTGCTTCGCCCTCGCCATCGCCCATGTGGCGCGCCGCGAGGGCGTCGAGGTTGGCCCGTTCAGCGTCACCGCACAGGGCACCTACGACGGGCCGTGCCTCTCGGATGTCGCACTGTCGATCCGCCTGGAAGGGCCGCTGCCGGCCGACATGGACGCCCTGCTGACGAAGGCCCGACGGGTCTGCTACGTGTCGAACACCCTGGCTCGTCAACCGTCCGTCACCGCGCACCTCATCGACTGAAGGAGCCGAGTGACCGGCCGGCCCCCGGCGTGGGGCCGGCCCGATGGACGACGAGCCCAGACCGGTCCTAGACGGTCCAGGTGTTGATCTGGAAGGCGCCGGCGCGCCACGCGGTCAGCGCTGAGTCGAGCACGTCGAGCGGATGGAAGGGCTTGACCCCTGGGATGAGGTCGTCCTCGCGGAAGCCGTAGAGGGCGCCCATGGCGAACCGGCAGGCGTAGATCGTCGCCCCCTCCTTCAGAAGGGTCTTGATCTGGTTGTTGATCGCCATGTGGCCGGGGAAGGCCTCCTGCCCGACGGCCGGGAAGCCGCGGGTGCCAGAAGCCAGCAGGACGCCCGGCCCGTACAGGACGATCGACACGTCGAAGCCCTTGCGGACCAGGCGCGTCGACGTCAACAGGTTCACCAGGGCGACCGAGCCCTCGTAGGGCACCGTGTGGATGAAGACGAACGCCTTCTCGCCGGGATTGGCCTGGATGTCCTCGAACACCTTCTCCTCGACGTCGAAGAGCACCTCGCCTTCGGCTGGGATCGGGTTGTTGACGGTCTTGGGCATTGGTTCTCCTTTGCTGTTTGGAACGTTTGCGGCGTGGACTGGAGAGTCAGACAGCCGGGCCGAGCGGTTTGCGCTCTCGCGGCTCCCATGTGCGCCGGTGGCTGCCCGGCATGCGCTGGAGCACGGCCTTGCGGAATCGCCACGGCAGAAGGCGGTAGACCGGCACGAAGACGACGAGGAAGAAGCGGTCCTTCAGCGTCCGCGGCGGCGCGCGGACCTCGAAGGCGCCGCGGGCGGCCACCCGCTGCTGCGCGGCGACGAGCAGGTAGTGCTCGGCGTTGTACCGGAGCCAGGCCGCGAAGCGCACGGTGCTCAGGCCCCCAGCCGGCTGAGGGCGTTCTGCGCGGCAAGCGCGATCGGCTCGTTGAGAGCGCCGATGGGCGGTGAGTACACGTTCTCCATGAAGGCCAGATCCTCCAGCGTGATGCCGGTCTTGACGGCCATGGCCAGGAAGTCGGCCCGCTCCTTGATGCCCTCACCTCCGGCCATCTGAGCCCCGATGAGGCGGAGCGTCCCCGGCTCGGCCAGGAGCTTGACCGTGACCTTGCGGACGCCGGGGAAGTAGCGGGCCCTGGAGATCCCGTCGGCGCGACCCAGCACGTAGGGGATGCCGAGCGCTTCGGCCGCTGTCTCCCCGAACGAGACGCCACCGATCATCCAGTCCCCGGCCACCATTCCCCACGGGATGTAGACCGGCTGGTAGGTGCGATGACCGCCACCGGCGTTGATGCCGGCCACCTTGCCCTGCGCGTAGGCATGCGAGCCCGTGAGTCCCTGCACCCCCACGTTCGTGACGCCGAGTGGGATCTCGGTGCAGTCACCGGCGGCGAAGACACCGTCGACCGACGTGGCCATGCGGTTGTCGACGACCACCCCCCCGGTGGGCCCCGTCTTCAACCCCGCCGCCCGGGCCAACTCGGTGTTCGCCACCTTCTTGGTGCAGATGACGGCCAGGTCGGCGTCGATCGTCCCCTCGGACGTCTCGACGGCGCGGAGCGCGCCGGTGCCGACGAAGCCCTTCAGCTCCACGCCGAAGTGCAGGTGGACGCCCGCGTCACGCCAGGCCTGCTGGATGGGCTCCACGATGTCGGGGTCGGCGAGGTCGGACAGGGCCCACGGTCGAGGGTCGACCACGTGGGTCTCGATGCCGCGGTGGGCCAGCGCCGTCACCATCTCCAGGCCGAGCGGAGATGCCTCGACGACGACGGCCGCCTTCACCGAGTCGAGCACGCTGTCCCACTCCATGGCCCGACGGATGTTCTTCACGTAGTAGAGACCGGTCAGGTCGGTGCCCGGGACGCCAGGATCGGCGTAGTCGAACCCGGTGGCCACGATGAGCTGGTCGAAGGGGACGGTGCCTCGGCCGACGACGTCGACCACACCCGCCTTGAGGTCGAAGTCGCTGACCGTCGTCTCGTACCGGATGTCGATCCCTTGCGCGGCGTACTGCTCCTTGGTGGCGAGGAACAGCGCCTCGAAGCTGGGGATCTCCTTCCCGTGCACGTAGGGGATGCCGCATGGGCTGTACGCGGCGTCCTCGAACTCCGTGAAGACGACGACCTCACCGTCGGGGCAGGCACCCTTGAAAGCACCCGCGGCACCTATCCCGGCGGCGCCACCCCCGACGACTACCGTCCTCACTGCCATGCCTTCCCCCTTTACTGGCCCCCTTGCGGCTGCGACCACCTTGGACGGTCCAGCGGCTCAATCGTGGACGGCTCGGCCGTTCACTATCGGCGACATCGTAGACACTTTCCTATGATGGCTGTGCATGGCCGGCCGTAAGCGCGCGACGTCGCTCGACCTCCCCCCGGAGGTCCCGCCGACCGTGTCGTCCGACCTCGACAACGGGGCCGCCACGGAGGAACCAGGGCCCGGCGGGCTGCAGCAGATCGTCAGCTCGATCGGCCCGAAGCTGCGCGAGCTGCGGGTCCAGCGGGGGCTCTCGCTGCAGCAGCTGGCTGACCGGGCGGAGGTGTCCGCGGCCGCCATCCACAAGATCGAGCGGTCGGGGATGGTGCCGACGATCACGACGCTCCTCAAGATCGCCGGCGCGCTCAACCGGCCCGTCTCGTACTTCGTCAACGAGGACCAGACCGAGAACCGACCGGTGGCGTTCATCCCGGCCGACGCCCGCCGCCCGGTCTTCACCGCGCACCAGGGCATCGACCTGGCCGGCATCTCCGGCCCCTACGGACGGTTCTTCATGGCCGGCGCGGTGTCCGAGATCCAGCCCGGGGCCAACAGCGGCCACCGGGCCATGGAACACCCCGGCGAGGAGCTGGTGCTGGTGATCGACGGCGTCTTCGAACTGGACGTCGACGGGGAGCGCTTCCTGCTCGAGGAGGGCGACGCGCTGCACTTCCGGACGGACCGTCCGCACCGCTGGCACAACCCCGGCGATACCCCGACGAAGGCCATCTGGCTGGCGCTGCGGCCGTTCTGACCGTTAGCCGGCGAGCGCACTCAGCCCGAGGCGCAGGCCGAGCAGCAGGTCCGCGCCCGAGGTGTGGCCGAGGGCCAGGACCGCATCCTGGTGCCGGCGGGCGGCGACGTGGTCGCGCTGGGACAGCGCGGCGAGGAGGAGGTGGACGGGCTCGACCACCTGGCCGCGCGCCGCCCAGGCCAGGAAGGCGCGGGAGATCGCATGGGTGCGCGCATCCGAGACCGCGTCCCGCAGCATCGTCTCGTCGTGCCCGGCGGTCGCCAGCACGACGAGCAAACCTGCGAGCACGTCGTCGCCCGCGGGTGTGAGCCCAGTTCCCCGTCCGGCGAGCGCCGCGACCACCGCCGGCAGGTCGCCGCGGTGAAGCGCCCGGTCCGCCGTCGACAGCACGCGGTGGTAGGCGAGGTCTGACCCATCCGCCCCGGTGAGGCCGCGGCGCGCCGCGTCCGCGCCGCGACGCAGGAGGTCCGCGTCGACGGGTGGTGGCCGCCACCGGCGCGGCCGGTCGGGTCCGTTTCTCCCGTCGAGGTCGATGTGCACGTCGCCCACGGCGAGCGTGCGCTCGGTGAGCGCGACCATGGCGTTCGGCTCCGGCCGTGGCAGCTCGCGCAGCCGCAGGTGGACCGGCCCCGGCGGAGCGTCGGCCGTCACGAGCACGAGCACGGCGTCGCCAAGCTCGACGTAGACCGCACGGCGGAACGAGGCCAGAACTCGGCCTCGCCGGCGCGTCCCCAGCAGCTCGAACCAGGCCTGACCGGCGTCGACGACGTCCGTCGCGTCGACAGCGACGTCAGCGGGCGCCACGGGCACCATCTCGATCGATGGCGCGGTCGAGGGCCAGCAGGGCGGTCCGGAAGCACTCGATCGGCGCGGTGGCCACGCCGGCTCCGACCTGACCGGTGCCCTCGGAGGCGTGGAGGATGCCGGTGGTCACCTTCGGCGTGATCCCGAGCTCGACCACCTTGCGGACATCGACCCCCAGGGGAGTTCCGCGCCAGCCGAGAGCGGGCAGCTTGAACCGGCTGCTCCGACCGGCGCAGATGAGGTCCAGTTGGGTGGTCATGGCCAGGGCGTCGCCCATCGACCCCCCGACGAAGGCCGCCACGGACGGAGAGCCGGCCGCGGCCGCTCCGCCGAGGCCGACCAGCTCCAGGACGGCGCTGTCCCCGACGTCGCGTGCGCTCGTGTCGGGCCCCTGGCCGGCGTAGTAGAGGGCCTGGCCGATGGTCGGGGCGTCGGTCAGGTGCCACTCGTCGGAGCCCGCCAGCTTGATCCCGAGCTCGGTGCCGTTGCGGGCCATGGTGGTCACGATGGAGGAGCCGGGCACCTCGGCCGCCCAGCCGGCGAGGGCCCGCGCCGCCGCCATGCCTGCGGTCAGGAAGAAGAGGTGGTTGGAGGACAGGAACCGGGCGACCTCGACGCGGGCGGGGTGGTCCGAGGCGACGAGGTGGGGCAGCAGGTTCCGCAGCAGGAGGTTGGTGGTGGCCTGGACCCGGATGTGGGCGTCGTCGCCCATCTGGACCCCTTGGGCGGCCAAGCCCAGGGCATCGATCGGGCCGTGGGCGCGCAGGGCGTCGGCGATCACCGGGCCGACGGCTCCGGCCAGGAATCGCAGGCGATCGATGGCGGTGTCCGTCTCCCGCCCGAACCACGGCGTCTCCCCCGGCCCCTGGTTCAGCGGCGCGAACGCGGTGACCGAGGCCTCGAGCGCGGCCACCCACACCGGCTGGGACGGTCCCAACGCCGTGACCATGGGGACCACGAGATCGTGGCTGTTGGCGGCGTCGAGAGCGACCTCCCCACGGCCGAGCATCCGCTCGGCCTCGTCGCGGGTCGCCGCCCAGCCCTCGGCCACCACCGCCGCCCGCATGGACCGCCGGAGGGGATCGCAGGCCTCGGCGTAGTCGAGGGGCGGACCGCAGTGCAGGAGCGTCCGGTCCCCGAAACCGGGGACGACCGACCCGGCCGGCGCCACGTCCACGAGGTGAGGAACGCCCTCGTCGAGCCGGCGCACGACTTCGACGTTGGCGGCATCAACCGGCCGCGAACGTCGCCCGTACAGCCGGGCCAACGCCGCGACCAGCTCGGGTTCACCACCCGCAGGGATGCGCCAGTCGACGGTGGCAACGGGGCGGCCCTGCGCGGCCACGGCGTCCGCGAACATCGGGAGACCCACGTTCACGACGGCCACGTCCTCGACCAGCGTCGGGATCACATCGCTGCCCGCGTCCGTCACCTCGACCTTCACCTCCTCCGTCACCCCGATCCTCCTCCGTCCGGGCTGCCGTCTCGCGCCAGCGCGGAGCCGCTCGCGCAGCGCGGTCTCGGCCACCAGGAAGCGGGCCAGGTGGGCCTCCGCCGCCGCCACGAGCGCGCGTTGACGGCGCTCGATCTCGTCGACCATCTCGTCGACCGCAGCCGGGGCGGCGCCGCCCACGGCCGACCGCGTGGCCACGACGGCGAGGGGATCGAGCGCGTCGCCGAGATCGCCAGGGTCGGCGGCCAGCGGCCCGCCCGTCACCTCGACCGCGGCCGCGTCGAGCACGTCCGATGTCAGCTCACCGGCCGGGAGCCCTCGGTCAGCCAGGATGCGCAGTGCTCGGCCGGCGACGCGATAGGCGCGGCGGTAGTCGAGCCCGCAGCGGCGCATCAGCTCGTCGGCCAGGTCGGTGGCCTGCGTGGAGCCGGCGTCGAGCGTCTCGCGCAGGCGCGCCTCGTCGATGGTCAGCGTCTCTACGACCCCGGCCGTCAGCTCGGTCGTGCGCCGAGCCTCGTCGACCATGGTCGGCACCTCCCCGTAGGCCATGATCAGGCTGTCGCTGCGGGCCGAGGGGCCCTTCTGCACGGCGAGCAGGCCGGTGAGCCGGCCGATGAGGACCCCCGCCATGCCCCGGATCATCGACAGCGCGTACGGGTTGCGCTTCTGGGGCATGAGGACGCTGCTGCGCTCGTAACCGCTCCCGAGCTCGACATAGCCGAACTCCTCACTGGCCCAGATCTCGAGGTCCTCGGCCAGCGACGTCTGGGCGCAGGCCAGGCTGGCGACGGTGGAACCGAGTTCGATCAGACCGTCTACCTGCCACATGGCATCCCGCGTGTTGACGATGACGTGATCGAATCCGAGCGCGGCGGCGGTCCCTTCGCGTTCCGCGACCAGGCGGCTGCCGTTGACCGCGCCGGCCCCGCACGGGCTGCCGTTGAGCCACGCGACCACTCCCAGCAACCGCTCGCCGTCGCGGAGCATGGGGTACGCGAACGACGTGAGGTAGTGGCCGACGGTCGAGGGCTGGGCCGGCTGGAGATAGGTGTGATCGGCGAAGAGGGTGGCCCGGTGCTCCCGTCCCCGTTCAGCGAGTGCCGCGGCGAGGCGCGCCGCGGCGAGGACGAGCATGCACACCTCACGCCGGAGGTGCAGCCGGAACGCGACGCGGGTGGCCTCGCGCCGGGGCCGGCCGGCGTGGAGCCAACCTGCGCCGTGGCCGAGCTCCGCCTCGAAGCGGCGTTCCCGCGAGTTGTAGGGCTCGCCACCGGCCGCGTCGTAGCCGAAGTCGCTCCAAGCCGTGCCGTCGGCCCGCTGGAGCGCGCCGGCCAGCTCCACCGAAGCGGCGCGAGGCACGATGCCGTCGGCGACGAGCTGCAGGAGATGCGCCATGTCGGCCAGGTTGAGCCCGTCGTGCATCACGGCCGCCGTCCGCAGCTCGTAGGCGTAGGCGCCGTCGATCAGCTCGGGGGCAGGCCCGCCGCTTGTCACGGCGCCGGTCACGGCCAACTCTTCTCGGTGGCGGCGAGCAGGCGCGTGACGCGCTCGGTGACGACGTCGACGGCAACCTCGGCGGTCGGGATCGCGGATGGCGCGGCCAGGCTCGCCACGTCGGCGGCGTCGACCACCCCTGCCGCCACGACCGCGTCGCCCAGTGAGCGACCGTCCGCGCGGGCCGCGGCCAGCACGGTCTGCAGCTCCTGCTGCGCCCGGTGCTTCCCCACTCGGGCGGCGTACGCGCCCAGCACCTGTTCGGACAGGAGCAGATCGTCGTCCAGCACGTTCGCCCTCATACGGTCGGCGTCGACCTCGATGGTCCGGACCAGATCGAGGCCGAGCGCCAGCGCGGTCGAGGTCAGGAGGTGGAGCTCCGGGAAGGTCGGCCACTCGGCCTTCCAACCCCGGCCGTCGCGCTCGTGGAGCTGCACCATCGCCTCGAGCATGACCCCGGCGTGAGCGCGGGTGAGGCGGGCCAGGGTATCGAGGTGCTCGCTGCGCTCCGGGTTGCGTTTGTGGGGCATGGTGATGCTCCCCACGACCGACGCGTCGGACCCCTCGCGCAGCTCGCCGAGCTCGGTCCGCTGGAGCTCCATCACCTCGTTTCCGATGCGGGCCAGCGTGCCGGTCACCATGGCCAGGAGCAGCGACTGCTCGACGACGCGGTCACGGCTGGTCAGCCAGCTGATGCCGGGGTCGGCCAGTTCGAGACGGGCGCAGAAGGCCGCCCGCAGGGCCGGTCCCTGCTCGCCGAAGAACCCCAACGTGCCCACGGCACCACCCAGCTGGCCGACGAACCAGCGGGGGCGGCCCTCGTCGAGACGTTCGAGGTGCCGCCCGATCTCGTCCGCCCACGATGCCACCTTCCAGCCGAACGTCACGGGAGCGCCCGGCTGGGCGTGCGTCCGCCCGACCATCACCGTGGCGCGGTGGACGCGAGCGAGCTCGACGAGCTGGCCGGCCAGCGCACGCAGGTCACGCCGGACGACGGTCATCGCGCGCCGGGACGCCAGCACCGTCCAGGTGTCGGTCAGGTCCTGCACCGTGATGCCGTAGTACACGTGCTCGGCGGCCTCGGCGGGCACGATCGCCTTCAACGCGGCGATGAAGCCGAGGGTGGAGTGCGAGGTGCGGCGTGTCTCGGCGGCCAGCAGGTCGAGATCGAGGCGATCGGCACGCGCCTGCTCGGCGATCGTCGCCGCCGACGAGCGCGGGATGATGCCGAGCTCGGCCTGAGCGTCGGCCAGCGCGACGAGGATCTCGATCCACGCCTGCCGCCGGGCGTCCTGGTCGAAGATGGCCCGGACCTCGTCCGTGCCCCAGAGGTGCGCGTACTCCGCGCTGTCGGTCAGGCGGGCGCCCATGCCGGCGCGGCCGCCTCGGCCAGCGTTCGCAACGCGGTGCGGACCTGGTCCAGCGAGGCGCCCCAGGGCACCACGACGCGGTGACCCGGCACCTCCCCCAGCGGACCGACGCCGGCGGCGCGCTCGACCTCGATGCGATCCTCGAGCAGGCAGCACTTCGTCAACACCACTCCGTCGCGATGCTGCATCGCGAGCTGGCGCGGGCAGATGTCGGCGTAGGGGGCGTCCTCGCCGTAGAACCAGCGGTGGATTTCGCGTGAGCGGTGGCAACCGACGAGGAACCAGGGACGGTGGTCGGGCCGCTCATCGAGGTACCACGTCGCCGCGCCGTCGACGGCCGCGCCGGAGCCGCGGCACGGCAGCAGCACCTCGACCCCAGCCGGTGCCAACGCCTCCAGGTCGACCAGCTCCGGCAGCAGCACCATCGGCGGGAGGTCCTCGGCCATCTCCAGGACGCGACGGGCCTGGTCGACCAGCTTGGCCGGCGCGGGAGGCACTACCTCGAGGACACGCACGACGAGCGGGGCCGGGTCCAGCAGGAAGCTGACGTGGTGGTAGCGCCCCTCCACCACGATGCACCGAGCCTCGGGATGCTCGGTGGCGACGGTGGCCAGCTGCGACGGCACGCCGGTATCGACCTCGGGTCGCTGGACGAAGACGGTCTCATCCGGGAGCGAGAGGACCGTCACGTCGACGGCCGGGGCGAAGAGCGGAACGTCGAGATCAGCGTCGGCACGCGACGGGAGGGCCAGCGCGACCTCGATCAACGCGTGCGCGTGGCCGTTCCGGACCACGATGAAGCGGGTCCGCCGGTAGCACTCCCGGCCGAGGAAGTGGCCGACCAGAGCCGACTCGGTGATCGGGAAGTCGACGTCGGCCAGCGACACCTGGCGGTACGCGCTGGGAACGACGTTGGGCATGACCCGCGTCAGGACCGGAGCGTGATGCGACGCAGGAGCGCGGACGCCGTGGTGTCGGCGCGGAGACCGAGACGCAGCGCCTCCACACCCATCGCCTCACGCGGCGCCACGTTGGACAGGTTGACCTCGGCGCCGACGTGGTTGATGAACCAGGCCTGCTGCTCCTTCCGGGGCGCCTCGAACAGCAGACGCTCGGGCCCGATCTCGTCGAGGAGCGCTTCGACGACGTCGGCGCGGACACGGCCGTCAGGACCGTAGATCCCGACCGTGCCGCTCTCACGGCCCTCGGCGACGACCCACGTGGCCCCGGCCTCGAGGTCGGATCGGGCCAGCGTGACCCACTCCTCGGCGCTGAGCGTGCGGGCCGGATCCTTGGCCCCCACCTCCGCGATGACCCGCACGTCGCGCGACGCCCGCGCGATGAGCTCGCCCTTCCGCTCGGGGCCGAGGAGATCGAGCCCGTCACTGACCTCGACGAAGGGGAAGCCACATCCGGCCGCCCATTCGATGCACTCGGTGGCCCGGTCCTGCAGGGCGGCGATCTCGAGCAGCGTGCCCCCGGTGCAGGCCGCCACGTCGGCGCGGTGCAGCAGGTCGAGCTTGGAATCCAGATGCGGATCGAGGTACGCGCTCCCCCAGCCGAGCTTCCACAGGTCGAGGAACCCCGCGTGCGCGTGCAGGATGGCGCGCACGTCGTCCACGGGGAGGCCACCGTCGAGCGCCGCGGTCAGCCCGATCGATCGGGGCTTGGCCGGGCGGGGCTCGAGGTCCAGGAACGTGGGTCGCTCCATTTCTCGTATCGTAAACGCTCGCCTACTATCGTTCAACCATGGATGCGCACCGGCATCTCGAGGGCGGGGCTGGGGGCGCGGACCTGCAGTCGATCGTCGAGGCGGTGCGCTCGAGTCCGGGTTGGCGGTCGAAAAGCCACATCCGAGTGGTCGGGGACGTCTTCGGGGACGTGTTCGGCGCCCCCGACTGGCGCGAGGGCCCCGGCGACGACGGCGCGGTCGTCCGGTCGTGCGGCGAGTCGTATGTGGTGTGCGGCGAGGCCATCCTGCCCGCCTTCTTCGAGCGGGACCCCTTTGGTGCCGGCGTCGCCGCGGTGCTCACCAACGTCAACGACGTCGCCGCCATGGGCGCCGTGCCGCTCGCGGTGGTGGACACGCTGGTGGGCGACGAGGCCACCTGCCGGACGGCGCTCGAGGGCATGCGCCACGCCGCCGGGCTGTACGACGTCCCGGTCGTCGGCGGCCACTTGACGGTCAGCCCCGATCGCCACGCCCTGTCGGCATTCGCGCTCGGTCGATGCCCCGGTCCCCCGCTTGCCGCGGCGTCACTGCGCCCGGGGCAGCGTCTCGGCCTGGTCGGTTGCCTCGAAGGCACCATGCGGGCCGACTTCCCGTTCTTCCCCTCCTTCGACGAGCGCGGCGATCGCCTGGCCGGGGACGTGCGGTTGCTGGCCGAGCTGGCCGCCGCCGGTTCGTGCACGGCCGCCAAGGACGTGAGCATGGCTGGCCTTCTCGGGTCCCTGGCCATGCTGCTCGAGCCGACCACCAGCGGCGTCACCGTCGCCCTGGACGACATCCCCGTGCCCGTGGGCGTGGACCTCGTGTCGTGGCTGGTGTGCTTCCCGTGCCTGGTGTTCCTGGTCTGCGGGCCGCCGGACCGTGAACAGGACACGGCCGCCGCGGCCGCCGCACGGGGCCTCACGTATGCACCGTTGGGCACGATCGACGCCTCGGGCGTGCTGGCCCTGCGAGCTGGTGACGCCCGCGCCACCGTCGTCGACCTGCGGGTCGAGGGCGTGACCCGTCTCGCTCCCCTGACTCAGCCGGAAGCGGGCTGAAGGGGGATCGCCATCGGCTGGTGCTCGACGCCGACGTAGATCTCCACCGCGCCGTCTCGCCGCCAGCCCAGCCGCTCGAAGAAGGTCACGTTCGCCCGCTGGATGTGGGCGACCATCAGCTCGCCTCCCAGCTCGCCGGCGGTGCGCACGGCGAAGCGCACGAGTGGGGCGCCGGCGGCGTAGCGCCGGTGGGACGGGAGGACAGCGAGGCGGTCGCCCTGCCACCGGACCCCGTCAGCATCGAGGGGGTAGAGCCGCACGGCCCCCGCCGGCTCCCGGCCGCGGACGCTGAGCACCTTGATCGTCGCCGGGTGGTCGTCGTGCTCGTCGAGATCGCACAGGTCGAAGAGACGCTGCTCCTCGACGAACACCGCGTGGCGGATCCGGTGGTGGTGGTCCAGGCTCCACGCATCATCGGCGACGCGACAGACGGGCTGCCGGCTCCCGGCCGAGGCACCGGGACCGGGACCGGGACCGGTGATCGTGTCAGGCACGGGCCGCGGCCACGGGCTTCGTGCCGAGCTGGACCCGCCGCTCGACGGCCGCCATCGGCGAACAGGCGTTGCAACGGGAGCACCCCGCCTTCGCGGTGCCCGCTCCGATGCCGCGGGCCTCGAGGAAGGGAGCGAGGCGGCGGGCCACCCGCTCGACGTCGGCCGGAGCGGGCGGCGGCCAGTCGCCCATGAGGCTCCCGGCCACGGGGCGCAACGGGACAACGAACGGGTAGACGCCGATGTCGATCGCCCGCCGGCACCCATCGACCGTGACCTCGGGATCCTCACCCATGCCGAGGATGACGTAGGTCGTGACCTGCCCCGGACCGAACCGGGCCACGGCGCGCTCCCACGCCGCGAAGTAGTGCGGGATGCCCGTGCGGGCCTTGGCCGGCGCCACCCGCGCCAGCACCTCGGGATCGAACGTCTCGACGTGGATGCCCACGGTGTCGGCGGCCCCCATGGCGTGGACCTGGTCGATCACGTCCAGGTCAACGGGCGGCTCGAACTGGATCTCCACCGGCAACCCGCTGGCCTCCTTGACCGCCCGCCCGCACTGCGCCACGTAGAGCGCGCCGCGGTCCTGCGCTCGCGTGCTCCCGGTGGTGAGCGTGGCGTCGACGGCACCATCCAGGTCGCGGGCCGCCACGGCCACCTCAGCCAGCATGGCCGGCGTCTTCTTGGCGATCGTCCGCCCGGCTTCCAGAGACAACCCGATCCCGCAGAACGTGCACTGGTCTTCGTTGCCCCAGTACGCACAGGTCTGGAGGACCGTGCTGGCCAGCGAGTCGAGGTGCAGCAACGCGATCTGCCAGTACGGCACGCCGTGCGCGGTCGTGAGGTCGTAGTAGCGAGGCCGCGACTGCGTACGGGCGGTGGCCACCCATCGGCCGTCCTCGTAAATGGCCGCGCCCGAGTCGTCGACGCGCAGCTCGAAGGGCGACTGCTGCACACGCGCCGGGTCGGTGTCGAGAGTGAGCGCAAGGTCGTCGACCCACAGCATCCCCACGTCCGACGGTCCGGCACCCCCCTTGCGGCCCTCGGTGACCGTCCCGAGGCGGAGCCCCTCCGACTGGAGCCGCAGGACGATGTCGGCGATGTCGTCATCGACTTCGGGATCAGGACTCTGCCGAGCGGTACAAGCGGTCATGGTGCTGCTCCCTCATGCCGGGTCCGTGTCGGATCGTGATCCCCGACGTCTACTATGGGTGACGGCGAGCGTCAACCTCCACGTCCGATCCTGCGTCCCATTCGCCGGCGAACCAGGTCCACGCCTCCTCCCACGTGTCCCTGTCGTCGACCACGAGGTCGAGGTCGTCGTGCTCGGGCGCCACCGACAGCTCGCCGGTGGAGAGGTCGATGGCGACCGGGACGATCCGGAGCCGGGGCGCACCCGTGTCGACGTCGGCCTCGAGCGACGTTCTCAGTCCACGACCGGCCGGCAGGTGGATCCTCAGCTCGGGCACCATGGCCAGGAGTCCGAAGGCCCGCCGGAACGGCACATCGATCCACACCACGCCTGCGGGCGCAGCTCTCATGGCATCCAGCCTGCGCTGGCACTCCTCCTTCAACGCGAGCTCGCGATCTCGGCTTGCGCACGCCGCACCGACGAGATCGTCGAAGTTCAGACCGGCGAGCTCCAGCCGGGGCACGTCGATCAGCCCGCGTGCTGCGTCCGGGTGCGCGGCGAAGCGAGCCAGCGCGGGCGTGTCGAGCACCTCGGCCCGCAGGTGGTGGAGGAGGGTCGCCACCGCGCCCAAGGCCTGCTCGTACGCGGGGACGCTGACCATCGCCATCGGATAGATACGGGCCTCCGCGGTGCTCCATCGTCCTCGGAGGGCGACGAGCTCCTGCTCGTCCGGCACTGTCATCAGGGTGCTCCTCCGCCGCTCGGCTCCGGTGCAGGGCGCTCGTGTCTGTTGACGATCCTGGGCGTCGTGTCTACCATCGTCAATGGTCTGCGCTGGAACGGCCTGCTCGACGGTCTGAGGGAGACCAGCCCATGACGGGAACTGTAGTGGTGGGGCTCGGAGGAAATGCCCTCCTCGAGCCCGGCGAGAGCGGGACCTACCGCGAGCAGTGCGCCCACGCCCGGGCCATGGCCGGTTCGATCGCCGGGTTGACGGCCGCGGGATGGCGGGTCGTGGTCGTGCACGGCAACGGACCACAGGTCGGGGCGCTGGCCGTCCAGCAGTACGCGGCGCGGGACGAGGTCCCGCCGCAGCCGCTGTTCTCGTTGGTGGCCATGACGCAGGGTGAGATCGGGAGCATCCTGGCCTTGGCGCTGCACGAGCGGCTCGGCGCCGGGCAGGCCAGGGTCGTGACCGTCGGCACGCACGTCATCGTCCACGGCGACGATCCCGCCTTCGCGCACCCGACGAAGCCCATCGGTCCCTTCGTCGATCGGGTCGAGGCCGAGCGGCTGGAGGCGGAGCGCGGTTGGGCGATGCTCGAGGATGCCGGCCGTGGTTACCGCCGGGTGGTGCCCTCACCCGAACCGCTCGGGATCCTGGAGCTCGCAGCGGTGAGGTCGTTGGTCGATGCCGGCGTTCTGGTGATCGCCAACGGCGGCGGTGGCGTGCCCGTCGTGCTCACCGCGACCGGGTACCGCGGGGTCGAGGCCGTGGTCGACAAGGACCTGGCCGCAGAACGGTTGGCCGACGAGCTCGGAGCTGAGGTGCTGGCTCTCGTCACCGGTGTCCCCGCGGCGGCCATCGAGTTCGGCACGCCGTCCGAGCGGCCACTCAGGGACGTGACGGTCGTCGAGGCCGAGCGCCACCTGCAGGACGGGCAGTTCGCCGCCGGGAGCATGGGGCCCAAGATCGCCGCGGCCACCCGCTTCGTCCGTCACGGCGGTGGGATGGCCGTCATCACCACTCCCGAGCTCCTGCTGGCGACCATCTCGTCGTCCCCATGGTCTCCGACGGGCGATGTGGGGACGAGGATCCTTCCCGTCGGGCAGCCGGCCGCCAGTCGATGACTGCGGCACAGGCCCCGTCGTGGGGCGTGCGACGCCATGCCGAGACGTACGTCGACTCGGTGCTGCTGCTCACCGCGACGCGGGCCATGCAGGACGTCGACGGCATCACCTGGGCGACCGCGCTCATGGCCACGCCGGCCAACGTCGACGCGGTCAGAGATCAGGGGGTGTCCGACCCGCTGTTGGACGAGCTGAGTGCCAGCGATCTCCTGCTGGCGGTGCAGGGGGACGAGGGGATCATCGAGGCCGCGCTCGCCGCGGGCGACGACGCGCTCTGGGGGGAGCGGGCGTCGTCGGGACCGGTGGACACTCCGTTGGCCGAGCGCGACCTCGACGCATCCGTCGCCCGGCTACCGGGTGCGAACGTCGCCATCGTCTCCGTGCCCGGGCCGTTCGCGGCCCTGGAGGCGCACAAGGCCTTGCGGGCCGGTCTCGACGTCCTCCTCTTCAGCGACAACGTGTCGCTGGACGAGGAGATCGAGCTCAAGGAGCACGCCGCCGAGGCCGGGCGGCTCGTCATGGGGCCGGGGGCAGGGACGGCCGCGCTCGGCGGCTGCGGCCTCGGCTTCTCCAACGTCGTGCGCCGCGGCCGCGTCGGGGTCGTGGCGGCCGCCGGCACCGGCGCGCAGGAGGCGATGAGCTTGCTCGACCGGTGGGGCGAGGGTGTCACACAGGTCATCGGGGTCGGTGGGCGCGACCTGTCGTCCGAGGTGGGCGGCCGCATGGCGGCGCTGGCCGTGCGTGCCCTCGACCGCGATCCGGCCACGGAGTTGATCCTCCTGGTCTCGAAGCCGCCGTCACCGGTCGCGGCGCGAGCTGTGGTCGAGGCCGCCGGCGCGACTCCGACCGTCGCCGCGCTGGTCGGTCTGGCCGAGAGCGAGGGCATCGGCGGAGCCACGGCCGTGGCGCGGACCTTGGAGGGCGGTGTGCCGCGGTGTTCGCCGCCCTGGGCGTTCCCGTGCCAGAGGACGGCGGGCGGCTCCGCCAGGACGTCGAGCAGGCGCTGGTCGGCCTCGATCCGACCCGAACCGTGGTGCGGGGCGTCTACTCCGGGGGGACGCTGTGCTACGAGGCGCTCACCGTGCTGGAGCCCTGGCTCGGCCCGGTGTGGTCGAACACACCGCTGGACAAGCGTCACCGCGTGCCGGCGCCGCCGGGTGCCCACACCTGTCTCGACCTGGGCGAGGAGGAGTACACGAGCGGGCGGCCCCATCCGATGATCGACCCCGAGGCCCGGCTGGAGGTCCTGCGCGACGTGGCCGAGGAGCCCGACGTCGCCGTCGTGCTGCTGGACGTGGTGCTCGGGTACGGCTCCCATCCCGACCCCGCGGCGCTGCTGGCGCCAGCCTGCGCAGAACTGGCCGGGCCCGCTGGCCCGCGGGCGGTCGTCTACCTGCTCGGGACCGACGGCGATCCGCAGGACCTCTCCAGGCAGCGGGCAGCGTTCCGGGAGGCCGGCGCCCTGGTGGCTCCGACGGGCGCGCGCGCTGCCCTGGCCGCGGCGGCCGTCGCCCGGCGCGACGCCTCCATCGTGGACAGTTCCCTTCCGTGACGGATCCCGCCCCGTGACGCCGAGGGTTGGGCTCGTCACGTACTCCACGAAGCCGCGCGGAGGCGTCGTGCACACCCTGGCGCTGGCGGAGGAGCTCCACCGTCAGGGTGTGGCGGTCGAGGTCATCGCGCTCGGCGATCCGCGGACGGGCTTCTTCCGCCGGGTGGACGCTCCGCTGCACCTGATCCCGTCACCGCCACCACTCGAGACGCTGGAGCAACGGGTGGCCGCGGCCATCGACGCGCTGACCGACGGTCTCCGTTCGAGGAGAGCCGCCGCCACGCTCCCCCACATCCTCCACGTGCAGGACTGCATCTCTGCCCGCGCCGCGGTGAGGCTGCGGGACGAGGGTGCGCCGGTGTTCGTTCTCCGCACGGTCCACCACGTCGACGACTTCACGACCCCGGACCTGATCGAGTGCCAGCTGCGCTCGATCCTCGATCCCGACCGCCTGCTGGTGGTGAGCCGGATGTGGCGGGACCTTCTGGCGGCCGAGTACGGCGTCGAGGCCACTGTGGTGACCAACGGGGTCGCCAGTTCGCGCTTCACCGTCGAGCCGACCGCCGAGGAGATCGCGGCGCGGAGGGCCCGGATCGGGGCCGAGGGGCGGTTCCTCGTTCTGACGGTCGGTGGCATCGAACCTCGGAAGGGCAGTGACCACCTGGTGCGGGCGATGGCTCTTCTCCGGGAGCGGCTCGATCGATCACCGGTGCTCGCCGTCATCGGCGGCCATTCGTTCCAGGACCACCGGGCTTACAGGGACGGCGTGCTGGCCTCCCTCCCCGGGCTGGGCCTGGAGCTCGGGCGCGATGTTGTCCTCCTGGGCACGCTGCCCGACGACGAGATCCCCGGCTGGTACCACGCCGCCGACGCCTTCGCCTTCCCGTCCGTCAACGAGGGCTTCGGACTGGTGGTGCTCGAGGCGCTGGCCGCAGGGACGCCCACCGTGGTGACCGACCTACCGGTGTTCCGCGAGTACCTGAAGGCTGGACACGACGCCCTCGTCGTCCAGGCGGGGGATGACCAGGACCTCGCCGCGCAGCTCGACCGTCTCGCCACCGATCCCGCGCTCCGGGCGTCGCTGACGACCGCCGGAAGGCTGGTCGCGGCCCGCTTCACGTGGTCGGCCTCGCGAGCCAGCACCGGGTGGTCTACGACGAGGTTCTCTGACGGGCGGGGTCTACAACGAGGTTCTCTGACGGGCGGGGTCCTCAGAAGAACGTCAGGGCGACGGCGGTGCCGCGGGGGACGGACGTTCCCGCGGGCGGCGTCGCGATGACGACGGCCCGGTTGGGGTCACCGGTGACGGTGCCTACCTTCAGGCCGGCCGCGGTCAGGGCCGCGGTGGCCTGCTGGAGGTTCATCATGTTGAGGACCGGGACCTTCACGAGGTTCGGGCCCTTCGAGACCTGGTAAGTCACGGTCGAGTCGCGCGGCACGGCGGTGCCGGCGGGCGGCGTGCTGCCGGCCACCTGGCCCGTGGCCACGCCGTCGGCGAAGACGTCCTCACCGCGCACGGGTACGAGCGCGAGGGCCTTGAGCGCCGCGTCAGCCTCGGCCGGCGTCATGCCCGCCAGCGCCGGGATCGCGCGGGGCGCCGGGCCGCTGGAGACGACAGCGTTGATCGTGCTGCCCTTGTCCACCATGGACCGCTCGGGCACCTGCTGGCCGGCGACCGTGAAGGAGAGGATGGTGCCGGCGGGGACCGTCTCGCTGGACTCCTGCCCGGCCACCGAGAGCTTGAGCTCGGCGTCGGCCAACGCTCGCATGGCCACCTCGATGCGCTGGCCGGCCAGGGGCGGCAGCTCCGACGGCGCAGGGCCGTCCGACACGTACAGCGTGAAGGGCTCTCCCTCGGCCACGTCCCCCGACGCCGGATCGGTCCTGATGACGACATCGAGCGGCTCGGTGTCGTTCTTCTCCCGCACCTCGTTCACGTCCCAGCCGTAGGTGGCGATGCGATTGCGGGCCTCGCCCACCTCCAGCCCGACGAGCCCCTCCACCGGATAACGGGAGACGGTCGATCGCCGCACCACGAGCGCGGCGACGCCGACGGCCGCGGCGACCGCCAGCACGGCCAGGACGATGAGGAACCCGTTGCGGGTCCGCCGCGGGTGAGAGGCATCCTGGTCGAACAACTCCGACGGACCGCCCGTCGCGGGCGGAGGCACAGGAACGGCGGGAGGGGAGACCGAGGGCGGAGGCCCATCGGCGACCATCGTCCGCCCGGCCTCCGCCCGGCGTCGGGATTCGGCGGCGCCGGCCGTCGTGTCCGCGGTGTTCGCGGCGTCACCGATGGTCGTGGTGTCGATGGACGTATGGGCCGACGTCGCTACGAGCGCCAGCGGCGCAGGCCGCGGCAGCTTCTCGGCCGCGGCGATGAGGCCTTGCCCGAGCTCGGCGGCACTCGACCGCTCGGCTTGATCGGGCCGCCCCGCTCTTTCGATGACGGAGGCCAGCGGACCGAGGTCGGCCGACACCGGCATGAGCCGGTCCAGCCGGTTCATGAGCGTCGCCACCGTGGTCTCTCCGGCGAAGGGCACCTCCCCGGTGACGGACTCCACCAGCGTCAGGGCCAACGAGTAGACGTCGCTCTTGCCGTCCACGGGCTCGGCCCTGGCCTGCTCCGGCGACGCGTAGCGGGCGGTCCCCAGGATCACGCCCGACGGCTCGGTCCAGGCCGCATCGGCGATGGCGCGGGCCAGGCCGAAGTCGGCGATGCGCAGGCGGCGATCCTCGCCGAAGAGGAGGTTGGCGGGCTTGATGTCCCGGTGCACGAAGCCCCGGCGGTGGGCGTAGTCCAGACCCCGGCTGGCCTCGAGCCCGACGAGCAGTGCCTGCGAGGGGCTGAGGAGCCGGCCTCGGTCGAGCATCGCCCGCAGATTGCCCCCGCCCAGGTACTCGAGGACCAGGTAGGGCACCCGGCCGTCGGTGCCCCAGTCGAAGATGGCCATGATGTTCGGGTGGCTGAGGGCCGCGGCGGCCTGGGCCTCGCTCTGGAAACGGCGCAGGAAGGCGGCGTCCTCGGCCAGGGAGGGATGGAGCACCTTGACGGCCACCCGCCGGCGGAGCTGGACGTCGTCGGCCTGGTACACGGTCGCCGACACGCCGGTGCCGACCGCCGCCACCAACCGGTAGCGCCCGCCCAGGACCCGCCCAATCGACTCCTCTCCGTACCCGGACATCGCCTCTCGAACCTACCGCTCGGTCCGTCGCACCGGGTGGCAGCCCGGCCGGCCGATCGGTCGTTCCAGGCCCGATGGGCGGCGGGAGCGGGCATCAGCCATGCTTTCGCCGTGGCCAGCCGGCGGCGCTTCGACCTACGCACCTTCCTCATCAGCCTGGGCTTCGCCGTCGGGTTGGTGCTGGTGATCTACGCCTTCACCTCGGCCCGAGTCGGCAGCGACGCGCAGGGTGTGAAGAACCCCGCCATCGAGCGGTTGATCCCCAGCCAGGACGATCTGGTCCTGCGGCAGTCCGAGGTAGGCATCGACCTGGCCACCGGCTACACCGGGGAGCTCATCATCGACGGCGAGACCCTCGTGACCCGGGAGGTGGTGGCCCCGGACGGCGCCAATCCCGGCGTCGTCGAGCGCATCGCGGACGTCCGCTTCGATCCCGCCCTCAACACGTTGCTGTATCAGCCCCTCGATCTGCCCGGGGCTCCCATCCCCGAGTTCGATCCCGGGGAGCACACCATCACCGCCCGCTTCTGGAAGCTGGAGGAGGGCGAGGACACGGCCCGCCAGTACACCTGGACGTTCAAGGTCGCCTGACCCGACAGGGCGACGGCGAGGGCGACGGCCTCAGGCGGGGAGCTCGCCGGTCTCCAGCAGGGCGGCGAACCCGGCCTCGTCGAGGATCGGCACGCCCACGCTCTCCGCTTTCGTCAGCTTGCTGGCGCCCGGCTCCCTCCCGACGACCACGGCGAACGTCTTGGCACTGACGCTGCCCGGGCTCTTGCCACCCCGGTCCTTGATGGCCCCCTCCGCCTCCTCCCGGCTGAAGCCCTCCAGCGTCCCGGTGACCACGACTGCCTTGCCGGCCAGCACCTGCGGTTGCCGGCTGACGACCACCTGCCCGAAGTCGACCCCGGCCCTGCGCAGGCGCTCGACCATGTCCCGGTTGCCGTCCTCCGCGAACCACTGCGTGATGGACGCCGCGATGACCGGTCCGACGCCCTCGGTGGTGGCCAGGTCGGCCTCGCTGGCTCCCATGATGGCGTCGAGCGTGCCGAAGCCCCGGGCGAGCGCCTCGGACGCCGCCGGCCCGAGGTGCTTGATGCCGAGCGCTGTCAGCAGCCGGGGCAACGGCCGCGACTTCGAGCCCTCGATGGCTGCCAGCAGGTTGCCGACGCTGACCTCGCCCCAACCCTCCCGGCCGAGGAGGTCCTCGGTCCGGAGCGTGTAGATGTCGGCCGCGTCCTTCACCAGGCCCAGCTCGGACAGGAGCAGGACCGTCCGCTCGCCCAACCCCTCGATGTCCATGGCACCGCGCGACCCGAAGTGGATGATGCGCTGATCCCGCTGGAACGGGCAGGCCGGCTCGACGCAGCGGGTGTCGGCCTCGCCCTCGGCCCGGACGAGGGTGGAGCGCAACGGGCATGGGCAGATGGTGGGGAACACCCACGGTTCGGTGCCCTTCGGCCGCAGCGACACAACGGGGCCGACGACCTCGGGGATGACGTCACCCGCCTTGCGCACGATGACCGTGTCCCCGGGGCGCACGTCCTTGGCCCGCACCTGGTCCTCGTTGTGGAGCGTGGCCAGCCCGACCGTGGATCCACCGACGAACACCGGCTGCAGCACGGCGAAGGGTGTCGCCCTGCCCGTGCGGCCGATCGACACCATGATGTCGTTCAGGACGGTGTTGCGCTCCTCCGGCGGGAACTTGTACGCGATTGCCCACCGCGGCGCCTTCGACGTGAAGCCCAGGAGGTCCCGCTGGGCCAGGTCGTCGACCTTGATGACGACGCCGTCGATCTCGTACCCGAGGTCGTGGCGGTGCTCCTGCCAGCGGGAGCAGTACGACGCCACCTCGTCGAGCGACTCGAGCGTTGCGATCTCCGGGTTGACCGGCAGGCCGAGTTCCGCCAGGAGCTCCAGCGTCTGGTGATGGCTCGTGAGCTCGGGCCCGCCGACGACCTCCCCGGGCTGATACGCCCAGAACGCCAGCTCGCGACTGGCGGTGATGGAGGCGTCCTTCTGGCGCAGCGACCCGGCGGCCGAGTTGCGGGGGTTGACGAAGAGGCGCTGGCCGGCCTCCTCCTGACGGCGGTTCAGCTCCTCGAACGCCGCGACCGGCATGTACACCTCACCGCGGACCTCCAGCACCTCCGGCGCGCCGGCCGCCAGGCGCCTCGGCACCACGGCGATGGTGGCGACGTTCGCGGTGACGTCCTCACCCACCTGGCCGTCGCCGCGGGTGGCCGCCTGCACGAGCCGGCCCCGCTCGTAGCGGATGCTGATGGCCAGGCCGTCGATCTTCAGCTCGCAGACGTACTGCGCCGCCGCGCCTCCCAGGCCCCGTGTGACTCGTGCCCCCCACGCCGCCAGCTCGCCGGCGTCGAACGCGTTGTCGAGGCTCATCATCGGTACCCGGTGGACGACCGGCGAGAAGGTGACCGACGCCCAACCTTGGACCCGCTGCGTCGGCGAGTCCGGCACGACCAGGTCCGGGTGGGCCTCCTCCAGCGCCCGCAGTTCCAGCAGCAGGGCGTCGTACTCGGCGTCCGACACCTCGGGTTCGTCGAACTCGTAGTACCGCTGGTTGTGGTGCGCGATGAGGGCCCGCAGCTCCTCCACCCTCCCCACCGCGTCCTGGGCCAGATCAACAGGATGTCGCGCAGCGCGGGCCATGTGATGGACGTTAGCCAGGGGGTGGCGCAGGGTTGCCGCCCGCCCCATGCGGCTGCCCTCGTCGGCGGGCTGGGTCGCCATCACCTTGCCCTCGGGCAGCATGATCCGCAGCTCGCGGTTCGGACCCAACTGCAGTCGCCAGCCGCCTTCATGGACGGCGTGATGGCAACCCGAGCTGCGATCTCCTTCCGGTTCAGCAGAGCTGGCCGTCCCGGGCGATCACCGCGCCGCGGCGGATGACGAGGGTCCGCGGTGGGTGATCCATGACGGCCGCGGTGACGGTGTCGGCGGCGACCACGACGAGATCGGCGGGAGCGCCGGTCGCCAGGCCGGTGACGGCATCGTCCGTGATCGGCTCTGACGACCAGCCGGTCGCCCCGATGATCGATCGCCCACCACGGGCGGCCACGTCGACGCAGAGCTCGACGAGGTCGTCGTCGCGGAACCCGTTGCGGAAGGCCAGCTGCCACGCCCGTTCCAGGTGGTCGCCGTTGCCGTAAGGCGACCAGTAGTCCCGGATCCCGTCCTGGCCCAGCCCGACGCGCACGCCGCCGGCGCGCAGCGCCTCCAGCGGCAGCGGTTCTCGGTTGCCGGGCGCGACCGTCGTCGAGCGCGATGTCGGCGGCGGCGAGCAGGTCGATCAGCGCGGCCTGACGGCTGGCGTCGACACTGCTGACCGCGAACGCGTGGCTGATGGTCACCGAACCTTGCATGCCGAGGGCCACCGTGCGCTCGGCGATCAGCTCGATCGTGAACGCCCCGAGCTCGCCGGTCTCGTGCAGGTGGATATCGACGCCGACCCCTCGCCGGTTCGCGATGCCGAACACGATGTCGAGGTGGGCGACCGGGTCACGGTCGAAGGCGCACGGATCGAGACCACCGACGAGGTCGGCCCCGGCTCGCACGGCGGCATCGAGCAGGTCGGCCGTGCCCGGGTCGCGCAGGATCCCCGATTGCGGGAACGCCACCACCTGCAGGTCGGCCCGAGTTGCGTGCGCCTCACAGGCCGCCAGAACGCCCTCCAACCGGTCGAGCCCGGTGTCGGTGTCGACCTGGGCGTGACTGCGAACCGCCGTCCCACCGGACGCGATCGTGACACCGAGCGTGCGGGTCGCGCGCTCCTCTACGGATCCTCCCGCCGTGCGCCAGTTCCGGCGGTCGTTCAGGATCAGCCCGGCCAGCCCGGGCTCGGCGGTGTGCGGCCGGAAGGGCAGACCGAGACGCGTCGAATCGAGGTGGGCGTGGACGTCGGCGAAGGCCGGTAGCAGCACCCCACCGCCGCCGTCGGCGACGGGCATCCCGGCGGGCGCGGGACCACTGGCGATCCGGCCGTCGCGGATCACCAGGTCGATCACGTCCGAGCCGGGCTCGCGTGGCCACGGTCGGACGTTCCGCAGCAGCAGATCGCCCACCTCGGGGAGTGTTCCTTCCTCGCGCCGTCCGTGCAAGGGACGGAACGGCCCGGGTCAGACCTTCTCTGCGTAGCGGGCGAACGCCTCCGAGGGAGCCCAGCGGCTGTACGTGGGCGACTGGGGCCAGCCCTCGGGTGAGTCCTGCCACTCCTCCTGGCGGCCGTATGGCAGCAGGTCGATCAGAGCGAAGCTGTGGCTGAGTTGCTCGGTGCCGCGGCCCTGGGTGTTGTACGTCCGGTACACGGTGTCGCCGACGCGGAGGAAGACGTTCACCTGGAACCCACCGCCCGGCGGGGCACCCATGTCCGTCCCGAAGGAGCTGTTCGCCGAGGAGTACCAGGTCATCTTGTTGCCCACCCTCGCTTTGTAGGCCAGTGCCTCGTCGATCGGGCCCTGGGTGACGATGACGAAGCGGGCGTCGTAGCCGTCGAGGAACTCGAGCCGGGTGAACTGGCTCGTGAAGCCCGTGCAGCCCGGGCACTGCCATTCCTCACCGGGGAACCACATGTGGTTGTAGACGATCAGCTGGGTCCTGCCGTCGAACACGTCCACGAGCCGAACCGGGCCGTCGGCACCGTCGAGCGTGTACTCGGGCAGCTCCACCATCGGGAGGCGCCTGCGGGCGGCGGCGATGGCGTCGAGCTCACGGGTTGCGGCCTTCTCGCGCACGCGCAGCTCGGCCAGGGCCGTCTCCCACGTCGACTGGTCGACGACCGGCGGGACAGCGGCTGGCTGTTCGACATCGTTGTCGGCGGTCTGCGTTGACATCATCGGCTCCTATCGCACGGCACGGGCCGCAGTTCGCTCGTCCATGAAGACGATCACCGGCGCACGAACTCATCGGAGGAGATCTAGTGTCCCGCGCCATGCCGAGCGATCTGCAACTGAAGGCCATGAACGCCATCCATCGGGGCCTCCTCACGATCAGCTTCGGCCGCCTGGGATGGCGAGCCATAGGCATGCCGGTGCTCGAGTTGACGACGACGGGCCGCAAGAGCGGTCAGCCCCGCTCGGTGATGCTGACGTCACCGGTGCAGCAGGGCGACAGCATCGTGATCGTCGCGTCCCGCGGCGGCGACGACCACCACCCCGCCTGGTTCCTCAACCTGCGTGACCATCCCGACGTGGAGGTCGCGTTCACCGGCAAGCCGAAGCGGTCGATGCGCGCGGGTGGCGACCCCGATGGAACGAGCGGTGCTGTGGCCTCAGGTGACCGCCGCCTACAAGGGGTACGGCGACTACCAGACCAAGACCGAGCGCGAGATCCCGCTCGTGCTGCTCGAGCCCGCCGACCGCTCCGGGGCCAGCGAGGCGTAGTTCTCCCGGACTATCAGGACGGGGCCGGGAACTCCATCAACCCGCCGGCGACCATGGCGCCGATCATCGGTTCGGTCGTGTCGACGGGAATCGTCTCGATGTTCCCGAACGGCAAGAAGTTCGCGACCGTCGTCGCCACCTTCAGCGGATCATCCGCTTCCCAGATGGAGAACGCCCGGCTGAGGTCGAGCGCCATCCAGAGATGCACCATCTCGATCCCGTCGACCGGCTTCCACGTCACGAAGTAGTCGAGCGTCGCCTGGAAGTTCGCTCGCGTCGCCTCTGCATCCTCTCGAGCACCGAACTGCTGGATCATGAGGTACTGGGCCATCTAGTCCTCCAGTTCTGAGGTGTTCTCCCAGAGGATCACACCACCGGTGTCAAGGTTGGTGACTCACCCCGGATCTGAGATACCCATCGAACAGCTCGCGGGGCCAGTAGCGGACCGGAGTGATGCCGTCGGGCTCGATCAGATCGGTCTTGATCCGGTCGTAGTCGTAGCAGTTGAGCTCGTACCGATTGCCCCAGGGATCCGCGAAGTCATACGCCCAGCACAGGTCGAAGTCGATCACGTCGTCCGACACGAGCGGCCGACCAGACGTCCCGTTGATCTCACCAGGCAGCGACCGCGCGAACGAGATGAAGTTCTCGGCATCGACACTGAACGCGACCCCCGTCGCCTGAGCGACCATGGGGTGTCCTTCGCTGACCTCGAACAGTGCCAGCGTCGTCTGGCCACCGTCGGCGGAGATCTGGAGAGGGCCGCCCTCGAAGCCGTTCGCCCAGAACGCGAACCGTTCCACCGGTTCGAACCCGAGATGTCTCGCGTACCACGCGGCCGCCTCGGCGCGGTCGGGCACACGTATGTGGACGTGGTCGAGTCTGCCCATGCGGAACGAGCGTGCGTCTGCCATGTCGCGCATCGTAAGACCCCTCCCTCGCACGAGGTCACCCGCCACGCACCGGACCGAGCATGACCTGACAAGCTCGAACCCCGTGGACGAGGTCAGGAGGCGGAGCGACGGCGAGCTGTGCGGACACGTCGAGGCGCGTGACGGGCAGTGGTACGCCCTCACGGTGTTCGGCGCCGTGCTCGGACGCCATGACCGCCGCCAGGAGGCGACGGATCAGGTACTGACCGACGGTCTTCCGTCCCTCGCCGAGCGATGGACGCTCCGCCATGCCGAGAGCGGCGGCGAAGAGATCGTGTGCATCCAGGAAGCCAACGCGGCCGCGGTGACCGTGGCGCGGGGTTACTACTCCTTGCCGGGCGTTCCGATCCTGAGGATCACCGCCGCGCAGATCACGTCGGGAGAGTGGGAGCTGTACCGCTGATGCCGGGCTCGGCCGTCACGACAGGCCGACGATCGTCCCGTCGTCCTTGACGTCGATGCTGAAGGCAGCGGGCGCCGCTCCCAGGCCGGGCATCGTGCTCATCTCGCCGCACAGCGGGTAGATGAACCCGGCGCCGACGGACGCCCGCACTTCGCGCACGGGCATGGTCCAGCCCGTCGGCGCGCCCTTGAGGGTGGGATCGGACGAGAGCGACAGGTGCGTCTTGGCGATGCACACGGGCAGGTGGCCGAAGCCGTTGCGCTCGTAGGTGTCGAGCTGCCGGCTCGCCGCCGGCAGGTACGTCACACCATCGGCGCCGTAGATCTTCGTCGCCACCGCCTCGATCTTCTCCCGGAGGGAGGCATCGTCCGGATACAGGAACTCGAACCGCGTCGGCTCCTCGGCCGCTTCCGCCACCGCCTCGGCGAGATCGGTGGCACCGGCCCCGCCGTCGGCGAAGTGCTGGCACACCGCGGCTCGGGCGCCCATCGACGCCGCGATCTCCTCGATGGCCTTCCACTCCGAGGGATGGTCGGTCGGGAACGCGTTGACCGCGACCACCGGCGACACGCCGTGGACGCGGATGTTCTCGATCTGCTTGCGCAAGTTGGCGCCGCCCTCGTGCACCTCGTCCGGGTTCTCGGCGAGGAGATCTTCCGGCAACGGCTTGCCGGCCACGATGCGGTGGCGGCCGGAGTGAGCCTTCAGCGCGCGCACCGTCGCGACGACGACGGCGGCGTCGGGTTGCAGACCGGAGCTCCGGCACTTGATGTTGAAGAACCGCTCGGCTCCCATGTCCGCGCCGAATCCTGCCTCGGTGACGAGGTAGTCCCCGCAGTGGATGCCGATCAGGTCGGCGAGCACGGACGAGTTGCCGTGCGCGATGTTCCCGAACGGGCCGGCGTGCACGAGCACCGGCGTGTGCTCGAGGGTCTGGAGCAGGTTGGGCTTCGTGGCGTCGCGGAGGATGGCGGCCATGGCCCCGCTCCCCTGGAGGTCGGCGCCGGTGACCGGCTCGCCGCCCGTCGTGTAGCCGACGACGATGCGGTCGAGGCGCGCCTTGAGGTCGGCCAGCGACGACGCCAGCGCCAGAACGGCCATCACCTCGGAGGCCGCTGTGATGTCGAAGCCCGTCTGTCGGGTGACTCCGTCCATGCGGCTGCCCAGCCCGATCACGATGTTGCGGAGGGCACGATCGTTGACGTCGAGCACCCGCCGCCACGTGATGTTGTGCAGGTCGAGCCCCAACGCGTTGCCCTGGTGCAGGTGGTTGTCGAGGACGGCTGCCAGCAGGTTGTGCGCCGCGGTCACGGCGTGGAAGTCACCGGTGAGGTGCAGGTTCAGCAGCTCCATGGGTACGACCTGGCTGTAGCCGCCACCGGCCGCGCCACCCTTGATGCCGAACGTCGGCCCCATCGACGGCTGGCGAACGGCGATGGTCGCCCGCTTCCCGATGTGGCGGAACGCCTGCCCGAGCCCCACGGTGGTCGTCGTCTTGCCCTCGCCGAGCGGTGTCGGCGTCACCGCGGAGACGACCACGTAGCGGGCCCGCGGCCGCTCGGCCAGCTCCTCGATGGCCTCGAGCTTGATCTTGGCCACCGAGTCCCCGTAGGGCTCCAGCAGGTGCGGTCCGATGCCCATCTCCGCCGCCACATCGGGCAGCGGCTTGAGCGTCGCACCCTGGGCGATCTCCAGGTCCGATGGAAAGCTCATGGACGGAACGTACCGGACGCCGTCGACAAGGACCGTCCGAACCGCGCCGGGTACCGTCGCTCTCCGTGAGCGGTTCGTTCTCGTCGGCGCTGGCGGGCCTGGAGCCGCTCGACCGCGCGGCCATGGCGGAGTCGGACGCGCTCGACCGCCGTCTCACCAAGCCGCCCGGCGCACTCGGCCGGCTGGAGGTGCTCGGCCGCCAGCTGTGCGGCATCGCCGGTCGCTGCCCGCCGCCGCTGCCCGTTCCCGGCGCCGTCGCCGTCTTCGCCGGGGATCACGGCGTCGTCGCCCAGGGCGTGACGCCGTGGCCCCAGGAGGTCACCGCGCAGATGGTGGCCAACTTCTGCGCCGGCGGGGCGGCCATCAACGTGCTGGCCCGACAGCACGGCGCCCGCGTGCTGGTCGTCGATGTCGGCGTGGCCACAGCCCTCGACGAACAGCCGGGGCTGCTGCTGCGCAAGGTGGCCGCCGGCACCGCCGACCTGGCCGAGGGCCCGGCCATGACCGTCGACCAGGCGGTCGCCGCGCTCGACGCCGGCGCCGAGGTGGCGGCGATGCTCGTGGCGGACGGCGCCCGCTGCCTCGTGACGGGTGAGATGGGCATCGGCAACACGACCCCGGCCGCGGCCCTGATCGCCGCGCTCACCGACCGGGCTCCCGCCGCCGTCACCGGTCGCGGCACCGGCATCGACGACGTCACGCTCGCCCGCAAGGTGGCGGTCATCGACCAGGCGCTCGAACGGCATGCGAACGCGGTCGCCGACGGTCCGCTGGCGGCGCTGGCCGCGCTCGGCGGGCTGGAGCTGGCGGCGCTGACGGGCTTCGTCGTCGGTGGCGCGGCCGCGCGGGTGCCGGTGGTGGTCGACGGTGTGATCGCGGACGCCGCCCTCCTCGTCGCCGCCCGCCTCGCCCCCGACGTGGTCGCCTGCTGCGTGGCCGGTCACCGGTCCGTCGAGCCGGGCGCGGCCGCGGTGCTCGAGGACCTGCAGCTCGAACCATTGCTGGACCTCGGTATGCGCCTGGGCGAGGGCAGCGGCGCCTGTCTGGCCCTGCCCGTAGTCGAGGCGGCGGCGAGGATCCTGCGGGAGATGGCCACCTTCGACGCCGCCGGCGTCAGCGACAAGGACGCGGGAGGCGTCAGGAACCGACGGTGAGGCGGCGGGTGAGGTCCTCGCCGTGGATCTTGCGGGCGACCTCGTCGGTCAGGCGCAGGACCGCCGCCGCCTGCTCCTCGTCGTGCAGCGCCAGCCCGCAGGCCGGCGTGACGATGGCCCGGGTGCGCAGCTTGGCGGGGTCGCAGCCCTGCTGGGCGAGTGCGCACCACAGCGCCGAGAGCTCACGCCAGTACCGGTCGGGGCTGTGCCCGACCGGGCCGTCGGTCGGCACGGCACCCCACGCGATCCATCCCCCGGCATCCAGGAAGCTGCAGAGGTGCCCGGCGACCTCGACCAGCGCGCCGCTCACGGGCACGGAGAGGATCGACGGGCCGGTCGCGGCAATGGCCGCCAGGTCGCCGTCCGCGCAGCAGTGCACGCCCATCATCGCCAGCTGCTCGATGGCGGCCAGCGCGCCGGACGCAAGGTCGATGGCGGTGTCGGGAGGGATCGGGAACCCGGGCTCGAGCACACCGCTGAACCCCGGCTCGTCGATCACGACCACCTGCGGGCAGTCGGGAAGCGCGTCGGCCACCCACTGCCGGACGGTGCGCAGGTGCTCGCGCACGGCCCGGATGGCGACGTCGAAGGCCAGCGCCGGTGGCGCGCCGCGCCGCATCAGCGCCAGGCCGAGGGTGACGGGCCCTGCCACCTGCCACTTCACCGGCCCGCGGCGGCCGACCGCGGCGTCGAGGAACGCTCGCAGGCCACCGAAGGCGTCGTGCTCCGGCTCGAGCTGAATGGCGGCCAGTGGATCGAGGCGGTCGATGTCCACGCGCACCTCGCCTGCGTCGTCGATCATCACCCCTCTGACGCCGACCAGCCCGTGGGCCAGGATGCGCTCGGCCGGCGATCGTTGCGGGAGGGAGGGGATGGCCGGGAGCTCTGGCAGCAGTTCGAGCACGAAGTCCGCGGCGGCGCGCGCGTCGGTGTGCGGAAGGCTCCCGACGCCCGTCACGACGCCCGCCGGCATCCGGACTTCCATAGCGCTTCCCCCCTCTCTGCGCACTCGGCACCGTAGCGCTCTTGGGCCCTACGTTGGCGGGTCGATCCCGCCGTCGGCAAGTCTGCATCGGTGGGTCGAACGTCGCTGTGGGTGCTGCGCGTGCTGTGGCTGCTGCTGCCGCTCACTGCTGGCGTTGCGATGGGAGATCTGCTCGACGGCACCAGCACTGCGGTCGGCCTGGTCGCGGCGATCGGCCTGTGGGGGCTGTGGGCCGTGGGCCTCGTCGCCGGCCTGGTCCCGACGACCGTGGCGCTCACCGTCCTGCGTCTTCTGGCCCCCGCGCCCGTGGTGGTGGGAGTCATCGCCCTCGTCGACGATCCGGGCCCGGCGGCGCTGATGGCGGTCGTGGCGGGCGCGGCGGTAGCCGTGGTCGGGTTCCACCCTCAGGTGGGTCGCGTGTTCGTGCAGGGCTCGGCGTACGGCGACGAGGCGCGCTTCCCGCTGCGTCCGCCGGGTCAGCTCGTGCTCGGCCCGCTCCCCGTCCTGTGGCTCGCACTCGCCGCCTCGGTGGCCGCGGGCCCGCTCCTCCTGGCCGCCCGGCAGTGGGCGGTCGGGGCCGTGGTGTCCGCCGTCGCTGTGGGCCTGCTCGTCGTCCTCCCCCGCCGCTTCCACGTGCTCTCGCGACGCTTCCTCGTCTTCGTCCCCGCCGGCCTCGCCCTGCACGACCCCTTGGTGCTCGCCGAGACGGCGATGTTCCGCTGGCGGGCGGTGCGGTCGTTCACGCGGGCCCTGGCGACCACAAACGCGCTCGATCTGACCGGCGGCTCACTCGGCGCCGCAGTCGAGGTGACCCTGCGCGACCCCGAGTCCGTCGTGCGCAAGGAGCGCCGCCCGGGCGACTCGACCGCGGTCCGTACGGGCGCCTTCCTCTGCCGTCCCACCCTCCTGGATGGCGCCGTGGCCGAGGGCGAGCGCCGTCAGCGTCACGGCTGAGTGGGCGCGGCCTCTGCTCCTGCGCCGGCAGAGCCGGCGACTCCTCCACCGAGCACGAACGTGTCCGTGGTGTCGTACAGCACGATGCTCTGGCCAGGCGCCACCCGGCGCTGCGGCTGGTGCCAGCGCACGACGATCGTGCCAATGCCATCGGCGTCGGGCACCGGCTCGACCGTCGCCGAACGGGGCACGCCATGGGCACTGGTCTGTACGAGCACCTCGCCGCCGGGAGGCTCGTCGACCCAGGTACAGGCCCCGGCCCGCTGCGCGTCGACCAGGAGCTCCTCCGCCGAGCCCACCGTCACGACGGCCTCGGCCACGTCGACGTCCACGACGTAGCGCGCCGGCCCGCCCCCCGGCAGCCCGACACCCTTGCGCTGGCCGACGGTCACCAGCTCGACCGCCGGTACGACGCCCAGCCGGTGGCCGGACGTATCGACGACGGTCCCCGCGTGCAGCGGCACCCGCGTCCCCACGAAGCCGCGCCGGCCGCCCCGCGACGTGATGAAGCACACGTCCTGGCTGTCGGGCTTGGCGGCCGTCCGCAGGCCGAGCACGCCCGCCCGGCGACGGACCTCGTCCTTCGTCAGCTCCCCGACCGGCAGCAGCGTCTTGGCCAGCTGCTCCTGCCCGAGCATGTGGAGCACGTAGCTCTGGTCCTTCGCCCGGTCGGCCCCGCGACCGAGTCGCCACGATCCCCCGGTCAGTGCGGCGCGAACAACCTTTGCGTGGTGCCCGGTCGCCACCGCATCGAAGCCGAGAAGGTCGGCGCGCTCGGCCAGCCGCGCGAACTTCAGGTGCCGGTTGCACTCGATGCACGGGTTCGGCGTGCGGCCGGCCATGTGCGCGTCGAGATAGGGACCGACGACGTGGGCCGTGAAGTCGTCACCGAAGTTGAACACGAGATGGTCGATGCCGAGCTGCTGCGCGGCGCGCCGGGCGTCGTCGACGTCCGCGACCGAGCAGCAGCCCGTGTCGCTCTCGCCGCCCCACAGCTTCATCGTGACCCCGACCACCTCGTGGCCCGCGTCGCGCAGGAGCGCGGCGGCGACGGAGGAGTCCACCCCGCCGCTCATGGCCACGAGAACGTTCAAGACCGGCCGGACCTCAGCCGACCGGCGCGCGACGCCGCAGCCGGGCGACGGCCTCGGGCAGCACCTCGAGCACACGATCGATGTCGGCATCCGTGGAGGACCAACCCAGCGACAACCGGAGCGATCCCGCCGCGGCCTCACGGGGCAGTCCCATCGCGGCCAGGACGTGGGACGGGTCCATGGCCCCGCTGCTGCACGCCGAGGCCGCGGACGCGCAGATGCCCTCCCGGTCCAGCAGGAAGAGCATGGCCTCGTTCTCGACACCCTCGATGCAGACGTGGGCCGACCCGGCCACCTTCCGGGCCCGGGGAACGGTCTCGCTGAGGCCGTCCATCTCGGACAGCAAGCCGTCGAGCAGCCGGTCGCGCAGCGCCATCACCCGCGCCACGGTCGCTTCACGGCTGGCGACCGTGGCCTTCATCGCCGCGGCCATCGCCACGATCCCGGCCACGTTGTGTGTCCCGCTACGCCGATCCCGTTCCTGCCCGCCGCCCATGAGCAGCGGCTCCAGAGCGACGCCGCCGCGGACGACGAGGGCACCGACACCCTTGGGCCCACCGAACTTGTGGGCCGACACCGCCACCAGGTCGCAGCCGGCGACGACGGCCGGCAGGTCCAGCCACTGGAAGCCCTGGACCGCGTCCGTGTGGACCACGGCCTGAGGCGACCGGTCCCGGACCAGCGCGACCACGTCGGCCAGCGGCGAGACGGTACCCACCTCGTTGTTCACCGTCATGACCGACACGACCCGCACGGACGGATCCAGCGCGCCGGCCAGACGGTCCAGGTCTACCGCGCCGGCGGCGTCGACGACGACGACTCGACCCTGCAGGTGCTCGACCGAGTGCAGGACGGCATCGTGCTCGGCCGCCGGACACACCGCCAGGCCACCGTGACGACGGGCGGAGCCCAGGACGGCGAGGTTGTCGGCCTCCGTGCCGCACCCGGTGAACACCACGTCGCCCGGCGCGCAGTCGAGCGCCTCAGCGACGTCGTCACGGGCCTCGTCGAGCGCGAGCCGCGCGTCCCGGGACGCACCGTGCGAGCCGCTCGGGTTGGCGAAGCGCTCGGTGAGGAACGGCAACATCGCGTCCACTGCCTCCGGCCGCATCGGCGTGGTGGCCGCGTGGTCGAGGTAGGCGATCGGCGGCGGGACCGGGGACGGCGTGCTCACCCCAGCCATGCTACGGGCGGCCCCTCTACGAAGGGGCGGGGCCGAGGGACACCGCCATGGTGGCGGCGAGCGCCTGCGCGCCGGTCCGGGTCAGGTGGAGGCCGTCCGGACCGATCGCACCGTCCGTCGCCCGGGCCACGGCGTCCCAGTCGGCGAGTTGCACGTTGTCGTGCAGGGCGTCGACGAGCCGCAGCTCGTCGTTCATGCGGTCACGGCCGCGCTCGAACTCGTAGTTCGTCAGGAGGAGGACCAGCGGGACATCGGCCAGGTCGGCCATCATCGTTTCCAGGCGGTCGCGGTAGGCCGCGGGGTCGACGGCGTCGTTGTGGCCGAGGAGCACGATCACGACGTCGTGGACGTCGTCGCGCCGGTCCTCCAGCACGTCGAGCCCCTGCGGTGTCGTCCGGCCGGCGCGAGCGTCGATCGTCGGCCTCCAGCCGAGCGCCTCGAGCTGGCCGTCGATGGTGTCGTAGATCTCCGGACCGGCCGATTCGGTGATCGAGTCGCCGAGCACGAACACCCGGTCGTCCTCGACCTGTGGCCGGCTGCCGTCGTCCCCGACCGGCCGCGAGATGGACGCCTGGCCGCCGAGCACCTCCTCGACCGTCTCCAGGACCGGCGCCGGGACGCCGGTGGCGCCGGTGTCCGGACGGCTCGCCGCGGGCGCGTTGCCCGGCGGGACGGTGACGGGCGAGCTCGTGCCCTCGGCCAGCGCGTCGAGCGGCACGCCCTCGGACGAACCCGATGAGCAGGCGGCCAGGCCGAGCGCGCAGAGGGAGCTCAGGGCCAAGGTCGCGACGGCCGGGGGCAAGGGCCGGATCCGGTCGAACACGGATGTCAGTCCATCCTGGCGAATCCCTCGCGGCAAGTCGCCCTCGTTGCGAGCTGATCGCATGTGCGACGAACGACAATCCGGCTCGACGGACCGTACGAAGCACCGGCCGTGAGAACCCGACCCGCCGCTCTGCTCACCGTCGCCGCCGTCGCCGCCGCAGGGCTGGCGGCGGGCGGGACCTACCTCGTGGCCCGCGACGACGAGCCGTTCCGCAACAGCCCGGAGGCGTCCCGCGTCCTCGACGGCATCGACACCGCCCGGCCCAACGCGTTGGCGGGCGCGATGCCCGAGCCGGACGCGCCGCCGCTGTCGGCCGCGGCCGCGACCCCGCAAGAAGCCGTGACCGGGCTGCTCAATGCGCTCGTCGCGGCCGACCCGGAGCGCAGCTACTCATCGCTCTCCGCGGAGGACCGGGCCGCCTCAGGTCCGTACGCCACGTGGAAGGACCGGCTGCTCACCCTCCCCCGCGTGCTCGACTTTCAGGTCACCGCGGTCGGGCCCGACTCGGTGACGACCGACGTCGTCTTCGAGCCCCGCCTCGACGAGGTGGCGGGGTTCGTACCTCCCCGGGCCCGCGCCACGTGGGCGACGGTCGAGGAGGACGGAGGCCATCGCGTGGCCTACGCCGACTCGACCTCCGAGCCGGTCCTGCCCGCCGACACCGCGGCGACGCAGGCCGCGCAGCGCTGGGTGACCGAGCAGCAGGGCTGCCGTGAGGCTCCCGTGTACGGCGGCAACCTCCTGGGCCAGCCCACGCTGGCGGACACGTTGTGCGGGACCGCCGGCACGTTCCGGGCCGGCGCGGCGCAGGGGCTGGACGGCTTCCGCGACCCGACGCCCGTGCTGAACACGTTCGGTGCAGATGCATCCACCTTCGTGCGGGTCGTCCCGGTCGACGGCCCGCTCCCGCTCCAGGTGGCGCTGGCCCCGCTGGGCGAGGACTGGGAGGTCATCGGTGTGATCCAGCGCTGACGCCAGGACGACAGCCGGTCACAGCGCCGGGGGGGCAACAGGTGCCAGCCCCCCGGGCGGTGTGACCAGCAAGGGAGCACCTACCAACCAGGAGGCCGGCACGACCGGCTGGCAACGAGAGGATACGCATGACCACATCCCGCAAGCTGCTCCGGCGAGGCCTGCCGGCGCTCGGGGTGATTGGCGCTCTGCTCGCCGGTACGACCACCGGCGTGCAGGCCTCCTCCCATCGGGAGGCGCCACTCATCACCGAGGACCCTGTGGCCGACCTCACGGACGTCTACGCGTTCGTGAGCCCGGACGACGCGAGCAAGGTGACGTTGATCGCCAACGTCATCCCGTTCGAGTCACCGGCCGGAGGGCCGAACTTCTACAAGTTCGGCGACGACGTGCTCTACCAGTTGAACGTGTCCAACGACGGTGATCCCGAGGCGGAGATCGAGTACCAGTTCCGCTTCACGACCACCTACGCCAACCCCAACACGTTCCTCTACAACACCGGCCAGGTCACGAAGCTCGACGACGCCGACCTGAACCTGCGCCAGACCTACTCGGTCACCAAGGTCAACAAGGCGAATGGCAAGTCCGAGACGCTGGGCAAGAACCTCCCGGTGCCCCCGGCCAACGTCGGCCCACGGTCCACGCCGGACTACGAGGCCAACCTCGGCTCCAAGGGCGTCCGGAACCTCGGCAACGGCCGGCGGGTCTTCGCCGGTCCACGCGACGACCCGTTCTTCGTCGACCTGGGCAGCATCTTCGACCTCGGAGGCCTGCGGCCGTTCAACCCCGCCCACCTGATCCCGCTCCCGGCCGCGCCGGGCAAGGACTACGTGGCTGGGTTCAACGTTCACAGCATCGCCCTCCAGGTGCCCAAGGCCGAACTGCTCAAGGGCAACGAGAAGACCGTCGGCGTGTGGGCGACCACGTACCGCCGGTCGCAGCGGATCCTGAGCGCGAGCAAGCCCGGCGTCCTGAACCACAAGGGCAACTGGGTCCAGGTGGCCCGGCTGGGCATGCCGCTGGTCAACGAAGTGGTCATCCCCGTCGGGCAAAAGGACAAGTTCAACGGCTCCCAGCCGGCGAACGACGGCCAGTTCGCGGCCAGCGTCCTGAAGCCCGAGCTGGCCGGCCTGATCCCGGTGCTCTATCCGGGTGTCAAGGTGCCGACCGAGGTCGATCTCGGCCTCGGGCTCGGTGGCCGGGAGGACATCGCCACCATCTTCCTGACCGGCATCCCGGGCGTGAACCAGCCCGCGGGCGTCGTGCCCTCGGAGATGCTGCGCCTCAACACGTCCACGGCTTCGGCCTTCCCCAACGGGCGGCTCCTGACCGACGACGTGACGGACACGGAGATCCGGGCGCTGGCCGGCGCCACGGCGTTCACGCCGGACTTCAACATCTCGCCCAACAAGGACCTGGGCGATGGCGTCAACGCCAACGACCGGCCGTTCACCGGCTCGTTCCCCTACCTGGCCGCGCCGGCCAGCGGGTACGACAGCTGACGGTGCTGGGCTCATGCTGCTGAGCACCACGTCCGAGCGGGGGGCCTCCGGGTCCCCCGCTCCGGCGGGCCCTCCCTCGGGCCCGTCCGGCCGACGGCTGGCCGTCGGGCTCCTCGCCGCGGCAGGCGTGATCGCTGCCGCGGTCGTCACCATCGGGACCGTTACGTCCTCATCCTCATCTTCATCGTCCATGTCGTCCGATTCGGCGGCTGGCGCCGATCGGGACGACATCGGCGGGGTGGTTGGAGTGGCGTCGACGAGCGCCATCGCCGAGCTCGAGGAGCGGACCGCGATCGATCCGGAGGACCTGCCGGCCTGGCAGGAGCTGTCCCGCCGCTACCTGCGGGAGGCCGTCGCCACCGGCGACCCGGCCTTCTACGACCTCACCCGCAACGCGCTCGACCGTGCTGGTGCGCTGGCTCCGGGTGACCCTGCCACGACGGTGACCGAGGGCGCGCTCGCCCTCTCCCTCCACGACTTCGCGCTGGCCCTCGACCATGGCCGTGCCGCGCGCGAACAGGCACCCGACGATCCGGACCCGCTGACCATCCTCATCGACGCCAGCGTCGAGCTCGGCCGCTATGACGAAGCCGAGGATCACCTCTCCGACCTGCTGGCCCGCCGGCCCGGCAGCGCCGCCCTCTCGCGCCTGTCGTACCTGCGTGAGCTGCACGGCGATCTCGACGGCGCCCGCCTGGCCATGCTGCAGGCCGAGCAGGCCACCACCGCGCCCGAGGACCGCGCCATCATCGCCACGCTCATCGGCGACCAGCTCCTGGCCTCGCGTGACCTGACCGGCGCCGCGGCCGCCTACGAACGGGCCCGCGCCGCGGCGCCCGGACTGGCCGCCACCGAGATCGGCCGCGCCCGGGTGGCCGCGGCCCAGGGCCGTCTCGACGAGGCCGTCGCCACGCTGACTGCGCTCGTCGAGCGCTCCCCCGCGCCCGCTCCGGCCATCGCCCTGGGCGAGGTCCAGCAGGCGGCCGGACGCGATCAAGGGGCCGCCGACAGCTTCGCCCTCGCCCGCGCCGGGACCGAGCTCCTCGCCGCCACCGGCTCCACCGTGGACCTGGAGTCGGCCCTCTTCGCCGCCGACCACGGGGACCCGACGGAGGCCGTGACGTCGGCCGAGGCCGCGTACCGCACACGCCGCACGGTGTTCACCGCCGACGCGCTGGGCTGGGCGCTGACGAACGCCGGTCGCCCGGCGGAGGCGATGCCGTACGTGGAGGAGGCGCGCCGTCTGGGCACGCGGTCGCCGGCGCTGCAGGTCCACGCAGCCGTCGCCCTCGCGGCAGCCGGTGATCCTGCCCAGGCCGCCACCGCCCTGCGGACGGCCTTCGGATCATCCGCCTGGCTCGTCCCCGCCCTGCGGCCGGAGGCGACCGCGCTGGCCGACCGCCTCGGCGTCCCCGTCCCCAAGGACTGGCGGCCATGAGGCGCCTGGCGTTGCTCGGAGCCGCCGGTGCGGCCGTCGTCGCCACGGTGCTCGTGTCCCCCGCCCGCCCCGCGGCCGCGCATCCGCTGGGGAACCTCACCGTCAACACCTACGCCGGCATCGTCGTCCGTGCCGACGAGATCTTGGTCGACTACGTGTTGGACCTGGCCGAGCTCCCGACCGTGCAGGCCATGCAGCGCATCGACCTCGACGGTGACGGGGCGCTGGGTCCGGCCGAGGCCGCGCGGTACAGGGCGTCCGAGTGCGGATCCCTGCTCGGCGGGCTCGAGGTGTCACTCGGCGGGCGACCGCTCCCGCTGACCCCGGGCGCCGGGTCGGTCCGGCTGCTCCCCGGCCAGGGTGGCCTGGAGACGCTCCGCCTGGAGTGCCCACTGCGCGGTCGCGCCCCGCTGGGGGACGGGGCCGAGCTCTCGTTCACGGATCGCAACTTCGCCGATCGCATCGGCTGGCGGGAGATCGCGCTGGCCGGTGACCGCACGACGGTCGTCGGGACGGACCTGCCCACGACGTCTGTGTCCGACCGCCTGCTCGCGTACCCGACCGATGGTCGCTCACCGCTGCGTCAGCTCGAGGTCGAGGCGAGCGTCGAGCCCGGTGGGCCGGCCCTCGAAGCGGGGGCGGGGTCAGGTGCGACGGAAGGAGCGCTGGCCCCGCAGGACCGGGGCGCCGATCCGCTGACCTCGTGGTTCCAGCGGACGGTGGGCGACCGCGAGCTCACGGTCGGCCTGGCGGCGCTCGTCCTCCTCGTGGCGCTCGTGCTGGGCGGCCTGCACGCCATCGCGCCCGGCCACGGGAAGACGCTGATGGCGGCGTACGTGGTCGGCCGTCGGGGCACCACGCGCCAGGTGGTGACGATCGGCCTCACCGTTGCCGCCACCCACACGGGAGGTGTCCTGGCCCTCGGGAGCGTGATCTGGGTGTCGCAGGCCGTCGCTCCGGACCGTGTCCTGCCGTGGCTGACCGTGGCCAGCGGCGGGCTGCTCGCCGCCTGCGGCCTGGCGCTGCTGTACCGCCGCGTCGTCCTGGGTCGGACCGGTCACAGCCACCTGCGCCTTCCTGGTCTGCCGGATCACGACCACGATCACAGCCCAGATCACCACCACGGCCACGACCACGACCACGACCACGACCATCACCACGAGCACGGGCACGAGCACGACCACGACCATCACCACGAGCACGGGCACGAGCACGGACACGACGACCATCACCATCAACACCATGCCGAGCCTCCGCCGCTCCGCAAGGCGTGGCTGGTGCTGATGGGCGTGGCCGGCGGGCTGGTGCCGACGCCCTCGGCGCTGGTCGTCCTGCTCGGGGCCGTGGCGCTCCACCGCACCTGGTTCGGGGTCGTGCTCGTCGGGCTGTACGGCCTGGGGATGGCCGCGGCGCTGATGGGCGCCGGCCTCCTGCTGGTCCGCCTCCAGCGCTGGCTCGAGCGGCACTGGTACCAGCGCCCCCGGGCCGCGCTCGTGCTGCGATACCTCCCGTCCATCACCGCACTGGCGCTCGTCGGCGGCGGCCTCTCCATCGTCCTGCGCGGCTGGGCCCAACTCTGAGCCGCGTTGCTTCGGCGGGTGCGTCGGTCACCTTCCCCGCACAAAGCGCGCCAGGCGACCGCTGACGTGCCACGATCCGCGATTTGTGCGACGGAAGTAACCGCGAGGGCGGCGGCGCGCCGGCGCGCCGCCGATCAGCGCGCGGTCAGTTGACCTGGCGGTCCTGGCCGGCCCAGAAGGGTTCGCGGAGCTTGAACTTCTGGAGCTTGCCGGTGGCCGTGCGGGCGAGCTCGTCCCGGAACTCGATGCGCCTGGGCAGCTTGTAGCCCGCCAACCGCTCACGGCAGAACGCCACCAGCTCATCGGACGTGACCTCGGCACCCGGCGCCCGCACCACGAGCGCCGTGACCAGCTCGCCCCACTTGTCGTCCGGGATACCGATGACCGCCACCTCGGCGACGGCCGGATGCTGGAACAGGGCGTCCTCGACCTCGATGGACGAGACGTTCTCGCCGCCCGAGATGATCACGTCCTTCTTGCGGTCCGAGATCATCAGGTAGCTCTCGTCGTCCACGGCCCCGCCGTCGCCGGTGTGGAACCAGCCGTCGACGATCGCCCGGGCCGTCTCCTCGGGCTGGTTCCAGTAGCCCTCCATCACCACGTTGCTGCGGGCCAGGACCTCGCCCTCACCGTCCACGTCGAGCTGGACGCCGATGGCCGGCGCGCCCGTGCGCACCAGCCGGCGGGCCCGGTCGCCCGGGTTGAGATCGTCGTACTCCGCCCTGGCGCGGTTCATCGTCAAGAACGGCGCCGTCTCCGTCAGGCCGTAGATCTGTACGAACTCCCAACCCAGCTCGACCTCGGTCCTCTCGATCGTGCGCGACGGCGGCGGCGCCCCGGCCACCACCATCCGCACCGTGCCCTTCCCGGGGACCGGGCCGTCCCACGACGCGGCGGCGTCGAGGATCATGCCCAGCACCGCCGGCGCGCCGCACAGGAGGGTGACGCCGTGCCGCTCGACGCGGCGCAGGATCTCCGCCCCGTCCACCTTGCGCAGGACGACGTGGCGGCCACCCATACCGGTCACGGCGTACGGCATCCCCCAGCCGTTGCAATGGAACTGGGGCAGCGTGTGCAGGTACACGTCCCGGTCGTTGACACCCATGTGCCAGCCGAAGGTCGTGGCGTTGATCCAGATGTTGCGGTGGGTCAGCTGCACGCCCTTGGGCCGGGCCGTCGTGCCGCTCGTGTAGTTGATGCTGGCAGTGGCGTCCTCGTCCGGTGTCCACGGCGCCGGCTCCACGCCGGACGGGTACAGCACCTCGTCGCTCTCGGCGCCGATGACGAAGCGGTGCTCGGCGCTCACGCCGGACAGGGCCTCGTCGAGCTCGGGGTCGACGAGCAGGACCCGCGCCCCGGAGTGCTCCACGATGTACTCGACCTCCGGTGGGGCCAGGCGGAAGTTGACCGGCACGAGGATGCGCCCGCTGCCGCTCACCCCGAAGAAGCTGGTGAGTAGCCGGGCCGAGTTCTGGCTCACCACCGCCACCCGCTCGCCCTGGCCGATCCCGAGCGCGTCGAGGCCGGCGGCCTGCGCCCGCGCCCGCTCCGCCGACCTGGCGCCACGTCAGCTCGCCCCAGGAGGCGGCCGGCTGGTCCGGTTCGTCGATCACCCCGATCCGATCGGCGTAGACCAGCTCGGCCCGGCGCAGGAAGTCGTTGACCGTGAGCGCAACCTTCATGTCGCGGACGGTATCTCAGTCATCGCCTACCGTCGCCGAGGTGGAAGAACGCCCGATCGAGCCGGTCCTCGTCGAGGTCACCCGGTCGGGGATGGTGGAGAGCCGCCATCGCGGGAGCGTGGTCGCGCTGACCGGCGACGGTTCGGTCGCGCTGGCGCTGGGCGACGTGGACTCGCCCGTCTACGGCCGCTCGGCCAACAAGCCGCTGCAGGCCGCCGCGATGATGGAGCTCGGCCTCGATATCCGGCCGGAGCTCCTGGCGCTGGTCTGCGCCAGCCACAACGGCGAGCCTGCGCACATCGAGGGCGTCCGCCGCATCCTCGCCGGCGCAGGGCTCGACGAATCCGCGCTGCGCAACACGCCCTCACTCCCACTGTACGAATCCGCGGCCGCCGACGTCCTCCGCGCCGGTGGCGGCAAGGAGCGGATCCTGCAGAACTGCTCCGGCAAGCACGCGGGCATGCTCGCCACCTGCGTCATCAACGGCTGGCCGGTCGACGGCTACGAGGAACCCGACCACCCGCTGCAGGAGACCATCACCGGCGTGATCGCGTCCGTGACCGGGGAGGTCGCGAGCCACATCGGCGTCGACGGCTGCGGCGCGCCCGCGCACGCCGTGTCCCTCACGGCGTTGGCCCGCGGCTTCGCCGCGCTGGCGGGCGCGTCCGACTCGACCGCGCCCGGCAGGGTTCGGGTGGCCATGACCGCCCACCCCGACATGGTCGGTGGCACCGGGCGCGATGTCACCGCGCTCATGGCCACCGTGCCGGGTCTCATGGCCAAGGACGGCGCCGAGGGAGTGCTGGTCGCGGCGCTGCCCGACGGGCACGCCGTCGCCCTCAAGCTGGCCGACGGGTCGTGGCGGGGGTTCGCCGCCGTGCTCCTGGCTGCGCTCGACCATCTGGGCGTCGACACCTCGGGCGCGGAGGCCTTGCGCTCCAGCCCGGTCCTGGGCGGCGGGCGCGCCGTCGGTGAGGCGCGCGCCGCCCTGGCCTGATGCCGGCCGTCAGCTCGGCCGGTTGAGACCGTCCCGGATCTGCTTGAGCACACTCAGCTCGGTCTCGATGTCGTCCTCGGGCGAGCGCCGCTTGAGCGCGTTCCACGCCTTCAGGGCGAAGAAGAGGATGATGAGGACGGCGACGAACGTGATCAGGGCGGAGAGCACGAGGCCGATGCTGATCCTGGCGTCGCCGATGTCGAACCCGAACTCGCTCAAATTGTTCTTGCCGACGATGGCAGCGAGGATCGGATTGATGATCCCTTCGATGATGGCGTTCACGACGGCCACCGTCTGGAGGGCGATGATCAAGCCGACCGCGATCGTGACGAAGTCACCCCGGTTCATGAAGTCCTTGAACTCGGCCCAGACCTTCTTCATCGAGCTGCCTGCCTTTCACGGGTCGGTGCGACCTGCACCCGCGCATCATTGAAGCATGCGCCCCCGGCCAGATCGGAGATCGTGGCGGGGGCGAGGCTGTTCGCGGTGAGCCCACCGGGCAACGCGCTGAGCCACAGTCCCTTCGGGATTGAGCACACACCGGGACGCAACGCAGCGTCAAAACGGCAGGGAAGCTCCAGCTCAGCCTGGTCGTTCCACACGCGAATCATTGAATCTGCAACTACTCCGCGCGCGGCCGCGTCGGCGGGGTTGATCGACAGGACGGCGGGCGGCGGGTCGAACTCCGCGAAGATGCTGTTGATGGTCTTGGCGGTCGCCGGGCTGATCAGCGTCAGGGCGTCCGGACCGTCGAGCGGGCGGTAGCGCGGGAGCGGGAGTTCCCCGCCGTCGACCAGCAAGCGGGCGCGGCCGTCGACGAAGCCCGGGAAGCTGTCCACGAACTGCACGGTGCCGCCGCGCTCGCGCAGCTCCCGCACCGGCTCCACCGGCGCGCCGCCGGCCATGCGGGCCAGGAGCACAGCGGGATCCGGGTCGAACTCGACCGGGTCGAGACCGAGGCGGCCGGCCAGCGCCGCCGCCAGCTCGTTGTTGGTGCGGCTCTCACCCACCCGACCGATGACGGCCGGCACCGCCTGCAGGACATAGGTGCCGTACGAGACGGCCACGTCGTCGGCCTCGAAGTGGGTGGTGGCGGGGAGCACGACGTCGGCGAAGCGGGCGGTGTCGGTCATCACCTGGTCGTGGACGACAGTGAACAGGTCCTCGCGGGCCAGCCCCCGCAGCATCGTGCGCTGGTCCGGCGCGGTGGCCGCGGGGTTGGAGCCCTGCACGAACAGGACCGAGGCGGGCACCGCTCCCGGCTCCTCACCGCAGAGGATGGCCCCGACCCGGTTCATGTTGACCGTCCCGGTGCGGGCCGGCCACTCGCCGAGCGCCACGCGCCGGCTCGACAGCGGTGAGGCACCGGACAGGCTGGCGATGACGCCCGCCCCGCGCTGGCCGAAGTGGCCCGCCAGCACCCACAGCCCGAGGATGGCGCGGTACGACGAGCCGCCGTTGCGGTTGCGCTCAGGGCCCCAGCCGATGCGCAGCATCGCGGGACGGCGGGTGGCGACGAGCGAGGCCAGCGCGATGATGTCCTCCGCCTCGACGCCGCAGACCTCGGCCGCCCGCTCGACCGTCCACTCCGAGGCCGCGTCGAGGAACTGCTCCACCCCGGACGCGTGTTGCGCACAGAACGCGTCGTCGACCGCGCCCTGCTGGTGGAGGAGCCGGGCCAGCGCGTAGGCCAGCACGACGTCCGTTCCCGGGCGGACGGCCAGGTGCAGGTCGGCCCGTTGCGCGACGCCCGTCCGGCGCGGGTCCACCACCACCAGCGTGGCGCCGTTGCGGGTCGCTTCGGTGATGAGCGGGAGCAGATGGGTGTTGGACACCGTGGGGTTGGCTCCCCAGACGACGACGAGATCGGCGTGAGGCACATCCAGCGGATCGGCCGAGAGCATGGCGCCGAAGGTGTCGTCCCACGCCTGCCCCGCGGTGGCCGCGCAGATCGTGTGGGCCACCTCGGGGACCCCGAGCCGCGCGAACAGCAGCGCGGTCAACCCCGCGGACGTCAGTGCCCCGGCCGACGAGTTGTAGACGTACGGCAGCACCGCGGCCGGGCCGTGCGTGGCGACGACGCCGCTGATCCGCTCGGCGACGAGGTCGAGGGCCTCGTCCCACGAGGCGGGCCGGAACGCACCCTCGCCCTTGCGTCCGGTCCGCACGAGCGGTGTTGTGAGCCGCTCAGGCGCGTACACGCGGCGGGCGTGGTGCTTGACCTTGTGGCAGATCCAGCCCGCGGTCACGGGATTGCCGGGAGCGGCACCGACGCCGACGAGGCCGCCGTCTTCCACCGTGACGGACAGCGAGCAGGTGTCGGGGCAGTCCAACGGGCAGGCGGTGGTCAGCACGGACGAGGAGGCCATGCCCCATGCTCGCACCACTCCGCCCACCGGCACGCGCCCACCGCCGAGGGACGCCCACCGCCTCGCTAACGTCCGGTGTCATGACAGAGGTCCAGGCCTCACGCTCGGAGGGCGTTACCCGGCGCTCCGGGGAGAACGAGGAGGGCAACCTCGTCCTCGACGAGCTGTCAGAACGCCTGGCGACGTTGCGGGTGCTGCGGGAGGACGATCCCGACGCACGGGGCAAGCTGCTCGAGGAGATCGGTGTCCGCGGCAAGGCGGAGGAGGACATCGTCAACCAGATGTCGGATCGCAAGCCGCTCTGGCGACCCGACCGGTTCCTCGAGGCGCACCGCATGGCCATGCGCTCTCTGGAGGTGCTCGATCGCAACGGGGTCCGGGCGCCGACCGTGCCCCGCTTCGGTCCGCTGAAGCCGGTGGCGATGTGGTCGTCGCAGCAGGTCATCCGCTTCCTGGTGAAGAACCACCAGAACACGGTGATCGACCGCATCCGCAAGCTGTACGAGCGACGGGAGGTCAACTGCGCCGACGGGACCCCCGAGCGGGCCATGCTCCGCCGGGCCCGGACGGATGCCGGCCGGGTCGAGCCCGGCTTCAAGGGCAAGGCCCTCGGCATCCCCGCGTTCCTCGTCGGCGGTGCCGCCCTGTCCGCCCTCTTCTCCGCCATCCAGTCGGCGGTGCGGAGCGCCCTCGAGAACAAGATCCTCACCATCGTGTTCGGCCTGTTCGTCGTGCTCGTCTTCCTCGGCGCAGCGTGGTCGACGGTGTACGGCGCCGCGGTCGCCCGTCGTCGCATCCACCTGGCCCTGGACGAACCGATCCGCGCGCTCTACGAGACCATCGGCGCCTGCGGCGATCCACCGAAGGACCAGACGACCACGTTCGCCATCTATGCCATCGTCCTGTTCGTGCTGGCGTGGTTCGTGATCCCGGCCGTCATCTACCAGGTCTTCCAGTAGGGCGATCGGCGCGTGGAACCCTCCGAACGGGCACTCGTCGTCGTCTCCAGCCTGACGCCCGCGGGACGGGCCAAGCTCCGCGGCCTCTACCGCGGGTTGGGCGCGATCAGCGTGGAGCTCGCCGACCTCATGCTCCGGCCCTACTACGGGCGGGTGCGGATGCTGACGGAGCGGCGGGCGCTGCGCACGAGCTTCGTCCGCGCCGTCAACCAGGCCGCGGCCCGCCCGGAGATCAAGGCCATCGACGTCATCGTGGTGCTGCACGGCCACCCCGGCCGCCTGGTCTTCGACAACGGTTCGGGCAAGGGGGACGTCGTCCCGGTCACCGCGCTCGGGGCCGACCTGGCCCCGGCCGCCGGGAAGCTACGAGTCCTGTACTCCACCGCCTGCTTCGGGTTGTCACACGCCCAGCCCTTCGTCGATGCCGGCTTCGCCGCCGCCTGCGGGGCCACCGGCCAGTGCGCCAACGGTCCCGTCGAGTATCCCCAGGTCCTGTCCATGTGGTCGCAGGGCAACACGTTCAAGGACTCGGTCAACAAGGGCGACGACCCCTCGACCCGCAGGATCTTCGACGCCGCGGCCTGGCTGTCAGGTTTCCGTCAGGCCAACAGCGACAAGGAGATCAAGGGCAACCTCACCGTCACCATCGACAGCTTGCCCTGAGCCGGGCCGAGCGGGGCCCTCAGCCGACCCGAGCGGGGCCTACCGGGCCAGCCAACCTCCGTCGACCACCAGGGCGTGGCCGGTCATGAACGAGCCGGCGTCGCTGGCCAGGAGCAGCAACGGTCCGTCGAGCTCGTGCACCTCACCCAAGCGGGGCATCGGTGAGTTGAGGTTGATGAAGCGCTGGCTCCCCTCGTCGCTCTCCATCCCGGCGGTCATCTCGCTCGGGAACCACCCTGGGCACAGCGCGTTGACCCTGACGCCCTTCCGGGCCCACTGCAGCGCCAGCTCTTTGGTCAACGTGACCACCGCGCCCTTGCTGGCCACGTAGTGGGCCTGCTTGATGGGGGTGGAACCGACGAAGCCGAGCACCGACGCCACATTGACGATGCTGCCCGACCGGTTGGCCACCATCGTCACGCCGGCCAGCTTGCTGAGGTGCCACACCGCGGTGACGTTGAGCTCCATCGTGTGGCGGAACGTGTCGACGTCCTCGTCCTCGACGGCCACCGTGTGCCCCACGCCGGCGTTGTTCACGAGCACGTCGATCGTGCCGCAGCGGTCCAACACCTCCGCCATCAGGCGCTCGCGCTCGGCCGCTTCGCCAAGGTCCGCGGCGATGGCGACCGCGCCCGGGAGATCGGCCACCAGCGCCTCCAGGCGTTCGCGCCGGCGGGCCGCCACGACCACCGTCGCGCCGGCCCCGTGCAGGGCGCGAGCGAAGCGGTCCCCCAGCCCGCTCGACGCCCCGGTCACGACGGCCACCTTCCCGCCGAGCCGGAAAGCATCGAGAGGGGAAGCGGGGACCGGCGGCGCTGACATGGCGGCAGAGCGTACGGCCGGCGCGCTCTGCGTTCACCCGTCTGCACAGTCGGTGACCGGCTTGTGACCGCTCCGCGTCCGGACCGTTCCAGTTGCGTAACAAGGGCGAATTCCCTTGCATCTGGAACGGCCGCTGCTGACTCAATATGGGCATGAGCGCGCACGCCACCTTCTGCGAGCCGGCAGACCAGGGTGTGGCCTGGGCGCTGGCCGTACGGGTGGCCGGGGTGGCCGCGGTCCTGTGCGCCGTGCTGGCCCTCGCCCTGCAGCGCTTCGCCGGCATCGGCGCCGCGCCGCTGCTGATGGTCTCGCTGGCGGTGGCGCTCCTGGTCGGCCTACGGCTTCCCGCCGCCGCTCCTGCGTTCCTGCAGGTGGCCGATCCGCTCGACGCCGAGCTCGAGCAGCTCCTCGACGACGCCTCCTGACCCGGCTGACAGGGTCGGGCACCGCTCGGGGCCCGACCCCGGTGCCATCATGCAGGTCGTGAAGGTCCGCATCGGCTACGGCTTGGGCGTGCGCACCACGCTCAACGACGAGGGCTTCGCCCGCGTCGTCGACACCCTGGAGGCGCTGCGCTTCGACAGCCTCTGGCTCTCCGAGCGGATCGGCGGCAGCGCGCCGGACCCCGTGGTCGGGATGGCCTTCGCCGCCGGCCGCACCACCCGGCTCAAGTTGGGCATGAGCGTCATGGTCCTCCCCGGCCGCAATCCCGTCGTGGTGGCGAAGGAGCTGGCCACGTTGGACCGCCTGTCCGCCGGGCGCCTCCTGCCCGCCTTCGGCCTCGGCGTGGCCGACCCGCACGAGCAGCAGGCCTTCGGTGTCGAGCGGGGTGAGCGGGCGGGTTGGTTCGACGAGGCGCTGGCGGTCATCCGCGCCTGCTGGACCGAGGACCGCGTCACCCACGACGGCGCTCGGTTCCACTACGACGGCCTGCGGGTGGAGCCCAAGCCCCACCAGAGCCCGCCGGACGTCTGGCTGGGCGGGATCGCCCCCTCGGAGCTGCGCCGAGTGGGCCGTCTGGCTGACGGCTGGCTGCCGAGCTTCATCACCCCGGACGACGCCGCCGCCGGCCGCGCCGTCATCGAGCAGGTGGCGGGCGAGCACGACCGCGAGATCGAGGACGAGCACTTCGGAGCCCTCGTCCCGTACACGCTCGACCGGGTCCCGGAGACAACGCTCGCCGCGCTGGCGGCCCGCCGCCCGGACCTCGAGGACCCTCGCGTGCTCATCCCGAGCGGGTGGGGCGCGCTGGTGCGCACGATCGAGCGCTTCGTGGCCGCCGGGACCAGCAAGTTCGTCGTCGTGCCGGTGGTCGAGCCGCCGGACGCCGCCGCCTGGGAGGACCACCTGGCGCAGGCCGCCGAGGTGCTCCTGCCGCTCCAGAAGGACGGGCAGCGGGAGTCGGTCAGCTCCCGGCCGTGAGGCCCTCGAGCCAGGCGCGGACGTTGGCGCCGATGCTGGGCAGGTGGTAGCCGCCTTCCTGGAGCACCACGACGGGCCGAGACAGCCCGGCGACCGCGGCCGCGCTGCGGGTGAACGCCTCCGTCGAGAGCACGAAGTCGGCGATGGGATCGAGGTGGAAGGTGTCGACCCCCAGGGACACCACCACCACGGCGGGATCGAAGGCGTCGATGGCCGCGATGGCCTGGCCGAGGGCGGCCAGGTAGCGGTCGTCGTCGGTGCCGGCGGGCAGGGGCAGGTTGAGGTTGCCGCCTGCACCCGGGCCCGCTCCGGTCTCCTCGGCGTAGCCGGCAAAGTAGGGGTAGGCGCGGTTGGGATCGCCGTGCAGCGACACGTATTGGACGTCACCCCGCTCGTAGAAGATCTGCTGGGTGCCGTTGCCGTGGTGGTAGTCGACGTCGAGCACCGTCACCCTGGTGCCCGTGGACGAGGCCATCGCGTGGGCGGCGATCCCCGCATTGTTGAAATAGCAGTAACCGCCATACGCGGCGCTGGGGGCGTGGTGCCCGGGTGGTCGGCACAACCCGTAGGCCACCGGCTCACCCCCGAGGACCAGGTCGGCCGCGGTCAGGGCGACGTCGACGGCAGCACGGGCGGCTTCGTAGGTCCCTTCGACCAGCGGCGTCATCGTCTCGAAGCACCAGTAGCCGAGGCGGGCCGCCGCGCCCGCCGGGGCCGGTGCCGGGCCCATGCCCGCCCGGAGGGCCGGGTGGACGACGGTGTCGGGGACGGCCTCGGCCAGGCCCTCCTCACCGTGCACCTCCTGCCACGCGGTGCCGAGGAAGCTCACGAGCCCCGGATCGTGGACGGCCTCGATCGGCCCGGTGCCGTGGCTCACGGGCTCGACGAGACGGAAGGATTCCGGCGCCTCGGCCAGCGCCCGTTGGATCTCGTCGGCCCGGGCCGGCAGCTCGTACTGCGCCACCGGCCGCCCGAACTCGATCTCCAGGGTCGGCGCGTGGCGGCGGTGGACCGGGGTCCAGACGACGGGGATCACAGGCCCATCATCGCGGGCCCTTGCCCTACCGCCGGGCCCGGCCGGTTGGTACCCTCGCGTCCAAGGGGAGGCTTGTTGATCAGACCCAGCGATGGGAGGAACGATGAGCAAGCGGCACCGTGACGGTGACCAGGTCCTACCCCCTCGGGCGGAACGGCGGGCTGCGGCCCGCTCCGAGAGGCACCGGATCACCACGGAGCTGGCAGAGGTGGCGGAGCAGGTCTCCGGTGGAGTGGAGCCTGACGACGCCCCCGATCCCGCTGTCGGCTACCGGCCGATCCACCACAAGGATCCGGCCAAGGCCAAGCAGGGACGGCGCCGGCGTCGCCACTGGAAGCTCAAGGTGTGGAAGCGCCGCACCGCCATGCGGATGACCAAGGCGAGGGAGGCCCGGCTGGCTGCGCTCGAGCCCTGACGTCCTCTGAGACGTTCTCGGGGCCCGCCATCAGGGCGGCGTCATCACCGGCAGGCTGACGACCTTGGGCTCGCGCCCGCACCGGCGCGGCACCGTGCCTTCCCCGAGTTCGACGCGCAGGAGGTCGAGCGTCCGGAACACGACGCTGCGACTCTTCTCGCTGACCTTGAAGAGCGTGCCGTTGCGCACCGCGGCGATCTCGTAGGCGCTCTCGGGCAGCGCGACCGACGCCTCGCGGCCGAGCGCCACCTCCTCCCGGACCCGGCCAGCGGCGTCGCGGAGCTCGTCCTCGGTCCCGCGGGGCGCGCGCTCGGCCGCCTCGTCGACCCAGGACGCCAGGTGGCCCAGGCCGTCCCACGCCTCCAGGTAGAGCAAGCGGCGGGGGGCGCCATCCGCCACATCGGGACTCCCGAGGCTGAAGTGGTTGACCGTCCCGGTCACGGCGTCGGACCAGGCCGACACCACGTCGCAGAACGATCCCTCGGGAGCAGCGGGACCGGCACCATCGCCTGCGGTGCCACCGCCCGAGGTGCCGCAGGCGGCCAGCAGCGTCGACGAGGCCAGCGCGGCCAGTGATGCCAGCGCCAGCAGCCCCGAACGCGCGGTCGCCGTCCCCGAGCGCTGGCGGGCCCGGTACGCCCGGACCTTCATGCGGCTGCCGCACGCCTTGAGCGAGCACCAGGCGCCGGACGCGTTGCGCGAGTGGTCGTAGAAGGCCCAGCGGCAGTGGTGGTTCCGGCAGGCTTTCAGCCGACCCCAGGTCCCGGCCACCATGGCGTCGTGGGTGGCCGCCAGCAGGGCGGCGACGACGGCCGGCGCGCCGGTCGAAGCCGGCACCAGGCCGGGCCGACCGGGCTGCGCGGACAGCCGGATCGTCACCGGCGCTCGCGCACCGAGCCGGTCGAGCACAGCGGTGGCCTGGGTCTCCGCGCCGGCCGTGCCGGCGTCCTGAACCGTCTCCGCGGGCGCGCCGGCACGATCGTGGTTGGCCAGGCACAGCTCCCGCAGCGCCGTTCGCAGCTCGAGCAACCGTCGATGCTCGTCACGCGACAGCGGGCCGACCTCGTACCCCTCGCGCTCCAACCAGGCCTGCAGCGTCGCCGGGGTCTCGAAGTGGTCGGCGCCGGACTCTTGGTTGGCGGTGTTGAGGAACCGCCGCACCTGCTCCAGCGGCCCGGGCGCCTCCCGGCCCGGTGGCCAGCTCCCGTCGGGGACGAAACGGCCGCGGTGGTCGGTCGGTCGCTCGGCGCTCACCCAGCCGACGTTACTACCAAAGTACAGACACTGGTAACCCGCCCGTCGCTGGGCGCCGCTACAGCGAGGGCGGGCCGTCGGCGATGCGGGCCCGCAGCTCGGGCAGGGGCGCCCGTCTCCAGCTGATGTCCTCGAGCCACCACGTGGCGCCGGCCGCCGCCAGCTCGGCCGGTCGGTAGGGCCCGGGCGAGCGACCTTCGATCACGATGTCGAACCCGTCGAGCCCGCCGCGCTCGGCGACCATGACCTCGACCACCTCCGCCACCCCGGCCGGGCCGTTGCGGCCGGCGACGACGTCGAAGATGCCGTCGAAGCGGGCGGCGCGGCGGAACGGCCGGCGGTTCGGCAGCAGGCCGGCGATCCAGACCGGCGGCCGCGGCCGTTGGAGGGGCACCGGCCGGAAGGTCACGTCGGTGACGTGGTGGTACTCGCCGGCGAAGCTGAACCGTTCGCCCGACCAGAGTCCGCACAGCACGTCGAGGGCTTCGTCCAGGCGATCAGCTCGCCGACGGGCATCGCCATCCTCGCCGAAGGCCTCGAACTCGGCGTCGGGCGGATTCCCCAACCCGGCCCCGAACACCAGCCGGCCGCCCGAGAGGTGGTCGAGCGTGGTCGTCTGGCGGGCCAGGTCCGACGGCCGGCGGCGGGCCAGCGGCGTGACCATCGGCCCCAGCAGCACCCGGGAGGTCCGCAGGGCGACGGCCGTCAGGGCCACCCACGGATCGACGGCCTCGCACACCGGGTCGCGCCGGTAGAGGATGTGATCCCACAGGAAGAACGCATCCCAGCCGGCCGCTTCGGCTTCTGCGGCCAGGTCGGCCAGCAGTGACGCGTCGGCGTACTCATGCAGGTTGGGGACGGTCAACCCGAAGCGCATGCGGCCGCAGTCCGATGGTCAGGCGGCGCCGTCGAGGAGGGCCACGAATCGCCGCCGCCACTCCACCGAGGCCTTGTCGGCCTGCACGCTGACCAGCGCGGTGGCGTCGAGGGGCAGGACGCCGGGGACCTGCTCCAGCATGCGGCGGTCCTCGGCGCCGATGGCCTTGTCGAACCGCAGCACCTCGTCGGCCGGCACCGTGAAGTCGTCGTTGCGCCACACGACGAACGTGAACAGCGAGGTCACGTCGTCCACCGGCGTGCTGAGCAGCAGCAGGATGTGGTCGAGTCCGGTCTCGTAGTGGATGGTGCTGCGCACGGTGAAGGGCAGGTGGAAGCCGGTCGTCATCCGGCGGGTCAGCACCTTGGTGGCCAGCCCGCTGGCGACGGCACCGAGCCCGTCGTTGTTGACCGCGACCTCGTAGGCGTAGCCGTAGAAGCCGTCGTCGAGCGGGGCCAGCTCGATCTTGGGGACGTGGGTGTCCTGGGCGCGGCCGAACGTGCCGGTGTGCACGAACGGGAAGTGGGAGATGTCGAGGAAGTTGTCGGTCATCCGCGTCGCCGACGCGCTCCAGCACTCCACGTCGACGTTGAGCCGGCGGTAGTCCGGGTCGGTGTCGTAGAGCACCTCGGGGATGCCCGACGCCGGCTCTCCGGGGCACAGCCACACGAGGCCGTAGCGCTCGGCGGCGTGGATCGTCGGCAGGTGGGCCTTCGGCGGCACGGGCACGCCGTCGTTGGCGGAGGGAACCAGTACACAGTGGCCCGCTTCGCCGAAGCGCCAGCCGTGGTAGGCGCACTCGAGCTCGCCGTCGTCCAGCCGGCCGAGGGACAGGGGCGCCTCCCGATGCGGGCAGCGGTCGGGCGCGGCCACGACCGCGCCGGTGCCGTCCCGCCACACGACGTAGTCCCGGCCGAGCAGCCGGACGGCGACGACATGCCGCGCCAGATCCGGGCTGCGCGCCACCGCGTACCAGGCGTGCTGGAGCGCGGGGTTGTCGCAGAACGACGTGGCGGCCGCGGGCACCGGCCCAGCGTATCGGTGGGCCTGTGGGCGGCCAGACTGAAGCGGACATGACCAGCGCCGACCGCTCCGCCGGCCCGCCACCCGAGTCGAACCCCGCGCTCGACCCGGACTCGATCCCCGAATTGATCATCGCCGGCGATCACGTGCTGACGATGGACCCGGCGCGCACGATCCTGGTCGATGCCGCGGTGCTCGTGGCCGGCGGCGCGATCCTCGGCGTCGTCGACGCCGCTGCGGCGCGGGCCCGCTTCCCAGGCGTGGAGGTGCTCGGCGGTCCGGGCCACGTGGTGACCCCGGGCTTCGTCAACGCCCATCAGCACCTGACCGGAGACCGGCTGGTCCGCTGCTCCATCCCGGACGACCTGGCGCCGGGTGAGTCGATCTTCTCCTGGGCCGTACCCGTGCACGCCCACCACTCGGGCGACGATGACGAGCTGTCCGCCACCCTGGCCTGCGTCGAGGCCGTCACCCACGGCGTGACGACGACTGTGGAGGCGGGCACGGTGGCCCATCCAGAGCGGGTGGCCGCGGCCATGGCTGCGGTCGGCATGCGCGGCGGCGTCGGGACGTGGGGCTGGGACGTGGAGGACGGTCCGTACGCGGCGCCGGCGGCCGAGGTGATCGACCGGCAGTCGGCCCTGCTGGACGGACTCCCGCCCGGCGGGCTCGTGTCGGGGTGGGTGACGCTCGTCGGCCACGACCTGATGTCGGACGAGCTCGTGACGGCGGCCAGCGCACTGGCCCGGGACCGCGGGACCAACCTCACCTTCCACCTCTCACCGTCGGCTTCCGATCCCGCCGCCTACCTGGCCCGCACGGGGCGGCGCCCGCTCGTCCACCTCGAGCAGCTCGGCGCGCTGGGGCCCCACGTGCTCGTCGCGCACGCCGTGCATGTCGATGACGAGGAGCTCGAGGTCCTGCTGAGGACCGGCACCGCCGTCGCTGCCTGCCCGTGGGCGTACCTGCGCCTCGGCCAGGGCGTGACGGCGGCGGGCCGCCACGCGGAGCTGGCGACCCGCGGCGGGCGCGTCGCGCTCGGCTGCGACAGCGAGAACGCCGGCGACCTGGTCGATCCACTGCGGGCCGCCGCCCTGTTCGCCGGCCTGGCCAAGGACACCCGCGCCGACCCCACCTGGTTCGGCGCCCACGACGCGCTCGACCTGCTGACCGTGCGCGGCGCGGAGGCCGTGGGGCTCGCGGGCACGGTGGGCACGATCGAGACCGGGCAGCGGGCCGATCTCCTGGTGCACGGCGGCGGCCCCAACTGGGTGCCCCCGGGAAGCGATCCGGTGCTGCAACTCGTGTGGGGCAGCGACGGCCGGTCCGTGCGCGACGTCGTGATCGACGGTCGGGTCGTGGTGCGGGACGGCCGCTGCGACACCGTCGATGTCGACGCCGTGGCGCCCGAGGCGGTGCGCGCCGGCCGCCGGCTGCTCGAACGCGCCGGGCTCCGCCCCATCCCGAAGTGGCCTTTGGTCAGACCATCAGACCACTGCTAACGTCGGTGGCCGATGGCGTACCCGAACACCCTGATCTTCGTGGACTTCCCGTCGTCCGATCCCGCGGCGTCGGCGGCCTTCTACGCCGAGGTCTTCGGCTGGGAGGTCGAACCGCGTCCGGAGGGTGTCTTCCACCGGATCGTCCCGGGCCAGCACTTCCAGCTCGACGACGGCACGCCGTCTCCCGTGGGCAACCTCCACATGGGCATCTACAACGCGGCCAACGCGCGGCCGCACCCCGACCCGGACGGTGTCGAGCCCCGCGCCCTGTCGACCGACGGTCGCACCGTCCGCATCTGGATCCTGGTCAGCGAGGACGACTCGCAGGAGCGCATCCTGTCGACGGCGGAGGGCCTGGGCGCCACCGTCCTGTGGCGTGACCACTACTGGGCCGAGTTCAACGGCTTCAACAGCGCCTTTCGCGATCCGTGGGGCAACACGTTGATCCTGTGGACCAAGGGCGGCTCCGAGCCCCAGATCCCAGACGGTTTCACCCGTGAGTGACGCCACCTACGAGCTGCGACCGGCGAGCCCACGGTGGACCCACATCGCCCTCCCCTGCCTGGACATCGACAAGACGATCGCGTGGTACGAGCGCTACACGCCGCTGAAGCTGCTCGACCGCCGGGAGGACGCCGACGGTCACGGCGCCTGGCTCGCCCATGACGACCAGATCGACCACCCGTTCGTCCTCGTGCTTGTGAGCTTCTTCCGCGACCAGGAGAAGGGGCCGCAGCCCACGATGGCCCCGTTCGCCCACATCGGGATCGAGGTGCCGACGAAGGAGGAGGTCGACCGCATCGCCGCGCAGGCGGAGTCCGAGGGCTGCCTGCACTGGCCGTCCACGCAGATGCCACCGCCGATCGGCTACATCTGCGCTGTCACCGACCCCGATGGCAACGTGATCGAGATCTCCTACGACCAGGGCGTGTACGCCAAGGCCCGTGAGGTGTGGGGCTGAGCGGGCCGAGCCCGCGGGACGTCGCACTGGCCTACGTGGCCTCTTTCGCGAGCGGGGATCCGGACCGCATCGCCGGGCTGGTCAGCGAGGACTTCTGGAACGAGCACACCTCGGCGCTCGGGTCGAGCTGCCGCGGTCGTGACGAGTATCGCCGGCGCTTGCCGGGCTTCCTGGCCGAGTTCGAGGGGCTGCGCTACGACGTCGAGGACGTCGTGACCGAGGACGATCGGGTGGTTGTCGCCTACACGATGCGGGCCCGCTGGCGGGGCGAGCACGACCTCGCCATCCGGGGCGTGTTCCGGCTCCGGGTTCAGGGCGGCGAGGTGGTCCATCGCGCCGACTACTGGGACGGCACGGAGTTCCTCGGCCAGACCGGCCAGGCCTGACGCACCCGGCATCGGCACCGCCGGACGGGGGCCGCCGACCGCACGTCTACCGTGCGGCCCGATGACCGACGACCTCGATGACGTGACCCGCTCGTTCGCCCGCGCGTTCCAGCAACTGGCCGGCGACGTGCACCGCCTGACGGACGATCACGACGGGCAGTTGAAGGAGGCCGTCGAAGGCCACCTCGGCGCGACGGCCGAGGGGCTCCCTGTCGTCGGGGAGATCTTCGCGACCGCGGAGCACCCCAACCTCCAACTGGCACTGGAGGACCTCGCCGATCGATCCGGCGACGCCACCTTGTTCGGCCTGCCCATCGAGATCATGCACTGGTCAGGCTTCGGGCTCACCAACCTCGCATCGCCGCAACCGCACGCCCCGACCTTCGCGCCCATCGCGCCGGTGTACGTCAACCTCCCGATCGGTGTCGACACGACGCTCCCGTGCGTCTCGCTCGGCCTCTGGTTGCTCCGCCACGGCGGCACGCCGGTCGTCGTCCTGCAGTCCCTCGGCGATCCCCATCGGGGCATGACCAACGGCGTGAAGATCGAGGTGATGGCCGTCGACCGGGCGTGCGCCGTCCGGGTGCTGGACGACCTCCGGGAGCTGGCGCTGGCCCACAACGTCTACCGCGGCCAGATGCTGTCGTTCACGTTCGACCCGTGGGGATCGTTCGGGCTCGAGTTCCACCAACGGCCGATCGTCGGACGGGACGACCTCATCCTGCCCGCCGGGGACCTCGAGGCCATCGAGCGCCACACCATCGGGGTCACCACCGAGGCCCACCGGCTGCGGGCGGCGGGACGGCACCTCAAGCGCGGCCTGCTGCTCTACGGGCCGCCCGGCACCGGCAAGACGTACACCGTGCAGTACCTCTGCTCGCAGATGCCGGACCGGACGACGGTCGTGATCAGCGGGCAGGCGATGGGGAGCCTCGGGCAGGCGGCCGCCATCGCCCGCACCCTCCAACCGTCGACGCTGGTGCTCGAGGATGTCGATCTGGTGGCGATGGAGAGGACGCTGCCCGGCATGGAGTCGAACCCGCTGCTCTTCCAGCTGCTCAACGAGATGGACGGGCTGGAAGAGGACGCCGACATCGTCTTCGTGTTGACGACCAACCGCGTCGAGCTGCTCGAGCCGGCGCTCGCCGCCCGCCCCGGCCGAATCGACCAGGCGGTCGAGATCCGCCTGCCGGACCCCGAAGCGCGCCGCCGGTTGCTGGAGCGATACCTCCAGGGCGTGACCGCTGGTCCGATCGATCTCGAGGACACGGTGACGCGGACGGACGGCGTGAGCGCGGCCTTCCTGAAGGAGCTCGTCCGGCGCGCCACGTTGGTGGCCGCGGCCACAGATGCTGACGGTCCACTGCACGTCGACCCGCCGGACCTGGACGCGGCCCTGCGCGACATGGTGCAGCACGGCACGCCGATCCTCCGCCGGATCCTGGGCGCCGGCGACGGCGCTGGCCCCGGCGACCGCGCGGGTGACGGCAACGGTCAGGTCTGACGCGCCGTCCGCTCAGGTGAGGCCGCGGACGAAGGGTTGGGCCAGCGCCGCGGGCTGGCGGGTGCGGTGGGCGAAGAAGAGCATCGTGGCCAGGGCCAAGAGGTACGGCAGCGCGGTGAGGAGCTGCGCGTTGGCCGTGTAGCCGAGCGCCTGGAGGACCGAGCCCATCGCCTGCGCGGTGCCGAACACGATGCACCCGGCCACGGTCCCCTTGAGCGTCCAGCCGCCGAAGATCACCGCGGCGATGGCGATGAACCCCCGCCCGGCCACACCCTCGGGCTCGAACGTGCCGACCTGCCCGAGGGTGAGGAAGCCGCCGCCGAGCCCGGCGAAGATCCCACACACGTAGATGGCCTGCCGGCGCCGGTGGTTCACGTGGATGCCCGACACGTCGGCCGACTGCGGGTTCTCGCCGCAGGCCCTCAGCTCCAGCCCCCAACGCGTCCGGAACATGAGGAACCAGGCCAGCGGCACGGCGACGTACACCATGTAGGCCGGCCAGGCCTGGCCGAAGAACGCCTGCCCCACGAGGGGGATGTCCGACAGCACCGGGATCTCCACCACGCCGGCCCGCTCGGCCACGGGTTGGAGCTCGGCGTCGAGGAACGCGGTGAGGCCCACGATGAGCACGTTGAGGGTCAGCCCGACGACGAACTGGTTGGCCGTCAGGCGGTGGCTCATGTTGGCCTGCACGGCGGCCAGGATCAGCCCGGCCGCGGCCGCGTAGACGAGCCCCAGCCAGATCGTGCCGGTGGTCGATGCCCCCACGGCGCCCCCGAAGGCGCCGGCGATGATCATGCCCTCCAGCGAGATGTTCAGCGTGCCCGCCCGCTCGGCGATCCACTCCCCGGTGGCCGCCAGCACGAACAGGACGGTGAGGCGGAACGCGCTCTCGTAGAGGATCGACGAGGACACGACTTCGAAGATCACGGGGCGCTCCCGGAGGCAGCGTGCTGGGCGCCTGCCCGCGCCGCGGCGAGGGCCTGCCGGCGCACCAGCAGCGCGTGGACTGCCGGCGGGATCAGCAGGGCAAGCACGAGCATCGCCTGCACGACGTCCGCGATGCGACGCTCGACACCCGTGGCCGCGAGGAAGCCGCTGCCGGTGCGCAGCGCAGCGAACACCACCGCCATGGGGATGGCCACCAGGGGGCGGTCGCGCGCCAGGAGGGCAACGAGGAGGCCCTGCCACCCGAAGTTGCCGGAGAAGCCGGTGGTCATGCGGTCGCCCGCGGTCTCACCGGTCAGGAGCGCGCCGCCGGCCAGGCCGGCGAACGCCCCGCTCACGACGAGCGCGCTCCCGCCCACCTTCGCCGCGGACACGCCTGCCCGCTGCGCTGCCCGCGGGTTGAGGCCCAGCATGCGCAGGCGGAACCCACCCACCGAACGGGCGAGCCAGGCCGCCACCAGCACGGCCAGGATCACGGCCAGCACCACCCAGAGGCTGATGGTGTTGCCGAACACCTCCACCTGGCCCAACCGGGTGTCACCCGGCAGCGGCTCGCCGGTGTTGTTGTGGTTGATGCGGGCGTTGCGGTCCAGGAGCAGCCACGTCTGGGTCAGCCCGTAGGCGACGAGCTGGAAGGCGATGAAGACCAGCAGCAGCGTGGAGATGACCTCGGGCACCTGGCGCCAGTACCGCATCCCCGCGGCCAGCCCGGCCCAGATGGCACCCCCGACGGCACCGGCCAGCAGGGCCAGGCCGAGCGCCATCCAGCCGGGCCCCGGCACCCGCACGGCGGTGTACGCGCACAGCGAAGCCCCGATGAGGAGCTGGCCCTCTTGGCCGATGTTCACCAGTCCGGCCTTGGTGGCGATGATCGTTCCGACTGCAACGATCAGCAGCGGGGCCGCCGTCGTCAACGTGAGGCCCCAGGCGCCCGGAGAGCGCAGGCTGCCGTCCAACAGCGCTGAGAACACGCTGCGCGGCGATCCGCCGGTCGCCCACACGAGGAGGGCGCAGAGGGCGAGGGCGACGGTCACCGACGCCACGTAGAGACCGACCATGACGAGAAGGTCGTGCCGGCGGCGGGAAGGCAGACCGATGACGACGGGCTCGGCGTCGACCAGCGCCAGCGGCAGGTCCTCCGTGCGACTCACGGCTCGTGCTCCTGGGCCTTCACGCGGCCGCCCCGCCCATGAGCAGGCCGAGCCGTTCCAGGTCGGCCTCGGCCCGTGACATCTCCCCCACCACCCGGCCCCGGTGCAACACCACGATGCGGTGGGCCAACGCCAGGATCTCCTCGAGCTCATTGGAGATGAGCAGCACGCCTACGCCCGCTCCCGCGGCTGCCTGCAGGCGGCCGCCCATGTACTCGATGGCGCCGACGTCGAGCCCGCGGGTGGGCTGCGCCGCCACCAGCACCTTCGGCGCCGCAGACAGCTCCCGCGCCAGCACCACTCGCTGCTGGTTGCCGCCGGACAGCAGCCGCATCGGCGTGTCGGGACCGGGCGCGGTGATGTCGAACTCGCGCATGAGACCGGCCGCGCGTTCGTTCATGGCCCGCCGGTCCACCATGCCGAGTCGTGCCACGGCCCACGGATCGGCCAGGGCCAGGTTCTCCGCCACGGTCATGCCGAGCACGCACCCCGAGTCGTGCCGGTCCTCCGGGATGGTGCCGACGCCGGCAGCCGCCATCGCGCCGGCCCGGCCGGTCGGCACCTCGACGCCGTCGATCTCGACCTGACCGGCTTCCAGCTTCAGCAGCGACGACAGCACGTCGCCGAGCTCGCGCTGGCCGTTCCCCTCCACGCCCGCCACGCCGACGATCTCTCCTCGGCCGATGGTGAGGTCCAGCCCGTCGAGGCGGAGAGAGCCGTCCCGGCCCCGCACGGACGCCCCGCTCACGCGCAGGACGACATCGGCCTCGGACGCGGGCTCGTCCGTCACCACACCCTCGACGGCCCCCACTCCCTCGACGGCCTCGGCCAGCCCGAAGGCCGCCGCCTCGGCCCGCAACGAGACCTCTCTGCCGACCATGGCCCGGGCCAGCGAGCGGGCATCGGCGACGGCGGCCGGCAGGTGCTCGACCACCCGGCCCTGCCGCATGATCGTGATGACGTCGGCGGCCCGCAGGACCTCGTCGAGCTTGTGGCTCACCAGGGCCACCGTGCGGCCCTCCTCGGCCACCACCCGCCGCAGCACGGTGAAGAGCTGCTCGCTCTCGGCCGGGGTCAGCACCGAGGTGGGCTCGTCGAAAACGACGATCGAGGGGTCCCGCCGCAGGCACTTGACGATCTCGACCCGCTGGCGCTGGCCCGCGGTCAGCGTGCCGACCTGGGCGTCCGGATCCATCTCCAGGCCGTAGTGCTCGCCGATCTCGGCCACCCGGGCGCGGGCCGCCGCGGGGTCGAGCCGGGTCGACTCGCCCAGGACGACGTTCTCCCACACGGTGAGCGCGTCGACCAGCGAGTAGTGCTGGTGCACCATGGCGATGCCGAGTTCGGCGGCCACGAGCGGATCGGTGATGTGGGCCTGCTGCCCCCGCACGCTGATGGTGCCGCCGTCGGGGAGCACGAGGCCGATCATGATCTTCATGAGCGTCGACTTGCCGGCCCCGTTCTCGCCCAGCACGCCGTGGACCTCCCCCCTTCGCAGGGTGAGGTCCACCGCGTCGCAGGCCAGGACCGTTCCGAAGCGCTTGGTGATGCGCTGCAGCTCGACGACGGGCTCCGCCCCCTCAGCCGGGGGCGGGCCGTCCGGGTGGCTGCCACTCAGAACTTGTAGATCTCCTTCTTGAGGGCGAAGAACTGGTCGGTGAAGTCGCCGGCGGCGATAGACGCGAAGACGTCGTCCATGGCGGTCTGCTGCTCCGGCGTCGGTTCGCAGATGACGGCGCCGGGCTGCGGGTCGACGCCGACCCGGAACGTCCGCACGTCGCCGGGCTGCAGCTCGCCGGCCAGCAGCTCCTCCAGGATCGTCCCGACGTAATCACCGGCATCGAACCGCACCGCGATGTCGTAGTCCAGGTCGTCCCGGTCACAGGCCTTCGACGAGCCGGCGCTCATCACGATCACGTCGCCCTTCTCGTTGGCCAGGCCGACGATCGCCTCGTGGGCACCGCCCAGGTAGGGGTACACGGCCCGAGCACCCTCGGCGTAGACGTTGTTGAACGCCTCCGTCGCCGCGGCGACGTCGTCGAAGCTGCCCGTGGCCACGTAGGTCCACTCGAAGTTGGGATCGACCGCGTGGAGCCCCATCTCGAAGGCCCGGAAAGCTTCCTGCTCGAAGTCGAAGTTGTTGTTGCCGATGAACGCCGCCTTGGTCTCCCCGGCGTCCTGCATCAGCAGGCCGGTGGCGTAGCCGGCGGTGTAGCTGATCTCCGAGTTGTCGTCGTTGGACTGGATGAGCTGACCGGTCTCGTCCTGGTACCCGGCGCCGCAGTTGCAGTACCAGAGCAGGTCCGGGTACTTCGGGATCAACTGGTTGAGGGGATCGGCGATCTCGCCCGCGCCGAGCATCACGACGTCGACGTCCTGGCGAGCCAGGTTCTCGAGCTGCGTGGCCGCCTCGGCGGGCGGGATGTTGTCGACGACGACGGGCTCCGCGAAGCCGTTGTCCTCCGAGAACGCGCTGACGCCGTCGACCAGCGCCTGGTAGTAGGCACCGTCGTCGCGCGGGCCGGGCGTGGCGATGCCGAACACGACCTCGCCGTCGCCGTTCTTGTCGAGCGTGGCGGCGGCGTCACCACTGGTCGCGGGGGCCTCGGAGGCCGGGGCCTCACTGGTCGGCGCCTCCGTCGCCGGGGCCTCGCTGGCCGGAGCGTCAGTCGCCGGCGCCGCGGTGTCGTTCGCGTCGCCGTCGTCGCTCCCGCAGGCTGCCGCGAAGGTCAGCGCCGCCAGGACGGCGACGGCCCTGATCATCATTGGGGCCTTCCTTCTCATTGTTCTCCCCCTCCATTGGACGGTGGCTGTTGGTGGATCGGGTTCAGGGGGCTTGGATCGGATACTGCCGCCGGTAGCGCTGGATGAGCCAGCGGTTGAACTGCACGTGGCTCTCCTCCTGCCACGAGTACCGGCCGCGCACGGCGAACCGGCTGGACAGCCCCCGCTGGACCTTGGTCGTGGCGTCCTGGTCCTGGCGGACGAACACTTGCACGCCGGCGTCGGACATCTGCAGGAGGTGGTCGAACATCGGATGCTCGAGCGCGGTGGGGTGGACCAGGTAGCCGATCTCGACGTCGATGGTGCCGGCGGTCTTCGGCGTCACGATGAAGAAGAAGGCCTGATCGGGCGCGGTCCCGAGGCACAGCGTCGGGGGGATGAGCGCGAACGTCGACCGCCAGCGCTCCTCCTCGGTGAGGTCGGGGAAGATCGGGAGGAGGGCCTTGGTGGTGGCGTTGAACCCACCGTCGATGTGCGTGTAGCCGTTCGTGCGGAAGACGACGTTGGACGCGTCGTCCCACGGCACGGGGAAGGCGGCCAGGCTGCTCGGGCAGAAGTCCTGGATGACCTGGTGCAACCGGTTGGCGTGGTAGCCGTCGTTGAAGTTCTCGAACATGACCTTCCAGTTCCAGGGAAGGTCGGTGAGGGTGAACGTGCCCGGACACACGCAGTCCTCGAGGTGGTAGTGCTCGAGGAACGGCTCGTACCGGGTGAGGGTGGGCCGCAGGGCCGCGGCGTCCGGGGCCAGGTTGACGAAGACGAACCCCTGCCAGACCTCGACTGCGAGGCGGGGCAGGCCCCACTCCTTCTTGTCGAAGTCGTGCGTGCGCTCCATGGCGGGCGCCCCGAGCAGCCGCCCGTCCAGCCCGTAGATCCAGTGGTGGTACGGACAGGTGAACGTCGTGCAGTGGCCCTCGCCCTCGGCCACCTCCATCCCGCGGTGCCGGCACACGGACGAGAAGGCGGAGATGCTTCCGTCCTTGCCGCGGGCGACGATGACGCCTTCGCCGTTCGGCCGCACGGTGAAGAAGTCGCCGGGCTCGGGGATCCTGCTGGCCCGGCCGACGCACAACCACTCTCGGTCGAACAGCGCTCGGCGCTCGAAGTCCAGGAACTCCTCGGACGTGTAGACGACCGGCGGCAGGGTCAGCGCGTCCTCAACGGGCCGCATCGAGTCGTCGAGCGACGCCAGCAGGTCCGCGTCGAGCACGCTCACCGCACACCTCCCGTCGCCTGCTGCGCGGGCTCGCCGTACCCACCACCGCCCGGGAGCTCCAGGCGGACGACGTCGTCGGGTTGCAGGGTGACCCGGGCCTGCGTGGTCACGGGCTGATCGTTGACACTGAAACGACCCGCGGCACCGGGCCTGCCACCGAAGATGCCTTCAGGTGCTTCGGCCAGGCGGCTGGTGACGGCGTTGAGCTGCCACGGGCGCGTGGTGTCCACCGAGAACTCGATGGTCTGGCCGAGGCCGCCCGGCTGGGCTCCCCGCCCGCCCGAGTCCGGCCGCAGCTCCTTGCGGTGGAAGCGGATCGGCGCGCTGGCCTCGACCACCTCCACGGGCACGGCCGCCACGCCGGTCGGGTAGGAGCACGCGGACAGGCCGGGCTTCGCCGCCCGGGCACCCACTCCCCCGGCGTACGTGAACATGGCCGTGATGAACGGGCGGCCGTCGTCGTGGTTGCCGTTGACCTGCATCGTCCACACCGCGCCCGAGCCCTCGGCCATGGCCTGCTCCGGCTTGACTTGGGCCAGCGCCTTCAGCAGCGCGTTGGGGAGGAACATGCCGACCACGTGGCGGGCGGTGCCCGGCTGCGGGGACACGGCGTTGACGATGCTCCCCTCCGGCGCGTCGACCGTGATGGGCGCCAGGCTGCCGTGGTTGTTCGGGATCTCCGGGTTGAGCACGCTGCGCACCGCGAACGTCGTGTAGGCGTGCGTGTAGTTCTTGACGACGTTGATCCCGTACGGGCTGGCCCCGGACGAGCCGGCGTAGTCCACGTGCACCTCGCCGGCCTCGGCGTCGATGGTGAGCGCCACGTTGATGTCGATGCGGGAGCCGTCGGCCAGGTCCAGGAGGGCATGGGACCGGTAGGTCCCGGCGGGGAGCTGGCGGATCGAGGCCCGGGTGGCCGTTTCCGAGCGGCTGATGATCTCGTCGGCCAGGTCCTCGATGTCGTCCAGCCCGTGCTGCTCGCACAGGGCGAGGAGGCGCTGCGCCCCCACCTCGCCGGACGCCACCTGCGCGTGCAGGTCGCCGGCCATGTGGTCGGGCTGGCGGACGTTGGAGAGGATGAACTTCCACACGTCCGGATTGCGCTCACCGGCGACGTGAAGCTTGCAGATGGGGATCCAGAGCCCCTCCTCGAACACATCCCGGCCACCGGCGCCGATGCCGTAGCCGCCGACGTCCGTGTGGTGGATGGTCGAGCCGAAGAAGGCGATGACCCGCTCGTCCTTGAACACCGGCACGAGCACGGTCACGTCGAGGAGCTGGCCCGCCGTCTTGTACGGGTCGTTGGTGATCAGCACGTCGCCCGGGACCAGCTCGTCGGGCGGGTACTCCTCGAGGATGGAGGCCGCGCCGATGGCGAGCGAGTTGATGTGCCCGGGCGTGCCCGTCACCGCCTGGGCCACCATGCGGGCCCGGCGGTCGAACACGGCGTTGGCCAGGTCGCCAGCTTCCCGGACGATCGGGCTGAAGGCGGCGCGCTGGAGCGCCTTGGCCTGCTCGTTGACCGTGGCGATGAGGCTCTGCCACAGCACCTCGAGCTCGATGGGATCGAACGCGGTGCTCACGACTCCACCGCTCCCGCGCCCGCCCCGCGGGTCGCCACGAGCGAGCCGTCGTCGCCGACGACGACGGACCACCCGGGACGGATGATCGCAGTCGTCTCGCGCTCCTCGACGATCGCCGGTCCGTCGAAGCGGGTGCCCGGGCCGAGGGTCTCGCGGCGGTACACCGGGACGCGATCGGCGTGCATGGCGCGGCCGAAGCGTGCCGACCGGTGGCCGTGGGGCGTGGCCTGCGTCCCCACGCCGAGCTGCGGCACCGGCTCGACGGGCGCGTTGGTGGCGAACGCGGACAGCCGCCACGTCACCGCCTCGACGCCCACGTCGGGGATGGTCAGGCCGTAGATGCGCTCGTACTCCTCGTCGAACCGCCGCGCCACCTCGTCGGCCGTGGCGGGCCAGCGTTCGCCCTCACCGACCCAGACCGTGATCTCGTTGCCCTGGCCGACGTAGCGGGCATCGAGCCCGTAACGGAACCGCACGGCGTCGCCAGGGACGCCGGCCGCCGCCAGGACCCGCCGGCCCTCGGTCCGCAGCTCGTCGAGCACGGCGTCCCGTTCGGCCTCGTCGATACCCTCCAGCCGGCGCACCAGCGAGCGGGCCAGATCGATGCGCACGGGGGTGACCAGCGTCCCGAACGCCGAGAGCACGCTGGCGTTGACGGGGAAGATGACGCGGTCGGAGTCCAGCAGCTCGGCCAGCCCGCAGGCGTGGACCGGCCCCGCGCCCCGAACGCGATCACCGCCACACCCCGCAGGTCGACGCCCTGCTCGACGGCGTGCATGCGCGACGACGCGGCCATGTTCTGGTTGACCACGTCGTGCACGCCGGCCGCCGTGTCGTCGACGGCGAGCCCGAGGGCGGCGGCGATCGGTTCCAGCGCCACGGTCGCGGCGGTGACGTCGAGCGGCATGTCGCCGCCGAGGAAGAAATCCGGGTCGAGCAGACCGAGGAGGACGTCGGCATCGGTGACCGCCGGCTGCGTGCCGCCGCGGCCGTAGCAGGCCGGCCCGGGCTCGGCGCCGGAGGACTCGGGCCCCACCTTGAGCAGGCCCAGCTCGTCGATGCGGGCGAGGCTGCCGCCGCCCGCCCCGATCTCCACGAGGTCGACCGACGGCACGGACACCGGGAACCCCGAGCCCTTCTTGAACCGGTACATGCGGGCCACCTCGAAGGTGGTCGTCAGCTCCGGCTCGAAGTCCTTGACGAGGCAGGACTTGGCCGTCGTGCCCCCCATGTCGAAGCAGAGCAGGCGGCGCTCACCGAGCTTGCGGGCGAACCACGACCCCGCCAGCGCACCCGCGGCGGGTCCGGACTCGACGAGGCGGATGGGCACCCGCGCCGCGTCGGCCGCTGAGACCACACCGCCGTTCGACAGCATCATCAGCACCGAGCCACCGAAGCCCTCGGCGGCCAGCCACTTCTGCAGCTCGTCCAGGTACGGCCCGATGACGGGCATGGTGGCGGCGTTGCAGGCTGTCGTGATCATGCGCGGGTACTCGCGGATCTGCGGCGACACCTCGGCCGAGATGCAGACCGGCACGCCGAGGCGGCGCTGCAGGTGGTCGGCCACGACCCGCTCGTTGGTCGGGTTGACGTAGGAGTTGAGCAGGCACACCGCGATCGCCTCGGCCCCGGCCGCCGACACCTGCGCCGCCAACTCGTCCATGGCCGGCTCGGACGGGGTGACGACGGCGCGCCCGTCGGCCATCGTCCGCTCGTCCAGCTCGAAGGTCCGGTCCCGCGGGACGGGCGGCGCGGGGAACTCGATCTGGAGGTCGTACATGTCGTAGCGGTGCTCGTCGCGGATGAGCAACGTGTCGCCGAAGCCCTGGGTGGTGACGAGCGCCGCCCGCCCCGTCTTCCCCTCGATGAGCGCGTTGGTGATGAGCGTGGTGGCGTGGACGATCGGCGCCGTGATCTCGCCGGGACGGACCCCGGCCTCGGCCAGAACCTCGGCCACACCGGTCCGCACGCCGTCGAGCGGGGCCGCCGGTGTCGTGAGCGTCTTGCCCACGGCAACCCGGCCGGTAGCCGCGTCGAGCAGGACCACGTCGGTGAACGTCCCCCCGATGTCGACGGCCAGGCGCCAGTCCGTCCCGCCTGACGTGGGGAGCCCTGACGCGCTCATCCCTCGCCCCGCAGATCGTCACGCGGTGGGGCGAACACGTCCAGGATCCAGCACTCGCCGTACTCGTCGTCACCGATGAAGACGCTGTCCCCGTGCCAGACCTCGCGCGGCGCGAGGTACACCTCGCCGGGGCCGAGTATCACGCGCTCCTCGACGTCCGGGCCGCCGATGCGGAAGTCGAGCTTGCCCCTCATGACGATGCCGAGCTGCTCGTTGTCCACGTGGTGATGCAAGAACGAGCCCGTGGCGCCGCCCTTGATCCGCCAGAAGCACATCTGCAGGCGCTCGCCGGTGACGATCCGACGCCGGAAGCCGGGGCGATCGGTGTCGCTGAATGCCTCGTCGTCGAGGAAGTACACGTGCTGGGCGCTGGGGTCGATCATGGCGGCATCCCCGGGCATCGGCTCAGACCAGTCTCTTGAGCATGCGCTCCTCCACGTCGGACAGGTGCTCTTCGGCTGCCGCCACGACCGCCACGGGATCACCCGCCTCGATGGCGGCGGCGATGGCCTGGTGCTGCCGGCCGGCGCTCGTCACGAGGGCCGACACCTCGGCGCGGTTCGGGCGGGCGAACAGCAGCGACGCGAACGCCTCGGACTCGAAGAGGGAGTGCAGCACCTTGCGGTAGAGCTCGTTGAGCAGGGAGTTGCCGCAGGCATCGGCGATGGCGGAGTGGAACGCCCTGTCGTGGCGACGGAAGTCGTCGAGGGCCATGCCGGGCCGGAAGTCGGCCGCCACGTCGACGATGCGGGCCCGCTGCTCGGGTGTCGCCCGCTCGCAGGCGAACTCGGCGAGCTGCAGCTCGATCACCCGCCGGGTCTCGAAGAGCTCCCGGACGGTGCGCTTGCGGCCGTCGTCGTCGAGGGTGACCTCGGGGAGCCGCTCGGCCACGTACGGGCGGTTGCCGCGCCGCTCGAGGTAGCCCACGGAGACCAGGCCCTGGATGGCCTCGCGCACCGAGGTCCTGGCGACCTGGAACTGCTCGCACAGCTGCCGCTCGGCGGGCAGGCGCTCGCCGGCCTGCAGCTCGCCCGACCGGATCCCCTCCGCGATGCGCTCCCTGATCTCGTCCGCGACGGTCCGCCGCTCGACGGGCCCGAAGGAGGTGGAGAGGGTCACGTGCCGCTGGAGGGGGCCGATGGTCTGATGGTCTGACCATAGCCGCCCGACCCGCTTGTGTCACCACCCGTGGCCGCCTGGCACGTCCGGATGTGACACGAGCGGTCTCCGGCGGCGGTGGGGGCGGTGGGCGCGCCACCCCCACCCTGGCACAGGCCGCACGTAAGGTCCCCGCCATGTCCGCACCCGGCCCCCTCGCGCTCGGGCGGGGGGTCGTCGTGCGGGCAGGGGGCGGGGTGCCTGACGCGTGGGAAGGCGCGCCCGTGGTGCGTGTGGATGCCGGGACGCTGGAGGATCCGGCCAATGTCGTCACTGCGTTGCACGACGCCTGGCTGACCCGCAGCCCTGTCGTCGTGGAGCTGGGCATCGACCCCGCGATGTTCCGCGCGCCGGCGACCTGGGACGGCGAGGCCTGGCGGCTGGGCCCGTGGTTCGAGCCGTGGCTGGACCGGCTCCACTTCCTCGTCTGGGCCAACACCTACGACGCCCGGGACGGGCCGCCCGTGTGGTGGTGGGGCCGCAAGGCCGAACGGCTCGGTGCCCGCGTCCTGGACGGCGGAGCCGACGGACCGGGCGATGTCGAGCTGCCCGACGGCGAGCGGGTGTGGGTGGACGGCGGGCCGCGCACGTGCTTCCCGGCCATCGGCGGCGCGGGTGTCGTCCACAGCGACTCCGTCGAGCTCGGCCGGCTCACCGTCGTCCCCGCGGCTGCGCCGCCGACCGCGGAGTTGGCCCCCGACCAACTGGCCGCGGTCGCCCACGGCGCCGGTCCGGCGCGCGTGATCGCGCCGGCGGGCTCGGGGAAGACGCGGGTGCTGACGGAGCGACTCCGCCATCTGGTGGTCGACCGGCGCTTCGAGCGCGAATGCGTGCTGGCCGTGGCCTACAACAAGCGGGCCCAGCAGGAGATGGAAGCTCGGACGGCCGACTTCCGGCCCCGCGTCCAGACGCTCAACGCGCTCGGCTACTCCCTCCTCACCGAGGCGCACGGCCGGGCACCGCGCGTGCTGGACGAGCGCGAGGTGCGCAGGCTGGTGGCGGAGCTGGTGCCCGCCCAGCCCCGCCGGCTCAACACCGATCCGATCGGCCCCTACCTGGAAGCGCTGTCACTGGCCCGCCTCGGGCTGCGCGATCCGGACGAGGTGGAGGCCGAGCGGGACGACGTCCCTGGCCTGGCGGCCGCCTTTGATCCGTACCGGCGGCAGCTGGCCGCCGCCGGGGCTGTCGACTTCGACGAGCAGGTGTACGGCGCCGTGGAGCTCCTGCTGCGCGACGGCGATCGGCGCCGGGAGGCGCAGGCCCGGTGCCGCCACCTGCTCGTCGACGAGCTGCAGGACCTCACCCCGGCCCACGTGCTCCTGCTCCGGCTGCTGGCCGCACCCGGGCTCGACGTGTTCGGCGTGGGCGACGACGACCAGGTCATCTACGGCCACGCCGGCGCCGATCCCGGTTTCCTCCTGGACTTCGCCCGCCTGTTCCCCGGCGCGGCCGACCACCCGCTCGAGGTCAACTACCGGTGCCCCGCTGCCGTCGTCGATGCCGCCCGCCACCTTCTGTCGTACAACGACCGGCGGGTGGCGAAGGTGATCCGCCCCGGGCCGGACGTCTCGCAGGATCCCGACGCCCTGCGTGTGCGGCGGCACCCGCCCGAGGACGGCGCCCGGGCGCTCGCCGGCCTCGTGCAGGGCTGGTTGGGGGAGCCGGGGACCACCAGCGACGGCATCGCCGTCCTGACCCGCGTCAACTCGTTGCTGCTCGCACCGCACGTGGCGCTGGCCGAGGCCGGTGTCCCGGTCGACTCGGTGCTCCGGCCCGACGTCCTGGACCGCACCGGGGTGCGAGCGGCGCTGGCCTACCTGCGCATCGGCGCGCATCCCGAGGGCTTCCCCGGCGACAACGTGGTCGAGGTCTACCGCCGGCCGTCGCGGGGCTTCCCGCAGTGGTTCCCCAAGTGGCTGCGCGGCCGGCTCGACATCGACGGTCTCCGCGCCATTGCCGACCGGCTCGACGACACGAAGGTGGCCACCAAGGTCCTGGCCCTCGCCGACGACCTGCAACTCGTGACGGACACGGTGCAGTCGGGCACGACCCGTGAGGCACTGGCCGTCGTGCGGGACCACATCGGACTGGGCGGCGCCATGGGCCTGCTGGACTCCTCGAGCGCGACCGAGGGTGGGTCGAGCCACCTCGACGACCTGGAGGCCCTGACCGAGGTGGCGGACCTTCACCCCGACCCTCGGACCTTCGAGCAGTGGCTGCGCACGGTGTTCCACCGGGAGACGACGCCGGGAGGCGTCACCCTCTCCACCATCCACCGGGTCAAGGGTCAGGAGTGGGACCGGGTCGCCGTGTTCGGCGTGACGGCCGGGCTCGTGCCCCACCGGCTCGCGCTCGACGTGGAGGAGGAGCGGCGCGTGTTGCATGTGGCCATCACGCGGGCGCGCCGAGAGTCCGTCGTCCTGGCCGACGCCACCCGACCGTCGCCCTTCCTCGAAGAGCTGACTGGCGCGGCACCCCGGACGCCCGCGTCACCGCCGACGCGCCCCCGCACGGCCGCCGAGCCGCGTGCCCGACCCGCACTCGAACCGCTGCCTCCGGAAGCCGAAGCGCCCGAGGCCGCGCTGCGGGCCTGGCGGCTGGAGCGCTCGCGCCGCGACAAGGTCCCCGCCTACGTCGTGCTGTCCGACCGTCACCTGCAGGGCATCGCGCTCGCCCGCCCGGCGTCGTTGCGCGAGCTACGGGGGCTCCCGGGCATCGGCCCCACGAAGCTGGAGGCCTATGGCGAGGAGATCCTCGCCGTGCTCGAACCGTTCTCCGGCCCAATCTCCGGCCCGGCCTGATCGGCGTCGAGCTGCTGCACCAACCGCTTGGGCGCCACCACGCGGAACGCCTCCTCGCAGATCTCGGCCACCTCGTCCCAGTCGAGGCCGACGTCCAGCCGTAGACCGATCCAGCCCCTCCCACCCACGTACGGCGGGCGGAAGAAGCGGTCCGGCTCGGCCTCCACCAGCTCCGCCTGTGCGCCCGGCGGGGCAGCGCACACGAGGTGAGGGAAATCGTCCTGGTGGTGACCGTGGGTCCAGAGCGTGGCAAAGGTGGTCTTGCCCCGCACGAACCAGGTCGGCGCGCCGTGGCTCAACCGCTCGGTGACCTCCGGGAGGGCCGTGCAGATGGCCCGCAGGCGCACGGCCAGCGCCTCGTCGGCCGGCTTCATGACGGCCAGCATCGCGCTCCCGGCGCCCTCGATCGGGCACGATGACCGGATGCGGGTGGTGCTGGTGCGGCACGGAGAGACGGCGTGGTCGCGGGCGGGCCGGCACACCGGCCGGACCGACCTGCCCCTGCTGGACGAGGGCGTGCGCCAGGCCGAGGCCGTCGGCGTGCGGCTGCGGGCCTTCGCCTTCGCCCAGGTGTGGTGCAGCCCGCTCACCCGGGCCCGCGAGACCTGCCGGCACGCCGGCCTCGGGGACCAGGCCACCTACGAGCCCGACCTGATGGAGTGGGACTACGGCGACTACGAGGGACGACGGACCGTGGACATCCACCGCGAGCGGCCAGGCTGGGACCTGTTCAGCGAAGGGGTGCCGCACGGGGAGCACTTCGACGACGTGACGGCCCGGGTCGGGCGCGTGATCGAGCGCTTCCCGGTCGACGGGGACGTGGCGGTGTTCGCCCACGGCCACCTGCTGCGTGCGCTGACGGCCTCCTGGCTCGGCCTCGGCCACGCGATCGGCCGCGCCCTGCTGCTATCGCCGTGCACGGTGTCGATCCTCGGACGCGACCGCGGCGCGCCCGTCATCGCGCTCTGGAACGACGCCGGCCACCTCACCGGCTGAAGCCACTGGGGCCCCGCCGGGCGCACGAATAGGATTTCCGCGATGTGGCTGGAGTGGGAACCGGCGGCGATGGCGGTCTTCCTGCTCGTCGCGCTCGTCGTCGCCCTGCGGTCGGTCACTGCTCGCTGGGCCGGGGTCGTCTCGGCCTTCGCCCGCGAGCTGGCCATCATGTTCACCCTCTACGCGGTGTGGCGGCTGGCCAACAAGCTCTCGCTCATGGATCTCGACGGCGCCATGTGGCGGGGGCGTTGGCTGTGGGACCTGCAGCGGACCTGGCACCTGCCCAGCGAGGTCGCTGTCCAGCAGATGATCCTGCCCCATCCGCTGCTCGTGCAGTTCGCCAACATCTACTACGCCGTCGCTCACGTGCCGGCGATGATCGTGTTCCTGGTGTGGCTGTTCGTGTGGCACCGGCCGCGCTACCCACAGCTCCGCAACGCGCTGGCACTCACCACCGGGGCCTGCCTGCTCATCCAGCTCATCCCCGTCGCACCACCGCGGCTCATCCCCGGTCTGGGCGTCATCGACACCCCGCTGCTCTACCACCAGTCGGTCTACGGACCGATCGGCACCGGCATCGCCGCCCAGCTCTCCGCACTGCCGTCCGTCCACGTGGCGTGGGCGCTGCTCGTCGGCATCGGCGCGGTGATGGTCAGCGAGAGCCGGTGGCGATGGGTGATCCTCGCCCACCCGATCCTGACCTGCTGGGTCGTGGTCGCCACCGGCAACCACTACTGGGTGGACGGGCTGCTCGCCGGCCTGCTCCTGGCAGCGGCACTGTTCGCGCAGCGTTGGCACCCGCTGGCGGCGCTCCAGCGGGGACCGGGTGGTCCGGCGAGAGCGCAGGCTCCGCCGGCGGTCACCAGCCATGATGGCGAGTCGTGCGCCCCGGTGAGCTAGTCCCCGTCATCACCGCCGGCCGCCAGATCTGCGGGAGCCTCGAGGCGGCCAGCCGTCGGGAGTGGCTCGTGACCGACGGGCTGGGCGGCTACGCGATGGGGACGGTCTCGGGTTTGCGCACCCGGCGGTACCACGGTTTGCTCGTCGTGGCCACGGAGCCGCCCATCGGCCGGCGCCTGGGCCTGGCCTCCCTGGACGCGGTTGTCGTGATCGGCGACCAACGCATCAGGCTGGCGACCCACGAGTGGGCCGACAGCACCGTGTCGCCCGCCGGCTACCGGCTGCTCTCGAGCTTCACGCTGCGCTGCGGCATCCCTTGCTGGCGCTGGGACCTGGGCGACGTCATCATCGAGCGCGAGCTGGCCATGGTGCACGGCCGGCCCGCGGTGGGCATCGTGCACCGCGTCGTGCGGGCGCCCCGGCCGGTGCGGCTCGAGCTGGAGGCGCTCTGCACCTGGCGGGACGTGCACGGTGAGCGCTTCGGCAACGGGCCGCCCTCCGTCCAGGTCACCGCCGACGGCTTCACGTTCGAGGGCGCCTACCGGCTGGCCGGCCGCGGGTTCGAGCCCGACGGGAGCTGGTACCGCGGCGTGTGGGTCCGGGAGGAGGCGGCCCGCGGGCTGAACGCGGCGGAGGACCTCTGGTATGCCGGCCACTTCGTCGCCGAGTTGGACCAGGGTGACGCCGCCGAGGTCACCGCCTGGGCCGGTGATCTGGCGTCGTCGCCACCGGCGGCCACGGCGATCGTGGCCGGTGCCGCGGACCGGGCGAAGACGGTCATCGCCGCGGCGCGAGCCGACGACGACACCGGCGCGCAGCTCGCCCTGGCCGCGGACCAACTGGTCGTGGCGGGCCCGACGATCGTTGCCGGCTACCCGTGGTTCGGCGACTGGTCTCGCGACACCATGACCTCCTACGAGGGGTTGCTGCTGGCCACCGGCCGCGCGGACGAGGGACGCCGCTTGCTGCTCCGGGCCGCAGAGTCGCTGTCAGAGGGGATGCTGGCGAACACGGCCGACGCCGGCGGTACGGAGTACAACACCGTCGACGGAACGCTGTGGTTCCTGCACGCGGTCGACCGCCACGTCGGGCTGACCGGCGACGAGGACCTGGTGGCGGCGCTGGCTGACGACCTGTTCGGCATCGTCGACCATCACGTTGCCGGCACCCGCTTCGGGATCCGCGTCGATCCGGACGACGGTCTCCTGACCCAAGGCGCCGAAGGATGGGCGCTGACGTGGATGGACGCCCGGGTGGACGGCCGCCCGGTCACGCCGCGGGCCGGCAAACCGGTGGAGGTCAACGCGCTGTGGATCAACGGCCTGGCCGTCGTCGCCGCCCTCGGCACCCGCGTGGGCCGGGACGAGCGCGGCCGTCGCGGGCGCCGAGGCGCGCGCTCGGGCCTCGTTCGCGACGCGGTTCCGATCGGCCGGGCGCGAGGGTCTGGCCGACGTGATCGACGGACCCTCCGGGGACGACTGGTCCGTGCGGCCCAACCAGCTCCTGGCCGCCTCGCTCCCCCACGGACCGCTGGCCGAGGCCACGGTCGTCACGGCGTGCGGGCCGCTCGTGACCTCGCTCGGTCTGCGCTCACTGGCGCCGACCGATCCCCGCTACCGCAGCCACCACCGCGGCGGGCCGGCTGAACGGGACGAGGCCTACCACCAGGGGACGGTGTGGCCGTGGCTGATCGGGCCCCACGTCGAGGCCGTCCTGCGCACCGGGGGCACCGCGGACGGTCTGCTCGACGGGCTGGAGGGCCACCTCGCTGAGTGGGGCCTGGGCTCGGTGTCGGAGACGGCCGACGCCCATCCGCCGCACCAGGCGACGGGCTGCCCGTTCCAGGCCTGGTCGGTGGCTGAGCTCATCCGGGCCCGCGGCCTCGTCCGGGCGCGGGCCGGCGACGGTTAGCGGGTGGAGCCCCGGCCGGCCTCGAGGCCTCGCTGCCAGGACCAAGCGTATTCCGCGTCCTCTGACGCCAGCGCGCCTGCACCGAGGCGGACCGGCGCGAAGGTGTCGATCATCACCGCCAGCTCCTCCGTGGCGGGCTGGCCGATGGAGGCCTCCACGCTCCCGGGCTGCGGACCGTGCACGAACCCCGCCGGATGGAGGGTGACCGACCCGGTCTCGACCCCGGAGCCTTTGCGGCTCATGAACTCGCCCCCTACGTAGAACAGCAGCTCATCGGAGTCGACGTTCGCGTGGTTGTAGGGCGCGGGGACGGCGAGCGGGTGGTAGTCGAAGAGGCGGGGCACGAAGCTGCAGATCACGAACTTCGGCCCGGCGAACGTCTGGTGCACGGGCGGCGGCTGGTGGATGCGGCCGGTGATCGGCTCGAAGTCGTGGATCGACAGGGCGAACGGGTAGAGGCAACCGGCCCACCCGATCACGTCGAACGGGTGGTACCGGTACGTGTAGCGGGTGAGGCCGCTGCGATGACGGACGAGCACGTCGACCGGTCCGTCCGCCTCGACCTGCAGCGGTTCCTCGGACGCTCGGAGATCGCGCTCGCAGAACGGTGCGTGCTCGAGGAACTGGCCCTGCGACGACAGGTACCGCGACGGGAAGGTGACGTGACCGGCGGCCTCCACGACGAGCAGGCGCAGTGGCTCATCGCCGAGTGGCACCCAACGGTGGGTCGTTGACATCGAAACGACCACGTAATCGCCCGGCTCGACCTCGAGGACGCCGTACACGGACTCCAGGCGGCCGCGCCCCGACCGGACGTACAGGAGCTCGTCACCGGTCGCGTTGCGGTAAAGCCCGCTGGCCTCGGTGGCGGCCACGCTCGAGATGACGACGTCGTCGTTGCCCACCAGCACCGCCCGCGCCGCGACCGCATCGCCGCCCGCGGGCAGGGCGTCCGTGCGGAAGTGCCGCGGCAGGAGCGGATCGTTGGCCACGAGCGGCTCGAGCTGGCGCGGATCTACCACGGTCTCCGCGGCGACGATGGCCGTCGGCAGGTGCCGGTGGTACAGGAGCGAGGACTCCTCGGAGAAACCCTCGGTGCCGATGAGCTCCTCGGCATAAAGCCCGCCATCGGGCTGGCGGAACTGGGTGTGCCGCTTCCTGGGCACGTCCCCCACGCTGCGGTAGTACGGCATCACGACCTCCGGGCGAATCGCCAGCGTGTCCGCTGAACGGACGTCGCTGTACGTTGAGCGTACGCGGACTACCCTACACCCCGATGCGCGCGGGAACGACCGGTGAGCCCCCGATCCTGTTCCACCACCTCATCGACGACGCCGCTCTCTTCCCGCCCGGCAACGCGCCGATGGACGCTGCCGTGCCCGCCCACCTCGCGCTGCGGGCCGGTCCGCTCGCAGGCCTCATCGGACCGTTCCTGTGTCCGGCCAGCCGGGTGCCGGAGCTGGTCGCTCTGCTGCCCGCCGACGGCGTCCTGGAGATCGGTCTGATCGTGGACACCGGACTCGACACCGTCGCCGACGCCCTCGTCGCGGCCAAGGCGGATGCCCGGATCCGCACCGTCATGGTCGAGGCGCCGGTCCCGGCAGGGAGCGACCTGCCCGTGGGCACGGTCCGCGCCATCGAGCAGGTCGAGCGCGTGGCGCCCGATGCCCGTCTGTACGTCGAGCTGCCGAGGACGGCCGGCTGGGTGGATGCCCTCGACGTCCTCGCCCACGCGGGCCGGGCGGCGAAGTTCCGCACGGGCGGGCTGGCGACCGAGCTCTTCCCGAGCGACGTCGAGCTGGCGGCCTTCATCCTCGCCTGCCGGGATCGGGCGGTCGCCTTCAAGTGCACGGCCGGCCTGCACCACGCCGTCCGGTACACGGACGCCGCGACCGGCTTCCGGCACCACGGCGTGCTCAACATCCTGGTGGCGACGGCCCGGGCGGTCACCGGCGGGGCCGTCGAGGAGGCGCTGGCCGAGCTCCGGCCCGACGCGCTGGCCGCCGAAGCCGCCGCCCTCTCGCCCGCCACGGCGGCAGCCGCACGCTCCCTGTTCTCCAGCTACGGCTCGTGCAGCGTCGACGAGCCGGTGGCCGATCTCCGAGGGCTCGGCCTCCTGCCGTGACCCGGCCCGCCCATGCCCCGTGAGATCTCGCAGACACTGGACCGCGGCCTGCGGTTGCTCGAGCTGCTGGCGGCGCGGGACCAGGGCCAGACCGTGACCGACCTCGCCGAAGCGCTCGACGTCGCCCGGCCGGTCGTCTACCGCCTGCTGGCCACCCTCGAGGACCACGGCCTCGCCGCGGTCGACGGCACCGGCCGCTACCGCCTCGGCTTCGGGCTGACCCGGTTGAGTGGGCGGCTCCTCCCGGTCCTCCGGGCCGCCGCCGAGCCGCACCTGCGCGTGCTGGCCGACGACGTCGGTGCGACCGCCCACCTCACCGTGGCCGACGGGGACGACGGTGTGGCCGTGGCGGTGGTGGAGCCGTCGGCGACTTCGTTCCACGTCGCCTATCGCACCGGTTCGCGCCATCCCCTCGATCGGGGGGCGGCGGGGAAGGCCATCCTCGGTGGACGCCGGCCACCGGGGCAGCGACGGCGCTGGTACCTGACGGCGGGCGAGCTCCAGGAGGGAGCGGTCGGCCTGGCCACACCGCTCGGCCACGGCCAGATCGAGGCCAGCGTCGGCGTCGTGACGCTCGGCCGCATCGACGAGCGCCGCATCGGACCGGCCGTCGTCCGCACCGCGACCGCCCTTCGGGCCGACCTGCCCGGCGCGACCACCTGAGGGTTCGGACGGAGCCGACGCCCGCCTACCATGCCGGCGGGGTGATCTCGTGAGCCGTCGTACCGTGGGCGTCGTGCTGGCCGCCATCGGAGCGGTCGGGATAGCAGGCTCGTTCCTCTGGCGCGAGGTGGCCGAGCCGCGACTGGTGAAGTTCCCCACGGACCTCGACGAGACTCCGGCGTACACCGGCACGGTGTCCATCTACCTGGACCCGGCTACCTACACCCCGCTCGACCCGCCGACGGTGGCGCCACTGACGGTCAGCCGGCACCTCGACGCCCTCGGTGATGAGAGCTCGTCCGACCTGGTGGTCATCAGCGAGCAGATCTCCCTGGTCGCCGAAGGCCAGTTCGAGGGCCGCATCGATTCGCAGTACGTGATGGACCGGGAGACGATCGAGAACGTCGACGACCCTCGGGCCTGGGCATTCACCGCCGAGAACCCGGTCGACCGGGCACCGGCGTTCCGCCTCGCCTTCCCGTTCGACACGACGGCCGAGCCGGCCCTCGTCTACAAGAACGAGGTGGCGACCACCTACGAGGCCACACTGGCGGGCGAGGGTGAGATCGACGGTCTCGAGGTCCTCGAGTTCACGGCCGACCAGGCCGAGCCGCTCCCGATCAGCCCCGCCTACTTCCAGGTGCTGAACGGACTCACACCGCTCCCCAGCGAGCTGACGCTGGACCAGCTCAAGCCCATCCTCCTGAGCGTGGGCCTGGACGTGGACGTCCTGCTGCCGGCGCTGCTCCCGAACCTGAGCCCCGAGGACACCGAGACGCTCGTCGGCCTGGCCGGCCAGCCGATCGCCCTGCAGTACGCCTACACGTTCTCCGGCTCGGACTCGGTGGAACCGTCCACCGGCAGCATCGTCGAGGTGCGGGACGTCGTCGAGACCCTCTGGGCCGCGCCGGACCCCGCCGTCCTCGACACGCTGCGGACCGTGCTCGGCCGTTACCCGAACGTCGAGGCCGCGGTCCAGGGCGTCGGCGTGGTCGACAGGCTGGCTGCTGAACCGATCCGTGTGTTCACGAACGAGTACGCGCAGACGGAGGAGTCCGTCGCAGACATCGTCGGCACCGTGAAGGATGCGAAGCGGTTGAAGCAGCTGGCCGAGAGCACGATCCCCCAGGGTCTGATGATCGGGGGGATCGTCCTCGCTGTGGCGGGCCTCCTGCTCGCGCTGTGGCCGAAGCGCAAGCCACGGGCCGACCGCGACAGCGCCTCGGCGGTCGACGCCGACGGCGGGGACGAGCCCACGGAGGTGCGGCTGGCGCCCGGCGAGGCGGTGATCATCAAGGACCCGACCGGGCCGGTGGCGCCTCCCTGACGGCGGCCACGGCCTTCATCGCCCGAACGTCGCGCCGAACTGCTCACGCAGGACGTTCTTCTGCACCTTCGCCATCGTGTTGCGCGGGAGCTCGTCGACCACGAAGACCCGCTTGGGCTGCTTGAACCGGGCCAGCCGGTCCCCGAGCGCGCTGAGCACCGCGTCCTCCTCCAGGACCGCGCCCGGCGAGCGCACGATCGCCGCGACCACCGCCTCGCCGAAGTCCGGGTGGGGCACGCCGAAGACCGCCGACTCGACCACCCCCGGCAGCTCGTCGATGGCCTCCTCGACCTCCTTCGGGTACACGTTCAGCCCGCCGGAGATCACCAGGTCCTTCGCCCGCCCGACGATGCGCACGTAGCCGTCGCCGTCGACCGCAGCGAGGTCGCCGGTGATGAAGAACCCGTCGAGGCGGAACTCCTCCGCCGTCCGCTCCGGCTGCCGCCAGTACCCCGAGAACACGTTCGGTCCCTTGACCTCCAGCACCCCGACCTCATCCGCGGCGACGGTCCGGCCGCTCTCGGCGTCAACCACCCGGATTTCGACGCCAGGGAGCGGGAAGCCGACAGTCCCCGGCCGCCGCTCCCCGTCGTAGGGGTTGGAGGTGTTCATGTTGGTCTCGGTCATGCCGTAGCGCTCGAGGATGGCGTGACCGGTCCGCTCCGACCAGGCCGCGTGCGTCTCGGCCAGCAAGGGCGCCGAGCCCGACACGAAAAGGCGGACCCCCGCCACGGCCTCGCGGGTCAGCCCCGGCTGCTGGAGGAGGCGGGTGTAGAAGGTCGGTACGCCCATGAGCGCGGTGGCCCGACCGAGCGCGTCGAGCACGGCGGCGGCGTCGAAGCCGGGCTGGAAGATCATCGCTCCGCCGGACAGCAGCACGACGTTGGTGGCCACGAACAGGCCATGGGTGTGGAAGATGGGAAGGGCGTGGACGAGCACGTCGTCGGCCGTGAACCGCCAGCACTCCACCAGCGCCTGCGCGTTCGAGCGCAGGTTGTCGTGGGTGAGCATGGCCCCCTTGGAGCGGCCGGTCGTCCCCGACGTGTAGAGGATGGCGGCCAGGTCTGAGCCGGCCCGGACGGCGTCGATCCGCTCGGCCGGCTGCGCTAGCGCGCGATCGAGGAGCGAGCCGCCACCGTCGGAGCCCATCGCCTGGACGTGCGCGACACCACAGGCCTTGGCCAGGTCCGACAACGCGTCGAACCGGCCGGGATCGCCGACGAGGACCCGCGGCTCGGCGTCGCGCAGGAAGTGCTCGACCTCGGCGGCTGTGTACGCGGGATTCAGCGGCAGGTAGACGGCGCCCGCCCGCAGGCAGCCGAGGTAGAGCACCACCGCCGGCCACGACTTCTCGACCTGCACGGCCACCCGGTCACCGGGCTCGACCCCGAGATCTTCGAGTGCGTTGGCGAACCGCGCCGCCAGCGCGAACGCTTCGCCGTACGTGGTGCTGGATCCGTCGGGCAGCTCGGCCAGCACCGTGGTCGGGTCGGGTGCGGCGTCGCTGATGGTCGAGAACAGGTTCCCGGTCATGGCGGCCCGTGGAGCAGCGACGCGGGCACCTCCACCAGCTTGGCCCGCAGGTACTCGCCGAGGCTCTTGGCCTGACCGTCCATCCGGCTGCTGCCCGCCACGCCCTCCTCCAGTAGGCCGACGATGACGAAGTTCAACGCCCGAAGGTTGGGAAGCTCGTAGCGCCCGACCTCGAGGCCGGCAGTCTCGGCCGGCATCAGCTCGCGCAGCCGGGCCACGGTCAGGAAGTCGGACAGCCAGGCGTAGCCCTCGGCGGAGCGGGCGAACACGCCGAGGTTGGCCGTTCCCCCCTTGTCGCCGGAGCGTGCCCCGACCACCCTCCCGATCGGCGCCCGGGCCGTCGACCCCGCGGGCACGGCCGCCGTGTCCGGTTGCTGAACCGCGATCTCGACCTCCGGCGCCGGCGGCCCCGTGTCGGCGCGACGGCCGTCCACCACCGTCACCCGGCCGTCGACGGTCACGGTCTGGGGGCACAGGTCGGCGGGCACTGCGGCCGGCCAGAACACGCCGTACGGACTGGCCGTGCCCGGTCCGCCCAGGCCGTAGAAGCCGGGGATCGACGCCAGCGCCAGCTCGATGGCCACGTTGGAGAAGGCCCGCCCCACCAGGCGCTCGTCGGGATCCTTGACGGTGACCCGCATCAGGGCGGTCGCAGTCTCGTTCGTGGCAGGGTCGTCGTGGTCGGTACGCACGAGCTGCGTCCGTGCGAATGCGAAGGCGTCGCGGCCGCCGGGCACATGGCTCCAGATCTGCTCCTCCAGCAGCGTCGCCTTGGCCTCGATGTCGAGGCCGGTCAGGCAGAACGTGAAGCTGTTGCGATAGCCGCCGAGGTGGTTGACGCCGACCTTCAGCGTCTCGGGGGCCGGCTCGCCGCGGACCACGCCGATGGCGACGCGGTCTGGACCGTCGTCCCGCAGGGTGATGGTGTCGAAGCGGGCCACCACATCCGGGTTGATGTAGCGCGCGCTCCCGATCTCGTACAGGAGCTGCGAAGTGACGGTGCCGATGTCGACCCGACCGCCCGTGCCCGGATGCTTCGTGATGACGGATGACCCATCGGCCGCGACCTCCGCGAGGGGGAAGCCGGCGTGGCGCAGGTCCGGCACCTCGGTGAAGAAGGAGTAGTTGCCGCCGGTGGCCTGCGCACCGCACTCGATGACGTGCCCGGCCACGCAGGCCCCTGCCAGCGCGTCCCAGTCGTCCGGCGCCCACCCGTGGGCGTAGGCGGCCGGGCCCATGACGACGGCGGCGTCCGTCACCCGCCCGGTGATCACGATGTCGGCCCCGGCCTTCAGGGCCTCGACGATCCCCCAGCAGCCCAGGTAGGCGTTGGCCGTGACCGCTTCGTCCCGCCGGCGGCCCAGCGGCTCGCCGGTCTCCAGGTGCGGCAGCAGGTGGCCGGCGGCCGCCAGCTCGTCCAGCCGGCCCATCAGATCGTCGCCGGTGACCACGCCGATCCGCGGCCCCAGGCCGAGCCGGTCGGCCACCTCCCGCACGGCCTCCGCGCACCCGGCCGGGTCGAGTCCGCCGGCGTTGGCCACGACCTTGATGCCGCGGTCGAGGCAGCGGCCCATCACCTCGTCCATCTGCGTGACGAAGGTGCGGGCGAAGCCACCGCCCGGGCGCTTGGCCCGGGTGCGGGACAGGATGAGCATGGTCAGCTCGGCCAGCCAGTCGCCGGTCAGGAAGTCGATGGGCCCGCCCTCGACCATCTCGGCGGCGGCGGCCAGCCGGTCGCCGTAGAAGCCTGAGCAGTTGGCGATCCGCACGGGCCGGGCCACGGCGCCCGACCCTAAGGCCTGCGCGGACCAGGGTGTCGGAGCAGGACGACGGCGAACGATGATGGGGCAGTGAGCGGCGAGCTGGCTCCCGCAGCGTCGGATCAGGGCGCCACCCTGGTGGCGCTGTACGACCGCGCCCTGCCGCAGGTGTACGGCTACCTGCTCCCGCGCGCCCGGATCCCGGCTGTGGCCGAAGACCTCACGGCGGAGACGTTCCTGGCTGCGGTGTCGGCCGTGCAGAAGGGGACCGTGCCGGACCTGACGGTGGCCTGGCTGGTCGGCGTCGCCCGCCACAAGCTCGTCGACCACTGGCGGCGGCAGGCCCGCGAGGAGCGCCAGCTGCGGGCCGTCGAGGAGACCGCCGTGCCGTGGGAGGACCCGTGGGACGCGCACCTCGACGCGGCGCGGGCACGCGCCGTGCTCGACACCCTGGGGCCCCACCACCGGGGAGCGCTGGTGCTCCGATATCTCGACGGGCTCCCGGTTCCCGAGGTCGCGGACCAGCTCGGGCGCACCGTGCACGCGACCGAGGCGCTGCTCGTCCGGGCCCGGGCCGCGTTCCGGCGCGTCTACGAGGAGGGTGAGGATGGCGACTGACCCGCTCGAAGCCCTCCGCCAGCCGGTGGTGCCGATCCCTCCCCGCGAGGCGTTCGCCGTCGAGCTGCGCGGCCGGCTGGTCGAGGCGCTGGGCCTGCGCGAGACCGGGCCCGACCGGTCGGCAACCACTGACGCGGCCGCGAGCCAGCCGGTCGTGTCGGTCTACCTGTGCGCGCACGACGCCGCCGCCGCCATCGACTTCTACCGAGTCGCCTTCGGGGCCGAGGAGACGCTCCGAATGACAGCCGACGACGGTCGGGTCGGACACGCGGAGGTCACCATCGGCGGGAACACGGTGATGCTCGCCGACGAGTACCCCGAGCTCGGCATCCTCAGCCCGCAGAGCCTCGGGGGTACGCCGGTCACACTGTATTTGCACGTCGCTGACGTGGACATCGTCTACGCCCGCGCCCTGTCCGCCGGCGCCACCGCCGAGCGCGAACCGGCCGACCAGTTCCACGGCAACCGCAACGCGGTCCTGCGCGATCCGTCCGGGCACCGGTGGATGCTGAGCCAGCCGGTCGAGGCCTTGTCGGCCGAGGAGATGGCCGCTCGGGCGCCGGACCTGACCGTGGAGACCCCCGCCGAACGGCAGCCGCCGGCCTCACGGCCCGACGGGGAGCTCGGCTACTTCACGCTGGTGGCAGCGGACGTCGAGCGCGCCGCAGCCTTTTACGGTGCGCTGTTCGGCTGGCGGTTCGATCCTCCAGGGCCGGGCGACGGTGGGCACACCTACAGCCACGTCGGCAACACCTCGCTGCCGTTCGGCTTCCATTCCGACCTCGGTGACCACAGCCCGCACCACTACTACCGGGTGGAGGATCTGGCGACGATGGTGGCCCGAGTGCGGGAGCTGGGCGGCGAGGTCCTTGACGTGACGGATTACGCGTCCGGGGGCAACGCCCGCTGCCGCGACGACCAGGGCATCGAGTTCGACCTCTGGCAGCCGGCGCCCGGGTACTGAGCGGCCGCGCCGTCCGCGTCAGGATGCCGTCTGCTCGGGCGGGAGACGGAGGCTGTAGCCGACGCCGCGGACGGTGTGGATGAGCGGCGGGTCGACAGTGTCGATCTTCTGGCGCAGGTAGCTGACGTAGGTCTCGAGCACGCTGGCGTTGCCGGCGAACGTGTAGTCCCAGACGTTCTCCAGGATCTGCTCGCGGGTCAGCACGCGCCGGGCGTTGAGCAGGTAGCGGAGGAGCTTGAACTCCGTCGGCGTCAGCTCGATGAGGCGACCGGCCCGCGCCACGTCTTCGACCGCTTCTGGCGCGCCGACCGGGCCCGCGTCGGGTCGGGCTCCGGCCTCGGACTCTCGATCGTGGCCGCCATCGCCCACGAGCACGGCGGTTCCGTCGGCGCGTCCAACGCCGAAGGCGGGGGCGCTCGGTTCGTGCTGTCCCTGCCGCCGTGACGGTCAGCCGCCTCTCACTCGACTGCGGAGGAAGAACGGCCACGGGTCGGGCATCGGCCCTGATGCCACCACGACGACGGCAGGGCCGCCGTGCGCGAACGCCCGTTCCAGGGCCGGCCGCAGATCATCCGGGCGCGCCACGGGCAGTCCCAACGCTCCGAAGCTCTCCGCCAGCGCCACGAAGTCGGGGTTGCGGAGCGTGGACGCGATCGTGCGATCGGCGCCGAAACGCTGCGTCTGGATGCGCTTGACGTTGCCGTAGGCGCCGTCGTCGAACACGACGGACACCAGCGGGATGGAGTGCTGGACAGCGGTCGCCAGCTCGGTAGCCGTGAACAGAAAGCCCCCGTCGCCGGCGACGACCAGCACCTGGCGGTCGGGAAGGGCGGCTTGCGCGCCCAGGCCCATGGCGAAGCCGGCCCCGAGCGTCCCGGCCGGCCCACTCGACAGGAAGGTGCGCGGGCGCCGGAAGTCGAAGGCCAGGTGCGCGGCGAAGCCGACCTGCGTGACATCCTCCACGAGCACTCCGTCGTCGGGCAGCACGTCGCGGATGGCCGCGAGGTGGTCGAGCTGGGGTTGCAACTGCGCGATTTCGGCGGCGAAGGCCCGACGTCGCGCCCTCGAGCTCGACCGCGCGATCGGCGGGCATCGAGCCCTGGCCGAGCGCGGCCACCAGCCGCCGGCACACCGCTCCCGCGTCGCCGCACAGCCCGATGGTCGTCGCGCCGTGACGATCCAGCTCCTCCGGATCCACGTCGATCTTGATCAGCTGGATGTCCGTATCGATCCCCCAGCGGCCGAGCGGCCATTCGAGCCGGGTCCCGATGCCGATGACGACGTCGGCCGTGGCCCACAGGTCCCGCCCGACAGGGAGCGGGACGAACAGCGGGTGCGCGGTCGGGAGCACGCCGTGGCCCATCCGGCGGGTCGTCACCGGGGCCTGCAGCCGAACGGCCAGGGCTTCCACGTCCGTGCCGGCGTCCTGCGCGCCACCGCCGACGACGATCAACGGACGTTCGGCGCCGGCCAGCAACACGGCGGCCCGCTGCACGGCCCCGTCGTCGATCTCCGGCATGGTGACGACCGGATCGGTGAGTGTCGCCTCCGCGGGCGCCGACCACCGATCCACGGGAACCTCGATGCTCACGGGGCGAGGACGACCGGAGACGAGCTCGTCGAAGCTGAGTTGGATCTGCTGCGCGGCCGACGCCGGATCGACGAGAAGCTCGCTGTGTTTCGTGAGTTGCCTCAGGATCGCCGTCTGGTCGGGCAGCTCGTGGAGCACGCCCCAACCACGGCCCATCGCGTTCACCGGGATCTGGCCGACCACCGCCAGGACCCGAGCGTTGCTCCAGTACCCGCTGGTGAGCGCCGCAGACGCGTTGAGCAGACCCGGACCGGGCACCACACAGCACGCCGCCGGCCTCCCGGTGGCCTGCGCGGCACCGACCGCCATGTAGGCCGCTCCCTGCTCGTGGCGGGTGACGACGGGCCGGATGTCGCGGGCATCGACCAGGCGGTCGAAGAAGTCGTCATTCTGCACTCCCGGGAGACAGAAGAGCGTGTCGATGCCCGTGCGGCGAAGGCCGTCGATCACGAGGTCGGCCACGGTCACCATGCTCGGCGGGCTCCTTCGATCAGAGCAGTCGTTGCATCCACACCGAATCCTCCGCCTCGAAGCCGGCACGGGAGTAGAAGCGCCGAGCGGCGCCGTTGGCGTCTTCCGTCTCGAGGAACATGCGGCTGGCCCCGCCGGCGCGGGCAGCGACCAGCATTCCCTCCAGGAGCGCCATGCCCGCGCCCTGACCGCGATCCCGCACGTACAGCTCGTCGAGCAGCGCGTCGCGCGCCCGCCCGACTCGAGCGACCAGCCCCACGTCAGCACGCCGTAGCCCGTGATCGCACCCTCCTCCTCGACCACCCACACCTGCCCGACCGCGCCGTGCTCGACCTCGAGGAGAGGACCGAGGCCGGCCAGGACGACTCGCTCGTCGTAGTCGTGCCCGTCCACGGCGCAGAACTCGGCCACCAGCGGGAGCAGCGACGCCTGGTCATCCGCGTTGGCCCGGCGGACGGCTCTGGCCGACGCGTCAGGCCTGCTCACGGCCGGACTGTATCGGCAGCAGTGGCACGGTGTTCGGTACGGTGCGGCCGTGGCCGACGGCGCCGAACCCGACGCCGGCGGCGTGCCGGTGAGCGCGGCGCGCGTCCGCCGTCCACCGCCGCCCCTCGTGCCGGTGGACGTGGTCGCCGTCGAGCACCGCACTCAGCGCCTCGTGAGGGTCGTGCTCGCCGGACCCGGCCTTTCGGCGTGGCCGGAGATCCAGCCCGGGGCCAGCCTGCGCCTCCTGCTCCCGAGGTCCGGCTCGAACGAGGTCGAGCTTCCAGCCTGGACGGGCAACGAGTACCTCTACGAGGACGGCACCCGCCCCGCCATCCGCACGCTGACGCCGCTGCCCGTCGACGGGGCCCGACCGGCGGTCGCGGTGGAGATCGTCCGTCACGGGAGCGGGCCGCTGTCAGGGTGGGCCGGCACCGTCGAGCTCGGGGAGTCCGTCTGGGTTTCAGGGCCGGGCCGCGGCTACGGGCCCGACGGGGCGGCCACGTCGTTCCTCGTCGCCGGGGACGAGTCCGCGCTACCGGCGATCACGACGCTCCTCCCCGCCCTGCCCGCCGAGGCCCGCGTCGCCGTGCTGGTGGAGGTCGCCGACCCCGCCGCCCGCCTGCCGTTCTCCGGCCGCGCCGCGGAGGTGACCACGTGGCTCGACCTCCCACCGGGCGCGCCGCCGGGCGACGAGTTGGTCGCGGCCGTCGTGGCCGCCGACCTCGACGGTGACACACGGGTCTGGGCGGCCGGTGAGGCCGCGGCCATGCAGAGGATCCGCCGGCACCTGTTCGCGGAGCGCGGCCTCCCCCGGTCCCACGCCGTCGTGCGGGGCTACTGGAAGCACGGTCGGGGCGGTGACCTCGACGGCGACTGACGCGGTGATCCCGCGACGATCCCGCGATGAGCCGGACGGGCCGCCGTCGTCTCATAACTCGTACGCCGAGCTCGAAGGAGAGCACCCATGCCTCGCATCACGCCCAACCTGTGGTTCGACACCGAAGCCCTGGAGGCCGCGGAGTTCTATGTCTCCGTCTTCCCGAACTCGGAGGTCACGAACGTCACCCACTACAACGAGGCCGGTCCCCGCGAGGCCGGCATGATCCTCACCGTCGACTTCGAGCTCGACGGCCAGAGGGTGACGGCCATCAACGGTGGTCCGCAGTTCCACTTCGACGAGGCCATCTCTCTCCTCATCGACTGCAAGGACCAGGAAGAGGTCGACTACTACTGGGCCAAGCTGTCCCAGGGCGGTGAGGAGGGCCCGTGCGGCTGGGTGAAGGACCGGTACGGGCTGTCGTGGCAGGTCGTGCCAGGCGGGATGGAGGAGCTGCTGAACGACCCTGACAGCGAACGGGCCGTCCGGGCGATGACCGCGATGCTGGGCATGACGAAGCTCGACGTCGCCGCCCTGCAGGCCGCGGCCGACGGCGTCTGACCCCGTGGCCCTGCGCTGGCTCGGCCAACCGGGGCTCGACGCGTCGGAGAACGAAGGCACGATCGCCTTCGCCGCCGGCCCGCGCACGGACTGGTTCCACGATCCCCGGACGGGGACCATCACGACGGCGGCGCCGGTGGCGGTCCTGGCCACCGGTCCGCTCCCGGTCACGCTGAGTTGCCACGTGAGGACCGCGCTCGCCTCGACGTTCGATGCCGCCGGGCTGCTCCTGCATTACGACGACGAGCACTGGGTGAAGCTGGCGCTCGAGCTGTCGCCGGCCAGGGAACCCACGATCGTCACCGTCAGGACGGCGGTCGTGTCGGACGACTGCAACCATGTCGCCGTGGCCGGAGGAGCGTGCTGGCTGCGGGCGACGGTCGACGATCAGTCGGTGGCCTTCCACATCAGCGACGACAGGACGACCTGGCAGCTCGTCCGCTATTGCGCTCCCCCGCTCGCCGTCACCCCGGTCGTCGGCCTGCTCGTCCAGAGCCCGACCGGGGACGGCACGACGGGCACGTTCGACACCTTGGTCGTGGAGCCTCGGCGGGTGGAGGACCTGCGCGACGGATCCTGACCCGGCCGCGCCTCTCGCCGCGTGCACACTGAGGGGATGACGAGCTCCGCCGCCGGGTCCGACAACGGGACCCGCATCCGCCGGACCCTGGAAGGTGTGTTGGGCGTCCCCGCCACCGAGGGCAACCGGGTCGACGTCCTGCGCAACGGGGACCAGATCTTCCCGGCGATGTTCGAAGCCATTGACGCCGCCGAGCACACAATCGATTTCCTCACCTTCGTCTACTGGACCGGCGAGGTGGGCGACGAGCTGGGCCGCCGCCTGGCGGCGCGCGCCGCCGACGGCGTGCGGGTCCGCGTGCTGCTCGATGCATGGGGTGCCCACACGATGGACAAGCAGGTCCTGAGCCGGATCGAGGACGCCGGCGCGCACGTCCACTGGTTCCGGCCGCTGCACCGGTTGCGGCCGAGCCAGTTCAACCACCGCACCCACCGTAAGGTCCTCATCACCGATGAAGCCGCGGCGTTCACGGGAGGGGTGGGGATCGCGGACTGCTGGCGGGGCGACGCCCGCGACGAGTCCGAGTGGCGCGACACCCACTTCCGCATCGAGGGTCCCGCCGTGGACGGCCTGCGGGCCGCCTTCCTCGACAACTGGGCCGAAACGGACCAGGGGCTGTTCGACCAGGGCGTCGACCGCTTCCCCGATCAGCCCAAACCCGGCCGGGCCGTCGTCCAGTGCGTGCGCGGCGCTTCGGAAACGGGCTGGAGTGACGTGGCCACCCTGTTCAGGGCACTCCTCCAGTTGGCGAGCCAGCGCATCAGGGTCGCCACCGCCTACTTCGTCCCGGACGACGACCTCAACGCGCGGTTGCTGGACGCCGCCGGCCGCGGGGTGGAGATCGACATCCTCCTGCCCGGGCCCCACGCCGACAAACGCTTTGTCCAGTTGGCCGGCGAGCGCGAGTACGGCGCTCTCCTCGAGGGCGGGATCCGCGTCTGGAACTTCCAGCCCTCGATGCTGCACGCCAAGGTGATGACCGTCGACGGCTGCGTGGCCAACATCGGCTCCGCCAACCTCAACATGCGGTCCGTCGCCCTCGACGAGGAGATCAACGTGGTCGTGGTCGACGAGGAGCTCACCACGACCTTGGAGGAGCAGTTCGACGACGACCTGGATCGCAGCGTCCGCATCGAACCCGGCCGCTGGGAGCGGCGGTCGAGCACACAGCGCATGGCCGAGGCCGTGGTCCGTCCGATCCGCCGCCTCTTCTGATCTTCAGGGGAGACGCGGGGCCGGCGCCAGGTCGGCGCCGTCAGCGACCCCGCCGGACTCCGAGACCGCCGGAAGGTGCTCGGCGGCGACAGCCACCGCGAAGACGGCGAGCGTGAGTGCGACCGCGCCGCCCCCGATGCCGTAGAGGCTGGTCCCGAGGAGCACCGCGGCCAGCGACACCGCCGGTCCCACGGGCACGCTGGCCGGCTCGAGCCAGCGGGCCACCAGCAGGGCGTCGGCCACCTGCAACGCGATCACCGCACAGCCCGCCAGAATTAGCGTCCCGCCACCCTCCACGACACCGGCCAGGAGCAGCACGGGCAGGGAGCCGAGCACGATCCCCAACTTGGGCACCACGCTCGTCGCTCCGGCGACGAGCCCGAGCACCGCAGGCGCGGGCAGCTCGAGTGCCCGGGCCAGGCCGAGCACCACGACCGCCACCGCCACCGCCTTCAGAAGCTGCACCGCCACGTACAGCCAGGCCCGCCGATAGGCGTGGTGCACCCGCACGCTCAACCTCTCCCGCCTGACCTCCGGTACCTGGCGCAGCGCGCCCCGCACGAGACGCGGGCCGTGGCCGATGAGGAAGATGGTCAACACGGAGGTGATGAGGACCGCGATCCCTCTGGACGCCGCGGCCTGCACCGCTTCGGTGGGCGAGCCGCCGGCCAGGCGCGCCGGCAGGTCGTCGAGCAGCTCCTCGACCCTGGTGCGTAGGTCGAACTCCTCGGCCGCGTCACCGATCCAAGAGCCGCTCGCCTCGAGATCGCCCGCCGCCTCTGGCGCCGTGGAGCGCAGCCGGTCGAGCCCGCTCCGCAGGTCGCCGACGCCGGCCCAGGCCAGTGCGCCCACGAGGCCCACGAAGCCGAGCACCACGACCGCGACGGCCAGACCCCGGCGCATGCGGCGCGCCAACGCCTCGACCACCGGGTTCAGCAGTGCGGCCAGCACCGCGGCGGCCACCACCCAGCCCAGCACCCGCGTCGCCCGTTGCAGGACCCACGCGGCGACGACGACCGCCACCGCCACCAGGGCACCGACGGCGATCGACCGGGCCCGCAGGCGCAGGTGGGGCGGACGACGGGCGCCGGTCGGCGCCGTCACGGGCGTGAGTCCAGGCGCAGGAGGCGCCGCAGGCGGCCGGTCCGGTGCCCGGCGGTCTCCCTCTCGGTGTCACCGCGGGGCCGCACCCACCCCAGCTCGATGGCGATGGCCTTGCTGGTGCCGAGGAGCGGGATGGCCACGAGCGCGCCGGGCACGCCGAACGCCGCCGCGCCGACGAGCGCGGCGATCATGGTCACCGGAGGCGACAGGTCGACGGCGTCGCCGACGATGATCGGTTGCAGGACGTTGTTCTCGAACTGCTGGTACGCGAGGAACCAGACGAGACAGATGACGAGCGTGCCCGGGCCCTGGGTGGCGCCGAGGAGGACGAACAGCGCGCCGCCGAGGAAGCCGCCGACCTGCGGGATCAGGTTGGTGACCATGACCCAGGCCGCGGCGACCGGTGCCAGCGGCACACCGGCCAGCAGGCCGACGATGAGGATTCCGCACCCGGCCAGGACGGCGATGAGGAGAGACCCGGCGAAGTACCGCCCGACGGTGGCGTAGACGATGTCCAGCGCTCGGTCCAGCCCGTCACGCCGGGGTGCGGGCACCGACCGGCGCAGACCGTCGCGCAGACGGCCGCCGTCGAGCAGTACGGCCAGGATCATGGCAACCGTGGCGAGGGCCGCGGTGAGCCCGCCCAGGGCGGAGCGGAAGACCCCGACGAGCGGCGCGTCGTCGGTGCCGAGCTGGCCGGGCAGCTCACGCACCCAGTCCTCGATGCGCTCCGGCGCCTTGAGCTCGACCAGGCGCTCGCCCACCAATGGCATGTCTTCGATCCGTTCCACCAGGCGCGGGGCGTCCTCCGCGAACCGGCTGGCCTCGCGCGCCGCAGTCGGGATCACCAGGACCGCCACGACCACGGTCAGGCCCACGCCGATCAGCGTCACGACGCCGACCGCGGCCCAGCGGCGGCGCACGAGGCGCTCCAGCCGGGCGACCACCGGCTCGAGGGCCAGCGCGAACAGCGTTCCCAGCACGATCCACGTCAGGGCGTGCCGGGCGGTGCGCGCCGCGGCCATGAGCGCCACCGCACCGACGAGGGCCAGCGCGACGGTGAAGGCCGTCCGCCAGTCGAGGTCCATCCGCACGACCTGCCGCTCGGGCAGGTCGGTGGCGTCGGTCCCCGACGTCTCTGGTTGCCCCTCCATCGGACGACGAACTGCCCGTTACGTCACCCGATCAAACGGTGCCCCACTCGTGACGAGCTCCCCCAGTGCGGCGCCGTCCACCTCGGACGTGGGCTGGAGCTCGGTGATGGTCGCGAACCCCTCCAGGAGCAGCGCGGCGTCGCTGTCCGGGGGAGCCTGCTCGGTCGGTTCCGTGTAGGCGATCTTGACGAACCCGTCGCCCGAGTCGGCGATCTGCGTCTGCACGGTGCCGAACGGCGCCAGACGGGCCGAGCGGAGGCCGGCGACGTTCGACAGCGGGCGGTTCGGCACGTTGAGGTTCAGGGTGGTTCCGTGAGGGGCTTGCTCCAGGCTCGGCAGGACGGTGGTGACAAGCCGGCGGGCCGTCTCCCAGTGGCACGGCTCCCCCAGCTCCATGGAGACCGCCAGGCCCTTGGCACCGTAGGTCGCCGCGGTCAGCGCCGCCCCCACGGTGCCGGAGTGGATGACGGCCCGGCCGGTGTTGGGCCCCTCGTTGATGCCGCTGACCACGATGTCCGGCGGCTCGCCGAACGCTCGGCGCAGGGCGAGGAGGCTGATGAACGCCGGGGATGCGACCACCGACATGACCTCGGTGTCCCCCAGCTCGGACCACGACCGCCGCTCGATCACCGTGCGACCGTCGGCCTGGACCGACGACAGCGAGCAGCTCGAGCCGCTGGCCTCCTTGTGCGGCGCGGCCACGATGACGTCGTGGCCGGCTGACAACACCGCTCGCGCCAACTCCAGCAGACCGGGGGCGTCGATCCCGTCGTCGTTCGTCACCAGGATGCGCACAGCGCTCACCTCCCCGCGCCGTCTACGACCGGCGCGGCCGTCTCCTCGTTCGTCTGTCCGTTCTCGTGGTCCAATCGCCGCAGGCTCACCCGTCCCGACAGGCGGGCGGCGTGATCCGGCTCCACGCTCGCCAGGCCGCGGCGAGTCACGTTCAGGGCTCCAGCAGCCGCGCCGAGACGCAACGCATCTCCAGGCTCGTCGCCGCGGGCCAGGCCCACCGCGAGTGCGGCGGTGATCGCATCGCCACCGCCCCGTTGGTCGTGGGCCGTGAACCGGGGCGCCTCGACCTCGACCAGGCTGCCGTCGAGGAGCGCGAGCGTCGGCTTCGCCCCTCGCGTCACCACGACGTCGGCTCCGCCCAGCTCGTGCAGCCGGGCGATGCCGGCCAGCAACTCGTCGCGGTCGTCGCCCTCGGCCAGGCCGGCGCCGACCAGCTCCTCGTCGCTGATCTTGACCACGCGGACCGTGCCTGCCGACAGGGCCTCGAGCAGGACGTCGCCCGAGAGGTCGGCCACGATCCGCTCCTGGACCCGTCCGACGTCGGCGGCCAGGCGCTGGTAGGTCCCCTCGGGGACGGTCACGCCCGGCCGGGGGCCGGCAAGGACGAAAGCGTCGGCGTCGAGCGATTCGACCAGCGCCTCCTCGTACAGAGCGTCGAGCTCGTGGCGGGTCAGCGCGGTGGGCTTGACCTCGGCCAGCTCCTCGCGCCCGCCGGACCGCCGGTCGTGCACGTAGACCGCGGAGTCGGCCGCGGTCGACACGCCGCAGGTGACGATGCCCTCGTTGGCGATGAGACGGTCGAGGACCATTCCGGCCTCACCACCGATGGCGCTGATGAGTCTGACGTTCGCCCCCAGGGAGACTGCCATGCGGCCGACCCAGAGCCCCTGTCCACCGGCGTGCAGATGGACCTCGTCACCGCCTTCGCGGTCCTCGATGGTGACCGTCAGCACGGGGAACGGGTCGAACACCGTGATGGTCGGCGTCCCCACCGTCGGCGTCGAGTGGTTCACCGGACGCGCCCCCCGCTCGAGGTGAGCAGGTGGGGCCGGTTGCTCCCGTCGACGGCGTCGACTCCTTCGACCGGCGACACTCTGAGCTGCCGGGGCACGGCGTCCAGCTCGAAGACGCGGAATGGGGCGCTCAGCACCGGTTGGGCGACGTTGCGCACCCGGATACCACCAGGAGTCATCCCCCGTTCGCTGCCACGATGGGCGTGCCCGTGCAGGACAAGATCCGCGCCCGCGCGATCCACGGCCTCCGCCAGGAGGTAGCTGCCCAAGAAGGCGTAGATCTCGGCGGGCTCCCGACCGAGGGTGTCGGCGACCGGCGAGTAGTGGAGCAGAGCCACGGTGACATCCGTGTCGAGGCTCTCCAGGGCCGCCTCCAGCCGCTCGGCGGCGTCGACCGTGCGCCGCACGAAGGCCTTCATCTCCGGCTCGCCGAAGTCGCTCGCACAGCGCCCCGCGAACCCGCCGCCGAACCCGGTCACGCCAGCTACCCCTAGCGTGGCGGCGCCGACCGGGACGACCGCGGTGGTTCCCTCCAGCACCTCGATGCCACCGGCCCTGAGAGTCTCCACGACATCTTCACGGCGGTCGGAGTGGAGGTCGTGGTTGCCGAGCACGGAGACGACGGGCACGCCGATGCCATCCAGCTCGTCGACCAGCACGGAGGCTTCTTCCGGCTCGCCCGCCCGCGTGAGATCCCCCGCCAGCAACAGGACATCGGCGCACGTGCCCGCTTCGGCCAGGCAGGGCCCGAGCCGGCCACGTGAGTCCTCGCCGACGTGGACATCACCGACGGCTGCGATCCGCACCGTCGCCCGGGTGATGGTCACAGCCGCTCCGGGTCGGGGCTGCCGCGGCGCTCCACACTGGTGGTGAGATCGGCCACCACGATCGCCCCGGGAAAGACCTCCTGGGCGACGGCAATCGCGGCCTGGCACCGTTCCGGCGTGACCAGCTCGCCCCGCAGGATGACGCGGTCGCCCTCGACACGGACCTCCAAGGACTGCTCGAGCACCCGCGGGTCGTGCGTCAGCGCCTCCTGCAGTCGGGCGACCCGATACTCGACGGGATCGGTCATGGTGTGGGCTCCGTCCAGTTCGCCGAGACCAGCTCGTGGAGATGGTTGATCGCCGAGGCGGGCACGGGGACGTCCACCGACAGCGCGTAGTGGAGCAACGCCAGCACGCGGTTCGGCCCCAGGCGGGCGCGCTCCAAGAGGTAGTCCCAGTCCAGATCGACCGTGGCGAGCACTCCGAGCGCGTCGTGCCAGTGCCTCGGCGACTCCTCGTCGTGGCTGAGGGCCTTCATCACGACGAGGTCCTCGGGAGCGATCGCCGGCAGCTCGACACCGACAAGGGTGACCGTACGCACCCGCTCCGCCATCCGCTCGTCGAAGTAGAGGCCGCCCTTCACCTTGAAGATGACGTCGACCTGCACACCGTCGCGAAAGGCCTTGTAGATCCACGCCGGGTTCGTGCGCTCGACACCGAATCCGCTTGCCTCGAGCGCGTCGAGGACGCCATCGGCATCTTCGGGTCGACAGAACACGTCAATGTCCTTGGTCCAGCGAGAGCGGCCGTAGCCCGCGGAGGCGACACCGCCCAGGATCGCGAAATCGATGCCCGCGGCGGCGAGCACGTCGATCGTGCTCCGCAGGGCGCTCGCGAACGCCTCGTGGTGGGAGCCGTTCAGACCCTCGGCTCCATCGGTCACCCGGACCGTTCCGGGCGCGGTACCTGCCATTCTTCGTGATGTACCCGCAGGGCGTTCGATCAACCCTCGATCGCTCGCAGGTAGCGCTCCTCGTAGGCCTTGGCCATCAGCTCCAGCGAGAACCGCTGGGCCGCCCACGTCCGGCACCACAGACGGTCCAGCTGATCGACGTGGGTCAGCGCTGCGGTCAGATCCTCGTCGGTTCGGCCGAGGAAGCCCACCTCGCCGTCCTCGACGATCTCAGGCGCGGCGCCGACGGCGCGGGTCACGACCGGCGTACCGCAAGCCAGCGATTCGAGCATCACCATGCCGAACGGCTCGGGCCAGTCGATGGGGTTGAGCAGCGCCACCGCGCCGCACAGGAGGTCCTGCTTCTCGCGGCTGCCCAGCTCGCCGACGTACTCGATGCCGCCGCCGAGGAGGGGCCGTACCTCCGCTTCGAAGAACGCCTGCTCCGCCGGTTCCCGCATCTTGGCGGCGATGCGCAACGGCCAGCCGGCCCGGCGGGCAATGCGGATGGCACGATGGGCGCCCTTCTCGGGGACCATGCGGCCGAGGAAGGCGAGGTAGCCACCGTCGCCCGCGCCGAGCGGGACATCGGCCACATCGACCCCGTGATGGACGACGCCGGCCAGTGGCACGCCCTCCGCCGTGGACGCCTGGCAGTGGGAGATGGCGACGACGTCGACATGGCGCGCGGCAGCGGAGAAGATGCGGCGGGCGGGGGCGTCGAAGATGCCATGGTGCGTGGCGACGATGGGTACGCGTGCACGCGGCGGCCCGAGCAGCGGCCCGGCCATCGTGTGGTCGTGCACCACGTCGACACCGTCGAGTCGGTCGTAAGCGGCGAGGACGTGGGCGAGTTCGGTCGGGCCCTGCCCGATCAGCCCGATCTCGGATTCGGGCAGCATGACGCGGAGCTCCGCCGGGGTCGTGCTGGCAGCGTGGGCGAAGAGCACGACTTCGTGCCCGGTCGCCACCAGCCCGCGAACGAGACCATGGATGACGGTTTCCGTGCCGCCGTAGGCCGGCGGGGGCACCGGAAGCCAGGGCGGGGCGATCATGCCGATACGCATCGAACGAACTCCTGTGGCGGGGGCCGGGGGAGGCCCGGTACCCGCGAGCGCCCCGCCGCACACCTCCGATCTGGCGTTGTCACCCGTCCGGGTGAGAGGCGCGGCCACCGAGGCACCGCGTCGCGCGACGTGGCCGTCGTGGGGTAACCAGGGGGCGTGGTGCAGGAAGGGCCGTGGAGCCAAGGAAGCGAGTCGGCGCCCCTCGGCGACGCCGCCAGCCGCGTGATGCTCCTCGCCGGCCAGGTGTTCTGCCTGTCGGACGCCACCGGGGCCCTGCACCCCGAGCTGCCCCACGGGCTGTTCGTCGGTGACACCCGCGTGCTCAGCCACCACGACCTCTACGTGGACGGCCGGCCGCTCGAGCCCCTCGGCGTGGCCCAGGAGACCGGGTCGGCGGCGACCCTCGTCGGCCGGACCGGGACGATCGGCGATGCCCACCGGCTGCTCGTGGTCCGGCGCCGAACTCTGGCGCCGTGGCTGGCCGAGGAGATCGAGCTGCGCAGTCATGAGCCCCTTCGCCGACACACCGTCCGCCTGGGCTTCGGCGCCGACTTCGCCGACCTCTTCTCCGTGAAGCAGGGTGACGCGCACTCCGCCGGTCGTCACTCGATCGACGTGGAGGGGCCCGCGGTCAGCTTCGGTTGGCAACTCGGGTCGGTGGGGCGGACCACGGTCGTCCGGCTGGAGGTCACCGCCGGCGACATCATGACTGACGAGGGCGGGTTCACCTGGACCGTCGACGTGCCGGCGGCTGGCGCTGTCACCGCGAGGTGGCGGGTCGACGTCGCGCTCGGTGGCGACTGGCTGGGACGGTCGCTCGGCCCGCTCGGCACCGGCGCGCCGGATGGCGGTCTGAGCCCAGACGGATACACACGGGCGGAGGAGACAGAATGGATCGAGCGGGCACCCGTCCTCGACACCGACCATCCGGCCCTCGCCCGCGCCTACCGCCGGGCCATCAGCGACCTCGCGTCGCTGCGCCTGTTCGACCCTGGTGGCATCCGCCGTCCCGTCCTCGCCGCCGGAGCGCCGTGGTTCATGACCCTCTTCGGGCGCGACTCGCTGTGGACGTCGCTCATGACCCTGCCCGCCGACCCCACCCTCGCCCTTGGCGTGCTCGACGCGCTAGCCGAGTTGCAGGGTCAGGACATCGATCCCCGGACCGAGGAGGAGCCGGGTCGGATCATGCACGAGACCCGCTTCGAGGGCGCCAACACACTCGCCCTCGAGGGCGGGACGACCTACTACGGCTCCGTCGATGCCACGCCCCTGTTCGTGGTTCTCCTCGGGGAGCTGGCCCGTTGGGGGCTTCCCGAGACGGAGCTCCGCCGCCTACTTCCGCATGCCGACCGGGCCCTCGCCTGGGTCGAGGACTTCGGCGATCGGGACGGCGACGGGTTCGTCGAGTATCTCCGAGCGAACCCTCGCGGCCTGTCCAACCAGGGCTGGAAGGACTCCTGGGACGCGATCCGCCACCGGGACGGCAGCATCGCTGCGGCGCCGATCGCGCTGTGCGAGGTCCAGGGCTACCTCTACGCCGCCTACCGGGCGCGCGCCGGCATCGCGGGCGCACTCGGCGAGCCCGAACGGGCGGCCCGCTGGCACCGCAAGGCCGACGTCCTCAGGCGGGCGTTCAACGACGAGTTCTGGATCGACGAGCACGGATGGTTCGCCATGGGCCTCGACCGGTCCAAGCGCCCGATCGGCGCCCTGGCCTCGAACGTCGGACATTGCCTGTGGTCGGGGATCGTGGACGACGACAAGGCCGCCGCGGTGGTCGAGCGCCTGAGCGGACCAGCCATGTGGAGCGGCTGGGGGCTACGCACGATGGCCGCCCACGAGGTCGCGTTCGACCCGACGAGCTACCACTGCGGTTCGGTGTGGCCGCACGACAGTGCCATCGCGGTGGCCGGGATGGCGCGGTACGGGCATACGGACCCGGCCCTCACCATCCTCGAAGGTCTGCTGGCAGCCGCCGATCACAGCGACGGGCGGCTCCCGGAGCTCTTTCTGGGCCTCGACCGACGCGATGTCGGCATCCCCGTGTCCTACCCCACGTCGTGTTCACCGCAGGCCTGGTCAGCGGCGTCCCCACTGCTCCTGCTCCGCGTCCTGCTCGGACTCGAACCGGACGTTCCGGCGGGTTCGGTCCGCGTCACACCTGCGCTGTCGCCCGGGATGGATCGGCTGGTGCTGCGGGGCGTGCGCCTGTGGGACGGGGAGTTGGACGTGGCCTGCCGGGACGGCGCCTCGGAGGTCAAGCTGCCTACCGGGCTACAGCTGTCGCGTTGACGTCAGAGCGTTGCTTCGCGCAGGACCAGGAGCGCGGCACCGAGGTGCTCTTGTTCTCCGATGCCAACCTCGTCACGGAGGCGGGGAAACAGAGCGTTCTCGATCTCGGCGTGCCGCTCGAGGGCGGCGCGCAGGTCCTCCACCGCTCCGACGTACTGCTCACCCTGCGGCAGGGGATCCAGGCGACCGAGCGCCTCCCGCACGGCCTCGTCCTCGGCGTGGCGATCATCGGCCTGCGGCGCTCCGACCAGTCGGGCGACCAGGGGGTAGATCTCGCTCTCCTCGAAGTCGAAGTGAACGCTCAACGTCTGCTGCAGGCGGCTCAGCACCTCTCGCCGCGCATCGTCACTCCCTGCGCCGGCGAGGTCCTCCAGCAGTTGGTCGATTTCGCGATGGTCCTGCTCGAGCAGGGCGAAGGGATCGGGCGGAGGCGACGGTGCCGAGGTCATCGCCGATCGCTACCCGGCCGCCGATCATCCCGAAACGTCTGCGGAGCGGTGCGTGGTCACCCGACCGCCTCCTTTCATCCGGTGTGGGTGATGACCGCGCGTACAGTCCCGGTGTCCGATCCGGTGAGTTCACCGTCGTGACACGTCCATGCGCGCCGGTCGGCACGCCAAGATGAGGGAGCGCCCGATGCAGGATCAGGGTTCCGACGCCATCCGCCGGAGAGCTTGGCTCGAGAATTGGTTCGAGACGGATGTGATCCATCCGATCGAGGACTTCAACAATCCCAAGCAAGAGTGGCGGCGGTTGTTCTCGGAGCTGTTCGGGACGTTCTTCCTCGTCCTCGTGGCGGCGGGGGGCGGGATGATGGGCGAGGCCTTCCCCGACACGATCGAACGGGGTGCCGCGGTGACCGCGCCGGGTTTGATGGTGATGGCCATCATCTTGTTCATGGGCAAGGTGTCGGGCGCCCACCTGAACCCGGCGGTCAGCCTCGCCTTCGCCGCCCGGGGCGACTTCCCATGGAAGCGGGTCCCGGGCTACATCGTCGTGCAGCTCGTCGGCGCCACGCTCGCCGCCCTCTTCCTCCGCGCGGTCATCGACGTCTCAGCCACCTACGGCTCCAACTACCCGGCGACGGGCTACTCGGACATGTCTGCGTTCTGGATGGAGCTCATCCTCACCCTCGGGCTCGTCAGTGTGATCCTCGGGACCGCGTCAGGGGCGCAGAACATCGGCATCGTCGGCGCATTCGGCGTCGGCGGCTACATCGCGCTCGCCGGTCTGTGGGGCAGCCCGATCTCGGGCACGTCGATGAACCCGGCTCGCACGTTCGGCCCGGACCTCGTCGGCCGGGACTGGACGGCGTACTGGGTGTACGTCGCAGGGCCGATCGCCGGTGCTGCACTCGCGGTCGTCGCCGGGTTCGTGCTCCGCGGTGTCGGCGGTGGCGCGGCCGGATCGGGCGCCGCCCAGGGCGCGCTCTACACGGAGGTCGGCGTCCCCGGCAAAGAGTGAGCTCTCATGCTGGAAAGCAGCATCGCATGACGACAGATCGCAGCCACGCCATGGATCACGTCATCGTGGTGATGTTCGAGAACCGCTCGTTCGACACCGAGGCCCCCGGAGACCAGTGCCTGGGCAGGTTTGCCGTGGGGGCGGGCAGGGCACCTGTGCCGTAGGCATTGAGCGTCGGCCAGCGGATACCGCCCCTCTCCCTGGCCGGCGCTCGGCCGTCCCTGCACTGATCGACCTCATCGGAGGGCTCAGGCCGGGACACGAAAGACCGGGCGGAGCTGGTGGAACACCCGCTCCGCCCGGTCGATCGAACTCCTGCGTCAGATCTTGTCCTTGACCTTGTCGGCGACGTCGTCGATCTTCTCCTTGACCTTGCCGACGGTCTTGTCGACCTTGCCCTCGTTCTCGAGGCTCTTGTCGTCGGTCAGGTCACCGACGGCTTCCTTCCGCGGCCCTTGATGTCGTCAGTCTTGCCACCCATGGGGGGGCCTCCTTCAGTCGGGGATGACCCATGACGTACCCGAGCCCCTACGGGGCCAAACGAACCCACCGGCCGGCGGTCCGGAATCACCCGTTCGGGCTCCGGACGCGAAGCAACCCCGCGTCGTCCGTGACCTGGCTGTTTGAACCGGGCGCGTGCTCGGGTAGCGGCGCCGGGTGCGCGCACTGCGGTTCGGCCTCGACGACGAACCCGGCATCAGGCGCCACGGTCACCGGCGACCCCGCTACGTGGACGAGGTCACGGGCGAGGAGCTCGACGACACCGAAACGCTGTCGCGCATCGCCGCCCTCGCCGTCCCACCGGCCTGGACGGACGTGTGGATCTCAGCCGATCCGTGCAGCCACGTCCAGGCGACGGGACGCGACGCCAGACGTCGCAAGCAGTACAGGTACCACGCCGACTTCCGGCAGCAGCGGGAGGACGCCAAGTTCGACCTCCTCGAACCCTTCGGTCACGCCCTCCCCAAGCTCCGGCGGACCGTGCGGAACGACCTCGGGCGGGCCGGGCTCCCGCAGGCCCGCGTGATGGCGCTCATCGTGGAGCTGCTCGAGCGAACCCTGGTCCGGGTCGGCAACGAGGAGTACCGCGCTCGAACGGATCGTTCGGGCTCACGACCCTCCGCGACCGCCATGTCCACATCGAGGGCAGCCACCTGCGGATGCGCTTCACCGGCAAGAGCGCCAAGATCCACGAAGTCGCCTTCGACGACCGGCGACTGTCCCGGCTGGTCCGCCGCTGCCAGGAGTTGCCCGGGCAGGTGCTCTTCCAGTTCGTGGACGGCGAGGGAACGCAACACCCCGTGCGGTCGTCGGACATCAACGACTACCTCCGGTCGGCGACCGGGCTCGAGGCCACTGCCAAGACGTTCCGGACATGGAGCGCGTCGGTGTTCGCGGCGACCGCGCTGGCCGCCCAACCCCAGCCCGAGACGGTCCGGGAGGGGCGGGCGACGGTCACGGGGATGCTCAAGGTCGTGGCGGGCGAGCTCAACAACACGCCCGCCGTCTGCCGGCGCAGCTACGTGCATCCCGCGGTCGTGGACCGCTACCTCTCGGGACGGCTTGCGGAGCAGTGGTCGGACCTCCCGGCCCGGGGCTCGCGCGAACTCACGATCGACGAGCGAAGGTTCCTCGCCTTCCTCGCCACAGTCTGATCACATCTTCGGGGCGAGCTGCTCCTCCCAGAACCGGAGGAAGCCCTCCTGGTCCGGCCCGACCTGGTGAAGGTGGATCTGGTCGAGGCCACCCTCCTCGTACGACCGGATCGTCTCCAGCACCGGGCCGGGGTCAGGACCGCACACGATCTCCTTGGCCACGTCCTGCGCGCTGACGAGCGAACTCGCCTGCTCGAAGTGGGTCGGCGTGGGAAGGTCCTGCGAGAGCTGACCGGGGATGGCGGCGTTGGGCCACACGCGGTGTGCCGTGGCGATGGCCTCGTCCTCGCTCGACGCCCAGCAGATCGTCAGCTGGCCGATGCGGGGGCCGTTGCCGCCCGCGTCCTGGTACGCCGCGAGGGCCGCGCTGGCGGGCGACGTCATCCAGATCCCATCACCGCTGCGCCCGGCCAGCTCCCCCGCCTTGGCTCCGAAGGCCGAAACGATGACGGGAATGGGCTCGTCCGGGACGTCGTAGAGGCGGGCGTTCTCGACCTGGTAGTGGGTCCCGTGGTGATCGACGACCTCGCCGGTCCACAGCTCCCGCATGAGGTCGATCGCCTCCTCGAGCATCTGCAGGCGCGTCTCCACCGCCGGCCACCGCTGTCCGAGGATGTGCTCGTTGAGCGCCTCGCCGGTGCCGAGCCCGAGGAAGAACCGGCCCTCGAACAGCACAGCGGTCGTGGCCGCGGCATGGGCCACGACGGTCGGATGGATCCGCAGGATCGGGCAGGTCACGCCCGTCCCGATCCTGACCCGGCTGGTCGCCTGGGCAACCGCGCCGAGCACGGTCCACACGAAAGGGCTGTGACCCTGCTCGTCGATCCACGGGTGGAAGTGGTCGGAGATGGTCAGGAAGTCGAAGCCCGCCGCCTCGGCCTGCTGCGCTTGGCGCACGAGGTCACCCGGCGGGTGCTCCTCGCTCGAGAGCGTGTAGCCCCACGCCGTCATGAGGCCCTCCGCCTCGTGCTGGTCTTCTTGGCCGCGGCTCTGGCGGCCGCCTTCTCGCCCGTGCTGCCCTCGGTCGACAGATGTCCCCCGGCATTCTCGAGGTGGGCGCGGACGAACCAGTGGTACCGCTCGAGGTGCTCGGACTGGCCGATGAGCATGTCCTGCGTCACCTTGTCCAGATCCTCGACGGTGTCGATGGCGGCCCGATGCTCGGCCACCACGCCGGTGTACGCCTGGTCCAGTGCGCCCAGGTGCTCCAGCACGGTCGCCCGGCCGAGCGAGTAGTCGTCCCACGACCTGGCCTCGACCAGGTTGCCGGGCAGTCCGTTCGGGCTGCCCCCGAGGGTGGCGATCCGCTCCGCGGTGTCGTCCACCATCGCGCGGACCCCGTCGACCTGGGGATCCAACATCTCGTGGACGCCGATGAACGTCGGACCGACGACATTCCAGTGGATGTGCTTGAGCGTGAGCTGAAGATCGATCAGGGACACGAGGCGCCGCTGCAGGAGATCGGACACCTTCCCGGCGTCCTTGGCGTTCATGCCGGGCACGGTGAAGAACGGGGGTGACATCGTGTTGCTCCTTGGTCGTGAGTTCGTCGCTGATCAGGTCTTTCGAGAGCGCTGCCCGTCGACCGTGACGCCGAAACCTCAGCCGAGGGCAGGCAGGCGCTGCGGCAGCCCGATGAGCGGACGCAGGGGATCGCCGTGCGTGCGGAGGCGTTCGAGCGCCGTCGCCGTCGACCACCCGTCCGGCCGGAGAGCAGCGTCGTCGAGCTCGTCCCATGAGACCGGCACCGAGACCGGGGCACCGGCCACGGCCCGCGGGCTGAACGCCGACACCAACGTCCGGTTGATGGCGTTCTGCGTGTAGTCGAGCCGGGCCAAGCCCTTGCGCTCGTCCCTGTGCCACTCCCAGCTCACGAGCTCCGGCACCGTTGCACCGACGGCCCGCGACACCTGCTTCACCCAATGGCGGGTGTCCTCGAACGAGTAGCCCCGCCCGATCGGCACGAGGATCTGGATGCCGCGCTGCCCGCTCACCTTCGGGCAGCCCTGGACGCCGAGGTGCTCGAGCGCGCTGCGGTGCAGCCGGGCGAGCACGAGCAGATCGTCGAACGAGGTGGCGTCGCCGGGGTCGAGGTCGAACATCGCCCAGGAGGGCTCGTCGGGGTCCTCGGTCGTCGAGGTCCACGGATGGAGCTCGACGACCCCGGCGTTGGCCAGCCAGGCCAGGGCGGCCGGTTCCTCCACCAGCGAGTACCACTCCGTCTCGCCGGGATCGGCGGCCTCGTTGTGCCAGCGCCGCCACCAGTCCGGCGCGTGCGGCAGCACCGTTTTCTGCCAGAAGCCCTTGCGGGACACGCCATCCGGGTATCGGCGGAGGTTCACCGGCCGGTGGGCCAGGTACGGGAGGATGGCCGGTGCGGCGGTGACGACGTAGCGGATGAGGTCTCGTTTCGTGACCGCGGAGCGGCGACCACCCGCGCTCGGCTCGCCGGCGGGGAACAGCACCTTGTCGAGGTTGGTCAGCCGCAAGGCGCGGCCATGGAGCACCCACTCCCCGCTCGCCGGCAGCTCCTCCAGCTCGGCCAGCTCCGCCTCGGAGACCGGGACCACGTCGGGTAGCGGCGGCCATCCGGTGGCGATCTCGGCCTCGTCGGCGGGCACGTCACTGCGCCACAGCGCCTCCGGCACGGCAGCCACGTCCTCGTTGGTACGCCCGCTCTTGACCGAGCGGGGATGCTCCTCCGGGTCCCAGCCATCGACGGCGTGCTCGTCCCGCTTGTGGAGGAGCAACCACTCGTCCTTCCCTCCACCGGAGCGGCGCCGGCCCCTGCCGTCCGTGCGCACGAGGACGAACCGGCCCGCCAGCTTCTCGCCGAAGAGGTCGAAGTGGAGCTCACCGGCACCGACCGCGGTAAGCGGATCCTGCTCGTTCCGGGTGGGCGCCCATCGGCCCCGATCCCAGACGATGACGTCGCCGCCGCCGTATTCGCCCGACGGGATGACGCCCTCGAAATCGGCGTAGTCGAGCGGGTGGTCCTCAACGTGGACGGCGAGGTGGCGGGCGGCAGGATCGAGCGTGGGGCCGCGGGGGACGGCCCAACTCACCAGCACACCACCCATCTCGAGCCGGAGGTCGTAATGCAACCGGCGGGCCCGATGGCGCTGCACGACGAAACGGCCGACCGTTCCGTCCGGTGTCGCCGCGCCGCCCTGCTGATCGGCTCGGGGGTCGCCCGACGGCTCAGCCGTCCACCGCGAAGTCCCGCTTGGCGCGGTACTCGTCGAGCGGCTGCTTGCTCACCTGGCCATGGCCTTGCCCGCGGCCCGGCCGGATCGGCTCACCGCCTCTCCGACCAGCAACATGGGGGCCTTCGCCGGCCCCTCACCAAAGACCGTCTGTGTCGCCGGCTGCCACAGCGGGCAGCGGCGACACCGGGACGCCTCCTCACGAAGCTCCTCGAGCTGCTTCTCGCCGCTCACAACCGTGGCCATACCCACAACGGGTCCGCCAGCAACCCAGGTTCAGCAGACGCCGGTCACGGGGGCCGACATGGTGGCCCACACCGTCTTGCCCCCGGGGAACGGCGAGATCCCCCACTGCGACGACAGGCGGTCGACGATGTGCAGGCCTACGCCGCCGACCCGCAACGGGTCGACCGGCTGCATCTCGGGCAGCTCCGCGCCGGAGTCAGTGACCGACAGGGAAAGGACTCCCCCGGCGACCGATGTGCGGGCCACGACCTCGCCCAGACCGTGGCGCAGCGCGTTCGTCACCAGTTCGCTGATGACCAAGATGGCGTCGCTGCTACGGGACGCGGGAACCCGCTGCTCGCGGAGGAACGATGCCAGCCAGGAGCGGGCGTCGGCCACCGACCCAGCGTCCCGGGACAGCACGCACATCGTTTGTGCCTCGCCCTCGTCATGGCGGATCGGGCCCTCGTGCGACGAGAGCTCCGACGGCATCATCCGACCGCCCTTCCCTCGGCGACGTCCTGATCCTGCGTGTCGTCGTCAAGACCCAGGCCGTCCATGAGCCCGGCGATGTCCAGGACGCGACGGACGGGCTGCGAAGCGGCCACGAGCCGCACACGGTCACCGTGCTCCCGCCAGACTCGGATGAGCGCCCGAACGCCGCTCGAGTCGATGAAGTCCACGGCGCCGAGGTCGAGGAGGATGGCCGACGTCTCCTCCGACTCCGCCAGGGCCCCGACCTGCTCGACGAGCGGGGTCTCGGTGACGAGATCGATCTCACCCCTGACCTGGAGGCACACGCCATCCGGGACGCTCACGATGGACCAGGTTGCACCCACAGGATGACGACCTCCTCGAAAGGGCTGGCCCAGGGTAGAGGCAACTCGGTGGTCCGGACGCGACAATGCGAACCCTCTCCGCCCGACACGCCTGCACGGGGCATGGCGCGCCGGGTGCATCATCGCGAGCCGGGACATCGGACTCCGCGTACCCGCTGAGAGGCGCCTTCACACCCTGCACTGGCCGGACGGCCAACCACGGTCAGCCGTTCGGCGAGACGACCAGACCCGACCACTCGGTCGCCGACGATTGCCCCGCGAATTCCGCCGGTGAGCGGGCCTCCGCCTGGACGATGACGAGGGCGACGTCGTCCTCGTGATCGGTCCCCACCATCTGCGCCAGAACCCGATCGGCTATCGTCTCGGGGGCCCCCCGCCTCTCCCGCAGCACGCCGCGCAGGCGGGCGATGCCCTCGTCGATGAGCTCGCCGCGGCGCTCGACCAGGCCGTCGGTGTACGCCACGAACATCGATCCCGGCGGGAAGGGCCGATGTTCGACCAGCGGTCCGGCCTTGACCCTCGGGACACCGAGCAGCGGGCGCCGCACATTGTCGAGGACCTCGGTCGTGCCGTCGGCGTGCACGATCATCGGCGGCACCTGACCGGCCACGATGCAGCTCAGGCTTCCGGCGGTCGGATCGAGGATGGCGATCATCGCCGTGGCGACGGCGGAGGCGCTCTCGGCCACGAACTGCGAGGCCTGGTCGGCCACGTCCTCGAGGGACAGGCCGGCCCGGAGCAGCGCGGAGGTCATCGCCCTGACCTGGGCCATGTCGGCGACCGCGCTCATGCCGTGGCCTGTCATGTCGCCGACGATGAGACCGAGACGGCCATCCTCCAGCGGGAACCCGGCGAACCAGTCGCCGCCGACCTCCAGGCCGGCGCCGGCGGCCCGATAGCGCGCCGCCACCGACAAGCCCGGGGTCTGGGGCAGCTCGGTCACCAGCCGCTCCTGGAGATCGGCGATGACCTGGTGCTCGATGTCCCGCAGCGCGGCGCGCTGCAACGCCTGCGCGGCCAGCCGCGCGATGAGGTGCAGCGTGGCGTTCGTCTGGTCGTCGAACCTGGTCGGGGCCCGCCACGCCACTGACACCACGCCGAGTGGCCGGCCGTCGGCCCAACGCAGCGGCATGGCACCAGTCGACTCCAGACCCGATTCGGTGGCCTCGGCACCGCGAGCGGGGAAGTGACGGCGCCACTCGTCGCCGTTGCCGATCAGCACCGGCTCGCGCCGGAGCACGGCCTCCGTCGCGGGGTCGAGGCCGGCCCGCAGCGGGCGCTCCTCGGGAGCCTCGATGCTGGCCGCGGCCGCCCGGTGGATCACCAGCACGTCACGCACGTCATCGACCAGGCCCACACGAACCTCGTCGGCGTCGATCGGCAGCCCACCGGCCGTGACCACGACGGCGATGACCTCGTCCACCGCACGCGCCGCGCTCAGCTCGGTGGCGTACGCGGCCAGGAGGGAGGTACGCCGGTGTTCGGCATCGGTGATCGATGCCCGCTCGAGGGCCTGCGCCGCCATCTCCGCCAACCGGCTCACCGCCCGGCGCGCTCTCGGCTCCACGCCCACCGCAGCGGGGAACGTCACCCTGAGCACACCGACCGGTTGCCGGCGATGGTCGAGGAGAGGTTCGGCGACGATGGTCCCCCCACCAGCTGACTGATCCTCAGCAGATCCCTCCGAGACCACGCCCGCTCGTGTGTCGACGGCCCGCGCCGACGGGTCCTGGGGCTGGTCCGAGAGGGAGGTCGTCCATCCCTCCTCACGCTCGTCGTCGATCATGTGCAGGATGCCGCGGCCGGCGTCGAGGACACCGACGGCCGCCGCGACCGCCTCCACGACCTCCGCGGCGGAGTCCGCCAACGTGGCGACGACCTCCTCGGTCGATCCCACGGTGGCCAGTCGCTCGCCGACGTCGGCGAGTCGGCGGTTCAGATCTCCCTCGCGGACACGCTCGTCCGCGAGATCGACCCGCTCGTAGGTCTGCGCTGCCATGTCGGCCACGGTGTGCAGTGTCGATCGCAGCGCGGCATCGACGCGCAACGGGGCGCTCCACGCCATCGCGAGCACGCCCATCGGCGTCCCCGCCGCGTCGTGCATCGGGAGTGCGGCGAGCGCCGCGAACCCGCTTGCACCGCGTCGGCGACGGTGCCCGGATAGCGATCCTGCATCGCGCCGAGGTCCTCGAGCAGCACGGTCTCGTTGCGCAGGATGGCGTCGGTCAGAGGGAGGCCGGCGTCGAGCGGCAGGCGGCGATGGCGCCGAACGACGTCCCCCGGGAGCATCGATCCTTTGGTCACGAGAGCTCCGCCGCCCGGCTCGAGCATGCCCACATTGGCGTGGAAGGCGCCCACGACGGCGCGCGCCTCGGCGAACATCACAGCCGTCACATCGTCATGCGTCAACGCGGTGCTCAACTGCCGCGCCAGTGTGGCCAGGCCGGTCTCGCGCTCGACGATCACCCGCGCCGCCTCGATGCGCTCGAGGGTGCGAGTGCACACCTCGCTGACGGTTCGCAAGCCCGTCTCCTGCGCGACTTCGACCGGCTTCTTGGAGCGCCATGCCACCCCGACGATGGCTGCGACCGAGCCCTCGACCGTCAGCGGTGCCACGCCGACCGCGCTGAAGCCGGACGCCGGCGAGCCGCGCCGCCCTTGATCGCATCCTGGTCGCCGAGCAGCAGCACCTCCCCGTCGCGGGCGGCGGCCGCCACCGGCGATGCGGCGCCGAGATCGATCTCGCTGAACGTCGCTGCCAGGCCGGCGGGGATGCTGGGGTTCGGGAGAAGGCGTAAGCGACCCTCGGCTCGTTCGACGACCGCCACCCCGGCGAGGTCCGCCCCGACGATGGCCGGCACGTGCCTGCTCACCGCGCTGGCCAGGTCACCGACGTCGGTGGCCACGGCCAGCTCCTGGCTCAGGTCGGCCAGCGTGCCCATCGCCTGCGTACCGCTGCGCAGCCGGTGCTCGTAGCGCGCCCCTCTGAGCAGGACCAGGGCCAGCGCTCCCAGGACGACAGCCCCGGTGAGGCCCACCAGCCACGCCGGGAGGTAGTCGATGGCGTGGCGGGGAGCCACCGCCAAGGTCCAATCGCGATCCCCCACCATCAGGTCTTGCGCCGTGCCGTCTCCGGGGGGCGGATCCGTGACGGCCAGCACGGCGTCGCCGTCACTGAGCTCGAGCCGGGTCCCGGGCGGCAGCTGCGCCGTGATCTGCTCCAGCAGGCGGACGCCCTGGTACCCCGTGGTCACGAGGCCGATGGGGTCGTCCATACGGGGCGCGCCGTCATCGCCCGGCCGGTACAGGGGCTTGGCCACGAAGATTGCGGGCTGACCGGTCGGCAGGGAGCCCAGTGGCACGCTGATAACGGTCTCGCCGCTGGCCAGAGCCCGTTCGATGGCGTCCGACCGGACCGGATCCATGCTCAGGTCGAGGCCGACCAGGACCCTGTTCGTATCGGTCATGGGCGTCACCCGGGTCACGACGTAGTACTGGTCACGTCTTCCTGCGGGTCCGCCAGACACCTCATCCTGGATCTCGAACCCGAGCGCCTGCTCGAATTCGGCGCGGTCGGCGTCATCGACGACGGTGATGAGCGCCAGCGCCTCCGCCGGCGATTCGTCGACCACCTCCCGTGCGAAGGCGTCGAAGGCCTCGGTGTCGACCGGCCCTTCGCGACCGACCAGCCCGGCCCCGCCGCTCATCCCCGAGGTGAGGGACTGGACCACCGCGGTCGAGACGTCGGCGGCCTGACGGGCCAGGCTGTCGGCCCGGCGATCGGCCTGAGCTCGGATCACGAAGATGGAGACGAGCACCGCGGCGATAGCCACCAGCGCCACCAGCGCGAGCACCAACGACCGTTGCCACCGCAGGAGCGGGCGCGCCGGATCGCTGAACACCGGGCGAATCTACGGCACGACGCGGCCTCCGGCGAGTGGACAGGTTTGCTTCACCCATTCGGATGAACCCAGGACGGACAACTTGTCCCAACTCCTGCTCAGCGGCGGTGTCGGCACGCCCCCTCGTTTGAGCCGCGAGGGGCGCGGGTAGCCGGTCGGAACCGCTACGGAAAGGTTGAACCATGGTCAAGAAGCTCGCGAGGCGAACCCGCCTCCTGTTCGGCGTCGGCATCGGCGCCGGGCTCATGTTCCTCTTCGATCCCGAGCGTGGGACCGAGCGGCGTACCCGCCTGCGTGAGCAGATCCGGCCCAGCCGCACGACCCGCGAGGACGAGTTGGGGACCGACGGACGGCCCCACCCGGTGAGTCGCGCCTCCACGCCCGCCGCCGGGGCCTCGTTCGACGTCGAGAGCACCATCACGCCCCGCCCGCTCGCCGGGTGACCCGAGGCGAAACGGAACCCAAGTCCGACAACCCCCGATCCCCGGAGGACCCATGGCTGACATCACCAAGACCGTCGTCGTCGACCGCCCCGTTCGCGAGGTCTACAACCAGTGGACCCAGTTCGAGGAGTTCCCACGGTTCATGGAGGGCGTGACCAGCGTGGAGCAGCTCTCCGACACCGAGTTGCGCTGGGACGCCGAGATCGCTGGCGTCCACCGCAGCTGGGACGCCACCATCGTGCGCCAGGAGCCGGATCGCGTCGTGGCCTGGGCGGCAACGGACGGAGCCACGAACGCCGGCTCGGTGTCGTTCGAGCCGGTTGGCGACGAACGGACCAAGATCGAGCTGCGCATGGAGTTCGAGCCCAACGGGCTCGTCGAGACCGTTGGAGACGTCCTCGGCGTCGTCGGCCGCCGGGCCGAGGGTGACCTCGAGCGGTTCCGTGCCTTCATCGAAGAGCGCGCCAACCCGACCGGCGGCTGGCGCGGCACCGTGCACGGCGGGGCGGTCGAATCCTCCTGATCACCCGGCCACCGGCAAGCGGATGACGCGCCCGCCGGTCCGGTTTCACGGGGCCGGTCCGGTTCACGGGCGGGGTAGGTCAGAAGCCTGCCCCGCCCGTTCCGCGTCCGCAGACGGAGGGGCGGCGGATGGATCCGGGTCCGGCCCGGCCGTGCCGGGGGCCATGCTCTCGGCCACGATGACCGGGGCGCCGAACCGCATGATCCGGCCACCGAAGGCGATCGAGCAGAGCGCGAACCAGGCCCAGCCGAGGGCGAGGCCGGCCATGACGTCCGTGAGCCAGTGCACGCCGAGAAGCACGCGGGTCGTCGCCACTGCGGCCGCCAGCCCGGCGGCGGTGCCGGCGATGATCGCCCGGGTCGTGGGATGACGGCGCCGGCTCACCAGGAGGCCGACCGCGGCGAGCACGGCGGCGGCCGCTGTGCTGTGCCCGGACGGGAAGGACGAGCCGGAGAAGCCGGTGAGCTGGCCGAGGTCCGGGCGGGCACGGTCCACCAAGACCTTGATGCCGTTGGCGAGGAGGTTCTGCCCGACGACCACCGCAGCCAGGAAGGCGAGCGCGGCGCGGGACGGGATGCGGCGATGTTCGACGAGGGCCGTCACGCCCACGATCACAAGGATCCCCGCCGTACCTCCCAGCATCGAGACGTCGCGGAGGAAGCGGGACGAGAGCTCCGTCGCGTGGTCGGCGCCGTAGCGGGCCGCCGACAGATCCCACGTCGCGAACCCCAGGTTGCGCCGCACCATGAAGAGCAGGAGGCCGACGCCCAGTCCGCCGCACACCACCACCACGGCGGCCACGGTGAGGGCCAGGCCGGTGAGCGTCGACGGTTCGGCCTTCTCCTCCATCACCTGCACGGCGTGGGGATGTCGCCGCGCCTCCTCCCCGATGGTCGCCGGAGCGACCCTGGGGGCTTCGACCGCCGGCCATCTCCTCGCCAGCAACATCACCGCGGCACCTACCGCCAGCCCGGCGGCGATCACGACTCCGATGACAGCCACCTCGCCAACCTCCCTCTCGGTTCCAGCCTCGCGTCGAGGTGGGTTTGCCCCGAGATGGCGTTTGGGTAAACGCCGCCCATGCTTCAGCCGACCGGCGCGGTTCCAGGTGAGGACCGGACGTCCTACTTCGAGCCCGTACCAGGGAGTGTCGCCGATCGGGTGGCGGCCCGCTACGAGGACTCGCCCCCCGCGGTGCCCGTCGTCGGGACCTACGTCGCCGGGTGGGCGGCGCTGTCCGCCTTCTTCACGGTCATCGGGCTGCTGCTGGTCGAGGTCGTGCTCGCCGGCCGCCCCGGGGAGTGGGACGCGTCCGCCAGCCGCTGGCTGGCCGAGCGGCGCACCGACTGGGTGGACGGGCTGACCGGCGCCGCCACGTTCATCGCCAACACCTTCCCGGTCATCGCCGTCGTCGCGGCGTGTTGCCTCGTGCTGCTGCTCCTCCGCCGCTGGCGGGAGGCCGTCTTTCTGGCCGGGGCCCTCCTCCTGGAGGTGACGGTCTTCCTTACTGCCAACACGCTCGCGGACCGCAGCCGTCCGGACGTCCCCCGTCTGGACTCGACGCCATCCACCGGCAGCTTCCCCTCCGGCCACGCGGCCGCGAGCCTCGCCCTGTGGGTCGGTCTCGCCATCATCGTGAGCACGAACGTCCGCCACCGGGTCGTTGCTGTCCTGGCCTGGATCGTGGCCGCGGTGCTCGCCGTGGGCGTGGCGTTCGCACGCACTTACCGCGGCATGCATCACGTGACCGATGTGGTTGCCGGGATGGCGCTCGGCATCGGCGCCCTCGCCGTCTCGCTGCTAGCGGTGCGTGTCGTCAGCGGCACGGTCGACCGCCACCGGGCCCGCACGGGGGTCACCGGCCACGCCGTCGAGTCCGACATCGCGGTCGCCGCGCCCTCACCGGTGGAGGTCACACGATGAAGCCGATCGCGGTCATCGCCCACGCCAAGAAGTCCTTCGGCGGCGGTCTGCCCGAGCTGCGGCGGCTGCTCGAGGCCACCGAGGCCGACGTCATCTGGCACCAGGTGGACAAGAGCCGCCAAGCGTCGAAGCGCGTCAAACAGGCGATCGACGACGGCGCCGCACTCATCCTGGCCTGGGGTGGGGACGGCACCGTCCAGCGCTGCATCGACGCCCTGCCCGCCCAGGAGCCGCCTCCGCTCGGGATCCTGCCGGCCGGCACGGCCAACCTCCTGGCCTCCAACCTCGGCATCCCCTCCGACCTCGAAGGCGCGCTCGACGTCGCCCTGCACGGCGCGAACCGCCCGCTCGACGTGGGCCGGATCAACGGCGAACGGTTCGCTGTCATGGCCGGAGCGGGCTTCGACGCCAGGATGATCGCCGACGCCGATCGGGACCTCAAGGACCGCATCGGCCGCGTGGCGTACACGTGGACCGGGCTGCGGGCGACGCGGGGCGGCCGCCAGAAGGTCGTCGTCACGGTGGACGACCGGCAGTGGTTCGAGGGCCAGGCCAGCTGCATCCTGATCGGCAACCTCGGGACCATCACTGGTGGCGTGAAGGCCTTCGACGATGCCAAGCCCGACGACGGCCGCCTCGAGGTCGGCGTCGTCACGGCGGCCGGACCGTTGCAGTGGGGCCGGGTCCTCGGCCGGGCCGCCGTGGGCCGGTCGGACAAGTCGCCGCTCGTCGCCATGACCGGCGGCGCCAAGGTCGATGTGCGCCTCGAGGACAAGACCCCTTACGAGCTCGACGGCGGGGCCCGGGCCGCCACCCGGCGGCTGAAGGTGCGGATCGAACCCGCGGCCATCACCGTTCGGGTGCCGCTCGTGGAGGTCGTCGGATGAGTACCGCCACGCTCGTCCCCGAGACCCGCGAGCTCACCGGTGACGACGCGCGCATCGTGCTGCAACACGTCGGCCGTCGTCGCCTCATGAACGACGCCTTCATGAGACTCCGCGCCTCCGACGGGTTCAGCCACGCCCGGTCGATGGCCTTCGTCACCAGCCTGGTCATCGTCCAGGGGCTGATCGCGCTCGTGGGCCTCGCCACCGCACTCGGTCAGGGCCGCATCAGTGACGCCATCGTGCGGGCCATCGAGGCGGCCGCTCCCGGGCCTGCCGGCCAGACCCTGACCGACGCGGTGACTCAGGCCGAGACCGCCGGAGTGGCCCACCGCTACCTCGCCCTCACGGTCGGCCTCGTCGGCACGCTGATCACCGCGACGACCGCGATGGGCCAGCTCGAGCGGGGCCTGAACCGCCTGTACGGCATCGAGCGGGATCGACCGACCGTGAAGAAGTACGCGCACGCCTTCCGCCTCGCCGTCAGCGCGGGCGCGCTCGGGGCGCTGGCCTTCGCGCTCGTCGCGTTCGGCGACGAGATCGACGGCTCGAGGGGAGGGGACAACACGCTCAATGACATCTGGCGGATCGTGAGCTGGCCGCTGGCCTTGGTGGCCATCACCGTTGCTGTGACCCTCCTGTTCCGGGCCTGCCCCCGCCGCCAGCAGCCGGCGCGCTCGTGGCTGGCCTTCGGAGCCGGCGTGGCCGTGGTGCTGTGGTTCGCGGTGACGTTCGCGCTCGGCGCCTTCTTCCACTTCAGCTCGTCGTTCGGCGACACGTACGGCCCGCTGGCCGGCATCGTCGCGCTGCAGCTCTGGGCCTTGCTCTCGGCCGTCGTGGTCCTCTACGGGGGCGCGGTGGCCGCACAGTTGGAGGCCGTCCGGGCCGGACATTCGATCCCGCAGGACCCGGTCAAGGTGGCGGCGTCGGAACCAGCACCGGTCGCGGTCAGCGCGGGGTGACGCTCAGCTCGCGGTGTCGGGCGTCGACGCCGCGGCCAGCAGGTCCGTGATCCGGCGCAGCAGACGGGAGACGTGCATCTGGGAGATGCCGACCCGGGCCGCGATCTGGTCCTGGCTGAGTTCGTCGAAGTAGCGCAGCTCCAGGATGCGGCGCTCGCGATCGGGCAGGCTCGCCAGCAACCCCTCGACCGTGAGGCGGGCGTCCACGCGCACGAAGCCCCGCTCGTCGTTGGCCAACGAGTCGCCGAGGGTACGACCCTCGTCCCGGTCGACGGGAGTGCTCAGCGACGCGGGCCGGTAGGCCGCGCGGGCGTCGAGCGCCTCGATGACCACGTCTTCACCGACACCGAGCGCCTCGGCCAGCTCCGCCACCGTCGGTGCCCGGTGCAACTGCTTGCTCAGTGCCTCCGTCGTCGCCGTGATCCGCGTCGACAGCTCCTTGGCCACGCGGGGCACCTTGGCCGCCCACGTGTGGTCGCGGAAGTGCCGCTTGATCTCGCCGACGATCGTCGGGACGGCGAAGGCCGCGAAGCTGGATCCACGGTCGGGATCGAAGCGTTCGACGGCCTTCACCAGGCCCTCGAAGGCCACCTGCTCGAGGTCGTCCAGCGGCTCGCCGCGACCCATGAAGCGCCGGGCCAGGCTGCGGGCCAGGCCCAAGTGGTCCCTGACGAGGTCGTTTCGGCCGTCCGGGGTCGGGTTGTCCCGGTAGGCGCGGAACGGTGCGAGATCATCGCTCGCTTCTCGGTCCGTCACCCTGCGGCGACCTCTACGACCTTGTCGACCAGCAGCTCGATCCGGCCATCGACCTGATCGACGCGGTACTCGTCAGCGAGGACGCGCACGATGCCCTCCGACAGCTCGTCCGGATTCCACGGGCGACGGGCCGGCGCGGTCGCCGACGCCCGGAGCATCCCTTCGCTCCCGCCGAGCGCGACGGCGATCTGATCATCCGGGCCGGCGTGCGCGAGCAGCAGCGAGCAGAGCTCGTCCACCACGGTCCGGACGTCGTCGAGGTCGGCCACCGTCGCGCCCATCTGGGTCGCGAACCCCGTGGCCACGAGACGAGCAAGGCGGATGTAGGCGGCGTCGGCCGGGATCGTGAGGGTGACCATGGCGTCGGTCGTCATGCGGTCGGGAAGTGCTCGGTGAGGCCGGTGATGTCAAGGAGGCGGACCGTCGCTGCCTGCGGGTTGCGGATGCGGACGGCGTCCGTTCCGCTTCCCGCTTCCTTGCGGGCCCGGATCATCGACCGGAGCCCCGAGGAGTCGATGAAGCCGACGTCACCGAGATCGAGCACGAGCGAACGAGCCCCGTTCTGCAGGACCTCGTCGACAGCGGCATCGAGCGCGGGGGCCGAGTAGACGTCGAGCTCGCCGCGGACGACGAGCACGGGTACGCCATCGTCGTCCTGGACCTCGACGGTCAGTGGTTGCGGCTCGGCCGCGTCGTTCTGCAACTGCGGCTCGGCCGCATCGTCGTTCGGCATTCGGGGCCCCTCCTGTCGCCGCGCTTCCTCGGCGGCGCAACGCGTTCGTATACCCAGTGCCAGCCATGTCGAAACCTGTGCGCAAGGGGTTCCCAGGGCGTCTGCCACCCGATCGGGTGAAGATCGCCACCGGACGGGCCGTCCTTTGCACGCCGTCCGTAGGGTGCACCGGTTCCTCCGAAGGGAGAACGGGTATGACGTGGCGCGTGCCCCCGGTGACGATTGCCTTGGTGAACGACTACGAGCTGGTCCTCGCCGGCCTGGCCGCCATGCTCCGGCCCTATCGCGAGCAGCTCCGGGTGCTCGATCACGCGGTCGAGCGGGCCCCCGATCGCAAGGTCGACATCTCGCTCTTCGACACCTACGGCTCTTCGGCCGACCAGCTCCAGCGGGTCAAAGAGCTCTCCGAGGACCCGTGCGCGGGTGCCGTGGTGGTCTTCAGCTTCAGCACCCATATCGACCTGGTCCGTGACGCGCTCGCCGCCGGGGCGTCCGGCTTCGTCTCGAAGACTGTCCGGTCCCGTCAACTCGCCGAGGCCGTGATGTCGGTGGCCGACGGTCGGCGGGTGGTCCTCACCCCGGCTCCCCACCGCCACCGGGACCGCACGCTCTCCTGGCCCGGGCGGGACCGGCAGCTCAGCGCGCGCGACAGCGAGCTGCTGGTGCTGCTGCGGCAGGGCTGCACGAACCGCGAGATCGCCGAGCGCCTCTACCTGAGCGAGAACACGGTCAAGACCCACCTGCGCCGGTTGTTCGCCAAGCTCGACGTCTCCAACCGCACGCAGGCGGCGATGATCGCCACCGAGAACGAAGCCTTCCGGCCCCGCCTCGCTGCGGCCGACTGACGGCCCGGTCAGCCGGCCCGCTGCACCCGCAGGCACTCGTCGACGCCGAACACCCGCACCACCTTCTGTTGCGACACCGGCAGGTCGTCGATCACCAGGCCCAACGGCACCACCTCGGGCCGGTCGATCGGGATGGTGCTGCCCTCATGGACGAGCGTCGCCGTCCCGCTGGCCAGGACGTTCTTGACCCAGTCCGCGCCCGGGCCGTATGGCAGCGCGATCGACGAAGCTGTCGCCGACGGCGAACGGGCCGACCGGGGTGGCGTGACTGCGGCCGCTCGTGCGGCCGACGTGGTGAATGACCGACGCCGAGGCACCCGGCGACCCGGCCGACTTGAGCACCCTCGGGTTCGTCACCCCGCGGTTGAACCGGCGAATGTTGTCGAGGACGAGCGGCGACTTCGTACGCATCCCGACCACGAACACGACACCGATCACGCCGAGCGCCACCAGCACGAATCCGACGAGCCGTCCGATCCATCTCATCATGGCGAACCTCCTGCCGACGCGATGATGATAAGACCAGCAGTCGAGGAGGCGAACATGACCGACACGAGCGAGGGCGGCGTGCTCACGCAGACCCCCGCGGCCGCGACGCCGTACTACAACCAGGACGCCGCCACCGTGGTGGCCGCGTTCGACTCCGACGAGGCCTCCGGGCTGACGGTCGCCGAGGCCTCCGCGCGCCTGACCCGGTACGGCCCGAACCAGATCACGAGCGAGAAGCCGCCGTCGGTCTGGGCGGTCGCGCTGCAGCAGCTCCGGGATCCGATGAACATCATGCTGGTGGCGGTCGCCGTCGTCAGTCTCGTGATCGGCGAGGTGTCCACCGCCCTGCTGGTCGCCGTGCTCGTCGTGCTCAACGTGGTGCTCGGCGCCCGCCAGGAGCTCGCGGCGCGGGCGAGCGTCGACGCGCTGTCCAAGATGCAGGTGCCCCAGAGCAAGGTGGTGCGGGGCGGTCAGGTGCTGCAGGTGCCCGCCATAGACGTGGTCCCAGGAGACGTCGTCAACGTCGAGGCCGGCGACATCGTGCCCGCCGACGGCCGGATCGTCCGATCGGCCACGCTGGAGACGCAGGAGGCGGCGCTGACGGGCGAGAGCGCCCCCATCCCGAAGCAGTCGGGGACGTTGGACGGAGGCGAGATGGGCGTCGGCGACCGCTCCAACATGCTGTTCCAGAACACGTCCGTCACGCGAGGGACGGCTTCGATGGTGGTGACGGCCACTGGCATGGACACGCAGATGGGGCAGATCGCGACGATGCTCAGCTCCGTCACGCGGACCCGGTCGCCGCTCCAGAAAGAGCTGGACTCGCTCACCAAGGTGCTGGGCGTGATCGCGTGGACGGCGGTCGCCATCATCGTGATCGTCGGTCTCATCCGAGGGCTGTCCGGCAGCGAGGTGCTGCTGCTGGGCACGGCCATGGCGATCTCAGCCATCCCCACCGGTCTCCCGACGTTCGTGTCCGCGATGCTGTCCTACGGCGCCAAGCAACTGGCCGAGGCAAAGGCGGTGGTCAAGAACCTGACCGACGTCGAGACGCTCGGCGCCACCAGCGCCATCAACACGGACAAGACCGGCACGCTGACGATGAACCAGATGATGGTCTCGGTGCTCTACGCCGGCGGATCGTGGTTCACCGTCGAGGGTGAGGGCTACGCGAAGTCGGGTCGCATCCTCTCGACCGCCGGCGTCCCGACGCCCGACTTCACGCGGTTGGCCTACGGCCTCGCGCTCGACAGCGACGCGACCGTATCCGACGACGGCGCCGTCGTCGGCGACCCGACGGAGGCCGCGCTCGTGGTGCTCGCGGCCAGGCTCGGCGTGGACGCCGAGGAGACGAGGCGGGCGTATCCGCGCCTCGCGGAGGTGCCGTTCGACTCCGAGTACAAGTTCATGGCGACGTTCCACCGGGTCCCGACCGACAGTGGCGAGCGGCTGATCGAGCTGGTCAAGGGCGCACCGGACGTCGTCCTCGCCCGCTGCTCGAGCGAGGGAAGTCCTCTGGGCGGATCCCAGGTGCCGATCGACGAGGCGCGGGCGGGCATCGAGGCCGCCAACGAGGAGATGGGCGAGAAGGGTCTGCGAGTCCTGGCGTTCGCCGTCCGGCTCGTCGACGACGCTGACTTGGGAGCGGTCACCGACGATCCCATGTCGTTCACCCAGGACCTCTCGTTCGTGGCGATGGTGGGCATCATCGACCCGCTGCGGTCCGAGGCCAAGGACGCGGTGCAGGTCGCGCTGGGCGCCGGCATCGACGTGCGGATGATCACCGGCGACCACGCCGTCACCGCGAAGGCCATCGGCGAGACGCTCGGGCTCGGCGCGGGGGCCATCAGCGGCGCCGAGCTCCAGGCGATGTCGGACGAGGAACTGGCCCAGAAGCTCCCCGACCTGCATGTGTTCGGTCGGGTGTCACCGGAGGACAAGCTGCGCCTGGCCCGGCTCATGCAGCAGGAGGGCCTCATCGTCGCCATGACCGGCGACGCCGTGAACGATGCCGCCGCGCTGAAGCAGGCGGACATCGGCGTCGCCATGGGCAGCGGCAGCGAGGTCTCCAAGCAGGCGGCGCGAATGATCCTCACGGACGACAACTTCGGCACGCTCGTCCACGCCGTGCAGCTCGGGCGGACGATCTACTCCAAGGTCGTCTCCTACGTCCGCTACCAGATGACGCAGTTGCTCTCGCTCGTGCTCCTGTTCCTCGCCGCCACGGCGTTCAACATAAACAGCGGCGTGGCGATGACGCCGCTGATGGTGCTGTTCCTCAACTTCTTCATCTCGGTGTTCCCAGTGATGGTGATCATGGTGGACGCGGGCGATCCGGAGGTCATGCACCGGCCTCCCCGCGATCCGAACGTGCCCATCACCAACCGGGCGGCGGTCCTGCGGTGGGTCCTCTACGGAGGGGTCCTGTTCCTCGCCGGCCTCGTGCCGCTGGTGGCGGGACCGGACGAGCTGTTCACCGACGCGCCGAGCGCATCGATGACGATGTGCTTCGTCGTCATCGGCCTCGGGACTATCCTCAGTGGTCTGGTCATTCGCCGCGAGCCCTCGAGCGGCCTCACGCCGCCGATCCTCAGCGCGATCAAGATCCTGGTCATCCCGACGGCGCTCCTGGTGTTGGCGACCGAGCTGGAGTTCATGCGGAAGGGCCTTCTCACCCAGCCGCTGACCGGTCTGCAGTGGCTGGCCTGCATCGGCTTGGCGCTCGTCGTGCCGATCGTCGTCGAGGTGGACAAGTGGATCCGCCGCCGGCAGCAACCCGCACCCACCCCGCTCGACCCCGCCGGGGTCGTCAACCCGGGGAGGGCGGTGGCGGTGGCCGTCGCCAGTAACTCGGCGACGATCCCCGCTCGCGCTTGAACGCCCGGCTGAACGCCTCCTCGGACTCGTAGCCGACGCGCCGGGCGATGGTGAAGACCGACAGCTCCGTCGTCGCCAAGAGGTCGGTGGCGAGGTGCATACGCCACGCCGTGAGGTACCGGATGGGCGACTGGCCCAGGGTTTGCCGGAACCGGTCGTCGAGCGACGAGCGGGAGGCTCCGACGTGGCCGGCGAGCGTGGCGACGGTCCAGCGGCGGGCGGGATCGTTGTGCATCGCCGCCAGAGCTGGCGCCAGGATGGGATCTCGGAGGGCGGCGATCCAGCCGTGGTCGATCGCCGGCGCAGTGGTGAGATGCGTTCGCAGCACTTCGGTCAGCACGAGCTCGGGCAGGCGCGTGGCGAGCGGGTTTGACGAGAGGTTCGAGAGGGGCGGCGAGTCCGCGAGCGCGTAGTCGATGCTGGCTTGGACCCACCGCGCCGCAGGACCGCTCGGCAGCCGCACGACGAAGACCGAGGGCAGCGCCCGGAGCGCGGGGTCGAAGAGGGGGTCGGTGGAGTGCATGAAGCCGCACACCATCTCGGTGCGCCGCCCGCCCCCGCCGTAGCGGAGGAATGGCATCTCGGACCACGGCAGCGGGTCGAGCAGCGTCAGGATCGAGACGCACTCCGCCGCGCCCTCGCCACCCATGACGTAGTGGTCCGCGTACGGCAGCACGATGACGTCGCCCGCATCGGCCCAGTAGCGAACGCCGTCGTCGACGGCGATCCAGCACGATCCCGACGCCACGATGTGGAACAACGTCAGACGGTCCGCTCCCGGAACGAGCGCGTCGGCGAGGGCAAGCGGGGACGACTCGAACTCGAACGGATCGGTGAGCTCGGAGCGGAAGAAGAGCGCGCCATCGAGTCGGAGGTGGTCGAGCGCGGGCGCTGCGGCATCGGTCACGCTCACAGTCTGGTGTCGCGGCAAGCCTCGACGGTGCCGCGGTCATGGGCTTCCGTGCGCTGTACCGGGATGATGCAGGGACCGCAAGACACTGCGAAGGAGCCATGAACCATGACCACGTTCCCCCCGCTGACGCACGTCGCCCTCACCGTGCGCGACTTGTCGGTGAGCACCCCGTGGTACCAGTTGCTGTTCGACAGCGAGCCGGTGCTCGACGAGGACACCGATCCTGACTTCCACCACACCGTGTACCTCCTTGGCAACGGAACGCTGTTCGGGCTGCACCAGCACCGACGCTCCGCACCGGCTGAGCCGTTCAGCGAGTACCGCGTCGGCCTCGACCACGTCGCGTTCGGCTGTGAGGACCGAGGCGAGCTCGAGAAGTGGGAGCGGCGGCTGGACGAGCTGGGCATCGCCCACGGTGGGATCAAGGACGCGCCGTACGGCTCCGGACTGAGCTTCAAGGACCCCGACGGCATCGCCCTCGAGTTCTTCGCCCCTCCCGCCGGCTGAGGGCTCCGCTCGGGCGGACACCGTGAGGTGGTGCGAGCGGTCAATGCCTCCTGGCAGCGGCCTACGGGAGCAGCTCGAGCGGTCCGTGCCTCGGCTGCACCACGCCGAAGTGGCGGCGATCGAGCGTCGCCACAGCCGTCACGGATCGTCGCTCGGCGAGGGCGACAACCAAGGCATCGACCGTGAGGCATTCGAGGGAGTCGGCTCAGCCCGCGCCGGCACAGACGGTCGTCATCTCGTCGATGTAGTCCGCGAGCGGCGGCAGGCCGGCCTCCGCCCGGCGCTCGTCGACGGACGAGTCGTCCGCGATCGGCGTCGCCGGGACGGGAGTCCCATCGTCGGCGCAGCGGATCTGAGTGCCGTACTGCTGGTCGTCGCCGGCGGCGACGGCGACACGGTCCTCGAGGTACGCCATATCGCCCTTGCTGGCTTGCCCCTCCTCCGCCGCGGCTCGCAGCAGCTCGAGCGCCCGCTGTTGCAGATCGGGATCGAGATCGGCGTGCTGCGCGATCACCCAGGCCGCCGTCGATCCGTCCTCGCCGACGAGGTCGAGACCGGGCCAGCCGTGCTCGTCCAGGATCTCCGCTAGCCGATCAGTGCGGGCGGAGTAGTTGTTCGTCGCCACCTCGCCGGTCTGCTCGGCCTGGTCCTCCTCCATCATGGCGAGCAGCTCGCGGCGCAGCTCGGGCTCGGCGACGGTCACGGTCCCGGTCGTGGTACCCGCAACGGTCTCGGCGACCGTCGCGGTCCCGATCCCGTCGCCGCCGTCACCTGAGCACGCCTGCAACGTTGCCGTCAGGACGAGGACGATCACACGTCGCATCCGCCGATGCTCGCGCGGCTCAGCCGGTCAGTTGGTCCGTTCGAAGATCACGTCGAAGTCCTTGCGCCAGGTGGTTCCTTGATCCTCTGACGCGTCCGTATGGCTGATGATGCGGTCACCCTCGACGCGGCCGACGAAGCGTTGATGGAAGTCAGGATCGGTGCGGAGCATGGTCCAGTCGTCACCGTCGAGGGTCAGTTCGAACACTCGAAGAACGCCGCGCTCGTCGTGGTAGAGCACCACGAACTGGTCCCGCGCGTCGTTGCGTCCGAAGACGAACTCCCACGTCGGTTCACCGTCGAACTCGGCCTGCAGCCTGAGGAACGAGTCCCCGAGCCACTCACAGGTGGCCGTTCCGGACTTGATGGTGGCCGGATCGTCGAGCCACCACTGGTTGGTGATCGTCAGCGACCAGTCACCGACGAAGATCTCCGCCACCCGCCCGAGCTCCGTGTTCCGCTTCATGCGATGTCCTCCGGTCGCATCCATGATTGCCATACGGACACTCGTCCGCCGTACGGTCATTAGATTGTTCGGCGCCGGCGTGGTGATCGCGCGGTAAGTGCGCTCCTGACGTCGGTCGACGCAAGGGGGATTACGCATGTCCACAACGAAGCGAACCAGGGCGTTCGCCGTGTTCACCGTGGCCGCGCTGCTATTGGCCGCGTGCGGCGACGATGACGGCGACGACGCCACGACGACAGAGGCTGACGCGCCCGCCGAGACGACGGCGGCACCCGAGGAGACCACCGCACCCGCGGATACGGAGGCTCCCGCGGTCACGTCGGCTGTAGCGCCACCGAGCGGCGAGCCGGTCAAGATCGGCATCCTCACGTCGATCACCTCGAACTTCGCGCCGTGGGGACTACAAGTCCGCGACGGCGCCCAGCTTGCCGTGGACGAGATCAACGCCTCCGGCGGTGCTGGTGGGCGGCCGCTCGAGTTGGTGATCGAGGACGACCAGAACAGCCCCGAGGAGGCCGTCCCCGCGTACGAACGGCTTGTCGAGGAAGGTGTCGTGGCCGTCGGGGGCATCATCTCGAGCAGCGTGGGGGGAGCCACCGCTCCGCTGGCCGAGAGCAATCAGATCCCGACCTTCCTGGTCAAGTCGGGTGACCAGACGATCCTCACGCCCGATAGCAGGTTCACGTTCCGCACCTGCCTGCCGGCCGCTCCGACGGTTGCCGGTCCGATCATCGAGTACGCGCAGGAGAACGGCCTCACCAAGATCGGGGCCATCGTCGCCGACTACCCATGGGGTCACGCCTTCCAGTCGTCGATCGAGACCGCGGTCGCCGACGCCGACGGCATCGAGCTCCAGCTCGAGGTCGCTCCGGTGCCCGAACAGGACTTCACGACCTATCTCCGCGCGATCGACGAGTTCGGCCCTGATCTCCTGGTGGCCACCGGTCATCCGCCGGGAGGCGGCCCGATCATCGCCCAGTCGAACGACCTCGGCATGGACGTGCCGGTGATAGGTGCTTACTCACCTTGGGCGCTCGTCATGGGTGGCGCCGGCGACCTGGCTCTCGGGCGGTACGCCGACTTCGACTGCGCGGACTACCAGAGCCCGGAGTACCAGGAGCTGGCCCGCCGCTTCCTGGAGATGTCGTCCGACAACACGTTCATGGACGACGACGCCGTCGCCGCGTACGGCATCGTGACGATGATCGCCGAAGCGATCGGAGAGGTCGGTGACGATCCGGCGGCGATCGGCGAGTGGTTGCACACGCAGGAGTTCGACCTGCCCGGCTACCCGTTCCCGCTGAGCTGGACGGAGTGGGGTGAGATGGCCGCCGCGCAGCCGCTGTTCTCGATCGCGGGCGAAGGCCCTGCACCGGAGGGCGTCAACGAGGCCGGTGACTGGTACCCCGAGACGCTGCTGCTCCCGACACCTCTCACCCCGTACGATCCGTCGACCGGCTGACTGAGCAAGAGCCTGCCGTGGCGATCCTCGAACTGACCGACATCGAGAAGCGCTTCGGCGGACTCCCCGCAGTTGCTGGTGTGACATTCACGGTCGACGAGGGCGAGATCGTCGCCCTCGTCGGACCGAACGGCGCTGGCAAGACGACGCTGCTGAAAGCGATCGGCGGGATGCAGCCGCCGAGCAAAGGCACCGTCGTCTTCGCTGGCGTCGACCTGACCGGCGCCAGGGCTCACCGGGTCCGCCACGCCGGAGTGGCCATGGTGCTCCAGACACCGCGGACCTTCGAGACGATGACCGTCGGGGAGAACGCTGCGCTCGGTGCGCTGTTCGGCGGGTCGCGTACCAGCCAGGAAGAAGCCATGCGCCGCGCGGTCGACATGCTCGACTTCGTCGGCCTCGTAGACCGGCGTGATGAGCCCATCGGCAGCCTGAACCTCCACGAGCAGCGATTCCTCGAGCTCGCTCGCCAGCTCGCCGGCCGGCCCCGCCTCGTGCTGCTCGACGAGGTGATGGCCGGCCTCAACGACACCGAGCTCGCGAGCTCCATCGACATGGTGCGGCGGGCCCGAGCGGAGTTCGGCATCACGGTGATCTGGGTGGAGCATGTGATGAAGGCGGTGATGAGCCTGGCCGAGCGCATCCTGGTGCTGAACCTCGGAACGCTCATCGCCGACGGCCGTCCGGGCGACGTGATGCGCCAGCCCGACGTCGTCACCGCCTACCTCGGCGAGCGGGGGGTTGCGTGAGGCGCGACGCGATCCTCCGCGTCGACGGACTCTCAGCTGGGTACGCCGGTGAGCACATCGTGCACGACGTCAGCCTCGAGGTCGCCGAAGGCGAGGCGATCACCGTGATCGGATCGAACGGCGCCGGGAAGTCGACGCTGCTCAAGGCGATCGTCGGCATGCTCGACGGCACCCGCGGCACCGTCACGTTCGACGGCGCCGGGATCTCGAGGTTGGCGACCCACCGGATCGCCCGGCGTGGGTTGGCGTACGTCCCCGCCGAGCGCCACCTCTTCACCGCGATGAGCGTGGCCGAGAACCTCGCCCTCGGCGCGTTCCCCGGTCGCCCCGAGGCCGCTCGCGAAGACCTCGTGTTCGACTTGTTCCCGCGGCTCGCCGAGCGCAGGAAGCAGGACGCCGGCACGTTGAGCGGCGGCGAGCAGCAGATGCTCGCCGTCGGCCGGGCGCTGATGTCGAAGCCGAAGGTGCTGATGCTCGACGAGCCCAGCACCGGGCTCGCTCCCCTGCTGGCTACGGAGGCCTACCGCGTGCTGGCGAGGCTCCGTGATGCCGGTCTCACGCTCGTCGTCGCCGAGCAGCAGGTGCCGTTGGCCCTCGACCTGGCCAGCCACGGCTACGTGCTGGAGAACGGTCGCGTCGATCTCACGGGGACGTCCCAGGAACTGCTGGGGAATCCCGACGTCCAGCGCGCCTACTTGGGAGTCGCATGACAGCGGACGGTGAGGTGACGTGAGGTGAGGGCGGCGCTGCTCGATGGCATCGTGCTCGGCCTGCAGTACGGGCTGCTCGGTGTCGGATTGACACTGATCTACGGCCTGGCCGGAGTGCTGAACCTCGCGCATGGCCAGATCGCGGTGCTCGGGGCAATCGTTGTCTCACTGCTGATGGAGGGCGGCCGTCCGGTCATGGTCGCGGCGGTGGTCGGGATCGTCGCCGCGTCGGCGTTCCTGGTCTTCCTCGATCTCACGCTGATGCGCGCCGTCTACCACCAGGAAGGCGAGCAGCGGATCCTGCTCGGTTTGCTCCTCATGCTGGGCGTCGCGTTCGCCGTCGAGGGGTTCATCACTTGGCGCTACCCAGTGCAGCAGCTCAGCATCCGCATCTCTGGCGATGCGGTGACGATCCTCGGCGTGCCGATGCCTGTCGGCGCTCTCGTCGCGTCCGGCATCGCCGTGGCCGCCGGCCTCGTGCTCGTGTTGTTCTTCCGTCTCACCACGCTCGGCCGAGGCGTCCGCTCGGTGATCCAGGACGAGGCCGGCGCGCGGTTGTGCGGCGTCAATCCGGCGACGGTGCGCACGTTGGTGTTCGGGTTGAGCGGCGCGCTCGCCTGCCTCGTGGCGGTGACACGTTCAATGACCGGCCCGGTCGGCTTCGCCAACGCGATCGGATTCACGACGCTCGCGCTGATCGTCGCCGTCGTCGGTGGCCTCGGCAGCGTGTCCGGGGCCTTCCTCGCGGGCGTGCTGCTCGGCATCGTGGACCGGCTCAGCTCGACGTACATCGGCACGTACGTCACGACGATCGTGCTGCTGCTCTGCGCGGCGCTGACGATCGTGCTCCGTCCGAGTGGGCTGCTCGGGAGGCCGGGATGAGCGTCGACGCGGACGTGCGCGATCGGGCCCGCAAGGCGCCGATCGCCCCGCGGCTCATCGCATACGCACCAATCGCGGTCGCCGCCGCGCTCCTCGCCCTGGTTCCGCTGCGCTACCACCAATCGGGTTCGACGATCCGCGTGCTCACAGAGGGCATGCTCTTCGCCGCCTACACGGTGGCCTTCAACGTCATCTTCGGCTTCACCGGGCAGTTGTTCCTCTGCATCGGCGCGCTCGCCGGCGTCGGGGGCTTCATGTCGGCGATCTTCGCCGACCGCGTCGGGCTCCCGATGCTGGCGAGCATCGCCGGCGGTGTGGCGCTCGCGGCCTCGATCGGCGGGCTCCTCAGCTGGGTCGCCGTGAAGCGGGCACTTGGCACGATCTTCGTCGGGATCGTGACCCTGGCGTTCTCGCTGTCGTTCGACAGCCTGCTGCTCGGCCGCAGCGACCTCTTCGGTGGCGACGCGGGCCTGCGGGTGGAGGCCGGGAGCGGCACCATCCTGCGCGATCGGCTGCCGCCGTACTACGTCTTCCTAGCGCTGGTCGTCCTGTACCTGGTGATCTTCCGCGGACTGCAGCGTTCGCGGACGGGCTGGGCGTTCCGTGCGCTACGCGACGACATGATCGCGGCCGAGCTGGCCGGCGTCGACGTGGCGCGCTACCGGGTGTACACGGGCGCGCTCGGCTCGGCGATGCTCGGTCTGGCCGGAGCGCTGTACGCGTTCTCGGGGAGCGGGCTCATCGGAAGATCGACGTACGAGTTCGGCCGCGTGGACGTGCGCGTCATCGTGATGCTCGCGTTCGGCGGGATCGGCTCGCTGCTCGGGCCGATCGTCGGCGCCGCCACCTTCACGTGGCTCGACGAGTTCCTCGTCGAATACCGCGAGATGCGGCTGATGATCTACGGGTGCGTCATCATCGCTCTGTTCCTTGGCTTCCGGCGCGGCGTCGTGCCGACGGTGACCGGATGGTTCCGCCGGAACGGCCGGCGCCGGCGGACGGTCACCACCGCTCGGGTGCGGTCCCCAGACGGCGCACTCCGAGAACCGACCTGAACACGGCGAGCTGAGCTCCGCTCAACGGAAGGCCGGACAGCTGGCCCGGCTACTGCCTGGAAGCCAGCTGCGATCCGAACGCGGCCGAACTCGTCGGTGCGCCAGGCGGCGGGTTCTGCTGTTGGAGCACCGAACTCGTGCACGACCGCCGCAGCGCCACGACGGTCGTGGGTCGCCACCAACAGCAACAACCTCGAGCCCACCAAGCCGATCGCGCTCGCCTCGGCGATCCTCGCCCACCTGGGCCTCTGACCTGCTGCTCCGGTGTGCCCGGGGTGGGGTTCGAACCCACACTCCACGTGCGTGGACGGGGGGTTTAAGCCCCCTGCGTCTGCCAGTTCCGCCACCCGGGCCGGGATCACGGTGACCGGACCGCGACGGTAGCCCCGAGACCGGCTGTGTCACGTTTGGGCGCCGTGGAGCGTCACAATGTGTGACACAGCGGACCGATGACGGAGTTCCGCCCCAGGGAGCGATGAGTTTCCGGTGCGTCACACGTCACAAGAAAGGATCTACGTCCCAGGCGAGACTTGGGCAAGGATCGGCATCCCGCACCGAACCCCCGCACCCGCAGAAAGGACCTGAAATGATCAGGCGCCTCGCACATGCTTGCTTCCGCCACCGGCTCAGGGTGGTGATCGGCTGGGTCATCGCGCTCGTCGTGCTGCTGATGGCTTCCGGCGCCGTGGGCACTGGGTACAGCTCGGACTTCACGCTGCCGGACGTCGAGAGCAAGCGCGGCGTGGACATCCTGGAGGACCAGTTCGGCGGCCAGGGCGCCGGCCAGGTCGGGAACATCGTGTTCCGGGCCGAGCAGGGTGTCGAGGACCCGACGGTCCGCGAGGCCATCGAGCCGTTCCTGGCCCAGGTGGCCGAGCTGCAGAACGTCCAATCGGTGACCAGCCCCTACACCCCCGAAGGGGAGCAACAGATCGCCCGTGAGGGGTCGAACGCGGGGTTGATCGCCTACGCCGAGTTCGAAGCGCCCTCCGACGCGTCGTTCGAGGAGACCGCGGAGGTCGGTCGTGAGATCCGTGAGGCCATTCCGGACGTGGACGGGGTGCAGGTCGAGGTGGGCGGCGCAGCGTTCGCCGAGTTCGAGGTGCCCTCGTCCGAGGCGCTGGGCCTCGGGTTCGCCATCATCATCCTCATCATCGCCTTCGGCTCGGTGCTGGCCATGGGTCTGCCGATCGGCGTTGCCCTGGCGGGCATATTCTCCGGCACGCTGATCGCCGGCCTGCTGTCGCAGGTCATCTCGATGCCGGAGTTCTCGTCGACGATCGGCGTCATGATCGGCCTCGGCGTCGGCATCGACTACGCGCTGTTCATCGTCACCCGGTTCAGGGAGAACCTGCACAAGGGCCACAGCATTGAGTCGTCCACGCTCATCGCCATGGACACCGCCGGCCGCGCCGTGCTGTTCGCCGGCACGACCGTGGTCATCTCCCTCATGGGCATGCTGGTCATGCAGCTTGCCTTTGTCTCGGGACTCGCCATCGGTGCGGCCGTCGTCGTCCTCATGACGATGATCGCCTCGCTGACCCTGCTGCCGGCCCTGCTCGGCTTCGCCGGCTCACGCATCGAGCTCACCCGCTGGCGGGGGCTCATCGCGGCCGGCCTGGTCGCGCTGGCGCTCATCGGTGTCGGCCTCGGCATCCCGGCCCTGATCGTCGTGACGCTGCCCCTGGCTGTCATCGTGCTGCTGGCCAGCATCGCCGTGGCGCCGCTGCGCAAGCCGGTGCTGGAGCGGGAGCGCAAGCCGCTGCGGGAGACGCTCTCCTACCGATGGAGCCGCGTCATCCAGCACCGGCCGTGGCCCGCGGTCATCCTCGGCGTGGCCATCCTGGTGACCCTCGCGCTGCCGATCCTCGGCCTGCGCCTGGGATTCTCCGACGAGGGCAACTACCCGAGCGACACCACCACCCGCCAGGCCTACGACACGCTGGCCGAGGGCTTCGGGCCGGGCTTCAACGGGCCGCTGGTCCTCGCCAGTGAGGTCCCCGACGGCACGGACCCGGCCGCCCTGCAGGCCGTGTCCGACGCCATCCAGGCCGACCCGGGCGTCGCCCGGGTGAGCCCGCCCATCACCAACGACGAAGCCGATCCGACGGCAGCCCTCTGGCGGGTGATCCCGACCACCGCGCCGCAGGACGCCGAGACGACCGACCTTGTGAACCGTCTCCGGGACGACGTGCTGCCGGCGGCGACCGAGGGGAGCGGCCTCGACGTCGCCGTGGCCGGCGGCGTGGCCATCGGCGTCGACTTCACGAACTACCTCGCCGAGCGGCTGCCGTGGTTCTTCGCCGCCGTGCTCGGCCTGTCGTTCATCCTGCTGATGGTGGTCTTCCGGTCGCTGCTGGTGCCGCTCAAGGCCGTCATCATGAACCTGTTGTCGATCGGCGCCGCCTACGGCATCACCGTCGCCGTCTTCCAGTGGGGCTGGGGATCCTCGTTGCTCAACATCGAGTCGGCCCCGATCGAGCCCTTTGTCCCCATGATGCTGTTCGCCATCGTGTTCGGTCTCTCCATGGACTACGAGGTGTTCCTCCTGTCCCGCATCCGTGAGGAGTGGGACCGCACCGGTGACAGCAGGACTTCTGTGGCCGACGGCCTGGCCTCGACGGCCCGGGTCATCACCGCCGCGGCCGCCATCATGGTCGTGGTGTTCGGCAGCTTCATCGGCGAGTCCGACCGGGTCGTCAAGCTGTTCGGCCTCGGGCTCTCCATGGCGGTGCTCATCGACGCCACCATCGTCCGCCTGCTCCTCGTGCCCGCCACCATGGAGCTGCTGGGCGACCGCAACTGGTGGATGCCAGGCTGGCTGGGTCGCATCCTGCCCAAGATCCACATCGAGGCGCCGGACGACCTGGACGCCGAGCTCGCCCAGCTCAGCGAGGAGGAGCAGGCCCGTACGGGCGGCGCCTCCTGACGATGTGACGAGTGCGCGGGCGGTGGTGGACACCGCCCGCCGCTCTCACGGCGAGCGGTTCCACAGCAGCGAGAGACCGACAGCTCCGAGCACCAGCAGCGCCCCGACGATGGCGAAGGCCACGCTGACTTCCCGGTCCTCGGTCTGCAGCTCGATCTCCCGCGGCAGGCTGGCGAAGACGTTGCGCAGCTGATCGGCGTCTTCGGCGCGGTAGAAGGTGCCACCCGTCAGGTCGGCGACGGCCCGCAACGTCGGTTCGTCGATGAGCAGGAACTGCGTGGCGCCGAGGCCACCACCGCCCGTCCGCCCGCCGCCCGGGAACCCGCCCTCGCTGAACACGCCGGCGCCGATCTGCTCCGGCAGGCAGACCATCTCGGTCGGGGTCGTCGTTCCGAACCCGATGGTGTAGATCCGCACCCGCCGCAGGGCCGCCTCCTGCGCGGCGGTGACCGGGTCCACCCCGCGGGTGTTGGCCCCGTCCGTGAGGAGCACCACGATGTCCGGCACGTATCCCGCGCCGGGCTCGGGTGGCTCGGGGTCCTCGACATCGATACGCCCCACACCGACGGGCGCCACGTCCGGGTTGACGGCCGCGATGGCGTCGAGCGCCTTCAGCGTGGCCGCACCGATGACCGTGCCACGCGCGGTCGTCAGCGTGTCGATCACCTCGATCAGCGCGTCCTTGTCCGTCGTGGGTGGCAGGACCACCTCGGCGAAGCCCACGAATGCGACGATGCCGATGCGCGTGCCCTCCACCTGCTGCTCCACGAACGTGCGGGCGGCCTCCTGCGCGACGGCGAGCCGGTTGGGCTGCACGTCCGTGGCGCACATCGAGCGCGAAACGTCGAGGGCGAGGATGATCGAGGTCCGCCCGAGTGGCACCTGGACGGCCATCTGCGGCCGGGCCGTCGCGAACGCCAGCCCGGTCAGGCCGGCGAGGAACAGCGCCACGGGCACGTGCCGGCGCCAGCGAGATCGGCGGGGCAGCGCCTCCCGCACCAGCGCCACGTGGGAGAAGCGCACGGCCTGCCGCGCGGCGGCGCCGGAGCTGCCAGAGGTACGCGCCGAGGAGCAGTGGCACGGCCAGCAGGAGCAGCAGGGCGAGGGGCCAGGCGAAGGACACGACTACACCAGCCTGCCGAACCACAGCAGCGAAAGCGTGGCGCCGACCACCAGCAGGAGCAGGCTGATGCCGGTGATGATGCCGGTGATCTCCCGGTACTCGGCCTCACGGACGAACTGCAGGTCGATCTGGTCGTAGACCTGCGTCAACTCGTCGGCGTCCCCGGCCTGGAAGTACTGCCCGTCCGTGACGGAGGCGATGTCCTCGAGCAGCTCCTCGTCGAGCGCGGTGGCCACGTTGAATCCGTCGACCTCCACGACCGTGCCCTCGGCGCTGCCCAGGCCGATCGGGTAGATCTTGACCCCCGCCACCGCCGCCAGCTCGGCCATGTCGAGCGGGTCCGGCTCGGTCGTGTTCTCGCCGTCGGAGAGCAGGATCACCGCCGACGAGCCGAAGTAGCCGATGTCGATGTCGTCGATGGCCCCCTCGAGCGCCCCGGGCTCGACCTTGATGGGCGTGCCGCTGATGGCGTTCAGCGCCGTGAAGATGCCCTGGCCGAGAGAGGTGGCGCCCTGCGTCGACAGGCGGTCGATGGCGGCCAGGACCTCCTCGTCGGACCTGGTCGGTGGCAGGGTGACCAGTCCGCCGTCGCTGAAGGCCACGACACCGATCTCGATCGAGCTCGGTTGCTGCTCCACGAAGGCACGGGCCGCCGCCTTCGCCGCGTCCATCCGGCTCGGTTCGAGGTCCGTGGCCTGCATGCTGTTGGAGGCGTCGAAGGCCAGGACGACGGTCCCTTCCCGGCGGGGGATACTCACGCTGGCCTCCGGCCGGGCGAAGGCGACGATGGCCAGGACGATGGCGGCGAGGAAGAAGGCGAAGGGCACGTGGCGGCGGCGCCTCCGCCGCTGGGCGGAGTCGGTGGGGACGAAGCCCTGTGCCGCCAGCTCGGCCGTCCGCTGGTCCCGGCGGCGCACCAGCGCGAGGTACCCGAGCACCAGGCCGGGCACACCGAGCAGGAGCACCAGCATCGCGGGCCAGAGGAACGACATCAGCGGGGCCGCCTCCGCCGCGATTCGACGATGCGCACCAGCGCGTGGGCCAGATCGTCCTCCGTGGACACCTCGTACAGGTCGACGCCCGCCCGCCGGGCGGCGTCCTCGAGCTCGCTCTGGCGCCGGCGGGCCAGCTCGTGGAAGCGACGTCGGAACTCGGGATCGCTGGTGTCGACGGACAGCAGCTCGCCGGTCTCCGCGTCCTCGATGACGATTAGCCCCGCATCGGGGAGGTCGAGCTCGCTGGGATCGGACAGGCGGATAGCCACCAGCTCGTGGTGCTCGCCGAGCAGCGCCAGCGGGCGCTCCCAACCCGGGTCCGAGATGAAGTCGGAGACGAGCACGACGACCGAGCGGCGCTTGATGGTGCGGGCGGCCGCTTCGACGAGGCCGGTCAGGGCCGTGGCCGTGCCCGTGGGTTCGGCGGGCCGCAGGAGCTCGCGGGTGAGGTGCAGCACCTGGTTGCGGCCGGTGCGGGGCGGGATCAGCCGCTCGACCTCGTTGTTGTAGAGGATGGCCCCCACCCGGTTCCCGCCCCGGGTCATCAACCGGGCCAGGACCGTCGACAGCTCGATGAGGACCTGCTCCTTCGAGCGGTCCGTCGGCCCGAACCCCATCGAGGGGGACCGGTCGAGCAGGAGCCAGGCCGTCAGCTCCCGGTCCTCAAGGTAGGTGCGGACGAACGGCGAGTCCATACGGGCGGTGACGTTCCAGTCGATGTGGCGCACGTCGTCGCCCGGCTCGTACTCCCGAAGGTCCGCGAAGTCGATCCCGACGCCGTGGAACAGCGTGCGGTAGTCGCCTTGCAGGCGGCCGTCGAGCCGGCGGATCACCCGCCACTCGAGGCGGCGCAGGACCCGCTCAGGCGTCGAGGACAGGGCGATCGAGCGGGTCGGGCCGGGATCGGCGCTCATGGAGAGGTACCTCGGGGAGGGCGATCTGGCCCAGCACCGCGCTCGAGCACCTGATCGGCGGTGACGTCGTCGGCCAGCGCCTCGTACGACAGCACGATCCGGTGGCGGAGGACGTCGAGCGCCAGGTCGCGGACGTCCATGGGCAGTGCGTAGTGGCGGCCCCGCACGAAGGCCAGGGCCTTGGCAGCCAGGATCATGTTGATGGACGCCCGGGGGCTGGCGCCGTACGTGACGTAGCGGGCGAGGTCACCGAGGCCCACGGAGGCGAGATCCCGCGAGGCCCCCACGACCCGCACCACGTACTCGATGAGCGCCGGGTCGACGTAGACGGCGTCCGCCATCCGCTGGAGCGCCACGAGCTGCGTGGTGTCGATGACCCGCTGGGTCGGCTCCAGGGCACCCGTCATGCGCTCGACGATGACGAACTCTTCGGTCGGTGTCGGGTAGCCGACGAGGACCTTGAGCATGAAACGATCGAGCTGCGCCTCGGGGAGCGGATAGGTGCCCTCGGTCTCGATGGGGTTCTGCGTCGCCAGGACGAGGAAGGGCTCGGGCACGGCCCGGGTCTCGCGGCCGATGGTGACCTGGCGCTCCTGCATCACCTCCAGGAGCGCGCTCTGCACCTTGGCCGGCGCGCGGTTTATCTCGTCGGCCAGGAGCAGGTTGGTGTGCACGGGGCCGAGTGAGGTCTGGAACTCGCCCAGCTTCTGGTTGTAGATGCGGGTGCCGATCAGGTCAGCTGGGACCAGGTCCGGCGTGAACTGGATGCGCTGGAACTGGCCGCCGATCGTCCGGGCCAGCGTCTTGATGGCCATGGTCTTGGCCAGGCCGGGCACGCCCTCGACGAGGATGTGACCTCGCGCCAGGAGCGCCACGATGAGCCGTTCCAGGAGCTCGTCCTGGCCCACGATGAACTTCTTCACCTGGTAGACGACGTGCTCCATCGGCTTCGGGTCGGCGAGCGGATGGTCCATGGACGTGGCGGTCTCCTCCTCTAGAGCGCCGGCCCGGCCGCGCCGCCGGTGGCGGCTCCGATCGGGACAGCGAAGCCGATACCGATGAAGTAGCCCTGCTCGGACGGGTTGGCGAGGGCGGTGACGATGCCGATCACCTGTCCGTCGCGATTGAGCAGCGGACCACCCGAGTTGCCTCGGTTGACCGCGGCATCGAACTGGATGAGACCTCTCAAGGTCTGTCCGTTCCCGATGGGGATGGCCCGCTCGAGGCCGGAGATGACGCCGGCACTGAGAGAGCCGACCAGCCCGAGCGGGTGCCCGACCGCGAACGTCTCGTCGCCGACGCGGAGGCCACTGCCCCCCAGCACCGCGGGCACGATCACCTCCGGCGAGCGGTCGGCCTCCAGCACGGCGATGTCGTTCTCGGCGTCCTCCGAGGCCACCGCGGCCATGGCTTCGGTCCCGTCGGCGAACGTCACCTCGATCTCGTTGGCGCCGGCGACGACGTGCCGGGCGGTGAGGATCGCTCCGTCCGCGTTCACGATCACGCCCGTGCCCAGACCCTCGAGCGCGCCGCCGTCCTCACCGGCCGCGCCCTCCGATCGCCCGGCGCGGATCACGACCAGCGACGGGACGATCGTCTCGTACACCTGGGCTGAACGGGCGGGCTCGGCCGCCGCCTCCTCCAGCCCCTCGGCGACGGCGTCCTCGGCGATCTCCGCCACTTCCGACCTGGAAGGGGGTGACCCCGCCGAGTCCCCCGTGCCGACCAGCAGCCACGCCCCGAGTGCGACAGCGAGGAGACCGACGCCCACCCCCAACCAGAGGCGTCGCGGCCGCGGCTGACGCGTCACGCCTGGACCGTATCCCCCTGGCGCCGAGGCGCGCCGTCGGCAGCCTCGACCGGACCGCGTGAGGCAGCGAGGTGGCCGTTCAGGTGTCCGACAGGATGCGGAAGGCGTCGTCCGCGTCGGCCGACCTGACCTCGACGGCGATGCCCAACGGCAGCTCGACCGTCGGGATGGTGCCGCCTTCAGCCTGGTTGAGGACCGCGGACTCGATGCCGAAGGCCCGCAGCTTCGCCATCGCGATCTCCGCCTCGCCGATGTCGACGAAGGTGGCGACAATCACGGGCTCACGATGGTCCTCACCGTCGACCGGCGGCTCGCTCATGCCGGCACCGTAGCCGGAGTCGCCGACCGCAGGACCTCCGGCAGCTCCTCGGAGCACACGATCGTCAACTCCTGGACGGCTCGGGTCAACGCGACGTAGACGAGGCGTGCGCCCCGCTCGGAGCCGTCGAGGACCTCGTTGGGTTCGAGCACGACGACGCCGTCGAGCTCCAAGCCCTTGACCTCCTCGTAGCCGAAGACCGGGACCTCGTCGTCGGCGAGGTGTTGGACGTGTCCGACGGCGCGGAGCTCGACCGCGGCGAGGGCCTCGGCGAGCGGGACATGCCACCGGGAGCCGGCGATGACACCGGTCAGGCGATGGAGGCGGCGCAGCGCCACCACCTCGGCGGCCGCGGCCGTGGCCGGGTCCGTCGAACGGCGTACGGCCGGCGGGTGACCTTCCTGGCGGACAGAGCGACTGGCCGGCACCGCGACGCCCGTGGACGGCAGGAGGCGGTTGGCCACGTCCAGGATGGGCGCGGGCACGCGATAGCCGATCGTGAGGTGCTCGACGCGCGCTGACCCGACGGCACCGAGGTGCGCGACCACGTCGTCCCAGGACGACTGGCCGGCGGGACCGGTCGACTGGGCGAGATCGCCGAGGATGGTCAAGGATCCGCTCGGACAGCGGCGGGCCACCGCGGAGAGCGCCAGCGCGGAGAGATCCTGCGCCTCGTCCACGACGACGTGGCCGACGGTCGCCTGCAGCCCGTTCAGCATCGAGTTGGCCGTGTCCAGTAGGACCTGGTCAGCGGGCGTCCACCGCTTCGGCCGTCCCGTGCGGGTGAGGACCAGGGACTGCTCCTCGCTGCTCAAGAGCCCGTCGGCGGCAAAGGCGAGGACGTCGGGCCGCGAGAGCAGCCGTTCGACGAGGGCATGGGGCCGGACGATCGGCCAGGCCCGGGCGAGCGCGGCCCGCAGGTTCGGGACGTCACCCCAGATGCCGTCCCGGCCGGTCCGGCGGCGCAAGGCCTGCTCGGCCACGATCCGCAGCGTCTCCCGGCGCCGGTTGAGCGGTTGGGTCCCGGCGAGGGCCGCCGAGATCCACTCCTCCACCAGGTGCGGCTCCACGACCACGCTCGTCGAGCCCAGCGGGTCCCGGACCGTGTCGGCGGGAGGGTTGATCTGAGCGAGGGCGGCCCGCTCGAGCACCGTGGCCATGACCACCCGGCCCTTGACCCGCGCCGCGGCGACGGAGTCGTCCCCCGTCACGTCGACGCGCGGGATGGCCAGCTCGCCGACCGTGCGCTGTTGCACCGACCGCTCACCGAGTGACGGGAGGACGTTGGCGATGTAGTCGAGGAAGACCCGGTTCGGCCCGACCACGAGGACCCCCTCGCGGGCCAGCAGCCGGCGGTGCTCGAACAGCAGGTAGGCGGCGCGGTGCAGCGCGACGGCGGTCTTCCCCGTCCCGGGGCCGCCCTGCACGATCACCGCGCCCTCCAGGGGAGCCCGGATGATGTGGTCCTGTTCGGCCTGGATGGTGGCCACGATCTCCCGCATCGCCCCGCTGCGGGCGGCGCCTATCTCGGCCAGGACCGGATCGGGGATGCCACTGGCGACGTCGGCGGCATCCGGATCGTCGAGGTGCTCGTCGAGGTAGGCGGTGAGCTGGCCGTCGGCCATCGTGAAGCGCCGGCGCCGGCGCAGACCAAGCGGGTCGTGGACCGTGGCCCGGTAGAAGGGCGCCGCCACGGCGGCCCGCCAGTCGATGACGACGGGCTCGTGGCGGTCGTTCTCGATGTGCCGGCGGCCGACGTACCACTGCTCACCCGTCTCCTCGTCGAGACGGCCGAAGAAGTCACCCGCGCCGGGCTGGGCCAGGTCGGTGAGCGCTTCGGCGACCACCATCTCGATGTATTCCTGCGTGATGGCGTCCGCCGCCCCCTCCCCGGCGGCCAGCGCCTCGAGACGGCGCACCATCTCCATCCGACACCGGTGCGCGTGGGCGAGGTGGGCCTGCTCGGCGGGCAGGTCGGGGAAGAGCACGGACACAGGGGTCGGACAGTCTGCCCGAACCGCCGCGCCCCCGTCTCAGGGGTTTCGGCTGCGGAGTAGGACCAGCGATCTGCCTTCCAGCTCCAACGGCGCACCGGGGACGACGGCACGGTCACCCTCGATCGCCCAACCACGGGTGTCGACCTCCATGGTCCACGCCTCCCCCCAACGGGCGTCCGGGACGGTGAAGGTCAGGGGCTCGGCGCCGGCGTGCACGCAGAGCACGAACGAGTCGTCCACGATCGTCTCGCCCCGGCGGCCCGGCTCCGTGATGGCGTGGCCGTTCAGGAACACCATGAGTGAACGGGTGGCCGACACGCTCCAGTCGTGGTCGTTCATCACCTCGCCCGTGGCGGTGAACCACTCGATGTCCTCCACCTGGGAGCCATGGATGGCCCGTCCCTGGAAGAACCTCCGCCGCCGCAGCACGGGATGTTCGCGGCGCAGCCGCACCAGCCCGATCACGAAGGCCAGGAGGCCTCGGTCGACGTGGCTCCAGTCGATCCAGGAGATCTCGTTGTCCTGGCAGTAGCCGTTGTTGTTGCCGCCCTGGGTGCGGCCGAGCTCGTCCCCGGCCAGCAGCATGGGGATGCCCTGGGACAGCAGGAGCGTGGCGAGGAAGTTGCGGAGCTGGCGGTCCCGCAACGCCTGGACCTGCGGATCGTCCGTGGGCCCCTCCACCCCGCAGTTCCACGATCGGTTGTGGCTGTCCCCGTCGGCGTTGCCCTCGCCGTTGGCCTCGTTGTGCTTCTCGTTGTAGGAGACGAGGTCCCGCAGCGTGAAGCCGTCGTGCGCGGTGACGAAGTTGATGCTGGCGTAAGGCTTGCGGCCGTTCGACTGGTAGAGGTCCGAGGACCCCGTGAGCCGGTAGGCCACCTCGGCCAGGCCTTGCTCCTCGCCCCGCCAGAAGTCCCGCACGCAGTCGCGGTACTTGCCGTTCCATTCCGCCCACAGCGGCGGGAAGTTGCCGACCTGGTAGCCGCCCTCCCCCACGTCCCACGGCTCGGCGATGAGCTTGACCTGGCTGATGACCGGGTCCTGCTGGATGAGGTCGAAGAAGGCGGACAGCCGGTCGACCTCATGCAGCTCTCGGGCCAGCGCGGCGGCGAGATCGAAGCGGAACCCGTCGATGTGCATCTCCGTCACCCAGTAGCGCAGGCTGTCCATCACGAGTTGCAGCGTGTGGGGGTTGCGCATGTTGAGCGAGTTGCCCGTTCCGGTGTAGTCCATGTAGTGCGAGTGATCGTCCGGCATCAGGCGGTAGTAGGCCGGGTTGTCGATCCCCTTGAAGGCGAGGGTCGGACCCAGGTGGCTTCCCTCGGCCGTGTGGTTGTAGACGACGTCGAGGATCACCTCGATGCCCGCGTCGTGGAGCGTGCGGACCATCGACTTGAACTCCTGCACCTGCTGGCCGACGCCCGGGCGGGACGCGTACTGGTCGTGCGGCGCGAAGAAGCCGATCGAGTTGTAGCCCCAGTAGTTACGCAGGCCGGCGTCGACGAGGCGGGCGTCGTGCACGAACTGGTGGACGGGCATGAGCTCGAGCGCGGTGATGCCGAGGCGCCGCAGGTGGTCGAGAAAAGCAGGATGCGCGATCCCGCTGTAGGTGCCCCGCAGCTCCGGCTCGATGTCAGGATGGCGGTGCGTGGCGCCCTTGACGTGAGCCTCGTAGATGACCGTGTCGCTCAGCACGGTGCGTGGGCGACGGTCACCGGCCCAGTCGAAGAACGGGTCGGCCACGACGGAGCGGGGGGCGTAGGCGGCGCTGTCCGTGGTCTCGGGGGCCATCGGGTCATCGGCCCGATGGGAGTAGAGGGACGGGTGCCACCGCATGGTGCCGTCGATGGCCTTGGCGTACGGATCGAGCAGGAGCTTGGCCGGGTTCCCCCGCAGCCCCCGGCGGGGGTCCCACGGGGCCTGGACGCGGTAGCCGTAGTGCTGACCCGGCCGCACGTCGGGCAGATAGGCGTGAAAGCACAGCGCGGTCCGCTCTGTGAGCGCGACGCGCTCCTCGTTGTGGTCGTCGAACAGGCACAGCTCGACGCCGTCGGCCACCTCCGAGTACACGGAGAAGTTCGTCCCCGCACCGTCGTAGGTCGCGCCGAGCGGGAAGGGCTTGCCCGGCCAGATCCGCCGGGTGCTCGTGGTCGCCTTCCGCTTGGGCATCGCACCAGCATGCCCCGCCGCACCGGCCGGGGAGCGGTCCCCGGTCACGCCACCTGCTGTGCTTGGCCCGTCTGGCCGGGCGCGTCCTCCACGACGGCCCGCCACAGGACGTCCCGGGCGCGATCGGCGGGCGGGCCGACCAGGCCGTTGGCCGCCACGATCCCCTCGACCATGTCTGACACGACCGGCAGCCACGGCCGGCCCCGCACACGCACGGCGATGGTGACCCGACCGGCCCGGGTCTGCAGTGTGCGGTCGGCGCCGACCAGGCGCGGTGGGCTGCGGAAGCTGGGCGCGGTGAGGCCGGCGCCGCGTGCCGCCCGAGCCAGCTCTCGCGTGGCCAGGGCGAAGCGGGCGGTGGTGGCGGCCTCCATCGGACTGATCATGACCGGTGGGTGTCGCGGAGTTGCCTGAGATGTGGACCGGGTGGGGCGCGCTCGCCCGGCCCCTGGAACGTGTCTCGCGGCGCTGGGTTGCGCTCACCGAGACTCAATGCTGCGAGAACGTCGGGTCGAGTCGAGTGCCGGAGGGCCCGACCGCCATGTCCGCCGCGACCCGTCACTCGGTTCGTAGGCCCTCCGCAGGCCGGGCCCTCGCCGCGAGGCGAGCCGGGAGCTCGGCCGCCAGCACGGCCAGCAGCAGGCCGCCGACCACCACGCCGGCGATCGGCAGCCACGCGCCGGAAGGGTCGGGCACGACGCCGAGCCGGTCGGCGAACGCCCGCCACAGGACGCGTCCCACGATCACCCCTCCCGGCACGGCCAGCACGACTGCGGCGACCATCGTGGCGACGGACTGCACACGCACCGACGTGCGCACGTGGGCGCCGCTGAAGCCGAGCGCGCGGAGAATCGCCAGCTCGTGCCGGCGCGCCCGCGTCGCGGCCCACGAGGCCAGCAACAGCCCAGCCGCCACGGCGATGGCGAACACGACGCATACCGCCACCGGGATGGCGAGCATCGAACGGGCGTCGACGATCTCGGACGGGCGGACCGCGGACGTGAACGAGGTGACGTAGGTGATGCCAGTCCCGGCGGCGACGAGGTCGTGCACGCGTTGCTCGGCGGCGGCGTCCGCCCCGGGCACGAGCTCGGCGCCCACGAACGAGGCCGCGAACGGGCGCTGGTCGGCAGGCAGCATGGCCTCGGGAAGGAGCACGCCCGAGCCGGTGGAGACGCGCTCGGCCTGGTACGGCCCGAGCGTCGGGAACACGGTCTCGCCGGTGACCGTCACCACCTCTGACGGGCTTTCGATGCCGTGGAGTTCGACCTGGTCACCGACCTCGACGCCGAGCTCGCGCGGTCGTGCGCCCGATGGCGATCTCGCCGGGCGCGCTCGGCAGTCGACCCGCGAGCACGGGGAGATCGACGTCGGCGGTCGCGTCGTAGCCCACGATCGCCGTGACCGGTTCGCCCTTCAGGCTCCAGCCGGGTTGGATGGCGAAGGCCGTCCAGTGGGCGACGTCAGCGTCGTCGTCGAGCCGCTCGGCGAGACGGTCGACGTCCAGCCCGCCGTAGCCGAGGTTGTGGACGGCGGCGACGTCCCACGGCCAGCCGTAGGCGCGCGGCGTCGACAGCAGCGTGGACAGGCTGGCGGCGAAGACCGCGGTGGCGACGAACGTCCCGGTGAGGACAGCGACGCCGGCCACGACCGGGATGGCGGCGCGCGAGCCGTACGCAGCGCCCACGCCGTCGGCGACGGCGGGGGAGCCGATGCGCCCGCGCCACGCGACACGGGTCACCTCGCTCTGGCCCGCGGGCCGAGCGGCGCGGCGGGCCGACCACAGAGCGAGCCCGACCACGGCCAGCGCGGCGACGACGATCAGCGCGGCGGCGGCGGTGAGGGCGACGCCGCTCAATCGCCTGACCGGGTCCGGCTCGACGACGCCCACGATGCCGACCGGGCCCCGATCGAAGAGCCAGCCGGCGGCGATCCCGACGGTGCCGCCGACGAGCACGGCGAGGACCATCGGGACGGCGGTCACGAGCCCTCGTTGGAGCGAGCCGATGCCGAGCTGGTGCCACTGGCGCTGGTCGGGTCGGGTCCGCCGGAGCTCACGGGCGGCGACGAGGCAGGCCAGCACGATCGTCACCGCTGCCAGCGCGGCACCGAGAACCGCCAGGGCGGTCACCGTGGGCCGGATCGCTTGCGCCACGCGGTCCGACATCTGTGCCGTCTCCGTGGAGAAGAGCTCGTAGGCCGGGACCTCGATCCCCTCCTCTGAGGCCTCGGTGGCTTGCGGGCTCAACGCGGCTGCCCGGCTGACGTACTCGTCCAGCGCAGGCCGCACGTCGGCCGCGCCGTCGGTCATCGACAGCGAATAGAGGAGGTAGTTGCTGGCGCACGGCGTCTCGGTCAGCGCGGCGAGCATCTCCTCGTACGTCACCGATGCCACCTGGACGTCGAGCAGAGGGCAGGTGTAGCGGGCAGCGAGGTCGGCCGAGAGGATCGCGACACCGCGCTCGTACAGGTCGTCCGGCAGCACTTCGTCGGGCATCGTGACGATCCCCACGAGCTCGACCTGCTCGACACCGACCGGCTGGACCTCCTCCGCGAGGTAGGCCTCGTAGTCGCCCTCGACAGCGGACTCCAGGAGGACGCCCTCCCAGAAGGCCATCGGTGTCGTGTCGCCGACCTCCAGGCTGCCGACCACCTCCGCCAGGGCTGCGGTCATGACCATCTCGTCGGGTCCGGTCGGCAGCCGGCCCTTCACCACCACCGGACGGTCCATGTCGAGATAGCCGCCGTCCGGCGACCCGACGACCGCCCCGAGGATCGGGATGCTGTCCGGATCGTCGACGTCGCGCCGCTGCCTCGGCTGGCCGTCATCCGGCGAGATCGTCAGCAGCGCGGAGACCGTCACCTTCTCGACGCCGGGCAGCGACCGGATGACGCTGTCGATCTCGCGCGTCGCCCAGGACGGGTTGATGACCACATCGCCGATGTCGGCGCGGGCCTGGTAGGCGCCGTACGCGTCAGCTGTTCGCTGGCTGGCGGCGAGCGCCAGCATCGTGCCGGTCACACCCGCCGCGAGGATGACCGCCAGCGGCACCACCGCCAGCACCCGTCGCCGCAGCCACCGGACCGCCAACCAGCGTGTGGCGACCCAACTGCCGCCCGCGCTGCGGTCACCGGCCGTCTCGGCGCTCTCAGGGGCTGCGACGAGCTGCGCCGTGGCCATCGGACCCGACAGTACGAGGCACGGTCCCAGTCGTGAACCGTGGCAGCCCCTGACCGGCAGGGGTGCCAGCCTCCCGCGGGCGACCGTCCCCGTTCTGCGCGACACCCCCTCGGTACCGTTCCCGTCGTGACCTCGCCCACCGCCTTCACCGCCGCGCAGCAAGCGCTCGTGGCCCTGCTCGGGCGGCCCGAGCAGCCTCCGACGTTCGCGGCCGGCCTGGGCGAGCAGTTGCAGGCGGAGCTGGAGGAGGTGCTGGCGCCGGTGGCGTCCGGCTACACCCCGGCCGATCCTCTGTGGGTCAGCAAGCACGCCCTGGCCATGGTCCACGGCTGCGAGGCCCACTACGTCGACGCCGAGCGGCGACCCTTCACGTGGACCGTCGCCGCGGCCCGGGGCACGGTCGCCCACAAGGCCATCGAGTTGAGCGTCCACTGGCGTGGCGAGGCGCCGCCGATGGATCTCGTCGACGAGGCCATCGCCCGCCTCATTCAGGCCGACGGCGCCGGGCTCCAGCGGTTCCTGGAGCGGCTCGGCGAGGGGGACCGCTCCGAACTCCGGGGCGCCACGGTCGATCTGGTCAGCCGCTTCCAGGAGTGCTTCCCTCCGTTGAGGGCGGCGTGGATCCCGGTGACGGAGAGCCGGGCGCGGGTGGAGCTCCTCGGTGGGGCGGTCATCCTCTCCGGCAAGACCGATCTCAGCCTCGGCCGGCCGCTCGGCTCGGTCGCCAACAAGGTCATCATCGACCTCAAGTCCGGCCGCCCCAGCACGACGCACCGCGAGGACCTGCGCTTCTACGCCCTGCTGGAGACCATCAAGCTGGGGGTGCCGCCCCGCCAGCTGGCCTCGTACTACCTGGAGTCGGCCCGGGCCCATCCGGAGGACGTGACGGTGGCGCTGTTGCAGTCGGCGCTGCGCCGCACCGTCGACGGCATCACCAAGATCATCGAACTGGCCGCGGAGGCCCGTGCCCCGTCGGTGCTGCCCGGCCCGGCGTGCCGCTGGTGCCCGATCAGCGACGACTGCCCTGACGGCCGGGCCGAGCTCCAACGCCAGGACGACGACGGAGACGGGTCGTGGTGAGGCGCGCAGCCGGCCCGCTCAGGCGCGTGCCGGCGTGGGGCTCATCAGCGCGACCGCGGCGCCGAGCCCCGCCTCCCGGCGCACCGTGGCGATGTGCCGGTCGCGCTGCACAGCCGGCTTCACCGGCCCGACCAGGTCCCCGAGGTGGTTCGCCGCCGCGTCCAGGTCGCTCACGGTGAGCGCCAGGCCGTAGAAGCGCGCTGGCTCGCCGCCGCCCCGCTCCGGCGACCCGCCGGCCACCACCTCGAGGACCACCTCGCCCAACCGGAAGAAGGCTTGGCGCACCGCCGACCCGCCCGTTTGGCCGTCGCGGATGCGCAGCAATGCGACGCCCAGCTGTTCCACCACGGCCGTCACGGTGCGATCGAGGTCCGGCGTGAGGACGACGACGTGATCGATCCCGGTCACGCCGAGCGGACCGTCCCCATCCGGCGGAGCCGCGACGGACGGCGCCGGGCCGACGTCGGTCGGGAGTCCGTCGACGTCGGCGACGGCCGCGCCTGATCCCAGTTCGAGCGCCCACGACCTCAATCCCGGCCGCCCGAGCGCGGGGTCGACCCGCAGGTGCACCGACCCCAGCCAGCCCAGCCCGTCGGCGTCGAGCGGAACCCCGGCTGCCCGCCAGGCCTGCGGATCCGCGGAGACCCGCAGCTCGACCAGGCGCGTCACACGCCGGCGTCCACGCCGAGCTGCCAGGTGAAGAAGGCGAGCACGTCCGCCAGCTCGTCGGCCTGCTTGTGGAGCGGCTTGCCCTGACCGTGGCCGGCGCGGCTCTCCTGGTGCAGGAGGATCGGTCGCTCGTGTGGACACGACGTCGCCGTCTGCAGCAAGGCCGCCATCTTGCGGGCGTGCAGCGGGTCGACCCGGCTGTCGCCTTCGGCGGTCGTCAGGAGGACCGCGGGGTAGCAGACGCCTTCACCGACGTGGTGGTACGGCGAGTACCCGAGCAGCCAGTCGAGCTCCTCGGCGACATCGGGGTCGCCGTACTCGTCCGTCCAGAGCCGGGCGATGAGGAACTGCGGGTAGCGCACCATGTCGAGCAGCGGGACGGCGCAATGGACGGCCCGGCAGAGGTCCGGTCGCTGGGTGAGCGCGGCGCCCACCAGCAAGCCGCCGTTCGAGCCGCCACGGATGGCCAGCCGGTCACGCGCCGTCCGGCGGGTGGCCACCAAGTGGTCGGCCGCGGCGTGGAAGTCGTCGAACACGTTCTGCTTGTGCTCCCGCCGCCCCGCCTGGTGCCACTCCTCGCCCTCCTCGTAGCCGCCCCGCAACCCGGCCACGGCGAACAGGCCGCCGGCTTCGGCCCATGCGGCGATCGTCGGCGACCAGGCCGGCGTCTCGGCGATGGCGAACCCGCCGTAGCCGGTGAGGATGCACGGCGTGTCGTCGTCGGGAGGCGCGTCGTCGCGGTGCACGGTGAACAGACCGACCTCGGTGCCGTCCGGCGACGGGTAGGTCTCGTGCCTCACTGCGAACGCGGTCTCGAACACCGACTCACCGCCGGCACGACCGTGCGGCGCGAGGGTGGTCCCGCCATCCCACCGGAACAGGCTGGCAGGGCGGGTGAAGCCCTCGATCTGCAGGAACGCCAGCGGTTCGTCCCGCGTGCCGTCGATGCCCACGACCGAGCACAGCTCAGGGAGCGCGACGTCCCCGGTCTCGCGACCGCCGCGGTCGTGATGCGTCACCCGGGCCACGGCGCGCTCTGTCCGCACGACGAGCATGCCATCGGCCACCGGCTCGGCGTGCTGCACGACGCCAACGCCCTCGGGCACCACGGTCGTCCAGCCGGCCGGCTCGACAGCCTCGGCGAGCGGGATGGCCACGACCCGCCCGCGCGCGGCGTCGAGCGTCGTGACGGCGAGCAGGCGCTCACCGTCGAACCGGGCCTGCGTCATCGCATCGACGCCGCCGATGAGGGTGCGCCATTCGCCGGTACCGGTGTCCTGGAGGTGCAGGTCGGTCCGTGACCAGCCCACCAGCGCCGTCACGAGCACGTGGCCGCCGTCAGGGGACACGGCGACGTCGGCCCACGTCTCGGGTGTCGGCAGGTCGTCCCAGACCACCTCGTCCTCGGCACACGGCCGGCCCAGGAGGTGGCGGAAGATCTTGCGGTTGTACTGGTCCCCGTCCGGATAGCGGGCGTAGAGGAAGGTGTCCTCGCCCGGCAGCCAAGCAACGCTGGCGGCGCGGGTGTCCGGGATCTCGTCCTGGTGGTGCTGGCCGGTGGCGACGTCGATCACCCGCAGGACGCTGCGCTCGTCGCCGCCCTCGGACACGCCGTACGCGACCAGGGCGCCGCTGGGCGAGGGGTGGTACCAGTCGATCGCCGCCGTCGCGTCGGCCACGAGCCGGGCGGGATCGACGAGCAGGCGCGCGGGACCTTCCGCATCGCCGGCGGCACGCGCGACGAGCACGAACTGTTTCTGGCCGCCACCCCGCTCGAGCGCGAACACGGAGCGGCCGGCCAGGCGCACGCCGGTCGAGACCGGGAGCTCCAGCAGGGTGACCAGCCGGTCCAACCAGGCCCGGCGGTCGGGCAGGGCGTCGAGCGCCAGCCGAGTCCGCTCGTTCTGCTCCTGGACCCAGGCGGCGACGTCAGGAGCGTCGCCATCCTCCAACCAACGGTAGGGATCGGGGACCTTCCGGCCGTGGAGCACGTCCACCACGTCGTCCCGCCGGGATGGGGGGGCCGGCGTCAGCACCGCACCCAGATCAGCGTCGCGGGACACCGCGGTCAACGCCCCATGTTCGGGCGCTTGCCGTGGTTGGCCTTGGAGCGACGCAGGCGCGCCTTCTTCTTCTTGGTCTTCTTGGACATAAGGGACCAGCCTACGGGTTCGCCCCCATCCTCACCCAGGTCGGACGCCGGGCGACCGAGTGACCTCCCGCGGCCCGCTTGACGCAGGCGAACACTTGTTCGTACACTTCCCGGCCATGGCGGATCGGTTGACAACACACGAGGTGGAGGGGTTGGCCCGGTCGATGGCCATGGCTCCGCTCTCCGGCGAGAGCGTGGGACGGCTGATGAAGAGCCACGCGGCGCTGTCGCAGGACTGGAAGGACGTCGAAGAGCTGCTCGTCCGCCTCGCGCCGGCATGGGCGGAAGTGCGGTCGATCCTGAACGAGCTCAACCGCATCCTCGGGCCGTGACGCGCACCGGAACTCGGTCAGGCCGCCTCGGCGGTCTCTGTCCAGGCCAGCAGCTCGTCGATCGGCCAGGTGTTGATCACCCGCTCGACGGGCACCTCGCTGGCCGCCGCCTTCTCGCAGCCGTGCGGCTGCCACTCGAGCTGGCCCGTGGCGTGGGCATCGGAGTCGATCGAGACGTAGCAGCCGTACGACAGCGCCAGGTCGAGCAGCTCCTTGGGCGGGTCGAGCCGTTCCGGCCGGCTGTTGATCTCGACCGCGGTGCCGTACTGCGCGCACGCCGCGAACACGTAGTCCGCGTCGAACACCGACTCGGGCCGCTTGCCGATGAGGCGCCCGGTGCAGTGACCGAGGATGTCCACGTGGGGAGACGCAGCGGCGAGGACCATGCGCTGCGTCATCAACGGCCGCTCCATGCGCAACTTGGAGTGGACGCTGGCCACGACGAGGTCCAACCGGGCCAGCAGGTCGTCGTCCAGGTCGAGCTGACCGTCCTCGAGGATGTCCACCTCCATCCCGGTCAGGATGCGGAACGGCGCCAGCTGCTCGTTGAGGGCGGCGAGGTCCTCGAACTGGGCGAGCAACCGCTCACGGTTGAGCCCGTGGGCGATCGTCAGGCGGGGCGAGTGGTCCGTAAGGACCATGTACTCGTGCCCCAGGGAGATGGCCGTCGTCGCCATCTCCTCGATGGTCGCTCCGCCGTCGCTCCAGGTCGAGTGGAGGTGGCAGTCACCCCGCAGGGCGTCGCGGTACACCTGCGCCTCGGGCGAGACCTCGAGCGCCGTCTCGGCCTCCAGCTTCGTGAGGTAGGCCGGGACCCGCCCTTCGAGGGCTTCGGCGATGACCCTCCCTGTCGAGTCGCCGATGCCGGGCAGGTCGGTCAGCGTCCCGTCCGCGGCGCGCTCGGCCAGCTCGTCCGGGTCGGTGCTGCGGACGACGTCCAGCGCCCGCACCCAGGCCTTCGTCTTGAAACCGGTGACGTGGGCCCGGTCCAGGCAGTGGACGATCCGTTGCAGGGCTTCGGCGGGGGTCACCCGGCCAGGCTACGACGAGGGCGGAGGCCGGAGCCTTCTCGCGGCGAGCGGTCTCGCCCTGCGAGGCAGAACACCGCGAGAACCGACCGGGTCGTCCGTTGGCCCGGGCGCGCCCTACGGTCGCCGGTCGTGATCAGGCCCGCCACCCCATCGGACGTCCCGGCGGTGCTCGGGCTGGTCCGCGAGCTGGCCGAGTACGAGCGGGAGCCAGACGCCGCCGAGGCCACCGAGGACCAGCTCCACCAGGTCCTGTTCGGGCCCCACCCGTCGGTCTTCTGCGACGTCGCCGAGGTCGACGGCGCTGTGATCGGCATGGCGATCTGGTTCCTCAACTTCTCGACCTGGCTCGGCCGGAACGGCATCTACCTCGAGGACCTCTACGTCACGCCCAGCCACCGGGGCGCTGGCCACGGCAAGGCGCTGCTCGCCCATCTCGCCCAGCGGTGCGTCGACGCCGGCTACGGACGAATGGAGTGGTCCGTGCTCGACTGGAACACCCCCGCCATCGACTTCTACGTCGGCCTCGGCGCCACCGGCATGCACGAGTGGACCACCCACCGGATCACCGGCGAAGCGCTGGTCAGCCTGGCCCGGCAGGCAACCGGGCCGTGAACCCCTAGCCTCAACGCTCCGCATGGAACGCTTCGGCCTCGTCGGCCTCCCCAACGCAGGAAAGTCCTCCCTGTTCAACGCCCTCACCGGGGGCGACGCACCGGTAGCCGCCCATCCGTACTCGACGACCGAGACGAACATCGGCGTGGCGTCGGTCCCCGACGCGAGGATCGACGCGCTGGCCGAGATGAGCCGGTCGAAGAAGGTGATCCACGCCAGCGCGGAGATCGTGGACATCGCCGGACTCCAGAAGGGCTCGTCGCACGGCGAGGGGCTCGGCAACCGGTTCCTCGGCGGGCTCCGCGAGGTGGACGCCATCTGCTACGTGCTGCGGGCCTTCCGGGACGACAACGTCCCGGGCGAGGCCGACCCGCTCGACGACCTGACGACGCTGGAGCTCGAGCTCGTGCTGGCCGACGCCGCCAGCGCGGAAACCCAGCTCGAGAAGCGCCGCAAGGCGGCCAAGACCGACAAGACGTTGGGTGCCGAGCTGGACGCGCTGCAGCGGGCGGTCGGGCATCTGCAGGGCGCCACGCCGCTCTACCGCGCCGGACTGACCGCCGAGGACCGGGCACTGCTGCAGCCGTACTTCCTGCTGACGGCCAAGCCGGTCATCGCCGTGGTCAACCTGGGCGAGGACGGTCTCGACGACGCCGACGCCATCGTGGAGCGGGTCTCCGGCCAGCTCGGCGGCGTGGCCGAGGTGCTCGGGCTGTGCGTCCAGCTCGAGGCGGAGGCCAGCCGCCTCGATCCTGCCGAGCGGACGGAGCTCCTCGAGGGGCTCGGCCTGGGCGAGGGCGCGCTGCCCCGGCTCGTACGCTCGGCGTACCACCTGCTCGGGCTGCGAACGTTCCTCACGACCGGGGACAAGGAGAGCCGGGCCTGGACCTTCCGGGCCGGCGCCAAGGCTCCGGAGTGCGCAGGCGTCATCCACTCGGACCTGCAGCGCGGCTTCATCCGGGCGGAGGTCATCCGCTGGGACGAGCTGCTCCAGATCGGCTCGTGGAGCAAGGCGAAGGAGCTGGGCAAGCTCCGGGTCGAGGGCAAGGACTACGAGGTCGTCGACGGCGACACCCTGGAGATCCGCTTCAACGTGTAGCAGGCGCTTCGTCGGCCAGGACAGTCACATCGCTGCTCCCGCGATATCCTACGATATCGATTGGAGCAACCGTGACTGACATTCTGATTCGAGACGTCCCCGAGGACGTCATCGCCGCCATCGACGCCAAAGCCCAACGGGTCGGCCTTTCGCGAACCGAGTACCTCCGACGGGCACTAGCTCGTGAGCGTGACGCCCAATCGACGGAAGTCTCCGTGGCCGATCTGGCCGGCTTCGCCGACACCTTCGCCGACCTCGACGACCCCGACGTCATGAGCCGCGCCTGGCGATGACCGGCTGGCTCATCGACAAGTCCGCACTCGTCCGACTCGGCACGAGCCCAGACGCGCAGGAGTGGGCCGACCGCATCCAACGGGGACTCGTTCGGATCAGCACGCTCACCCGCCTCGAGGTCGGCTACTCGGCCCGCACCGCTGACGACCTTCGCCGTTCACTGGCGGTGCCTCCGCTGAGCTCAATGCCCGTGGAGCACCTCACGCCCGCGATCGAAGACCGCGCCATCGAAGTCCAAGCTGCGCTCGCCTATCGGGGTCAGCACCGTGCGCCCTCGATTCCGGACCTCCTCATCGCTGCCGCGGCCGAACTGGTCCAGCTGACCGTGCTCCACGTCGACAAGGATTACGACCTCATCGCCGGCATCACCGGCCAACCTGTCGAACGACTTAGTCGACCCTGACCGCCTGAAGGCGCTGCCATCTGAGACACGGCATCGCATTGAAGCTTGTCATGTCCGTACCGCAGATCTGAGTGGCGACGGCCACCGCTGCTTGCGTGGACCAGTCGACGGGTCGTTGGGATTGCGTTGAACTTCGTTCCGCTCTTGAGGTGTGCTAGGCGTTCGCGCACCTCTTTGCGCCGCCCACAGGGTGGCGAGGCCGAGCACGAACGTGAACAGTGCGCCGTAGGCGACGGTGAACGCAGCCCCGAAGCGGTCGGCGGTCCAGCCCGCGACGGCGCCGCCGACAGGGTTGGCGCCGACCGTGGCCAACGTGAACAGGGCGAGGACGCGGCCACGCATCGACGGCACCGACTGGACCTGCACCACCGTGCTGGCGCTGGCGAGGACGCCGAGCTGACCGAGCCCGACGAGCGCCAGCGGTACCAGCGCCCACCAGGCGTCGGGCGAGCATGCCAGGAGCCCCAGCGCGGCCGCGTACACGAGGGTCATCCACCCCAGGAAGGCGACGTCGATCATGGTCCTGCGCGCGAGCATCAGCCCGCCGACGAGCGCGCCGACACCGCTGACCGCGCTGAGAGCGGCGTAGAGCCCGTCGCTGCCGCCCAGTCCGATCTTCACGTACAACGCCAGGGTCACGTGGAAGTTCATGGACACAGCCCCGAGGGCGAGCAGCAGGAGGAGCGCCTGCCGCAGCGGGGGCGTACGCCAGGCGTAGCGCAGGCCCGCCCGGACCTGGCCGGGCGCCCTCAGCACGGGCGGCCAGCGCGTGCAGGGCGGCTGTGTCCATCATCCACAGCCCGGCGATGGCGACGACGAAGGAGATGCCGTTGAGAAGGAAGCACCACCCGATGCCGACGGTGGCGATGAGCAGCCCGGCGATCGCTGGGCCGATGATCCGGGTCCCCATGGCGATGGTCGAGCTCAGGCTGACTGCGTTGGACACGTGCTCGCCCGGCACCAGCTCGTTGACCAGGGTCCGGCGCCCGGGGCCGTCGAAGGTGTTGGCCACGCCGAGAACCGTGGCCAGGACGTACACGGCCGCAGGGGTCACCCGACCTGTGACGGACAGCGTCCCCATCGCCAACGCGCTCACCATCATCACGGCCGAGCTCAGCGTCATCAGTCGCCGGGTATCGCTCCGGTCGACCACGGCGCCGGCCCACGCGACGAGCAGGAGTGTCGGCAGGAACTGGCAGATCGTGAGGATGCCGACCGCCGTGCCACTGCCGGTGAGCCGGTAGATGAGCAGTGTCTGAGCGACGAGCTGCATCCAGGTGCCGAGGAACGAGACCGTCTGGGTGAAGAAGAAGATCCGGAAGTTGCGGTGCGCCAGCGACCGGAACGACGAGGAGCGGACCACCCGGCGTGCCAGGCGCGTTCCGGTCCCCAGATCGGTGCTGCTGACTCCCACCACGCCGGGTCACCGTAAGCGAGTCCGTCGCCGGCAGGCCGGTTGACCTCGGCCCGACGCCCGTTCGAGGTCGAGCTCCAGCGCGACGCCTACTGCCGGTGGGCCTCCGTTTGTTGACGGGTGAACCGCTCGACGTGGGCGGCGAACAGGCCGCTGGCGTCGAGCCACCACAGTTCGTCCGGTCCCGGCAGCTCATGGGTCTCGACGTCGGCCAGGTGCTCGGCCAGGTAGCGGTCGTGCCCGGGATCGTGCGCCGGTGCCGTCGGGTTCACGAGGTGCAGGATCGGGACGCTGACCTGGTCGACGAGTGCGCGGAGATCGCTGTTCTGGTAGCGGCTCCGCAGCGCTCGCGCCACCTGCGGCGTGGCGCCGCGCCGCCCGGCCGTGTCCCACCAGGCGCGGAAGGCGTCGTCGCCGGCCACGGTCGGGGCGATCATCGTGAGCAGATCGAGCCCTCCTTCGACGGGCGTGGCCGCGGTGGTCTGGGCCGCGCCTTGCTCGGCGAGGAGCGGATCCAAGACCGTGCTCGTAGCCGTCGCCGCGGGTGAACCTGGGCGAGGCGTTGGTGAGCACGATGCCGGCGAGACGGTCAGGTTGCTGGACCGCGAGCTCGAGGGCGATCGGCGTCGTGTCCTCGCATGCGTAGATGACCGGTGAGTTGGCCCCGATGGCATCGAGCACGGACACGAGATCCCGCACCCAGTCCTGGACGGTGGGCAGCCGGTCGGCCGTCGAGCGGTCCGACAACCCGAGGCCCCGCCGGTCGAACCAGGTGACGCGGGCGAAGGCGGAGAGCTGCGCCACGGCCCCGGCGAGGCGGGGTTCGGTCAGCACGGAGTCGACCGGGATCGTGCCCACGTTCATCATCACGAGATCGCGCTCGGCGTCACCCACGGAGCAGTAGGCGACGTGGAGTTCGTCGATCTGGACGTAGCGCACGGCTGCCGCGACGGAATGATCCGCCGGCGGCACGGCGACCGTCGCCGGCCGTGGCCGGTCCGGGGCTGATCGGCGAGATCGACGGCATGTTGACCGTCGAGGATCTCCCGCTCGAGACGCCGCAGATCGTCGCCGGGCTCGAGACCGGCCTCCTCGACGAGCACCAGCCGGGCGTCGGCGAACGTGCGCAGCGCATCAGCGGTGCGGCCGGCACGGAGCCAGTGCGATCATCCGCAGTGCCCAGAGCCGCTCGCGCAGTGGGATGCGCAACGGTCAGCAGCTCCAAGTCGGCGATCGCCGCGTCCAGCTGGCCGGCGCGACGACGGCTTCGACGTGGTCCTCGACGACGCCGTCGCGCAGCTCGTCGAGCCAGGCCCTCACGGCGTGACCGGCAAGGGTCTCGGGCAGCTCCGGCGGGCCTCGGAACAGGTCGCGGGCGCGACCCAGGCTGCTGGCGGCGATCGGCCACGTGCCCGTGAGCATGGCCTGCCGGCCCACCCGTGAGAGCCGGTGCAACTCCTCGATGTCCAGACCGCCGGCGGACAGGTCGGTCAGGTGGTAGCCGACCGGGCCACCGACGATGCCGGGCGGTGCCGCGCCGGCGGACGTCAGCGCACTCCGCAACCGCGAGAGGTGGGCCTGGATCGTCTTGCCGGCGGCCGGCGGCGGGTCGTCCCAGAGCCGTTCGGCCAAGGCCCCGAGCGAGAGGGCGCGCGGGTGCTCCAACGCCAGCAGCACCAGCAGCTCGCGGGCCTTGCGAGGGGTGACCGGCACCCTACGGCCGTCATCGTCGCTGACGGTCAACGGGCCCAGCACGGCGAGCCGCATGGTCCCGACCGTACCGACCGGGTCCGGTGACGGCCGGCACAGATCGCAGCCGGACTGCAGCCGCCCTCGCGCATTCTGACGCTCGACCGACCACCTGTCCCAAGGAGACCCCAATGGCCCTCGTCCAAGGCATCACCCACACCGCCGTCGTCACCAGCGACCTCGACCGTCTCGTCGGGTTCTACAACGAGATGTTCGAGACCACGCTGCTCGAGCTCGAGGAGACGGCCTTCGGCCGCGTCGGCATCGTCCGCCTCGGCGCGGGGAGCGCGATCAACATCTTCGAGATCGACGGCAACGAGCACTCCGTTGCCCGACCGGACATGTTCGATCGCGGGCACATCGACCACTTCGGTCTCGCCGTCACCGACAGCGAGGCCTTCTGGATCCTGCGGGACCGCCTCGTCGAGCGCGGGCACAGCACCGGCGAGGTGACCGACTTCGGGCCGGTGCTCGGGTTCGACTTCACCGACCCCGATGGCATGACCTGCGAGGTCAACCTCGTCCTCGACCCCGAGCTGGCCGGAGGCCACGGCCCTCAGCCGTACCGGGAGGTCAGCAGCGCCTGATCCGCGCCATGGCGGCCGCCACCGCGACGGCCGCCGCAACCTTCAGACCGAGATCGACACCGGGAACGTGGCCAGCCACACCACGGTGCCGAGGAACACGGTCCATCCCGCGGTCAGCAGCACGACCTGCATGCGCCGAGAGGGAAGCTTCGTGCTTACACCGGCGAAGAACAGCGTCACCGCGAACAGCACGACGGCGAGCACGTAGTTCGCCGAGCGCTGGAGGTTGCGCTGCACCACTTCGGCGGAGGCGGCCGCCGCGGCATCCAGCCGCTCCGCTTCGGTCCTGGACGCCGGCTGGTACTCCTCCATCTTGAACGGCGTGAGCGGCGCGTCGGGGTTGTCGAAGGGATCGGTCGCCAGCCACGCGTCGAACGCGGGCCGAAAGTCTTCGCGGAACCGTGCTTCGAAGAAGTCCTGGAGGACTTCGTCCTCCGCGGCGTACGCCTTGACCCACTCGATGTACGTCGCCACGTCGACCTGCGTCTCGGCTTCGGACAGACCCTGCGCTCGCGCGGCGTCGATGCGCAGGGCGTTCGTACGGCTGCCCGCCTTGACCTGTTCGCCATTCCACCGGTTGGCCTGGTAGCCGCTCCACGCGGTGCCAACCGCGGCCAGCGCGAGCAGGAGCGTGGCGAAGATCTCGATGAGGTTGTGCCGCTTCGGCTCGCGCCTGATCTGATCGGTCATCTCAGCCGCCCGGCGGCGGCTGGCCGGACTCGTCGCACGGCAGCGGCGCGTCGAAACCGACGATGGCGAGCTCTTGGTCCATCAGGCGCAGCGCTCGCTCCATCGCGACCGGCCGCAGCGATCCGACCCCGGGTCGGTACGGCTTGTCCAGGAACTGCAACAGGAGCAGCAACCCGACGATGGCGATGACGACCGAACCCATCAGCAAGCTCTGTGTCACCGCGCCCTCGCCCTTGTCCGCGAAGAACAGCATGTAGACGAAGATCACCGACGCGATGGTGAACAGCACGACCCACAGCGGCGTCGGGATCACGCCGACTGCACCGTGGACTCGGTCCTGCCGAGCGAGCTGGCGCGCGGCGGTCTGGGAGAACCACTGGTCGTACGCGGTCTGCGCGCTCGCGGTCTCGGGTTCCACCGCCTTGACGGTCTGGAACATCACGGGGCCCCAGGGATTCACGTCGTCACCGAGCGTGCCGTCCTCGAGGCGGTCCCACTCGGGTCCGGCGACGTAGCGGGCGTAGCAGACGAGGGCCCCGGTGAGCGCTTCGCGAGCCGGCGCAGGGAAGTACTGGGCGGTCTCCACCTGCTGGACGACGGTGACCGCCTCCGTCTCGGCCCCGGCGCGCGACTCGTCGTAGCTCGTGAAGGCCAGGAAGATGATGAAGCCGAGCAGGATCGCGAACCCGGACGCCAGCACTCCGAACACACCCGACGCCCGGTCGCCATCCGAGAAGTAGCTGCCCTCCGGCGCCCGACGACGCACCAGGAGCATCGCGGCGATCGCGAGGGCCGTCACCACGATGGTGATGACGAACCCGATCAACAGGTTCATGGTCGCGGGAACCCTATTGGCCTTGCCCCCACGGCGGGGTGATCTAGTGCTAGCGGACGGGGTGGAGCGTCACGTCGTCTCCGTGACGAGCGACCTCGTACAGGCGGACCTCGTTGCGGCCCTCCCGGTAGAGGTCGGCGACGTAGCCGGTAAAGGTCCACCCTCCGCCGGAGCGGTGGAAGTCGCCGACGACGCCGGCCAGGGTGCCGTTGACCGCGATCACCACGTCCTCCGGCGCGTCGTCGGATTCGGTCTGCCCCGTGACCATTCCCGTGAGTACGAACGGCGCCGTGCCATCCGCCGTCGGAAGCAGCTCCAACAGCTCGGCCTGGTCGAGTTCCGCCCGCAGCTCACTGGGTGAGCCCACGGCGAGCTCGTCGACGTCCCGGCCCACGAGATCGCCAGCGGCGCCGACCGCGGCCAGGCCGATCCAATCGTTTCCGTGGAATTGCTCGGCCCGGGCGGCGGCGATCGCCAGCACCGCGCCCACGTCAGGACTCGCACGCGGCGCGGTATGGGGCTGGCTGCCGTCGTACAGGGAGTGCCCGTCGAACTGCCAGTCGACCTCGGCGTCGAGCAGATCGACGATCGACGGCAGCACGTCGATGGTCATCGCGGTGTCGTCGACGACCTCGCCCGCCACCTGGCCGGGCGCCTTGATGAACAGGGGCACGCGGTAGACCTCGTCGGCGTTGCGCTCGGTCACTTCGCGACCGAGGTCTGGCGGCGTAAGGCTGTAGCCGTGGTCCGCGGTGACAACGAGCAACGTGTCCTCCCACGCGGGCATGGCACGCAGCCGATCGACCAGATCGCCGATGGCGACGTCGACCGCACCGACCTGCATGCTGTGCAACTGGTAGGCGAGCCGGGAACGGAACTCCGTGGTCTGCGCGGCCGGTTTGCCCGCGGCCGGCGGCGTGTACGACAGGGCGATGCCCGAGCGCGACAGCGTCCAGGGCCGGTGGGGCAAGGACACGTGGACCATGTGCACGCTCGGCACGGCCGTGATAGCGCCGAGGCTGTCGGCCAGGACGCGGGCCTGCCCGCGGACGCTCCTCTCCTCCTTTCCCAACGCCCGCCACTTCTCGTACAGGGTGGCGGTCCGCTCCTCACGGGTGGCGGGACGGTCGTCTGTGGTGTCGGTGCTGGAGCCGTAGGCGCCCCATGACCGATCGATCGCCGGCAGCCCGTCGCGCAGCTCCTCGGGCAGGACCCGGTGGCCATAAACGATCGAGGCGTCCTGAAGCGCCTGGCGCAATGGCTGGCGGGGTTGGGCGACGCAGATGTCCGGCGGGCACAGATCCGTGACCGCCTCGTAGCGGTGCACTGGGACGTCGCGACCGAGCAGCGTGAAAAGGTTCTCGGGGTGGTCGCCGTACGTCGGGAGGTCCTCGCCGTTTGTCACCTTTCCGGTGAGCACGGCGGGGACGGCCTGGGGGGTGTGGGCGCGGGGACTCGACGCGTTGCGGAACCACGTGCTGACCGCAGCCAGCTTGGCGAAACCTGGATAACGATCGGCGTTGATCGTGCCGTCGCCGCGCATGATCGTGGCGGCGGGGACCTCGTCGAGCACGACGACGACCACCGGAGCACGCAGGGGCGGCACGTCCACGCCCTCGACGTTGGGAGAGCCGTCACCGGCAACGAGCTCCGCGGTCGGGCTGAAGAAGAGGAACGATCCGACGAACAAGAGGTTGGCGACGGCAAGGTAGGACGCGAGCAGCGTGCCGCCGCGGGTCTTGACGACGAACAGCGTCAGGGCCGCACCGACGCCAAGCGAGCACGCCAACATGACAACCGCGCGGTCAACTCCGAGCCATCGCAGGACCGAGAGCGCCAAGGTGGTCGCCAGGAGGGCGACGACGGCGGCGTAGACCGCCATCCCCACCGGTCGGCCGACGAGCGTGGCTCCGGCCACGACGGCGATCCCGACCAGCGGGGGGACGCACGCGACGACGAGCGCGAACCACACGATCTGACCAGCGTTGTACCGCCCGGCGACGAAGAACTCGGGATTGCGCCCGAAGAGATCGAGAAGGGGCTGGGTCAGGGCCAGGCCGGTCAACCCCAGGATCACCAACGACCTGCTGCGGACTGTGCGCGCCACATCCATCGTCCGCACAGATGCGAGCCTAAGGCCGAACTCGCCCAGTCCGGCCGCAGGCGCCCCTCATCGCTCAAGCTTCGGAACATGGTTCGATCTCGGCGCGTCGACAATCACGGCCTCCCACCGGGTCGTTGCTGAGTGCTGTGACTCTGTCCCCGCACACCTGAGCGAGATGCCGTTCCGAGGTCGCGCGAGCGTGCGACACGGCGCGGGCCGAGAACTTTGCCGCGCGATATCGCGCGCCGTTCGGTGCCCGCCGCAGCCGGGGCGGCGAGGTCGACGCGGTTCGTCGCCGTGGCGATCCCCGCCGTGGTCACTGCCGGGCCGGCTACGTCGACGGGATGGTGGGTAGGTGGCGGCCTGCCCGTGGCGTAGCGCGTGGTCGTTGAGGGTCCCGTCGTCGGCGTGCGAACGGCCCGCTACTGTCGTTCCCGTGCTGAGCTACCTTGACGCGCAAACCGGGAACATGATCGTCGCCGCCTTCGCCGGAGGCGCCGCGGGGATCGCGGTCTTGCTCAGAATGTACGGGCATCGCCTGTTCGGCATGATCTCGAAGACGCACCGCGCCCGCGTGGAGGAGGCGAAGGCTCAACTCCTTGGCGACGCCGACAACTGACCCAGGGTCCTTCCGCGACCCGGAGTCGCGCGTCTTCGTCGACCACAGTCGCGTCTGGCGGGCTCTGTCGAAGGAGGCCCTTGCCGACTACGAGGCTCTGGCCGCCACCCGCTTCTTCGCCGACGCGCTCACTCGCGGTGACATCGTGCACACCGAGCTGGTCGAGGATGCGCCCGTGCCGGGCGAGTGGGCCGGTGTACTGCGCCACGAGCGGATCGACGTCCTCTCCTACCCGTACGAGTGGCCCTTCGAAATGCTGCGCGACGCCGCTCGGCTGCAGCTCGCACTCACCCGCCAGGCGCTCGCCGAAGGCGTCATCACCAAGGACGCATCGTCCTACAACGTCCAGTTCGTCGGATCGAAGCCGGTGTTCATCGACGTCGGCTCGTTCGAGCGGTTGCGGCGCAGCGAGCCGTGGCCCGGCTACCGCCAGTTCTGCGAGCTGTTCCTCAACCCGCTGCTCATCCAGCAGGTGCTGGACCTTCCGTTCCAGCCGCTGCTGCGCGGTCACCTCGACGGCATTCTGACCTCACAGGCCGCCGCGCTGCTCGAAGGCAGGGGGCGGCTCCAGAAGGGCGTCTTCACGCACGTCAAGCTGCACGCTCGCGCCGAGCGGAAATACGCCGACGCCGACCGCGAGCGCGATATCCGGGCCGAGTTGAAGCGCGCCGGCTTCGGCCCCCGCTTGATCGACGCGCAGCTGCACAACCTCGAGAAGGCGATCGAGGACCTCGATCGCAAGACGTCCGCCTCGACGTGGTCGGGCTACGGCGACCGCGCGCACTACAGCGATAGTGACCTCGCGGCGAAGGAAGAATTCGTGGCCGCCGCCGTACGGGCCGAGGCACCCGGGATCGTTCTCGACCTTGGCTCGAATGATGGGCGGTTCTCGAGGCTGGCCGCGGACAGCGGCGCCGGGTACGTCGTCGCCGTCGACAGCGATGAGCTCGTCGTCGACCGCCTCTACCGCGAGCTGCGCCGTGAGGGCGACCAGCGGATCCTGCCGCTGGTCATCGACGTCGCCGATCCTTCCCCTGCACTCGGTTGGCGGACCTGCGAGCGCGCCGCGTTCGTCGATCGGGTACGTCCCGACCTCGTCTTGTGCCTCGCGGTCGTGCACCACCTCGCGCTCGACGAACACCGTGCCGTTCGACGAGATTGTCGCGTTCCTGGCCGACTTCGGCGCGCCATTGGTCGTCGAGTTCCCGCACCGCGACGACCCGATGGCGGCGAGGTTGCTGGCCCGCAAGCGGCCCGGCCTGTTCGACGGGTATGACCAGCCGCAGTGGCGTCACGCGTTGGAGGCGCGCTTCGACGTCGACGATCGCCAGGACCTTCCCTCCGGCACGCGCACCCTCTATCGCTGCCGGCCACGCTGAACGTCAATCCGCGAGTGGGTGAGACACCGCACTTGCTCTAGTGTCCCACAGCGCGCTCCAGTTGGGCCTTGTTCATCTTCGAACGGCCCTTGACGTTTTTCCGCTTCGCCTCGCTGTAGAGCTGTTCGTACGTGCGACCGCCAGGTCCGCGGTGCGAGCGCAGTCCGCCGCGACGGCCCGAGGAGATGTCCTCGGTCGACGAGCGGCTCGATTCGTTGGCCTCGCCCTTGCGGGCCCGTTCCTTGTTCACCGTCCGGGCAGCGATCTCTTCGGCGGTGTCTTCCTTCTCGCCTCGATCCCGCAGTCCGGCCTTGATGTGCTCGTACTGCCTCTCACGCTTCTTGCTCCATGCGCCTTGTGGCATCTCACACCTCCAACGCCCGGTCGATGGACGAGCTGTACCACCGGTGCCGCCGCGTCAATCGTCGGCGCCGCGGTCAATCGGCAAAGACGTCCCGACTGTGCTGGACGAAGAACGTGTGGTCGTGGCCCTTGTTCGGGTCGGCGGTGTTGTAGTTGACCGAACCCGAGCCGTCCGGCACGTGTTCCTCGGAGTAGATCGCGCCGACGGGGCAGACGTCGGGCTGGTAGCAAGCAGTACAGGAGGTGCACTCCTCGGTGTTGACGTAGAGCAGGCTGTCACCGAACACAGACACGGCATCCGGGTCGGGTTGGTGCGTGTTCTCCACGCCGCCGCCGGCCTCGACCTCGGAGAAGAGCACGTTCGCGGCGGGATCGAACTCGTAGATGCACTGGACCGGGCACACGTCGACGCAGGCCCGATCCTTCACATCGATGCAGGCCTCGGTGATGATCGCGATCCCAGCCATCACAGCCGTCCGACGGTCAGCCGCCTGGCCTTCACCCGCTCGCCCTCGACGCGCAGCTCGTACGCGGGCTGCGGTGCCGTGGCCGGGCCGTGGACGACCGTCCCGTCGGCGACACGGAACATGCTGGCGTGCCAGGGACAACGCAGACACCCGTCGACCAGGTCGCCCTCATCGAGCGGTCCGCCCAGATGGCTGCAGCGGGCGAACAGCGCGGCTGGCGATGCTCCGCCCACGGCGGCCAGGGGCTCGCCGTCGAGGTGAGCGAGGGTCGGCCTGTCTCGATCGAGCGCGCCGTCGACCTCCAACTCGACCCAGTCCTCGGGAGCCGGCGCGTCGGCAGCTCGGTTGGCTCCGCTGGCGCGGCGGTACGTGAGGTGACCGCCGAGGAACCCGCCCACGGTCGCGGCGGTGGCGCCGGCCATGGCGAGAGCGACGCCGGCGCCCCGCCGTCCCCGGCCGCGGGCGAGGAACGACAGGCCGTAGAGAGCGGTCGCGGTCAGGTTGGCGGCGGCGTGGACCAGGCCCGTTCGTCGCTCGGGCTTGTTGAGCTCCGACCAATCGGCGACGCCGGCAGCGGCGGTGGGGAGCGCGCTGGCGACACCCAGGCCGACGAGCAGGTCCGCCGACGATCGGGACCGGCGGCCACCGACGATGTCCAGCATGAACGCGCTCGTCCAGAACCCGATGGGCAGATCCGTGAGCAGGGGATGCAGCGGATGCCCCAACCACACACCGTGGAGCATGTCCTTGACGGCGCCGCGCGGGAGCACTCGGCCGACGAGTTGCTCGACGGGCTCCGTCGCTCGGTCGAGAGCGTCGACCGCCTCGATCCGTTCGGCGACGTTGCGTGGATCCATGGCTGACTCCCAGAGGTCACGGCGCGGCACCGCGCTCGTATCCGTGTACCCGGCACCACGGCCGATCGAACCTGCTTCGGGGATCAGCATCCGCCCGTCGGGCAGGAACTGGAGCGTGGTCGGTTGGTCCAGCCCACCGATGAGCGTCTCGTTCTGGAACAACGGGGGTGGCGCGGCGGCTGCCGTGTCATCCAGGATCGGCACCGCCGCCGCCGCCATGACGCACAAGACGACCACCAGCACCGCCCGTAAACGGACCGACTGCCGCGCCAACACCATGAGCCCGCCCCCCAACAGATGACCTAGGGCAGACGATGCGCGCGAAGTTCTGGCGCGTGCCGTCCGTCAGAGATGACCGTTGTGACCAGCGTCGTGCATCAAACGGTCGCGGTGGTCGGGGTGCGCGATGGCGATCAGCGCCCGGGCCCGCTCCCGCAAGGACCGGCCCCGGAGCTCGGCGACGCCCCACTCGGTGACGACCTTGTCGACGGTGTTCTTGAGCGTCGTCACCACGTCGCCCTGCTCGAGCTCGGCCACGATCTTCGACACCTCACCGCCCTTGGTCGTCGAGTGGAGCACCACGAAGCCCTGGCCGTTGCGCGAGTACATCGCCCCCCGGGCGAAGTCCGCCTGGCCGCCGCTCGACGAGTAGTACTCGCCGTGGATGGTCTCCGACGCGCACTGACCCATGAGGTCGACGGAGATGGCCGAGTTGATCGAGACGAACCCGTCCTCCTGCGCGATGACGCGGGGATCGTTGACGTACCGCACGGGCCACAGCTCGAACGCGCTGTTCTCGTGGAGGAAGTCGTAGAGGCGCCGCGTGCCGAGCGCGAACGTGCCCACGGTCTTCGTGCGGTTGAGCTGCTTGGCCACCCCGTTGACCACACCCCGCTCGACGAGGTCCATCAGGCCGTCCGAGATGAGCTCGGTGTGCACGCCGAGCTCTCGGTGATCGACCAAAGCGGCCATCACGGAGTTCGGGATGGCGCCGATTCCGGTCTGGATCGTCGCTCCGTTCGGGATGCGCTCGGCCACGAAGGCGGCGATCCGATCGTCGACGTCGGTGCGGCGAGCGGGCGGCAGCTCGACGAGCGGGTGATCCATCTCGACCCAGCCGAGCACCTGGCTCACGTGCACCTGGTTCCGGCCGAACGTCCTCGGCATCTGGGCGTTGGCCTCCAGGAAGAAGCGGGCCCGACCGATGAAGGACGCCACATAGTCGGCGTTCAGGCCCAGGCTGAAGTAACCGTGTCGATCGGGCACGGACGCCGCCGCCAGCACCAGCGGATCCGTCGTGCGCTCGTGCAGGATGGCGCGCATCTCGCTGAAGTTGTTGGGGACGAGATCGATCGTGCCGGCGTGGAACGGCGCCCGGGTCACGTGCGACAGGAAGTAGGAGATGTGGTGCAGGCGGCCGGGGTACGCACCGTGCAGGTAGGCGCGATCGTGGAGGGCGTGCATCTGGTGGACCCGGACGTCGCGGAGCTGATCGGCGTTCGCCTCGATGGCGTCCATGAGCGCGACCGGCTCGCCGTTGGCCAGCGGCAGGATGAGATCGGCGCCGGGCCGGATGTGCTCCAGCACTGCGTCGGCTGTCGTTGCCCTCTCCATAACCGGCGACCGTAGGACCTGACGCGACGATCGTCTTGTCTCAGACCGCGTCCGGAGGCACCGGCGCCAGCTCCAGCACGACGCTCACGACATCGCCGTCCATCGACTCCACGCAGGGAAACCCGGCGTGGCGGAACACGGCCAGCATCCGCCGGTTGCCGAAGAGGGTGTCCGCGACGAAGCGGCGGACACCCACCTCGACGGCCCGGGCGGCCAGGCGACGGAAGAGCAGCGAGCCGAGCCCGCGCCCCTGCCAAGCGTCGGCCACCACGAACGCGACCTCGGCGACTGCAGGATCCTCGAGCCGATCGAACCGCGCCACGCCGATGATCTCACCGTCGTGGACAGCGACGAGGGCCTCCCGGTCCTCATGGTCGACGTGGGTGAACCGTTGGACCTCCTCCTCGCTCAGGTGAGGGTGGAGGTAGAAGAATCGCAGGCGGATGGTCTCGGGCGAGAGGGTGTGGTGGAAGCTCTCCAGCCGCCCGGTATCGGTCCTGTGCATGGGTTCGATCTCGACCGCGGTGCCGTCGCGCAGCTCAGCCGGACCGAAGGTGGGCGCCGCTCTCCTGGTGGCCACGGCACCAGCATGGCCAACGGCGGCCGTCCGGGCCAGGGCCCAACGTCCTACGAGCCGGCCAGGCGCACCCGGAGGGACACGAGCTCGAACGGTCTGAGCAACAGTTCGACCGCGTTGCCGTCGACGGGCAGCTCGTCGCCCGGATCCTCCAACACCGAGCACCGCCCAGCCCGCCGGACGTCGCGGGCGAATTGGAGCCGGACCGTGCTGCGGTCGCCGAGCGCCTCGTGCAGCCGCAGCACGACGTCTCCCGACCGGTCGTCCGCGCCCTTGACGGCGACGACCTCGGCCGCGCCGCCCTCCACCGACACGATCGGCGCCGGCGACGACGGCGACGAGCCGCCCGTGAGCACGCGAGGTGGGCGGTTGAGGGCTTCGGCCTGCTCAAGAACCGCTGCGAGCCCCGCACCGTGGGGCACGAGCGCGAGCGTGACCTCGTGGCGACCGCGGTCGGCCTGAGGATCGGGGTAGCGGGCAGCCCGCAGGAGCGACACCCTCACGGCATCGCCCTGCACCGCGTGCCCGTAGCGCCCGTCATTGAGCACGGCGACCCCGAACGACGGCTCGGACAAGTCGACGAAGCGGTGCGCGCACACCTCGAACTTGGCCGCGTCCCACGACGAGCTGGCGTGCGTCGGGCGCCGGACGTGTCCGAACTGGATGTCGCACGTGGCCTCCTCCGCCCGCACGTCGAGCGGGAACGCCATGGAGAGCAGGTGCTCCTCGTGCTGCCAGTCGACGTCCACCGCCAGGTCGAGCCTCCCCGATCCGGCCGTGAGCCGGTAGGTCACCACGAACGTCGATGGACCATCGGCCCGCGTGACCCGAACAGCTCCGAGCAGCGGACCCCGCTCGAGCACCTCCACCGTGGCGGGGCCGCGCAGCGTGCGGGAGCGCCGGCGGGCCCAGCCCTCCAGGTCCCAGGCGTCGTACTCCACGGGGTGGTCCGGCGTGAGCTCGAGCTCCACGCGGCGGCCGGGCACGAGCAGCTCCCGGTCGTGCTCCAGCGACCGGATCGAGACCAGCGCGCCGTCGTCGTCCCACTCCGCGACCAGGCGGCCGTTCGAAAGGCTCCGATCGGACACCACGACCTCGCTGCCGGACGCGAGCCCGAGGGCGTCTCCGGGGACGACGCCCATCGCGGGCACCGGCGTGAGGAACGCGCAGCCACCACCCGCGAGCTGCTGCACCGGGCCGGGACCCGACGGCGTCACTGGCGCCACGACCACCTCCGCCCGGGCCCGGCTCCGGGCGGACGCCACGGCCACGGGCCCCGGGGCCAGGCAGGAGAGCCCCGCCGCGACCAGCTTCTCCAGGCGCTCGGTGATCCTCCCGTGCTCGGCCTCTGCGTCGGCGTGGACCCAGGCGATGGACGAGCCCGGCAGGATGTCGTGGAACTGCTGCACCAGCAGGTCCTTCCAGAGGCTGTCGAGCTCGGACGCCACCTCGTCGGGCCAGCCGAGCATCGTCCACCACAGCTCCGCCTCGTGCAGCAGGCGTTCGTTGCGGCGATTGCCCACCTTCGTCATGACCTGGCTGGTCAGCGTGCCGCGATGCATCTCGAAGTAGAGCTCCCCCTGCCACAGCGGCACGGGGGCGCCGGCTGCAGCCTCCGCCTCGACGGCTTCGAAGAACTCGTCCACGGTCCCGAGCTCCAGCCGCGGCAGACCGTCGAGATCGGCCATCCGGAGCGCCCGCTCCACCATCTCCCGGGTCGGGCCGCCGCCACCGTTGCCGTAGCCGTAGGGCGTCAGCGACCAGTCGCTCCAGCCGTGCTCGTGGAAGTTGCGCACGAGGCCGGCCTGCTCCGCGGGGTCGATCATGGCGTTGTACGTCTCGACCGGGGGGAAGTGTGTGAGCACCTGGGTGCCGTCGATGCCCTCCCACCAGAAGGTGCTGTGGGGGAACCGGTTCTCCTTGTTCCACGACAGCTTCTGGGTCACGAAGCGGTCGCACCCGGCGGCGGCGAAGATCTGCGGGAGCGAGGCCGGGTACCCGAACACGTCGGGGATCCAGACTTCTCGGCAGCGCCGGCCGAAGTGCTCCTCGAAGAAGCGTTGCCCGTGGACGAGCTGGCGGACGATGGACTCCCCGCTCGGGATGTTGGCGTCCGTCTCCACCCACATGCCGCCCACGGGGATCCACTGGCCGGCGGCGGCCTTCTCCTGGATGCGGGCGAACAGCGCCGGATGCTGCTGCCGCATCCACTCGTACTGCACCGCCTGCGAACACACGAACCGGTAGTCCGCGTAGTCGTCCATGAGCCGCAGCGCGGAGGCGAAAGTGCGTGTGCACTTGCGGACGGTCTCCCGCAGCGGCCACAGCCATGCGGTGTCGATGTGGGCGTGGCCGACGGCAACGGTGCGGTGCGCGCCGGCCCGGGCAGGGAGGGCGAGCGCGGGGGCGAGAACCTCGCGGGCCGTCGCCGCCGTTCGGGAGACGTCGGTCAGGTCGAGCGCGTCGAACGCCCGCTCCAACGTGCGGAGCAGCCGTTGCCGGCGCGGATCGTCCAGCGGAAGCGCCAGCATCGTGCCTTCGAGCACTTCGACGTCCAGCACGAGGGCGAAGACGTCCCGGTCGAGGACGGCCAGGTCCGCGGCGGCGAGGCGGTAGGTCGGTCGGTCGGGCGCTGTGTCCCACGAACCCATCGGCGAGGGCCGGAAGCCGGGGAAGGCCGGATTCGCCGCGGCCTCGACCAGGAGCTCGACGGTTTGCCCGGGAGCAGCGCGGAGCGGCACCGCGGTGCGCCGCGGGTGGACTCCCTGGAGCGGGGCGTCGTCCTGCCAGACGAGCGCCTCGGCCTGGAAGCCGGCGTCCGGACCGCGGAAGCCGAGATCGACCACCGCCTCGACCTGGCCCGGCCAGGGCTCCCATTCCTCCGGCACCGTGCCGGACAGCCGGAACCACGTCGTGCCCCACGGCCGGCCCCAGGGCCGGCCGATCTCGAAGGTCTCGTAGTCGGCCGACGCGGCGACGTCGTAGGGCACCGGCTCACCGGGGCACGCCCAGGCTTCGACCCGCAGCGGCACACGGGCGCGGTGGAGGGCGGGGAACAACCGCTCGGTCAGCTCGCGGCGCAGGCGCGCCTCGACGAGCCCCCGGTTGTCGTGCACGCTGCGCATTCTCCCCGACGGCGGCGCCGCCGTCGCCTTCACGCCGTCGCGCCCCACAGGCGGTCGGCGGGCGAGCCCGCCTGCCACGATGACGCCGTTGAGAGGCGACAGACGAGAGACCTCGCTCCGGTCCGAGCCGGCATTCGTCCGCTGGGCCACGGCCGAGGGGATCTCGATGCTGGGCAGCGCGATCACCACTGTGGTGCTGCCACTCGTGGTGTACGACGCCACCGGCTCCATCACGCAGACCGGCGCCCTGTTCGCGGTTCGGGTCGTCCCCTACCTGCTCTTCGGGGTCATCGCCGGGCCTCTCGCCGACCGCGGGAACCGCCGCTTCCTCATCATCGGCGGCAATGTGGCCGAGGGTCTTCTCGTCGCCACCATCCCGCTCGCGCACGCGCTGGGCGTCCTGACCGTCGCGCAGGTGTACGTGGTCGGGCTGCTCTCGGCGACGGCGTTCGTGTTCTCCGACGCCGCGGTGTTCGGCGCGGTGCCCGCCCTCGTCGGGCCGGAGCGGCTCTCACGGGCCAACGGCTTCCTCTACGCGCAGGCCTCGGCGGCCGAGGTGGCCGGCCCCGTCGTCGGCGGGCTGCTGGTCGCGGGCATCGGACCGGCCAACGCGGTCTGGATCGATGCCGCCAGCTTCCTCTTGGCTGCCGGCTGCCAGATGACGATCAAGAGCACGTTCCGGACCACGCCGGCCGCGTCCGGGGTCGCGGTCGGGATCCGCGAGCAGGTGGGACGGGCGCTGCGCTTCGTGCGATCCGACCGCACCGTGGCCACCCTCATCGGCGTCGGCTTCGGCAACTCGTTCTCCTTCGGCGCCGTGCTCGGCCTGCTGGTGCCGTACGCGGTGACCGAGCTCGACCTTGCTGATCGCGACGCCCGCATCGGCCTCCTCTACGGCGCCACGGGCGTCGGCGCCCTCGTCGCCGGCGTCGTCTTCGGCCGGCTGTTCCGGGCCGAGCGCATCCGGTGGCTGACGCCGGGCAGCATGCTGCTGTCGTCGACGGTGGCCGCCGCGCTCGCCGTCGTCAGCCTCTGGGTGCCGGCCGCGGTGCTACTGGTGGTCTTCTCCTGGTCGATCTCGACCACCATCAACGCCGGCATCACCTACCGCCAGCTCGCCGCTCCGGACGAACTGCGCTCGAGCGTGAACGTTCTCGGCCGCATGGTGTCGTGGGGCGGGCAGCCGTTCGGGGCTGCCATCGGCGCGGTGGTGGCCGGAGCGGCCGGGGTGCCCGTCGCCTACGCGGGCGCGGCGGTCGTGATGGGCCTGAGCGGTCTGCTGGCCGCGTGGTTGCTGAACGGGCCGCCGCGACGAGCGGCACCAGCTCCGTAGCGGTCAGGACACCTCCGCTACCGTCCCGCCATGGACGACCTGCCGGCCAAGGATGGTCCGGCCTCTCGTCGCCACGTCTTCGAGCGGGGCGAGCTGGAGTTCGACCGGCTGGCGTTCTTCAGCGACGCCATCTATGCCATCTCGCTCACGCTGCTCGTCGTCGGCCTCGAGGTCCCCCGGGTGATCGATACCTCGTCCAACGGCGACCTGTGGGACGCCCTCGACGAGCTCGAGCCCGAGATCCTGATGTTCTTCATCAGCTTCCTCGTCATCGGCAGCTTCTGGCTCTCGCACCATCGCTTCGTGGCCCGGCTGACGGCCATCGACCGCTCGCTGCTCTTCTGCACGCTGTGCTACCTGGCGTTCATCGCGTTCCTGCCGTTTCCCTCGGGGCTGCTCGGCGAGTACACCGATAACTCGGTGGCTGTCGCGCTCTACGCGCTCTGCATCGCCGTCGTCGCCACGATCGAGGTGGTGCTCTTCGCGCTGGCCTACAAGCACGATCTCCTCACGGTCGAGCCAACGGACGAGACCTTCCGCTGGGGCGTCGTGGCGTCACTGACCCCGGCACTGCTGTTCTTCCTCTCGATCCCCGTCGCGTTCGTATCGCCGCTCCTGGGCATGCTCGTCTGGGTGCTCAACATCCCCATCGGAATCCTCACCGACCGGTGGATGCCGGCGAAGGCCACCGCGTACTACGAGGACTGAGCCGGGAACAAATGGCGACGCCCCCGGGTTGAAGATACTTGCACGCGCAAGTTTCATCGAGAGGACGAGATCCAATGCCTGCCGTCACTGCCGACCTCCTCACCCTTCCCCGCATCGCTGCACCCTCGGAGGACGCAGTTGAGCGCCCCGTTCGCTCCGTCACCACGGCGCCGCAGGGGTTCGAGGGCGAGGGGTTCCCGGTCCGGCGGGCCTTCGCCGGGGTCGACATGCGGGACTTGGATCCGTTCATCCACATGGACCAGATGGGCGAGGTCGACTACGCACCGGGTGAGCCCCGGGGCACCGACTGGCATCCGCACCGTGGGTTCGAGACCGTGACCTACATGATCGACGGCACGTTCCAGCACCAGGACTCCCACGGTGGCGGCGGCCTGATCGCAGACGGCGCCACTCAGTGGATGACGGCCGGTGGGGGCATCCTGCACATCGAGACGCCGCCCGAGGCCCTGGTCGTGAGCGGCGGGCTGTTCCACGGCATCCAGTTGTGGGTCAACCTGCCGGCGAGGGACAAGATGACGGCGCCCCGCTACCAGAGCCTGGAGGGCGACCAGGTCGTCCTGCTGTCCTCGGCCGACGGCGGAGCGCTCGTGCGGCTGATCGCCGGCGACCTGGCCGGTCACCGCGGCCCGGGCTCCACGCACACGCCCATCGTCGTCGCCCACGCCACCCTGGCTCCGGGCTCCCGCCTGGTCCTGCCCTGGCCCACCGGCTTCAACGCCCTGGCCTACGCGCTGGCCGGCGAGGGATCGGTGGGCGGTGAGCGGCGGCCATTCGAGTCCGGTCAGCTCAGTGTGTTCGGCGCCGGCGACACCGTCACCATCGATGCCGATCCGGCCAAGAGCCTCGAGGTGCTGCTCCTCGGCGGGCAGCCCATCGGCGAGCCCGTGGCTGCCTACGGCCCGTTCGTGATGAACACGAGGGCCGAGCTGGTCCAAGCGGTCGAGGACTTCCAGGCCGGGCGGCTCGGCACGGTCCCCGCCGACGGCCTCCGCCCCTACCGCCCCCGCTGAGCAGCAAGGCCAGGCGGGCGTTGGGTCAGGCGAGGGCGATGGGCGGGCGCACCTGGCCCACCCCGGTGGCCTGCTCGAAGGCGTGGCCGACCTTCAGCACGGTCAGGTCGTCGTGGCGGCGGCCGGCGATCTGGATGCCGACCGGCAGCCCCTCGGGCGTGAAGCCGGCCGGCACGGACAGCGCGGGCTGGAACGTCGCCGAATACCACCAGGCCGAGCGCATCCAGTCGAGGTAGGTCTCCATCGCCACGCCCTCGATCTCCGTCGGCCAGGCGATGTCAGCGGGGAACGGTGGCACCTGGTTCACGGCGCCCACGATGACGTCGAAGCGCTCGTGGAAGCGGCGCATGCGCTCCAGCAGCTCGCCGTGGACCCGCATCGCCTCGGCCACCTGGTGGCCCGTCAACTCGGCGCCCGACTCGATCTGCGCCACCGCCTCGGGCTTCATCTCGTCCCGATGCTCCTCCAGCAGCGGGCCGAGCCGGTACCACGTCGACCACGAGCGCACGACGAGGAACGCCTCCTCGGCGCCCTGCAAAGGTGGCTCCACGTCCTCGACCACGCAACCGAGGTCCTCGAACGTCGCGCGGCAGCCGTCGACCACCGCCTTCACCCGCCGGTCGAGCGGTAGGCCACCAGGGACCGGACACCACGCCACCCGGAGGCCCGCGAGGTCACGATCCAAGGGCGCCGCGAACGACGCCGGATCGCTCGGGTAGGACAACGGGTCGCGGGCGTCGATGCCGACCACCGCGCTCAGCCCCAGCCCGACGTCGGCCACCGAGCGGGCGAGCATCCCTTTCACCACGTAGCCGACGAACGGAAGCGTCGACGGCGCGCCCGGCACCAGCCCCACCGTCGGCCGGAGCGCCACGACGTTGTTGAAGTTGGCCGGGTTGCGCAAAGAACCGCCGTAGTCGCTGCCGTCGGCGATCGGCAGGAGTCCGGAGGCGAGTGCGGCCGCGGCCCCACCGCTCGATCCGCCCGCGCTCATCGACAGGTCGTACGGGTTCCGGGTGGTGCCGTACACGGAGTTGTACGTGTGCGAACCCATGCCGAACTCGGGCACGTTCGTCTTGCCGATGGGGATCACGCCGGCTCGCCGCAAGCGTTCGACGAGGACCGAATCCTCCGTCGGCCGGAAGGACCGGAAGATGGTCGATCCCATCGTGTACGGGAACCCGACGGCCGGTTCCGTGTCCTTGAACGCCGTGGGCAGCCCGTGGAGCGGGCCGACCTCGTCGCCCCGGGCCACGACGGCATCCGCGTCGTCGGCCGCCCGGAGGCAGGCGTCGTCGTCGAGCCTCGCAACGATGGCGTTGAGCTGGGGATTCAGCTGCTCGATGCGGGCCAGGTGGGCCGCCATCACCTCGCGGGCCGAGATCTCCCGGCCGCGGATGGCGGCCGCCAGTTCGCGCGCGCTGGCGAAGCAGAGCGCGCCGCCGACACTGCTCACGCCGGGTTCAGGACCGGCGCCACAGCCGCAGGCGGCGGGGGCGCTCGCCCGGCGGCGCGACCGTCGCGGGCGCGGACGTCCGGTACCCGCGCGCGTCGACCGCTCCATTGGTCCCGACGTCGGTGACGTGGACCACGTCGATGACCTCGACGAGTTGGAGGAGCTCGGCGTCGCTCAGCTCCTCCACCGCGCGCAGGCGCGCACGCGTGCGGCGACGACGAGAGTCCTCAGCGTCGGGACGGAAGGCATCCAACACCCAGCGCCGTGCGGCGGCCGACAGCAGGGTGCGACGGGGCAGGCGCAGATCGACGCGCCGCCCCGGCTTCGTATACAACGACAGGACCGCCAGCTCCACCGCGTCCTGCGACGGCAGGTGCCCGCGGGTGCGGATGCGGCTGGCCAGGTATGCAGCCATGATCTGCAGCTCGCTCACGCCGACCTTGGCTGTCTCGACCGTGCGGCCCGCGGCCACCGTCGCCGTCACCCCCCACAGGGCGAGGCGGCCGGCCCCCGAGAAGCGGGCCACCTTGCTGGTGGCCCGCGCCCCCTTGACCACCCGGAGCACCATCGGTCGCAACGACGCTGCCAGGGCCAACCAGGTGCCGACGTTGGCGGACGCCCTGTCGCGCGCACTGATGACCGAGAGCATCTCCTCGGCGTGATCGACGGAGCGCACGTCGAGATGGCGCTCGAAGACCTCGTCGAAGGCCCGGTCGAGCGGGCCCGTGATGGCGGCCGCCAGGCGGTCAGTGAGGGGCTTCAGACTAATCCGCCCGCGACCGCCGACCTCCCGGGCGTCCTCGACCACGGCCGGGAGATTGCTCGGATGGTTGACGCCGTCCGACTCATGCACGCCCCTAGTGATACCCGATCACCGCCCGACCCACTCGCCACGTCTCAAGTGCGATGCTGGGACGATGGCCTGGCTGGTCGTCGACGGGAGGGTGCTGGCGTCGGCGGAGATCGTGCGCGGGCACCGCGACCGGGCCCGCGGCCTCCTGGGCCGGACCGACCACGAGGGCGCGCTGGTCCTCAATCCGTGCCGCTGGATCCACACGTTCGGCATGCAGATCCCCCTGGATGTCGGCTATCTCGACCAGGAAGGAGTGGTCCTGAAGACGGTCCGCATGAATCGCAACCGTTTGGGACTTCCCATCCCCAAGGCCCGTGTCGTCATCGAGGCCGAGGCCGGGGCGTTCGCCCGCTGGGGCCTGCACGTGGGCGATCTGGTGGAGCTGCGCCAGTGAGCCGCGCGCCGGGCATGACCGGCCGAACATGACCCGTCCGACATGACCGGCCCAGCATGACCGGACCAGCATGACCGGGCGGCTGGTCCTCGTCGCCACACCGATCGGCAACCTGGACGACCTGTCGCCCCGCGCCGTCGCCTCATTGGCGGAGGCCGATGTCGTCATCTGCGAGGACACGCGGCGCACGGGACGGCTGCTGGAACGGGCGGGCATCGGCCGCCGGCGAATGCTGGTCGCCAACGAGCACACGGAGGCCGCGGCCGCCGCCGAGGTGGGCCGTCTGCTCGAGGGCGGGGCGACGGTCGCCGTGGTCACCGACGCCGGTTCGCCGGGAATCTCGGATCCTGGCGAGCGCCTGGTGCGGGTGGCCGTCGAGGGCGGGCACGAGGTCAGCGCAATCCCTGGCCCAGCGGCGGTCATCGCCGCGCTCACGGTGAGCGGGCTCCCGACTCAGCGCTTCGTGATGGAGGGGTTCCTGCCCCGGCAGGGTCGCGAGCGACGGGATCGCCTGCAGGAGATGGCAGGCGAGCGTCGCACGATCGTCCTGTACGAGGCGCCGCACCGGCTCGCCCGGACGCTCGGCGATCTCGTGGCCGTCCTCGGGCCCGACCGACCGGTGGCCATCAGCCGCGAGCTGACCAAACTGCACGAGGAGACCTGGCGGGGCCTGCTGACCGAGGCGCTCGAACGGTCGCAGGCCGCGGAGCCGCGGGGCGAGCACGTGCTGGTCGTGGCCGGCGCGCCACCCGCGGCCGCGCCCGGGGACGAGCAGATCCTCGCCGCCCTCGCCGCCCACCAGGCGGCGGGGCTCGATCGGCGCTCGGCGGTCGCGGCCGTCGTCGCAGAGCTCAGCGCGCCCAAGCGGAGGGTGTACGCGCTGGCCCACCAGACACCTCCCGGCCAGGCGTCCGACGGCACCTCGTAACAGGTCGACACTAGGTTGACCGTCATGGCCAGCGCGCCGGCCACCCCCGAGTCGACGGTCGACTCACGCGAGCCCGCGGCCGGACCTGCGGTCCCCACCGCCGGTCCGGCGGGTCACGAGTGGTCGTACCGGGCCGGCGGTCAGCAGGCGGCCTTCTTCGACCTCGACCGGACACTCATCGCTGGCTCGTCGGCGTTCACGTTTGCCATCGCGGCATGGCGCAAGGACATGGTGCCCACGGGCCAGTTCGCGAGGGACGCATTCGGCGCGGTCGCGTTCAAGCTCCGCGGCGACGGGGGCGACCACGAGAGCGTGGCCAAGGTCCGCGAGCGGATCCTGCACGCGGTCGAGGGCAGCCGGCAGCAGGACCTGATCGCCCTCAACGAGACGATCGTGCCCAAGCTCCTCAGCAAGGTGCGGCCCGAGGCCCGGACGCTGCTCGAGTCCCACACCCAGCGGGGGCACGCCACCTTCATCGTGTCGGCGGCGCCGGTGGAGATCGTCGAGCCGCTGGCCCAGGCGCTCGGCATGACGGCTGGTCTCGGCACCCGCGCCGTGGTCGAGGACGGCGTCTACACCGGCGAACTGGCCGGACCGTTCTGCTACGGGCCGGGCAAGGTGGACGCCATCACGGACGTCGCCCACTGGGAGGGCTACGACCTCAGCCGCTGCTACGCCTACAGCGACTCGGCCAGCGATCTCCCGATGCTGGAGGCGGTCGGTCATCCGGTCGCGGTCAACCCGGATGCCCGCCTGGGCGCCGCGGCGGCGGCACGGGGTTGGCCGGTCGTCATCTTCAGCCGCCGTACCCGGCAGGTGGTGCGCCGCTCGACGGCGGGCGCGGCCGCGGTGTCGTTGGCGGGCGCCGGCTTCGCCGCCGGGTACCAGGTCGCTCGGCGACGTTGAAATCCCGGCGGGTCGGGTGGCCCGCCCGCGTAGCCTCAGCGCCGTGAGCACCGTCGCCGCCGCCCTCGGCCATCTGATGATGGGCCCCGACGTGGGGCTCTTCGCCGCGCGCTGACGCTCGCGACCAGGAACGATCCCCGCTCGGGCCGGGGATCCTCCGCTGATCTCCTTCCCGGCGGGCCGGACAGGAAGGAGGAACCGTGGAACACCTAGCCTCACCCGGCGTGGCCAGCTACTACCTGACGACGCCCATCTACTACGTCAACGACGCGCCACACGTCGGCCACGCCTACACGACCCTCATCGCCGACGCCACCGCCCGATGGCACCGACTGTGCGGCGAGGACGTCTTCCTGCTCACCGGGACCGACGAGCACGGGCTCAAGGTGCAGCAGGCCGCCGAGGCCAACGGCGTGACGCCCCAGGAATGGGCCGATCGCACCGTCGAGCGCTACAAGGACGCCTGGCGCACTTTGGACATCACCTACGACCGCTTCATCCGCACCACCGAGCCCGGCCACTACGCCGCGGTCACGAGGCTGCTGCAGGCCTGCTACGACGCCGGCGACATCGAGCTCGACACGTACCGCGGCTGGTACTCGGTCTCGGACGAGGAGTACATCGGCGCCGACGACGTCGAGGATTACCGGGCCCGCGGTCGCAAGGTCATCGAGCTCGAGGAGGAGAACTACTTCTTCCGCCTCAGCCGCTTCCAGGACCGGCTCCTGCAGTGGTACGAGGACCATCCCGACGTCATCCACCCGGCCAGCCGCCGCAATGAGGTCCTGGGGCTCATCAAGGGCGGGCTGCTTGACTTCTCGATCAGCCGCACCTCGCTGCAGTGGGGCGTACCGATCCCGTGGGACGAGCGGCACGTCACCTACGTCTGGTTCGACGCGCTGACGAACTACATCACGGCCGCCGGCTACGGGCAGCCGGGCCAGGAGGCGGAGTTCGCACGTTGGTGGCCGGCCGTGCACCTCATCGGCAAGGACATCATCCGGTTCCACTGCGTCTACTGGCCGGCGATGCTCCTGTCGGCCGGTGTGGAGCCACCGCGGGACTGGCACGTCCACGGCTGGCTCCTCGTCGGTGGCGAGAAGATGAGCAAGACGGCGTTGAACCAGATCGCCCCGGCCGACCTCGTCGCGGACTTCGGTCTGGACGCGTACCGCTACCACTTCCTGGCCGACTGCCCCGTCGGGGGCGACAACGACTTCAGCTACGAAGGCATGGTCGCCCGCTACAACGCCGACCTGGCCAACAACCTCGGCAACCTGCTCAGCAGGGTGGCCACGGTGGTCGGCTCGAAGTGCGGTGGCGTCGGACCGGCTCCCGCCTCGGACAGCCCGTTGGTGGAGTCGGCGGCGCGGGCCGCCGCCGAGGCGACCGAGGCGTGGGAGGCCATCCAGCCGAGCGACGCCCTGGCGGCCACGTGGCAGCTCATCCGGGCCACCAACGCGCATCTCGAGACCAACGAGCCGTGGAAGGCGGCCCCGGGTCCCGGCGTGGACCGGGTGCTCGGCGACGCCCTCGAGGCTTTGCGGATCGTGGTGCTGCTGGCCTCGCCGGCCATCCCCGCCACCGCCCAGACCATCTGGGAGCGGATCGGGCTGGCCGGCGCTGTGGCCGACCAGCGGGTGCCCGGGGCGCTGGCCTGGGGCGGTTACCCGGGTGGCCTGACGGTCACCAAGGGAGCCCCGCTGTTCCCCCGCCGCTCGGCCTGAACGGCGGGGCTGGGTCATGGGCTGGTTCGACAACCACTGCCACGTCGACGACGACCGGATCCCGGGCGGCACCGAGGCCGCATTGGCCGCCGCCCGGGAGGCCGGGGTCACGGGTTTCATCACGGTCGGCACGGATGCGGACCGCAGCGCGGCGGCCATCGACGTCGCCGCCGCGCACGACGACGTGTGGGCGACCGTCGGGCTCCACCCGCACGACGCGGTCAACGGAGTCGAGTCGATCGTGGAACTGCTCGACGCGCCACGCGTCGTGGCGGTGGGCGAGTGCGGCCTCGACTACCACTACGACCACTCCCCCCGCTCGGTCCAGCAGGAGGCGTTCGCGGCTCAGGTCGTGCTCGCGCACGAACGCGACCTACCGCTCGTCATCCACACCCGCTCCGCATGGGACGACACCTTCGCCGTGCTGGACGCCGAGACCATCCCGTCGCACACGATCTTCCACTGCTTCACCGGCGGCGAAGAGGAAGCCCGGCGCGCCCTCGATCGGGGCGGTTACCTGTCCTTCTCGGGCATCGTCACCTTCAAGTCGGCCGACGACATCAGGGCCGCCGCAGCCGTCTGCCCCGACGACCGGTTGCTGGTCGAGACGGACGCCCCTTACCTGGCTCCGATCCCCCACCGGGGACACCGAAACCAGCCTGCGTACGTGCCGCTGGTCGGTGCCGCGCTGGCTGCCGTGCGCGGGGTTAACGTGACCCGAATCGAACACATCACCAGCATGAACGCACGGGTTGCGTTCGGACTACCGCTCTCGTAGCGTGGCCTCTCACGGCTGCGGGCGGCACCGGCGTTCCGGCGCGTGTCTGCCCTCAGCTCGAAGCACGGCCCCAGTGGGGCCGCAAGAGCACATCTAGTTCGAGTCAAGAGCACCGCCCAGGAACTGTCGGCAGAAGGATCCCACGAGTGTCGTCATTGGAACCCGGTGATCGACGGCGCCTCTTGGCCGCGGGCGTGATGACGATCGCCGTGCTGCCGTTCCTGTTCGGCGGCGGATCATCGCCGACGGGCGTCGCCACGATCGGCGAAGGTGCGAACCTCGCCGGCGCGCTCGACTCCTCGGCCGCCGTCCCGCAGGAAGCCCCCGCCAACGACGTGCTCCAGCCGACGGCCATGCCCGCGTTCCTCCTCGGCCCGCCCCCGGCGACCCAGCCGTCGGAGATCCGCATCGTCGTGCCCACTTCAGGGCCGGACAACATCGTCGAGGGCACCGCCAGCTACGACCGCTTCACCGACGAGCCGGGCATCCCCAATCCCTGCGCGTTCCCAGGCGTCGCCCTCGGCACCGATCTGCTGGTGCTCGACCTCGACAACGGCAAGTCGATCTGGTGCTCCGTCATCGGTCCGCCGGCGGCCGGTGCGCGGGCCAGCCTGGTCCTCGACACCGAGGAGTTCGAGGCGATCGCCGATCTCGGTCAGTCACCCATCCACGTCCGCATCACCTGGTAGCGCACGCCGGCCGTGACGCTCGGCCCGCGCGAAACCAGTGAGCTGCTGCGGCGGCACGGACTAGCGCCCCGCCGGTCGCGGGGCCAGAACTTCGTCGTCGACCCGAACACGGTCCGGCGCGTCGCCCGGCTGGCCGGCGTGGGCCCCGGTGACCACGTGGTGGAGATCGGGGCCGGGCTCGGCGCGTTGACCCGGGCCCTGCTGGACACCGGCGCCGAGGTGACGGCCATCGAGGTCGACGAGGGGCTCGTGGGCGTGCTGGCCGAGGTCGTTCCCGACGCAACGATCAGGCACGCCGACGCGCTGGCCATGGACTGGACGTCGTTGTTGCATGACGAACCAGCCGTCCTCGTCGGCAACCTGCCCTACAACGTGGCGACCCCCATCGTCGCCGACCTGCTCGACGGCGTTCCGCTCATCCGCCGGATGCTGGTGATGGTGCAGGCCGAGGTCGGCGAACGGCTGGTGGCGGGGCCGGGCTCGAAGATCTATGGCGGCGTCAGCGTCAAGGTGGCCTACTGGGCCAACGCCGCCGTGGTGGGACGGGTGCCGCCGACCGTGTTCCTCCCCCAGCCCAAAGTGGACTCGGCGCTCGTCGCCATCGAACGCCGCGACCTGCCGGCCGGACCGCCCGGGGTGCTTCCGGATGATCTGTTCACGCTGGTCCGCGCCGGGTTCGGCCAGCGCCGGAAGACGTTGCGCCGCTCGTTGGCGGGGCTGGCCGACGAGGAGGACTTCGCCGCCGCCGCGGTCGATCCCGGCGCCCGGGCCGAGCAGCTCGACGTCGACGCCTGGGGCCGCCTCGCGCTGGCGGTCCGTGCCCGCTCGGGAGGGGCGACGTGATCGTGCGGGCGGCCGCCAAGCTGACCCTGAGCCTGCGCGTGACGGGCGTTCGACCGGACGGCTACCACCTGCTCGACGCCGAGATGGTGACGCTCGACCTTGCCGACACGCTCAGCGTTCAGCGACGGTGACAGGCTGACGGTGTCCGGCCGGTTCGCGGCCGGCGTGCCGACCGACGACACCAACCTGGTCCGCCGGGCTCTACGGCTGGCCGGCCGGCAGGCGGCCGTGCACGTCGAGAAGGCGATCCCCTCCGGCGGCGGACTCGGGGGCGGGTCCGCGGACGCCGCCGCCGTCCTGCGTTGGGCCAGCTTCGACGACGTGGCCGCCGCGGTCCGGCTTGGGGCTGATGTGCCGTTCTGTCTCGTGGGCGGTCGGTCCCGGGTGCGGGGCGTCGGTGAGGAGCTCGAGCCGCTGCCCTACGTCGATCGCACGTTCACCGTCGTGACGCCGCCGGTCGTGGTGTCGACGCCGGCCGTCTACCGGGTCTGGGACGACCTGGGCGGACCGACCGGGGAGGGCGGCAACGACCTGGAGCCGGCCGCGCTGGTGGTCGCGCCCGACCTGGCCCGATGGCGGGACCGCATCCGGGAGGTGGCGGGGGTCGTCCCGAGCCTGGCCGGCAGCGGCGCGTCGTGGTTCGTCGAGGGAGCGCATCCGGGCCTGGTCGAGGCGCTCCCGGAGGCGTTCGTCGTCGTCACCAGGACGACACCGGCCTGACCTGACTCGACAGCCAGTCGCGCCTGTCCGCGCCGGTGGTCAGATACCCCTCCGACGCCATTCCGGCGGTGCCTGCCGCGATGTCACGTTGGCGTCATGCTTGCTCCCGCCGACACCACGCTCCTTCCGTCGACGATTGCTCCCCGGCGGACCCGTTACCAGTCGTTGCGAGGTTCGTCGGCGACGTGGTGGGTGGCCGTGTGCCTGCTGCTCTACTTTCCGCTCTGGCTGCTCGCGCTCGCCTCGGACGGTCCTGACGACGAGCCGCCTCCCACCCCAACCGAGCTCTGGGAAGCGATCTCCACCGTTACTGTGATGATCCTCGTCGGGGTGGTCATCCAGCTGGGCGCGCTGGCCGTGTGGCAGCTCCGGGCCTACGACAACCTCCGCACGTTCGGCGTCGCACCGCTTCGGCCTGGCCGCGGGCGGATCGCCCTCGCCTGCTTGATCCCCGTGGTGAACGTCGTCGTCGGTGCACGCGTGCTCCGGGACCTCTGGCGCGGTTCGGCCCGCGAGGCGTCGTCGAACCCGGCCTGGCGAACGCTGCGCGTCCCCGCCACACTCACCGTCTGGTGGTTGACGTACTGGTCGGCCATCGTCGGGGCCTTGGTGATCGTCGTCCTCCCACGCCCGGACGAGCTGGACCACGTCTCGTGGCGCCATTGGCTGGCCTACGCCGACCTCGCCCTGTTGTTCCTGGCCGCTCGGAGCGGCCGTCGGGTCATGCTCGCCGTTCGAGATCGGCATCGGCGGCGGGCAGGTGAACTGGGACTCGCCCCGGTCGAGCCCGGAAACTCGGACATCGACCCGGACGTGTCCGGCGACGTCGAGACCCTCGATGCCGGCCTCCTCGGCTGGTTCGCCATGCTCGGGCCGCGAGACGAAGGTGGCGACGGGGACGACGGCGACGACGGTGGCGACGATGGGGACTGATGGGCTGACGCGGCACCGACCGCCCGGGGCGATCCCCGGGCGGCCGGTGACGGAGAGATCTGTCGGTTACTTGTTGCGACGCTGGTGGCGCGTGCGGCGGAGCATCTTCTTGTGCTTCTTCTTCCGCATGCGCTTGCGGCGCTTCTTGATCAACGAACCCACGAGGAGGAGACGCTACCGGGCGCCGCCGCGCCGGGCCAACCGCCCCCTGGGCCTGCGGACGAGCCGGATAGCGTGGGCAGCGGACACCCTGGCGGGTAGTTCAATGGCAGAACACCTGACTTTGGATCAGGGGGTTGGAGGTTCGAGTCCTCCCCCGCCAGCCGATCTAGTAGGGAAGATTCGTGCTGTGAGGCCCCGCACGGAAGCGAAAGGACCAACGCAGGGACCAATGGCGCGCCGTTTGGTCCTTCGTGGCCCTCGAGGGATGGACAGCCAGCGACCGGACGACAGCTCGGTCAGACGTGGGCCTCACATCACCGCGAGTGACACAGGGCTTAGGACGAGTCGAGGCAGGAGGATCCGTGGCCGAGGAGCAGCTCTACATGGTGGAAGGAGCGACAGCAACGCCCGCCGACCGAGTGAGCCTGACGGAGGCCGGTCTACTCGAGCGCCAACATCTCCAGGAGTGGGTCATCGCTCACCCCGAAATCCTCGGCGAGGACGTACTGATCGTCACCTTCGAGTTCGACCGCTGGATCACCGGAGCCGGGGCACCCACATGGGAGCGACTCGACGTGTTGGCCCTCGACCAGACCGGTCGGCTCATCGTCGCCGAGTTGAAACGCGGGGTGGCTCCTGATGCCGTGATGGTTCAGGCACTCAACTACGCCGCGATGGCTAGAGGGTTCAGCCTCGATCTCCTCGTGGAGGCGTACGCGGCACGGGCTGGCGGGGGGCAGTCCTCCAACGAGGTGCAGCAGGAACTTCGGGAGTGGGCGCCGACACTTTCGGATGAGACCCTTGCACCCCCGAGGATTGTGCTGGTGGCGGAGGACTTCGGTCCCGTTCTGCGTAACACAGCGATGTTCCTTATCGAGCAGGGCCTCGACCTGCGCCTCGTCCGTGTCCAGCTCTACCGGATGCCGCACGGGACGTTGGCACTTACCGCGTCACAGCTCCTCCCGGTGCCGGACACGGAGGAGTTCATGGTGCGTCCCCGGTCGGCGGCATCCACACAGCGGGCTGCCCGGGCCGCCGCGGCGCGTCGTTCGTCAATCCCCGAACGGCTCGTGGCTGCCAAGTCGTTCGAGGAGGGCGAGGAGCTGCGAATCGTCGTTCCTGTCGGCGTCGCCGAGGACCGGGAGGCGGTTGCCGCGTGGCTGGCTGAGGAACCGACACGTGCCGTCGTGCGATGGCGGCAGGATTTTCGGGCTCCCATCCAGTGGGCCGCCGATGGCGAGCCGTGGAATTTGACGTCGCTTATACGACACATCGTCGGGGAGGCCACCGGTGAGCCCGCACGGACCCACGTGTGGGGACCGAACTGGTACCAGACGCTCGACGGCGAGGTTCTGCACAAGGTGGCCGAAGCCCTCGGCGACGCAGGCGAACCGCGCTTCGACTGGTCGCGGCTTCACACCCTTCTGGCGGGTTTGCCGAGCGGGCGGTGGACCACATACGGCGATCTCGCTCAGGTCGTCGGGACGGCCGCGCAGCCCCTTGGCGGCCACATGTCTCGATGTGAGGAGTGCCCGAACGCATGGCGAGTGCTTGGCGGTGACGGCCGTCCGCGCCCGAACTTCGCCTGGAGTGATCCGACCGAGGTCCGTACACAGGAAGAAGCCCTCAGCGCCGAGGCCGTGACGTTCACCCACGGCGTCGCCGACCCGAGCAAGCGGCTCAAGGCAGCGGAGCTCAACCACCTCATCGTGGGACGAGATTGACGCCAGCGACTGCGGGGCGTGGGGAGCCAACGAGACTACGGATCAAAAGGTTGGGGGTTCGAGTCGCTCCGAGCGCGTTGTGTGAGTAGGCGCTGCGCGCCCCGTGGCCCCGGTGGTGCGGTGCCGGGGACCGACGGGAGGGGACCAGCGGGTGGGCGTTGGTCCCCGGTCACTGGTGGTGCGCTGCGAAATGGCGGTGCGGCTACGTCACGGCGAACCGCTCGGCCCGGCGCTGGACGGCGAGGGTCTCGGCCCAGGCCCGGACCACGCTCATGATCAGGTGCCAGCCGAGTCGGTGACGGCGGGCCAGTTCCCGCACCGTGAGCTTGCGTACGTCGGTCACCAGGCTGCGAGCGAGGCGGCGGGTGATCTTGCCGGCCAGCTCCGGATGCTCCGGCGTGAACCGGCGCCCACACCCACGCTCGAACCGGCGGACCTGGACCACCAGGGTGGTTGGCCGTCCCAACGAGGGCAGGTCCCGCACCCGCCGCCGGCGCGTCTCATGAACCTTCCTCGTGCGGGCACGGCAGTCGGGGCAGCGCTTCACCGACTGGCTGTCGGCCACCTCCACCACCAGCTCGGCCTCGTCGTCACGAACGACGTCAACGACACGGATGCGGCGCAGATGGAGCCGCACGGTCATGGCATCCTGAGGGGCGAAGCCCGTCCTGTTCGTTGTGTCACCAACCACGAGCGTCACGGGGCTTCACCGCGCCAGCGCGGACCCTCAGCCCACAGAAAGCACAGCGCCGACTTGTTGTCCAAGTCGTGAGGCACGGAACCTCGAGGCGCTCGGCCGCGACCCAGATCCCCGACTCGCCCATACCCTGAGCGTTCCAAAGCTGCCTTCGCCACACGCTGCGTGGCGAGGGCGGGCATGAAGCTCGTCGCGGTGCGAGCGGGCGTGCTTGTGCATTGCCGTGGCACCACCGTCCGTCTACCGTCGCCGACGCGGAACACCCAGCCTCCGCGGGAAAGGCTGGGACTCGACTCGGGGGTTCGATCATGTCCAAGGACAGATCTCGCCGTCTGCTCGTCGGAGCAGCGGTCACGTTGACGATGCTGTCGTACGCCGGGGTGGGCAGCGCCTCGGCGGCCGCGCCACCGGGGACCAACCCTGCGGCCGCCGAAGCGGCGGCCTGCGCCTCGCTCTACAGCGTGCCGGTGAACATTGGGCCGGAGCCCCTGAGCGCCTGTAGCTGGGACATGCGTGCCATCCACGCCACGTCGGCCGAGTCGTACGCGGTCAATCAGGGGAGGGGCGCCCGCATCGGTGACATCGACACCGGCATCGACCTGACCAACGGCGACATCATGCCCAACGTCGACGTGGCGGCGTCGTGTGTCTTCCTCTACGCGGACACACCGACCGCCAATCCGGCCGAGCAGGTCACGAGGGGCGACTGCTCGAACAAGGCCGCGCTCCAGGACCTGGCCGGTCACGGCACCCACACCGCGGGGACCATCGCCGCGCCGATCAATGGCATCGGCGTCGCCGGCGTCGCACCCGAGGCCAAGGTGGTCGTGCTCAAGGCCGGCACCGAACAGGGCTATTTCTTCACCCAGTCGGTCGTGGACGCGCTGCGCTACGCCGGTGACCAGCACCTCGACGCAGTCAACATGAGCTTCTTCGCCGACCCGTGGCTGTTCAATTGCCGCAACGACAAGGAGCAGAAGGCGATCATCCAGGCCATCTCGGCCGCCGCCCGCTACGCCCAGCAGCGCGGCGTGGTCCTGATCGCCGCGGCCGGGAACGAGGGCATCGACCTCAACCACCCGGTCTCCGACGAGATCAGCCCGGACTACCCGCCTGGCGCCGCGGTGACCCGCCCGGTGAACAACTCCTGCGTGGTGCTTCCCCAGGAGATCGCTGGTGTGGTCGTCGTCACCGCGACCGGCGCGGAGAACCTGCTGTCGTGGTTCTCGAGCTACGGGAACCTCACCGGCGTCACCGCTCCGGGTGGCTCGCGGTTCCAGACCCCGACGTTCGATCCCAACCGTGGGCGGGTGCTCGCGCCCTACTCCTCGACCGCGAGCGACCTCGCTCTCCAGGCGGCGCTCGGGCGTCTCGTCCAGGACGACCGTGGGAACTACTACGCCTGGTTGAACGGGACGTCGATGGCCGCGCCGCACGCCGCCGGTGTGGTGGCACTCATTCGGGCCGCCCATCCGGGGATGCCACAAGGTGCGGTCGCTGCGCTGCTGCGGAGCACGGCGACCGGTCAGCCTTGCCCGGCCGCGCTCGATCCTGGCGTCGAGTTCTTCGGTGCCCCGGTGCAGTTCTGCAGCGGGGGCTCGGGGAACAACAACTTCTACGGCAAGGGGCTCGTGAACACGCTGGCGGCCGCCAGCAGCTGATCACCTCATCGCCGTCACCTGAGCGTTGACGGGGATGCACCCTCTGGCCGCGTCGGACGTCGGATTGCCGGGGCTAGCCCTCGAGGCCGGGGCGGTCGTTGTCGCCCTAGTCGTCGGCGAGGACGAGGTCTCAGCGCCGGTCAGCGAGGACCTCTCAGGAATCGGTCTCGACGGTGACGTCGGAGAAGGCCGCCTCGCCGGAGGCCCACGTTCTCGGCCCGGTCCCGAACTTGGCGATGGTTCAGGTGTAGGCGACTCCCGAACGGTCTTTCACCACGTACGCCATGATCAGGGCGAGCGGGAAGAACAAGAGGCTGAGGAAGAAGTAGCCGATGAAGCTGTGTCCCTTGCGATCGGCGACCACATGGGGTGACATGACACTCGCGGTCAGGTTCATTGGTCAGGTCGGCTTCCTTGTGCGCCGCTGACCCTCGCGAACAGCCCGGAGGATCACCTCGGCGCCGATCGCCGCCGCAGATGGCCCGACCGGAGGACCCAAGAAAGGGCCCCGCTGGTCAGCCGTCGCAGGGGCCGCGGGCGTCGGCCACGTCCACCACCAGCTCCGCCTCATCATCCCGGACCACCCTCACGATCCGGATGCGGCGCAGATGCAACCGCACCGTCATGGCATCCTGGGCCGCGAGGGCCCCGTCGTTCTCGTCGTTTCCCAGCCACGAGCATCACGGGGCTTCACCGCGCAGACACGGAACCACAACCCACGAAATCGCGCAGCGCCCAGTTATGGGCGCCGATGGTTCGGGATCGAGGGACGGGTCGGCCAGGCAATCTCGACGCTGAGTCCGTAGTGGTCGCTGGCGAACGTTCCTGTTCTCGGTTCGTTGAACGCCAGCGACGCCTGCATCACCCGGCCTGCGCCGTCGGGGCGGAGGTACGATTCGCCGACGAAGACGTAATCGATGCGCTGCGGTGGCTCATTGGCTTCTGCGGCGAGATCGTTCGCCGGGTCCCAGGTCACACCGCCGCGGTCGTGGATCACCGCCCATGCGTCCTGAAAGTACGTGCTCCGCCCGTCGATCACCGCCTTGGCAGTGAGGAACCGGATCTCGTCCGACGTGGGCTCGGCGTTGAAGTCTCCACACAGGATGGGCGGCATCGATGAGGACGGATCGCATGTGCGTCCGATGGCGTCGTCGATGAACAGCACCTGCTGCACGCGGTGGTACGCCTGCCCTGGTAGTGGCTGGAGGTGTGTGCTGTAGACGTCCACCCCGGCCGTACGGACGTGAAGCAACTCAAACGGCATACCGGGCGGTAGTGCAGAGGGCCTCATTGTCAGGTGGGTCGGCCCGGGTTTGTCATGGCTTACGGGCAACGTTATGAGTTCGACCACGTCGAGGGGCCACCGGCTCAGGATCGCGGACCCAAACCGAAGCGACGGATCGGCCCCGACCGCGGCCGGGTCGGGGACCGCGAACCCACCGAACTCCCAGAGCCAACCATCCGCCGCGTGCTCGGCGATCCAACCTCCAGTGTTCGGATGACGATCGTCCTGCCATATCTCCTGAAGGCACACAACGTCAGGCTTCAACTCGTCGAGCCAGGTCACGATCTCCTGCCGACGTTGCGGCCATCGAGGCCCGACCAGCGAGTCGACGTTCAGCTGCACAACCCGCAACACGCCCCCGGACACGCGCACATCGTGCCCGCTTGGCGTGCGTTATCGCCAGTGTCAAACGCGCCGCCCGGCGTCCCAACCCACCACGCTGTTTGAGCGACACGCCACTAGACCCTTCGGCCGATGGCCTCGACACGCTTCCTGCGCTGGACGGCCCAGGCCCTCAGTGCGCCAGGTTGACCCATCAGGCACATTCACTGGGAGCGCTCACCGCGAGATCAGTCGAGGAGACCGCGGTCGACCTGTGCCTGGCGGGCGATTTCGCGTCGAACTGATTCGCGGCGACCCGCCCGCTGGAGACCGGGCAAAAGGGTCGAGAGATTGTCGTCCATCCGTCGCCTCCAGCCGCCGAGATCCTGCTGCCACCCTGTGAGTACTTGTGAGACCTCCGTCGCGTCGGCGGGCAGCGCGATGACGCCGGAGAGTGCGAGGTCGCAATGCAGCAGTGCGGCTATGCCATCCGCGTGTACTGGGCCGGGCGTGTCGATAGGTGAGCCGTCGACTATGACGCTGTCACTGTCGAACAGGCTGGCTCCGACGGTGACGACCGACCCGGGCAGCCACGTGCTCAGAATGCCCTCGGGACCACGTGCCTCGCTGATCAAGCCTTCTTGGTCGAACCGCCGCTCAGGCAACACAGCGCCAGCGTCGTCGGTCACCACACGAAGTGCCGGCCCGACGAACTCGAAGGTTCGCTCCATCCCAGACCGTCGGATCATGTGGATTCTCGGTCGCGCCGTCCGCGGCGGGCCTCCGCTCGAAGGTCCAGATGTCCCCGTCACGGTTTACGAACCTCGAGACACGACCATTTTGATAGGTCACGGAACGTCGTCCCGTCGGGTCGGCGACCAACGTCAGATCTGAACCCTCGTAGGCGGACGAGGTCGCACCGGGCGGCGCCATAACGCTCGACAGCCGGTCGGCCCTATACGTGTAGGTGACGACGCGACCGTCGCTCGTCACTGCCCGAGTCCACCCGACCACCAGCCATGGCGAGCTCGACCCAGCGACCGTCAGCCTCGAACTCCAATCGGAGTTGGCCGTCGGTCCTCCGGACATCAACACAGAAACCCTGGCTGGGGCATCCGCGCTCGGCCTGTCCGTGGTCATCGAACGACAGCCGCGAGCCATCGCCGAAGCGCACCTCCCTGCCGGCTGCGACGGTGCTGACTGGCAACGCAGGGGCAGGCCCAACCAGCTGGCCGTTCTTCACTGAGACGTCTACCCACGACCACCAGCCGTCCCCGAAGACTCCACCACCAACTCCGAGCCAGAGACGTTCGAGGGACAGCAGCGCCAGGGGCTCGGGCTGCTCCACGTCAACTACCGAATCGATGAACCGGCCGGCGGGCAGCACCACCTGCTCGGCGACGCAGATCCCCACCTCGCACGCGACGGCAACGGGATTCGCCACCCCAGGGGCCAGTTCGGCCAGCACCTCCAATTTGGCATCGATCGGCTCGTCCGAGCGCACCCAACAACCGCTGGCCACCAGTGACGCTGTCACGAGCCACGCGATCGCCGTTACCGACCGCATCCGTCCGCCCTGCCCGTCCCTCATCGCCCGAGAGCGTACGAAGTGGGTGCATCAATGAAACGCCTGCGAGCATCCCGCGTTGCCTGGGCGAGGAAGCTGGCATTCGCCCCTCGCAACGCCCGCGGCCTACCACGCGCTGCACCCGGGCGACGAGACGGCTGACCCAACTTTGCGACACGTTGTAAGCACGGGACACCTCGGCCTGCGAACGACCCTCGACAACGACAGCAGTGATGATCAGCCGGGCTTTCGACACCCAGCCAGAACAGCCTCACGACTTGCCTATGACGCGCGACATCCCTTGCCTACGCAGTGAGACTTCACACTCCCGCCAGCTGGAAGGAGGGTCCTCGGGAACGATGAGGTCGACCGGCTGGCCCACGGCTCCCGCGGCCGTATAGCCGAACACCCGCTCGGCGGCATCGTCCCAGTGCACGATCCGACCGTCGGCGTCCGCGATGACCCTCGCGGCTTCCCGTCGTTGGTCCACGTCAGGCATGCCCATGTGGCGTCCCGTTCGGCACCGGTTCGACATCGGCGACGAAGACGTAGCCCCGACCGTGGACCGTCCGGATGACCGCCTGGGTCCGCCCGTCGTCCGCGGTCGCCCGCCGAGCCGCCTTGACGCGCGAGGTCAACGTCGACTCCGACACGAACCGGCTGCCCCAGATCTCGTCCAGCAGCTCGTTCTTGGTGACCAGCGCCCCTCGCCGCTGGGCGAGATAGCACAGCACCTCGAAGACTTGGGGCTCAATGCGTACCCGCTCGCCGCGGCGGCGGAGCTCGAACAGGGTGGGGTCGATCTCGAAGTCACCGAAGCGGAGAACGTCGCCGCCGGCCGCGGGAGCCGGCGTCGCCATGGGAGCCGGTGCGCCCACCGGAGCGCGGGCGAGCAGGGCCCGCGCCGTTCGCATCGAGGCCCGGAGGTCGTCGGAACGGCGGGTGCCAAAGCGATCCTCCAGTTGTCGCTCCTCCACGGCGAAGAACGACGGGATGATCGAACGTCCGTGGCCGTGCGGAACGGCGGCCCAGAGCAGCCGGGCTCGCTCGTCATCGCCGGCCCGCACCGAGGCACCGGCTGCTGCGCGCAGCGTGGTGGCCGCATCGGCCAGGTCGCCCTGCGCCAGCGAGGCGTCGAGGGCCGAGCGGAACACCGGCGCCGCAGCGTCCCAGCCGTCGCGCACGGCGATCACGGTCGAGCGGGTGCGCTCGCCGATGCGCAGCGACCATGGATGGCCCGTCTGCGTAGCCAGCTCCTGCGCATCGCTCACGGCACGCAGCGCGGCATCGTTGTTCCCTGACCGCAGGTGCAGCAAGGCAGTGACCATGGCCGCCCAGTGCTGGAGCAAGGGCTCGTCGGTGGTTCCCACCTCGCGGGAGATCTCGTCGACGCGGCCCAGCATCGCCTCCGCCTCCGCCGGATCCGTGATCGTCGCCGCCCGGTCCAGCTCGAGCTGACGCGCGAAGGAGACGCTGAACCGGCCGGCGCACTGCACGGCGACGTCGAGCTGCCGCCGGGCCTCCGGGAAGTCACCTCGGTAGGCCGCCGCGTACCCGAGCGCGCGGAAGGCGACCATGCGGCCGGGCTCGCTGCAGCGGGGGTCGTCGAGCGCGCCGCGGAGGAGACCGTCGACCTCGTCCGCTGCGCCCGCGAGGACGCCGATGGCACCCATGACGGCGTGCGCTTCGGCATCGAGCGGAGCGGCGCCCTCCCAGGCGAAGCGGAGGCGACGCACCAGGCGCAGCGTGTCGGACCGGGTCTCGGAGTAGAGCGCGACCACCAGGCGGTTGGCCCTGGCCACGGTCGCGTCGAGCGCCACGCACCAGTCCAGAGCCTTGACGAAGTGCACGTAGGCCTGGCTCAAGCGGGCCACGAGCTCGGCGGTGAACGCGGTACTCGTGGAGCGGAGAAAGCGGTCGGCCAGCGCGACGACGGAGTCGACATACCGGTGCGCCGCCGCCTCGAGCTCGCCGTGCTCCTCCAACAGATCCCAACCGCAGCGGCGGATGGGCTCCAACAGCCGGAAGCGGATATGGCCCTGAGCGTCGGCCGTGGCGTCGACGAGCGAGGCGTCGACCAGCCGGCTCAAGAGCTCGACGACATCCAGCTCCTCCTCGCCCGACTCGGCGAGCAGGGTCGTGGCCAGGTCGAGGTCGAACGGCTCGGTGACGACGGCCAGGCGCCGCAGCCCGCGCTGGAGGTGGGTCGGCAGTGGCTCGTACGACGAATGGAAGGTGGCGCGGATGCTGCGATGGCGGTCCGTCGGCCCACCCGGCCGGCGGAGCAGGTCCAGCTCGTCCTCCAGCGACGCCAGCAGCTGCGCCGGGCTGAGCACCCGGGCGCGGGCCGCGGCGAGCTCGATGGCGAGCGGCATGCCGTCGAGCCCGCGGACCAGCCGGGTGACGTCGCCCGCCACCACGTCGTCCGGCAAGGGTGGCGCCCCCGCGTGGGCGGCCCGGTCGAGGAACAACTGGACCGCCGCCGAGACCGCAGCGCCGTCGGGGTGGTCGTCCCGTGGCAGCTCGAGCGGTCCCACCGGGAACACCCGCTCGCCTTCGACACCCAACGGCACCCGGCTGGTGGCCAGCACCCGACGGGCCGGGTCGTCGCCGACGAGGGTGGCGACGAGCGCGGCGGCCCGGACCAGGTCGGACTCACAGTTGTCGACCACCAGGAGCACGGGCTGCTCGTCGCCGAGGTACTGGAGCGCCTCAACGGAGTCGAGCCCGAGCTGGCGGGCGACGACCTCGTCCAGCGCCTCGGCCTCGGCGATTCCGTGCAGCTCCACGAGCCGCACCCCGCCGGCATACCGGGCCTGCTGGCTGTCGGCCACCTCCAGCGCCAGCCGGGTCTTGCCGATGCCGCCAGGGCCGACCAGCGTGACGACGGGGTGGTCGACCAGCAGCTCGCCGATCAACTCCGTCTCGCGTGCCCGGCCGAAGAATGCCGAGCGTGAGGCCATCGCGCCATCCTCGCGCGACCGGTCGGGTCGGACGCCCGGCCAGCATCGCACGTGAACGGGCGCTCAGGAGCGGCTGGCGACCACCTCGAGGTACTCGCTGGGGACGGCGAGCGCGCCGGCCGCGGAGCGGTTGGCGCTCTCGGCCAGGGCCAGGAGCTCGTCCTCCAGGGCCTGCCGCCCGCTGGCGTCAAGGACGGCGAAGGCGCGGTGGGTCGGTCCGTAGTAGGTGCGGAATGCGTCCACGAAGTCCCGCGCCGACATGTAGCGGAAGACGAACTCGCGCCTCCGCACCGACGTGAGCTCGACGGCCGGACCGAGCAGCCTCTCGACCACCTCCTCGTCGCCCCACGCGAAGACCGACGGCACCGGCGGCGGCGGCACGTGCCGGGCGATGGTGCGGAACATGTCGCCGATGAAGCTGCCGGGGGTCCAGCTGACGAGGCCGATGCGGCCCCTGCTGCGACAGACCCGGACGAGCTCGGACGCGGCCCGCTCGGGGCGCGGGACGAACATCACGCCGAAGACCGAGAGCACGGCGTCGAAGCTGGCGTCCGGGAAGGGAAGCGCCTCGGCGTCCGCCTCGCGGGTGGTGAGCCGGAGGCCGGACGCGGCGGCCCGCGCCGCTGCCCCTTCGAGGAGCGCCGGTACGTAGTCGGAAGCGGTGACGACCGCATTGCGACGGGCCGCGGCGAGTGCGGCGTTGCCGTTGCCGGCCGCGACGTCGAGCACCTGGAGCCCGGCCTCGACGCCGACGGCCTCGCACAGGAGCTCGCCGGTGAGCTGCAGCGTGGTGCCGATGACGGCGAAGTCGCCGCTGGCCCACGTGGCCTGTTGCTTGGTTTTGATGGCGTCGAGCTGCTCGTCCGTCAGCGTCGTGAGAGCCGGCGCCGTGGTCACGGTGGTCATCGGATGCGTCCTCCTGTGGGGGATCAGTTCGAGGACGTCATCGTGCGGACGCGGCGCGGCGGCGGTCATGGAGGCCGGGCGGAGAAGTCGTGGAGATCGAGGCAGTCGTCGCCGGCGTTTCCCGGCACCGGGCATCTCGCGCCCGACGGTGGGGTCGAGCTCGTGCAGCTCGACATTGACGTCGGCGCAGCGTGGCCTGAGGGATCCTGAACCTCGCGTTCAGTAGCGTTACTCAGGCACTCTACGTTGTCGATTCGGACGCCTGGACACCAGACGGACGGGTTGAAGCGGGGTGAACCGATACATCTGGGATACCCGTTCACGGTGGCATAGCCATGTCGGGCCGCAGACGCTCACGATGTACCAATGGGGCGGAAAGCACGTGAAGGCTGGCCTCGGCTCGATCCCGCTCAACATGCTGGAGCGCAGCGATGTCGGACGTTGGCTCAACGGGCTGGCCGCACGAGGGCAGCTCTCACGGCGAAGCATCCAGATCTGCCGGCTCGTGCTGCGCGACGCACTCGACGACGCCGTCCACATGGGAGTGATGCGCCAGCGCCCGGCGGCCCGAGTTGCGTTGCCGCGCAACGTCGCCCAGCCCGGTCGGGTCCGCGAGGTGAAGTCATGGGACCACAGCCAGGTCCTCCACTTCCTCGACTCGTCGGCCGAGCACCCGCTGGGCCGCGCCGCTCCGCCTCGCCGTGCTCTACGGGTTGCGCCGCAGCGAGCTGCTGGCGCTCAGGTGGACGACATCGACGTGGCGGGCGGACAGTTCGCATCGACGAGGGCCTCGTGGACGCCGGCCCGAACCTCGTGTCGACAACCACGAAGAACGCTCACTCTCGGCGCACGATCCCCATCGATGCGGTCCGCCGCCGCGACGTCAGGCCCGATCGGCTGGTTGTCGACGTGCGTGTAACTGATGAAGACTGCGTCCTCATCACCCTCGAACGAGGAGTCCATCGACATCAGTCCCCCACTGATGCTCGGTGCGCACCGTCGCTCACACCACTTCTCCTCCCATCGGCGGACTCGGTCGTGCCCATGGCACGCGAGCGCACTCCGCTCGGACACCGGCGACGCTCGAGGCGAGTGCGACCAGCCAGCCAAGTAGTAGCACGTCCCGCCGCAACCCGGTTGGGAGCTCGAAGCCGTTGCGGTGAGCTCTGCCGCGCGGAGCAGCACGGTTGCTCAACGGAGGTCGCAAGCGACGGAGCAACGGTTTGGAGTGCAGTTGCCATGAGGGCGTCGATACAGAGAGGACTCGGAGGAAATGACGATGGACCCGAACGAGTTGATGCAGCAGGCCAGGGACGCGCTCACCGTCACGCGAGTGTTCGGCGAGCCATACGAGCGCGACGGTGTGACCGTCATCCCGACCGCCTCGATACGCGGCGGCGCTGGTGGCGGTCGAGGAGAGGGTGAGACGCCGGACGGGAGCGGAACCGGCTCCGGCTCCGGGGGAGGATTCGGCCTCGCGGCGAAGCCGGCGGGCGTGTACGTCATCCAGGGGAGCAGGGTGCGCTGGCAACCGGCCGTCGATGTCAATCGGATCATCCTCGGCGGCCAGATCGTGGCGATCGTCATCGCGCTGGTGGCAGGGAGTGTGCTTCGGAGACGTCGATAGCTACGGAGGTTGAGGAGGGGCGTCGCCCAGCGACTCGTCAGCCCATGAGCGTGCGAGCGCCTCTTCGAGCGCCTCTTCGACCTGTTCGGTCGCAACCTCCGGTCATGATCCAGCGGGCGTCTCGCCGAAGGCCAGGCGCCACCATCGCTCGATGCGGTCGCGGTGGCGGCCGTGGAAGAGCAGGAGGTGATTGCCCAGTGGCGCTTCCAGCAGTGACGCGGCTGGGACTCCATCGAGATGCACCGTCACCTGGGTGCGACAGATGTCGTCGGCGTAGCCGGACTGCTCCACCTCGGCCTCGGAGACCCAGAAGCGGTCGAGTGCGGGACCGCCCAGTCGCAGCAGCGTCACCCACCCAGGGGCGAACCGGCCACGCAAGCCGACTCCGAGCCCGGACTCGAAATGCGTGTGCAGTTCGACGTCTTCGACGAGGGACGGCGCGACGGTGCAATGGGCGAGCAATACCCGATCGCGCTCCTCGTCGATCGCAGCCGGGTTGGCCATCCAGCTGGGCTGATCCAACAGTGCGCGGACGAGGATCATGGCGACGGTGCTGGCTACGTCCCCCTCGCATCCAGCGACCAGACCCCTGTCGTTGAGCTCCGCCAGCGCCACGCACCCGGAGGTGGTGAGCGCGTCCAGGTAGTCGAAGCAGCGGACCGCGACCGCATCGACACCGGCCCGGCTGATGGCGTCGACCAGCACCGGGTGGAGGCTGGCCGCGCCGACCAGCTCCGCCGACGGCTCCGCCCGGCCGGCGAAGCGCACGGCGACCGCACGGGCCCGATCGGCGTCGGCGTGCCGGTAGTCGTCGATGGTGGCCGCGATGTCGATGGGCACCAGTTCGACGCCCCAGCGGGCCCGAAGGAGCGCGGCGTCCGGCACGCTCGCCACCAGCCACGGCGAGGGCGCGCCAACGAGCCCGAGCCGGGTTCGGTGCAGCCGGTGGATCGCAGCGACGTCCGCTACCGCGGTCGCCACCGGCCTTGGCTCTCCGTGGTCGACCTGGACGATGCGACCGCGCTGGCCGTCGGCGTTCACCCGCGCCATCGCCTCGAGAGCCGCGGGCAGGCTGTTGTGGAGCGGATGGGCCACCAGCACCACCGGCTCGTACGGCGCGACCGCCTGTCGGCGCCGCACAAGATCGAGGATCTCGGCCTCCGTCCCACCCGTCGCGACCAGGATCACCATCGGACTTCCAGGGCCATCCTCGGGTGCCGTCATCGGCTTGCCGCCCAGGCCGGCCAGGCTGGCGCGAACATCGCCGGTCACGCGATCGACGGTCCCCGGATCATGCAATCCGGACGCCACAGTCAGGTACCCGAACTCGCTCATGCGCCCATGTGACCGGATCGCCAGCATCTTCACCAGGGACGAACGTCACCGGTGACCGTGTTCGTCGACTCCGGTGGATGGGTGACGGTCGTGACTCCCACCAGCCCGGCCTGACCCTTCGCGACCAGCACCAGCTGACCCGCGCCGATGATGATGGCGTCATCGCCCAGGTCCAAGTCGACGGTTGTCGGAGGACACAATCGGAGACGAGGATGAGGCAGTGGCCGAGCCACCCCACGCTCCTCGGTACGTCGAACCCGGTTGGTTCACGCGCACGATATTCAACCCTGTCGTTGCGGCGCTGACCCGAGCGGGGATCAGCGTCTGGGGATCGCGGGAGCTTCGGGTTCGTGGGCGTGCCACCGGAGCCTGGCGGACCACGCCGGTCAACCTCCTCAACCATCATGGTGAGCGGTACCTGGTCGCACCGCGAGGCGAGACACAGTGGGTACGCAACCTCCGCGCGTCGGGCAGCGGCGAGTTGCGCCTGGGCCGGCGCACCGAGAGCTTCCGTGCGATCGAGCTCGCCGACGACGACAAGGTTCCCGTCCTGCGGGCATACCTGAGGCGCTGGAAGGCAGAAGTCGGCGTCTTCTTCGACGGCGTGAGCGCCGACTCGTCGGAGACGGAGCTCCGCCGCATCGCGCCCAACCATCCGGTCTTCCGTCTCGTGTCGTAGCCCGCGATCCGCCGGACTAGCCGAAGCGCGACTACACCGTGACGATCAGTCTGCGGCTCGGCGTGGCGGCTCGTCGATCGGTGCGGTCGGCCCGAGGGCGTCCGAGACGGACAGCCGGCGGAGCAGCGGTGTCCGCTTGTCCTGGTGCTCGTTCATGCGGGCGAAGACGTCGGCGAGAAAGCGGATGGCTTCGACGATGTGCGGGCCCTTGTTGAGCATGACGCACTCGGCGCGGCTGGCCCGAGCGGCCGTCGGCCCGGCAGGGTCGGCGCGACGTCGCTAGAACAGGCGGAGGATCAGGTTGACGAACAGCGTCAGCGCCAGCGAACCGATGAACATCGCCTTCCACGGGAAGACGACGTGCACCCGCCGCCCGTCGGGCTCGTCCGTCGGTCGGTCGGCCCGATCCACGGCCCGCTGCAGCGTGTCGTGCAGCCGCAGGCGAGCACCAGGGAACACCCGCAGCGCCACGTTCAGGACCAGCGTCAGCGCGAGCGAGGCCACGATCGAGAAGGCGAGCCAGGTAGGCACGACGGGATCCTGATCCGCCGAATGGACGTCGCGGCCGCGGGCCTGCGGTCCGCGCTCAGATCTCGCCTTGCGAGAGGAAGGACTCGAGGCTGGACCGGTCCTCCGCGTCGAGCCAGGCCTCGTGGCGCAAGGACGCGCCCGCGGCCAGCAGGGTGTCGCGGAACCGCTCCGCCCAACGGTGCTCGAGGAGCGCTACCACCGCGTGCCCTCCAGGTGGCACCACCTCTCCGAGATGCCACGTCTCCTCGGCACCCGTCACAGGGACGACCTCGTCGGCTTCCTCCGCGAAGAGCGGGAGCGACGGCGGCTGGCGTCCGTCGCGCGCCGTGATCGTGAGCTCCCCGTCATCGTGCACGATGCACTCGAACGCATCCACGCAGCGAACGGGACCGTCGGGGCCGAGGGCCGCGAGGGAGCCCAGGACTGATCGAGCGCTCTGCGGGTCGGCGACACCGACGATCAGCACCTGCACAGGACCGAGCATCAGCCCTCCCCGACTATCCGCCGCCGGATCTCCTCGTACTCATTAGGCGTGAGGTACCCCTTGACCCGCAGGTCCTGGAGCGATGCCAGTTGCTGCACGGCGGGGTCAGGCGGCGCCGGCGCGGGCGGTGGTGGGTGCGGGCGACCTCGCTCGCCGTACGTCTTCATGCCCTGGATCACCTGAGGCGTGAGCCGTCCCCCGTAGTACGGCACGCTGCTCGGGAAGTCGGACCGGCGAAGCTGGCGAGGAACGAGTCTCACGGGCGCATCATGGCGCAGTGAGGCGGGGACAGCTCGCCGTACGGGCCGCCGGCCACCGACCTCGCCCGGCAGGTGATCCGGCCTTGCCTGCGTGGCTTGTACCGTGACGGGGTGCCCACGAGCCGGCCGACGCCACGCGAGGTCTCAGACGCGACGGCCGCCGCCGAGGCGGTGATGCGCCCACAGCGAGTCCCCGTCAACGTCTACGAGACGCCCGCCGCACTCGTCATCGTGGCACCGTTGCCGGCGGTGACGCCGGGCGACGTGACGATCGAGTTGAAGCCCGGCTCCCTCCGCTTCTGGGCCCATCTTCGCAGCGCGGGCCCGCGAGTCATGCTTGTTCAGGAGTGGGACTACGGCGGCTACGAGCGAGAAGTGGACGTGCCGGAGGGATTCGGCGCCGGTGTCGAGGCGGCACTCGCCAACGGCCAGCTCGCCATCCGGGTGTTACGGGGCGACCCGGTCGAGTCGCTGCGCGTGCAACCGACGGCGTTGCGCGGCGCCGGCCGAGCCTGACCGGCGGACGTCAATCGCCGGGACCTTGGTCCCTGTGCCGCTGTTGATCCCATTGTCCACTCACGTGTGAGGGCGCAGGACGCCGATGGGACGAGCACCGACGCGAGGTGATCGAGAACGTGCCCACCCCCGATGAGGCGACGACGCGACAGCTCCTCACCGGCAGCTGGCTCCTCGGTTCCCCTGCCGTGGTCGTCGGGCCCGGTGGTACCTTCGACGGCACTGCGACTCGGGGGTGAGCTCATGGACGACACCACGCGCATCGAGCTGTACCGGACGATGGTCCTCATCCGGACGTTCGAGTCGGCGTTGCTACAGGACTACCACGCCGACAAGAAGCCGCAATGGGACATCGGGGCCGGTCTGATCCCGGGTGAGATGCACCTCGCGGCCGGCCAGGAACCGGTCGCGGCGGGTGTCTGCGCCCATCTCAACACCGACGACGCCATCACCGGGCCGCACCGCCCCCACCACCTGGCGATCGCGCACGGCATCGACCTCAACCGTATGGCCGCTGAGATCTACGGCCGGGAGACCGGGCTGAGCAGAGGCAAGGGGGGTCACATGCACCTCTTCGACCCGGTGACCCACTTCTCGTGTTCGGGCATCATCGCCGAGGGCTACCCGGTGTCTTGCGGCCAGGCGTTCGCGTTCAAGCGCCAGGGGACGGATCGCATCTCCGTGGCGGTGGCCGGCGAAGGGGCCGCCAACCAGGGCGCGTTCCACGAGTCGTTGAACCTCGCCGCCCTCTGGCGCCTGCCGGTCGTGTTCGTCATCGAGGACAACGACTGGGCGATCTCCGTGCCGCGCTCCAAGTCGACCGCGGTCGCGTCGAACGCCGAGCGCGCCGCGGGCTACGGCATCCCCGGTGTGCGCATCGAAGGCAACGACGTCGAAGCGATCTACGAGGCTGCGGGCGAGGCGGTCGCCCGGGCGCGGGCGGGGCAGGGCCCCAGCCTGCTGGAGGTACACACGGTGCGGCTCTGGGGGCACTTCGAGGGCGACGCCCAGGCCTATCGAGGCAGCGAGCTCGACACGCTCGACGAGCGCGACCCCATCCCCCGGTACGCAGCCCGCCTGAAGGAACTGGGCGTGCTGGACGACGACAGCGCGGCCGAAGTCTCCGCGTCGGCCCAGGCGCACGTCGACGAGGCGATCGCGTTCGCCAAGGCCAGCCCGGAACCAGCGCCCGAGACGGCGCTGGAAGACGTCTTCGCGTGAAAGGAGAGGTCCGATGACGACAGCGACCACGGAGCGGCAGCTCTCGACGGCGAAGGCGGTCTCCGAGGCGATCGGCCAGGAGATGGAGCGCGACCCTGCGGTGTTCGTGATGGGCGAGGACGTGGCGGCCTACGGAGGCATCTTCGGGGCCACCGGCGGGCTGCTCGACCAGTTCGGGCCGGAGCGGGTCATCGACACCCCCATCTCCGAGACCGCGTTCATCGGCGCCGGCATCGGAGCGGCCACCGAAGGCATGCGCCCGGTCGTCGAGCTGATGTTCGTGGACTTCTTCGGGGTCTGCATGGACCAGATCTACAACCACATGGCGAAGATCCACTACGAGTCCGGAGGTGCCGTCAAGGTCCCGATGGTGCTGATGGCCGCGGCTGGTGGTGGCTACTCGGACGGCGCACAGCACTCGCAGTGCCTCTGGGGAACGTTCGCCCACCTGCCCGGGCTGAAGGTGGTGGTCCCCAGCAACCCGTACGACGCGAAAGGGCTCATGATCTCAGCCATCCGCGACGACAACCCGGTGCTCTACCTGTTCCACAAGGGCGTGATGGGCCTGGTGTGGATGAAGAAGAACCCGCGCTCGATCGGGCCCGTGCCCGAGGAGGCCTACGAGGTCCCGATCGGGCGGGCGGCCGTGGCCCGGGAGGGGCGGGACGTCTCGATCGTGACGATCTCGCTGTCCGTGCAGCACGCACTCGAGGCCGCGGAGCAGCTCGCGGGCGAAGGCATCGAGGCCGAGGTCATCGACCTCCGCAGTCTCAAGCCGTTGGACCGCGAGACCGTCCTCGACTCCGTCGGCAGGACGGGCCGCCTGCTGGTCGTCGACGAGGACTACAAGTCCTTCGGGATGACGGGCGAGATCGCGGCGACGGTCGCGGAGACCGATCCAAGCATGCTGAAAGCTCCGGTGGTCAGGCTGGCCGTGCCGGACACGCCAATCCCGTACGCCCGACCGCTCGAGTATCACGTGCTTCCCACGGCGGAGAAGATCCTCGTGGAGGCCCGGCGCATCGTGGGTGCATGAGCGCGGTCGAGGTTCGCTTTCCCGCGATGTCGAAGGACGACCCGGTCGCCGAGGGGATCGTGGGCACGTGGTTCGTCCGTGACGGCCAGGTCGTGTCCGCGGGCCAGATTATCGCGGAGGTGCAGGTCGAGAAGGTCTCCCAGGATGTCGAGGCCCCGACGGCGGGTGTGATCAAGCTGATGGCGCGCGAGGAGGAGCCGGTGCGTCAAGGCGATCTCATCGCGACGATCGAGGCCTGAGCAGCAGAGCCGGCTCGCGAACCGTGGACGTCGAGCCGGCCCGTGCGGGCGAGGCGGTGGTCGGGTTCATCACCAACCCCAGGTCTGGACAGGACATCCGTAGGCTGGTGACCAGGGCCTCGGTGTTCCCGAATACCGAGAAGCTGATGATGCTGCAAAGGGTGCTCACCTCACTCGGGGCCGTCGGCGTGCATCGGGTCGTGGTGGCGAGCGACGCAGGTGGCATCGCGAACGGACTTGCCGACGCGGTCGACGCACATCGTCCCGAGCGTGACCCACCCTGGCCGAAGGTGGAGTTCCTGGACCTGCCGCTCCTGAGTGGAGCGGCCGACACCGTCGCGGCGGCGGCCGCGCTGGTACGACTCGGTGCCCGCGTGCTCGTGGTCCTCGGCGGCGACGGCACGGACCGCCTCGTGGCGTCGGTGTGCGGCGAGGTACCGATCGCCGCGCTGTCCACCGGCACGAACAACGCGTTCGCGCAACTCGGCGAGGCAACGGTCTCGGGACTGGCCACAGGACTCCTCGCGGCCGGGCACGTGGCCGTCAGTGATGCCTGCCGGCGCAACAAGGTCCTGGTCGTCGAGCATCAAGCCCAGGTCGAACTGGCCCTGGTCGACGTGGCGACAACCACGTCGACTGGCGTCGGCGCCCGCGCCGTGTGGAACCCGAGCGAGGTCACCGAGCTCTTCGTCACGTTCGCCGAGCCGGGCGTCGTCGGGCTCTCGTCGATCGCCGCGCTCGTCCGACCGGTCGGACGTGACGAGCCCACTGGCCTGCGCCTCGTGCTGCATCCAGGTGCCCCTCGACAAGTTCTCGCCCCGATCGCACCCGGACTCGTCCGACAGGTCGGGGTGGCGTCGGTCGAGGTCGTCCGCGCCGGCGATCGCCGGCGGATCCCAGGGCGCGGCGTGGTCGCCGTCGACGGCGAACGGGAGATCGAGTTCCGCGACACGGCACCAACCGTCACGCTCTCGCTGGCCGGACCGTGGAGCCTCGAAGTGGCGAGGACGATGGCGGTCGCGGCGAGTCGGGGCCTGCTCTTCCGACCCGCGTGAACGGGCCGACACCAACGGGCTGAAGCCGCGACCGGCGGTGCCGGCGGTGCTGGCTCAACCAGCCGGCCGGAACGTGACTTTCGGCCCTGGTGAACACGTCGCTGAAGGCGCAGCGATGTCCGTATGAGGCACGAAAGGGGGTTTCGCGATCGTCACGAGGCCGGGCGCGTGTTGGCGGCTGCCCTGGATGGCTACGAGGGGCGTACAGACCTCGTGGTATTGGGACTCGCGCGTGGAGGCGTCCCGGTGGCAGCCGAGGTCGCAGCTGCGCTCCGGGCCCCACTCGACGTGCTCGTCGTCCGCAAGGTCGGAGTGCCTGGGTACGAGGAGACCGCCATGGGCGCAGTCGGACCGGGCGGGGTGACGCTGCTGGACCGTCGGCTGATCGACGTCCTCCGCCTAGACCGCCGAACGGTGGCGGCCGCGGTCGTTCGGGCACGGGACGAGATGCGCCGCCGCGAGAGGGCATACCGCGCCGGTCGCCCGCTGCCGGTCATGAGCGGTCGAACCGTGATCCTCGTGGACGACGGCCTGGCCACCGGGGCCACGATGATGGCCGCCGTGGAATCGGTGAGGGTGCATGCGCCCGACCGGGTGGTCGTCGCGGTACCGGTCGGCTCCAAGGAAGCCTTGGAGCAGCTCTCGGCGGTCGCCGACGACGTGGTCTGTGTCGTCGTCCCCGAGCCGATGGCGGCCGTCGGGCTCTGGTACGAGGACTTCTCCGCCACCAGCGACGACGAGGTTCGGCTGTTGACAGAGTCCCCACCCCTCGCCGGAGCCTCCGGTTGATGGCCGCCACCGCGACGACCCGACGTGCTCAGGCGTTCCGGGACGCGGTTGCGATCACCGGGGCGACGACCGACTACGACGGGCTGCTCGAGCTGGTGGGGGACCGTCGGTTGATTCTGCTGGGGGAAGCCACCCACGGCACGCACGAGTTCTACCGGGAACGGGCGCGGATCACGAAGCGGCTCATCGAGGAGAAGGGCTTCAACGCGGTGGCGGTCGAAGCCGACTGGCCCGATGCCTACCGGGTCAATCGTTATGTCATGGGCCAGTCGTCGGATCCTGACGCCACCAGCGCCCTGGCTGGCTTCGAGAGGTTTCCGGCGTGGATGTGGCGCAACAGGGACGTGGTCGGCTTCGTCGAATGGTTGCGGGCCCGCAACGACTCCCACGCGCACCATCAGACCAAGGCCCGCTTCTACGGCCTCGACCTCTACAGCCTGCGGGCCTCCATGGAAGCGGTCGTCGCCTACCTGGAGACAGTCGACCCGGACGCGGCCCGAGACGCCCGGGAGCGCTACAGCTGCTTCGACCACGTGGACGCGGAAGGCCCCCGGTACGGCCGGGCCGTGGCCCTCCACCTCAAGCTGCCGTGCGAGAAGGAGGTCGTCGACGAGCTGATCGACCTGCGGCGTCGCGCCCATGCGATCCTGAACCGTGACGGATGGGCGGCCGAGGACGACTACTTCGTCGCTGAGCGCAACGCCGAGTTGGTACGCAACGCCGAGGAGTACTACCGCCAGATGTACCGCGCCGAGGTCTCCTCGTGGAACCTCCGTGACCGCCACATGGGCGCCACCCTCGAGGCACTCGTGTCCCACCTCGAGCACCAGCTCGGGCGGGCGCGCGTCGTCGTGTGGGAGCACAACTCCCACGTCGGGGATGCACGGGCCACGCAGATGGGAGAGGCCGGCGAGCTGAACGTCGGTCAACTCGTCCGCGCGCGCTGGGGAACCGACTCGCTTCTCGTCGGCTTCACCACCGACCACGGCCGAGTCACCGCGGCCTCCGATTGGGGTGGAGCGGCCGAGCGCAAGCACGTTCGACCGGCGCTGCCGGGCAGCTACGAGCAACTCTTCCATTCGAGCGAGCTCGACCGGTTCTTCCTCCCCCTCGGCGGAGACTCCGGACAGGGGCTGCGCGACGGTCGCCTCGAGCGCGCCATCGGGGTCATCTACCGACCACAGACCGAGCGGGCCAGCCACTGGTTCCACGCCCGGCTCCCGGATCAGTTCGACGGTGTCATCCACTTCGATCGCACCACCGCGGTCGAACCCCTGGAGCGCACGTCGCTCTGGGACGAGGGTGAACCGCCCGAGACTTTCCCGACCGGTCTGTAGGGCGCACGGGGCAGCGAGCGCCTTCCATGCCGCCTCCGGCCCGCGACGCGCAGGACCTTCTGCTCTGGTCGAAAAGGCGGGCGCGCCGCACGCTCCAGACATGTCACGAAAGGTTGCCGATCCCGTGTCGACCGTGTCCCGCCAGATGCTCGGGGAGCTGATCCGCTGGGCCCATTCCCCGTGCATCACCATCTACCTCCCGCTCGACCCCCGGCACCCCGACATCGGTGCCGACCGGGTGACGCTGAAGGACCTCGTCCGCGACGCCCGGCGCCAGCTCCGAACAGCATCCGACCTGAGATCGCCGGACATCGACGAGCTCCTGGCGCCAGCCGAAGCGTTGCTGGCCGCTGAGCGCTGGCCACTTGGCTGTCGCGGGTACGCGATCTTCGCGGCGCCCGGCCTGTCGCTGCAGCTCCAGTTGGAGGTGGACGTCCCCCTGTTGTCCGTGGTCGCCGACCGCTTCGTCGTCACGCCACTCGTGGCGGCGATGGAGCACGACGACCGCTTCCACGTCCTCGCCATCAGCCAGAACCGCGTGCGCTTCCTCCGCGGCGACCGCACTGGCCTGGTCGACGTGCCCGTGCCCGGGTTGCCCGCCAGCCGCGCCGACGCGCCGTGGTACGAGCACCACGAACGTCTGCGCAACGTCCACGGAGGCAGCCATCAGGGTACGGACCGGACGATCGGCATCGTTCACGGATCGCCATCTGCGCACGACCTGCGCAAGGACCAGCTGCTGCGGTTCTTCCAGGTCGTCGACGAGAAGCTACGACGCGTGCTCCGTGACGAGACGGCACCGCTGTTCGTAGCCGGTGTCGACTACGAGCTGGCCATCTACCGGGAGGCGAACCGCTTCCCGCATCTCGCCGGCCTGCTGGACATCGGCAACCCGGAACGCCTGAGCACCGACCAGCTGCACGAGCGGGTATGGCCCGCCGTGGCGGGCGTGCTCGACTCGCCTCGTCGTGAACTGCTCGACCGGGTCGAGCAGTCCGCGACGCCTCTGACGTCGACCCGGGCGATCCTCACCGCCTGCCGTGAGCGCCGTGTGGCCGCGCTTCTCGTGGCCCCGAACCGCCTCGAGTGGGGTCGGCTCGACGCCGTGGACGGGCACCCGGTACACGACGCCGGCGACGTCGACCTCGTCAGTCTGGTGATCGGCGAAGCCCTGGACCAGGGTGCCGACCTCTGCCAGCTCGCCCCGGGTGAGCTGAAGGGCGACCCGGCCGTGGCCGCAGTGGCCCGCTACTGACGCCGATGGGGGCGACGTTCCGTCTCGGTCGGATCCACGGTGTCGCCGTGGACGTGAGCTGGACCGTGCTCGTGATCGTCGGCCTCGTGACTTGGAGCCTGGCCTCCCAGACCCTCCGGGAGTGGGCTCCAGGCCACCTCACCAGCGTGTACTGGTCGGTTGCCGGGCTCGCGGCCCTGGCCCTGATGGCCTCGATCCTCGCTCACGAGGTCAGCCATGCGGTCGTTGCCAACTGCAACGGAGTGCCCGTCGAGGGGATCACACTGTGGATGTTCGGCGGGCTGGCCCGGCTCGGGCGACAGGCGCGGCGACGTGTCGGTCGAGCTGCGCATCGCACTGGCCGGGCCGGCGATGAGTGTGGCCATCGGGCTGGGTTGCCTCCTGTTCGCCGGCCTCAGCGGTGCGCTCGGTGGGTCGGACCTGCTCACGACCACCGTCGCGTGGCTGGGCGCGATCAACCTCGTGCTCGCCGTGTTCAACCTGCTTCCGGGAGCTCCCCTGGACGGAGGGCGGGTTCTGACCGCCATCCTGTGGCGACGGTCGGGTGACGAAACGCGGGCCCGCCGGCAGGCCGCTCATGCCGGACAGGTGGTGGGCCAGATCTTGATCGCCCTTGGTGTGGTCGAGCTGGCGCTCGGCGCCGGCATCAGCGGTGTGTGGCTCGCCCTCATCGGCTGGTTCCTGACCTCGGGCGCGCATGCGGAGGCTGCACAGATCGATCTGATGGTGGTCCTGGAGGGGGTTCGCGTCGGCGATGTCATGACCACCAACGTGCGCACCGTCGACCGCGAGCGGACGGTCGCCGACTTCGTGCATGACGAGGCCATGACGACCCGGGTGTCGTCGTTCCCGGTCGTGGACGAGCTGGGCAACCTCCACGGGCTGGTGACTCTCCGGCGCCTCCGCGAGGTCCCTAGTGCGACATGGGCCACGACCACCCTGGGCTCTGTCGCTGTCCGGGCGGATGAGCTGGCCTTGGCCCGGGCCGAGGAACCGCTCATCGAGGCCGTCGGAAGGGCGGGCGCGGGCGATGGTCGCATCCTCGTCGTGGACGGCCGGCACCTGGTCGGGATCGTCACCCCATCGGACGTGACGGCCGCGCTCGAGCGCGGCGCGCTGGCTCGAACCGGTGGCGGTGGCTGATGATCGACCAGGAGATCGCGGTGGTGGCGGGACCGGTCGTCGTCGGAGGTCATCTCACCGTCCCCGACGCGGCCAGCGGTGTGGTGGTGTTCGCACACGGCAGCGGCAGCAGCCGCAAGAGCCCACGGAACAGGTACGTCGCCTCTGTCCTGAATCGCGCCGGCCTGTCGACGTTGCTGTTCGATCTGCTGACTCCCGGTGAGGAGCTCGACCGAGCCAACGTGTTCGACATCGGGCTGCTGGCCGGCCGCCTCGTCGAGGCCACCAGGTCCCTGCAACGCGAACGCGCGACTGCGGGCCTGCCGGTCGGCTACTTCGGGGCCAGCACCGGGGCCGCGGCCGCGCTCTGGGCCGCCGCCGACGCCGGCAACGGCATCGCCGCGGTCGTGTCCCGAGGGGGCCGTCCTGACCTGGCGGGACCACGCCTGCCCGCGGTCACGGCTCCGACGCTCCTGATCGTCGGTGGACGGGACGATGTGGTGCTCGAGCTCAACCGGCAGGCGCTCGCCTCGCTCCGCTGCGCGAAGCAGCTCGCGGTCGTACCCGGCGCCACACACCTGTTCGAGGAGCCCGGGACGCTCCAAGTCGCAGCTGAGCTCGCCCGGGACTGGTTCGTCGGCCGCCTGGAGGGCGGGGTCGACGAGTGACGAGGATCCACGGCGCGAACTGCTCTGGCGGCCAAGGGGCACTCATGTCCATGACGATCCTGCCCACCGCCGTCGGGTTGGTCTTCCTCGGCGACAAGGCCCGCGCCGGTCTCGAGTGGCTCGCCTTCGCCGGGTTCGACGTGACCCTCGCGTCCGTGCTGGGCCTGACCCTCATCCGGTCGCGGCCGGCACCGATGCGTCTGGCCCCGCCGGCTCAGGAGTCGCCGTAGCCGAGTGACCGCGGCAGTGGGTGACAGCATGGCCGGCGTGCTCCTGCCTCGGCTCCGGGTGTTCCTCACCTCGCCTGGCGATGTTGGGGAGGAGCGCGCCATCGTCCGAACCTTCCTCCAGCAACTACCGACCGATCCGTTCGTGCGGGATCGGACGACCATCGAGCTCGTGGCGTGGGACACGCCCGGCGGTGGCGCGCCGATGCTGGCGGCCCGAACGCCGCAGGCTTCCATCGACGCCGGGCTGCCCCTCCCCTCGGCGTGCGACGTCGTCATCGCCGTCTTCTGGGGCCGCATCGGGACGCCGCTGCCCCACCCTGAGTACGCGCGCGCCGACGGCACCGCCTACGAGTCGGGGTCGGTCTGGGAGCTGGAGGAGGCCCTCGAGGCGTCTCGGCGCGTGGGCCGCCCGCAGGTCCTCATCTACCGGCGCATCCCTCCGAGCCAGGTCGACCTCACCGCATCCGACGCCGACGAGCGGATCGCCCAGTTCCGTGGACTCACGGCGTACTTCGAGCGGTTCACCGATCCGGCCACGGGGGCGATCCACACGGCGCACTCGACCTATGAGAAGCCTGACGACTTCCGGCAGCGGGTCGAGGTCGATCTGCGAACCCTGGTCAAGGACGCGCTGGACAGCGCTGATCATGCGCCACTCGCGCAGACCGACGTGGAGGCTCCATCCCTGTGGCAGGGCTCGCCGTTCCCCGGACTGCGCTCGTTCACGCCGGCGGACGCGCCGATCTACTTCGGCCGCGGCCGCGAGACCGACCTCCTCGTCAGCCGAGTGGCCTCGAGCCCGTTCGTCACCGTCATCGGGGCGAGCGGATCGGGCAAGTCATCGATCGTGGGCGCCGGGCTCATCCCTCGGTTGGCAGAGTCCAAACCGGACCTCCTGCTGCCCTCGTTCGACCGCGACACCCGGCGATGGACCGGTCTGCGGTTCACGCCCGGCGAGCTCGGTCCCGACCCGTTCCTGCCATTGGCCGCGCAGCTCGCCCCGCTGATGGGCGACATCCCGCGCGGCATCGCGGCGCGCCTTCGCGCGGCGCCGATCGCAGCGCTCGACGAGCTCGGACGGACCAGCGGCACCACGGGCGCGCTGGTCTTCTGCGATCAGTTCGAGGAGCTCTTCACGGTGGTGGCGGAGGAGCACCGCGATGCGTTCATCGAGCTGCTCGTCGCGATCGCCGCCGCAGGTCACCACCGCGTGGTGGTGACGCTCCGCTCGGACTTCTACCAACGATGTGTGGAGCGCCCGGCCCTCGCCCGGCTGATGGAGGACGGCCAGATCCCCGTCGCGGCGCCGACCGACCAGCTGCTCGAGATGATCACGCGACCGGCGACCATCGCCGGCTTGACGTTCGAAGAGGAGCTCGTCGGCCGCCTCCTGTACGACACCGGGAGCGGTGCAGGGGCCCTGCCGCTCTTGGCGTTCGCGCTCGACGAGCTCTATCGGCTGTCGGACGGGCAGATGACGCTGGCGGCGTACGAGGCGCTCGGCGGCGTGCAGGGAGCCATCGGCGTGCGGGCCGAGCACGTGTACCAGGAGCGGATCGGCGATGCGGAGCGGGACGTGTTCCCTCAGGTGTTCCGCGAGCTGGTGGAGATCGACGACGACGGCCGACCGGCTCGTCGGCGGGCGCCAATGGCCGCCATCGACGGCATCCCCGCGGCGAGCGGTCTCGTCAGCGCCTTCACCGACGCCCGCCTGCTCGTGTCGGGCGCAGGCGCCCAAGGACCGAGCTTCGAGGTGGCGCACGAGGCGCTGTTCCGGAGCTGGCAGCGGTTGCGCGACGTGATCGAGCGCCAGAGCGACGACCTTCGGCTGCTACAGGTGGTGATCCGGGCCGCCAGGGACTGGGACGCCAGCGGGCGCGCCACGTCGTATCTCTGGCCGCACGAGCGGCTCGAGCCCGTCTACGAGATGCGCGAACGCCTGCATCCCGTGCTCGACCCTGTGACCGAGGCCTTCATCAGACCCGAAGCGGAGCGGCTGCTGGTGAGCCTGGCGGCGACGGATACCGCGCCGTATCAACGCTCCGCCACCGCCGACCGGCTGGCGGCGATCGGAGCCAGCACCGTTGCGGGCCTGGTGCCCCTGCTCGGCTCCGGTGACGAACGAGTGCGGACGGCCGCCGCCCATGCCTTGGGCCGGATCGGGACAGCGGTCGTCGCGCCCGTCGCCGAGGTCGCGTCCGGCGCAACCGATCCCGATTCGCGCCTGTCCGCGGTGGCGGTTCTGCGGGCGGTTGGCGACGAACCGTCGGTGGCCGCGCTCGCGAGAGCGGCGCGCGACTCCGACGAGCGAGTGCGGTCAGCCGCGGTCGGCGCGGTCGGCGGCATCCACCGCCCCGATGCCCGCGACGCGCTGGTGGGCGCACTGTCGGACCTCTCGATCGATGTGCGCTGGCAGGCGGCCGGTGCGCTCGCCGCGTTCGGCGACACCGCGATCCCCGCGCTGGTCGAAGCGCTCGGCGGTCGGTCGCCCGAAGCGGCCGAGGCGGCGGCGAACGCGCTCCTCGCCCTCGGCTCGATCGCGATCCCGTCCCTCATCGTCAGCCTCGGCAGCTCGCCCTCGACGGCGGCGCGGGAGGCCGCGGCCCACGTGCTCGTGCGGTTCGGTGGGGACGCCGCGTCTGAGCTCGCTTCCACCTTGCCGAGTCCGAGCCCGGACGAGGAATGGCGGGTCGTGTCGGTGCTCGGCGCCATCGGTGACCGCGTCGCCACGGCTCGCGTGGTGGGCGCACTCCGATCGCCCGACGTGGTGGTCAGGGGAGCCGCCGTTGATGCGCTCATTGCCCTGGGCGACCCACTCGCGCTGCCCGCGCTCCTGCCGATGCTCGACGATGCCGACAGCGACGTTCGGGACCTCGCCGCGGCTGCGCTGGCGGAACTCGGTCCGTCCGCGGTGGAGCCTCTCGTCGACCTGCTGTCGACCACCCGCTCCGATGTGGTCCGCCGCGGCTGTCGGGTCGCCCTCCTCGCCATCGGTGCGCCCGCGGTACCGCGCCTCGTGCGAGAGCTCGGCACCACCGACCAGCCGGCGTCGACCGAGTCTGTGCTGACCGCCCTTGGCGCGGTCGCAGCGCCGGCGCTGGCGTCGACGCTCGCCTCCGGAGGGCCGGCGGCGGATGCCGCGCAGCGGGTCCTCGTGCAGATCGGTACCCCGGCACTCAGGGCTCTCTTGGCCGCCGTCGAACGGCGCGACGCGCCGGGATATGCGATGGCGCTCGACACGTTGGCGGCCATCGGCGAGCCCGGGATCGCTCATCTCTTTGCCTCGGCCTTGGTGGACCCGGATCCGCTCGTGCGGGCGGCTGGCGTGCGCGGTCTCGGCGGTCTCGGATCTCCAGCCGTGCCGATGCTCGTGCCGCGACTCGCGACGACCGAACCCGCGCAGCGTGAGGCCATCGTCGCCGCCGCGGCCGCGGTCGGCGCGCCTGCCGTGCCGGTCCTGATCGAGCGGGCGCGCCACGGCACTGAGCGGGAGCGGGCCGCCGCGTGCGCCGCACTCGAGCAGATCGCCACGCCCCGGGCCGTGTTCCACACCTATCAGCGGCTGTGGGCCGAGCCGCTGACGCCGCGCCGTCAGCCGCTGAAGAACACCACTCGCGACGAGAACTGCGAACCGTCGGCGAGGTTGGCCACGACCTCGGCGACCACCTGTCCGTAGTCCCGAACTTCCGGCGGGTTGGTACCCGAGTCGCATCGCACGACGTATGCGTTCTCGGGTGCCGCACCGGCGAGGACGCCGGCCCGGAAGAGCAGCCCGAGGAGGTTGTCGAGCTCGCCGGCAATCTGCTCCCACAGCAGCGGCTCGCTCGGCTCGTGCACGACCCAGCTCATTCCGTGTTGGACGTTCGCACTCACGAAGTCGACCACACGCTTGCGCGCGAGCTGGCGTTGGGCGGGATCCGACGACATCGTCCGCGCGCCCATCACCCGTGCACCGGCGCCGATCACCGAGGCGATGGGATTGATCCCGATGGGGTGGAGATGATCGATCTCGTGCCTGCTCAGCCGGTATTCCACGCCGGTCGCGCCGGCCAGCTCCTCGTTGGCCGGCGCACGATGGAGGCCGTCGGTGGCTGCGACTCTGGCGATCATCCCGGCAACATGGCCGGACGGCGGCACGAACAGGTCCTGCTCCGTCGTGGGATGGCGGACGGCGATCCAGGGGTAGTAGAGCGCGGCGCACGGTGCGTCGAACGCCGTGAAGTCCACCCGCCAATCGCGCACCTGCTGCGGCGCCAGCCCCGGCGGAGGGTCCAGGATGGCCGTCAACGTGCCCGCGTCCCAGCAGGCGTCGATGAGCAGCAGCTGGAGCGCCTTGAGCTCTTCGAGCCCGGCGACGCCCTGGATGAACATCGCCATGAGATCGGGCATGCAGACGACGTCGGCCTGACCGGTGAGGCCGCGGATCGTTTCGACGGAGCGGCCCAGGGCTGCACTCACGGCGCCGGCTGGCTGGGCCGAGGACCCCTCTGCGTCCGCCGGCTTCCATCCGTCGAGCCGGAACCTCCCGCGAGCAGGCGCCCCGCGCAGGTTCCGAACCACGATCTCGTGCGACAGCCGGTTGACGATGTCGTGGGCCTGCCGGGGCCCCGCCGTGTCGAGGTCATCGAATCGCTCACGCATCTGCCCGTCCACCCACACCGACATCGAGAAGAGCGTCGGCCGGTCGGGCGCGCTGGCGCTGTCGGTGATCTCGACCTCGATCTCGTTCGTGACCGACCCGCCGTAGCGCGCCGCCAGGGCGAGCGCACCCGATTGCTCATCCGCACCCGGGATCGACACTTCGGCTCTCGGCGGTGGATGGGTCTGCTCGAGTCCGCTGCGGACCACCCAGCACGCCGTCCCGCCGTTCTGGAAGTACCCATGCACGGCGGGGCCGAGGAACGCTCCCTCGATCCACGAGCCGAAGGTCGACTCGTACTGGTTCCAGTTCCCCACGTACATCGGCTCGTCGATTGGTCCCCTCTCGGCGAACCCGATGAGGATCGCCGTGGACGAGGCGTCCTTCCATCGTGATCGCACGGGACGAATCGGTCGAACCGCATGGGGTACCGGCCGCTCGACGCTCGGGAGCAGCCCGAGACGGTCGGGGCTGAGCTCCTCGAAGTAGACCCCGGGCGACAGGTAGGTGGGCACGACGCACGCTCTCCGGTCAGGGTCTCACGGCGCCCGACAGCTCCTGAAGGTACCAGTCGGTCAGCCGGAGCGTCTTCGACTCGATCGGCATGACGTATGGCCCCGGCCGGTAGGCAGAGGACGAGACGCCGCGCTGGTTCTCGGACACGATGCGAAGGTCCTCGGCGACCGTGACCCGCCACATCCAGGTCAGCCGTTCGAGGTCGTAGTCGAGCCCAGGACGTGCGCCGTCGGGCACCAGCCAGGTCACGGTGAGGTCCGTCTCCAGCGCGGACTTCGGCGCGTACCGGAGCGCGCAGCCGTAGTCGGCGTACGCCAGGAAGTGGTTGACGATCCCCGCGTAGGCGACCACGAAGTTGCCGGTGGCGTCGGCTGGCCCCATCAGCGGACCGACGGCTTCGCCGTCCTCGGTCCCGGTCAGTGCGCATCCCTGCAAGGCGTTGTCCGACGAGAAGTACAGCTCCGCGCCGGGCTCGCCTTGCATCGCCCAGCCATCCATCACATCGGAGGCGGCGCCCTCCGATCCCGTGCGCGCCATGGCGTGGACCCTGGCGAACTCGGGATGCGAGGGCAGGCAGTGGTAGCACTCGACCTGGTTCTCGAGGGCGAGCTTCCAGTTGGCGGAGAACGAGAAGCGCTCCTCGTGAGCCACCGTCGCGTCGCTCCAGCCGAACGAACCGAGCGCGTCGTCGAGCGCCCGCCGCACCCCGCCGAAGTCGAGCGGCTCGTCGCTGAACGACACGAAGATCAGGCCCTGGCACACCTCGACCGGCATCGGTACGAGCCCGAGCGTCGATGTGTCGACATCGGGCCCCAGCCATGGCGCCTTCCGCAGGCTGCCATCGAGGTTGTAGATCCACGAGTGGTACGGGCAGCGCAGGCCATGGCGGGCCTGGCCAGCGGGCTCGCTGCAGATCCTCGAGCCGCGGTGGCGGCACACGTTGGCGAGCGCACGGACCTCGCCGTCGTCGCCCCGAACCACGACGGCCGAATCCAGGTCGTGTTCGCAGACGAGGTAGTCGCCGGCCTGCGGGATCGCCGACTCGTGCCCGACGAAGTTCCAGTGCCGGCGGAGGACCACGTCCACATCGAGCCGGTAGACGTCCGGCGACGTGTAGAAGGCCCGGGGCAACGAGTGACCGGCCGGTCGTGAAGCGATGAGCTCGTGCAGATCCTCGATCATCCGTGCGTCCCCGAATCAAGACAACCCGCCGACGATGGTAGGACCTCGCAATGGGAAGTTCGCTTGGCGATGCCGGACCGTATGTCTCGACAGGGCATCTCCCTCCGAGCGAGCGGGTCCGCGACCTGATCGAAGGGGCGCACCGGCGCTTCCGGGAGTACGCCTCCGGCGAGCTGTCCCAGGTCTACCCGTCCCTGGCCGCCGTGGATCCCGAGCAGTTCGGGATCTGCGTCGCCGGCGTCGACGGGACGACGATCGAGGCGGGTGACGCCGACGTCGAGTTCTCGATCATGAGCGTGGCCAAGCCGTTCGTGCTCGCCCTCTTGAGCACCGTCCACACGCCGACCACCGTGCTGGAGTTCGTCGGTGCCAACGCGACGGGCCGGCGGTTCAACGCGCTCTCCGCCATCGAGGACCAACCGGACGGCAGGACGAACCCGATGGTCAATCCGGGCGCGATCGCGACCACCAGCATGACTCCTGGAGCGACGACCGAAGCCAAGTGGCGATTCCTGCAGGATGGGCTGTCGCGGTTCGCCGGCCGTTCGCTCTCGATCGACGAGGAGATCTTCGCATCGGCCTCGGCGACGAACGCGGTCAACCGAGCCATCGGCGACCTGCTCCGCGGCTACGGGAGGTTGGCTGCCGACCCCGACGAGACGGTGGAGCTCTACACCCGCCAGAGCTGCCTGAGGGTCACTGCCCGGGATCTCGCCGTGATGGCGGCGACGCTCGCCGACGGTGGCGTCAATCCACTGACGCGAGAGGAGGTCGTGGACCAGCAGAGCTGCCGCGCCGCCCTGGTGGTCATGGCCACGGCCGGCCTGTACGAGACCTCCGGCGACTGGCTGCACACCGTGGGGTTGCCCGGGAAGAGCGGCATCGGCGGCGGGATCGTCACCGTGTCACCGGGCAAGGGCGGCTTGGGCACGTTCGCGCCCCGGCTCGATCCCGCCGGGAACAGCGTGAAGGGCCAGCTGGCGGCCCAGTTCCTCGCGCCGGCTCGGCTTGGACCTGTTCGTCTCGGCAGCAGAGGTATCTCTCTGAGGCGTTCTGGCTCCAGATTGCTACTGGTACCGTCGTCGCGACGGCATCGCCGCAGCACCGCCCTACCAAGCCGCGAACGGAGTCTCGGTTGCAAGAGCCAGGGTCCCAGGCGGAGCCCCTCGTCGGTCGATCGGACGTGAACCCGGCCGAGCTGGCGGCGGTGTGGGGCGCCGCGGTCCCCGGTGACCGGGCGCCGCGAGTCCTCGGCCTGTTCGCCCATCCCGACGACGAGGTCTTCTGCGCTGGGGGCACGATCGCACGATGCGCCGAGGCGGGCGCGGTCACAGCGATCGTCTCCCTCACCCAGGGCGAAGCGGGGCAGATCCGGGACGCGGCGACGGCGACCAGGCGGGTGCTCGGGACGGTTCGGGTGAAGGAGCTCGAGCAGTCCGCTCAGGCCCTGGGCGTCGACCACGTGATCTGCCTCGACCTCGGCGACGGTCACCTGGCCGAGCAGCCGATCGAGGATTTGGCGGCCACCGTGCGCACGCTCATCGACCAGTTCCGGCCGGACGTCGTCGTTACGTTCGGGCCCGACGGCGCGTTCGGGCATCCCGATCACGTGACATCGTGCCTCGCGACCGTCGAGGCCGTTCGCGGCATGCGCACGCCGCCGCGGCTCCTTTACGCCCGGTTCCCCGCGCGTGGACCGGTCCTGGTCGAGGCGATGGTCGAATGGCTCACGTCGCACCCACAACGCTTCAGCGGCACCGCCGCGTTCGGACACGCTTTCAGGTTGTTCGCCGACGGCAGCTCCATGCTCGGGTTCGCCGCCGATCACCTCAGGATCGAGTGGTTCCCGGCCGGCTCGTTCATCATCGAACAGGGCGAACCGGCGACGGAGCTGCTCTGCATCCTGTCGGGTACGGCCGACGTCGTGGTCGAGCGCGACGACGGCCGCATGGAGCACCGGACCACGACGGGTGCCGGCTGCTTCCTCGGCGAGGACGGGCTGGCGTCCGGCCGCCCGCGCAATGCGCACGTGATCGCCCGGGACGACGTCACCTGTCTCGTGCTCGCGCCGGAAGAGCCGAGCCAGTCGACTGGCCGCGGCGCGGGCGCTGTCGTCGGTCCCACCGAGGCATCCCCGGCACCGATGGCGACAGCCGGATCCGCCGAGCTCGAGGACTGCTTCTCCATCGACGTGGGGACTGCGCTCGACCGGAAGGTGGCCGCGCTCGCCGCCCACCGGTCGCAGTACGCGATGGACGCCGACCTCCTCCCTCGCTCGATGCTGGAGCGCCTCATGGGGACGGAGCACTTCGTTGTTGCCGCCATCGCAAACGACTGAGCAGATGCGAGGCTCCGATCGGCGGTGGGCCCTCGACGCCATCGTGTGCATCGAAGCGGACGCGCGGCGATCGGCGGACACCCACCTCGTGACCTTCCCGCTGCCGCCGGCCTGGGGCATCGATCTCTACCTCAAGGACGAGTCGACGCATCCCACGGGCTCGCTGAAGCACCGACTGGCGCGCTCGCTGTTCCTGTACGGCCTCTGCAACGGATGGATCGACGAAGGCGTCACCATCACCGAGGCCTCGTCCGGATCGACCGCGGTGAGCGAGGCGTACTTCGCCCGCATGCTCGATCTACCGTTCGTCGCCGTCGTCCCGGCGACGGTGTCGCCGGAGAAGGTGGAGCTCATCGAGCACCAGGGCGGACGCATCCATGCCGTCGCTGATGCCTATACCGTCTACGCGGAATCGGCGCGGCTCGCCGCGCAGTGCGGCGGTCTCTACATCGACCAGTTCACGTACGCCGAGCGGGCCACGGACTGGCGAGGCAACAACAACATCGCCGAGTCGATCTTCGAGCAGATGGCGCTCGAACGACATCCGGTGCCGACGTGGGTCGTCGTCGGTGCGGGCACCGGCGGGACCTCGGCCACGATCGGGCGCTACATCCGTTATCGCCGGGTGCCGACGCAGCTCTGCGTCGTCGACCCGCAGGACAGCGTTTTCGCCGACTACCACGCGACCGGGGACGTCAACCTGGGGTGTGACCGTCCCTCGTGCATCGAAGGGATCGGGCGTCAGCGCGTGGAACCGAGCTTCATCCGTGAGGTGATCGATCGGATGGAGCGCATCGACGACGCCTTCTCGCTCGCCGCGATGCAACTGGCCACGGACCGGCTCGGCCGGTCGGTCGGCGGCTCGACGGGAACAAACCTGTGCGGGGCGTTCCGGCTCATCGCCGAGATGCTCGCCCGAGGACAGACGGGATCCGTCGTCACGCTGATCTGCGACGGCGGCGAACGGTACCGGCGTAGCTACTACGACGCGGAGTGGCTGGCATCACACGGGTTCGACCTGGCGCCGGCTCGCGAGGCGCTGGAGGGCTTCCTGACGACCGGCACACCGTCGGGCTTCATCGACGGAGTCAGCGACTGACGTCGGCGTCGTCCTCGGCTGCTGGTCGCTCACCGCGCTCGCCCTCCTCCAGGAGACCGTCGACCTCGGCGCCGATCAGCACGAGCAGCGCGCTCAACCACAACCACAGCAGGATCACGATGATCGAGGCGAGCGCGCCGTACGTCTTGCTGTAGCTGGCGAAGTTCGCCGTGTAGACCGCGAACAAGCCGGACACGATCAGCCAGCCGATCATCGCCACCACGGCCCCCGGCGTGACGACACCGAGCCAGCCCCGCCCGGTCCCACCCGTCGCGAACCGGTACAGGAGCCCGATCCCGATGATCATCACGGCACCGAGGATCGGCCAGCGCAGGATGCCGAACGTCACCCGCCCCGCGGTACCCAGGCCGGCGTCGGAGAGCAGGGGCGGAACAGCGGCGACGACGAAGATCACGATGCTCAGGAAGACGATGGCGCCGAGGGTGAGCAGGAGCGCCTTGCCCCGCTTGGCCACGAAGCTCTTCGGTTCGTCGTGCTCATGGGCCACATGGATGCCCGTGATGAGAGCCGCCATCCCGCCCGAGGCGCTCCACAGCGCCAGTGCGACCGCGATGAGGAGCGTGAACGAGACGCCCGCTCCGTTGGCGTTCGCGATCGACGTGAGCTGGAAGGCCAGGAAGTCCTGGACCTCCTGAGGGAGAGCCGAAGCGAGATCCTCCACCTGATCGGCGACGTCGTCCGGGTCGGCGACGAGCCCGTAGACCGAGATGAAGGCGATCAGCGCGGGAACGAAGGCCAGGAAGGCGTAGAAGGCCACGCCGGCGGCCACCAGGGTGAGGTTGTGCTCCCGCATCCGCGGCATGAGGCCCTTGCCGAGCGACTTCAGCCGGGCCATGAAGGAACCAGCCATGACCGTGACGCTACGACAACCCCGACCACCCCGGCGCGGCGGCCGCTGGAGCCCAACGGTCCAGAAGCGCGCACCTGTCATGCCGGAAACCGCAACGAGACGTGCATGCTTCCGAATGGAACGACCGTCGCGGTAAACATCGCGAGCCGCAGCGACGTGTGAGGGGCGATGCGGAGGATGGACGACACAGAGCCGTCCGCGGGCGCGGTCGACGGGGGCGGCTTCACGCGCTTGTTTCGGGCCGAGTACCCGTCGATCGTCGGGCTCATCATTGTGGTGGTCGGTGACCGGGCCGTCGCCGAGGATCTCACGCAGGATGCGTTCCGCAAGGCGCACCAGCGCTGGGATCGCCTGGCCGGGTACGAGCGGCCCGGCGCGTGGGTGCGCCGGGTGGCGCTGAACGAGGCCACGTCGTGGCACCGGCCGCGACGGCGCGAGGCCAAGGCGTTGCGCCGGCTCGACACCACCCGCACGATCGATGCTCCGGAGATCGCCGAGGTGTGGGAGGCCGTTGCGCAGCTGCCGGGCCAGCAAAGGGCGGCGGTGGCCCTGTTCTACGTGGAGGACCGCACGACCGCCGAGATCGCCGAGCTCCTGGGCTGCAGCGAGTCCACGGCACGGTCCACCTCCACCGCGGCCGCCAGGCCCTGGAACGACTGCTGGGGGAGGAGGCTACCGATGGCGACGATTGACGATCGGGTTGGGCGCGCCCTACGGCACGTCGCTGACCAGGCAGCCGCGGGTACCGACACCGAGCAGGCCCTCACGGCCGCACGAAGCGGCGACGCCGCGTGCCCCCCGCGATCTGGATCGGCCTGGCCGCGGCAGCCGTGGCGGCGGTCGTGACCGTCGTGGCCTGGCCGGACGACCGAGACGAGGTGGTGGTCGGTGGCGATACCTCTGCCGAGCCGAGTGTCGCGTCAACCCCGACGACGACGGTTCAGCCGACCACGACGGTCGCCGCGACGACGACCACGGCGGCCCCGACGACGGCCCTCGCCCCATCGGGTGATCCGCTCGCGCCCGGCGTCATCGAGTTCACGGGGATCGGCCAACTCCGCCTCGACCGGCCGCTCGAGGACTTCCCGGGGTGGCCCACGAGATTCGAGCTCGGGCCGTTGTGCGGCATCCTGACGCCCGACGATTCCCGGTGGGACGAGGTGATGGGCCGAGTGACAGACAACGATGGTGTGCTCCGCGTCGATGCCCTCTACGCCCTCGACCCGAGATTCCGCACTGCGGAGGGGATGGGTGTCGGCTCCACGATCGACGAGCTGCGGGCGGCCTACGGGGACCGCCTCCGCGAAGACGACATCGGGCCCCCTCCCGACGCGCAGGTCCCCACGTCCGATCGTCCAATCGCGACCTACGTTCCGGTGGCTTCGATCATCGACGGCGACCTGGCCATCACCTTCTGGCTGGGCGGCGACGAGAGCGGCGCTCGCATCGGTGAGGTCGTGAACGTCGTCAAGGTCAGCCATGACGACAACGCGGGTGACGATGAGGGCTGCGCCTGACGTCGGGCGCACTCGGCCGCTAGACAACGGCCGTGCGGTACATGGTGATCGAGCGCTACACGGCCGGACCCCGAGCGATCTACGAGCGAGCGGCGGTTCACGGGCGCATGCTCCCGGAGGGCCTTCGCTACATCGACAGCTGGATCGTGGACGACGAACGGCTCGACCGTTGCTTCCAACTGATGGAAACGGACGATCCGGGACTGTTCGACGTCTGGCGGGAGCGCTGGCAGGACCTCGGCGAGTTCGAGATCTACCCGGTCATCGACTCCGCCGAGGCCGCCGGGCGAGTCGACATCAGCTGGCCGGAGCCGACCGGGTGACGGGCCTGCTCCTCGACTCCGGCCGACCGGCCGGACGACGGTCGTCATCAACCAGGCGCTTGGTTGTTGATGCCACCCGGCAGGTCGACGGGAGTCGCCGAAACTGCCCTCACCGCTGCCTGCTCGATCGCTGAGACGACCAGCACGGGTGGATCGCTGCCGGCGGGGACGATCCACAGGTCGCCGGGCCCGTCGCACCCGCGCGCTCGGGCCATCACCGCCAGCGATCCGCCACCCACCCAACCGACGGGTTCCGTCGACATGATCTCCAGCAGGGACCCCGCACCGACGGGGCGCGACGGTCCCGAGTCGGGCGACCAGACGACGGTGGAGGTGCGTCCTGCGCAGTCTCCCTGCCGCCAGGCGATCGACGCCACGCCGTCGACGACCAGGCGACCCACCGGCTCCGGTGAAACGACCAGATCGGTGAGCGCCAGATCGGGGAAGGCGAGGTCGTGCACGTGGTACTCACTCGGGTGGTCGTGCACGAAGTAGGCGTGGGTGCCGCCGGCGTCGAACGCCAGGTCGTGCACGAACGTCGTCGCGTCGGCCACGGTCGCCACCGGCCGGGCATCCTCACCCCGGTTGCCGGCCAGGAAGACGCCGTAGACGCCGCCGGCATCGACGCCCGCGGCGAGGATGTCGCGGCCCGCGGGGTGGTACACGGCGGAGTCGGTCCGGGCCAGGAAGCTGATGTCGAGCCGCTCGGCTGCATCCGACGACTCCCGCCAGATCAGCTGACCGTCGTTCTGGCGCGGCGCGATCAGGGCTGAGCCCGTCGGGCGGGACCAGCGGACAGCGGGATTGTCAGCAAAGAAGCCGCTTGCCCGCGTCCCGCTGGCGTCGAGCACGGTGCTCGGACCGAGGAGCACCCGATCGCCCTGCGGACCCCATTGGACCGCGCCCGACGGGACCTCGGACAGTTCGGTCAGGCACCGCCCGCCCGTCCCGTCGGGGCGAACCCCGTAGAGCTTCGAGCCGGCGACGAAGGTGACCTCTCCATCGGCGGGCACCGCGCCGAGCTCACAGGGGGCGGCCGGCAGTGACTGCACGAGGGGTGTCGGCGGCGCGAGCGAACCGGTGGTCTGCGGCGGATCAGGTGTGGTGCCCGGATCGGTCACGGACGGCGGGGACGTCGGCGCGACCGTCACCGTCGGACGATCGACAGTGTCGGTGCCGTCACCACGGCCGTCGCCATCGGCTCCCGAGCAGCCGGCCACGAGCAGCAGGCCCACGAGTGCGGCCCGACCACGCATCACCACGTGAGCGTAGGACGCCGCATGTGACGGAACCGTGAGCAAACTGGCGCGACATCGTCGCGGGGGTCGCGGAAGATCCGCGCCAGAAACCGGCGCCGACCGGGTGACGGTCGGTCGACCACAGAACGTCGCGCTCCCTGAGCCGGCGGGCTACCATGCCGGCGGGTTCACGGCGGGACGCGCACCGTCCCGGCCGAACGATGGGGGTGTGTGGGGTGACAATCGAGTCAACCGGTCACAGCCGGGGCAACCCGCGGCTGTACGAGGTGATCGAGCACGCTCCGAAGACCGGCAAGAGCCCCACCGTCTGGGCCTGGCCGCTGCTCATCGACTACCTGAAGGTCGCCGGGCAGCCGGTGCAGGGACCGTGGCCGCCTCATCAGGAGCGACGGCCCGACCCCGTCGCCGAGTCCCTCCCGGTGGCCGTACCCGACCCGCAGTCGGCGACACCGCCGCCGGCGTCGCCCCTGCCGGGCTGACCGGCACGAGCATCCCGACCACGGGGCTGCACACCGAGGAGGCTCCCATCTACCCGTCCCGCTTCCGCTACGAAGCCCCGCGTTCACTCGACGAGGCCATCGCCCTGCTCCGAGCCGGAGGCGGCGAGGCGAAGGTCCTCGCCGGTGGGCAGAGCCTCATCCCACTGCTGAAGCTGCGCTTCGCCAACCCTGAGCTGCTGGTCGACATCAACAACCTGCCCGACCTCGACTACCACCGCGTCGAGGCCGACGGCACCGTCCGCATCGGGGCGCTCTGCCGCCACGCGGACCTGGAGCATTCGGACGTCCTGGCCGACCGCCAGCCGACCATGGCCGCGGCCGCGCCGCTGATCGCCGATCCCATCGTCCGCAACCGCGGCACACTCGTCGGTTCGCTGTGCCACGCCGACCCCCAGGGCGACTGGGCTTCGGTCGTCACGGCCCTCGGCGGCCACGTCGTCGCCCAAGGACCGGGTGGTCGCCGCACGATCCCCGTCACCGATTTCGTGACCGGCCCCTTCCAGAACGTGCTCGGGATCGACGAGATCGCGGTCGAAGCCGTCATCCCCGGCCCCACGGGCGAGCCGGCGGGCGGCTACCTCAAGCTGGAGCGCCGCGTCGGCGACTTCGCCACGGTCGGCGTCGCCGTCGCCGTCGAGCTCTCCGGCGGTTCGATCACGCGGGCCGGCATTGCCCTCACCGGCGTCGGCAGCTCGACCATAGATGCCAGCGACGCCGCGCAGGCGCTGGTCGGCCGGCCGCTCGGTTCGGACACCATCGCCGCGGCAGCCGACGGCGCGGCGACGGCCGCCCGGCCCCGTACCGATCATCGGGGTAGCGCCGAATTCAAGCGCCACGTCGTGCGGACCTTCGTCGTCCGCATCCTCAACCGTGTCAACGAGTCCGCGGAGAGGGCAGCCTGAGATGACGAGCCTGTACGAAGAGATCAGCCCCGAGGCCCCGGCCGACGTGCCGGTCCGGCGGGTCACGCTCACCGTCAACGGCGAGCGCCGCGCCGCGGAGATCGAACCCCGCCTCCTGCTCCTTCACCTGCTGCGTCAGGCCTTCCGCCTGACGGGCACGCACGCCGGCTGCGACACCACCAACTGCGGAGCATGCACCGTCCTGCTCGACGGCACGCCGGTGAAGAGCTGCACCGTCCTGGCCGTGCAGGCCGACGGCCACGCGATCACGACGGTCGAAGGGCTGGGCACGGCGAGCGAGCTGGACGCCGTGCAGGAAGGCTTCAAGGACGAACACGGGCTGCAGTGCGGCTTCTGCACGCCGGGGATGATGCTGACGGCCAAAGCCCTCCTCGAGGCCAACCCGAACCCGACGGAGGACGAGGTGCGCTGGGCGCTCTCGGGCAACCTCTGCCGCTGCACGGGGTACCAGAACATCGTGAAGTCGGTCCTCTGGGCGGCCGCCAAGCTGCGCGCCGCCAACGGAAGCTGACGGGGAGGCACCGGTGAGCCAGGCACTCGATGAGATCAAGATCGGCGGGATGGGCGCCAGCCGCAAGCGGGTCGAGGACAACCGGTTCATACGCGGCAAGGGCAACTACGTCGACGACATCGTCCTGCCGGGCATGTTGCACATGGAGATCCTCCGCAGCCCGCTCGCCCACGCCAGGATCCGCTCGATCGACGCCAGCCGGGCCTGGAAGATCCCGGGCGTCCGGCTCGTCCTGACCGGCGACATGATGGCCAAGCGCAACCTGGCCTGGATGCCGACCCTTTCCTACGACACCCAGGCCGTGCTGGCCACGGACAAGGTCCGGTTCCAGGGGCAGGAGGTCGCGTGCGTCATCGCCGACGACCCGTACATCGCCAAGGACGCCTGCGAGGCGATCGACGTCGACTACGAGCCGTTGCCCGTCATCGTCAACCCGCGCCAGGCGATGGCCGAGGACGCGCCGCTGATCCGGGACGACAAGGAGAACCAGCACGACAACGTCGTGTACGACTGGACCGTCGGCGACCGCGACGCCACCGACCGCGCCTTCGAACAGGCCGACGTCGTGTCGAAGCTCGACCTCCACTACCCGCGGTCCCACCCCGCGCCGCTCGAGTGCTGTGGGTCGATCGCCGACTTCAACCGGTCGACCTCGAAGCTCACCGTCTACATGACGACGCAGGCGCCCCACATCATCCGGGCAGCCGTCGCGCTCGTGGCCGAGCTGCCCGAGCACATGATCCGCATCATCTCGCCCGACCTCGGTGGCGGGTTCGGCAACAAGGTGCCCGTCTACCCCGGCTACGTCATGTCGATCCTGGCCTCGATCCTTCTGGAGCGGCCGGTCAAGTGGATCGAGGACCGGACCGGCAACCTCATCTCCACGGGGTTCGCGCGCGACATCTACCTGCACGGCGAGATGGCGTTGCGGCGCGACGGCAAGATCCTCGGCATCCGCATGCACACCGACGCCGACCACGGCGCGTTCTTCTCCGATGCCCAGCCGAGCAAGTTCAAGATCGGCCTGATGCACTCGGCCTTCGCCTGCTACGACATCCCCGCCGCGCACCTGACGGCCAGAGGCATGTACACGAACAAGGCTCCCGGGGGCGTCGCCTACCGCTGCTCGTTCCGGGTGACCGAGGCCATGTTCTTCCAGGAGCGCATGGTGCAGGCCGCGGCCGACGACCTGGGCATGGACCAGGCCGAGTTCCGGCGCGTCAACTTCGTCCGCGACGACGACTTCCCGCACCGCACGCCGTTCGGCTTCCTCACGGACTCCGGCCAGTACGGCAAGTGCCTGGACGTCGGGCTCGAGGCCGTCGGGTACCAGGACTTCCTCCGGCAGAAGGAGGAGGCGAGGAAGAACGGCCGCCTGCTGGGCATCGGCATCTCGACCATGACCGAACCCCTCGGGGCCGGCAACAGCCGCGAGTACGACATCCTCGGCATCAAGATGTTCGACTCCGCCGAGCTGCGCGTGCACATGACAGGCAAGGCCATCCTCCGCACCGGCGCCAAGTCGCAGGGCCAGGGCCACGAGACGACGTGGGCCCAGATCGTCGCCCATGAGCTGGGCATCCCGGCCGAGGACGTGATGGTCGAGGAAGGGGACACGGACACCGCTCCGTTCGGCATGGGGACGTACGCGTCGCGCAGCACGCCCGTCGCCGGCGCTGCGGTGGCCATGGTGTCCCGCAAGGTCCGGGCCAAGGCGCGCAAGCTCGCCGCCCACCTGCTGGAGGTGTCCGAGGAGGACGTCGAGTGGGAGCTCGGCCGCTTCTACGTGCGCAGCGCGCCGGACCGCGGCGTCAGCATCCAGGAGTGCGCCATGGCCGCCTACAGCAACATGCCCGACGGCATGGAGCCCGGCTTGGAGAACAACGCCTACTACGACCCGCCCAACCTCACCTGGCCGTTCGCCTGCTACATCGCGACGGTCGAGGTGGATCCCGAGACGGGGGTGTGGGACGTGCTCAGCGTCGTCGCCGTGGACGACTGCGGGGTCCGCATCAACCCGATGATCGTCGAGGGTCAGATCATGGGTGGTCTGACGGAGGCATACGCCATGGCCAACATGCAGTTCATCACCTTCGACGCCGACGGCAACTGCATCGGGGCCAACTTCATGGACTACCTCCTGCCCACGGCCTGGGAGACGCCCGGCTTCGAGCTGCACGAGGTGGTGACGCCCTGCCCGCACCACCCGATCGGCGCGAAGGGCATCGGTGAGTGCGCCACGGTCGGCGGTCCGGCGGCGTTCGTCAACGCGGTGATGGACGCCATCAAGGGCACCGGGGTGCGCAACATCGACATGCCCCTCCTGCCTGATCGCGTCCACGAGGCCCTCACCCAGCGCCACGACGTGTCCGGCGCGCCGCCGGTCGGGACGGACTGATGGACAGCTGGGAGGTGGTCGAGCACGCGGCGGCGTTGGCCCGGCGCGGGGAGGAGTTCGCGCTGGCCACCGTCGTCTGGCGGGAAGGACCGTCCTCCGGGCAGACCGGCTCGCGCGCCATCGTCACCGCGGCGGGCGAGGTCCACGGCTGGATCGGGGGCGCCTGCGCCGAGCCGTCGGTGATCCGGGAGGCTCAGCGCGCCATCGCCGACCGCCAGCCCCGCCTGCTCCTGCTCGGCACGCCCGAGCAGTTCGGCTCGGTGCCGGACGGGATGACCGTCGATCCCCATCGCCTGCCAGAGCGAGGGCGCGCTCGAGGTGTACGTCGAGCCGGTGCTCGCCAGCCCGCACCTCGTCGTGATCGGCGCGTCGCCGATGGCCCAGACGCTCCGGGACCTCGCGAGTGCTCTCGGCTGGCACGCGGAGCTCGTCGACCGCGCCGACCTCGACGACGCGCCACTCGACGGCCGGTCGGTGGTGGTCGTGGCCACGCAGGGCCACGGTGACGAAGAGGCCATCGAGCGCGCCGTCGCCGCCCGACCGATCTACGTGGGGCTGGTCGCCTCGCGGCGCCGAGGCGAGTCGGTGCTCGGGTACCTGGCCGACCGCGGCGTCCCAAAGGACGTCGTGGAGCGGATCCGGGTGCCGGCCGGCCTGGACCTCGGCCACACCTCCCACCGGGAGATCGCGGTGGCAGTGCTCGCCGAGCTGGTCCAGTTGCGGGCCGCCGGGGCCCTGGCGCCCGAAGGCGGGCCGGGCGACGCCGCCAACGCGCTCAGCGCGCCCGCGGAGGCCGTCGACCCCATCTGCGGGATGACCGTGCCCGCGGACCATACGAGCCGACCGTTCGAGCACGGCGGCGTGACGTACTACTTCTGCAGCGCCGGTTGCCGCGGCACCTTCGAGCACGATCCGGCCGCCCATGTCCCGAGGGAGGCCCGATGCTGATCAAGAACGACTTCGAGGTCGCCGAGTCCGTCGACAAGGTCTGGCGGTTCTTCGACGACATCCCCCAGGTGGCGGCCTGCTTGCCGGGCGCCGAGCTCACCGAGGACCTGGGGGACGACCGCTACCGCGGCAAGGTCGCCATCCGCATGGGACCGGTGAAGCTGCAGTTCGCCGGCACGGCCGAGATCAAGGAGCGCGACGACGACGCCAAGCGCCTGGTGGTCGACGCCGCCGGGGCGGACGAGAAGGGGCGGGGCCAGGCCGCCATGCTGGTGACGGCCACGCTGGCGTCGACGGCCAAGGGGACCAAGGTGGAAGTCGCGCAGGACCTGCAGCTCGCAGGCGCCGCCGCGCAGTACGGCCGGGGGATGATCTCCGACGTCTCCTCCGTCCTGATGCGTGACTTTGCAACCAACATGCAGAACCGGATCACGGCCGTCGACAGGGGGCTCTCACCGGACCAGGTGTCCGGCGCCGCGCCGGCCAGCGGGCTGGGCATCGGTCTGCGTGCCACCTGGATGGCGCTGAAGCGGGTGGCCCGCCGCTTCTTCCTGCCCTACCAGCCCAACCCGAGCTGAGGAGGAGACCGATGGTGCTGTGGTGGATCGGGAACGTGCTCCTGCTCCTCGTCGTCGTCCCCGTGCTCGTGGCGCTGCTCAACCGCGTGCTCGCCGCGCTGGAGCGGATCCGCGGTGCGTCGGACGAGATCCTGGCCGGCGGCGTCGCCCTCATCGGCGATCTCGACGAGGTGCCGGCCCTGCTGGCGACGACCGACGAAACCATCCACGAGGTCTCGGTGGGCGCCGTGCGGTACGCCGGCTCCGTCGGGAAGCTGCTCGGGTGAGAGGGAGGACACTGCCATGCCCGCTGCTGCCTGGGTGACCATCATCATCGCCACGCTGATCGTGGCGGCTGCCGCCCTCGGCCTCGTCCGGGTGATCCTTCACCTGGTCGCCATCCATCGCACCCTCGGCGCCGTCGTCGGCGGTGTGCAGGTCGTGGCCGACAAGACGCGCACCGTCCCCGACGTGCTGCCGTCCGTGAACGCCAACCTCGCCCCGGTCCGGGACTTCTGCGAGTCGATATGAGGAGGGACGAGCCATGAGCGCGCTCTTCGCGGCGAGCGACTCCACCACGAGCTGGGCGATCGGCTACACGATCGTCATCATCGTGGTGATCGTCGTCGTCGCCCTGGTGGTGCCGATCCTGCTGCTGGCCCGGGCGATCGGCGGTCAGGCGGAGCAGATCAACTCCAGCCTGGTCGAAGCCGTCGATCACACCGCGGCCCTCTCCGAGCTCAACACGACGAATGAGTCCGCCGGGCTCATCACGGCTGGGCTGCAGCGCGGCCGCGCCCGGTTGGGAGGTTGACCATGCAGCTCGCGCTCACCTCGACCCAGGAGAACCTGTGGTGGGGCGCCATCGCCGGCGGCTTCGTCATCGTCCTCGCCGTGGCCGCGCTGCTGACAATCCTGGTGATGCTGGTGCGCACCATCGACCGCCGGGTGGCGACCATCCGGGAGACGCTGGAGCAGGCGGCGACCAACACCGCGAACACCGCACTCATCGCCGAGACGGCAGCGCAGGTCGACGCCGTGCTGGCCGAGGGCCTCGAGCACCACCTGTTCCTCGGCCGGGTCCTCGGGAAGGTGCGCTCGTGACCACGCAGATCGTCCTCTCCGTCGTCGTGATCGTCCTGCTCATCGCCGGGCTCGCCTTCTACCTCTACGTCGTCGGCTCGCAGCTCACCCGCGTCGCTACGAACCTCGAGGCGTGCGCCGAGCTCGTGCGCACGGTCGAGCGCAACGCCTCCGTGATCCAGCCGGGCGTCGAGCAGATCAACCACACGGGCGGGGTCATCGCCGGCGCGCTGCCGCTGCTGTACGGGATGGCGGAAGGGATAGTCGTCGGCGCCACCTACGAGCCGGGCGCCGCGGGCGAGCGCGGCCCGGCCCGGCCGGCGTCCGGACGCCGGCGCTCGCGCCTGCACGACAGCGTGGGCTACGTGCCCGCCGCCGGCGGCGCGGCGAGCCAGCCGGAGCCCGATCCGCAGGTACCGGCCTAGACATCGGGCGCAGGATCCCGTCCGGTCGTCAGAGGCCCTGCGGTGGGCGCCTGGTACTCACCGATCCACTCGTCCTTCCACGCCGGGTCGTACTGCTCGGTGTTGCAGCCCGGGCGGTAGATGGCGGTCAGCTCGCGGACGATCTGCTCCCGGTGGGACTGCAGACCGCCCGGCACCTCGTAGGTGCAGATGAAGACCGCCCACTTGTTGCCGGCCCGCCGTACCCAGCACGAGGCTTGCGGGTGCTTGAACGGGAAGCGCTCGGTCGAGAGATCGTTCGAGTGACCGACGTAGATGACGGCGTACCGCTCCGGGTCCGAAGTGGGGTCGGGCTTGAACACGACCGCGTACACCGCCGCACGCTCGGGCGGCGTCCACCCGGCCAGCGGCGCGGGCCCTCGAACGGGTAGCCGGCCAGCGAACCGAGGCGGATCATCGGTCGCTCCCGCGTTCATCGATGTCGCCTCGTTCGTCGATGTCGTAGTCGAGCTCGTCGTCCTCGCTGACGGCCGCTGCTCGCGCTATTGGCCACGGCGGGAGGCGGGCCACCGACGCGGCGCGCTGGAACGCCGCCACGCCGAGCTCGAGCGCTTCGTCGCCGTCCTTGGCCTCGACGACGAGTTGGGCGCCGTAGCTCGGCGTGCCGATGCCCGACGCGATCCCCCCGCTGGCGGCGACGGCGTCAGCCAGCTCGACCACCTCCTCCGTCGTGATGACCCGATCGCCCTCGGCCACGACGGCCACGCTCCACTTCACGACGGACCCCGCTAGCTCAGGCTGGGGAGGAGCGCCGCGAACTCCTCGAGGCTGCGGAGGTCGTGCCCGGAGAGGAGCACGTCGACGTGGGGCGCGGCGACCATCATCCCGAGCGTGCTGGGCCGGAAGTCGGCGTCGGTCCCCTTGTGGGGGTTCATCCACACGATCCGGTGGCTGAGTCGGGAGAGCCGCTCCATCGCCCTCGCCAGCACGGCCGGATCACCGCGGTCGAGGCCATCGGAACAGATCACGACGATCGCGCCGCGGCACAGTCCGCGACTGCCCCACCGGCGCACGAACGTGTCCAGCGAATCCCCGATCCTCGTGCCGCCCTCCCAGTCGAAGACGGCCCGGGCGGCCTGGTCCATGGCTTCGTCCGGCCGGCGGCGCTCGAGCGCACGGGTGACCCTCGTGAGCCTGGTGCCGAAGCAGAACACCTCGACTCTGGTGGCGGCCCGCTTGGTGGAGTAGGCGAACTGGAGGAGGCTCCGTGAGTAGTCGGACATGGAGCCCGAGACGTCGAGGATCAGGACGAGCGGCCGCATCCGCATCCCCCGGCGCCGCCAGTACAACTCGGCCGGTTCGCCGTGCATGCGCATCGTCCCACGCATGGTGCGGCGGAGATCCGGACGGCGGCCGGAGCGGGCCGGTGTCGTGCGACGGGTGCGGCGGCGGGGAGGCACGAGCCGGATGCGCAGCATGATGCGGCGCAGCGCGGCCAGCTCCTCCGCGGTGCAGGCCGCGAACGACTTGCCCCGCAGGATCTCCGCGTCCGAGGCCATGAGCCCGAGGTGGGCCTCGTCCTCGTCACCACGCTCCTCCTTGCCCGGCTCGGCTGCGGGGATCTGCAGCACCGACTGGCCCTGCGCGCTGTCGCGCATGGCGAGCCGGAGCGGCTCGGGCACTGCCGAGTCCTCACCGAGGAAGAATCGGCGAAAGACCTCGTCGTACGTCGCGAGCTGCCCGCGACCCGTGAGCATCGACGTGCGCCCAGCCCAGTAGACGTCCACCAGGTCGGCCGGCTCCAGCGCAGCCGCGGCCGCGCAGTACGCCATCACGTCTCCCGTGCCCACGGGTATCCCGGCCGCACGGAGCTCCCGGCCGAAGTCGACGAGCAGCCTGGCCAGGGAGGCCGCGTCGAGCGCCGGGTCAGGCACCGGTGACGATCTCCTCCAGGTTCTCGCGGACGAGCTCGAGGTCGTCGCGTTCCTTCACGACCGCACCCAGCGTGTCCTCGGCCGCGGCGACGCCGAGGTCGCCCTCGCCCAGAACGTGAAGGGACGCCACCCAGTCGAGCGTCTCGGCGACGCCAGGCGGCTTGACCAGATCCAGCTCGCGCAGCCGGTTGACCGCCGCGACCACCTTCCGCGCCAGGGTTTCGGCCACGCCCGGAGCGCGGACCATGACGATCTCCAGCTCGCGCGCCGGACTCGGGTAGCCCACCCAGTGGTAGAGGCAGCGCCGCTTCAGCGCGTCGTGCAGCTCCACGTGTCCGGTTGGAGGTGAGGATCACGACCGGCGGCGTCCCGGCGACGACGGTACCGATCTCGGGGATGCTGACCTGGAAGTCCGACAGCAGCTCGAGAAGGAAAGCTTCGAACTCGTCATCGGCGCGATCGACCTCGTCGATGAGGAGGACGGCAGTCTCGCCGGCGCGGACGGCGTCGAGCAGCGGACGCTCGATGAGGAACTTGGGCCCGAACAGCCGGTCGACCGCCTCGTCCGCCTCGTCACCCAGGTCATGTTCGGACAGCGCGCGGATCTGCAGCATCTGGCGGGCGTAGTCCCAGTCGTAGAGGGCTTGGCTGGTGTCGATGCCCTCGTAGCACTGCAGCCGGATCAGACGCCGACCGGAGACCGACGCCAGCGCCTTCGCCACCTCCGTCTTGCCGACGCCGACCTCACCCTCGAGGAGGAGCGGACGGCCCAGGGAGAGGGAGACGTGGAGTGCGGTGGCCAGGCCGCGGTCGGCGAGATAGCCGCCGCCGCGCAGCAGTGCCGTCAGGGCGGGGACATCGGAGGGGCGCTCCATCGGCTCGACCTCACACCGCCGGACAGGTCGGCGGTCAGCGGGGGTCGGAGGACCCGAGGACCAGGTCGCGGATGCTGCCCTCGGACGCGCTCAGTTTGCCCTCGCGGGCCAGCCGCTCCCGCCACGCGCCGCTCAAATCGTCGCCCGGCTCCGCGTAGCCGTCGAACGTCACGTCCTTCATGTTCTTGCAGGACTTCGTCGGGCCGCACTCCTCGTCGAGCTCAGCCCGAGCGGCGTCGTCGGCCGCCCACACCGAGCGCAGGACATCGAGTGTGCCGTCCCCGTGATCACCCATCGGGCGTCATGCTACCGGGGCCGCCCGCGGGCACCGATCGCCGCGCGCAGCCCCGTTCATTCGCGGTCCGACCGCACGGCCATCGCCTGGGCGAGCACGGCCACCGCGACCTCCGGTGGCGTCCTGGCGCCGATGTCCAGCCCGGCGTGACCCTGGATCCCATGGACGCGCTCCACCTCGGTGATCCCGCGGTAGGCCAACCAGTCGGCCCGAGCCTGCTGCACCCGCGACGGGCCGACTGCGCCGATGTACCCGGCGTCGCCGGCCAGCGCGGCGACCAGCGCCCGGCCTACCAGCTCGTGGTCGTGACCGACGACGACCACGCTGTCGAGCGACGCGAGGCCGGCGATGAGGCCGGTCGCCGTCTGCGCGTCGCCGGCGGTCTGGATCTGCCATCCGAGCAACGCCGCAGCGTCGGCCAGCGCGCCGGCGAGCGGTCCGCCGCCGACGATGACCAGCCTCGGGACCGGCCAGAGCGCGGTGGCGACCATGTCGGCGGACACGACGGCGGCGCTGGTAGCCCGCCCGACGAGCGCGGCCGCGTCCTCGCTCACGGTCGCCAGCTCGTCGGCGGAGACCAGCTCCGTGCCGGCGACCTCCCCACCGGCCAGGCGGGTCACGAGGCAGACCGGTTGGCGGGCCAGCAACAGGTCCCACAGGTCCGCCGGCAGTTCCGTGGCGGGCACGATGAGACAGCGGGCGACGCCACCGCTCGGCAGGCCGGCGACGAGCGCGTCGACATCGCTGACCGCCAGCGACATCAGCCGACCGTGACCGCCGGACTGCGTGGCGCGGTCGACGAGCTGATCGTCCAGAGCGCCCGACAGCAACGAACCGACCCGCCCGCCGCCCGGCGTGATCGCCAGTGCGTCGGCGGGGTCGGCCGGAGGCAGGCCTTCTGTCCCGACCACCCATGCCACGTGCACACGCGTCTCGGCGCGGAGGCAGGCGGCAACGGTCAGAGCGATGCCGTACACGCGGTCAGCCTAGGACTGGTGCTCGAAACGCTCGACGAGGTCGAGTTGGCACCTTGGCGCTGCCACCGATCCCACGGTCACGCCGGCGACGGTACAGCGGCCCCACTAGGTTCGATGCGGTGGACGAGAGGGACATCGCACACCTCCGTCGCTGTCTGGAGCTCGCCCGCGCGGCCCGGGATGGGGGCAACGAGCCGTTCGGCTCGCTGCTGGTCGACGGCGAAGGCGCCGTCGTCGCGGAACGGATGAACACGGTCGGCGACGGCGACGTCACCGGCCATCCGGAGCTGGCGCTGGCCGCGTGGGCGTCGGCCCACCTCACCGCGGACGAGCGCGCGGCGGCGACCCTCTACACGAGCTGCGAGAGCTGCGCCATGTGCGCCGCCGGCCAGTACTGGGCGGGCGTCGGGCGGCTGGTCTTCGCGCTCTCGGGCGAGGAGCTGGGCGCGATCGTGCCCGCGGACGGGCCCCGGGTGCTGCGGCTGTCCAGTCGGGATGTCTTCGCCCACGGCAACGCGTCGGTCCAGGTAGATGGCCCCTGTTGGGAGCTGACGGAGGAGGCGCTCGGGGTCTTCGACGGCCTCTGGTCCGGTTTTGCTGGGAGCGGCACCGGGTACTGATCGGGCTGCCCTCGAACCCAGGAGGCACCCATGACCATGGACCTGCTCGAGCTTTATCAGCAAGCCAGCGACTGGACGGTCGGCAAGGTGGCCGGCACGAAGGACTTCGACGCCACGACTCCCTGCGACGAGTGGGACGTCCGGACCCTGCTGAACCACATGCTCGAGACGCAGAACTACTTCGCCACGACGGCCAGCGGCCGCCAGGCATCGCCACCGTCGCCGCATCCGCCTGAGCTGCTCAGCGATGATCCGGTCGCGGACTTCGAGCGGGCGCGGACGAACACCATCGAGGCGTTCGACCAACCAGGCGTCATCGAGAAGACCGGGCCGTCGCTGGCCATCGCCGCCGGTGACCAGCTGCTGCACGGTTGGGATCTCGCCCGAGCGACGGGCCAGGACACGACCATGCCCGACGGGCTGGCCGAAGAGGTCTACGGGATGATCCACGGGCGCTTCACCGAGGATGAGCGCAAGGGCGTGTTCAAGCCCGCGGTGAAGGTCGGCGCGGACGCGTCACCGCAGGAGCGGCTGCTCGCCTACACCGGCCGCGATCCCTCGGCCTGACGCATTCCCGCGGCGAAGCCGTTTGACAGCGCGCTGACCGGAGGCCGACAGTCGGTGGAGTGAACGCCGCGCCGCTGGTCGGTCGCGTCAGGGAACTCACCCGCCTGGAGGAAGTGCTCGACGCCTGCCGTGAAGGTCGCCGCGCGACCGTGTTCGTGGGCGGCGAGGCAGGGATCGGCAAGACGCGCCTCGTGACCGAGTTGGCGCGGCGAGCCCGCGCCGGCGACATGGAGGTCCTGATCGGGGGGTGCCTCGACCTCGAGGTGGGCGGCGTCCCCTACGCGCCCGTCGTCGAAGCGCTGTCGGATCTCGGTCATCGGCTGAGCGCGACCGGCCGGTCGTCGTCCGCCGGCGTGACGCCGGTCGACATCTTCGGCCCCGACACGGCGTGGCTGGGCCTGGTCAGCGGCGACGACAGCGGGGCGCGCGGTGCCCTCCAGGGCCAGATGACGACGTTGCAGGCGGTCGAACGGGTCCTCGAGCGGCTGACGAAGCAGGTGCGTCCGGTGCTCCTGATCGTCGAGGACGTGCATTGGGCGGACCGCTCCACCAGGGACCTCATCGCGTACCTGGCCTCCTCGGGCCCACCGCCTCCGCTGGCGATGGTCGTCACGTACCGCAGCGACGACCTGACGACGGGACACCCGCTGCGGGGCTTCATCGCCGAGCTCGAACGCCGGCCCGGCGTCGGCAACCTGCGGGTCGAGCGGTTCGGGCGGGCCGATGCCGTCGCACTGCTCACCGCCGTCCTGGGGACGACCCCCGACCCCGCGCTGACGGAGGCCATCTTCCAACGGTCCGAGGGGAACCCCTTCTTTCTGGAGGAGCTGGCCCGCGCCGCATCGCTCCGGCCGGACCAGGCGCCAGCGGACGTGGTGCCTCCGCTCCTCTCCGATCTCCTGGCGTCGCGCCTCGCTCGCCTCTCCACCGATGCCCAGCTCGTGCTGAGGGTGGCGGCGGTCGGCGGGCGGCGGATCGAGCACGACCGGCTCTCCGAGGTCCTGACGCTCGACGCGTCCGCGTTGGACGCCGCACTCCGCGAGGCCCGCGACGCCAACATCATCACGGCCGAGCCGTCCACGAACCGCTACGAGTTCCGGCACGCGCTCCTCCACGAGGCCGTGTACGCCGATGTCCTGCCCGGCGAGCGGCGCACGTACCACTCCCGGTACGCCGAGCTGCTGGCGGCCTCGGCGGCGAGGTCCGGCATCGAGCCGTGGGCCGAGCTCGCCCATCACTGGAGGGCGGCCGGGGACGAGGGGCGGGCGCTCACCGCCATGGTCGAGGCCGGACTCGCCGCCGAGGCCGGCTACGCCCTGCCCGAGGCCCACCGCTACTACGAGGCCGCGGTGGAGCTGTGGGAGCCCGCGCACCGCGGCGCGGAGCACGTGCCCACTCTGGCGCTCGACCGCGACGAGCTGCTGGCCCGCGCCGCGGACGCGGCCAGCCGCGCCGGCGCGCTGGAGCGGGCCATCGGGCTCACGAGCACGGCCATCGACGAGGTCGACCCCATTGCCGATCCGACCGCGGCCGGTCTCCTGCACGAGCGGCGGGCCTGGTTCCTCTGGCGGGCGGGCCACCACGGGAAGGGGCTCGAGGAGTACCGCGAAGCGGTCGACCTCGTCCCCGGCGAGCCGGCCACCGCCGCCCGGGCCCGGGTCTTGTCGGCCTACGCCGACGCGCTCGAGCGGATCGGCGAGCCGGCCGGGGCCCGACCGCATGCCGAGGCCGCGACCGCCATCGCCGCCGCCGTGGGCTCGCCGCTGGACGAGGGGCACGCCCGCCACGTCCTCGGGCTCGTCCTGTGCGCGGAGGGGGATACCGATGGCGGCCTGGCCGAGCTGCACCACGCCCGCGAGTTGGCGGAGCGCAACGGGGACGTGGCCGACGTGGCCGGGACCTACGTGCACCTGTGGCGCGTGCTCTCCGAACACGGGCGCGCCGACGAGATGGTCACGAGGGCCGTCGACGCCGCTGACTTCTGCAGGGTCGCGGGTCTCGACGTGGCCGCGCAGCTCTTGGACTGCATGGCGGCCGGCTTCCTCCACCAGCTCGGCCGCTGGCCCGAGGCGGAATCGCGCCTACAGGTGGACGAGCGCGACCTGTGGGGGCTGCCGGCCGTCGTCCACCACGTGGTGACGGGGTTGCTCGATGTCGACCTCGGCCGCTCGGACAGCGGCCGCGAGCACCTCGAGACCGCACGCTGCCTGGGTGTCCAGATCCACGACGGTCGCATCAATGGGCTCCTCTACCGGGCGCTCGCCGAGCTGGCCTTGTGGGAAGGCCGGCCCGACGATGCCCTGTCCGCCGTCACGACCGGGATGGGCCTCACCGGCGATGACGAGATGCTGGCCCGGCTGTGCGCCGCCGGCCTGCGGGCGGTCGCCGATCTGTCCGACGCCGAACGGGCGGCCTCCGGCCGAGCAGCGTCATCTCCGGAGGCCGAGCGGCTGGAGGACACGCTCGACGGGCTCGATCGGCGGGCGCGGGCGCGACGGGCACCCGTCACGTCCGAGGTGCGGGCCTCGACAGCCATGGGACAAGCCGAGGTCGGCCGCCGGAACGGCAGGTCGGACCCCGAAGCATGGGCGGACGCGGCGCGCCGGTGGGAGGGCCTGCGCTTCCCGGCGCCCGCCGTGTACTGCCGGTGGCGGCAGGCGGAAGCGGTCCTGGCCGCGGGCCGTCGGGCCGAGTCGGCGCAGCTGTGGCAGGAGGCGCATCGCGCGGCCAGGAGCCTGGGCGCGGCAAGCCTCGAACGGGCGATCGAGGAGGCGGCGGGCCGGGCGGCGCTGCCACTGACGGATGAGGGTGGCGAGCCTCGCCGGCCCGAGGACACGCCATTCGGCCTCACCCCGCGCGAGCTGGAGGTGCTCAGCCTGGTGGCCGCCGGTCACACGAACCGCCAGATCGGGGCCGCGCTGTTCATGAGCGAGAAGACGGCGAGCGTCCACGTCTCGCGCATCCTCGCCAAGCTGGACGTTCGCACCCGGGCGCAGGCGGCGGCGGTGGCCGCCCGAGCCGGCCTGGGCGCTTCGAGCGGAGGGCCGGCCTGAGCCTCCGAGGGCGTGCTCAGGGCGGCGGAATAGGCATCCTCCCACTACCGGGGCAGGACCCCTTACCCGCAGGGTGGACGGCAGGACCCGCCCACGCACGGAAAGGCATGCCCCGATGTCCGCCACCGCCCTGGCCACCCCTTCCAGCGCCCCCTCCAGGCCCCTGCTGCCCCTCATCGCAGCGGGCGACGAGCGAGCGCTCGGCCAGTTCGTCCGCCGTTTCACCCCCTTCGTCTGCAGCGTCGCCCGCCGGATGGGCACCACGGTGGGCACCGACGACGTGGTGCAGGAGACGATGGTGCGGCTCTGGAAGAGCGCCGCCCGCTTCGATCCCGCCCGCGGCTCCGAGCCGACGTTCGTCGCCACGGTGACCCGCAACGTGGTGATCGACCGGGCTCGCCGGGACGCGGCGCGGCCCTCGGTGCCCACCGCCGAGGTACACGAGCTTGCTCCTCCGGTCGAGCCGGCGGTCGAGTCCGTCGCCACGACCATGGCAGTCCGCGGCGCCCTGGCGCAGCTAGCACCGGCCCCGCGCGAACTGGTCCGCCTCGCCTACTTCGAGCAGCTCACGCAGAAGGAGATTGCCGAGCGGTTGGGACTTCCCATCGGAACGGTCAAGAGCCGCACCTTCCACGCGCTCCGCGAGCTGCGCGGCCTGCTGCAGGAGATCCCGACGGCGGCTTAGACCCGTTCGGCGCCGTTTGGGGCAACGTTTGTTGCCCATATCGCGACCAGGACTACCATCGCCTCACCGCGTACACGCGGACCGCCAGAGGAGGTTGGAGGCATGGAGCGCTTCGACGTCGTGGTGCTGGGCACAGGAGCAGCCGGGCTCACAGCAGCGGTGACCGCCCACGAAGGTGGGGCCAGCGTCGCCGTGTTCGAGAAGGCCGACAAGATCGGGGGCACCACCGCGTGGTCCGGCGGACAGGTGTGGATCCCGAACAACCCGCACATGGCGGACGTCGGTGTCACCGACAGCAGAGACAAGGCGATCACCTACATCATGTCTTTGTCGCGCGACATGCTCGAGCCCCAGCTCGTCGAGGCCTACGTCGACGCCGGGCCGGAGATGATCGAGCTGCTCGAGGCGAAGACGGCCGTCCAGTTCTACGCCGTCCCCGGCATGCCGGACTACCACCCGGAGTTCCCGGGCGGCAGCCCTGAGGGAGGGCGGACGCTCGAGTGCCCGATCTTCCCGTTCGACGAGCTCGGCGACTGGGCCGACCGCGTGACGCCGTCCCCCTACTTCGCCGACCCCCACATCACCATGAGCGAGACGCCGCTGGGCAAGGCGGTGCCCGAGCCGCCGTCGCCGGAAGAGCATGAACGGCGCAAGCTCCGCAACGAGCGGGGCTGCGGGCAGGCACTGGCCGGGCGCCTCCTGCACGCCTGTCTGGCGCGGGGCATCGAGCCGAGGACGTCGTGCACCGGCCGCGAGCTGATCATCGAGGACGACGTAGTCGTCGGTGTCATCGTCGACACTCCCGAGGGCCCGATCGATGTGTATGCAACGAAGGGCGTCGTGCTCGCCTCCGGCGGTTTCGAGTGGAACGAGCAGCTCCGGCGCGCGTTCCTGAGGGGACCGATGAGCCACCCGGTCTCGATCGAGACGTCGACCGGCGACGGTCTCCTCATGGCCATGAGGGCGGGGGCGATGCTCTCCAACATGCGCGAGGCGTGGTGGATCCCCGTCGGGGTGGTCCCCGTCGAGTCCAACCCCCTCGGCCGGATCCTCGTCAACGGCCAGCGCACGCTCCCCCACTCGATCATGGTCAACAAGCGCGGGCGACGCTTCACGAACGAGGCCGCGAACTACAACGCCTTCGGTGCCGCCTTCCACGTGGAGGACGTCTCGCGGTTCGAGTACGCGAATCTGCCCTGCTGGTTGGTGTTCGACCAGAACTACGTGGAGACCTACGGGTTCCGGGTCACGGCCGGGGCCGGAGGCGACACCGTGCCCGACTGGGTGCCGAGAGGGGACACGCCGGCCGAGCTCGCCGCTGAGCTCGACATCGACGGCGAGGAGCTCGAGCGGACCGTCGCCCGCTGGAACGAGCTGTGCGCCGAGGGCCACGACCCCGACTTCGGCCGCGGCGACAGCGCGTTCGACTGCTGGTGGGGCGATCCGTACCGCAAGGGCCGCCGGGACGCCACGCTGGGCCCGCTCGAACGCGGGCCGTACTACGCCTTCGAGATCCACAGCGGCGCCCTCGGCACGAAGGGCGGCCCCCGCGTCGACCCGGACGGTCGCGTGCTCGACCTGGACGGCGAACCGATCGCCGGGCTCTACGCCGCCGGCAACGTGATGGGCTCCCCGTTCGGCATGACCTACGGCGGGCCGGGCGGCACCATCGGCCCGGCCATGGTGTTCGGCTACCTGGCCGGCCGCCACGCCGCGGCCCGCTGACTGACCGCTCAGCAGAGCAGGCTCTGGCAGCCGTCACCCAACTCGACGGCCCTGATGCCGGCCCACGTGGCCACGTCGACAGGCTGAACGCTGCGGGCCAGCGACAGCGCGTCCTCGGGTGAGCCCACCAGCGCCATCTGCGCGACGACGTCGGGTTGCGGCGACCAGCCCACCACGGAGATGTCGCCGACCTGGTAGGCGACGGCCGGAGCGCCTCCCACCTCGGTGAGGTCGGCGCTCCCGTCGACGACACCACTGAACACGTTGACGAGCGGGCCCGGCGTCCCCCACATCACGGTCAGCTCAGCCACGGTGCTCTCGGTGCTGTCCCCGGTCCACGTCACGTCCCGTGCCGCCGCGCCCGTGCCCCAGCCTTCGTGCACCGGGATGAAGCTGCTGAGCGCCAGGTCCCAGCCCGGCTGGCCGTCACCGCGCCGCTCGAGCATCGGCACCAGGTCGGCGACGTCCCCGGGCAGCCCGGCCAGCAAGATCGTGACCATCCCGGTGGGATCGTCGAGCACCAGCGACTGCGGCCCGCCGGAACCAGGGGTGAACCAGGCGGTGTCCCAGCCGTCCACATCGATCTCGGTCATGCCGGGGCCGGGGGGCTCCGGGTGCTGGCCGAGGTGCGTCGTGACGTGAAGGGCCGCGCCCCCGCCGGAAGCCCACAGCTGGGAGTAGTCGTGGATCGTGGCCGGCTCGTCGGCGTACTCGCGCCGCGTCACATCCCGGGCCCCCGGTACCGGCTCGCTCGGCAGTAGCCGGGGCACGAGCGCCAGGTCCGGCACCACGGCGGGTGGAGCGGGCCAGCCGGCGAGAATGTCGACCGTGCGCGGGGGCACCAGCGAGCCTTCCCCACCGCTGATGCGAGAGAGGCGGATGACGAACTGGTCGTCGGAGAGGTAGAGGTCCGTACGGTCGTCCGAGAGGCGCGCGGCGACCCGTCCACCGCCGACCAGCATCTCCACCAGACGGCTCGACGCCTGGTCATCGCTGCCGTCGAGGCAGGCATAAGGATCAGCCGGCCAGCCGCTGACGACCAGTGACTGCCCGAGCTCCCATCCCCACCGGCAGCTCCCCAACCGGCCCGACCCGTCGGAGTCGAGCTCGAGCGGGCCGGGCGCACCACCGTCGAGCACCCAGCGTCCGGTCAGCGTGTCGGGAGCGGCGGCAGTCAGCGACTCCAAGCGGGTCAATCGCAGCCGCACGCGGCCGTCGGGCCCGGTCAGGTCCAGGGTCCGGCCGTCGTCCGACAGGAGGATGCCATCGCCGTCCTGCGGCAGCACCCCGCCCACGCCCGCCCCGCAATCCATGGCTGTGGATGCGACCTCGGCGACCCGCAACCGGTCGCCCTCGAGCGAGCCCCCGGCGCCGTACCAGTTGCACCCGTCGTTGCCGCCGAGGAACGGGTCGGGCGACCCTCCGAGGCCGCTCGCCCCGAACTCGACATACGGCAGATAGGCCGTCGACCAGGGCTCGCCGTCGCGCTCGACGACCACCCAACGCGCTCCCAGGAGGTCGTCCAGCGTGATGAGCCGCGGACTCATGGGCGTGACCGAGGAAGGAGTCGATCCAGCGGTGACGACGCGGGCCGCTTCGTCTCGGTCGGCCACCAGCACAGCCCCGGCAGTCACGGCCGCCGCAGCCGCCAGCCCAGCGGCCACCAGTAGACCGCGCCGTCGATTGGGCCTATTGGGCCGCATCGGTGCCGGCTCGACGTCGGCGCCACCGAGGGCCGCGTCGAGAGTCGCCCGCATCGCGTCCCTGGTCGCGGTCGTGGGTTCTACGCCGGCGGCCCGCACCGCGGCGCCGAGGTCGCGGTCGTCGTCATCCATCGCGGACCCCGTCGGACATCACGGCCCGCAGCGCGGCGCGGGCGCGGGCCAGGAGGGACTCGGTGGCGTGGACACTGCGACCCAGCTCGCGGGCGACGTCGGGCACGCTCAGCTCGTCGACGTACCGGAGCACCAGCGCGACGCGTTGGTCGGGAGGGAGTTGGCCGAGAGCGGCCGTCAGCGCCCCGTCACCCGCCTCGCCCGCGGTGACATCGGCAGCCGGCAACACGTCATGTCGCTCCCGCTCGCGCCGCCGCCGGTCCTGCTTGAGCTGGTCGAGGAAGCGGTGACGGCAGGAGACGATCAGCCAGCCCGTGTCGGGCTGGAACGGCGGGCCGCTCCGCAGGCGCCGCACGAGCTGAAGGTAGGTCTCCTGGACGAGCTCGTCCGCCCAGGCGCGGTCCCCACCTGTGAGGCGCGTGGCGTAGCGGTACAGCGGATCGACCGATCGCTCGTACAACGCCACCACCTCCTCGTCCGTCATGGCCCCGCTCGTTACCACCTCGCTCGGCATGAGAACGACACCGTGGCACTGATTCCGTCGCGAGCGCGCGACACCGATTCCATCGCGGCGGCACAACGCGACCGGGCGAGCACCCGCTCACCGGCCACACTGGGAGCGGTATGGCAGCGGTCCCCGCCTTCGAGGCCGAAACCCTGACCAAGGTCTTCCCAGGCGGTGCGACCGCGCTGGACCGGCTGACGGTCTCGGTCCCTCGCGGGTCGGTCGGGCTCGTCGGCGCGAACGGTGCGGGCAAGACCACCCTGTTCCGGCTGCTCCTCGGGCTCATCCGCCCCACCAACGGAGCGGTCGAGGTGTGCGGCCGACCCGTGGCCGAGGACCCCGTCGGCGTGCGCAGCAGGTTGGGGTTCATGCCCGAGCACGACTGCCTGCCCCCCGACCAGACCGCGGCCGACCTCGTGTCCACCCTGGGCGAGATGAGCGGCCTGCCACCCCGGGCCGCCCGCCAGCGGGCATCGGACGTCCTAGACCTGGTGGGACTGGACGAAGCCCGCTTCCGTGCCATCGAGGGCTTCTCCACGGGCATGCGGCAGAGGACGAAGCTGGCGCAGGCGCTGGTGGCCGACCCCGAGGTCGTGCTGCTGGACGAGCCGACCGCCGGCCTCGATCCGATCGGGCGCCAGGAAATGCTGGCACTCGTCGCCCGCCTCTCCAGCTTCGGCATCTCGGTGGTCCTGGCCACGCACCTCCTCGACGACGTGCAGGCCGTGTGCGACCACGTCGTGATGATCAACGCCGGCCAGCTCGTGCTGGCCGGGCCGACCGATGAGCTTCTCGAACGGCCCGGCACCGTCAGGGTGGACGTGGGGGGCGCCAACGACGCGCTCGTCCAGGAACTGGTCCGGCGCAACTTGCGGGTGACCACGCTGGAGGACGCCAGCCTCGAGGTCGACTCGGACGGGCTCGGCGGCGACGCGACGCTCGACGCGGTCCGTGACGCGGTCGCCGACCTCGCGCTGCCGCTCCACGCCCTGTCCACCCGTCACTCCTCGCTCGACGAGGTCTTCCTCCGCCAGGCTGGTGAGCGATGAGCGCCACCGGCCCGCTCGGGGCGGTCTACGACCGGGGCTATCGGCCCTACGAGGGAACGCTCGGCGGGCGGCGCTCGGCCACGCTGGCGCTGTACCGCGCCTCCATCCGCCGCGGCGCTCGGCATCCGCCGGTCGTGGCGCCAGAAGGTCCTGCCCTGGAGCCTGCTGGCCATCGTCACTGTGCCGGCCATCATCAACGTCGGCGTCGGCTACCTCACCAGGGACACGCCGGCCGAGGGCTTCGAGTTCATCACCTACCGGGAGTACGTCGGCGTGTCGACCGCGCTGCTCCTGTTCGTGGCGCTGACCGCTCCCGACGTCGTGTGCCCTGATCGACGGCACCGTGTCCTGCCGCTGATCTTCGCCCGCCCGCTCGAGGGCCGGGACTACGTGCTGGCCAAGGTCGGTGCCATCGCAACGATCCTCTTCGGGTTCAGCTTCCTCCCCCAGGTCGTCCTGTTCATCGGCCAGATGCTGGTCAGCGACGCCGCGCTCGACTACCTCCGCGACAACGCCGAGGTCATCTGGCAGGTCCCCCTGGCAGTCGCCATCCTCGCCGTGTACTACGCGGCCATCGGCGTGGCGATCGGCTCGCTGACCAGCCGGCGCATCGTGGCCGGCGTCGCCATCCTGGCCCTGGCCCTCGTGCCGTCGGTGATCACCGGCGCGGTGCTGGAGAACGATGCCGACCAGACCAGCCCCATCGGCGTCCTCAACCTGCTCGCCCTCCCCCTGTACCTGCGGGACCTGATCTTCCTCGGAGAGGTCGAAGAGGGGAGTCCCCTCAGCGGTGTGAACGGCGGCGGGATGCTGGCCATCGGGGTCTACGTCCTCGTGCTGGTCCTGGCGTTCGTGATCCTGTTCCGCCGCTATCGGGAGCCCGACGCGTGAGTGCGCTGCCGCCGCCGGGCGAGCCCATCATCGACCCCGCCTTCGCGCCCGGCGCGACGGTCGAGGTGAACGACGTGTCGGTGTGGTTCGGGCCGAAGGTCGCGCTCTCGGAGCTGAGCTGCTCGTTCGGACCCGGCGTGACGGGTCTCCTCGGGCCCAACGGTGCGGGCAAGACGACCCTCATGCGGACCATGACCGGACTCCTCGGGCCGAACACCGGATCGGTGCGGGTGATGGGTCGCGATCCACGCGTGGACCGGTCCGTCCAGCAGTCCCTGTCGCTCGTGCCGGAAGACGAGGCGGTCCCCGCCGGCGTCACCGCCCGCCAGCTCGTGCGCTACGTGGCCCGGCTCCACGGGGTGGGCGACCGGGGCGCCCCCGACGCCAGCCTGGCCACGGTGGGATTGACCGATGTGGCCGACCGCCGGGTCGGTGGTTTCAGCAAGGGCATGCGCCAGCGCACGAAGATCGCCGCCGCCCTCGTGACCGGGCCCACAGTGCTGGTGCTCGACGAGCCGCTCAACGGCGCCGATCCCGTGCAGCGAGCCCACCTCATCACCCTCTTCCGCCGGCTAGGCGCCGAGGGGCGAACGCTGATCGTCAGCTCGCACGTCCTCCACGAGGTCGAACGCCTGGCCGAACGGCAGATCGTGCTGCTGCGGGGCCGGCTGGCGGCGGCCGGTGACCACCGCGCCATCCGCGACGCCATGGCGGACCGGCCCCGTCGCGTGCTGGTGCGAACCCGTTCCACGAGGGCGCTGGCCGGCGCGCTGCTCGAGCTCGATGCCGTCGCCAGCGTTGCCGTCGACGGGACCGAGATCATCGTGTCGTCCACCCGGGCGCGGGACATCGCCGTGGCCCTCCCCCGCCTGGCCCGGTCGTTGGACGCCCGCCTCGACGAGGTGCGGCCCCTCGACGACTCCCTCGAGAGCATGTTCAGGGAGCTGGTCCGATGACGGCGGCGACCCGGGCCCGGGGTCGCCCGCCGTTCGGGGCGGTCCTCGGCTTCACCTTGCGGACCTGCCTTCCGGCGCGGCGATGGTGGACGCTCGCCATCCCGTGCGGGGCCGCCGTCGGCTTCGGACTCCTGTCCCGGCTCAGCGACGAGCCCGCCGACCAGGCCTTCGCCACGGTCGCCGACGTCGGCCTGTTCTCGCTGCTGATCCCGATTGCCTGCCTCGTGATCGGCGACGCGGTCCTCGGCGCCGAACTCCGGTCGGGCACGTTCCACTTCACGTTCCTCTCGCCGGCGCCGATCTGGACCATCGTCACGGCGCGCTGGCTCGGTGGTTGGATCGTGTCTCTCGTGACCCTCGTGCCGGCGATGGCGCTGGCGGCAGTCGTCGCCCAGAGCCCGGAGAGCGTGCCCGCCATCGCCCTCGCCACGGCGGCGGGATCAGCGGCCTATGTGGGCCTGTTCGTGCTCATCGGTTGCGTGACCCGCCGGACCGCCGTGTGGTCGCTGGCCGTGGTCTTCTTCATCGAGCGGCTCCTGGGCTCGTCGCTCACCGGCATCGCGCAACTCTCACCGATGTGGGAGGGCCGAGCGGTGTTCGCCGGCCTGGGACCGGGCACGGACGACCTGCTGAGAGACGGGCTCCCGGAGGGTTGGGCGGCCGTCGTCCGTCTCGCCATCATCACCGCCGTGACCCTCGGCCTGGCCTGCTGGCGGCTGCGCCACCTGCGCCTGACCGGCTCCTCGGACTGAGCGCTCAGCCGGCGAGCGCGGTGTAGCCCCGGCTCACGGCCTCGACGAGGGAGTCGGCCGGATATGGCCATCGGTCGCCGGCCTCCCGGAGCGCGTCGGCTGCGGGAACTCCTGCCTCGAAGAGCTCGCGGATCAGATTGGCCACCGCGGCCAGGTCATGCACCTGCCCGGTGACCGCTGGAGATCCCATGACGTCGCCGTGGCCGGGCACGTAGACGGCCCCTCCTTCGGCCGCCACTGCACCGGCCGTGACCGGCCACTCGAGCGGGAAGCAGTCGATGCCGAAGGCGGGCGGTGCGGACTCCTCCAACAGGTCGCCCGCGAACACCACTTCGGCCGCCGGGATCACGACGACGATGTCGTTGCCGGTGTGGCCCCGGCCGAGATCCACGAGCTCGACGGCGCGGTCGCCGAGGTCCAGTGTGACGCGCTCGGCCACGAGGTGGTCGGGTGGCGTCAGCACGACGCGGTCGTACTCGTCCCCCGCCTCGTCCCCATAGAAGGACCGCAGCACGGACCGCAGTTCGGTCTCGTCAGCGAGCAGCGTCTCGGGGAGGTCCCGGTGGCCCCAGAGCTCGACGTCGCCGGCGACTTCCACTGCGCCGGGCTGTCCTTCACCGCGGGCCGCCTCGACGAAGCGCTGGTTGCCGAAGACGTGATCGAAGTGCCAGTGGCTGTTGACCACCCACCGGACCGGCTGGCCGAAGAAGGTCAGCTCGCGGAGCAGCTCGTCGGCCTGGCGCAGGTCGGCCCGCGTGTCGAGCACCAGCAGGGCGTCGCTCCCGCGCACGACCCCGATGTTGAGGTCGAACCTCTGGTAACGACGCCGGAAGCAGCCGTCACCGACCTCCTGCCATGGGCTCACGCGGTAGCGCTCAGCCCGGCTCCGCGCTCGATCCGCGACAGCTCCTCCCAGGCGGCGTCGCGGGCATCGAGGTCCTCGCTGATCCGGCGGAGTCCGGCGTCGACCGACTCGCTCCCGTCCCGGCCGCACCCGCGCGCCTCGGCGGCGATGCGCAACGCACTCCGCTCCAGCTCGGCGACGCGGCGCGCCGCCTGCTGGCGCCCCACCGTCCCGCTGGCGCCGCGGGCGCGAGCCACGAGCAGCAGCTCGCCGTCGAGCACGACGGCATGGGCCTCGATCTCGGCGGCCAACGTTTCGAGCACCGATGCGTCATCCCGACGTCGTGAGCGGCGGCGCCGAACGCGGCGGGCCGGGACCGCAGCCCGGAGCACGACGACCGAGGCCCGCAGCCGCCGGTGCAGGCGGGCGCAGCCCGTCGGCCAGACCAGCCAGCGCAATGGTGGCCGGGTCGGGTGGCCCGCGGTCACCTCGTTGCGCCGGCGCAGGGTCCGCCAGGCCAGCCAGCAGAGGGCGGCCGAGCCGACGAGGAGGAGCCCGGCGAACACGCTCAGGACTGCCACGACCTCGCCCATGCGGGGCAGCGTACCCAATCGCCACTCAGCCTGTCCGCGGCGGTGCGGCGCCGGGCAGCCCGGCTCCTGCGGGGGGCACCGTACAGTCCGAGCATGACGATCGACCAGGCAGCGGCCGACAAGCTGCTGACGACCACTCGCTCCGTTCGCAAACGTCTCGATCTCGGCAAGCCCGTGCCGCCATCGCTCATCGAGGAGTGCCTCGAGATCGCGCTCCAGGCACCGACGGCGACCAACGCACAGAACTGGGCCTTCGTCGTCGTGACCGACCCCGACAAGAAGCGGATCATCGCCGAGCACTACCGGGACGGGTGGGCGACGCTACGGGCCATGGGCTACCCACCGCCGCTGGCGGAGGGAGATCCCCGCGAGGACGTGATGCCCAAGGTGATCGAGTCGGCCGAGTACCTCGGCTCCGTGCTCGACCAGGTGCCGGTGCTCGTGATCGCCTGTGTGCAGGGTCGGGTCGTCGAGACGCCGATCCTCGTGGCGCAGGCGTCGACCTACGGCTCCATCGCCCCGGCGGCCTGGTCGTTCATGCTCGCGGCGCGCGCTCGTGGCCTCGGCAGCTCGTGGACGACGCTGCACCTGTTCCACGAGAAGGAGGTCGGCGAGCTGCTCGGCATCCCGGACGACTGGATGCAGGTAGCGCTGCTCCCGGTGGCCTTCTACACGGGGGACGACTTCCGGCCCGGGCACCGCCTGCCGGCCGCGGAGCTGACCCACTGGAACGCCTGGGGTGGTGGAGCTCCCACCTGACGGCGCTCCGAGCGCCAGGCTTCCCCTGCTCAGGGCCATCCACCGCCCCCCGGGCGCCGCCGAGCGCTAGAACGGTGGCGTGAGCATCTCAGCGATCGTCTTGGCGGCGGGCCAGGGCACGCGCATGCGGTCCGAACGCCCGAAGCCGCTCCACGTCATCTGCGGCCGCCCGCTCGTCCTCCACGTGCTCCACGCCCTCGAGGGTCTCGACGTCGAGCGGACGGTGGTCGTCGTCGGGCACGGCGCGGCCCGCGTGACGAAGCGGGTGCAGGAGGACAGCCCCGCTGAGCTGCACGTCAGCTTCGTCGAGCAGCGGGTGCAGCGGGGCACCGGCGACGCGGTCATGGTCGGGCTCACCGCCTTCCCCGACGCGGATCTGGACGACACGTCGACCGTGCTCATCGTCCCCGGCGACACCCCGCTGCTCCTGCCCGAGACTCTCCACGACCTCGTGGCCTTCCACGAGGCCGGTGGCCACGGCGGCACCATCCTCGCCGCGCACATGAGTGAGCCGACGGGATACGGCCGTCTCGTGCGCGACAAGCACGGCCTCGTGGCGCGGGTCGTCGAGGAGGGCGACGCCACGCCCGAGGAGCGGGCCATCCAGGAGGTCAACACCTCCATCTACTGCTTCCGCCGGGACCTGCTGGGGCCGGCACTGCGCCGCCTCTCGCCCGACAACGCGCAGGGCGAGTACTACCTCACCGACGTCATCTCCGTGCTCCACGACACCGGCCACGGCGTGGACGCCTACACGCTCCACGACGCCCAGCAGGTTCAGGGCGTTAACGACCGATGGCAGCTGGCGCTGGCCGAGCGGGAGCTACGCCGCCGCATCAACCGGCGGTGGCTGCTGGAGGGCGTCACGATGCTCGACCCCCGCCAAACGTTCATCGACGCCACGGTCCAGCTCGGTCGCGACGTCACCCTCTACCCGGGCACGATGCTGCAGGGCCGCACCGTGGTCGGCGACGGCTGCGAGATCGGCCCCGACACCCGCCTGGTCGACAGCGTCGTGGGCGACGGCGCCATCGTCGAGCACGCGGTCGTGCGGGACAGCGAGGTCGGCGAGCAGGCCCACGTCGGGCCGTACGCCGTGCTGGAGGCGGGCAGCGTCGTCGAGTCGAAGCAGGTGACCGGAGCCTTCTACACTGAAGCCCCCGACCGGCGAGCGGAGTCCGAGCAGTAGATGGAACGCGTCACGACCAAGCGCATGGCCCTCTACTCGGGCCGTACCCACCTGGCGCTGGCCGAGGAGATCGCCGAACACCTGGGCATCGAGCTCGGCGACCCCAACCTGGTCGAGTTCTCGAGCGGTGAGTACCGCCCCCGGTTCACCGAGAGCGTCCGCGGCACGGACGTCTTCATCATGCAGACCCACTACGGCTGCGACGGGCGCTCCGTCAACGACTCGATCATGGAGCAGCTCATCATGATCGACGCCGCCTACCGGGCGTCGGCGAAGCGCATCACGGCCGTGTGCCCCTTCTACGGCTACGCCCGGCAGGACCGCAAGGCCGAGGGTCGGGAGCCGATCACGGCGCGCCTGGTGGCCGACCTCTTCAAGGCCGCAGGCGCCAAACGAATGGTCAGTGTGGACCTCCACTCCGGGCAGATCCAGGGTTTCTTCGACGGCCCGGTCGACCATCTGACGGCCATCCCCGTTCTGGAGGGCTACATCCGGGACCACTGCGAACCCGGTGTGGTCGTGGTCGCCCCGGACGCCGGGCGGGTAAAGGTGGCGGAGCGCTTCGCCCAGCACCTCGGCGACCTCGATGCCGATCTGGCCTTCATCAACAAGCGCCGGCCGAAGGGGATGGCCAACGTCGCCGTCGCCCGCGAGGTCATCGGCGACGTCGCCGGCCGGCACTGCGTCATCACCGACGACATGATCGACACCGCGTCGACCATCGCCTCGGCGGCGGAGATCCTCCTGGAGCGGGGCGCCACCGAGGTCTGGGCGATGGCCACCCACGGGGTGCTCTCCGGCCCCGCGGTCGATCGCCTGAAGAACGCACCCATCGCCCGGGTGGTGATCACCAACACCCTGCCGCTGCCGCCCGAGAAGCAGCTGGACAAGCTCGAGGTGCTCTCGGTGGCGCCGATCCTCGCCGACGCCCTGGCCGCCGTCTTCGACGACACCAGCGTCAGCGAGATTTTCGGCGGCGAGAACCAGGCCTGACACCAGACAACGCGGCGCCGGCCTCCGCGCACCATGGTCCGCCGCGGCTCCTGACGGCGGCCACTACGGTTCGCCGGCGGCACGGGTCGCACGAGCCGGGGAGGGGCCAGCGTGGGGGTGTCGGAGATCCTCGATGTCGCCATCGGCCTCGTCCTGGTCTGGTTCCTGCTCTCGATCGCCGTCTCAGGGATCAACGAGGCGTTCTCCTGGCTCACCCGCATGCGGGCGAAGCAGCTCTGGCGGTCGCTGGCAGGCATCGTGGACTCGACGGTGAAGCCCCAGGCCCGCCTGCGCGACGTGTTGTGGCGCATCCCGGTGGGCGTGTCGGACTACCGGCCCGAGGTGAGCCCGGACAAGGAGAACGCCGATCAGGGCGCGCTGTCCGAGCGCCGGGCGAAGGCGGCGAGCATCCCGACCGCCGACGAGGTGCCGGAGGCGACGAAGGACTTCCTCGAGCGGCTGCGTGACCGCCTGTCTCACTCGCTCGACGACACCGCAGCCAGCGGGTGGCGGACCCGTCTCAGCAATGTGCCGGGCGAGCTCCTCAGCGACGCGCTGGTCGGTCTGGCCGAGGAGACGCTCACCCGCAGCTCGCTCCAAGAAGCGGCAACGCGACTGGGTGTGACGGCGCCCGAGGAGTACTGGGCTGGTCTGACCTCCCCGGGCCGCATCGAGAAGGAGGTCGCCTCGGTGCCGCCCCCCGGCGTCGCCGCGCAGCGGTGGGATGCGGTCGTCGAAGAGGCCGAGCGGCTCGTCACCCTCGAGGACCTCGAGTCGATCGTGGCGGGGAACAAGCAACTGGCCACCGCCCTGCGGCGGGTCCGGCAGGCCGTGGCCGGCAACGACCTCATGGTCGGTGCCCGCAAGGCCATCGAGACCTGGTTCGAGGCCGAGATGGACGCGCTCAGCCGCTTCTACCGGCGTCAGAACCGCAAGATCGCCGCGATCATCGCGCTGGGCGTGGTGTTCGTGGTCCAGGCCGACTCGTTCCGGCTGCTCGACGACCTGTGGCACGACAAGGACCTGCGATCGGCTCTGGCCACGGACGCCTCGCAGGTGGTGGACGCCGACCTGGAGGTGAGGGATCCCGACACCTTCCTCGCGCTGTGCCGCGAGGTGGCCGGCCTGGACGAGGCGGCTCCGACGACGACGGCTGCGGCCTCGGCGGCGACCGATCGGGCCGAGTTGGAGGAGGCCCAAGCCCGCCTGCAGTGCGCCGCCGACCTGGTGCGGGGCACGCGCCGGTACCGATTCGTCGAACCCGCCGCGCTCTGGACCGAGATGCGGGACGAGAACACCGAGGGCCGGTGGGAGGCGGGAGACCCCGGGTCCTGGCTCTGGCACCGTGTACCCGGCCGCCTCGTCACCGCGGCCGCCCTCATGTTCGGGGCCGGCTTCTGGTACGACGCCCTCGGCCGGCTCGTGGGCCTGAAGGGCAAGCTCAAGGGCGGCGCCGGTGGCAGCTGAGAAGCGGCGCTCCTCGTCGGAGACCGGGCTCTTCCTGCTGGCCGCGCTGCTCCTGCTCGTCCTCTGCGCGTTCGCGCTCACCAAGGCCAGGGACGGGTTCACGATTCAGTGCGAACACAGCACCGTCGACCTGTCGGACCTCGCGCTCTCAGGTTCGCAGGAGGCGTGGGAGAAGCAGATCGCGGAGTGCTTCCCCGGGCCTGTCGACGGCGTTCCGGGCTCGGTCAACAGCTCGCTGCTGTGGGACCAGCTCTTCATCGCCCTCTACGTCCCCGCCCTCATCCTGCTGTGCGCCTACGGTGGGCTGCGGTCCCGGCGCCGGCCGACGCGGCGGCTCGGGTGGTTCATGGTCTACGTCACCGTGTTCGCCGGGGTGATGGACCTGATCGAGGACCACCTGCTGTGGCGGGCCTTCTACCGGCCCCCGCCGTCCTCCACCCTGCTCCACGTGCTGTTCGCCACGTCGTTGGCCAAGTGGGTCGTCGTGCTGCCGATGCTCTACGGCCTGCTGTCGCTGACGACGGCGATCTCGCGGCTCGCTCGTCACGACCGGACACCGCCTGGCGGTCCGGTCCCGTCTGGCCTGCTCCCCGGCCCTCCGGCCTTCCTGGATCCCCGCCACGTCGCCGCCCCGACCCCAGAGGCCGTCAAGCACCGCTACAAGCGGCCTGACGCCACGCCGGCCGACGCCACTGGCATCTGCCTCTCGGGCGGAGGGATCAGGGCCGCCGCCTTCGCCATGGGCGCGCTGCAGTCGCTCGAGTCCGCGGGCGTCTACGGGCAGGCGACGTACCTGGCGACGGTCTCGGGCGGCGGCTACCTGGGGACGGCGGCCCACCTGGCGGGCACGAGGTCCGAGCCGGCCGCACCGGAGCCGTTCCAGTCCGAGTCGCCAGAGGCGGCGTACGTCCGTGAACACGCCCGCTTCCTGTGGCCCACCCCCAAGCAGGATCGCCACGGAGCCGGGTTCATCTCCACGGCGACGACCGCCGTTTTCTCGATCCTGTTCAACCTGGTCTTGGCCGCCGTCTGCATCTACGCCATCGCCACCCCCGTCGGCTGGGCGGGCCACGCCCTCTTCGGCGAGCGGGGCCCGAGGCCCGAAGGCTGGCTCCTGGCCACGATCCTCGTCACGATCGCCCTCGGCCCGCTGGTCACGATGGCCTGGGCTCGCACCCTCGGCCGCTGGATCCCCGGGTTCCGCCGGTGGGTCGCCGCCGCGATCGCCGGCGCTGTCACCACCGCGGCGGCGGTGCAGTTGCTGTGGTTCGACGTCCCCTACTGGTGGTTCTGGTACGCGCTGGGCGCCCTCGTCGCCGTTTTCGCCATCGGCTTCCTGGTGCAGAAGGTCCAGGCGAAGCGCCACCCGGCCCGCCGGTCGACGGGCATCCCGTTGCTGTTCTTCCTTCCCGCCCCCGTCCTGGGGCTCATCGCCTTCTTCCTGTGGGAGTGGTGGTTCGGCCTCGCGTTCGCCTCCGGCTGGCACGGCGCCACGTCCCCGCTGTTCGCGTGGTGGGCGGTCGGCCTGACCGCCGGGGCCTTGGTCGGGATCATGGCCGCCCAGCTCATCCGTCGTATCTGGGCCTGGACGCACCGCGATCCGAAGGAGCGGGAGCCCTCACCGACCTGGTTCACGCTCGGCGCGCCGGCGGCGGCGATCGTGGGCGCCGCCACTGCGTTGCTGGTCATCGTCGATCGCGGGCGCTCCATCGTGCTGATCGTCGCTGCCGTCGCCCTGATCCTCTGGCTCTTCGGGATGATCGCCTTCGTCCGGCAGCAGCACTCCGCCGGGGATCGACCCGGTCGGTCGGGCGTGATCGGCCTCCTCACCGGTGGACTCGCACTGATCGTCATCGTGGGTGCGCTGGCGCACGCCATCGTGAAGGACGACGTCACGGCCTGGGTCGTGTGGGCGGGCTTCGCGCTCGGGCTCCTGCTCCTCTACTACCTGGTCGACCAGAAGGCCTGGTCGCCCCACGGCATGTACAAGGGCCGGCTCGCCAGCACCTTCTCCCGGGTGCGGACGGAGGGCGGGACGGCGCCGATCAAGGACACGCCGCTCGACTCCCTGGCGCCGAGCGAGGGCCATCCGCAGCTGCTCATCTGCGCCGCCGCCTACGACACCCACCACTGCCCCGGGGAGGTCCAGGCCTGGCCGTTCACGTTCGCCCGCGACTTCGTGGGCGCCGGGGACGTCGGCTGGTGCCGGACCGAGGACTTCCGCTCGTCGCTCGGCAACTTCAACCGCAGCGACGCCACGGTGCAGGCGGCGATGGCCGTCTCCGGCGCAGCCGTCTCGCCCGGTCTCGGCCAGATCAGGCTGGGTAGCGTCAACGCGCTGATCGTCCTGGCCAACCTGCGCCTCGGCGTCTGGTTGCCGGCGCCGCGGTACGTGAACCAGCTCATGGGCGTGGAGGGTTGGAGCGGCACGCGTGAGGGTCCGCTGCCGCGCTGGATCCGCTGGCGCCGCTTCACCTACCTGTTCAAGGAGGTGTTCAGCATCCACGACCCCACCGATCGGTTCCTGCTGGTCACCGACGGCGGGCAGGTGGACAACCTCGGGCTGCTGGAGCTCCTGTCCCGGCGCTGCCGGCTGATCATCTGCATCGACGCGTCGGGCGACAACAAGAGCGGGCGGCCCCTCGGCACCCGGACCCTCGACGGGGTGCGGAGGCTCGCCTACGAGCGGTACGGCGTCCGCATGCGGCTGCGGGGGACGGACGGCGACAACGATCCGCCGGACGATCCCGACCCCGCCGATCTGCCCTTCACGCCGAACGCACAGCTGCTGACCGAGCTCGTCACGGTCAGCAACACGACCGGGACCGGTGACGTCGACCAGCGGACGGCGGTCGCGGCGGTCGCTGTGGTGGACGTGCACTACCCGGCGGTGCCCGGTGGTCTCGGGCCGGAGGCGGGCGAGGACGCGCCCGCGGCGTCGGGCACGCTCGTGTACGCCAAGGCGCTTCTGTTCAAGGACCTCACCGACGACGGAGACCCGCCGTTCATCAAGTTCGCCAGCGGCCCGAAAGGCCGGCGGTTCCCGAGCGACAGCACGGGCGACCAGTGGCCCGACGAAGCCCAGTTCACGATGTACGAACGGTTGGGACGGGTCGTCGGTCTGCAGGCCAGCCAGAGGGCGAAAGCCGAGCTGGAGACGGAGCCGGCCGCCCAGGCGGCCGCCGGTCAGTCGGTCACAAGCTGACGGTCAGGCCCTCCGAAGCCACCATCACCTCGACGCCGAGGCAGGAGGCCAGCTCCTTCGCCTCCCGGGCCAGCTCGTCCAGCGCGTCGTCGTGCCGCAACGGGTCGTGGTGGAAGAGGGCCAGGCGCTTGGCCCCGGCCTGGTGGGCCACCCGGACCGCGAACTCGACCGTGCAGTGGCCCCACGTGCTCTTCCGGGCGAACTCGGCCGGCGTGTACTGCGCGTCGTGGATGACCAGGTCGGCGCCGGCGCACAGCTCGAGGGCCCCGGCGCTCACGTCGCACGATCCGTCGGAAGGCTGCTGGTGGTCCGAGAGGTAGGCCACGGACACGCCGTCCCACGTCACGCGGTACCCCAGCGTCGGCCCGCAGTGGGGCACGATCCGGGACATCACGTGCGCCGTCCCGATGGGGCGCTCCTCCTCCCCCAGGTCGGTGAACGTCACTCGGCCGCCGAGGTCCTGCAACGTCACCGGGAAGTAGGGCGGGCGGAGGAAGAAGTCGAAGGCGTCGTAGACCGAGCGCCCGTCTTCCTGGAAGGGGGCATACACGTCCAGGCTGGCGCCGTCGCCCCGCAGCAGCGGCACGAAGAAGGGCAAGCCCTGGACGTGGTCCCAATGCAGGTGCGTGAGCAGCGCAGTGCCGCGGAACGTGCGCTCCGGCGGCCAGCTCGCTCCGAAGTACCGGAGACCCGTGCCCAGGTCGAAGACGAAGGGCGGCTCGTCGCCGTTGTGCATGGACACACACGAGGTGTTCCCGCCGTACCGCATCGTCGCTTCACCTGAGCAGGGCGTGGAGCCGCGGACTCCATGGAACCTGATGTCGACCACTCGGCTGACCCCCTGTTGAACGCCACGCTACCCCTGGATAGACGAACGGTGCGGTGCGAGGTGACGCAAATCTCACGTCCTTCTCGCGCCAATTCTCCCGGCTCGGTATGGTGCGCCCGTGCCCCGCCCGGCCCCCCCGATCGAAGACCGATCAGTGCGGGCCAACGGCGTCGAGTTCCGGGTGCTTTCCTGTGGCGACGGCCCGCTGGCCCTCTGCTTCCACGGCTTCCCCGACTCTGCCCACACCTGGCGCCACCTCCTCGTACAGCTGGGGACGGCCGGCTATCGCGCCGTGGCTCCGTTCCAGCGGGGCTATGCGCCCACGGAGGTACCCGCCGACGGCCTCTACCAATCCGGCGCGCTCAGCATGGACGCCATCGCGCTCCACGAGGCGCTGGGGGGTGGGGCCGACGCCGTACTCATCGGTCACGACTGGGGCGCGCCGACCGTCTACGGCGCGGCTGGGCACGCGCCCGAGCGCTGGCGGGCCGTCGTGTCGATGGCGGTGCCTCCCGGGGGCGCGCTCGCCGCCGCGTTCCTCACGAACCTGAGGCAGATCAAGCGGTCCTGGTACATGTTCTTCTTCCAGCATCCGCTGGCTGACCTGCTGGTCGGCGCCAACGACCTGGCGTACGTGGACATGCTGTGGGCGGACTGGTCCCCGAGCTTCGACGCCGCTGCCGAGCTGGAGCTCCTCAAGCCGTCCCTGCGGGACCCCTCGAACCTGCAGGCCGCGCTGGGCTACTACCGCGCCCGCCTCGGCGGCGGCCTGATCGATCCGGCGCTCGACGCCGTCCAGGAGGCGACGCAGCAGATCCCGCCCCAGCGGCTGCTCTACCTCCATGGCGCCGACGACGGCTGCATCGGCGTGGAGGTCGCGGAGGCGGCGCGGGGCATGGTCCCCGGCAATGTCACCATCGACATCGTCGATGGGGCCGGCCACTTCCTGCACCTCGAGCGGCCGGACGAGGTGAACCGGCGGATCGTGGAGTTCCTGTCCCCATGACCACGCATGAGTTGGCCCGCCCACCTCTTCCCGACGGGCTGGTGGCGGTGGTGAAGCGGGACTGCGCGACGTGCGTGACCGTCATGCCGGTGCTGGAGCAGCTGGCGGCCGGGCCGGACTCGCTGACCGTCTATGTGCAGGACGATCCCGCCTTCTTCGCGTCGGTGGCGCCCCGGGACGACACCGATCTGTCGGTCTCGTGGCACCACGAGGTGGAGACGGTACCCACGCTCGTCCGCGTCGTGGGGGGGACGGAACAGGGCCGGACGGTGGGCTGGTACCGGGCGGCGTGGGAGGAGCTGACCGGCCAGCAGGGCCTCGGCCCCGGCCTGCCCGAGATGCGGCCGGGCTGCGGTTCGATGTCCGTCGATCCGAACCTGGTCGACGAGCTCAACGTGCGCTTCGGGGGTTCGGTCCTGCGGGCCCGGCGGGTGGAGCTGGCCGACCTGGAGGACGAGTTCGAGGCCCTGTTCGAGCGGGGCTGGTCGGACGGGCTCCCCGTGGTCCCCCCGACCGAGGCCCGGGTCCTCCGCATGCTGGAAGGCACGAGCCGGGGACCGGAGGAGGTCGTGGCCGTCGTCCCGCCCGACCTCATCGAGGTCACGGTCGAGAAGGTGGCGATCAACGCGGTCATGGCCGGGTGCCGGCCGCAGCACCTGCCCTGGGTCCTCGCCGCGCTCGAGGCGGTGTGCACCGACGAGTTCAACATGCACGGCGTCCTCGCCACGACGATGCCAGTCGGCCCGGTGATCGTGGCCAACGGCCCAGGCGCGCCAGCAGTCGGGATCCACAGCGGCGGCAACGCGCTCGGGCAGGGGCACCGCGCCAACCTGACCATCGGCCGGGCGTTGCAGCTCGTCGTCCGCAACGTGGGCGGCGGGCGTCCGGGCGGAGTGGACCGGGCGACCCACGGAAATCCGGGGAAGCTGAGCTTCTGCTTCGCCGAGGACGAGAGCGGCTCGCCGTGGACCTCCCTCGCCGAGTCGCGCGGGCTCCCGGCCGGCGCCGACGCCGTCACCGTCTTCGCCGGCGAAGGTCCCCGAACCATCGTCGACCAGAAGTCTCGGGACCCGGAGTCGCTGGCGACCAGCTTCGCCGAGTGCCTGCGGGCCATGCACCACCCCAAGCTCGTCATGGCCTTCGACGCCCTCGTCGTCGTCGGGCCCGAGCACGCCCGCGTGTTCGGCGAGGCCGGCTGGGACCGCGAGCGCACGGTGCAGGAGATCAACGATCGGACGGCCCGCCCGGGCGCCGAGCTGATCGAAGGGGCGAGCGGCATGAGCGAGGGCCTGCCCGCCGGCTTCCGCGACATGACGTTGCCGAAGCTCCGCGACGGCGGCCTGTTGCTCGTGCACGCCGGCGGACGGGCGGGGCTGTTCTCTGCCATCATCGGCGGCTGGGTGAACGGAGCCACGGGGAGCCAACCGGTCAGCCGGTTGGTGTCCGCATGAATGAGGCGAGGAGGGCCACATGACGCGAGTGATCCTCGACCCGGGGAACGAGACGCAGGCCGCGCCGCGGGACCTGCTGCCCAGGCCGGCTTCGATCGAGGGCAAGGTGGTCGGGCTGCTCGACATCTCCAAGCCCCGGGGTGACGTCTTCCTCGACCGGCTCGAGCAACGCCTCTCCGAGGCAGGGGCCACGGTCAAGCGCTACCGGAAGCCGACCTTCACGAAGCCGGCGCCGGTGGACCTCCGCCACGAGATCGCCACCCAGTGCGAGGTGGTCATCGAAGCGCTCGCCGATTGAGGGAGCTGCACGTCGTGCAGTGTGCACGACATCAGTGACCTCGAGATCCGGGGGGTGCCGGGCGTCTTCGTGGCGTCGGCGGAGTTCGTGAGCGCCGCGGAGGCCCAGGCGGTGGCGCTCGGCTTCCCGAGTGCCCGCGTGTTCGTGCCCCACCCGATCCAGGACCGCACGGACGACGAGATGCGGACCTACGCCGACGACGCGTTCGAGGAGATCGTGAAGGCCGTCACGACCTGAGAGCCGCGCTTTTCCCCCTGTCCACCGGGGGTACAGTTCCGCGATCGGGCTGGTTGGGGCTGGCTGGGAGACCCCATGCTCACCGATCGTCCGAGCCCTCGTCGTCGGCGTCAACGCGTCCGGCACGCCCTCGCCGGCGTCACTGCGCTGGCTCTCCTGCTCGTCACGTCTTCCCCCGCTCCCGCGTCGGCGCGCACGCGCCCCTACCTGCTCGGTGACTCGGTCGTCGCGTGGTCCGAAGCGGCGATCGAGAACAGGCTCGGTCACACGGGGCTGGTGATCGATGCGCTCGCCTGCCGGGGCGCGGTGGCCAGCTGCGTCGTGCCCGGACAAGGGACGAGGCCGCCCAGCGGGCTCAGCACGATCAAGTCGCAACGCGGTCGCCTCGGCGACCTCGTGATCATCGAACTGGGTTACAACGACCGGCCGCAACGGCGGGCCATCGACCGCGTGATGCAGGAGCTGCGGGACCAGGGGGTGAGCCGAGTGGCGTGGATCAACCTGAGCGAACGCCGCTCGGGCTATCGGGACACGAACCGGGCCCTGATGGCCGCGTCCCTGCGCTGGTCCGAGCTGCGGGTGCTGGACTGGCGCTCGTACAGCGCCGGCCGGGGCTCGTGGTTCATCGACGGCGTCCATCTGACGTCGAAGGGGAAGCAGGCGTTCGCCCACTTCCTGGCCCAGTCGATCGCCCGCCTGGGCTGATCTGGCGCGAGTTCCACCGCGCTCCGTCGTGATCGGGGCGCTGCGGAGGGATGAGGAGGCCGTTCGGGTGTGGCCTCGGGCAGCGTCGGGTACCGGCGTCTACCATGCCCCAAATGCGCCTGAAGGCACGACGGGCGGCGCTTTTGACGATCCTGAGCCTGGCTGTTCTCGCCGCTGCTCCGGCCTGCGTCCCTCCCAGCAACCAGCCCCACGTCACCCTGATCGGTGACTCGACCATGGCCGCGATGGTCTGGTACGACAACTCGGGGGCCACTCACTCTCAGAACGTCCTGCGCGCGAAGTACAGCGTGAACATCCAGGCGGAGTCGTGCCGCCGGCTGACCGCTCCCAGCTGTCGAGGCCGGTTCGGGTACGCGCCGTCCAACACGCTGGACGTCCTGCGAGCGCACCGTGGCCGCCTCGGCGAGGCCGTGGTGATCATGGCCGGCTACGACGACGTCAACATCGGCGACGCGATCGGCCAGATCATGGCCGAGACGAGGGCACAGGGCGTCAAGCACGTCATCTGGCTGACGTTCCCGCTCAACGTCCCGTACGTGCTGCCCGGCGGCTTCCCAGCCCGCAACCTGTACGCGCAGCACAACACCGCGCTGTACCTGTGGTCGCTCAACCAGCCCACGATGCACCTGGCCGACTGGAACAACTACAGCCGCGGGCACCCCGAGTGGTTCGGCCGGGACGGCATCCACCTGACTCCGGCCGGGACGATGGCCCTGGCGGGATTCATCAAGGCGCAGCTCGACACGTACGTGAAGCCGGTGCCGCCGCCGAAGCCGGCCAAGCCCGCTACCCCGCCGACCACCGCGGTTGCGACGACGACCACGTCGACGACGACCACGTCGACGACGACCACCACCTCCACGGTCCCCGACTCGACGACCACGACCACCACGGTCGTCTGACGGCCGAGCTCACCGTCAGGGCAGGCGGTAGACGCCGCCCTCGCTGACCGCCAAGCCGTCGCGCAGGAGCGTCGACGCCACCCGCTCGGCCCGTGCCGGGTCGTCGGGCCAGCCCATCACGCCGGCCAGGCGGTCCCGCTCGACGCTGCCCGCAGATGCGCCGACGGCGAGGGCCCGCATGAGCCGGCCGCGACCCTGGCGGTCAGAACCCTCGAACGTGGTCTGGCGGCTCGCCGTGTGGGCCGAGCCCGCGGCCGGATCGGGCGGGGCCCGGCCCGCCCGCCGCCACGAGCAGCCACGGGCGAGTGGGCACGATTCGCAGCGCGGGCGCCCTGCCGCGCACACCGTGGCACCCAGGTCGAGGAGCGACTGGTTCCACGCCCAGGCCCGGCCGGCCGGCAGCATCCCGTCGGCCAGGGCCTGGACCTCGGCCGGGCGGAGTGGGTGGCCCTGCCACCGGGCCAAGGTACGGGCGACGTTGGTGTCAACCACGGCGGCATCGGCCTCGAAGGCGAAGGCCAGCACCGCCCGGGCCGTGTACGGGCCGATGCCCGGCAACCGCCGGAGCCCCTCGACCGTCGACGGGAAACGGCCGCCGAGCTCGTCCGCCACGACCCGCGCCGCGGCGTGCAGACGGAGAGCCCGGCTGTTGTAGCCGAGCCCGCTCCACCAACGGAGGACCTCCCCGGCCGGGACGTCAGCACAGGACCGGACCGTGGGGAAGCGCTGGATGAAGTCGAGATAGCGGGGCACGACCCGAGCCACCTGCGTCTGCTGCAGCATCGTCTCCGACACGAGGACGGCCCACGGGTCACGCGTCCGCCGCCACGGCAGGTCGCGCCGCACCTCTTCTCCCCAAGCCAGCACCCTGGCCTGATCAGCCTGGCCAGGCTGGTCGGCGGTGGAGAGGACGCTCAGGCCCAGACGTCCTGCCCGTCGTACGGGCGCCGCCGGGCGGGAGCGTGGTCGGCCTTCCACACCATCACCTTGCGACGGAAGAAGCACACCTCCTGCCCGTCCTGGTTGAAGCCCTTTGTCTCGACGGTCACGATCCCCCGGTCGTCGCGCGAGCGCGACGGTTGCACGTCGATGACCTTCGTCTCTGCGTAGATCGTGTCGCCGTGGAAGGTGGGGTGCTTGTGCTGGAGCGTCTCGACCTCGAGGTTGGCGATCGCCGCGCCGCTGACGTCGGGCACGCTCATGCCGAGCACGAGCGAGTAGACGAGGTTGCCCACGACAACGTTCCGTCCGTGCACGGTCTCGTGCTCCGCGAACCACGAGTTGGTGTGCAGCGGATGGTGATTCATCGTGATCATGCAGAAGAGGTGATCATCGGCTTCGGTGATGGTCTTGCCCGGCCAGTGGCGGTACACGTCACCGATGGTGAAGTCCTCCAGGTACCGGCCGAAGGGACGCTCGTGAGCGGTCATCCCGGCGACGCTAGATCGTCCTGCGAGGTTCCGTCCCGGTCGCCGTCGCTCCCGTCGCCGTCCCGTTCCAGGGGGACGGTCGGATCGGTCGGGCGGTGGCCGTAGCGCTCGGCCCACTCGAGCCCGCTCTCGAAGACCTCGGTCTCCTCCTTGGCCAGCACGCGGAAGCGCTCGAGGCGGTCCCTCCGGGCGATCGACCACGGCCCGACCCGCAGGCTGAGGTAGGCCAGTCCGCCGAGGAGGATGGGCAGCCAGTACTGGGCGACGCGGTAGCTGATGACGCCGAGGATGGCGACGCTGCGGCTCAACCCGAAGCCCACCAACGTCGGGATGTAGATGCCCTCCACGATCCCGAGGCCACCAGGCGTGATGGGCACGCTGGCGAAGATGTTGGCCAGGCCGAAGGCGACGATCAGTCCGTCGAGCGGCACGCTCCCGCCGAAGGCGCGCAGGAACACCCACAAGGACGCGGCGTCGAACAGCCAGTTGGCCGAGGCCCACCCGATGACCGAGCTGAGCAGCTTGGGATCGGAGACCAACTCCCGCAGGCGACCGGCGATCTGGCGGACGAACTTGGCCGCCCGGTCCTCGTCGAAGTGGAACCGGCGGGCCAGCGAGCGCAGGACCCGCTCGGCGCGGGCCTGCCCCTTCAGGAGCCCGATGACGAGCACCAACATGAGGATCACGACGACCACGCCGATGATGGCGGCCGTCCCGTAGAACGGGTTGACGCCGCGCAGCGGGATCGACACGAGGAGAGCGGTCCAGAAGATGACGTTGAGCACCATGGCCGATGCCAGACCCGCCGTGGCCAGGGCGAAACCGGCGTCAGGGCCGTCGACCCCCGAGACGGTCAAGAGGCGGTAACCGAGGGCCGACCCGGCCGCGCTGCCCCCGGGGACCACACTGGCCAGGGCTCTCGTCGAGAGCTGGATGCGGAACATGCGCCCGATCGATACGCGGTGCCTGGGGAGCGCGGCGCGGGTGAGCATCGAATAGCTACCGAGGGCGCAGAGCTGCAGGGAGAAACCGAGCAGGAGGAGGGCGGGGTTGACCTTCTGGAGGTCGTCGAGGGCCCGCCGGAAGCCAGGGATCAGCGGCAGGATGAAGAAGTAGAAGACGAAGAAGATCGCGACGATCTTCAGGGCGTTACGGGCCACCTTGTTCCGCCACCACCGTGAGGAGGCGGCCGGAGCGGCGGCAGCCGCGGCGTCCGACATCCCCTCCTTGCTAGCCGATCTCCCTCACCCGAGAGGCGATCCGGGCGGGTTTCGGGGCGGACGCCTCAACCGAGACCGGTGCGGGTGTACTCGACGACGGCGGTGAGCTGCTCGGGTGTGAGGGTGTCCGCGAAGCCGGGCATGGACCCCCGTCCCTCGGAGACGACGGCGATCTGGTCCGCGGCGTCCGGGAACCGGCCGACGGCTACGCCAGCACCGAGCGCGGGACCGAAGCTGCCGCCGCCGTCCTCGCCGTGACAGGACGCGCACCGGGTGGAGTAGAGGGTGGCGCCCTCGTCCTGGGTTCCGGCCGCCGGGACGGGCGTGGGCTGGGCGGGCTCGTTGACGAAGAGCAGGATCACGAAGGCGGCGACCACCACCGCGGTGACGATCTGGACGATGTGCACGACGCGGTCCAGCACGGCGACCTCAGAAGCTCGGGAAGCCGACGTTGTCGAAGAACCACAGCGAGCTGGTCAGCCAGAGCACCACGAGGGAGGCGAACAGCACTCCCCCGACGACCGGCAGGGCCCATCCGGGGAGCCGGGCCGAGCGCACGCACAGCACCTTGGTCACGAACGCGCCGTAGAACACGCAGCCCAGCACCGAGTGGACGTAGCGCCGCGTGCTGTCAGTCTGGAAGCCGAGCGACCACAGGCAGTGGTACGCGACCGGCAGGGTGACGAGCAGGGCGAGGGTGCCGCACAGCCGGTGAGTGGGGCCGACCCAGGCGGGCGCCGGAGACCGCCCGAGCTTGCCATACATGCGGCCAGCGAGGACCACCTGGACGATCCCCAGGAGCAGCGCCACGGTCGCCAGCCAGGCCTTCATGTTGAGGGTGCCGCTGAACCACAGGGTGAAGAGCGCCTGGCCGGCCGGCTCGTGCTGCCGTCCGTAGGCCCCCAACGCCAGCCGCGACGGCCGCACCTGCCAGCACCGCCCACAACAACGCCGCGTTGGCGCGGCCGGTGTCCGTTCGCGCTGCCGGGCGGCAGGTCCATCGGCCGATTGAACGCCACCTCAGTTGCGGATGCAAGCATCCCGTCGTGGGCGGCCTCTACGAGCGGCCTCAGCCCCCCGGCACTGGGGCCGATGTGGCTGGCAACCGGAAGCCGACGGCGGCCCCGACGACCCGACCGGCGGCGTCGCTGTCCGTGAGGTTGCGGGCCCACACCTGGCCGCCGTGCCGCTCGACGATCTGGCGCACGATGGCCAGCCCCAGTCCCGAGCCCGGCGCCGTCCGGGCCGTCGTCGCCCGGTAGAAGCGATCGAACACGAGCGGTTGATCGGCCGGATCGATGCCCGGCCCACGATCCCGCACCTCGACGCTCGTGCCGTCGACCACCACGTCGACCGGACTTCCCTGGTCGGCGTGCTTCAGCGCGTTGTCGACGAGGTTGCCGATGGCCCGCTCGAGCATCCGCGGCCGTGCGGTGAGCGCGGCCGAGCCGGTCCGCGTCACCGTCACCGTGCGACCGGTGCGGCGGCGGGCCCGGGCGGCGACGACCTCGGCCAACTCACCCAGATCGATGGTCTCCAGCGCGTCGTCCGTCGACGCACGGTCGGTGGCCAACTCGACGAGCTCGTTGGCGAGGTCCGACAGCTCGCGGGTCTCGACGTCGAGGTCGCGCAACACCGCCGCCCGCTCGGCCTCGGGCAGGTCCGGGGCCCTTTGCAGCAGCTCCACGTTCGTGCGCAGCGTGGTCAGCGGCGTCCGCAGTTCGTGGCTGGCGTCCTCCACGAGACGCTGCTGTTGTGCACGGGACGTGGCGAGCGCGCCGACCATCGTGCTCAGGCTGCGGGCCAGGCTGCCCACCTCGCCCGGACCGTCGGTTGGGAGGGGCGTGCTGAGGTCGTTCGTCGCCGCGATGCCCTCCGCAGCGTCGCGCAGCCGTCGCACCGGCCGCACGATCCGCCCCGCCAGCACCCAACCCAGGCCGGCGGCCACGGCCACACCGACAAGCGTCAGGACCATCAACCGCAGCCGGAGGCGGTCCAGCGTCTCCTCCTGTTCGGACAGGTCGCGGGCGATCTGCAGGGCGACGCCCTCTCGCCACGGGATCGTGATCTGGCGATAGGACCTCTCGTCGTCGGACACGGACCGCAACAGGTAATCGCCGCTCGCGCCGGCGACCGCCAGGTCCTCGTCGTCGACGGGCAGCGCCGGACCGCCTTCGATGCACGACAGGACGCGGCCGTCGTAGAGGACCAGTTGGGCCGCGGCCGCCGGCTGCACCGATCCCGCCGACGGGCACCGTGGGTACGGGCGACGGTCGCGGGCCCGGCGGCCCAGGGCGTCGAGCGTCCTCGCCCGCGCCAGGAGCGTCTCGTCCACGCTGTCCCGGAGCTGCCGGGACGTGGTGACGTACGCACCGGTCGCGCACAGCGCACCGACCAGCGCGGCCACCGCGGCGAGGCCGAGCGCGATGCGCCAGCGCAGGCTCATGACATCCTCAGGACGTAGCCGATGCCGCGCACGGTGTGCAGCAGACGGGGCTCACCGCCCTCCTCGGTCTTGCGCCTCAGATAGCCGACGTAGACGTCGAGCGAGCGCGACCCTGTCTCGAAGTCGTAGCCCCAGATGCGGTCGTAGATCGTCTCGCGCTCCAGCACGAGGGAGGCGTTGCGCATGAACAGCTCGAGCAGGTCGAACTCGGTCTTCGTCAGCTCCACGGCGCGCTCGCCGCGGCGGGCCAGCCGACGCCGGACGTCCAACACGAGGTCGCCCACCTGCAGGACGTCCTCGTCGTCGTCCTCGGGCACCGTCCGGCGGACCAGCGCGGCGTAGCCGGGCCAGGAGCTCGTCCAGTGCGAACGGCTTCACCAGGTAGTCGTCGGCGCCGGCGTCGAGCCCTGCCACGCGGTCGGCCACCTCGTGGCACGCGGTCAGCATGAGGATCGGCAGGTGGCGGTACCGCTCCCGCAGCCGGCGACAGGCGGTCAGTCCGTCGACGACGGGCATCATCACGTCGAGGACGACGACGTCCGGCACCTGCTCGGCCACCGCCTCGAGGGCCAGCGCACCGTCGCGCACCGCGTGGACGTCGTAGCCCTCGAAGCGCAGCACGCGCTCGAGCGACTCCCGCAACCCGCGGTCATCTTCGGCCACGAGGACCCGTCGCCCACCACCGTTGTCGGCCACGACGCGGACCCTACGGCCCGCGGGCAAGACGCCCGTAAGAGCAGGCGCCGACCGTCTTACGACCTTCTTGCGCCCGGTCGGTCCCACCCTTACGGGCCCTCGCGACGATGCGCAGCACATCGGAACGTCCACCGTGACGTCCACGACGAAGGAGCTACCCCTCATGAAGAAGCAACTCGGGCTGGCGGCGCTCGGACTCGCCGGGCTCACCGCAGGAGCGGGTGCAGGCCTGGTGCTCACCGGCGGGAGCGGCAGCGCAGTCGCCCAGACCTCACCCACTGCCCCCGACACCACGGCGCCCGACACGACCGACGGCGAGACGCCGGATCGGAGCAGCTGGGCTCAGCAGGCGCTGGCGCCCCTGGTCGAGGACGGCACGATCACCCAGGCCCAGGCGGATGCCGTGATCGCCGCGCTCAAGGAAGCACGCCCCGACCGTGGGCCGGGCCGTGGTGGGCACGGGGGCTTCGGCCGCGGGCGCGTCAACCTGGAGGCCGCCGCCGAGGCGCTGGGGGTGACCACCGAGGAGCTCCGCACCCAACTGCGGGACGGCCAGACCATCGCCGAGATCGCCGAGGCCGAAGGCGTCGACATCGAGGCCGTCAAGGCCGCCATGCTCGCGGCCTTCCGCTCCCGCCAGCAGGAGCTCGTCACGGCCGAACGGCTGACCCAGGACCAGGCCGACGCCAACACCGCGGCCTTCGAGGAGCGCTTGGACGAGCTGGTGAACAAGTCCTTCACCGGACGCCGCGACGATGCCGACGACGCGGACGATGACGGTGAGGAGGCCGCGACGACCGACGCACCGACCACCGAGGCGCCGAGTACCACGGGCTGAGCCACCTCCCCGACCGTTCTGGTCAGCCGGAGTCGCGCCGAGCGCGATGAAGGCTGACCAGAACGCGTCGGACGCCCTTCGCTACTCTTGGCGCCGCCATGGCGCAGAGCCCTCCGTGGGGTCCACCGGATCCCCACACGAGAGTGGGGCCTCCGGGTGGGCGGACGATGCAGGCCGTCGCGCCCCGCGGCGGCGCCGGCGGTCCGTCCCCCGGGCGCTCGGCTGTGCCGTTGCGTCCGCGCTCGTGCCCGGCACCGGGCAGGCGATCCAGCGCCGCTGGCGGGCGGCGGCCCTGTTTGCCATCCCGACCGTGGCCGTCGTCGCCGGTCTGGTCTGGGCGGCGCAGCACGATCGCGCCACGCTCGTCGACTGGTCGGTGGATTCCGGCACGCTCCGCGCCCTGTGCGTCGCCGGCCTGGCCTGGGCGCTCTTCTGCTACATGGCCGCCGCCGACGCGGCGCTGGCCTCGTGGCCGGCTCGCGTCGGACGCCGCGGCGCTCGCGTCGCGGGGACGTTCCTCGTCGTGACGGTCGGCGTGGCCGCGCTCCTCCCCGGCACCGTCTTCGCGCTCGTCACGGTGCGCCAGGACACGTTGCTCGACACCGTGTTCGCCGGCTCGGGAGACGTCCAGGTCGCGCAACCGAGCCCGCTGGCCGACCTCGGCATCACGACCACGACGGCGCCGACCACCACGGCGTCGGTGACCGTCGCTCCGGCGACGACGACCACCGTCCCGCCCACGACCGTCCCGCCCACGACCGTTCCGCCCACGACCGTCCCGACGACGCCGCCCCTCGCTCCCGGCCGGTGGAACATCGCTCTCCTCGGTGGCGATGCCGGGCCGAACCGTTGGGGTCTGCGTACCGACACCATGATCGTGGTCAGCGTCGACCGCCAGACGGGCGACCTCGCCAGCATCTCGGTCCCCCGCAACCTGCAGCACCTGCCCATGCCTCCCGGGCCGCTGCGCGACCGCTTCCCCGGCGGCTTCGAGGACCTGGCCAACGCTCTCTTCCCCTACGTGTCCACTCATCCCGAGCTCGGGCTGGATCCTGCGCAGGCGGTCAAGGGCGGGCTGGCCGAGCTGCTCGGCATCCCGATCGACAACTACGTCCTCGTCGACATGATCGGCTTCATGCAGATCATCGACGCCCTCGGCGGCGTCACCGTCAACCTCTCCACCAACGTGCACCTCGTCCCGAACATCGACGGGCAGACGAAAGAGGCGCCGTCGGTCGGGCCGGGCCCGGTCAACATGAACGGGGCAATGGCGCTCTCGTTCGTGCGTTCCCGCGAGAAGGACTCGGACTACTCGCGCATGAAGCGCCAGCGCTGCCTGCTCGCTGCCGTCGCCGGCGGGACGAAGCCGACCGACCTCGCCGTCAACTACCTCGGGTTGGCTTCAGCGGTCGAGGGCGCGTTCCGATCCGACATCCCCCGCGAGCGCTTGGGTGACCTGGTACGCGTCTTCAGCCTCGTCGACGTGTCCCGCGCCCGGACGCTCGTGCTCGTGCCCCCGGTGATCAAGCCGGCCAGCCCCGACATCGCCCGGATCCGCATGCTGGTCGGGAACACGCTCGACGCCGCGGCACCCCCCGCCGATCCGGCCATCGGCGCTCCCACCTGCTGAGCAGGTTGGAGCAGACTGCCTGTCGGTGCGCCCGCTCGACCTCGGACCCCGGTCCAGTGACGAGTACGACCCGCCGCCGCCGACACCGGTGGTGGAGGAAGCGGCCCGGCGCGCGCGGCGGGCGATGGAGGACCTCGTCCGGCGAGGCGCGGTGTCCCGGCGGGATTTGCTGCGCACGGCGGCGGCGTCGGCTTCGGTCCTGTCCGCGCTCGCCGCGTGCACGTCGGAGGAGCGGGCCAGCCAGGGCCGGCCCTCGAGCAGCGCCACGTTCGCCGTGCCCGCCTCGAGCACGACGTCCGCCACCTCGACGGCCACGACGATCGATCCCGCCGCGTCCTCGTCCGTGCTCGACCGCGACGGGCTCGTCATGGATGTCCAGCTCCACTTCCTCGATCCCGACCGCAACCCCGGTGGGTTCGGCGGGGGCTTCCCGCAGGCGGACTGCGGGCCCGACCCCCGCCTGTGCTTCACGCAGGACGTGTTCCTCGACCTGGTGTTCGGTCAGAGCGACACCCAGGTCGGCGTGCTGTCCGGCCTGCCCTTCGCAGGGCGCGACAGCCCGCTCGCCATCGACATCATGGAGCGAGCCCGCGTGCGCCTGGCCGAGCTCGGTGCTCACCAGCGATTGTTGCTCCAGGCACCGGTGTTCCCGGCCAGCGGTCGGCTCCAGGCCGCGCTCGACGGCATGGCTGCCGACGCCGGCACGTACCCGGTCGCGGCCTGGAAGACCTACACCCACGCGCCGGACCAGTACCGGCTCGACGACGAGCGCGGCAGCGCGCTGCTGACCCAGGCGGTGGCGCTCGGGCGGCCGATCCTCGCCGTCCACAAGGGGCTGGCCGGCGAGGCGACGGCGGCGTCCCCGGCGGACGTCGGCCCTGCCGCCGCGGCGCATCCCGACGCCACCATCGTCGTCTACCACTCGGGCTGGGAGCTCGCCGCTCCGGAGGGTCCGTTCCAGGCCGATGTGCCTCCCGAGCAGCTCCGCGGCGTCGATCGCTTCATCGCCAGCCTCCAGGCGGCGGGCATCGGTCCCGGCGGGAACGTCTACGCCGAGCTGGGCAGCACCTGGTTCAACCTCAGCCGCGACCTCGACGAGCGCGGGTCACGTGCTCGGCAAGCTGCTGACGTTCCTGGGCCCCGAGCGCATCCTGTGGGGGACGGACTCGATCTGGTACGGCTCCCCGCAGGGCCAGATCGACGCCTTCCGGGCGTTCGAGATCACGCCGGAGACACAAGAGCGCTACGGCTACCCGGCGCTCACCGCGGAAGCCAAGGACCTCATCCTGGGCGGCAACGCCATCCGCCTCTACGGCGTCTGACTATCGCACCAGCTCGATCTGGTGCGTGATCGACCGCCGTTGACGCTCGAAGCCGAGTGCCTTGTAGATGCGGTGCGCACCGGTGGGGTTGTCGGCGTCGACGCCGAGCATGACGTGGGTGAAGCCTGCGGCGGCGAACGTCTTCAGCGACGCGGCGATCAGCGCCGACGCCACGCCGCGTCCCCGCCACTCCTTCACGGTGGCCAGATTCTCGATCCAGGCCTCCCGCCGCCCCGTCAGCGCGTCGTCCTCCGGGTAGGCGTGGGCGAGGCACAACGCCACCACCTGACCCGTGGCCCGCTCGACGGCGAGGACGGACAGGTCCGGACGGGACCCGTGCCCCCGCGTGATGCCCTGCCAATCCACGGCGGCGACCGGCGTCGAGCCCCAGTGGTCGGCGAAGGCGGCGTTGCGCATGAGACGCAGCTCTTCATCGCGGTCGTCGGGCCACGGCACCAGCTCGAGCTCGTCGGGGAGGTCGAGGTCGGGAAGGTGGTCGAGGGGCCGCCCGAGCTCCTCGAACCAGCGCACGGGCTCGAACCCCATCCACGCGTACAGCCGGTGGTTGGCCTCGAGGAAGTCGTAGGCATCGACCCGCACGTACCGGGGCAGATCGTGGTCGCGGCTGCGTAGGCGCTCCTCGGCGCGCGAGACGCTCCACGCCAACAGCGCCCGGCCGACGCCCTGCCCGGCGTGGGCGGGATCAACCTCGCCGTGGAGGTAGGCCCGCTCCTGCGACGCCTCGGAGGGCGGGTTCCAGATCCAGGCCCAGCCCGCCAGCTCGCCGTCGACGAAGGCGGCGCGGGTGTCGGCAGCCACATCGAGGTGGGGCGACTCCATGTCCTCGCGCAGCTCGTCGACGAGGAGGACGCGCGGGATCCCGTGGAACCGCTCGAAGCGGTTGACGAGCGCGCACACGTCGTCCAGCTGGTCCAGGCTCAGGGGGTGCAGGTCGACGGCGGGCACGCCGGGAGTCTGCCGAGCACGGACGAATCGGACCAGCGGATATCCCAGGCCGGGCTGCCAGACTCGGCGTCGTGAACCAGTCCCTTCGTGCCGGCCGCGAGCTCGTGGCCATCCCGGGCCCGTCGGTGGTGCCCGACCGCGTCCTGTCGGCCATGCACCGGGCGATGCCCAACATCTACGGCGGCGAGCTCATCGACGTCTCCGACGAGGTGATGGAGCGACTGCCGGCGGTGGCCCGGACCACGGCCCGGCCGTTCATCGCCATCGCCAACGGCCACGGCGCCTGGGAGATGGCGCTCAGCAACACCCTCTCCCGAGGCGATCGCATCCTCGTGCTCCCGTCCGGGCCCTTCGCTCGCGCCTGGGGGGAGATGGCCGCGTTCGCGGGCGTGAAGACGGAGGAGCTGGCCGCACCTGACCGCTGCGCCGTCGATCCCGCACAGGTCGAGGAGCACCTGGCGGCCGACACCGATCGCACCCTCAAGGCCGTGCTCGTCGCTCACGTCGACACCGGGACGTCGGTGCGCAACGACGTCGCGGCCATCCGGACCGCCATGGACGCCGCCGACCACCCGGCGCTGCTGATGGTCGACGGCATCGCCTCGCTCGGTTCCGATCGCTACGAGATGGACGCCTGGGGGGTGGACGTCACCGTCGGCGCCTCGCAGAAGGGCCTGATGGTGCCGCCGGGACTGGGATTCGTGTGGGCCGGCCCACGGGCGTGGGAGGCCCACGCCACGGCGGATCTGCGCACGTGGTACTGGGACTGGACGTCGCGGGCCACGGACGAGCCCCACTACCTCCGCTACTGCGGCACGCCGCCGATCCCACACCTGTTCGGCCTCCGCGAGGCGCTCGTCATGATCGAGGAAGAGGGGCTGGAGGCTACGTGGCGACGGCACGCCGTGCTGGCCGACGCGGTGCGAACGGCCGTGGAGGCCTGGAGCGCTCCGGACGGTCTGGAGCTCAACATCACCGATCCATCAGCGAGGGCCAACTCGGTCACGATGATCCTCGGCGGATCGATCGACACCGACCTGCTCCGCACCGTCTGCGCCGAGCAGGCCGGCCTCACGCTCGGGGTCGGACTGGGCGACCACGAGGGTCGGGGATTCCGCATCGGGCACATGGGTCATCTCAACCCGCCGATGGTCCTCGGGACCCTCGGCACGGTCGAGGCGGCGCTGGCCACGATCGGCGCGACGACCGGCTCGTCCGGCGTGGCCGCGGCGGCTGCCGTCATCGCCGACGCCATGGGACGGGCGTCTGTCTGAGCGCACGGCTGCCAGACTGGAAAACCATGCCGACCTACTTGATCGTCAACGCCGCAATCACCGATCCCGCGCTGCTGGATGAGTACCGCGCCGGGGTGGGCGCCACGCTGAAGGGTCACGACGTGGCCGTGAAGGTGTCGACCAACGAGGCGGAGACGATCGAGGGGGAGCCGAAGGGTCCCCGCGTGGTCGTGCTGGAGTTCCCCGACCGCGACGCCTTCCGGGCCTGGTACGACTCGCCGGCCTACCGGGAGATCATCGGTCTGCGGCACGGCAGCACGGACGGGTTCGCGGTCCTCGTGGAGGGGCGCTGACGGCACCGCAGGCGAGGGCGGTCGCGAGATCGGCATCCGTCGGGTATCCTGGCCGTCTGGCGTCCCGCTCCCGATGAGTGGTGGAGACGGTCGGGTCGAGCTCCGAGACGCCACACGACGGACTTGCCGTCCCCGTTGGGCGGTGAGAGCGGCGCAGGAGCGCTGCCGATCGATGCACGACGCCACACGAGAACTTGAGCTGGCGACCTGGGCGGTGGCCGAAGGACGGGCCACGGATGACCAGCGCGCGCTCCTGGAAGAGGACCCCGCACGCTGGCTCCACACGGTCGACCGCCTGATCCGGGACACCGAAGACAGCCTGGCCTCGGTCCGCGACATGCGGGGCCCGGCACGGGAGCTCGCCGTCGCCGACTTCGAGGACGACCTGGCCCGGCTCCAGGCCGTCGCCTCGCTGCTGTCCGAGGGGGAGAGCACGCCGTCGCCGTCCGACCTGGCGGAGGTCATGGGCCGCATCCAGCTCCAGGCCTCGTGGTCGGCGGGCCAGGTGGTCGTGTGGGCCGGCGGGCCGGGGACGGTCTCCACCACCAACGACGACCTCGCCGATCTGCTGGAAGCGGTCGGTGGTCCGGCCGTCGGGTGGAACCTGCACGCTGATGTGCCGCTGCCGTCGGGCGCCCGCGCCGAGGCGCTGAGCATCCCGGTGCGGGAGTCCCTCGGGTGGTTGGCCGACGTGGGCAGCGGCTCGCACGGCGATCAGGTCGGTCCGAGCGTGCTGTGGCTGGGCCGGGTGGCGTTGCTCGCGGTTCGGCTCGTCACCGCCGGCGCCGTCGTCCCGTCCCTGCGCACGGCCCGGGCGGCCGACGGTCGGGGGCAGGAGGCATCGGTGACCTGGCTGCCGGCCCTGGTCGACGAGGCCGAGCTCGACCAGCTCGCCGCCGCCATGCCCGGACCGGTCGTGGTGCTGGCCCCGGCCACACCGCGGGCCACGGTGATGGCCGTCATGACCGCCGTCGTCGACGCCATCGTCACCGAGGCCGCCGGCCGGTTGGAGCTGCCGGCACCACCGCCGACGACCACGACCACCGCGGCGATCGCCGAGGCCTTCACCACGAGGCTCGACGGGTCCACCTTCCGGGTCCCGGCCGGCCCGGCCGGTCAAGTGGCCCGGCGGCTCGAGGTGTGGTCCAAGTCGGTCACGTCACCCCGCCGGCCCCGCCTCGTCGTGCAGCTCGAACCGCCGGACGCGGGCGGCGCGTGGTTCCTGTCGGTGCTCGGCCCGGGGGCCACGGGACAGCTGCTGCCCATCGAGGTCGCGCTCAGCGACGGCGGCCCGTCCCGCCCGCTGACCGATGAGCTCGTCAGGCTCGAACGCCTCCTGCCCGTCCTCCATCGACCCGGAGCCATGCGCCGTGGCCAGGTCGTGCTCAGCCAGGACGAGGCGTGGGAGCTCATGACCGTCAACGGCGCCGAGCTGGAGGCGGCGGGGTTCGAGGTGCGAGTGCCGCCGCTGTCCCGGCGCCGGCCGAGCCCGACGCTCAAGCTGTTCAGCGTGCCGACCGGCGAGTCGCACGTCGGCGCCCACCAGCTCAGCAACGTGCGCTGGTCGGTGGTGTTCGACGACGTCGAGCTGACCGCGGCGGAGATCACCCGGCTGGCCTCCGAGGCCCGCCCCCTCGTCCAGGCCCGCGGCCGGTGGGTCGAGCTGGACCGCGTCGACCTCAAGGAGGCGGCCGCCGCGCTGGCTGAGCGGGCCAAGACCACGCAGCTCTCGGGGGCCGAGATCCTCCGCCTGGGGCTCGGCCTGGAGTCCTCACCGTTCGGGCGGGTGGCGCTCAGCGGAGCGGGCTGGGCCACCGATCTCTTCGAGCGGGCGCAGGCCGTGGCCGACGAGCCTGTCACGAAGCCACCCGGGTTCGTCGGCGAGCTGCGGAGCTACCAGGCCGAGGCCCTGTCGTGGCTGGCGTTCCTCGACGCCGCCGAGCTGGGTGGCTGCCTGGCGCTCGACATGGGCCTGGGGAAGACACCCACGGTGCTCGCGCACATCGCCCGCACGGCCGGTCAGGGACCAGTGCTCGTGATCGCGCCTCCGGCCGTGGTCGGGAACTGGGCCGCCGAGTCGGCCCGCTTCACCCCCGGCCTGCGCGTCGTCGTGCATCACGGTGCATCACGGGCGACCGCGGACGAGCTCGAGGCAGAGGTGGCGGACGCCGACGTGGTCATCACCACGTACGGGACCGCGGTCCGCGACGTCGACGCCCTGGCCGAGCGGACATGGGCCCGCATCGTGCTGGACGAGGCACAGGCCATCAAGAATCCGGCCAGCGAGACCGCGCAGCAGCTCCGCCGGCTGCCCGCCCCGACCCGGGTGGTCCTCACGGGCACACCGATCGAGAACGGGCTCGGCGATCTGTGGGCGCTGCTCGACTTCACCAATCCCGGTCTCGTCGGCACCAGGCCCGCCTTCGTGGCGCAGATGGCCGGCGAGGGCGAGGCCGCGCTGCGGGCCCTGAACGGGATCCTCGTCTTCCGGCGCACCAAGACCGAGCCCGAGGTGGCCGCCGAGCTGCCGGATCGCATCGACGAGCTCGACCACTGCACGATGACCCCCGAGCAGATCGGCCTGTACCAGGCCGTGCTGGACGGGCTGGTGGTCGACACCGCCGAGGTGGGACGGGAGCGGAAGCAGGGGGCGATCCTGGCCGCCATCACCGCCCTCAAGCAGATCTGCAACCACCCGTCCGCCTACCAGGACGACGGACGCCCGCTCGCCGGACGGTCCGGCAAGCTGGCCCGGCTCGAGGAGATCGTGGCGTCGGTCTTCGAGGCCGGCGAGCGGATCCTCGTCTTCACGCACTTCGCCGAGTGGGGCCGGAAGCTCGCCGCGCACCTCACCGAGGTCACCGGCACACCGGTGTCGTGCTACGACGGCAGCCTGAGCCGAGGCGTGCGGGACCGGATGATCGCCGAGTTCCAGGCCGGCGAAGGGGCGGGCGCGCTGGTCCTGTCGCTGAAGGCCGGTGGGACCGGGCTCAACCTCACCGCAGCCAGCCACGTCGTCCTCTACGACCGTTGGTGGAACCCGGCCGTCGAGGACCAGGCCAGAGACCGGGCCTGGCGCATCGGCCAGACCCGCACCGTGGTCTCGCACCGCCTCGTGTGCCCGGGCACGGTCGACGAGCGGGTCGAGGAGGTCGTGGCCGGCAAGCGCCACATCGCCGACCTCGTGCTGCCGGCCTCCAGCTCGCTGTCCGATCTCAACGCCGACCAGCTCCGCGTGGCGCTCGGGCTCCAGCCCGGGTCGCTGCTGACCGAGGAATTGACATGAGCGACGCGCCGTCGACCAACGGACGCCAGTCCCGGAACCGGCGTTCGTCCGGACGCAACGGCCGGGGCGCCCAGCCGCGGCAACTCCGCCCCGAGGACCTGTGGCGGACCGGCCTGCCCCTGCCCGACGCCGAGCCAATCACCCCGGTGGACGACCCGACCGCGCTCGTGCGCTCCCTCGGCGACCCGCCGCTCCCGGGCAACCGCCTGCCCGCCAGCCACTACGTGGCCACCGTTGTCGAGCGGGCCGCGGTGCTGGCCAGCGCGCTCGCCGCCAGCGCCGGCCTCCTGGCCGAACGGGAAGAGACCTCAGCCGACTGAGCACCGCTTCCCTGGCGGTTCGCGAGGGCGATCGCGATGAGTCGCGTCCTGCCACGGCGTCGTAGGGGCATGGGCATCGTCACCTGTGACCTCTCGATCTCCCTCGACGGGTGTTCCGCCGGGCCGAACCAGTCGCTCCACTATCCATTCGGTGATGGAGTGGGAGGCGGCGAGGCCCTGCACGCTTGGATGTTCGACCACGCCGATGAGCACCGCGCTGAGCTCGCCGCGATCACCGCGGCGGGAGCGTTCATCATGGGTCGGAACATGTTCAGTCCCGGGCGCGGTGCGTGGGACCTCGACTGGGTGGGGTGGTGGGGGCCCGACCCGCCGTACCACGCTCCGGTCTACGTGCTCACCCACGCCGAGCGCGACCCGCTCGAGATGACCGGCGGCACCACGTTCCACTTCGTCACCGGTGGGCCGGAGGAGGCCCTGAAGCTCGCTCGGGAGGCGGCGGGGGACAGCGATGTCGCCATCGCCGGCGGTGTGACGACGATCAATCAGTACCTCTCCGCCGGTGCGATCGACGAGCTTCGCCTGCACGTCGCACCTTTGGTGATCGACGTCGACTACGTGCGGTTGTTCGACGGCGCCGGACCGGCCGGATGGTCATCGACCTCGGCCCGCTGGACGCCCGAAGTCACCCACCTCGTCTACAGGCGGTGAGGAACTCGTGTCAGATTCCATCACGCTCAGCTCGGCGGCGCTCGACTGCCCGGACGCGCGAGAGCTGGCCGCCTTCTACGCCGACATCACCGGCGGGCGAGTGATCTTCGAGAACGACGCCTGGGCGACCGTCGACGGCCCCGGTGGACGGATCGACTTCCAGACCGTGCCCGGGTACCGGCCGCCGGGGTGGCCCGACCCGACGTCGTCGATCCAGATGCACCTCGACTTCTACGTCGAGGATCTGGGCGCCACGGAGACTCGCGTGCTGGCCGCCGGGGCGAGGAAGTTCGAGTACCAACCCAACGCCGATCACTGCTTCGTGTTCGCCGATCCGGTCGGACATCCCTTCTGCCTGTCCACCTGGGGTGACCTCGCGGCGTCGACGGACGACGGGGTCGGCCGCCCGACGGCGGAGGTCGAGACGCTGCTCGCCTGCCTCGACCGCCAACGTGATCACGTGCTCGGCATCCTCGACGGGCTCGACGAGGCCTCACTGCGGCGCCCGGTGCTGCCGTCGGGGTGGGCCTGCCTGGGACTGGTGCAGCACCTCGCCGTCGACGTCGAGCAGTTCTGGTTCCGTGGCGTGGTGGCCGGCGAACTCGCCGTGACCGAGCGGGTCATCGACGGAGGGGACGACGCGTGGCAGGTCTCGGCCGCCGTCGGTGCTGCGGAGGTCTTCGCCCACTACCGCGACGAGATCGCCCGAGCCAACGCAATCATCGCCGCGAGGAGAGCGGACACGGCGCCGGCCTGGTGGCCCGGCGATCTGTTCGGTGACTGGCGGCTCGATCACCTTCGCGACATCGTCTTGCACGTGATCACCGAGACCGCCTGTCACGCCGGGCATCTCGACACGGCCCGCGAACTGCTCGACGGTCGTGTGTGGCGGGTCGTCAGCGGGTGACCATCATCCAGGGCGGCGCCAGAGGGGCGGGAACCAAGCGCATCAGTTCGGGTCCGGCGACGGTCAGGCGGGGTCGACGATGGCGGGGTCGAAGGCGGGACGGCTGAAGACCTCACGGACGAGTGGCTCGAAGGCCTCGAGCGGGAGCGACGGGTAGTCGGGGTCGAACGACGCCTGGTCCCACCGCGCGCAGAAATGGTCGCACGTTCCGTACCAGGGGTGGTCGCGGTACTGCTCGCGGCCGTCGGGGTCGAGGCCGATGTGGTGGCCGTAGTACTTGAGCTGGAACAGCCCGTGCATCGCCACTGTCCACGTCACCTCCTCCCGCACGTAGGGCCGGATGATCGCCGCCGCCAGCTGCGAGTGGTTGTCCGGGGCCAGGTCATCGCCGATGTCGTGGAGCAACGCCGCGACCACCATCTCGATGTCGGCCCCGTCCGCCCGGGCGCGGGTGGCGGTCTGCAACGAGTGCTCGAGGCGGGTCACCCGGTAGCCGGACAGCCCGTCGTCGAGCCGGCGGAGCCCGGCCAGGAGCCGGTCGGGCAGGCGGCCGATGTACTCGGCTTCCAGCCGGTGGAGGAACTGGTACTCGTCGCCGCGTCCCCTGCTCCATCGACGTGAACTGCACGGTGTCGATCGTCATACCCGCGACCCTACGGCGGTCACGGTGGCACACTCGCCGGATGCTGCGCCCGTTCCGCCAGGTCGATGTCTTCACCACCGTGCCCTACCAGGGCAACCCGGTGGCCGTGGTGCTGGACGGTGAGGGCCTGTCCACGGACGAGATGCAGCGCTTCGCCCGGTGGACGAACCTGTCGGAGACCACGTTCGTCCTGCCGCCGACGGCGCCGGAAGCCGACTACCGGGTCCGCATCTTCACGCCCGTCCTGGAGCTGCCGTTCGCCGGCCACCCGACGCTGGGCACCTGGCACGCCTGGCGGGAAGCGGGCGGGGCCCCACTCGATGCCGAGCAGGCCATGCAAGAGTGCGCGGCGGGGTTGATCCCGATCCGCGTCCTCGACCCCGGGTACGGCTTCTTCGGCGCACCACCCCTCATCCGCTCGGGACCGGTGGACGAGGACGTGCAGATCCACCTGGCTGAGCTCCTCGGCATCGGACGGGCCGACATCGTCGACGCCCAGTGGGTGGACAACGGGCCGGGCTGGGTGGCCGTGCTGCTGGACAGCGTCGAGGCGGTGCTGGCCATCCGGCCCAACCCGGTCGATCTCGACGTCGGCGTCGTCGCTCTCTATCCGCAGGGTGCTGGCCAGGCCATCGAGGTGCGGGCCTTCTTCCCCAAGGACGGTGCCACGACGGAAGATCCCGTGACGGGCAGCCTCAACGCCTCCCTCGCCGAGTGGCTCCTGCGCACCGGTCGGGTCACGGCGCCGTACATGGCCAGCCAGGGCACGGCGCTCGGCCGCGCCGGCCGTGTCGTCGTCGACCAGGACGCGGACGGCACGATCTGGGTCGGCGGTGGCACCGTGACCTGCGTGCAGGGCGAGGTCGAGCTCTGACGGCCGGATGCAGACGCCAACACACGCCGTGCTCGGCTCACCCCGCGACGTGGCCGCCGCGACCTGGACGCAACCTGACGCCACGGTGACGGGGCGGTGAACGTCGGAGCTGGCCATCGCCCGTGACCTGGGGGGAGATCGCGCGGCGGCCTCGGGGAGTGTGCACGGATGGGTCCGGTGCCCTCCGCGTCGGCCCGAACCCGTCCATGGTCCCGCTGGGCGGGGAGGCGTACCGTCATCGGTGAGGAGGGCTCCACCCGAGGCCGCCGGCGGTGGTGGAGGACCAGGATGCGCGGGAACCGGAGAGCCTGGGCGGTTCTGACGGGACTGGCCACGGCGCTCGCCGCGGGCTGCGTGCCCCCTGGTGGGGGCGGGCCTCCCTCTGTCGCGACGCCACCGAGCCCACCCACCACGCCGACGACGGTGGCGGGCGGTGGCCCGCCGGTAGCGAACACACCGGACGGCACAACATTCCTGGCCGGCAAGCCGCCGCCGGGCCAGACGTACGACGGCTCGGCGTCTCGTGCGCAGATCTCCGCGAACGGGCTGTGGGCCGTGTACCACCACGGCAGCGAGAACCTCGTGCTGACCGCCGCCACCAAGCCGCCGGCCAGCTGCCCCAAGCCCCCTGGGCCCGACACGCAGATCTACCGGACGAACCTCGCCTCCGGGGCCACGGAGCTGGTCAGCAGGGCCCCCAACGGCTGCTACGCCAACGGCGAGTCGTCGTTCCCGGACGTCAGCGCCGACGGGCGCTACGTGGTCTTCACCTCCCGGGGCACGAACCTCGTCAGCCCGGACGGCAACGGCCAGCAGCAGGACATCTTCCTCAAGGACATGAACAGCGGGGCCACCTCGATCGTGAGCATCAGCACGACGGGCGCGGCTGGCACGGGCGGGTCGAGCAACCGGCCGGACATCAGTGACGACGGCGCCACCATCGCGTACAGCTCCGACGCCACAAACCTCGTCCCCGGCGACAGCAACGGCCAGGGTGACTGCTTCGTGACCTCGCGCGCGAACTTCCGGAACGTCCGCCTCGTCAGCGTGGGCAACGCCGGCCAGGCCCTCGACGACTCCAGCTACCGCTGCCAGCTCAGCGCCGACGGATCGATGATGGTGTTCGCCTCGTTCGCCGGCAACGCCACCGGCACGGCGCTCGGACGAGGTCAGAGGATCTTCGTGCGGGACCTGCAGAACAACACCACCACCCTCGTCAGCCGCCGACCGAATGGCACTCCCGCCCTCGCGTCCCGGCCCGACATCAGCGGCAACGGCGCCTGCGTGGCCTACCAGTCGAGGGATGCCGGCATCGTGCCCGGCGACCCGGACACGACCGACGACGTGTTCCTCTACAACCTTGCCGGTCAGAGCACGAGCATGATGAGCCTCAACAGCAGCGGTGGTCACGTGACAGCGGCCAGCAATCGCATCGTGGTGAACCGCGACTGCACGATCGTGGCGTTCGTCTCCGTCTCCAACCAGTTGGTCCCCGGGGACCGCAACGGCACCCGGGACACCTTCATGCGAAACGTGCCTGGCAACAGGATCTTCCTGCTGTCGGTCAACTCGGCGGAGCAGGGGGCCCGGCCCTGCCAGACCGCACCGCCCCCGACCACCACGACCACCAGCACCACCCTGCCCGGCACCCACGACCCGACCGGCGCCGAGGACATCAGCACGAGACCATCGATCAGTGACGACGGTCTCGTGGCCATCTTCATCTCGGATGTCTGCGGGCTGGTGCCCGAGGAGCCCCAGATGGCGGGCTGGGACGGCGTGATCGTCCGCTGGATGCGCTGATCCCACCGGGGCGGTCCCCCTGCGGGCACCGTCGTATCATCGGACCTGATGACGACTGGTCGTGACTACTCGCTGGTCGGGCCGGAGGCGCAACGGGCTGTCGATCGTGGCCTCTCCCAGGCCCAGTGGTATCGCACCGAGGTGCCCCGCAAGCGCATGAAGCAGCTCATGCAGCGCCGCGACGGCCCGGCCATCAGGGACACCATCATCTGGTTGGGGTCGATGGTCGTCCTCGGCGCGCTCGGGGCCTACTTCTGGTTCTCGATCTGGTCGCTGATCTTCTTCGCCGGCTACGGCGTTCTCTACGGATCGGCGTCGGACGCCCGCTGGCACGAGTGCGGGCACGGGACGGCCTTCAAGACGCGGTGGATGAACACCGCCGTCTACAACCTCGCCAGCTTCATGATCATGCGCGACCCGACCGTCTGGCGGTGGAGTCACACCCGCCACCACACGGACACCATCGTCGTCGGACGGGATCCGGAGATCATCTCGATGCGACCGCCGGCACTCGGTCACATCATCGCCAACATCTTCGGCCTCTTCGATGTCCCGAGAGCATTCAAGGAGATGTTCATCCACGCCTCCGGTCGCCTCACCGAACCGGAAGCGACCTTCGTCCCCGAGACCGAGCGACGCAAGGTGTACTGGACCGCCCGGGTGTGGCTCCTGATCTACGCCGCCACCGTGCTCGCCTGCATCGCCTCCCGCAGCATCCTGCCGGCGATGTTCATCGGGCTGCCGCGGATGTACGGCGCCTGGCACCACATCATGACGGGGCTCACCCAGCACAGCGGTCTGGCCGAAGACGTCACGGACCATCGCCTCAACACCCGCACCGTGTACATGAACCCCGTCACGCGGTTCATCTACCTCAACATGAACTACCACGTGGAGCACCACATGTTCCCGATGGTCCCCTACTACTCACTGCCCGCGCTCCACGCGGAGATCAAGGACGACCTGCCCGAGCCGGCATCGAGCATCCGCGCCGCCTTCAAGGAGTTCCTGCCCGTCATGCTCCGCCAGCGGCACGACACGACCGTGTTCGTCGACCGCCGGGAGCCGGGCGCGGTGCCGTCCGCGGCGGCCTGACCCGCCATGGCGAACTGGGTCGAGGCCTGCCGTACGGATGACGTCGAGGAGGAGGACGTCATCCCGGTCGCGCTCGAGGGCTGTTCCTACGCCGTGTACCACTCCCCCGACGGGCAGTTCTACGCCTCGGCCGGGGTGTGCACGCACGAGCACACCCTGCTGGCCGACGGGCTGGTGATGGGGAACATCATCGAGTGCCCAAAGCACAACGGCCGCTTCGACTACCGCACGGGCGAGGGCAAGGGGGCACCCATCACGGTGGACCTGCGGACCTACCCCGTGAAGGTCGAGGACGGCACCGTGTTCATCGACCTCGGCTGAACGACCGCATGACGACGGGGGTCGAGCGGGTCGTCATCGTTGGCGCGGGCGTCTGCGGAGGTCGGGCGGCGGAGGCGCTGCGGGAGGCCGGACACGACGGCACGATCACGCTCGTGGGCGACGAGGAGCACCCGCCGTACGAACGACCGCCGCTTTCGAAAGCCGCTGTCACGGCCCAGGAACCAGCGGCTCCCTCGACGCTGTTCGCCGACGGCCGCCTGGCCGAGCTCGACGTCGATGTGCGGGCCGGGCTCGCCGCCGCCTTCATCGACCGCGACCGCGGTGCCGTCGCGTTGGCCGACGGCCGCTTGCTGCCCTACGACCGGCTCCTGCTGGCCACCGGGGCCCGGCCGCGACCGCTGTCCGTCCCTGGCGGCGACGAGGCGCACGTGCTGCGGACGGTCGCCGACGCCGAGGAGATCCGAACCGGGCTGTCCCGCGGCGGCCACGTCGTCATCATCGGCGGCGGCTTCATCGGGCTCGAGCTGGCGGCCAGCGCGCGGGCGTGGGGCTGCGGCGTGACCGTGGTCGAGATGGCGCCCACGCTGATGGGCCGCGTCGTGCCAGCCGCGCTGGCGGCGACCATGGCCACCCGCCACGAGCAGGAGGGCGTGGCGCTGCGGCTCGACGTGGGCGTCGAGCGGATCGGGCGCACCGGCGATCGAGTCCGGGTCGTCCTGACGGACGGACAATGCGTCGAGGGCGACACCGTCGTCGCCGGGGTCGGTGCGCTGCCGAACGTCGAACTGGCCGAACGGGCCGGGCTCGCCATCGACAACGGCATCGCCGCCGACCGCCACCTGCGCACGAGCGATCCCGCCATCTTCGCCGCCGGTGACTGCTGCTCGTTCCCCCACCCGCTCTACGGCGACCAGCGGCTGCGGCTGGAGGCGTGGCGCAACGCCCTCGATCAGGCCGATGTCGTGGCGAGGAACCTGCTCGGCGCCGACGAGCCCTACGAACGGGTGCCGTGGTTCTGGACCGACCAGTACGAGCTCAGCCTGCACATCGCCGGGCTACCCCACGCCGCGACCCACACGGTGGAGCGGGAGCGGGCCGACGGTGTCGTCCTCCATTGCGGGCTCGACGACAGCGGCCGCCTGGTGGCGGCCAGCGGCGTGGCCACCGGCACCGCCGTGGCCAAGGACATCCGCCTGGCCGAGCTGCTGATCGCCGCCCGCACCCACCCTGACCCCGCCGTACTCGCCGATCCGACCGTCACGCTGAAGAGCCTGATCCGTCCCCGAGATGAAGGACACCGATGAACCGCACCCGCCTGACGGTGGCCGAGCTCCTGGCGCTCAAGGGCACCCGGCAGCTCTCCATGCTCCACCTCGAGAACCTCGACGAGGCCCGGGCCGCCGCGGCGGCCCGGATCGACCTCCTCTCCATCGAGACTCCGATCTGGAGCGCGGCGATGCGGGAGGCGGCCGGCGACTGCTTCGTGTTCGTCGGGCTGCAGTACGGGCAGTTGGCGACGTTCGACGACTACGTGCGGGCCGCCCACGACGCCATCCTCCTCGGCGGCGATGCCGTCTACTGCGCGGCCAGTCTCGAGATCGTGTCCCGCCTCCGGGCCGAGGGCATCCCGGTCTGCGGCCACACCGGGCTGATCCCGTCCCGCCGGACGTGGACGGGCGGGTTCAAGGCGGTCGGACGCACGGCCGAGTCGGCGGCCTTCGTCTACCGGCAGGTCAAGGAGCTCGAACACGCCGGCGCCTTCGCGGCCGAGATCGAGGTGGTGCCGGCCAGGGTCACGGCCGAGATCGCCAAGCGCACATCGATGCTCCTCCTCTCGATGGGTGGCGGGACGGGCGGGCACGCCCAGTACCTCTTCTCGGTCGACGTGCTCGGCTGTACGCCGGGCCATCAGCCTCGCCACGCCAAGGTGTACCGGGACTTCCGCGCCGAGCTCGACCGGTTGCAGCAGGAGCGCATCGCCGCCTTCTCCGAGTACGCGGCCGACGTCGACAGCGGCCGCTACCCGGAGGAGCAGCACCTCGTCGGCATCCCCGACGAGGAGTTCGACGAGTTCCTGGCCGGGCTCGACTGATTGCGGGCCTCGACTAAGTGATCTCGGACGTCTTGACGGGCCGGCCCTCCCGGACCGAACGCCAGGCCGCCAGCCCGGCGACCAGAGCCTCGCGGCCGTCGCGGCCGTCGACCGGCGAAGGCCCGCCGTTGCGCACCATCGTCGCGAAGTCCTCCCACTCGGCCAGGTAGCTCATCTCGTAGCGCTCCCGGAAGAAGTCCGGCAGCGTCGACTGCTGGCCTCCGCTGGCGTTTCGCAGGATGGTCGTCGTGGTCAGCGCGTTCTCCGAGCCGACCATGCCGCCCGATCCGAACGCTTCGACCCGCTGGTCGTAGCCGTAGACGGCCTGGCGGCTGTTGTCGATCGTCGTGAGCACCCCGTCGGCGTGGCGCAGCACGACGACCGCGGTGTCCAGGTCGCCGGCCTCACCGATTGCCGGGTCGACGCGCACGGCGCCGGTCGCGTACACCTCCTCGATCTCGCCCCCGGTCACGAAGCGGGCCATGTCGAAGTCGTGGATGGTCATGTCGCAGAAGATCCCGCCCGAGACCGCGATGTAGGCGATGGGCGGCGGCGCGGGGTCGCGGCTGGTGATGCGGACGAGGTGGAGGTCGCCGATGTCGCCGCCGGCAACCCGCTGGCGGACCTCGCGGTGGCTGGGGTCGTAGCGGCGGTTGAAGCCGACCTGCAGCAGGACACCGGCGTCGCCCACCGCCGCCAACCCCCGGTCCACCTCGGCCAGGTCGAGCGACAGTGGCTTCTCGCAGAAGATGGGCTTGCCGGCGGCCGAGCCCGCCACCAGCAGGTCCACGTGGGTGTCGGTGGACGAGCAGATGGCGATGGCGTCGACGTCGTCGGCCTCGATGAGCTCCTCCGGGGTGGAGGCGACCGCGGCGCCCAGCCCGCCGGCCACCTCGTCGGCGGACTCGCGCCGCACGTCGAACACCTGACTGAGCGCCAGCCCGGGGATCCGCCTGGCGATGAGCTCCGCGTGCCAGCGGCCGATGCGCCCGCAACCCAGCACCCCGATCCGGATTGACTCACTCACGGCCACACCTCGTCGCGGGCGGGCTTGGGCGTGTCGCCGGCACCCTTCACCGACTGGTCGAAGTCGATGCAGGCGCCGGTCATCATCCCGGACTCGTCCGACAGCAGGAAGCAGATCGTCCGGGCCGCCTCGTCCGGCTTGATGAGTCTCCCGAAGGGCTGCTCGGCCTCCGCGTTCTCCAGCCAGTCCTCACCGCCGCCGTGGACCTCGCGCTGCACGATGTGCTCGTTGGGCGTGTCCATCCAGCCCAGGTTCACGAGGTTCACGCGGATGCGGTCCCACATCAGCGAGTAGGCGGCGTTCTTGGTGAGGATGTGGAGCGCACCCTTCGAGATGGCGTAGGGGAACAGGAACACCTGCCCGCCGTAGCCCGTCATGCTGCCGACATTGACGACGGAACCAGCAACGCCCTCCCGCTTCATGATCCGCGCCGCTGATTGCAGGAGCAACAACGGCGCGCGGACGTTCACGGCCATGAGCCGGTCGAACAGCTCGCTCGTGGTGTCCCATACCCCGCCCCGCGTCCCCTCGGCGGCGGCGTTGACGAGCCCGTGGACGACACCGAAGCGGGCGTCCACCTCGCTCATCACTCGCTCGCCCACGTCCGGTTCCGAGAGATCGGCGGACACGAACAACGCCTCGGTCCCGAGATCGCTGAGCGCGGCGGCCGCCGCCTCGCCCTTGGTCGGGTCCCGGCCGACGATGGCGACGCCAGCGGCCCCGCGGGACGCGGCCAGCCGAGCCGTGGCCTCACCGAGACCCTGCACACCGCCGGTCACCACGACGACCTTCCCGTTCAGTCTGGCCGGATCGCTGTCCACCATCTCCTCCTCCATGCCGGTCACCAGCCCACCCGTTGCGCGGCCTTGCCGGCGTCCATGGCCTCCCGAGCCGCGACCACGGACGGCCGGGAGCTGACCTCGGGCACTCCGACCTCCCAGAACGCCCCGCCGCCCGTCCAGTCGTAGGCCGACGTGTCGATGGCGATGACGTAGGTACGGTCCGAGGCCCGCGCCCGCTCCATCGCCGCTTCGAGCTCGGCCACCGACGCGACCTTCTCGGACCGGCAGCCCATCGCCGCGGCGTGCGCGGCGAAGTCGACCGCCACCACGTCCTGCACCTTGGAGTCGACGATCAGGTTGTTGAACGGCGCGCCACCCTGGTTGACCTGGAGGCGGTTGATGACGGCGAACCCGCCGTTGTCGCACACGATGACCACGAGCTTGTGGCCCGACAGCACAGAGCTGTACAGGTCCGAGTTCATCATCAGGTACGAGCCGTCGCCGACGAAGACGATGACCTCACGGTCGGGCAGCGCCATCTTCGCCCCCCACGCGCCTGAGATCTCGTAGCCCATGCACGAGTAGCCGTACTCCATGTCGATGGAATCGAGCCCCTTGGCCCGCCAGCCGCTGTTGAGCTCGCCCGGGAAGCCGCCAGCAGCGGCGAATGCGTAGTCGGTCGGGAGGGCGAGGCGGTCGACGGCCCCGACGACCTGAGCGTACGTCGGCTTCTCCTCCTGGCCCGGCGCGCTGGGGCTGGCGATCTTGTCGACGTAGGCGTGGTACTGGGCTGTCTCCACCGACGCGCGATCGGTCCAGTCGTCCGGGGCCCGCCATGCGCCGACGCGGGTCGACAGCTCCCGCAGACCCTCGCGCGCATCGGCCACGAGCGGATGGGCGAGGTGCTTCACGGCGTCGAAGCTGGCCGTGTTCAGCCCGATGAACCGCACCGATTCGTTGGCGAACACTGTCCACGATCCGGTCGTGAAGTCCTGCAGCCGGGACCCGACGGCGAGCACAACGTCGGCTTCCCCGGCCAGCGCGTTGGCCGACGTGCACCCCGTCGAGCCGATCGGCCCGGCGTTGAGCCGGTGTGCCGACAGCAGCGTGGCCTTGCCGGCCACCGTCTCCACGACCGGGATGTTGTGCCGCTCGGCGAAGGACCGCAGCTCTTCCTCGGCGAGCGAGTAATGGACACCGCCCCCGGCGACGATCAGCGGCTTCGTGGCCTCGCCGAGTACAGCCGCCGCCCGCGCCAGCTGGCCCTCGTCCGGACGGGGTCGGGGGATCTCGTGGACGGTCGTGTCGAAGAAGCGGGCCGGATAGTCGTAGGCCTCCGCCTGGACGTCCTGAGGGAGGCCGAGGAAGGCCGGGCCACACGTTGCCGGGTCCAACATCGTCGCCACCGCGTGGGGAAGGGTGTGGACGACCTGCACCGGCTTGACGATGCGGTCCCAGTACCGGGTGACGGGCTTGAACGTGTCGTTCACGGTCACCGACGGGTCCCCGAAGCCCTCCACCTGCTGCAGAACGGGATCGGGGATGCGGCTGGCGAAGGTGTCGCCCGAGAGCAACAGGACGGGGAGGCGGTTGGCGTGGGCGACCGCGGCCGCCGTCACCATGTTGGTGGCGCCGGGCCCGATGGAGCTGGTGGCCACCATGATCTGGCGCCGTCGCATGGCCTTGGCGTAGGCGACAGCGGCGAGGGCCATCCCCTGCTCGTTCTGGCCCCGCCACGTCGGCAGGTCGTCCTTGGCCTCCTCGAGCGCCTGCCCGAGGCAGGTCACGTTGCCGTGCCCGAAGATGGCGAACACGCCGGGGAACAGCGGCCCCTGCTCGCCGTCGATCTCGATGCGCTGTGCGATCAGGTAGCGGACGATGGCCTGGGCGGTCGTCAGGCGCACGGTCTTCATGTCGTTCCTCCCAGTCGGACGACGTCCTGCCACGTGCCGGACTCGCAGGACCGCAACCACGCCGCCTGGAAGCTGACGTAGTCGAGCGCCTCCTCGAAGCCGGGCTGATAGGCCTCGCCGGCGGCCACCGCGGTCAGGAATTCGTGGTCTTCGATGGCGACGAGGTCCTCGAAGCCGATGCTGTTGGCGTCCCCGGGGACGAACTTCCCGTGGTACGGGTACCGGTCACCCCCGAACACGGTGGTGTAGCCGCGGGGCGCGCGGCCATCGTCGCCGACGACGTAGAGCTGCAGCTCGTTCAGGCGCTCCAGGTTCCAGCTTGCCGCGCCCTTGGTGCCGTAGAGGTCGAAGGCCATCTGGCTCTCGGGACCGATGATCGATCGTGAGCTCTCGAACGTCCCCTGCACGCCGTTACCGAAGACGACGAGCGCGGCCGCGAAGTCCTCGTTGGTGACCTCACCGGTCGGGTCGCCTGGCTGGCCCAACGCGTAGTGGCCGCGCGTCCCCGGCTGCGGCAGTGGTCGTTGCCGGATGAACGTCTCCTTGGTCCCCACGACACGGGCGATCGGACCGACGAGGAACGTCGCCAGGTCGACGGCGTGGCTCAGGATGTCGCTCGACACCCCATAGCCGCCCTCGGCCTCCAGGAATCGCCACGAGAGCAGGCCCATCGGGTCGCTCCCGTACATGGAGAAGAAGCGACCGCGGTAGTTCGTGAGCTGACCGAGGCGATCGGCCTCCAGCAGCTGACGGAGGTGCAGCACCAGCGGAGCCCAGCGGTAGTTGTAGCCGACCCCGGTGATCACACCGGCCTGCCTCGCCGCCGCCGCGATGCGCACCGTCTGCTCCGGCGTCCCGCCGACGGGCTTCTCGCAGAACACGTGCTTGCCCGCCTGCGCGGCCGCGACACACAGCTCCTCGTGGACCATGTTGGGCGCGGTGACGATGACGACGTCCACTTCGTCGTGGTCGATGACGCGCCGCCAGTCGTCGGTCGCCCCTTCGAACCCGAACGCGCCCGACTCGTCCCGGCGGGCCTCCACGTTGTCGGCGCACAGCACCAGGCGGGGCTGGTAGACGCGGTCCGGGAACAACGACGGCAGGCGCAGGAACGATCGGCTGTGGGCCTGACCCATCCAGCCCAGCCCCACGACGCCGATGCCGATCGCGGCGCGCGCGCTGCTCATCTCGTTCCCTCCAGCGCCTCGGGGTTGACGACGTGGCAGGTGGCCGGGGGCAGGCCCGCGAGGACGCCGAGCGCGTTGTCGACCGCGTGCTCGTACAGCCGCAGGCGGCCGGCGCCGGTGGCCGAGGCGACGTGGGGGGTGACGAAGACGTCGTCCCGGCCGAGGAGCGGGTGATCAACCGGCAGGGGCTCGGGATCGGTGACGTCCAGTGCGGCCGCACCGACCTGACCGGCATCGAGCGCGGCGACGAGCGCCTCCTGGTCGACGAGCGGGCCGCGGGCGGTGTTGACGAAGATCACGCCGGATCGGACCCGTGCGAAGGCGTCCGCGCCGAACAGACCGCGCGTGCCTTCGGTCAGGGGCGCGTGCACGGAGATGGCGTCGCTACGGGCCAGCAGGTCGTCGAACGACACCAGCTCGACGTCGAGATCGACCGCCGGCTCGAGGTACGGGTCGTGCGCGATCACCGTCATGCCCAGCGCCGCTCCGGCCCGGCCGACGCGGCGGGCGATGCGGCCGTAGCCGACAAGGCCCAGCGTGCTCCCGTCCAGCTCGACGCTGCGGCAGAGGCCGAAGTGGTCGCCGGCTCCCGCCCGCAACCGGGCCTGGTTCTCGGAGAGGCGCTTGGCCGCGACCAGCAGCAACGCAACAGCGTGCTCGGCGGTGGACACGGTCGGGGCGTCCGGCGCGATGCACACGGCGATACCCCTCGCCGTGGCTGCGGCAACGTCCACGTTGTCGTAGCCGATGCCGGAGCGGGAGATCACCCGGGCGACCGGGCAGCGGTCCATGCGCTCGCCGTCCCAACGGCTGGCGCCCGCGATGATCCCCTCGGCCGCAGCCATGGCCTCCGGCTCCGGTCCGGACAGCCGGGCCCGCGCGGCGAGAGGGGTCATCATGGCCTCCGGCAGATCCCGGTCGAGGTAGAGCACCGGACCTTCAGGCACCAGAGCCCTCCTCCCGGTCGACCGGCCCGGCCGGGCTCGTCATCGGGCAGCGGGGGTCAACGGCCATGCCCTCCCAGGAGTTCCGCACCCAGTGGTGGGCGGGATCGTCGCAGAAGGCCATCGAGCGGCCGGGAGCGGGACCGGCCAGCACGTTCAGGTAATACATCGTGTAGCCGGGCGCGGCGACGCACGGACCGTGGTACCCGCGTGGGATGAGGAACACGTCGCCGTCGCGGACCTCGACCGTCTCGTCGATGGAGCCGTCACCGGTGTACAGCCGGTGGAGCCCGATGCCCTCGGGCGAGCACGCTTCCTCGCCGGCCCGGCCAATGCGGAAGTAGTAGAGCTCCTCGTTCTCGACCGGGCACTCCTCCGAGGCGTCGTGCTTGTGGGGCGGGTAGGAGGACCAGTTGCCGTCGGGGGTCAGCAGCTCGACGCACATGAGCGCCTCGGCGTGAGGCCAGGACTCCGGGCTCATGAAGTTCGTCACCTGCCGGGTCGCCGGTCCCGCGCCCCGGATCTCGATCGGGACCTCCTCGGCCGGGCCGTAGCGGGCGGGCAGCTTCGCCTCGCAGCGGGCGGAGGGCAGCGCGACCTCGCCGCCCGCACCCCCGGCCACCAGGGTCAGGGCGGTGTCGCGCCCGATGTAGGCGAAGTCTGTCACCCGCGAGAACACGCTTGTTCGCCCGGCCAGCTCGAAGCGCTGCCCGTCGGGCTCCACCACCAGCTCCGTGACCGACAACGGGAGCACGGCCACCTCGTCCGGCCCAGTCTGGAGCTCTCTCCGCTCCCCCGCGGCGAGGCGCAGCACCCGCAGGCCGGAGTATGTCCAGCCCGCCTGCTCCGGCGTGAGCGCCACGGGATCGCTCGCCGAGGCCAGGGTGCCGGCGGGCCGGTGCAGCGACGGCTCAGCCATGGCCCGCTCCGGGTCGCACGATGCGAGCCGCCCGCGCGATGGCCCCGGCGACGTCGCCGTCCGGCGGGTAGAGCAAGGCCCGGCCGACCACCAGGCCCCGCACGTTGGGCACGCCCATCGCCTGCTCCCACGATGCGTACGTGGCCTCCGCGTCCGGGCCGGGAGCACCGCCGAGGATGAGCGCCGGGAGCGTCGTGACGGACAGCATGCGGGCAACGTCCTGGGCTGCGGGCACCTTGAGCCACGTGTAGGCGCTCGTGGTGCCGATCGCGGCCGCGACGGCGACCGCCCGCAGCAGCTTGTCGTCGTCGTCGAGGAGCTTGGCCGAGCCGTCCTCGGTGATGTGGTACGGCAATGGCTCCACCATGATCGGCAGGCCGCGGCGGGCGAGCGCCGAGACGGCGCGGGCGCAGGCCTCCAGCGTCGGCGCGGTCCCGGCATCGTCATCGGCGATGCGGAGCAGCACCTTGCCGCCGTCCAGACCGCCGTGGGCGATGCCCTCGGCGTCGTAGGCCGTCATGCGGTCGTCGAGCTCCCAGCGCGCACCCATGAGGCCACCCCGGTTCATGGTCCCGAACGCGAGCTTGCCGTCGAGGGCGCCGAGGAGCGCGAGCTCCTCCAGCACGTCGGGGCTGCCGAGGACACCGTCGACGCCCGGGTGGGCCAGCGACACGAGCAATCGCTCCAGCAGCTGGCGGCGGTCGACCATGGCGAAGGGGTCCCCGCCGACGCCGAGCATGCCGCGGGCGGTGTGGTCGGCGGCGACGATGAACAGACGGCCATCGGGGCCCAGCAAGGGCCGGCGAGACCGCGCCCGCAACGAATCGAGCGCGGCTTCCGGCTGGGTCGCGCGCTGCTCCAGCAGCTCCCGCCACCGATCATCGGCCAGCAGCATGGCGCTCCCCCACCAGGGCCTGGATGTCATCCAGCGTCGGCATGTCGTCCGCGCACATCAGACGCCCGGCCACGATGGCGCCCGCGGCGTTGGCGTAGCCAACGCACTCGGCGATGTCCCATCCCGACAGCAGGCCATGGCACAACGCGCCACCGAACGCGTCGCCGGCACCCAGACCACACACGACGTCCACCGGGTAGGGCGGCACCTGCTCACGCCGGCCCTCCGCCGTGGCCACCAGGACACCGTCCCGACCCAGCTTCACGACGGCCACACGCAGGCCGCGGGCCAGCAGCCGGTCGGCGGCCTCGGCCGGGTCGTCGGTGCCGACGGCGATCTCGCACTCGGCACGGTTGCCGATGGCCATCGTCGCCGCGTCCAGGGCGCGACCGACCTCCCGGGTCGCGCTGGCCGCGGCGTCCCAGAGCTGAGGGCGCCAGTCCAGGTCCAGCACGGTGTGCTGGTCGAGGCGTTCCCGGAGCCGTCTCTCTAGCAGGGCGTGGACAGTGGAGCGGCTGGGGTCGGCGGCCAAGGCGCCGGCGGCCACCCAGAGGATCGGGACCGCGCCGGCCTGCTCGGCATCGACGTCGTCCAGGGTCAGGTTCAGGTCGGGCGCCTTGGGCTCCCGGTAGAAGATGATGCGGGGATCGTCGGGCGGGTCGAGCACGGCGAAGGCGAGCGGTGTGGGCAGGTCCGGATCGGCGCCCACGAAGCGGGTGTCGACGGAGAACGTGTCCTCGAGCGCCCAGCGTACGTAGTCGCCGAAGGGATCGTCGCCCACCTTGGTGAACACGGCGGTGTGCCGGCCCAGGCGCGCGGCGGCTACGGCGACGTTGGTCGCCGTGCCCCCGATCGACTTGCGGAACGTGCGGACGTGCCGGAGCGGTGTTCCCAGTTGCTCGGCATAGAGATCGACGCTGATGCGCCCGATCGTGAGAACTTCCAGGACGCTCACCGGTGCGCAACCTGGCGCTCAGAGACTCTTCGGGCCCTGCACGGGCGGGGAGCACCGGTGAGCTGTTCGCTGCTCCGCAGCGAACAAGCAACCGTTACATGGAGCTCGCTCCGCTCGCTCACTTGACCTGCGCGAGCTCGTCCTGGAGCTGGCGCAGCTCGGAGCCGCCGGCCATCAGGGCGGTCAACTCGTCCTGGGAGATGTCGGCCTTGGCGAAGTTGCCGAGTGAACGACCGCGGTTGAGGATGAGGAAGCGGTCGCCGACCGGGTAGGCGTGGTGCGGGTTGTGGGTGATGAAGATCACGCCCAGGTTGCGGTTGGCCGCCTCCCGGATGTAGCGCAGCACGACGCCGGACTGCTTGACGCCGAGCGCGGAGGTCGGCTCATCGAGGATGAGCACCCGGGCACCCCGGTAGGCGGCGCGGGCGATGGCCACGGACTGCCGCTCGCCGCCCGAGAGCGTGCCCACGAACTGCTCCAGGTCGCGGATGTCGATGCCCATCTTGAGGAGCTCTTCCTTGGCGATGCGCTTCGCCTTGGGGATGTTGATCCAACGGATAGGCCAGATGCCCCGCTTGGGTTCGTCGCCCAGCCAGAAGTTGCGCCACACGGACATCAGGGGCACGACGGCGAGGTCCTGGTACACGGTGGCGATGCCACGGTCGAGCGCGTCGCGGGGCGAGTTGAAGTGGATCTCCTCGCCGTCGAGCAGCACCTCACCTGCATCGTGCTTGTGCACGCCGGACAGAACCTTGATGAAGGACGACTTGCCGGCGCCGTTGTCGCCGAGCACACAGGTGACCTTGCCCGCTTCCACCGTGGTCGTGATCTCCTGCAGGGCGATGATGTTGCCGTAGTACTTGCCGAGGTTGCGGACCTCGAGCAGCGGCGCGCCGGTCGGTGGGTTGATGACTTCGTCCGGACTCCCGGGGACATCCGGACCGGGGAGGTCCGGGCCGGGGGCGGCGGGGCTGGTGTCGCTCATGTCGTGCCTCCAGTGGTGTGCCGCGCCGTCATCGGATTTCCCTCATCGGATCTGTTCCGCCTTGCGGCGGACGTAGTTGTTGCCGGCCACGGCCAGCAGCAGGATCACGCCCAGGAACAGGAACCGCCAGTTGCTGTTCCAGCCGGCGAACGGGATGCCCTGCGTCGACATCGACATGATCAGCGAGCCGATGGCACCGCCGGCGGCCGAGCCGTAGCCGCCCGTGAGCAGGTTGCCGCCGACGACGGCGGCGATGATGTACTCGAACTCCTCGCCGTCACCCACGTTCGACTGCACGGAGTTGAGGCGGAAGGCGGTGAGCATGCCGCTCAGCCAGGCGGCGCCGGACACCAGCATGAACAGAGTGGTCTTGGTCCGCGCGGCCGGAATGCCCTCGGACCGGGCCGCTTCCTTGTTGCCGCCGACAGCGAAGATCCAGTTGCCGAACTGGGATCGCACCAGCAACCAGGTGCCGAAGATGGCGAACAGGGCGAACCACAGGATCGAGATGCGGTAGCGGATGACGCCCGAGGACGCCGCCACCTCGGCCGCGGTCGAGAACAGCATCTTGAGGATGGTGGCGAGGGTCAGCAGCAGCACCCCGCCGACCGCCATGCGCTGGCCCAGCTTGTCCGCGGCGACGTCCACGCTCGTCCGCCGCGCGAACAGGTAGCCCATGATGGCCGAGCAGGCGAGGGCGAGCGCGATGAGCAGCATCACGGTGAAGAGCTGCACGCGGAACTTGGTCGACGTGGACTCCGAGCGCACGAAGAACGCCAGGACCACCAGCACGCCCGCGGTGAGGAACTGGATGGCCAGACGGACCAGCGCCGACCGCGCCGCGGCCCGATTGCCGGCCAGGACCAGGATGATGAGCCCGGCCACGACCAGCGCCACGAAGATGACGGCACGGGCGGTCTGGCGGGTCATGAGGAACCCGATGGCGGGCACGGCGCAGATGGCGATGCCGGCCAGGGGGGACCAGACGGGGAGCTTGCCGGCAGCGACGGTGATGGCGAGCACACCGGCCACGGCCAACCCGATCATGAACACGGCGCGGGCGAAGCCGTTGTTGAGAAGGATCCCGACCTCGTCCTGGGAGTCGGAGTTGAAAAAGGCGGCGACGAGGATGGCGGCGACGACGCACCCGAGGCCGATCAGCACCAGTCGACCGGCTGCCGGGTCGACGTCGAACGAACCTCTGCGCCGAAGCGGGGAGTACCGCCACAGGCCCCACCCGACGACGGCGACGACGATCGTCACGCCGAGCACGAGGCCGAGCACGAAGTTGATGCCGACGCCGTTGGTGGTGAGCAGACCGGCGAAGGCGGCGGCGGCGGCGACGAGGCCGGCGAGCAGGGCGATGAGGCCCTTGGAGTCGGTCGTCGGGGCCCGCTGGTACGTGAGCTCGAGCACGCCGGCCACGATGAGCGCCACGCCGGCGATGACGAGGCCCGTCCAGAACGTGTCGCGCGCCTCCCACAGGTGGTTGTTGCGGATCCAGGAGGCAGCGAAGACCTTGCTCCAGAAGTTGTAGCCCGAGGAGTTGTCCAGTCCCTCGACCACCACCTGTCCGGCGAACAGTTTGGCGAAGCTGAGCTTGGCGCCGATGAGCATGAAGTAGCTGCCCAGGGTGACGATGAAGCTGGGCAGCCTCGTCTTGTCGACGACCGTGCCGTTGAACCAGCCGATCGTCAGGGCGAACATCAGTGACAGTGGTACGGCGATGAAGAGGGTGAGCCCGGCGCCGCCGAGCTCACCGACCTCCTTCGAGAGGAGGATGACCAGCATGGCCGTCGCACCGGTCATGGCGCCCGAGGACAGGTCGAACTCGCCGCCGATCATCAGCAGCGAGACGGCGACGGCCATGATCCCCAACTTGGCGGCAACGTCGAGGTAGTTCGCGGTGCCGGCCGCGGTGCCGAAGATGTCGGCGGTCGCCCAGAAGAAGAACCAGACCGCCGTCGTGCCGATGAGAGCGCCGATCTCCGGTCGCACCAGCAGCCGCTGGATGGGCCCCCGGTGGAGGAGGCGCTCGTCCGGCTTGGGCGGAGCGCCGCCAGAGCTGGGCGGTGCGTCCAGCTCGCTCATCACGATGTCAGCCACGTCGACCCCCCAGTCGAGGGGAGCGGGAGAGCCCCCGGGCTCTCCCGCTCCCAGCCTTCAGTGCACGCCGATCGGCGTCAGCGTGTTCCCGCGTCCACGAGGGTCTTGATCTCGGCGACGTTCTCGGTGTCGACGAAGCCGGGGCCCGTGAGGATGGGCAGGCCGCCACCAGCGGTGTTGAGGTTGGTGGCCTGGAGGTACATGAGGACGACCGGCAGGTAGCCCTGCAGGTACTGCTGCTGGTCGACCGTGAAGGCGACGTCACCGGCCTCGATGGCGGAGATGAGGTCGGGCGACAGGTCGAAGCCACCGATGACCAGCTCACGGCCGGCCGTCTCGGCGGCGGCGATGGCCCGCAGCGGCAGGTTGGGCCCGGTGCCCATGAAGCCGTCGACGTCCGGGTTGGCCTGGAGGAGAGCGGCGATCTGCTGCTCCTGGGCCTCAGGATCGGCATCGAGACCGACGAACTCGGAGATGATCTCGCCGTCGAACGTCTCGTCGAGACCCTCGCAGCGCTCCTCGAGTGCCACGTTGGTCTGCTCCTGGCGACCACAGAGGATCTTCGTCGCACCGGCCTCGTTGAACCGCTCACCGGCACCGTTGCCGGCGATGGTCTCGGTCTGCCCGATGTGGGTGATGCCGCCGAGCTCCTCGTAGTTGTTCACGCCCGAGTTGATCGTGTACAGCGGGATGCCGGCGTCGGTGACGGCCTGGGCCGCGGCGGACACGCCCTCGGGATCGGCCAGCGAGATGGCGATGCCGTCCGGGTTCGTGGCGATGGCGGCCTCGATCATCTGCGACTGCTCCTCGGCGTTGTTGTTGGCGCCTTGGTAGGTCACGTTGATGCCGAGGTCGGCCCCGGCCTGCTCGACGGCCTTCTGGACCACGGACCAGAACACGCCGTCGTCGCCGTGGGTGATGACGTACAGGTTGACGTCCGCACCCTGGGTGACGTCGACGGAGTCGGCCGGCTCGGAGCCTGACGGCTCGGTGGCGGCGGTGGTGTCACCGGCGGTCACGCCAGCGGTGGCTTCGGTGGTCGCTCCTCCGTCGTCGTCGCTGCTGCAAGCCGCAGCCACGAGTCCGACAGCGGCCAGCGTGGCCAGCAAGTACCGACTTTTTCTCATGGAATGGGTCCCCCTCGAGGTGTGGTTTGTCGGGTTCACTCGCGGTCGATGGTGGGTGTTGACCCGGCCCCCGGCGCACGATTCCCCGAGCGGACCGTAGCGCTCAGGGAGGCGTCGAGTGACCGGAGGAACGCGACGCTCTTGGCGACGTCGCGCACGGGGCCGTCACCGGCCGGCGGTTCACCGGCAGTGATGGCCACGTCCTGTTCGAGCACGTACAGGCCGCTGTAGCCCTGCTGCTCGAGCGAGGTGATGGTCTCGGCGATCGGCACGTCGCCCTCACCGAGGGAGGCGAACAAGCCCTCTTGGACGGCTGCCATGAGCGCGATCTCACCGGCGTTCAGCCGATCGGCGATGGCGGTCCGCACGTCCTTCAGGTGCACCAGGCCGACGCGGTCGCCGTACTCGTCCGCGATTCCCACGGGATCGGCGCCCCCGATGGTCAGGTGCCCGGTGTCGAGACAGATCGCCACCGGCGACGACTCCAGCAGCCGGTCGAGCTCGTCGGCCTTCTCGACCAGCGTGTTGACGTGGGGATGGAGCACCTGACGGAGACCGTGGTCGGCGGTGATGGCCTCGATCTCGTCCAACATCGCGAAGAGATGGGTCCAACCGGCCTCCGACACCTCGGGCCGGGCCCAGTCGCCGGGGTCGCTGACCACCGCCGTGACGAAGGTGGCGGCGCCGATCTCCTGGAGCAGCGACGCCATCTGCTCGGCCGACGCCAGCGTCTCGCCCTTACGGGCGGGATCGTGACAGGCCAGCGGTACGAAGGCGCCCGAGACGCGCAGCCCGTGGGCGTCGAGCACCGGCTTGAGCTCATCGGGGTCGGTGGGCAGCCAGCCGATGGCGCCCAGCTCGGTCGTCGTCAGGCCGAGGTCGCGCATCTCCGACAGGACGCGGTCGACGGGGAGCTGCGCTCCCCAACCCGGCACCTCGCAGATGCCCCACGAGATCGGCGCGCCAGCCACCCTGGCCATGATCCCAGCGTCCGTCATTCCCCCTACCTGGTATCGCCCCAGCTCCCCAGCTGCACAACAGCGACGCACCACAGGTCGGTGCACCCGGAGCGCCATTGCGTTGGAGCGCTCCAACTCTTATGCTCGCCCCTGGTCGCTGTCAAGGACTTGGGGGGAAGGTGCCGTGGCCCAGCAGCCGACCTTGGAAGACGTCGCGCGCGTTGCCGGCGTCTCCCGGGCGCTCGTGAGCCTCGTGATGCGTGACTCGCCGAAGGTCAGCGCGCGCTCGCGCAGCGCCGTGGTGGCGGCCGCCGAACGGCTCGGCTACCGACCCAACCTCATGGCCCGCAGCCTGGCGCAACGCCGCACGATGACCGTTGGTGTCATCCTCAACGACCTCCACAACCCGTTCTTCGCGGAGGTGGCCGACGGCATCCTCCAAGCGGCGGACGAGAGCGACTACAGCATCCTCTTCAGCTCGGGGCGAGTCCGGCCGGCCGCGGAGGCCCACGCGCTGGAGGCGTTCCTCGCGCTGCGGCTCGACGGCATCATCCTGGTCGGCTCGCGGCTGGCCCGGGCCGCCATCGAGGCGGGCGCGGCCACCGTCCCCCTGGTGACGGTCGGCCGCCGCCTGCGGTCGTCCGTCGTCGACAGCATCAACAACCACGAGCAGGAAGGTGCTCGCCTCGCCGTGGACCACCTCGTCGCGCTGGGCCACGAACAGATCGTGCACATCGACGGCGGGCGGGGCGCGGGCAGCGCCCCCCGGCGGGCCGGCTACCGCCGGGCCATGGGCGAACACGGTCTGGGTGCGCGCGTGCGGGTGGTGGGCGGCGACCTCACCGAGCTGTCGGGTCTCCGGGCGGTGAGCGCGCTGGTGCGCGGCGGGACGATGCCCACGGCCATCTTCGCCGCCAACGACTTCAGCGCCGCCGGCGCCCTCGACGGCTTGGGGGCGACCGGCCTGCGAGTGCCCGAGGACGTCTCGGTGGTCGGCTACGACAACACCGCCTTGTCCGCCATGCACCACATCGGTCTCACGACCATCGACCAACCGCGCTCGACGATGGGCCGCGAGGCGTTCAGCGCGTTGCTCGAGCGCATCCGGGGCTCGCGCACGACCGTCCGTGACCAGTTCGTGTCGCCGACGCTGGTCGTCCGGCAGACGACGGCGCCTCCCGCCGGCACACGGCGGGGGACGCGGTCGCGGGTGACGGCGAGAACGGCACGATGACCGTCCGCGTCGGCATCATCGGGACGAGCTGGTGGGCGGACGCGATGTACCTGCCCGCCCTGGCCGACCATCCCGACGGTGCCATCACGGCCGTGTGCGGACGGGACCCGGGCCGCACCATTGCCTTCGGCGCCCGCTGGGGGATCGAGGAGGTCCACACGGACTGGGAGGCCATGTTCGACGGCGGCACCGTGGACGCGGTGATCATCGCGTCACCGAATGACACGCACCACGCGATGGTGCTGGCCGCGGCCGAGCGAGGGATCCACCTGCTGTGCGAGAAGCCCGTGGCGCTCGATGCCGAGCAGGCACGGGAGATGGTCGACGCGACGAACGCTGCCGGCCTCACGACGATGGTGCCGTTCACGTACCGCTGGATGCCGACCAACCAATGGATCAAGTCCCTCATCGACGACGGCTACGTGGGCCGCCCCTACCATGTGAACCTCCGGTACTTCACCGGGTACGCGCGCTCGGACAACTACTCGTGGCGCTTCGATGCCGAACGGTCGGGCGGCGGGCTGCTCGGCGACCTGGGCTCGCACTGGCTGCATGTCGCGCGATGGTGGCTGGGCGAGATCACGGAGCTCGGTGCCGTCACCGCGACCTTCTTCGAGCGGGGGCCGCGTCCGGACGGCGGTGCCTACCCGCAGGGTGAGGACAGCGCGCTCGTCACGGCACGCTTCGCCTCGGGCGCCATCGGATCGCTGCAGGTGTCGGCGGTGTGCTGGGAAGGAACACCGTTCGGGCAGACGCACCACGCCGAGATCCACGGCAGCGACGGCACGCTCTACGCGATCAACGACTGGGAGTCCGTGCAGGAGGTGCGGGGAGTGCGGTCCGACGAGCAGGGGAGCCCACGGCTGCTGCCCGTCCCGGAGGAGCTCTGGCAGGGCGCCCGCCGCTCCCCGGTCCACGACACCTATCGGGACGTGTTCCGGCAGGGCGACACGATGGCGCGGGCGTGGGTCAGCGCGGTCGCCGCGGGACGTCCGTGCCAGCCCGACCTCCCGGAAGGGGCGAGGGTCCAGCAGTTGCTGGACGCAGCGGCCCGCAGCGCCGCCCAGGGCGGTGGCCTCGTCGACGTCTCGCCATGACGCGGGCGGCGCATCCGCTCACGCGGGGCGTCGTCGCGGCGCTGCTGCCCGCCGCGCTGCTCGGGTGCGGGGAGCGACCGGCCCGCGCTCAGCCCGACCCGGCGGCGTCGACGGTCGGTATCGAGGCCCGCGGGTGCCGGCTCCTGCCCAACCAGGCGGTCGGGGTTGCGGTCGATGGTGACCTCGTGGTGACCGTCGCGCACGCCGTCGCCGGCGAGCAGGACATCGCCGTCACCACGCCGGACGGTCGCACGCTGCCAGCCGCGGTCGCGGCCATCGACCCTGACCTCGACGCCGCCGTCCTCCATGTTGAGGGCCTGGACCTGCCTGCGCTCCCGCGCCGCACGTTCGACGGCGAAGCGGACGACGCAGCGTCCATGGTCCGCGTCGAGGACGGCCAGGCCACGTCGGTGCCGGTAACGATCCGGCGCCGGGTCACGATCAACACCACCGACATCTACCGCGAGGGCGAGCACCAACGACCCGGGTTCGAGCTCGGTGCGGATGTCGCCGCGGGCGACTCGGGCAGCGGGGTGGTGGCGAGCGACGGGAGCCTGCTGGGCGTGGTGTGGGCGGCCAGCCGCGAGGCGGAGGACCGTGCCTGGGCGCTCCCCATCGAGGCGTACGAGCCGCTGGTCGAGGCCGCGGAAGCGCGGACCGCGCCGACCGCCACCCGCTGCGCCCGCTGACCACACCGGCACCGGGTCAGCTCGAGCGGGCGACCTCGACCTTGCTGCCGGATGCGGTCGCCGCGATGACCGCTCGGCCCACGTCGGTGGCCCGGACGCTGGCCTGCGCACCGGGGATGTCGACCGCCTCGCCCCGGACGGCGCGGGAGAAGGCCCGTGCCTGGTCAGCCACGCCCACCGCCATGGCATCGTCGACCGACGACTCGGGGAGCTCATGCATCCCTCGCGCCGATCCCAGGCGGGTCCGGCTGAGCGGCAGCAGATCGACGAGGAGGGCGCCGTTCGAGCCGAGCACCTCGGTGCGGACGTCGTCGCCGTAGCGGGCGTTGCGGCTGAGATCCACGGTTGCCACTGCCCCTCCTTCGAGCTCCAACACGGCGACGAGGTTGTCGACATCGCCCGCAGCGCCCACCGCCGGATCGACGATGGGGAGGGCCCACGCCGACACCTGCGTGACGGACCGGCCGGTGAGCCACTCGGCGAGATCGAACTCGTGGACGCCGCAATCGACCGCCAGCCCGCCGCTCACCGCCGGATCGCAGAACTCGGGCGGGGGCGGGTCGGCGTCCCACTGGGCCAGGCGCAGGTAGATCGGCGTCCCGATCTCGCCGGCGTCGATGCGCGCCTTGGCCTGCCGCCACGGAGGCGCGAACCGGCGCCAGAAGCCGACTTGCAGGACCAGGCCCCGCTCGGTCGCCGACGCTCCGAGCTCACGAGCGACGGTCACGTCGAGAGCGAGTGGCTTCTCGCACAGGACGTGCAGCCCTCTGTCGAGGGCGGCGGAGACGATCTCGGGATGCGTCGGCGTCGGCGCCGCCACGAGCACCGCCTCGAGCCCGCCCTGGGCCAGCCCGTCGACGACGCTCTGGTGGCGCGCCGCCTTCGGTGCGAACTGCGCCGCCAGGTCGAGCGCGTCCGCGTCGGGCTCGATCAGCGCGACCAGCTCGACCTCGGACAGCCCGGCCAGGGCCGCGGCGTGGAAGCGGCCCATCCGGCCCAAGCCGACGATGCCCATGCGCACAGGAGGAGTCGCCACCGGGGCGGCAGCGTACCCACACCGGCCCCGGCGGCCGCCGGCCCGGTCAGGCCCGCCAGGAGCTTCAGGTGCGGCGATCGACGCCGGTGACGACGAAGCCCAGATGGCCGCGCCGCTGCGGCGAGGCGAACGTCAGCCTGGCCTCACCCTCGGTCTCCAGCCAGGTCACGAGCAGGACGGTGCGGTCGCTCAACCAGCGGGCCAGGACGCCCGCGTCACCGGGAGTCGAACCGCGGACCAACAGCTGCGTCCCGTCGGCGAAGCGGATCCGCACGGCCGCGCGCTCCGGAGCCGCCTCGACGGCCCGGGCCGGGACACCGCGCGACACCAGCCGGCGCAGCACCGGCGCCGCCTCGGCGCCCTGCTGGCGGACCTGCTCCGCGTCGACCGCGGCGAAGACTGCCTCCAGCTCGGCGAGGTCCGACGGATCGAACCCTGCGTGCAGCTCACCACGCGACCGGCGCGGTGAGGACCACCAGGCCACGCCCCATTCTCCCCCAGGAACCGCCTCCCGTCACTGCCTCAAGGGGTGAAGGCGGTCACCGTGTACGAGTACGAGCGGGTCACGCCGGCGACGACGACCCCGCTCACGCTCACGCGGTACGTGACGTCGCCGCCGGTGCCAGGGAAGCAGCGGGAATCCAGGTCCCACACCACGGCCGGGTCCCCGAAGGTGCCAGGCGGCCGGTCCCTGTGAACGACGGTCACGGGGCAGGCCCGGCCGTTGCGGGTGACGGTCACGGAGGCCGCGCCGAGATCGGCACCGACGAGAGCGAACGACCACCGCGGGAACACCAGCGACCTCGGCACGTACCCCTTCGGGGGCCAGGCCACGTACCCGTCACGGGGGACGACCGCGCGGCCGGCGCCACCGACGACCCACAGCGCGTTGGTCTGGCCGGGGATGTCCCCCATCCCCATCCGCGCCGTCGGCGGGTGGAGCAACCAGCGGCGATGTCCGGCGGCCGGGTTCGTGGCCCCTTCGTCCTCGATGTAGCCGTCGATGGCCTCGGGTCCGGACCGGCCCAGGAACAGGTTCGAGCGCGACGCCGCCTCTGCGCCGTCGGCCGTGTAGCAGAGCCAGGTGACCGGTGGATCGTGGCTCAGGGTGTTGTTGGCGACCATCATCAGCGCGGCTTCACCGGCCTTGGTCGACAAGGTGGTGTCGAGCTGTACCGTCGGCAGACCGGCCATGGCGCGGAAGTAGTTGATGCGGCGGAGCACGGCGGTCCGGTAGCCGGCGGTCACCGAGCCACTCGCGCAGGACGCCACCGAACCCGACCATTGGCTCGCGGCCCCGACAGAGGGCAGGTACTCCGTCGCCCAGAGGCGGGCGGCCATGGCCCGGCTGGCGTCGACCGCCACCGTCGTGGAGGTTGTCGGCGGGGCAGGAGGCGTCGGTGCGGGCACGCAGGCCGCGGCCGCCAGGAGGGCGACAGCGATGCCGACGGTGCGGCCTGGGCTCGCGAGGGGAGAGGGGAATCGGCGCATGGAGAAGGAAGAAAGGTTGTTCAATCTGCAACTACCGGCGCCCATCGGCACGGTATCAGCGGGCTTGCGGACGGTGCCGGGCCGTCGGCCGGCGAAGGGCGGAACGAGCTGTCGTTCCCCGCAAAGCCACACGGGCCGTCCGTTCCTCACCACAGTGAGCAAGGCCGGGAACCGAATCCACCCGCGTGCCCGATGCAGCCGAGGTCGGTTCGCGCGAACGTAGGTGCGTGGCTCAGCAGCGGCTGGTGGTGCTCGGAGCTACCGAGGCGCGGCTCGAAAGGGACCTCGGAGCAGCGCTGGAGAGCGCCCAGACCCACCTCGAGGTGGTGCGCACGGACCTGGCCATGACCCCCGGAGAATGGGACTTCGCGCTGGACCGGCTCGAGGAGGCCGACACGGTGCTGGTCGTGGTGTCGGCCGCGGCCACGACCGAGCCGGCCTGGGTCCGTCTGGTCGAGCACGCGGTGGCGTTGAGGGCGGGCTTGGTGGTCCTGGACACCGGGCCGGTCGAGCTGACGGCCTGGCCGGTGGCGCTCCGCGACGCCCGGCCAGCGGTGATCGACCCCGCCGACGCGGGCTGGCCGGCCGGCCTCGCCGCGCTGATCGGCGAGGCCCACGCCGACCGGCCTCCTGGTTGGAGCCGACCACCGCGGCCCCCGATGCCGGACCAGCGCAGCGTGCCCGCGCCGGCGGCAGGCGCCCGCGCCGACGACTTCACCGTCGCCATCGACGACGACGTCCAGTTCACGCTGTACCGGCCCGGTACGGTCTCCCCCCGGCGCTGGCACTGGCTGCTGCTGTTCGCCCACAAGTCCGAAGGCGGACCCGAGCTGGACGACCCGCTGGCCGAGGTCCGCCGTCAGGCCGAGGGCGTCCTCGGCGCGGAGGCCGACGACTACGGCACCCTGACCGCCGACAGCGCGGGGTCGTTGCGACGGGGGACGACCCTCCTCATCGAACCCTGGTTGGACGGCGCCACGTTCAACCCGCCGACCGTCGAGCTGCAGTGGTACGAGCCGGTCCACCGCGCCGACTTCCGCTTCCAGGTCGCGGAGGGCGGCCCCGCCGTGGCGAGGGGGGGCGTGCGCATCTTCGCCGGCGTCGTACTGATCGGCGAGCTGACCATGACCGTGCGCGTCGCGTCCGGTGAGGACGCCGCCGCCCCTCCGCAGCGGGCCGACCGGTTCCGCCGCATCTTCGCCTCGTACGCCCACGCGGACGCCGAGGTGGTGGACCGGCTGGCCGCCGCCGTGGGCGTGCTGGGCGACGAGTACATCATCGACAGCCGCAACCTGCGCAGCGGGGAGGACTGGGAGCGCCAGATCGAGGGCTTCATCGAGCAGGCCGACGTGTTCCAGCTCTTCTGGTCGTCGAACGCGCTGCGGTCGCCGTACGTCCTGGCCGAGTGCCGTCACGCCCTGGCGCTGGACCGGGACGGTTTCATCCGGCCCGTCGTGTGGGAGGACCCGTTCCCGCAGGATGTGGACGCCGATCTTCCCCCGGCGCCGATCCGGCGGCTGCACTTCTCGCGGTTGATGGGCGACGAGACGCGGTCAGCGGTGGCAGGGCTCGCGCCGCCGCCCCACCCGCCGCCTCCGCCTCCGATAGCGGGGTCCACGGCACCACCGCCGCCCCCGCCGGTGCCGTCGCCGGGCGCGGCAGCGCCGGGCGGACCGATCCGCCCGAGCACCGCTCCCCCGCCGACGAGGAGCGCGCAACGGCGGAGCAGAATCCCGTGGGCGGCGGCGGCGCTCGTCGCCGTCCTCGGCGTGGGGGCTGGCGCCTTCGCGTTGCAGGGAGGCGGGGACGACGGCGACACCGAGGCCGGGCCCATTCCTTCGGCAACTCCCGGTACCTCGCCGAGCCTGGAGCCGGGGGCCGGCGCGACCCAGCCGACGGTGGTCCCGACCATCGCCCCGTCGACGGACGAGACCGTCGCCACTCCCCCGACCAGCGGACCCACGGTCACCGAGCCACCCGTCACCGATCCCCCGACGGCCTGTGACGCGGCCTGTCTCCGCGCTGCCTTCCCGTTCATGGACGACGGCGAGTGCGAGGACGTCGATCCTCTCCCGGACCTGGAATCGAACACGGAGCTCTGCCTGCTGGCCTCACCGTCGAGCGGCGGCACGGTGCGCTTCCGCGCCGCGGCGATGGCCAGCAGCCTCGACATCGCCGGCTACCTCGACCAGCTCGGTCGGCGCACCGCCGCCCAGGTGTCCGGCGGGGGGCGATGGGCACGTGACGGCGCCGAGCGGGGCCCCTACGCGGACTTCACCTGGACGGCGCCCGAAGACCCGTACCCGGCCTGCCGGGCATGGGGCGAGGACGGGTCGGAGGTGGTCGGGTGGGTCTGCGCCGCCGACGCCGCCACCGCGCTGGAGCTGTGGGAGGTCGCCATCTCGTGACCCCCGCGATGACCCTCGATCCGAACGTGGTCACCGTCATCGACGGCGGCACGGGCACGGAGATCCAGCGCCGCGGCGTCCCCATGGATGACCGGACCTGGTGCGCCGAGGCCAACCTGCTGGCACCGGACGTCGTCCGGGACGTGCACCGCACGTACGTCGAGGCAGGCGCGCAGCTGTTGATCGCCAACACCTTCGCGTCCAGTCCGTTCCTCTTCAGCCATCTGGAGCGCCTCGACGAGCTGGCCGGGATCGACCAGCGGGCCGTCGAGCTGGCCCGGGAAGCCGCCGACGGCCAGGTGCCGGTGGCGGGCTCGTTCTCCACTATGCGGCCCGGGCCGGCGGGCAGCGATCGCACCGATCTGAGCCGCGAGTGGCCCGAGACGGAAGCCCGCACGCTGTGCCGCCGGAAGGCCGAAGTATTGGCGGGCGCCGGCGTCGACCTGATCGTGATGGAGATGATGCGCGACACCGACTACTCGGTCTGGGCGACGGAGGCCGCGATGGAGACCGGCCTGCCCGTCTGGGTGGGCTTGGCCTTCGAGCGGAACGACGCCGGCGCGCTCGTCGGCTGGTCGCGGCCGGATTGCGGCGTTGACGACGTCGTCCAGGCGCTGGCCGCCATCGGCCCCGAACTGATGGCCGTGATGCACACCGAGTTGAACGACACGACGGCCGCCATCGATGCCGCGCGGGCGCACTTCACCGGGCCGCTCGGCGCCTACCCGGAGAGCGGCTACTTCGCCCGCCCCGAGTGGGTGTTCGTGGACACGGTGTCCGTGGCGGACTTCGTCGCCGCCGCTCGGGGCTGGATCGACCAGGGGGTGACGGTCGTCGGCGGCTGTTGTGGTATCACGCCCGACCACATCGCGGGACTCGCGGCCGAGCTGCGCCCGCTCCTATCCTGAGCGCACCGGAAGGAAGGACATGCTGGTCGACGTCCGCCCCACAACGAGGTTGCGAGGCGACAAGGCGGTCGACTTGACGGCCTCGATCCAGCCCGTGCTCGAGGCGCTGTACGAGGACTCCGTCGACCTGTCCCGGCTGCGGGTCGTGTGCGACTGGATCCAGTACCGGGCCAACTTCCGCGACGTCGTCGACGTCCGTGCCATCCTCCCGGCCAGCACCAACGGCACCGGGCCGGGCACCGTGCGCATGGGCCCCCACGAGGAGCAGGTCGAGGTGGCGATCGACCTGCGCCGCTGCAGCGACGTCCCTCTGAAGACCCTGGCCCGGGAGGTCATCGCGCAGTATCAGGAGGGCCGCGACGACGGCCGCGTGGTGCTGGAGCCGTGGGGACCGGGCCGAGAGAGTTGCATCTGGGACTTCAACCGCCTCTACTGGCAAGCGCTCGACCTCTGGGAACAGGCCACCGGGAGGATGTACGAGTCGGCGTTGCCCGGCGGCGCCAGCGATGCCCGCAACGTCGAGGCGGTGCGAGAGCTCATCCGTGATCTCTTCGGATGGTGGGACCAGCTGGCCACTCGCAACGCGCTCCCCGAGGAGCTTTACGTGATCGAGCTGGGTGTCGGCAACGGGAGCCAGGCCAAGACATGGCTCGACGCGTTCGTGTCGGTCGAGCAGGAGCAGGGTCGCGACTACTACCGCCGCCTCCACTACCTCATGTGCGACTACTCGCCGCACGTGCTCGAGATGGCCCGCACGACCGTCGCCGGGCACGCCGGCCACATCAGCTCGTTCGTGCTGGACGCGACCAAGCCGACCACTGCACTGGCCTTCCTCAAGTACAAGGTGTTCCTCGTCTACGTCTCCAACGTGTACGACAACCTGCCGACCGACGAGGTGGCCCGGATCGGTGGCCACAGCTACCTGGTCGAGACCCGTGCCTACCTCCCGGCCGAGGTCGCCGCGACGTTGGCCCAGGATCTGCACTTCGAACCGGACGGGTTGCCCGCCGCGGTGGACAAGTTGCTCAGGCTCGGTCCCGCGGTGCTGGCCGACGCCCTCCCGGCCCAGTTCGCGGACGTGCCCGCCGCGGTCGACTTCTGGCGCCGGACGTGGGAGGGGTTGCGGCTGGAGGAGCGCTACGCGCCGCTGGCCGGGCTCGACCTGTATCGCATCGCTCCCGGCGTGAGCGGTGAGCTGCTCCGACCCCATCTGGAGTCCGGCGGCGACATCCGCATGCACGTCAACAACGGCGCCATGGCCAGCTTCGTGGACACGCTGCCGCTGCTGCACCCGTATGGCCGCCTGCTCAACCACGACCTGTTCGTGACCGACACGCACCGCTATCGCACCGGGTTCCTCGGGCCGGGCAAGTACGACGGATCGGTGGTCAACTGGATCAACGGCCCGCTGCTCGCGCATGTTGGTGGGCGGATGGGCTTCGACGTCCGCTTCGAACCGTTCCGCCACCGGGAGGGCACGAATATCGTGACGATGACCGCCCAGGTGAGGGACTGACGTGCCGCTGCTGCCGACCACCGTCGTCGGCTCGTACTCCGTGCCCGAGTGGTTGGAGCGGCTGAAGAATGACTACTACCAGAACCGGCTGAGCTGGCAGCACCTGAGTGAGATCTGCGACGTGGCCATCAAGGCCGCGCTGAAGGATCAGGAGTTGGCCGGGATCGACGTGGTGTCCGACGGTGAGCTGCGCCGGGACAACGACATCGACTATCTGCTGGCCCGCATCCCGGGTGTCGAGGTGCTCAACCCGCTCAAGGCTTACTACTACGACTACTACGACGTGGCGATCCCCCGGACGCTTCGCAGCGGCGACGGAGTGGCGCTGGGGCTCGCGGAGGACTTCGCGTTCACCCGCGCGCACACCGATCGGCCCATCAAGTTCTCCTTCACGGGACCGTTTTCGCTCTCCCGCCGGGTACGCAACGACGCGTACGCGGGCAACGCCGATCTCGTGCGCGCACGCTGGCCGAGGTCCTCAACGCGGAGGCGCAACGACTTGCGGCCGCCGGCGCCACCCTCCTGCAGATCGACGAGCCGTTCCTCGCTGGCTACCGGGACGAGGTGGAGACGGCCATCGAGGCGATCAACATCGTCACCGCGGGCGTGGAGGTCACGTGGGCCCTGCACGTCTGCTACGGCAACCGCTATGCCCGGCCGTCGTGGGAAGGGCACTACGACTTCCTCTTCCCCGCGGTGATGGAAGCCAACGTGGATCAGCTCGTGCTCGAGTTCGCCCGCAAGGGCTACGACGACCTGCAGCTCCTTCGCAAGTACGGCTGGGACCGCGACCTCGGACTGGGGGTGGTGGACGTGAAGTCCGAGGAAATCGAGACCAGCTCGTTGATCGCCGGGCGCATCCGGCGCGCGCTCGACGTGGTCGAGCCGGAGCACCTCATCGTGAACCCCGACTGCGGGCTGCGCCACCTCCCTCCCGACGTGGCGAGGGCGAAGCTCCGCGCCATGGTCGAGGGCGCGGAGACGGTCAGGGCCGACCTGGTGCCGTGACCCGACTGCCCGAGCGGGACGAGATCGCGGCGCAGATCGCGGCGCTGATGCGCGGGTTCAGCATCGAGGTCACGCCGCGCGAGCTCGACACCATCGGTGCCATCGAGGATCTGCTCCCCGTGGGCACGCCCGTCTTCATTACGTGGCTCCCCAACGCCGGCTTCGAGCGCACCGTCGCCGCGGCACGCAGGATCACCGACGCCGGACTCGTTCCTGTTCCCCATCTCGCGGCGCGCGCGATCCGCAGCCAACAGGAGTTGGACGACGTGGTCGGCGCCGCCGTCGAGCAGGCCGGGGTGCGCCGGGTCCTGGCCATCGCCGGCTCCGTGGCCGAGACGGCGGGCCCGTTCCCGGCCACGATCGACCTGCTGCGGACCGGCGTGATGGAGCGCCACGGGATCGCGTGGGTGGGCGTCGCCGGGCACCCCGAGGGAAGCCCGGACGTCGGCGACGCCGAGCTCGTCCAGGCCATCACCGACAAGAACGCGTTCGCAGCCGAGTCGGGTCTCGACGTCCACCTCTTCACACAGTTCTGTTTCGCTGCAGAGCCGGTGGTGATCTGGGAACGGTCCATCCGCGCCGCCGGGAATGTCTTGCCCGTGCACGTGGGCCTGCCCGGCGCGGCCAGCGCGGCGACGCTGGTGAAGTTCGGTCTGCGCTGCGGCGTCGGCCCCTCGCTGGCCGTCATGCGCAAGCGGGCGGGCAGCGTGCTGAAGCTGGCGTCGGCCAAGCCCCAGTACCCCGAGGCGACCGTGGCCGGAGTGGCCGCCGCAGTGGCCGAAGACGGCGAGAGCCGCTTCGCGCCGTTCCACTTCTTCCCGTTCGGCGCCTTCGCCCGCACCGCGGCGTGGGCCCGCGCCCTCGCCGACGGTCGCTTCGCCATGCCCGCCGACGACCGCCTCGTCGTCGACTGAGTCTGCGTCGCCGGGCCCCCATCGATCAGCAGGGGCCGGCTCCTACTCGCTTCGCTTCGGCAATGCGTCGAGCATCGTCGCGGTGCGCTCGGCACCTCTTGATCAGCCGGGCCGGACGCACCGGGTTCGCCAGACCGGGTGAGCCCGATGGCTACCCTCACCGCGATGTTGCAGGAGCTGGCGGGGGCGGTCCGGGACGGGCAGATCACCCCGGCGGAGCTGGTCGAGGAGTCGCTCAAACGGATCGAGGAGTCGCAGGACACGCTGAACGCGGTCGTCGCGCTCCGCGCCGACGAGGCGCGTGAAGATGCGACCCGGCACCCGCGCACGGGGCCGCTGGCCGGCCTGCCGCTGCTGGTGAAGGACATGGCCCGTTGCCGCGGCATGCGCACGACGATGGGCTCGCCTCTGTTCGCCGACGCCCCGCCCGACGAGTTCGACGACGTCGTGGTGGCGCGTCTCCGTGAAGCCGGTGCGATCGTGCTCGGGCGCACCAATTCCCCTGCGTTCGGTCACGCCGCGTTCACGACCAACGAGGTCTTCGGCACCACCCGCAACCCTTGGAACCCGGAGCGCTCCCCGGGCGGCTCCAGCGGCGGATCCGCGGCCGCGCTGGCGGCGGCGCTGGTTCCTCTGGCGACGACGTCCGACGGCGGCGGGTCCGTGCGCATCCCCGCCAGCTGCTGCGGGCTGGTGGGCTACAAGCCGTCGATGGGCGCCATCGGCCGCAACGTCCTGCCCCGGTGGATCGGGTTCTCCACCCAGGGCGCCACGGGACGCACGGTGGCCGACGTCGTGCTGGAGGCCTCCGTCACGGCCGGCCCCGCCCGTGGCGATTGGCTGTCGCTCCCCCGGTCCGGCGTGCTGCTCGAGCCGACGCGCCCGGCCCGCGTGGTCGCCTGCCGCAGCCTGCGCGCCGCGGTCGATCCGGTCATCGAGGCCGCGTTCGACGAAGCGCTGGACACCCTCGCCGCCGACGGGCTCGTCGTCGAGCGGATCGACGCGCCGTCGGACCGCTCGGTCGCGGTCGACTGGTTCGTGATCGGCTCTGCCGAGCTGGCCCAGAGCCTGGAGGGCGCCCGCGACCAGTGGGACAGCTTCGAGCCCTCGCTGCTGTTCGCCCTGAACTTCGGCGAGGCGGTGACCCTGTCGCAATACCTGGCCGCCACCCGCCGCCGGCACGAGGTGGCGGCGCGGTTCGACGAGGTGCTTGGCGCGGGCACAGTGCTCGTCACTCCGACGGCCAACGTCCAGAGCTGGGCTCCCGAGGGCCCGCTTCCGTCGAGGTTGGGCGAGCTCGACGACCCGACCATCGCCGTCAACACACCCGACCTGAACCTGACCGGCCACCCTGCGGTCAGCGTGCCGCTGGGCCGGGACGAGGCCGGCGTACCGTTCGGGCTGCAGGTCGTGGCACCCCGGTTCGAGGACGGGCTGGCGCTCGGACTCGCCGCGGAACTGGAACGCCTCCGCCCGTGGCCCACGGTCGCTCCGGGCTACGAGCCCTTCCCGACCGTCTGAGCGGCGGGCTGCTCAGCCCCAGAGCTGGCGCGAGGCCAGGGCGGCTCCCTCCACCAGCGCGCCGAGCTTGGCCCACATGATCGACGGGTGGACCCGGCGGACGAACGGGCCCTGCGCGAACCCGCAGTCCGTCCCCCCGATCACGTTGTCCCGGCCGACCAGACCCGCCAGCCGCGTGATCCGCTCGCACACCAGCTCGGGGTGCTCCACGACGTTCGTGACGTGGCTGATCACGCCGGGGATGAGCGCCCGGCCCTCAGGCAGGTCGAGGTCCTCCCACACGCGCCATTCGTGCTCGTGTCGGGGGTTGGCCATCTCGATGGCGTACCCACCCACCCGGACCTGCAGGACGAGTGAAGCGATGTCCTTGAACGGCACGTCGCCGATGTGAGGGGAATTGAAGCTCCCCCAGCAGATGTGATAGCGGCTGCGCTCCTCAGGGATGCCTTCGAGCGCGTGATTGAGCGCGTCGACGCGCAGTTGCGCCCAGCGGAGGTAGTCCTCGTGCGTGGCCGGCGGGACCATCTGGTCGTGCATGAGTGGCAGGTGCGCGTCGTCGACCTGCAGGACGAACCCGGCGTCGATGATGGCCCGGTACTCGTCGCGCAGCGCGTCGGCGATCGCGAAGACATAGGCCTCCTCGCTGTCGTAGAACTCGTCCTTGCGCTCGTAGGCCACGCTGCCCGGCGCCACGGCGGGCATGAACGCGCTCACCGGCAGACCTTCGATCGCCTCGCTGAGGTTGGCGGCGTCGCGGGCGATGGCCTCCTGGCCGGCATAGCTGACCGGGCCGACGCAGTAGCAGTTGCGCATGGAACCGGCGAAGCCCTGCGTCTTGTCGTACTCGGCATAGAACTCCGGGAACTGCTCGGTGTCCTTGCGCGGCCCCAGCATCCGTTTGGGGTCGGAGTCGCGCCGGGCCGGATCCGGCCGGTCCTCGAAGCCGTCGAGACGCTCGAGGATGTACCGCGACCAGCTGATGCCCTTACCGAACTCGCCGTCGCTGACGATGTCGATCCCCACGTCGGCCTGCCGGGCCACCACGTCCGCCACCGAGCGGCGCAGGCAGTCCGCCAGCTCCTGCTCGTCGGCCTCGCCGACAGCCTGCGCCTTCAGGAGGGCGACGAGCTCGGGCGGGCGGACGAGGCTTCCGACGTGTGTGGTCAGGATGCGCTCGGTGCGGTCGGTCATCGTGCTCCTGGCGGTCCGTGGGCCTTCGTCGGCTCACGAGAGCCGGACCGTAGTGGACGCCCGCGCGACAGCGGCGGGCCACCGGAGTGACCCGCCGCGATGTCGCCCGCTCTGGGGGGCTTTGCTCAGGCCGCCCTGGTCGCCGAGGACTTCCGGGCCGGCGTGGGCGTGGCCTCCGCCTCACCGGAGGTCGGCAGGCTGTCGAGGACGCTGAGCGTGAACTTGGTCTGGGCCTTCAGCAGCCGCTCCAGCAGGGACGCGTTGGCGGTGACGACGGCGCTCGCCGAGGGGACGCCCTCGGGCACCGGGACGGACGGGACCGACGAGAGCAGCGCGCTCACGACCTCGTTGGCGCTGGCCATGGCCGAGACGGTGCGCTCCTCGGCCTGCTTGACGGCGTCGACGACCTGATCGCCGAAGGACTTGGTGAGCTCGGGGTAGGTGGGCAGAGACATGGCTGGGAGTGACCTCCATGAGGGGGAAGAAGGGGTGCGCTCAGTATGCCACGCATCTGCTTGGTATGTCAAGCACTTGTCTGGCTTGTCTGGCTTATCTCTTCGTCGCCTCGTACGGGTCCTCAGGCCACCCCGATGAGCGTGCGGTACATCTCCAGCAGAGCCCGCTTCTGGGCCGCGGTGAGCTTGTCGTCGGCCTCGATGGCCTGCTCCACCCCGGGAGTGACGGACCGGTCCCCGGCGGGCTCGTCGTCCAGCCAGCCCAGGCGCTCGTACAACGAGCTGATCGGGAGGTTGAGCGCGTCGGCGATCGACTTCAGCACCTCCGGCGAGGGCTCGTACAGGCCCCGCTCGACCTGGCTGAGGTAGGAGTCCGAGACATGGGTCATCTTCGCCAGGTGCCGTAGCGACAGCCGGGCCATCTGCCGTTGCGTGCGCAACAACTCGGCCACATCGGCCCACGGCTCACGGCTGGCGTCCATCGCCGGCGAGCGTACCGCTTGGTGAGCCGAGCGCGAGGAAAGTGCCAACGGCGCGACGGCCGTGGCCGGCCCGGCGCCGCCGTAAGGTCACGACCATGGCCGAACGTGAAAAGGAACCCGCCGCGGCACCGTTCAGTGGAGCCGACGCCTTCCGCCGGATGCAGGAGCTCGGCGCCCAGCTCACTGGAGCCGCCCGATCGATGGCCGAGAACCTCACCAGCACGCCCGCCGCGGCACCGTTCGCCGAGCCGATGGCCCGATGGGGCGAGCGCACGGTCGAGCTCTCGACCCTCTGGGTCTCGCCCATGCGCGCCATGCTCGAGGAGCAGCAGGAGCTGATCGACGCCGTGGCCTCGTGGGCGGAGGAGCAGCGCAAGCTGGCCGATCGCTTCTCCGAGCTGGCGGCCCGCCACCGCGAGATGACCGAGCAGGTGCTTTCCGCCATCACGCCCGCGCTCGACCACGTCGAGCGGATGGCCGGCCGCGAGCCCTCGTCGTCGAAGCCGAAGAAGAAGTCGAAGAAGAGCTGACCCGGAGCGGGCGATGGAGGCGAACCTCGCTGCGCTGGCGGAGCAGCACGCGGAGCTCGACGCGCTGCTCTCGTCCCTCGACGACCCGGGATGGCAGCGACCCACGCGGTGCGAGGGGTGGACCGTCGCTGACGTCGTGCTGCACCTGGCGCAGACGGACGAGATGGCGCTCGGCAGCGCGCAGGGCCGGTTCGCCGAGCAGCTGGCGCGCCTGACCGAGGGGCTCGCGCCGCCGGTCGACGTCGACACCGGTGCCGATGCGATGGTCGCCCATGAGCGCGGGCTCCCTCCCGACGCGCTGCTCACGAGGTGGCGGACCGGCTCGGCCGCACTGCGTCAGCAGCTCGCCGCCGCCGATCCGCACCAGCGCGTGGACTGGGTCGCGGGGCAGCTCTCGATCCGGACGCTCGCCACGACGCGCTTCTCTGAGTGCTGGATCCACACGGGCGACGTCGCCGGCGCGCTCGGCGTGTCCGAAGAACCGAGCGACCGCCTGGAGCACATCGCGCGCCTCGCCTGGCGCACGCTCCCCTATGCGTTCGCCCGCGACGGTCGGGGGCTCGCCGGGCCCGTGGCCTTAGATCTCCGCGCCCCGAGCGGCGCGCGGTGGCACTTCGTGCCGGAGGAGGAGCCCGCGACGGTGATCGAGGGCTCGGGGTACGAGCTGTGCCTCGTGGCCGCCCGACGGAGGGCGCCAGACGAGACCTCGCTGCACGGCAGCGGGCCGGACGTCGACTCGGTCCTCGAACTGGTCCGGACGTACGCGTGACCTAGCGTTCGGCAATGGCACTCAGGGACTACCTCGTTGAAGAGGTCGCCCTCGACTGCGAGGACGGCCTGGTGTCCCGACGGGAGGCGCTGCGCCGCCTGGGCCTGCTGGGAGTGAGCGGCGCGGCGGCCGCCGCGCTCCTGGCCGCCTGCGGCGATGACGACGGCGCCGCGAGCACCACGGCGGCGGTCACGCCGACAACGGCTGCGCGGACCAGCGCTGTGTCGACCACCGCTGCGTCGACCACCGCTGCGTCGACGCAGGCCGGGAGCGGCCAGGCGACCTCGCCGCCGTCCTCGGCCAGCCCTTCTGGGAGCGGTGAGGAGATCCGGTTCACCGGCCCGAACGGCGAGCTCATCGGAGTGCTGGCCGAGGCGGACTCGCCGCAGGGCGCGGTGCTGGTCATCCACGAGAACCGCGGCCTGACGCCCCACATCCGCTCCATCCCAGCCCGCCTGGCCGCCGACGGCTACACCGCGCTCGCCATCGATCTGCTCTCCGCTGAGGGGGGCACCGCGAGCCTGCCCTCCGAGGGTGACGCCACCGCCGCCCTCGGCAACGCACCCACGGAACGGTTGCTCGCCGATGTCCGCGCCGGCCTCGACGAGCTCGGACGGCGGGCGCCCGGCGTCAAGCTGGCCGCGATCGGCTTCTGCTTCGGCGGAGGGATGACATGGCAGCTCCTGGCGGCCGGCGAACCGAGGCTGGCCGCCGCGGTCCCGTTCTACGGCCCGTTCCCGGACGGCGCCGACCTGTCCGGCTCGCCCGAAGCCGCGGTGCTCGGCATCTACGCCGGTCAGGACAGTCGGGTCAACGGGACCATGGAAGCGGCCGAGCAGGCGCTCGCCGCCGCCGGCCTCACACACGAGTTGCGGACGTTCGAGGGCGTCGACCACGCCTTCTTCAATGACACCGGCGCCCGCTACGACGCCGAAGCCGCGACCCAGGCCTACCAGGCGATGATCGACTGGTTCGGCCAGCACCTGCGCAGCTGAGACGCGAGAGGGGTGGCCGGCGGGGGCCCCGCAGGTGTGTCCCCACGGGCAGATCCGCCTGTCCTCGACGAGATCCGATTCCGGCGCGAGCGCCATTTCGCTGATTGCCGCGCCGGCGCGACGGTCTCCCCATGACGCGACATCGTTGGAGGCCGCCCACCGAGACCGTGCCCGCGAGCACGAGGCGTGAGGACGGTGACGGCCCTGTCCGCCAAGGGCCGGGATCGCCCACGGGGGAGCACACGAACGCCACGTGGCCACGAGAGGCTGCCCCAGGGGTGGGACAGATGACCGACAACGAGAGCACGACCGGTGACGGCACGAACGCGGCACCCGGCGACGCGGAACCGCTCGCCGCTCCGGCGCGGCTCGACCAGGTGCCCGATCCAGCGCAACGACAGGATCTGCCCCTTCCCGAGAGCGACCCGGGGCCGCGGCGATCACCGAAGCGCCGGGGCCGCTGGGTCGTCGCAGGCATCGCCATCGGCGCCGCCGTGGCCATGGCCGTGACCGGCGTGGTCGTGCTGGTCACCCGTGACGGCGGTCCTGACCATCCGTCGACGTGGGATCCGACCGTGGCCGAGCTCGTCCCCTTCGTCGAGGACGAGAAGGGGGCGTCGTTCGAGCATCCTGTGTCCGTCGTGGTTCTGGACGAGGCGCAGTTCAAGGAGCGGGTCAGCGTCGACGACGAGCTCACGGACGAGGACAGGGAGGAGATCGACCAGGACGAGGCCATGCTTCGTGCACTCGGACTCCACGGCGGTGAGGGCAGCCTGGTCGACCAGGTCGACACCTACATGACCGAGGGGACCGCCGCGTTCTACGACCCCGACGACAACGAGATCGTCGTACCCGAGACCTCGCCCGGGAACGTCGCTGCGCAGGCGACGCTCGTCCACGAGCTCACGCACGCGTTGCAGGACCAACTCGGTCAGCTCGACGATGCCGACACGAGCGATGCCCAGGCGGGTCTCGAGGCCCTCATCGAGGGTGAGGCGGAGCACGTCCAGACGGCCTGGATCGAGGAGCTGACCGACGCAGAACGCGATCGACTCGCTGAAGACGAGGGCGACACGGCTGACGAGGTCTCGGGAGAGCTCGAGGACGTGAACCCTGCGCTCATCGCCCTCTTCACGCTGCCGTACACGGTCGGAGAGACGATGGTCAGCATGCTCGACGACGCCAACCGGCTGGACGACGCCTTCGACGATCCGCCCGGTTCGACCGCCGACCTCCTCGATCCCCTGCGCTGGCTCGATCCGGTCGAGGCCGTTGAGGTCGAGGCACCGACTCTGGGTGAGGGCGAGGAGCAGCAGGGCGACGACGCGGTGCTCGGTGCCCACTTCCTCTACCTCATGCTCGCCAGCGTCCTCGAACCCTCGGACGCCCTCGACGCCGTGAGCGGCTGGGGCGGCGACCAGATGCGCTTCTACCGCACGGCCGACGGCGCCGACTGCCTCCGAGCGTCGATCGTGGGCGTGACGGCGGAGGACACCTCCCGCATCGGAGACGCTCTCGAGAGCTGGGTCGAGAGCCGTCCGGATGGCGCGGCATCGACGAGCGAGAGCGGCGGCCTCGCGCACCTCGACGCCTGTGATCCTGGCACGACGCCGGAGACGCTCACCGAGGAAATGGCCCACGTCCCGGCCTTCAGGGCGGAGCTCGTCTCGCTGTTCGTGGAGTCGGGCGCGAACCTCGAGGCCGCGACCTGCGCCGCCACCGACGTCCTCGGTCGCCTGCCGATGGACGTGCTCATGGCCGCCGAGAGCTCGAGCAACGACGAGGATCGCATTCGCGAAGCGGTCGAGGCCGCCGTCAGGAGCTGCACCGGCTGAACACCGGAACCGGATACACCGTTACGACGCCTGCGTCGTGACCGCGCTCATCTGCCAGAGGTCCCCGCCCCAGTTGTCGTCGGCGCCCGTGTGCTTGCCGCTGTAGATCCAGATCCGGTCGTCGAACACGACCGAGATGGGTGCCCGTTCAGCCCAGGGGGCGCGCTCGGCCTGACGTTCCCAGGTGGCGCCGTCCGACGAGAACCAGACGTCGTTCAGCGCGTTGGTCGTCTCGCCGCTCCACCCACCGAAGACCCACAGCTTGCCGTCGAACGCCAACCGGGCCGGGTCGTGGCGGGGCTTCCACGGCGCCTCACGCACGACCGGGCTCCACTCGCGGCCGTCGGCCGTCCTCCACACGTCCGCGAGGCCCTGGCCGCCGATGAGGTACAGGGCCTCGCCGAGCGGCACGACCGCGGCCTGGTCGCGCGCTGCCCACGGTGCAGCCGCGGTCACCTGCGTCCACTTCAGACCGTCGTCCGACACCCAGACGTCGTTGAGGAACCCGTCGGTGGACCGGTCCTCGGCCGCGTGGTCGGCGCCGCCGAAGAGCCAGAGCCGTCCCTGGTGAACCGCCATCGCCTGCCCGCCGCGGGGTGACCAGGGCGCCGTCCCGGCGTTCTCCCACGTCGTGCCGTCCGAGGACACCCAGATGTCGTTCAGGAAGGCGCCGGAGTCGTAGTCGAGACCTCCGAACATCCACAGCTTGCCCTGGAACGAGACCAGTGTCTGGTAGATGCGCTCACCCCAGTCGGTCTTGGCGTGCTCGGTCCACGTCAACCCGTCCGGCGACGAGTACGCGACCACCTGCGCCGCCATCCACAGCTCGTCGTCGATGGCCACTTGCGGGCGCAGCGTGAGCGGGAACTTGCCCGGTTCCCACAACGGCACATTCTGAGAACCGGGTGCCGGAGGAAAGCCTCCGCTGCCGAGCGGCAGGACCTTCTGCCAGCACCCAGCCGGCGCGGCCACTCCCGCGGCAGCACACGATGCGGCCGGGGCCGAGCTGGTCACGGCGGCGGACCCGCTCGCGGTGGGCTCCACGTCGTCGGTGCGCGCCGCCCCACCGCCTCCGGAGCAGGCCGTCACCACGAACGCTGACAGCGCCACGATCGCGGCACGACGTCCTGGTCGAGCTCTCATCACGCTTGTACACCGCAGACCGCCCGCTGGTTCCAGGCGAACGATCGGCCCGCCCTCCGACCTATGCGGCGCTGCGCTCGAGGATGTGGACGCCGCAGGCCGAGCCGAGCCCGATGACGTGGGCCAGGCCGACGCTCGCCCCCTCGATCTGGCGGTCGCCCGCCTCGCCCCGGAGGTGGTGGCAGACCTCCCAGACGTTGGCGATGCCGGTCGCGGCGATGGGATGGCCCTTCGACTCCAGGCCGCCGGACACGTTGACGGGCGTCGAGCCGTCCCGCCACGTTGCACCGCTCTCGAAGAACTCCACCGCGCCACCCTGCTCGCACAGCATCAGGTTGTCGTAGTGGACGAGCTCCGCGGTGGCGAAGCAGTCGTGCAGCTCCACCAGGTCGAGATCCTCCGGGCCGACCCCGGCCTGCTCATACGCCTGCTGGGCCGCGTTGCGGGTGAGCGTGTTGACGTCGGGGAGGATCTGACACGCCTCCTGCCACGGGTCGGTCGTGAGGATCGACGCCGAGACCTTGACGGCGCGGCGCTGCTGCTCCGCCGACAACGTCTTGAGCGCGGAATCGCTGACCACGACCGCGGCGGCCGCGCCGTCGCAGTTGGCCGAGCACATGGGCCGCGTGTTCGGGTAGGCGATCATGACGTCGTTCATGATCTCGTCGAGGCTCATGCGCTTGCTGTACGCGGCCAACGGGTTGAGCGTCGAGTGGGCGTGGTTCTTCTCGCTGATACGGGCGAAGAGCTCGAAGCTGGTCCCGCCGTAGCGGTGGCCGTACTCCATCCCTATCTGCGCGAACACACCGGGCATCGTCTCGGTGCCGATGCGACCGTCGACCGGCGCCACCGCGCCGTACCGTCCCCTGGCCGTCCACGTGCCGCCGTCGTCCTTGCGCGAGCCTCCCGCCAGAAGGCCGGCGCCGGCCAGCTTCTCCACCCCGACGGCCAGCCCGTAGTCGGCCTCGCCCGCCTTCACGGCCATGATCGCCGTCCGCAGCGCCGTCGCGCCGGTGGCGCAGGCGTTGGCCACGTTGTAGACGGGGATGCCCGTCTGGCCGATCTGCTTCTGCAGCTGCTGGCCGATGCCGCCCGGACCGCCCATGAGGTTGCCGGCGGCGAGCACGCCCATCTGCTTCATGTCGACGCCGCCGTCGCGCAGTGCGCCCATGGCCGCCTCGGCCGCCAGATCGACCGTGTCCTTGTCCGGGTGCTTCCCGAACTTGGTCATGTGGATCCCCAGGATCCAGACGCTGTCAGCCATGGTGGCTCCCTCGCTCAGGCCGGCTCGAAGCCGAAGCCCACGGCCTCGGTGCCGGCGCCGTCCGTGCCCATCGAATACGTCGCCAGGCGCACCTTCATGCCCAGCGTCACGTGCTCAGGGTCAGGCTCGACGTTGATGACGTTGGCCCGCACGCTCGTGCCCCCGCAGTCGACAACGCCGGCCACGAAGGGCACGGGGATGCCCGGCGCCGCCATGGACACGATGGTGAAGGCCCGCAGCGTGCCCTCGGTGGCGACCGGCACCTGCTCGAACGACGTCCCGCTGCACGCCGCGCAGGCGTTGCGCCGGTCGAAGAAGCGGGCCTGGCAGGCGGTGCACTCAAAGGCCGTCAGGTGCGCGTCGTCGCCCAGGACCAGGTAGTCGACCAGTGGTACCTGGGCCGGAGACGATGTCGGCTCGGGCACCGGCTCGATCGGTCTCGTGGAGGTCATGCGGACCGGCACATTACGCGGTTCACAGGCCGAGCTGCCGGCCGATGATCTCCTTCATGATCTCGGTCGTGCCCCCGTAGATCGTGGTGATGCGGGCGTCGGCGTAGGCACGGGCGATCGGGTACTCGAGCATGTAGCCGTAGCCCCCGAAGAGCTGCAGGCAGCGGTCGACGGAGCGTTTCTGCAGTTCGGTGCACCACCACTTCGCCATCGCGGCGTCCTCGGCGGTGAGCGCGCCGCCGTTGAGCGCGATGACGCACCGGTCGATGAACGACTGGGCGATCTCGAGCTCCGTCGCCACCTCGGCCAGCACGAACCGACTGTTCTGGAACGAGCCGATCGGCTGGCCGAAAGCCTTGCGCTCCTTCACGTAGTCGAGCGTCCAACCGAGGGCAGCGCGCACGGCGGCGACCGCGGAGGCGGCGATCGAGAGCCGCTCCTGCGGGAGGTTGTGCACGAGCTGGACGAAGCCCTGGCCCTCGCTCCCGAGGAGGTTGTCGACCGGCACCGACACGTCGGAGAAGAACAGCTCGGCCGTGTCCTGGGCGTGCTGGCCGATCTTCTCCAGGTTGCGGCCGCGCTCGAACCCTCCCATCCCCCGCTCCAGGACGATCAGCGACATGCCGGCGTGGCGTTGCGACGGATCGGTCTTGACGGCCGTGATGACGAGGTCGGCGTTGATGCCGTTCGTGATGAAGGTCTTCGAGCCGTTGACGACATACCGGTCGCCGTCGCGGATCGCCGTCGTGGACATCGACGCCAGATCGCTGCCGATGCCCGGTTCGGTCATGGCGATGGCGGTGATCAGCTCGCCGCTGGCGATGCCGGGAAGCCAGCGCGCCCTCTGCTCCTCCGTGCAGTACTCGATGAAGTACGGCAGGCAGATGTCGTTGTGCAGGGTCAGGCCCAGGCCGGCACCCCCGGCCCCCGCGGCCTGGACTTCCTCCAAGATCACCAGGTTGTTGCGGAAGTCCTTCACCCCGCCTCCGCCGTACTCCTCCGCGATGTCGAACCCGAGGAACCCCTGCGCGCCGGCCGAGGTGAACAGCTCGCGCGGCACGACGCCCGCCTGGTCCCACTCCTCCTGATGGGGGACGACCTCGGCCGCCAGCCAGGACCGGAAGCTGGCCCTCAGCTGCTCGTGCTCGTCGTCGAAGAGGTCACGCTGCATCGCTCGGCCTCTCGCACTCCTCGAACTCTCCGGACTCCGGCATCGCCGCCGGAGCGTACGTTTGTCGCTCGTGACGCTCCAACAGCTGTCCGGGCTCGACGCCGGCTTCCTCCACATGGAGACCAGCCGCAGCTTCGGCCACGTCTCAAGCCTCTCGATCTATCGGAGGCCGGCCGACCGCTCGTTCCGCCCGTTCGCTTCGTTCCGGACCCAGCTCCAGAACCGCCTTCCGCTGATCGAGCCGTTCCGGCGCCGCCTGGTGGAGGTCCCGTTCGGGCTGGACCGGCCGTACTGGATCGCCGACCCCGACTTCGACCTCGATTTCCACGTCCGGGAGATCGCCCTGGCCAAGCCCGGCAACGCCAAGCAGCTGGCCGAGCAGGTCGCCCGCATCATCGCCCGCCCGCTCGACCGCGCCCGGCCCCTGTGGGAGGTCTATGTCATCGAGGGCCTGAAGGGTGGCGACTTCGGCATCCTGACCAAGATCCACCACGCCACCATCGACGGGGCATCGGGGGTGGAGCTGCTGACGATCATGCTCGACTCCGACCCCACGGGTGGGGGGCCCGACCCCGGTCCGGACGACTGGCAGCCGGATCCGGTCCCGAGCCCGTTCGAGCTCGTGCAGCGCACGATGATGAACATGGCGCTCAACCCCGGACGGGCGGCCCGGCTGAGCGTGGCTGCGGCCCGGGAGATGGCCCGCGCCCTGCGACGGGTCGACCTGGCCGACACCCTCGATGACCTCCGCCGGCGGCTGCCGGGCGGCAGCAAGACCGAGCAGCGCGACCGGCCCCCGGTCCTGCCGAGGGTCGCCGCGCCGCCCACCCCGTTCAACCGGTCCATCAGCCCTCACCGCCGCTTCGCGATGGGTTCGGTCGCGCTGGACGACGTGAAGCTGATCAAGAACCACCTCGGCGTCACACTCAACGACGTGGTGATGGCCGTGTGTGCGGGCGCGCTGCGCCGCTACCTCCTGGAGCACGACGCGCTGCCCGCTGATCCGCTGGTGGCCATGGTCCCGGTCTCGATCCGCAGCGGCGACGAGCTCGACAAGTGGACCAACCGCGTGTCGGGGATCGTCGCCCGCCTGCCCACGGACTTGGAGGACCCGGTCGATCGTGTCCGTGCCATGCACGACACGATGGTGGCGGCGAAGGAGCAGTTCGACCTGCTGCCGGCTGATCTGATCGTCGACCTCAGCCAGTTCACCGCGCCGGCTCTGGCCACACGTGCTGCCCGCCTCGCCGCGGCCACACGCATCTCGGACCGCGTCAACCCACCGGTGAACGTCGTCATCTCCAACGTTCCCGGACCGCGCCAACCCGTCTACCTGACCGGAGCGCAGATGAAGCACTACTACCCGGTGTCGACGGTCACCGACGGCATCGGGCTCAACATGACGGTGCAGAGCTACGTCGATACGCTCGACTTCGGTCTGGTGTCGTGCCGTGAGCTCGTCCCCGACCTGTGGGACATGCTCGATCTGTGCCTCACGGAGGTGAAGGTGCTGCACCGGGCCTGCCACTGACGCGCGCCGACCCGCTGACGGTCATGGAGGGGTTCGCAGTGGGGCGATCTCGGTGCCGTCCGGTCGGTAGGTGTGCCATTCGCCGCCAGCGTCGCGGAAGGTGCGGTAACCGCGGTTCTTGAATCGGTTGTGTCGACCACACAGAGGTCCGCCGTTGCCGACGTCGGTGACACCACCCTCGGCCCACGGAGTGCTGTGGTCGAGTTGGGCTCGACCGACGGGCACATGGCAGCCGGGCCAGCAACACCGGCGCCGGGTGAGGCGGATGGCGTCTCGTGCTGCGCCGGACACGCGGAATCGCCGAGACGCTCACGCAGCTGATCCCATTCCGCATGGAACTGGGCTTGCTCGAACCGTTCCAGGATCTCGTTCATGACTGCGCCGGCCAGGTGGTCACCGGTGGCCTCGAAGTGGAACCAGGTACCCACGAAGGCGGTCGACGCGTGACGTTCGACGTGGGCACGGGTGTGATCGCGATGGGCGCCATCCTCGTCAGCCAGGGCCTCCCACCGACGACACAACACTCCGAAGTCCCCGAAGCGGAGGATGGTCGCCTGTTTCGAGGAGCAGCCGGATCGAGTCGGCGAGGTGGTGCCGGGCCCGTGGGTTGGCCCACAATCGACCAAGCTCGCCAGCTTGAGCCGATCCGAGCTGTCCATGATCGAAGGCATGGAGAACTTCCGGCGAGTGCAGGCCGAGGCGAGCAAGACGAATCCGTGTGCGGGTCTCGCCCGGTGACCAATCGCACTCTGCAGCCAACCACGCCGCTACCGAGCCATGCCCATCGGCCCGGAACGCCTCGGAGGACTCGACCCGGGCGATCAACCGGGCGAGACCGGCCTCGCACTGACGCCGGGCGCGCTCCAAGCGCAAGAGCTCCGCGGTCATCCCCGCAAGATCCGTCATCGCCGCGCACTTCCGTCATCTGTGCCACCGCCGCCATACGAACAAGTGTACCCATAGCGGTGCTACAAGGTGGGCGTTGACCACCGCTTGACCTGGACGCGCTGCAGGCGCATCGTGGGCGAGACCTCTGGGGGACCGTGCCGATCGATTCGACTCCGCTGCCGCTCGGCTCGCTGCCGGGCTTCGTCGCCGGACCGGTGTTGCGCCGGCTGACCCGTACGGAGGTCAGCGTGTGGGTGGCCGTGCTCGAACCGGACCCGATCACGTTGCGCGTGAGCCGCCGCGGTCCGGCCGGTCCCGCGCCGACGACGGCCACCCTCCAGCCGGCGCAGGTCGGAGCCAACCTGTGGATGGCCGTCCTCACCGCGGGTGCGCCCGGCGGCGCTTTCGAGCCCGGTCAGATCTACGAATACGAGCTGACCGCGCCGTGGGACTCGACACCGAGCCGGCGGACCGACTGGGCCGCGCTCTCGCTGCCGCCGGCGACGAGGCCGACGTTCCTGGCGCCGCCGGCCACCGCGGTCGAGCTCGTCGTCCATCACACGTCCTGCCGCAAGCCGCACGGTGGCGGTCGCGACGGCCTGGCACTGGCGCTCGAGGATCTGGCCACGCGGTTCTCGGGATCGCGGCAGCCCCAGCCGCACCTGCTGGTCCTGTCCGGCGACCAGATCTACGCCGACGAGGTCGGCCATCCGCTCATGCCCCGCGTGCTGCGGGTCGCGAAGGACCTGATCGGCGTCGACGAGACCGACGTGTTCGGCTCGCCTCCGCCGATCGGTGGGCGGGGGCCGGGCACGACGGCGCTCGGGTACACCGGCGCGACCGCCAATCACCTGTGGAGCTACAGCGAGTTCCTGGCCATGTACCTGCTGGCGTGGTCACCCGTGCTCTGGCCGGCCACGCTTCCGCCGTTCCCCACGAACCCCGTCCTCGGCCCTCCCGACGTCGACCCGGACGTCTCCGAGGAGTCCTGGGACGAGGAGCTGATCAACGTCGGACTGTTCCGCACCGCGCTCCCGGCGGTCCGGCGCGTGCTCGCCAACGTCCCGTCGCTGATGATCTTCGACGACCACGAGATCACCGACGACTGGAACATCGACCACCCATGGGTGAACGGCGTCTACGGCAAGGCGGCCGGCAGGCGGGCAGTGACGAACGGACTCCTGGCCTACGCCCTGTGCCAGCACTGGGGCAACAGGCCGGCCGCGTTCGCGACGCCCGGATCACCGGAACGCCGCGTGCTCGACGCGGTGGCGACCGCCATGTCCGGTGCCACCCCGGCCAGCCCGGCCACGGCCTGCGCGCCGCTGTTGGGGGTCCCGGCGGGTCCCCTGCCGGACGCACCACCCAGCCAGGTGCTGCGTGATCTGAGCTCACCGGGCGCCATCCGCTACGACCTCACCCTCGGGCCCGACGAGGGCTGGCCGGTGCGCATCGTCCTCCTCGACGAACGCACCGTCCGCGAGTACCCGCGGGCGGACGGTCGGGGCGCTCGCATCTCGCTCGCCGCGCTCGGCGGCGCAACTCCCCGCCCCGCCGTCACCGGTGCCCTTCACGATCGTGGTGGCCGCGGCGCCGATCCTCGGCAGCGAGCTCGTCGAGGACGTGATCCAGCCCCTGCTCGAGCTGCTCCTTCCAAGTGGCGCGCGCTTCGCCGACTTCGAATCGTGGTCGGCGGCCCGCGCCAACCACCAGGACCTGCTGGCCCGCCTGGCTGCGCACGATCCGGTGGTCGTGCTCTCCGGCGACGTCCACTACGGGTTCACGAGCAGCATGACCCGCACCGAAGGTGGCGCGACCACGCGCGTCGCGCAGCTCACCGCGTCGGCGGCCAAGAACGTGGAGATCAAGAACGCCGCCATCAGCCTGTTCAGCGAGCTCGCGATGCGTTTGGGGCTGGAGCGCGTGCGGGAGTTCTCCGGGTTCGCCTCGCTGTCCAACGCCGACAAGACCAAGCTGCTCTCCGCTCCTCCCCCGGGGGCAGAGCTGCCGTGGGACGACACCGTCGACGTGCTGCTGGGCCGGGTGGCGCGCGAGGGCGCCTCGGTGCCCACTGCCATCGCCACCCCCGTGGCGACGGCGTACGGCCTGGCGACCCCCGGATGGCGGTACGAGGTCGAACCCGTCGATGACCCCATGGCCGACTTCGCCGCCGCCCCGGTCGACGCGCCGTGGCCGGGCTGGGATCCCGGCAAGTCGCTGCGGATGAGCGCGGCCCTCCAGGAGGCGGATCTGGAGCGCATGGCCCGGGTGTTCGTCGGCCTCCCGCAGCTCGCCGTCGTGACGTTCTCGTCCGCGGGCGGTCGGCTGACCGTCCACCACGAGCTGCGTTGTCCCGTCGGCAGCGTGGAACCCGGCGTGCCTGGGGCGGACCGGCACGAGGTCACCACGGGAGTGGCGCTGACATGACCGACCCGAAGTCGATCTTCACCCCGGTCACCGTGGTGGCCGACGAGGTGATCGAGACAGCTCGCTCCGGCCTCGTCACCGTCTCCCCGATCCTCGCCGCCGGTGTCGCGTCGGCCAACCCGGTCCGCCTCGCGGCGATCCTCCAGGACCTCATGGCCGACGCCGCGCTGACGCTGGCAGCGCGCAGCCACGACGACTTCTGCGACGCCATGAAGGCCTGGGGGGAAGACCTGCTGGAGCTGGCCGAGGTGGTCCTCACGCCGCTGGCCGCCGCCGGTGTCGTCGGGGCGGAGCTGCTCGAGGCGCTGGCCATCGAGGTCCTGCGCTTCAAGTTCAAGCGGCTGGCGTCGATGCTCAGCCTGGCCGGAGTCATCGTCGATCACCCGGGGCTGGGCTCCCGCATCGACTGGGAAGCGCTCCGCCGTTTCATGCTCTCCACCCCCGAGCTCGTCGACGAGACGTTCTGGGACGACATCTTCGGCGAGGCCGACCTGGACACGACCGGCCGCATGCCCGCGCTCCTGGCGGCGCTGCTGATCGTGGCACCCGAGGCGATCAGCGCGCTGCGTTCGGGTGATCTCCGCATCTCCCCACTCCTGCCGCCGCCGACCGGCGACGGGGCATCGCCGGCCTGGGTGCAGCTGCGAGAGAACAGCGCCGGTTGGATGCCCATCACCTTCCCGCTGCGCATCGAGGACGGGGGCCTCCGCCTGGCGGAGTTCACCGATCTCCGCGGCGGCTTCGACCCTGAGCTGGCGATCAGCCTGCTCATCCGTTCCCAGCGCCGGTCGGTCGGAGGACGGCGAGCGACCGACTTCGAGATGTGGCTGCACCCGAGCACCGATGCCGCGTTCCACGAGTTGCGAACGGCGTCCGGGTTCGTGGTCCGCCTCGAGCCCGGCGTGCGGACCGGCATCGGCTACGACGGAGGTACCCGAACGTGGAACGCGGCCGTCGAACCGCGAACAGGTGCAGAACCGGGAGCGGGCTCCGTCCCGACCGCCACGAACGAAGGCGTGCTCCGGATCGGCCGCGACACCGCCGCCGGCGTGCCCGACCTCGTCTTCGGTCCGCCCTACGACACCCGCCTCGTGATCCGCGACCTCGGCATCGAGGTGCGCGCCCGCGAGCAGGGCGAGCCCAGTGTCGAGGTGATCGGTCGGATCGACGATCTCGGCCTCGTCGTCACGAACCGCTGGTTCCGCTCATTGGGCGAGAGCGGCTCGCAGCTGCGCGAGGGCCTGCGCTTCGACCTCGACCTGGTGACCCGGCTCACGGAAGGGGTGGGGTTCAGCTTCAGCGCCGAGGGGGCGCTCACGACCAGATGGCACCTCGACAAGGCGATGAAGCTCAAGGTGCTGCGGGTCACGATCCATTCGATCCTGCTCAACGTGCCGATCCGGGCGGACCAGGACCACTTCGACCTGCGGGCCGAGGTGCGGCTCCACTGGTCGGCGACGGTCGGTCCGGCGACGCTCGTCATGGACGGCGCCGGCGGTTGGCTCGGGTCGTGGGCCGACGAGCCGGGCGGCGCCAAGGAGTGCGGCGGCCTCCTGCGACCTACGGGCATCGGGTTCCAGCTGGAGCTCCCCAGCGTCACCGGCGGCGGGTTCTTCGACTTCACCGGCGGGCCGAACGACCGCTACGGCGGGCTCGTCACGCTGACGATCGGGCCCAAGCAGAAGGGGCTGTCCCGCTGGACCGTGACTGCGTTCGGTCTGCATGAGCTGACAGGGTCCCCGGACGACCTCGACCGCGAACGGAGCTTCATCCTGGTCATCGGGACGTCGTTCCGTCCCGGCCGGCACATCGCCTATGGCATCTTCTGGATCGGCGCCGGCGGCATCATCGGCATCAACCGGCGGGCCGACACCGACGCCCTGCGCGAGCGGCTGACGTCAGGTGCCGTCGGCAACATCCTGTTCGCCGAAGATCCGGTGCGCAACGCGCCGGTGCTCCTCGGTGACCTCGCCGTGCTCTTCCCGCCGCGAGCCGATCTGTACGTCTTCGGGCTCACAATGCAACTCGGGTGGATCCCGCTGAAGAACGAGTACCTGGCCCGGCTCGCGGTCGGCGTGATCATCGAGTTCGACAGCAGCAAGCGGCCGCTGAAGATCATCGTGCTGGGCTCGCTGCGGATCGCCGGCGTCCGCTTCGAGCGCTTCCTCGACATCCAGGTCGACGTGGTGGGCATCTTCGACCTCACCCGCCGCACCCTGGAGGTGGACGCCACCATCCGCCGAGGCGTGGTGATGGGGGTGTTCAAGGTCACCGGCGACGGTGGGCTGCGGGCCAGTTGGGGTGACCGGCCGTACCTGATGGCGACGCTCGGCGGCTTCCATCCGGACTTCCACCCCGAGCCGGCCGTGTTTCCCTCGCTCAAGCGGATCCTCATCACCGTCGACGACGACCAACTGCCGGACGCCATCGAGCTGAGCGCTTCGGGCTACATGGCCATCACCTCGAACACGATCCAGTTCGGCGCCGAGTTCACCGCGGCGATCAAGAGCGGCAACTGGAAGCTCGAAGGGAAGATCGGTGGCGACGCGCTGATCCGCCTGCCCTTCTACTTCGACGTCACGATCAAGGGCAGCGTCCACGTGAAGTACCGCGGTCGCAGCCTGGTCGGCGTGAAGTTCAAGGGCGGGCTGAGCGGACCGTCGCCGCTCGTGCTGCGGGGCGAGGTCTGTATCTCCCTGCTGCTGTTCGACGCCTGCTGGAGCGACAGCTTCGAGCTCGGGAGCGCAGGTGACATCGCCGGCGCCACGCTCGCCAGCCTCGTGCCCGTCCTGGCCGCCGAGCTCGAGGTCGCCGGCAACCTGACCGTCGCCGAGGGCGAGGACGGCCTGGTCTTGATCGCCCGCCGCGACACCTCGGACCGCGTGGTCGTGAGCCCCCTCGGCGTCCCGACGTGGAGCCAGAACCGGGTGCCGCTCGGCCTGGCGGTCGAGAAGTACGAGGATGGCACGCTCGACCGCCCGCAGCGCCTGGAGGTCACCGCATCGGTTCCCACGTCCGGTTACGTGGACTGGTTCAGTCCCGGGTCGTTCGTGGAGCTCAGCGATGCCGAGGCGCTGGCGCTGCCGGCCTTCGAGCGCCATCAGGCGGGTGTGGTCGTCACGCTCGACGAGACCCGCTCGACACCGGTCACCAAGCCACTCGGGTTCGAGCAGATCAAGCTGCCCCGCACTCGCACGTTCGTCGACGGGCTGACCATCCCCGCGCAGGTGCTCGAGCGGATGGAGGCGACGACGGCGCCACCGTCGATCCGGCCGCGCCCTGCCCGCTTCGGCGTCGTCGACGACCGCTTCACCGTCCAGGATGGCGGCGGCGGTGTCCTGGCTACCGGCGTCGGCGCGGTCGCCGCCCGCCTCGCCACACGCGGCGCGGGCGGCAGCGTCCAGCACGCGGCGGACCACCTGGTGGAGCTGACGGTCTGATGCCGACCCTCCAGTTCTTCGGGTGGTGGCGGCCACCGGGCGCAGCGGCGGTGTCGTCCGGCGGCCTCACGGCCGGTCGCCTCACCGCCCGCCTGACGCTCACCGCGCGCGACCTCGACCAGCCGTCGGATGCCGCAACGAGGAATGTGGTGTACGACCTCTTCGGGCCGGGAGACGTCACCGGCCTGGGGCGGGGCGCTGTCATCCACACCTATCCCTCGCCGGGCGCGGGGAACGTCGAGGTCGAGAAAGCCGTGTACGCCGAGCTCGCCGCGCCTGATCTCCCCTGGCGCCACAGCGTCGTCCTCCCCCAGGGCAAGGCGCTGCGCCCGTGGATCGTGCTGCTGGTCGGCACGCCCGAAGAGATCGAGGTCGCCGGCGCCACGGCGCGGCTCCAGCCGTCCGTGCTCGATGCCCACCCGCTCGCCTCCTCCGCGCGGGGCGCGCACGTCGAGGACGACGGCAGCCGCCGGCTCTCCCGGCTCATCTCGTCGCGGGCGCTCCTGCGCGACCCGATCACGTCGCCGTGATCGTGCCGGCGTTCACCGCCGCCGGTGACCCGGCGTGGCCCACCCCGGCCGCCGAGCCGGTCGAGCTCCCCGCCTATCACCACTGGGCGTTCCACACCCGGGCCGGTGGGGACTTCGCCGTGATCGCCGGCCGGTTGCAGCTCCGCGAGGCGGGGCCCGGCCTCGGCGCCGCCGACGTCGCGTACGGCCCGATCCCGACCGCGGACGCCATGCCCGTCCGGGGGGCGCTCTCCTCGCTGTCGGCTCCGGCCGCCGGTCCGGTGCCGCCCGACGTCCGTGCCGACGTGAGAGCGCTGACGGCGCCGCTCGGGGATGCCGCGCATCCCGTCCTGGGTCTGCCCGACCACGGCGAGCCCTGGCCGGTGGAGCCAACGGTGCCTCCCGGCCCGACCGAACCAGGCTGGCGCAACGAGTTGCGGACGGACTACCGGGCCCGCGCCGTCGCCGGGATCGGGTCGGCTGCGGGCATCACCAACCAGGAGCTTCTGGCGCGGGAGGCAGGTCGGTTGGCCGGCGCCTACGAGGAAGCCGCCGACCGTCTCCGCCGCCTCGCCTTCGGTCTGCTGGCCTCCCGTTCCCTCTGGAAGCGCCGGGTCCCGCAGGAGTCGGTGCGCCGGCTCGGAGTGCTCGGGCCCGCCCTGCGCGACGTGCGTGCGCCGGACGGTCCGGTGGCCGAGGTGATGGAGCATCCGGACCGGGCACTCCAACGGGGGCTGTTCTCCTCGGCCGCGCAGCGGGCCTTGCGCCGCCGGGCGGGCCCGAGCGCCGACACCGACTCCGACCGCGGAGCCGACCGCGCCGCCGTGCCGCCACCCGGTCCGGCCGTCGCCGGTGGTCTGGCATCCGCCCTGCGCGCCGCGGCCGCGGCACCGCCGCGACTCACGCGCAGCACCCCGGCCGCCGTGCACATGGACTCTTTCGCCGCCGCGGCCAGCCGGCCCGCCATGGATGACGTCCTCGTCCGCCCCGCGCCCGACGGGCGTCGCCTGCGGCCGGCCGCGGCCCGCCTGGCTGCCGCGCTCGACCGGCGTGGCCTCGACAACGACACCGTCGCGTTCATCGATCGCCGGTTGCGCACGGTCGTCGATCGCCTCGACACCGGACAGGCCGTCCCCATCCTGCCCCTCCTCGGCCTGGTCGATCCTCCGGGACGGCCGTCCCGTGACCGGCTGCGCGATCTGGCCGCCGCGCTCGACGTGGAACCCGACTCGGACGACCTCGCCGCGCTCGGCGCGATGGTGGCCCGTCGCCCGGGCCAGCCCGTCAGCGCGGCGTTCGACATCGACCGCGCCGGCACGCAGATAGCCGAGGCGTTCGATCCGACCATCGCCCGGCCCGCCCTCGTCGATCGCGTGCTCGACGGCGTGCTCGACGACGTAGGCCTCGTCGACGCGGACCCGATCGCACCGGTCGAGCTGAAGCCCGACCTCGACCTGCCCGCCTGGCGGTTCCTGCGGGACGACGATCCCGACTGGTTGCTCCCGGGAGCGGGGACGATCCTCGAGGACTCGGTCGTGGCATTGACCACCAACCCCGGGTTCGTCGACGCGTTCATGGTCGGGCTGAACGCGCAGGTCGTCGCCGAGCTGCGGTTCCGCAACCACCCGCTGATCCCCGGGTGGACGCCGGTGCGCACGTTCTGGGACCGGGTGAACCTGGCGACGGGCGCAGTGGACGACGACATCGTCGACATCGGCACCTGGCCGGCCGACTCCCCGTTCGGGTCGCCGAGCCACCAGACGCCGTCCGCCTCGAGCGCCGACCTCGTCGTCCTCTTCGCCACCCCGCTCTTCCGCGAGTACCCCGGGACTCTGGTCTACCTGGTGCCCGCACGGCGCAACGCCGACGGCACGATCAACTGGTCCGACGATCCGGACTTCAACGCCCGCCAGTTCCCCACGTTCCAGGGTCGCATCTCACCGGACCTCGTCTTCTTCGGCTTCGACCTGGATCCCCACCTCGGCGCGGAGCGCTGGGTCGTGCTGGAGGAGACCGTGACAGGTCGACGCTTCTTCAACGCCGGAACCCAACCGAGCGCGGCGACCAACGGTGCCGATCTCGCCGCCCAGACCGTCAGCGCGCCGCGCCGGGTCCTGATCCGCGGCGACGTCCTTCTCCCAGGACCGCCATGAGCGCGCCCGAGATCGGGGTACTGGTCCCGGTCCGCCTGGAGACCCGGTTCGTCCCACCGACTGGACGCAACCGCCCGTGGCTGTTGCGGGTCCGCGTCGTCCCCGACGCCGTGTCGATCACAAACCACGACGACCGGCCATCGACCGTCGAGCTCGACGCCGTGGAGGCGATGTGGGGCGCCGCCGGGGGGCGCAACCTCGAGTCGGCAGCCGGGCGCCGCGCCTGGCGGGCGCTGGCCGCGGCGACGGGGGCGGAGCGCGCCGCGTGGCTCGCCCGCACGTTCCCGCCCGTCACCGGCCCCGATGGGCAGATCACGATCCAGCGCCCCGACGAGACCCGCAGCGCGATGCGGGCACCCCGGCTCATGGGCCTTCCCCCGGCGATGGAGATCTGGATGGCGCGAGGCGGCGCCGACACCGCGCCGGTGGCCACGCTGACAGTGCTGGCCGACGAGATCGACCTCGACCTGGACGAGCCGGACCGCACCGACCAGCCATGGTGGGCCTCGTTCCCCGAGGCGCAGCGGGTCGGGCTGGCCGCGGAGATCAACCTCGGCCCGGGGGACCCCACCGACATCGACGCCCTCTATGTCGTCGGCATCGGCGGTGGCGACCCCGGCCCCCTGCTGAGCGCGCAGGCGGACAGCGGCCGCCTCGGCCTGATGGCCCCAGGCGCCGCCACCAGCTCCGTCGACGGCGAGCCGGCCGTCGCCACCGGCGACACCGACACCTGGCGCCGCCTGGTCCCCGTGGGACCACGGGCACAGCCGGGCACGGTCGCCGCGGCGACAGCGCTGACCGGCAGGGCGAGCCTGCGGGGAATCGTCGGCGGTGACGACGACCACGCGCCGCTCGACCGCGCGTTCGTGCGAGTGCTGTGGCCGGCGCTGTGGGGCCACTCGCTGGCCAACGTGTGGGGCTACTCGACGGACGCGGACCACCTCGGCCTGTGGGCGGCGGAGAACCTGGTGCCCCAGGGCCCACTGCCGTCGATGCGCGTCGGCGATCAGCCCTACGGGCTCCTGCCCGCCACGTCGCTGCGGCAGTGGCAGGCGGACGAGGGTGACCCGGCGATCGAGGCGCGGCTGGTGCCGCTCGTGCGCACGCTCGTGCGCACATGGGCGGCGGCCGCCGAGCGCCAGGCCGCCCAGCAGCAACGGGACTCACTCCGAGACCTGGTGCGCAACGCCACCGCCACCCGGTACGCCTGGCGGTGGATGCTGCCAACCACGCTGGCCCACGCCGTCTCGTTCCGGTTCGGCCAGGCCACACCGGCCACCGAGCTGGCCACGTGGTGGTCCGGCCGCGCCGCCGAGACCCCTCGCCTGGACCCCGCGGTCCGCCCGAGCCGGCAGCTCGTCTCGGTGGGCTGGGAGCACCCTGTGGACCTGCCGCTCGCGCACCCCGCCGACCTCCCGGCCGGCACCGACACCGGGACGGGACTGGCCCGCCTCGCCGCCGCGCCGGTCACTGCACTTCTCGCCGCCGGGCCGGCAGAGGGCGGGCGCCCGGCACCCTCGTGGGGCACCAGCCTGCTCACCGAGCTGGCGCGGCACTCGCTCGTGGCCACCGCGGCGAACGTGGCCCGGAGCGCGGCGGGGCAGCCCCGGAGCCTGGTCGAACCCATCAGCCGCGACCGCCGCTCGCTCTCTGAGACCGAGGCCTGGGCCCTCCGGCTGCAGCCCACCGATCTCGTCCGCCGCGGTGACCCGACCGTCGCCGTGCGCCGCAACGTGCTCGAGGGACTGGAGACCCTCGCCACCGCGCCGGTGGCCGACCTCGATCGTGGGCTGCGCGCCGCGCTCGACACTGCGACCAACCGGCTCGACCCATGGGCAACCGGCATCGCCTGGCGGCGGCTGCAGGCCCTGGCCGACGCCCCCCGCACGCTCGGGGTGTACGGCTGGGTCGACTCCCCGCGCCCGAGGCCGTTCGAGCCCGACCACCGCTTCCTTCTCGCCCCTTCCGCGGAGCAGGCGACCGTGGCCGCGATCCTGCGCGACCGCGCGCTGCACGATCCCGACGCCGACCGCTGGCAGCTCGACCTCACCTCCGACGCCATCCGCAGCGCGCTCCGCCTGGCCTCGGAGACGAGGGAGGGGAGCCACCCCTCGGAGTCCCTCGGCCGGATGGTGGAGGGCATCGTGAGTCGCCCCGACGTCATCGACCGGTTGCGCGTCGCCTTCCCGACGATCCGGTTCTTCGCCGGTCCCGCCCTCCTCGTGCGGCGGGTGTGCGACGGCGCCGCGGTCCTCGAAGCAGCCGTCGAGCGCCCGGCCGACCTGAGCCAGCTCGGTGTGCGGCCGGGCCCGCTGGCCGCGCTGGTCGAGCTGGCGACCGCGATCGACGCCCTCGCCGACCTGCACGTCGCCGAAGCGACGCTGGGCCTGGTCCGCGGCCGTCCGGCCGCGGTGTCCGCGGCGACCATGGCCGCTGCGGGCCAGGCGCCCCCGCCCTCGTTCGAGGTCGTGCGCACCCCCCGATCGGGACGGGTCGTCAACACGGTCGCCCTCGTGGTCCTCCCCGACGGGACGGCCCCGTCCGGCGCGCGTCCGAGCCCCGCCGCGCTGGGCGATCCGGCGGTCGCCACCTACCTGGACCAACGGGCCGGAGCCCCGTCCGGCCCTGCGTGGACGTGGCAGACGCTCGATGCGGACGGCGGTCCGGCGGGCACCGTCACCCTGGCCGCCATCGGCCTCCGCCCGTGCGACACCGTCGGCCTGGGCGTCGGGAACCTCCGGGACGTGCTCTGCGACGTCAGCGGCGCGGCGGCGCTGGGACCGGCGGATCCGCCCGGGCACGCGACCGTCCGGTCTCTCGCCGCGGCCCTGGCCGGGCTTCCCGCGGCCCGAGAGGACGTCGGGGCGCCGCCGGACGCCACCAACGCCGCGGTCACCGACCTCGAACGCCGCTACACCGCCGTGCGGAACGCGGCCACCGCCGCGGTGGCCGACGCCCGCGCCGCGCTGGAGCCCACTGCCACTGACGCCCGCCGGCGTGCCACCCTGGGCCGGCTGGCGCGCTGGGGCATCACGCCGCTGCGGGCCGATGTCCCCGACCCGAACCTCGGGGATCTCACCGACCGCGTGGGGCGGGCGGCCGACGCGCTCGAGCAACGCGTCGCCGACGCGCCGGTCACGACGGAAGGCGCCACCGCGGCCGCCCTGGCCTCGGCCATCAGCGCGCTGGTCGCGCCCGAAGGTCCATGGCCGGTGTTTGCCCGGCTACCCGCCTCGACGTTCGCCGGCCTGCGGGCCGAGCCGACCGCAGCCGGCTCCTCGCCCCGCCTCGACCCGGACTGGTTGGAGACGGTGGCGCCGGTACGCCCGGCGCTGGCCCGCCTCGAAGCGGCGCAGCTCGGCCAGCGCCTGGCGACCGGCGGACGGCCGTTGCGGGCGTGGACGAACCGCCCCGGAGACCCGTGGCAGACGGTGGCGCCACCGTCCTCGGACATCGAAGTCGTGCGCCCCTCGCGCCTGGTGGCCGTGTTCGGGCCGCAGGGTGTGCTGCCCGGCCGCCCCGCAGCGACGACACCTGGCCGGGTCGCGGTGGCGGTGATCGACCGCTTCGCCGAGACGGTGCCGGACGTCGAGCAGGTCAGCGCGGTCGCCTTCCCGCACGACCTCCCGACGGCGCGGGCGCCCCAGGCCGTCGTCCTCGCGGTGCCTCCGGTGCTGAACGAGGAACTCACTCCGGCCGCGCTGGTCGCCATCGTCGAGGAGGTACGGGCGCTGGCGCGGGCGCGGATGGCCGACGTCGCGCAGATGGGAGCGGCCGCCGGGGCCCTGCACCTCGCCGCGATCCCGGCCGCGGGCCGGGCCGGCGTCGAGCTGGGGGCCCGCTGATGCCGTACCGGTTCGACCTCCACGTGCGCCTCGAGGCCGTCCATACGCAGTTCGACCTGCGGGCCGTGGGCGACGCGCTGCGGGCCAAGGTCAACGACCCGGTGTGGTTCCTCGGACGCCAGTGGCAACTCGGCGAGCACCGCGGTCGGGATGCCGCCTCGCCGGCGCTCGTGCACCTCACGGTGACGGAGACCCCGGTCACCGGCCCCACGCCGGCCCCCGACGACGACCCCCGGGTGACCCCGCCGGAGGCGATCATCGAGTCCGAGCCGGAGCAGTGGTGGACGATCGGGCGGCGGGTGCGGGTGGGCCGGGCGCTGCGAGCCGCGGTCCCGGCCGATCGACGGCGCGACCCGGCCCTGCTGCTCGGCCGGCTCGGCGCCCCCTACGAGCAGCTCAACGGCAAGGTGCTGGACGGCCTCGCCCTGTACCGCGCCCGTGTCCCGCTCGGTCTCGGCCCCGCGCTGTTCACGGCCGAGGGCGTCCCTCTCACAGAGCCGACCGACGACTGGCAGCCGGCCGAGCTGGCCTACACGGCGTCGTTCGCCGCCGGTCCTGTGACCCTGACCATCCCCCGCCACGACGGCGGCGACGTCGACTGGTACTCGGCGACGGCCAAGGGCCCGAACCCACCCGCGCCGTCGCCAGCAGCGGTCCGCACCAGCTACCCGACACGCGTCTCCTACGACGGCGCTCCCAACCCGCGGTGGTGGCAGATCGAAGACCATCGCCACGACCCGGGAGCGGTGGCGCCGCACCGCACGCAGCTGGTCGCGCTCATGCTGATCCACGTCACCGCCTCCCACGGCGACGACTGGTTCACCGCTCCCGTGGTCAGCCCGACCGGGACACTCGTCGCCGTCACCGGCATGCAGGTCGAGGACGCCATGGGCCTGACCACGACGTGTCGCCCGGCCGACGGCTGGTCGATGTTCCACGTCAGCGGCCGGCGGGCGGGCGAGGTCCTGCTCTGGCCCACCGTGGCCAACCCTCTCACCGCCGCGGTCCCGCTCGACGAGGTGCTCCTCGGGGTGGACGAGGACGCCAACGTGCTCTGGGCCATCGAGCAGCGCGTCGATGGCATCGAGCTCGTCGAGCCTCCGGCACCGTCTCCGGACGGGCCAGGACCCGCTGGTGAGCTGACGCTGGCGGAGGCACCGGCCGGGCAGGTCGTCGCCACCGCCGCCCGCCGCTACCGATACCTGCCCTCGACGACCGTGCCCCACCTGTGGCACCCCTACCTGCTGTCGGACGCCGGCAACGTGAGGCGCTTCGTGCAGGGCCGACTGGCCGACCTCACCGTCCGGCCCATCGAGCCACGGCCGGGACCGACGAGCCGCCTGCTCCGCGACCCGGCCGCCGGTTCGAGCGACCCGGTGCACCACCTCGCGCCCGCCGCGGTGCCCCGGGCCGGCATCCACCTGGACCGTCGCTACGTCCTCGGCCGCCGTACCGACGGCCGACCGGTGCTGTGGGTCCAGCGGCGACGCACGCCGCTGAGCGGGGCGCCGGCCTCGTTGCTGCGGTTCGACGTGCTGGAGGAGTTGCCCGAGATCTCGCCGTGAGCGACCTGCCTCGTAGGGGTGCCCAGCCGGTCTGGTAGCCAGAGCGCATGGCTGAAGAGCAGGTGCTTCCCTCGTGGGCCGCCACCCCGACCCGCGATGCCATCGTCTCGTTCGTCGAGGCCGTCACCGGCGACGGTCCGGATCACGTCCCGGAGGACGAACGGATCGCGGTCTTCGACAACGACGGGACGCTGTGGACCGAGAAGCCGATGGTGACGCAGGTGGCCTTCATCGTCGGCAAGTGGCGCGAACAGGCGGCCGCGGACCCGAAGCTGGCCGAGCGGCAGCCGTATCTCGCCGCGACCTCGGGTGACCTCGCCTGGCTCGGCAAGGCCATCGACAAGCATTACGCCGGCGACGACACGGACCTCCGGGTCATGCTGAAGGCCGTCGTCGGCATCAGCGCCGAGCGCCCCGTCGACGACTACGCCTCCGAGATCAGCGAGTTCTTCCGCCTCGAGGAGCACCCGGTGCTGCGGCGGCCCTACGCGGAGACCGTCTACCAGCCGATGGTGGAGCTGTTGCAGCGGCGCGGAGAAGGTCCTGGAGGTAGCGTCCGCAGATGAGTTCGTGACCGTCAGCGTCAAGGACGACTGGACGCAGGTTGTCCCCGAACCGGCGGGGTGACCGGGAGAGGAGACGGATCCTCGTGTTGCTCGCTGAGGAGTTCGTGCTCCTCGCCCTTGATCCCGACGGCGCCGTGGCCCGCGGCTCCACGAACCAGCCATCCGCCGCCATCGGCGTCACCGGTGCCCTGGTCGCCGAGCTCGCCCTCGACGGCCACCTCGACCTCACGGACGGCCGGATCCGGCTCACCGGCACTAGGCCGGCCGACCCGCTGCTCGCGCAGGCCCTCGACAACGTGGCCCCGCACGAAGGCAGGAAACTGAAGAGCCGCCTTGGCTCGATCAAGCACGCCGGCTGGTCCGAGGTGGTGGACGCCATGGTCGCGTCCGGGACGCTGGGACGGCAGAAGGAGGCGCTGCGACCGACCCGCCACCCGGTGCGCGATCCAGCCGCCCACGCCGCGCTCCTGGCCCGCGTGCGGGCGGCCGCCACGAGCGACGAACCGCTCGACGCCCGAACAGCGGTGCTGCTTGCGCTCTCCGGTCCCTGCCAGATGCTGGAGGTCGTCGCTCCCACCCGCGCCGATCGGGCCACGGCGAAGGAGCGCATCGCCCACGCCGCGGAGCAGGTCCCTGCCGCTGACGCGGTCAAGCACGTCATCGAGGCAACGCAGGCCGCCATCATCGCCAGCACGGCCGTCGTCGTCGTAGGCTCCACATGACGTGCGGGTGCTTCTTGTATCTGTCGTCCCCGATCGCGGCTCTCTCGGGTAGAAACCGATGCAGGGAGGGAGGTCGACGATGACCATCGCGAATCGGCTCACGCGAGCAGTCGCCTTCGCCTCGCTGATCCTCGTCGCCTCGGCATGTGGGGCGGAGGAGCAACTCGGCACCGACTCGACCGATGCGTCGGCGGATGTGTCGGCGACGGAGACGGACAGTTCGACCGGCGGTTCGACCGTGGACGTCACCGTCGATGAGCCGTCATCTTCGGACGAGTCGGCCACGACCGGATCGACCATCGCGGGAACGGGATCGACGGTCGAGCCTTCGACCTCGGACGGCTCGGGTTCAGGGAGCACGCCGACGACGAAGCCAAAGGGCGGCGGCAGCTCGTCGACCTCGACGACGCTGTCGAGCCAGAGCATCACCGTCTACCCCGTGCCCGGCGGTTGGGTCTACGGCGATACCCGCACCGTGATCGCCACCGCCTCCTCGGGCCTGAAGGTGGGCCTGTCCGCCGGGGGCGCCTGCCAGTTCGCCAACGCCGACCTCGGGCTGCTCAAGGCCACAGGTGTCGGCACGTGCACCGTGACCGCGCGTCAGGACGGCGGACCCGGGTACCGCGCCGCGACACCGGTCAGCGTGTCAGCCCCGATCGCCCAGGGCACCGCGCGGATCGACGGGTTCGGCAACCGCAGCGTCGAGCATCCCCACACCCCCTTCACCATCCCACTCAGTGCCACCGCCACGAGCGGCGCGGCGGTGCGCTACCGCGTGCTGCCGGATGAGTTCGGCGAGACCAAGTGCGGCCTGAGCGGGAACTCGCTCCAGGTCCCGCTCTTCGAGGGATTGCCGAGGAACTGCGTCGTCGAGGCGTACGTCGACGCCAGCGCCGTGTACACGGGTGCATCGGCACGAGCGACCATCGTCCTCAACCCGACAGTCGTGAAGTTCACCGGCCGGAGCGGCCCGACGGTGGGCCCGACATCCGCCTACGTCACCGTCACCATCAACCGCCGGTGGTCCGGCGTGGAGCACTCCTCCAGCTGCGGGTCGACGTCCTCGTCTCCGGACGGGGAGTCGGACTCCTACACCGTCACCGTGGTGTACGACCAGCCCGCGACCTCCGGGGCATCCTGCACGCTCTTCGTCAACACGTCCACGCCGGACGGGGCTGTCACCACGGGCACGGCCGAGTTCACGTTCACGATCCCGTAGCTTGCCCACCGGCATGGCCGACGTCTTCGTCTCGTATCGGCACAGCGATCAGGATCTCGTCGCCCCGATTGCCGAAGGGCTCGAGCTGCGGGACCTCGATGTGTGGTTCGATCGCAGCGACATCCTCTCGGGCGAGCGGTGGCGAGAGCGGATCACTGAGGGCATCGCGGAGGCGGGCGCGGTCGTCGTCGCCGTCGGGCCTGAAGGCATCGGTGGGGTCCAGGCCTTCGAGGTCGACCTCGCGCTCGATCGCTCTGTGCTCGATGTCGAGCTCCCGATCATCCCCATCCTCCTCCCAGGCGCCCGACTCGACGGCCCCCAGTGGAGCCAGCTCGCCGCCCGGTCCTACGTCAAGATGGACGGCGCGACCGACGACGACATCGTCGATCGCATCGCGGACGGCATCCGCGGCCTCGGCGTCGAACGCCCGGCGCCTCCCGAGGAGACCGACCGCGAGCCGTATCCGGGCCTGCGCCCATACACGACCGACGAGGAGGACCTGTACTTCGGGCGGGAGGCCGACATCGACGCCCTGGTGGAGCTGTGCCGTCAGCCCGGCCTCACGGCCGTGCTCGGTCCCAGCGGCTCCGGGAAGTCGTCCCTGGTACGCGCCGGCCTGATCCCCCGTCTGCAGACGACCTCCATCGCGTCGTTGCGCCACTGGCGGCCGGTCGTCGTCGATCCGGGCCCGGAGCCGGCCCGGAGCTTCCTCGTCGGCCTCGCCGCCCTCGGCCCGTCACCCCTCGGCCTCCCGCTCGACGCGGTCAACCAGTCCCAGCACGACGCCGGGGTGTTCTCGACTGCGGTCCTGGCCGTCCTGAGTGGCCTCGACGAGCGAACCGGCCTGCTCGTGGTCGTCGACCAGCTCGAGCAGCTCTTCACGAGGGGCCAGGACGAAGCCGCTCGCAAGGCCTTCGGGGACAACCTCTCTGCGCTGGCGGCCCACTGCCCCGACCGCGCCCGGCTCGTCGTCACGCTGCGTTCGGACTACCTGGACCAGCTCGCAGAGCTGCCCGCGCTCGCCCGGGCCATCGGCGCCCGCCACCACCTCCTGGCGCCGATCGACGGCGATGGTCTGCGCGACGTGATCCAACAGCCCGCGTGGCGCTGCGGCATCGCGCTCGAGCCGAGGTTGGTGGACGAGATCGCGCTGGACGTCGAGAACCAGCCGAACGCCTTACCGCTGCTCTCGGTGGCGCTTCAGGAGATGTGGCGCAAGCGTCAAGGTGACCGGCTGACGCTGAAGGCCTACGTCGAGGGCGGCCGCGTCACGGGAGCGCTGGCCGAGCTCGCGGAGGCGTCGATCCGGCCGCTGCTGCCCGACCAGGAACCGCTCGTGCGGTCCACGCTCCTCCGACTCGTCGCCTTCCCCCCGGGCGCGCCAGCGGTGCGCCGGAAGCGTCGGACCGAGGATCTCGCCGGCCACGGCGGTGACAGGCAGGCGATGCTGGACCTGCTCGGCGGGCTGACCGAGAGCCGCCTGCTCGTGGGCGATCAGGACGGGGTCGAGTTCGCGCACGACGCCGTCCTCAGCGCGTGGCCTCGGCTGCACGAATGGGTGCTGACAGCACGAGCCGATGAGGAGGCACGCCAGCGGGTCGAGGGCGCGGCGGCCGAGTGGTCGGGATCCGACCGGTCCGTCGCCCATCTGGCCACGGCGGGGATGGTGGCCGAGCTCACACCACTCGTCGAGAGCGGGAGGCTCCTGCTCACCGACACGGAGCAGGAGTACCTGCAGGAGAGCTCGCGCCGCTTGCGCCGCGCGAAGCAGCGCCGTTGGATGGCCGTGGCGACGGCCGCCGTGGCCACGGTCGCCGTCGGTCTGGTCGGCTTGCTGTGGCGCCGGACCAGCGACCAGGCCGACCGGAACCGGGAGGCGATCGCCCGTGAACTGGGCGAGCAGTCGATCAGGGCAGCCTCCGATCGGCCCGACCTCGGGCTCCGGCTGGCCACCACGGCGTACGCCCGATCGCAGCACCCGGCCGTGCGCTCCGCGCTGGCGACGACGCTCACGCAGCCGGCACCGCTCGTCGGGATGTGGGCGCCCACGGACGGCACGATCACGGCAGCGGCCGTCGCGCCGGGCGGGAACGAGATGCTCGTCGGAACGGCAGGCGGGGAGCTGCTGGCCTGCGACACCGTGCAACGGCGTTGCGCGGCCAGACCCGAATCACCGCTGCCCGGCGCGCCCGCCACCATCACGGAGGCCGGCGGCTCCATCGCCGTCGTCACGGCCGACGGCACGTTGCTGGTGGGTCCGGCCGAAGGCCAGCTGACGGCCGCGCCCTCGAGTGAGCCCGTCCGCCTCGCGGCGCTCGATCAGCAAGGGCAGCTGGTGGCCGACGCCACCGGGAGCGGCGTGGTGGAGGTCCGGAACCTCGGTGGCAGTGGCGACCCCTTCAGGGCCGGCCAGGTCACGGGCACGCCGAGCGCCGTTGCGGTGTCGGCACGGCGAGGGCTGGTTCTCGGTGCCGGCTCGCAGCGGTTCGGGTTCACGCTGTGGGACATCGCGGACGGCGACGTGCTCGCTGACGTCTCGTCCGGGGACGTGCTCGGCATCGTCTACGCGGCGTCGTTCGACGAGTCCGGCGACCGCCTCGTGGTGAGCGACGGCTCGACCGGGGACCTGCTCGTCTGGTCCGTGGACGCGCTCGTGAACGGCACCGACGAGCGGCCGGTGCGCCTGCCTGGTGGTGACCGTGCGGTCCTGAGCCTGGCCGTCGCCGGCGACCGGGTCGTCGCCGTGGACGAGGGGGGCGTCGTCAGGCAGTTCAGCCTCTCGAGCGGCCGCCCCACCGGCACGCCGATGCGGGCTCTGGCTCCGCTCGGTGAGCCACCGGCGACGATGATCGCCGCGGGTCATCGCGACGGCGATCAGCGGATCGTCGCCGTGCGGGCCGACGGCGTCGTCGAATGGGACGGGCTCGGTCGTTCCGGTCTCAACCAGGCTCGCACCGACATCGAGGGGCTTGCCGTGGTCGCCGCCGCCCCCGCTGGCGACCAGACCTTCGCCATCGGCGCCGATGGCGCGCTCCACACCCTGGATGGAGACGGCGCGGTCATGGCAACGGTCGACGCAGGTGTGACCGAGCCGTCCAGCGCCGTTGCTCTGGGACCGGACCGCGTTGCCGTCGGCGGGAACGGCCTCGCCGTCGTCGACGCGTGGACCGGCGCGCCGCTCGCGGAGCGCACGGATCTCGAGATCGTGGCCCTCGCTCCGGCAGGAGGATCCGAAGCAGCGCAACTGGCGGCGGCGACCAGTGACGGCGGCGTGGTGCTGCTCGACGCGACGGACCTCTCGACCGCCGCAGGACCCGTCCAGGCCACGAGCGATCCGATCACGGACCTGACCGTTTCACCCGACGGCAGCACGATCGTTGTCGGCACGACCGGTGGACGCACGCGAGATGTTGTCACGGTCGAAGTCGAGAGCGCGGAGGTGCGAACGCTGGAGGGGCACGGCGCCGAGGTGAGCGGGGTCGCGTTCAGCCCCGACGGCAGCATGCTGGCGACGGGCAGCGACGACCGGTCGATCATCCTGTGGACCACTGCCGACTGGAGCCCGGCCGCCGTGCTCGCCGGGCACGAGGACCGGGTACGCCAGCTCGCCTTCACCGCCGACGGCAGCATGCTGCTCTCGGTGAGCGACGACGGGACGATGCGCTGGTGGGACGTCGGGGAAGGCGCGCCGATCGGTCTCCCGCTGCGGAGCGATGGATCCCGCCTGCTCGACGTCCAAACCGCCGCCCACACCGCGGTGACCCACGACGGAACGACGGTCTCGATCTGGCTCACGGAGCCGACGGAGTGGGTGAGGATCGCGTGCGAGATCTCGTCGCGACCCCTCACGGACGTCGAGCGGGAGGCGTTCCTGGACGGCGCCGAGGCCAGGTGCCCGAGCTGAGTGCCGGCTAGTCCAACGACGACCAGAACTCGTCGACCATCGCGTTGAACGCCTCAGGACTCTCCTGGAACGGCTGGTGCGCCTCGCCGGGCAGCACGACGAACGACGCGCCCGGGATCCCACCGGCCACCACCTGCCCGTAGCGGGGCGGCGTGACGATGTCGATCTCGCCCGCCACCACCATCGTCGGAACGGTGATCTCGTGGAGGCGGTCGAGCGTGTCGTGCTGCTTCCACGCCTCGAGCTGGCGGACGAAGGCCTCCGGCGACTGCGGGAACGGGAACGACATGGCGTCCTCGATGACGGCGTCGACCATGCCGCTCTCGTGGGCGCGGGGCGTGTAGATCCAGAGTAGGAACGCCTCGAGCATCTTCCGTTCGCTCGGTGCCACCTCGGGCAACCAGGTCCACGCCTCCATGGCGCGGCGCAGGTAGGCATCGGGCCGGGCCCACGTGCTGACGAGGACGAGGCTGCGGACGAGATCCGGATGCCGGAGGGCCAGGTGCTGGGCGGTGGCGGCGCCACCCGAGAACCCGGCGACGTGGGCCCGCTCGATGCCCGCCGCCCGCAGCAGCGCGGCGGCGTCGTCGGCCATGTCGGTGACGCTGAAGCCGTCCGGCGGCAGGGGTGACCGGCCGGCGCCCCGGTTGTCGAAGGCGGTGAGGCGGTACTGGTCGGCCAGTCCGTCGAGCTGGAAGGTCCAGGCCTCGGCAGGGTCGCTGAGGCCGGCGATGAGCAGGACATCCGGTCCGTTCCCTCGCTGGTCGACCCACAGCTCGACGTCGCCGACACCGAGCAGCCCTGGCCCTGTGATCGGGTCGGTGATGGGTCCGGTGGTCGTCCTGGTGGTCATGGTGGCTTCTCCTGCGCGGGACGCCTCCGGTGGGCGCTTTCGCACGTCCGGCGTGACGAAGGGCCTCACACCGTGAGAACGCCGGCCTCGCTCAGCTGCGCCAGACCACAGGATGCTCCGGCCGGTAGACGCAGTACGTGCCGGTCATGACCGAAGCCTCGAGATGGCGGCCCAGGTCGGGATGGGCGGTGCCCAAGCGCCGGATCGTCGAGCGCAGACGCTGCGTGACCGCCGAGCGGGCCCGCTCCGCCGAGCTGCCGCTGCGTCGGGTGCGGCTGCCGAGCCCCAAGGCCGTCGTGAGGTGGTCGACCAGCGTGTCGAGCTCGACGCGGGCCTGATCGGCCCGGGCGTAGTCGTTGTCGGCCTCGGCGTCATCGATGTCCCGCTGCAGATCGCGGATGCGCTCCTCGTACTGGCGGCGCGCCGTCTGGTCGAGCACCTCACCGGTCGAGGCCTGCTCGACGCTGCCACCCATCAGCTCGAGGCAGTGCACCTCGCGGCCGGGCGCGGTGAGCAGCCGCGCCAGGTCGGCAACGCCCTTGGACGTCCTGGCGTGCACGATCTGCCCGGCGAAGTCGAGCTCCCAGTAGTCACCGTGGTCGACGAGCCGCGCCTCGATCGGCCCGGATGACGCGGCCGCTGGCCGCGCTGGCCGACGGGCCGGCCCGGGCCGGGCCGAGGGAACGGGCAGGTGCCTCAGCGAGGTAGTCGCGCAGCTCGCGGCGGGCCAGCACGATGGCGTCCCGCCGGCTCAACGGCTGAGCGCCACCTATCGGAAGCTTCTCCTCCAGCCTGTCGATCGTGCCTCCGGTCAGCCCAATGATCGGGAGCGTCACGGCCGTCGCGGCGAGAGCCGGCCACGCCGGGGAGCCGATCTCGCGCAGGAGCTCGACGGTGGTGTGCAACGCGCCTCCGGCCGCGGCGACGCCGTCCCTCGCCACGATTCCGTCGAACAACTCGGTCAGCGCTTCGGCGGCGTCACGCGGGCGGCCCGCGCGGATCGAGCCCCAGGCCAGCGAGCGCAGGTTCAGGCTGATGGCGGCCGGATAGTCGATACGCCGCGCCGACTCGAGCGCGGCGTGGACCTCGGCGAACCCGCTCGGGGTGTCCTGACGCAGATGGAAGAGGGCGAGGAACGACTGGGCCCACACCTCGTTCACCGCGGAGCCGGCCGCGACCGCCTCGCGGCGGGCCGATTCGGCGAGTTCGATGGCCGGCTCAAGACCGACGTCGTCGGCCATGAGCTGGGCGCGGCTGACGTCGGCCTCGAGGGCCAGACCGACCAGACCACGCTCCCGGGCCCGCGCCGAGACGTCGGCGAACAGCCGCATGGCGAGCGGTCGATCGTCCAGAGCCCTCGCCGCATAGGCCATGGCCCGCCGCAGCGTGACCGGCGCCGTGCCCGACGGTCCGATCGCGTCGAGGGTCCGCTCGGCGAGTGCATAGGCGCCACGGGGATCGCCGAGCACCACGCGTGCCGTCGCCGCGGTCGCCACCGCATCGGCCGCGAACGGGCTCTTGGGGTCAGGCCAGCGTTCGACCGTCTGCGCGGAGAGCGAGGCGATCTCGTCGGTGTGGCCATGGTGCACCAGACCCCAGAGCACCGCACACAGCAGCAGGGGCCGGGTGCCGTCGGCGTCGTGGGCGAGGCACCAGCGCAGCGCGCTGGCGATGTCGTCGTACATCGACCGCAGGCGACCGACGATCGAGGTGTCCCAGCTCCGGGCGCCCTCGGCGATGATCTCGGCCGCCGCTGCCGCGACGTGATCGGCCAGCCGGTCGCGGGCCTCGTCGAGGACACCCTGCCCCTCCAGCCGACGGATGGCGAACGCGCGCACGGTCTCGAGCAGGCGGAACGAGGTGGAACCGGCGCGAGCCTCGGTGGAGACGAGCGACGAGTCGACGAGGAACTGAAGGGCGTCGTCGACCTCCTTCCGGTCGAGCCCGACATCCGAGCCGACGGCGGCGACCATGTCGGCCCCGAACGGGCCGGCGAACACGCCGAGGCGATCGAACAGGGTCGCGACGCCGGCGGGCAGGAGCCGGTACGACCACTCGATCGTCGCCGAGAGGCTGCGGTGCCGCTGATCGCCCCGGAACCGCGGCCGGGCGAGGACGTCGACACCTTCGCCCAACCGCTGGAGGATCTCAGCGGGCTGCATCGAGCGGGTCTGCGCGGCGGCCAGCTCCAGCGCGAGGGGTAGGCCATCGAGCCGCCGGCAGAGGACGGCGACCGCCTCCAGCTGATCGTCGGGGATCGTCGCGCCGGCATCGCGGGCCCGCTCGAGGAAGAGGCGCGCGGAGTCGTTGTCCAGGTCCGCAGTGTTCGCTCCGGGCACGCCGAGGGGGCTGAGCACGACAAGCGACTCGGCCGGCAGGTCGAGGGGGGAGCGGCTGGTGGCCAGAACCGTGGGCGAACGGCAGGCGGCCAGCAACGCCTCGATGGCGTCGGCCGCCGCCGACGTGACGTGCTCGCAGTTGTCGATCACGACCAGGGCCGGCTGCTCCGATGGCGAACAGAGCAGGGCCTCGAACGAACTGAATCCGAGCTGCCCGGCCAACGCTCCTCCGACGGCGTCGGGCTCGTCGATGCGGGTCAGGTCCACGACGTGGGCGCCGAGCTCGTAGCGAGGGGCGACCTGTTCGGACACCGCGAACGCAAGGGCCGTCTTGCCGATGCCGGCAGGACCGATGATCGTCACCAGCCGGCGGTCGGCCAACCGGTCGATGACCTCGCTCACCTCCTGCGCCCGGCCGATCAGCTCCACCGGGGCCCCCTCGTCACGATGTGAGACGTTATCTACCGCCTCTCCGGTGTCACCGAAGCCTTGACCGAACGGAGCGACCCATGCCCAAGTACCGGCACCACCTACCCCAGCTCGACGCTGCCACGTTCCTCAGCGACGGCGGCATCGAGACGACCCTCATCTTCCACGACGGGTTCGACCTGCCCGACTTCGCCGCCTTCGCGCTGCTGGCCGACCCGGCCGGGCGAGCCGCGCTGCACCGCTACTTCGACTCATACGTCGCCGTCGCCACCCACGACGGGGTCGGCATCGTTCTGGAGACGCCTACCTGGCGGGCCAGCCCCGATTGGGGCGCCCGCGCCGGCTACGGCGTGGAGGCGCTGGAGGCGGTAAACCGCGATGCCGTCGACCTGCTGGTCGAGGTCCGCGCCCGGCACGAGACGCCCTCGACGCCAGTCGTGATCAGCGGCTGCATCGGGCCGCGCGGCGACGGCTACCAGATCGGCGCCACCATGACCGCTGACGAAGCCCGCAACTACCACGCCCTCCAGGCGCGAGCGTTCGCGGCCTCGGAGGCCGACCTCGTCACGGCGATCACCATGACCTACGTGGACGAGGCGATCGGCGTCACCGAAGCGGCGAGGTCGGCCGGGATGCCGGTCGTCATCTCGTTCACGGTCGAGACCGACGGCCGCCTGCCCTCGGGCCAGGCCCTGGGCGAGGCGATCGAGGCTGTGGACGCGGCCACGGGCGCCTACCCCGCCTATTACATGGTGAACTGCGCCCACCCGACGCACTTCGCGTCCGTCTTCGACGGCTCGCCCGCATGGGCGGCACGCATCGGTGGCGTGCACGCCAACACGTCGAAGCTGAGCCACGCCGAACTGGACGAGGCTGAAGAGCTGGACGCGGGCGACCCGGCCGACTTGGCCGAGCGCTACGCCGAGTTGCGCGCCGCACTGCCACGCCTGCGGGTGCTCGGCGGCTGCTGCGGAACCGACCACAGCCACATCGACGCCATCAGCCAGAGGTGCCGTCTCCCCGTTTCGGCGGCCTGAGGGACGGCGTGAACCGGAGGCTCGGCCCGAGCGCTTAGCCTCCGGTTCGCTCTCACGACTTGGAGGACACATGAGCCGCATGCGCTTCGGGATCTTCATGGCGCCGTTCCATCCCGCCGGCGAGAACCCGACCCTGCTGATCGACCAGGATCTCGACCTCGTCACCCATCTCGACCGCCTGGGCTACGACGAGGCGTGGATCGGGGAGCACCACTCGGCGGGGAGCGAGACCATCGCTTCGCCGGAGATCTTCATCGCCGCGGCGGGCGAGCGCACGAGCTACATCAAGCTCGGGACCGGCGTGGTCAGCGCCAGCTACCACAACCCGCTGTGGGTGGCGGAGCGGGCGGTGCAGCTCGACCACATGCTGAAGGGTCGCTTCATGCTCGGCCTCGGCCCCGGCGCGCTGCCCAGCGACGCGGCGATGATCGGGCTCGACATGCCAACAACGCGTGAACTGCTCGAAGACGCCGTTGACGTGATCACGAGATTGATGACGAGCGACGAGCCGGTGAGCTTCTCGAACGAGCGGTGGGACATCGTCGACGCCCGGCTCCACCTGCGGCCGTACACCCATCCCCACCCGGAGATCGCCATTGCCGCCGTCGCGTCCCCCGCTGGTCCCCGCCTGGCCGGACGCTACGGGCACGGCCTGCTGTCCGTCGGGGCGACCACGGCGGCCGGCTTCGACGTCCTGGGTCTTCACTGGGACGTGATGGAGGAGCGCGCCGCCCACTACGGCGTCACGGTCGACCGCGACCGGTGGCGCCTGGTCGGGCTCATGCACATCGCCGAGACCCGCGAGCAGGCTTACGCGGACGTGGCGCATGGCATCGAGTCGTGGTTCGACTACTTCCAGCACACCGCGGCGTTCCCGCAGATGGCCGTGGGCGACGGGACGAACGTCAAGGAGTTCATCGACTTCGTCAACGAGAGCGGCATCGGCTCGGTCGGCACCCCCGACGACGCCATCGAGCAGATCGACCGCCTTTGGAAGCAGTCGAACGGGGGGTTCGGGGCCTACCTGCAGCTCGCCCACGACTGGGCCAACCCGGCGGCGAAGTGGCGCAGCTTCGAGCTCTTCGCCCGCCACGTCGCCCCGCGGTTCCAGGGCCAATACGACTCCACGGTCAATGCCAAGGCCCACGCCCGGGCCGCCCGGCCCGAGCTGGTCGAGAGCAACATCAAGGCCGTCGAGTCGGCGACCGCCAAGTACCAGGCGGAGCTGACGGAGAAGCAGAGCTCGGGCTAGCGGCGGGTCGGCAGCTGAGGCGACTCGAGCAGCCGGTCCACGATCTTCTCGGCCGCCCGCTGATCGAGTCCGCCCAGCTTCAGCCGCTTGTCGCGACTGGTGGCGCCGGACAGGACGACCACGTCGGCGCGCTTCAGATTGAACTCCTTCGCCACCAGGTCGACAACGGCGTCGTTGGCACGGTTCCCAGTCGGCGGGGCCGCCACGCGCAGCTTGAGCGCGTCGCCGTGACGGCCGACCACCTCGGTGCGCCCCGCGCCGGGCTGGACGTGGACGGCGAGGGTCACGCCGCCATCGTTCGGGGTGAGCTCAGGATGATCGGACATGCGCTGTACTGACTAGCAGCAATCGCGGGTCAGCGGCCACGCACGGAGTCGCAGCCATGTCGGCCGACCGATGAGTCAGCGCCCGCGCGCTCGTCCCACACAGCATGACCGTCGATCTCGGCCCCGCGGCTCGGCAGATGGCGGACCTCGTCCGTTCCACTCCCGACGAGCTCCTCGCTGCGCCCACCCCGTGCACCACCTACAGCGTGGGTGACCTGCTCGACCACATCGGGGGGTTGGCCAAGGCCTTCACCTTCGCGGCGACGAAGGAGTCGCTGCGCATGCCCGACCAGACCGCATCCGGTGACGGCTCAGGGTTGGAGGCGAACTGGCGAGCCACGATCTCGGCCGACGTCATCGCGCTGGCGGCCGCCTGGGAGGACCCGGCGGCCTGGACCGGGATGACGAAGGCCGGGCCGATCGAGATGCCGGGCGAGATCGCGGGGTTGGTGGCCCTGGACGAGGTGGTCGTGCACGGCTGGGACCTCGCGGTCGCGACCGGTCAGGAGTTCGCCGCCGACGAGGCGACCCTCGATGGGGCTCGGAGATTCCTCGAGATGTTCTCCGGACCGGGCACAGAGGACGATCGTGGCGACGCGTTCGGGCCGGAACGCCCGGTCCCCGATTCCGCTCCCCTCCTCGACCGGGTCTTGGGCATGGCCGGCCGCGACAGCGGCTGGCGACCGTGACGATGGGCGGTCAGTCGATCCAGTAGCGCCGCTTCGGTGGCCCGTCGACGCCCTCGACCAGGGAGTCGAACACCCCGCCACAGCGCTCGATGACGGTGGCCGATCCGACGTTGTCGTCGTCGCACGTCACGAGCACCCGGTCGACACCGAGGGATCTGGCGATGACCAGGCTCATCCGCAGGATCTCGGAGGCGTACCCACGGCGCCGATGGTCGGCGAGAACGCCGTAGCCGATGTGACCACCCTCGCGAGCCAGGAAGTCGTTCAGTGCGTGCCGGATGGAGCTGCGACCAACGATCTGGCCACCTGCGTCGGCGACGAGGAACGTGGACGGAACGTGTCCGGACGGTAGGTCCATCCCACGGCGCTGGCGATCGAGCTGGTCGAGGTAGCTCGCCCACTCCATGCCCGGCTCGTAGTAGAGGCCGAACAGGAAGTCGTCGGCCGCCATCGACTGGTGAGCCGCCACGAACGACGCCTCATCCTCGCGGCGCAGTGGTCGAAGGCGTAGCGCAGCAGCCATCACGTCAGGGTACGTACGGTCGCCGCGTCGCACCTAGGGAGTTGGCAGCCCGCGGGCGGTGAGGTCAGCGGGCGTCGAGCGCGAGGAGCGGGCGCACGAGCGACAGCGTGCAGGCCAGCGCCCGCAGGTGGTTCGCCGGCACCCATTCGCGCCGATAGCGGTTCCACTCGGCGTCAGCTTCGGCTGTGCCGCGGTTGACGGCGGGCCGGCATGACCGCGGTGGAGACGGCGAAGTACAGGCCGGCCATCAGCCCGGTCGTGAGCGCGCCGACGACCGTGAGGATGCGGAGCCAGGCGTCCATCGTCACCAGGCGACTTCGCCCAAGGCGCTGAACGGGTCGGCCGCCATCTCGGCCTCCGACACACCGATTCGTACACGGCGGCGGCTGGAGACCAAGGTCCCGTCGGGACCTTGGTCTCTAGCGGGCTCCTGTGGTGCGGAGCGACGCTCGTGGCGAGGTGAGAGCTGTGGATGTGAACGAGATACCTGCTGGTCTGTCGGTGTGGGAGCGCGATGTCTACCAACTCCTCGTGGAGCACGTCACCACGGAGGCGGAGGTGCTGAGCGGGTACGACGAGCTCATCGAGCGCTCGAGCGACCACGTGCGGTTCCTGCTGGAGCTGATCGCGGAGGACGAGGCCCGGCACCACGCGGTCTATGAGCGCTGGGTCAAGTCCTTCGAGGGACTTGCCTCGCTCAGCCAGCCAGAGGATGGCGTGCCGAACCTGGCGCGGGAGCCCGAGCCAGAGCAGCTCATCCCCGAGCTCGAGAAGTTGCTGGCCTTCGAGGGGCAGGACGCCAAGGAGCTCAAGGACCTGCAGAAGCGCTTCAAGGACTACCGGCGGACGACGATATGGCCGCTGCTGACCGAGCTCATGGCGCTCGACACCCAGAAGCACATCCGCATCCTCGAGTTCCTGCTCCACCACGCAAAGCAGACGGCCCGCGCCGGTACGTGAGGTGCCAGGCTCGCTAGGGTCGGGCCGATCAGCGCAACGTCGACCATGGTCACCATCGCCGGTGAAGCGCCGGCCCGGCGCTGGTGGGCCCATCCCTGGGCGGGGAGGGCCCGGTGGGTCCTGGCCGGGTTCGTGATCTTCATGGTGGCCGGCAATGCCGCGATCGCCGTGCCGTCGCTGGTGTTGCAGTGGCGGGCCCCAGCACCGAAGCCCGCTGCCGCGGCCGAGGTCCGTGACGTCGCGAACCTCGCCCTCGTCGACGACAAAGTGTGGCGCGGGGCCGCGCCGTCCTCGCTGGCCGGTTACGAGTCGCTGGCGGCCGCCGGTGTCACGACGGTGGTCGACCTCAGGGCCGAATCTGGGCTGGAGGCGGCTACGGCCGACGCCGCGGCCTTGGGACTGGCCGTCGTGTCTCTGCCGATCAGGGACGGGCAGACGCCGACCCCGGAGCAGATCGAGACCTTCGTCCGCACGGTCGACAAGGCGGACGGAACGGTGTTCCTCCACTGTGGAGCCGGAGTCGGGCGCACCGGGAGCATGGCGGCCGCGTACCTGGTAGCGACCGGTCAGACCAACGGCATCAAGGCCATGTGGCGGAACCTCACCGTCGGACCTCCGTCGCTCGAGCAGCTCGCGTTCGCGGCCGGGCTGACCAGCGACAGCGCGCAACGTCCCGGCCCGATCCTCACATCGGTGAGCCGGGTGCTGGACGCTCCCCGTCGCCTCTGGTCGGTCCTCGGCTGACGCCCGACCCTCATGCGGCCGGCTCGTCGACCACGCTGAGAACATCGCCCCGGACGCGATCGATGGTGGCGTCTTGGAGGCAGCCCGTGATCCGCTCGAGCTCGTGGGGCCCGAGGGCGGGCGTGAGTGTGCCGGTGCCCGTGCCGCCGGCCCGGATCTCGAGCGCCACGAGCTGGTTCGGAACGGTCAGGCCGCAGACCTGCCAGAGCGCCCGGGCGGCCTCCCCGACGGGCTGCTCGGCCCGGCGGGTGTCGACGTCGAACGTCAAGACGGTGCGCGACCCGGGGGGCGTCCAGTCGGGGCGGTTCTGTGTCCGGTCGCCGAGGACATCGATCGCGACGGCCGTCAGCGCCACCAATAGCACGACCATCAGCGCCCGGCGCATGTCGCTCACCCGCCTCCCGGGCGCCGCAGCAGATCGATCGGGTCGTCGCCGGCGAGGAACCCCCCTGCGGGCGGGGCCAGCGCGGCGAGGTCTTGGCTGAGCGCCGTCGTGTCGCCCGGCCGGCTCGAGATGCGAGCCAGACGTTCGACGACCCAGGCCAGGGCGCTCACGATGACGCCCACCCCGAGCAGGACCGGAACGAATACGCCCACCTGCTCCGGACGGCGCAACCACTCGAACGACTGCGACCGGCTCGGGTACGCCTCGAGGTGGGCCTGGATCCGATCAGCCCGATCCGACGCCTGGGAGGTACGCCGCTTCAGGTCGTCGAGCCGGGAGAGCACGAGGATCGTCGCCAACCCCACCTCGGCGGCGACGACGACGACGCCGGCGATGAGGGCGCGGTTCCACTCCCACCTGCTGAGATAGGCGAAGAAGTACCAGACCGACGAGATCATCGTGACGAGGAGCAACACGGTGCTGATGCGGCGGGCGTTCATCGGGATCCTCCTGCCCAGGCACCCGTTGGCTCGACGTGGCTGACCGAGCCCGTCGAGCCGTCGACCTCGACGACATCTCCGGCGCGCAGCGCGGCGAGGGCGCCACTGCGACCGACCACGGTCGGCACGCCGTGCTCGCGGGCCAGGATGGCGAGGTGGCTCAACGGGCTACCTGTCTCGGCGACGAGGCCGGCAAGCCGGGGGATGACGCCGGCGAGGCGGGGATCGAGGGAACGCACGACGAGCACGTCTCCCGCGCCGGCCTCGGTGGGATCGACGCTGACGACGCCACGCCCACGTCCGCCCCCGACCGGCGTGCCGGTGCCTTCGCCGCGACGGTCGCCGCCGACGTCGACCGGGGTGCCGTCCGCGGCCAGCCGGAACTCCGTCGGGAGCTCGCTGCGTCGCATGGCATCGGGCCGGCCGTTGGGGTAGAAGGGCTGTCGGGAGCTCAGCATGGCGCGCAGCTCGTCAGCCCGGAGATAGCGGACGGCCGCCGGGTCCGGAAGGAGCTGGGCCTGGGCCAGCCGCGAACCGAGCTCGCTCGCGGCGCGGGCGGTCAGCTCGTGCACCCACCGTATGCGCAAGCGCAGCGCCTCCCGAGTCAGCCCTTCGAGCGTCGGTTCCGCGACCGCGCTCGGTGGCCGAGACGTGCGGCGACGTTGGCGGCAGGGCGTCGCTGGGCGGGATGCGCGGGGGGATCAACGCCAGGAGGATGGGCGACCGGGCGATCACATCGGCGGTGGTGCCGACGCGATCGTCGCCCTCGGCCCCGAGGGCCTCCAGCGCAACACCGGCAGCACCGACGGTCGGATCGGAACGGAGCAGCGCGCCCGCCAGGGCTTCGTACGCGTGCAGCGCACGGAGCGTCGACGAGGAGTTGCGCAGGATCCGCACCAACTCGTTGTCGGTCAGTCCGTCCAGGGTCGGGACGGCGAGGAGGTGACGGTCGACCTCGCCGATCAGATCGCGAGCCAGATCGGGGAGCGCCATCGACAGACGCCCGACCCGCCAGGCGGCGCGTAGACGGCGCACGCGAGGCCGCGGATCGAGGGCGCGGAGGATCGATCGTCCGCGGGGGGCGGCACCGAGCAGGCCAAGGTCGACGGCGGGCCGGCCGCCGATGCTCACCACGAGCGGAGTACGCTGCAACCGCCCGGTGGCTGAAGTACCCAGGAGGCCGAGCGTGTGACGCAAGCCGTCGCGGAGCGGGTCCAGCCACAGGCTCTCCTCGAGCGGTGCCAACGCGTCCGGGAAGGTCTCGGCGAGCGGGCCCGGTCCGTAGACGGGGCCGCTGACGGGGCCGTGCAGCGTCGTGATCGGCCGTGACTGCAGGAGACGGAGGCCCTGCTCGTCGATGGCCCACTCGATGTCCTGCGGCTGCGCGTTGATCGATTCCAGCCGGCGGGCCAGCTTGGACAGCTCCTGTAGGTCCGACTGTCGGGGGTGATCGCCATCGGTGGCCTCGACGACACGGCCCCGGCGCGTGAGCGTCGCCTGCCAGCCGTCGACTTGCCCCGAGACGACACCATCCGGGCCTCCGGGCACCGCGGTCACGACCAGCCGATCGGTGCGCTCGGTGACCGGATCGGCACCGAACAGCACGCCGCCCCACCGCGGCCGCAGGTAGGGCTGTACGAGGACTGCCATCTCGACGTCACCCACGTCGACGCCGTCCTTCGAGGCCAGCACCTCCATGACCGCCGCCACGAACGCGTCCCAGCCCACGACGTCGAGCTTCGACACGAACAGGCCCGCCATCGAACTCGATTCGCCGTCCTCCTTGGTGGCCGACGAGCGCACGACGAGCGGGACACGGCCGTCATCGGTCAGCTCCCGCCAGGCGGCGTGGACCTCGTCTGCGCTGTCGGCGGCCGATGTCACGGACGTCGCATCGACGGCCGTGGTCAGCACGAAGCCGGGGAGGACCGGCAACCCGGCCTCCATCGAACGCGCGAGGCTGGCGGCCTTCGCGCCGACCAGCGGGATCGCCCGCGACGACGGCGTGCCCAGCCAGACGATGTGCGGCTGGAGCTCCTCGTGCATCGCCCCAGTCGATTCCAGGATCGGTCTCATCGAGCTTCCTCCTGCGATGAGCGTGGTAAGGCTGACAACAAGTACTGACGATCGGGACTTCCGGTTCTGGACGGTGTGTGACGGATGACCCTCTGCCTGGACCGGACCGACGGGACCTTGAACATCCGAACGGCAGGGCGACGAGCACTTGGCTCTCGTCGTGGGCGGCGACGTCGGCCGCCGAGGCGGTCTCCTGTCGACGCGACCCATCTCCTCCTCAGCAAGCTCCGCGCCAGGAAGGCCTACCGAGAGGGCTTCGTGCGGATCTAGCTGTCCCAGAGAGCGATCAGCCGAACGCCATGCCTTCGGTCGACTCCGACGGCTCGGGGTCCGGCAGGCGCATCATGCGCAACGAGAGGATGAAACCGAGGAGGGCGGCGAGCGCGGGGATGAGCAATGCCACCTGGAGCGCTCGGGGTCTGGCGTCGGTGTTGATCCGGATGATCTCGTCCTGGATGGCTTCCGGTTGGCCGGCGAGCTGCGCCTCGAGCTGCGTGTTGCTCATCACCTCCGCATCGGACTCGAGAGCGTCGGCAACGGTCTGCTGGGCCGCCGGCGGCAGGACGGTGCTCTCATTCGCCATGTCCGTGAAGGTGAGCGACAGCGTGGCCAGCATGATCGCCCCGGAGAACGCCAAGCCGAACGACAGGCCGAACGATCCGCCCGCGGAGTTCACGCCGGCGGCCTCACTGACGCGCTCCTCGGAGATCGGCGAGAGCGTGTAGTTGTTGAGCTGGGACACGAGCAGCCCCAAGCCCGAGCCGGCGATCAGCAACGGGACGAGGAGGTACCAGCCGGAGTCGGCGCGGGGCACGATGGCGATCAGCACCACTGTTCCGACGATCAGCAGCCCGAACCCGAGACGGATGACGCTGCTCGGACGCCGCTGCCCGGCCTTCTTGCCGGCGAGCAGGGCCATCCCGAACATGCTCAGTGACAGCGGTGCAAGCGACAAGCCTGCCTCCATGGCGTTGTACTCGAGCACCATCTGCAGGTAGATGGGTAACGCGATCATCATCCCGCCCAGCGCGATCTGCTGCAGCGTCTGCCCCGAGATCCCGAACCTGAAGAGAGCGGCCCGGAACAGATCGGGGTCGATGAGTGCGGCCTTGCCTTCCCGTTTGCGCCGCACCAACCAGTAGGCGAGGGCGGCCAACGCGACCGCGCCGATCACCAAGAGCGCGGCGACGGATTCGCCCCCCTCCTGCCACACCAGGATGCCCAGCACGATGCCACCCATGCCCACGACGGAGAACACCGCACCGACGACGTCGACACGGCGCGATCCGGTGTACGGCACATCGCGGACGAGCCTGATCCCGCACAGCACGATCACGATGATCAGGTCTTCGAGAAGGAAGGCGATCCGCCACGACAGGTAGGTGGTGATGAACCCGCCGATCAACGGGCCCACGGCCGCCGCGATCGCCGCCGCCGCACCCACCAGCGCGTAGGCCTGCTTCTGCGCCGCTCCTTCGAAGTTGCCGTGGATCAGGGACTGCATGGCCGGCAGCAGGAGCGAGGCTCCCAGGCCCCCCACGATCGCCCAGAAGACGATGATCGCCGTCAAGCCCTGGGCCAGTGCCATCGACAACGCGCCGATCGCGTAGCCGAGCAGACCCAAGACGTACGCGCGCTTCCGCCCGATCAGATCGCCCACCTTGCTGCCGATCAAGATGAACGCGGCCGAGACCAGTGCCTCGAGCGCAATTGCCGACTGGACACCGCTGACGGTCGTGTCGAGATCTCGAACGACCGCCGCGATCGACACGTTCATGAGCGATGTGTCGACCACGAGCACGAACATGGCCATCGCCAGCAGCATCGCCAACCGGCGGTTGCCCCCACTCACCGCCGGTTCGCCGCTGGCTGCCACTTCAGTCATCGGAGCACAACGCGTCAGAACGGCGTCGGGATCGCACGCGTCCCGAGGTCCGGGTCGGAGTAGCCGCCTGGCTTCTGGCGCGCGGGCAGCCTGACCTTCCTGGTCTGGAGCGGCTCATACGGGACCTGGCTGAGCAGATGGGTGATGAGGTTGAGCCGGCCCCGTCGCTTGTCGTCGGTCCGGACCACGTGCCACGGAGCCCACGTCGTGTCGGTGGCAGCGAACATCGCGTCGCGGGCCCGTGCGTAGTCGTACCAGCGACTGTACGACTTCAGGTCCATGTCCGACAGCTTCCAGACCTTCCGAGGGTCGTCGATGCGGCTCTGCAGCCGGCGGGTCTGCTCGTCGGCTCCGACCTCCAACCAATACTTCAGGAGGACGATCCCGGAATCCACCATCGCCTTCTCGACCCCGGGGGCCAACTCGAGGAACCGATCGGTCTGCTCCTCCGTGCAGAACCCCATGACCCGCTCGACCCCGGCCCGGTTGTACCAGCTGCGGTCGAAGATCACGACCTCGCCGCCCGCCGGCAGGTGGGGGACGTACCGCTGCACGTACATCTGCGACTTCTCCCGCTCGGTTGGGCTCGGGAGGGCGACGACTCGGAACACCCGGGGACTCACACGTTCGGTGATGGCTTTGATCGTGCCGCCCTTGCCCGCGCTGTCTCGCCCCTCGAAGACGACGCAGACCTTGGTCCCGGTCGCCTTGACCCACTCCTGCATCGCGACGAGCTCGGCGTGCTGTTTGCGCAGCTCGGCTTCGTACTTCTTGCGCTTCATCTTCGTGGGCGGCCCTGGCTGGCGCTCACGTTCCTCCGCTGGGTGCTTCTTCTTCTTGGCCATCTCGCGCGTCAGGCCAGAGCCTTGGCCTTGGCCTGCTGGAACTCGGCGTCGCTGATCACGCCCTTCTCGCGAAGGTCCGCCAGGCGAGCGATCTCGTCGGCGGTCCCGCCAGGTGCCGTGACGTCCTGGATGTACTGGCGCGTCGCGGCGTCCTGTTGCTGAGCTTGATGCACGGCGTGCTCCTGCATCTTGTGTCCGCGAGCGATCACGTACACGAAGACTCCGAAGTAGGGCACGAGGATGACGAAGATCGTCCACAGCGCCTTGCCCCACCCGGAGAGGTCGGGACTGCGGAAGATGTCGCCGAAGACGACGATCAGCAGCCAGATCCAGATGAAGAACAAGAAGAACCAGAACATCGACCAGAACACCTGGCCCGTGCCGAACTCAGCGAACATCGTTCGTACCTCCGTTGGCGAGCTCGCGCGCGTAGAAGTCGAGCGCTCGGCGTGTCTTGGTCTGCTGCTCCGAGAGAAGATCGATCCCGTGCTTCGTGAGGAAGTCCCGGGTCTCCGCGGCCACATCGAATGCGTCTGCCGGTTGACACTTCGTGGAGAGCTCGAGGATTCGCCCGCCGTCCGGATAGAGCCAGAGCTCAGCCACCAGTCGCCGGCCGAACTCCCCTGGCGTGAACTTGAGCTTCATGACGTTGATCGGCCCCAGGACGGAGAGATCGTCGAGCTCGACTCCGTCGGGCGCGTGGGCCGAGAACAGCTCACGCTGCTCCTTGGTGAAGAGCTTCCGTGGCGCACGATGGCCGGCCATGACATCCTTCACGGCCGCGTCGTCGACTTCGACCTTCATCCGGCCCGAGCAGACGAAGCCACCCGGCATGGCGTCGATCTCGATCCCGAAAGCCGGCGACTTCCGCACCGCCGTCGGGGTCTGTTCCGGGTCGAGGGGGCGGAGCTTCACGACGCTGTCGCCCGGCTTGCGCTGGATGCGACGGGCGCGGACGACCACGCCATGGCGATCGAGCAACAGATCTGGCGTATCGAAGAAGACCACCTGCCGGATCTCTGCATCGAGGACGTCCATTTCCAGAGCGGAGACCGCGGAACGACGGCCTGCCTCGGCCACGCTCACCTTCAGCTCGACGCTGTCGGCGCCCTTCAGCAGGCGGAAGACCCGGACGAGCTGTTCGGATGTGAGCATGCCCACCGGCTCAGACGCGCTCGTCGCCTCCGCGTTCCCGATCACTCATGCCTCCTCGGTCGATGTCGTCGGGGCGACGGCCTGCCCCGGACTCCTGTGATCTTCGCACCCGAACGGGGTGGGCGTGAACCGCCCTCGGGCGGGTGGAGGCTGGCCCATGGCGCAGGAGTGGTCAACGGATCGATGGCGAAGCAGGATGGCGATCCTCATGAGTCTGGTGAAGCGCATCGAGGGCTGGCCACGCGAGCGTCTCGCTGAAAGGGTCAGCGCGGCCGCGTACGGAACGGTCCTGGTACTCGCCTCGCTGGCCTTGATCGATTCCGATGAGGTCGCCTCTGGTTGGGGGTGGGAACTGGTCACCGGGGTCGGACTTGCCACCTGGGTGGCGCACTTGTACGCGGAGCTCGTCGGGGATCATGTCCGCCACACGGCGGCACCCGGCCGCCACGAGCTCAGGAGAGCGATGGCCGACGGCTTTCCCATCCTGCTCGCGGCCGTGCCGCCCGGAGTCGTGCTCCTGCTCGGCCGGGTCGATCTGCTCGCACCCCGCGCGGCTCTCTGGGCCGCGGTCGTCATCGCTTTTCTCCAACTCGTGGCAGTTGGTGGCGTCGTCGGCTTGCTCGTGTCGGATCGCCAATCAAAGGCCTGGCGGTTTGCGGCGGTATCCGGTGGGTTCGGGACCATCGTCGTGCTCCTCAAGGTCGTGCTCGGCCACTGATCGTGCGGCGCACTCGTGACCGGCCACGACCCTGGGTCGGATGGGGACCCACCACCCGGCGGCGGCGTAGCGTGGTCGACACGCGCCCGCACGTTCGCGCGACGAGGGAGAACAACATGGACCACGCGACCTCGACCAGGAACCGCTGATGGCGAAGCTCGCCGAAGAAGCCACCGCCCAGGCCCTCGGGACCTCGAAAAGAAGTGGGCGCTCGTCGTCGTCGCCTTCCTCGCGGGAGCAGTCGTCGTGTTGAGACTGCAGCGGCGCCCCGAGGAGAAGGCCTTCGACGCGGCGCCCGATGCGGCCACCGATGCGCCGCCGTCGGACGACGCCGCGCCCGCTGAGACCTTGCGAACCAAGATGCAGAGCTCCAACCAGCGCGTACGGGATGACCTGCAGCGATGGGCTCAACTCCCCATGAGGCGATGGCAATCCAGAGGCGATGCCGGCGCATTGCCGGAGCAGTCAACGCCAGCGCCGCCCTCGGATCAGTCCCGATAGCACGACGAGGCTCGGCGTGAACTCACGCGCGAGGGCGGCCAAGGTCTCCTCCACGATGACGAGGCTCCGGGGGTAGATCGCCCCTTGTGGGGGTCGAAGGACGTGATTCTCTACAGCGCGAGGAGTTTCGTCTTTTGAGCCTGGAACTCGGCCTCCGTGAGGATGCCCTGGTTCTTGAGCTCGGCCAGCTCCTTCAGCTGTGCGATCGGGTCCGGTGCGGGAGCAGGAGCAGGAGCGGGAGCCGCGTACTGCGGCTGTGCATACTGCGGCTGGGCGTACTGCGGCTGGGCATACTGCGGCTGTGCGTACTGCGGTTGTTGGGCGTACTGCTGTTCGGCGTACGCGGACTGGTCCTTCTCGGCCCAGCGATTGGCCTGGCGGCGCGAGACGCGGTTGCCGACAGCGGTCGCCGTCCCCGCGACCACGGCCGTGCGGGCCATCCCACCGATGAGTCCCATGACAGACGTCCTTTCCTCAAGCCTCGACGGCGTCCAGCGCCGCCACGATCGCCTGGATCGGTATGTGACCCTGGCCGATGAGCTGCCCCCCAGCCTTCCGTGCCGCTACCGCGAACGGCAGCGACCACAGGTTCTCGTACACGATCAACAGGCCGAGACTGCCGGGCGCCAGCGTCGCAGCCGCCGCGGCGGCATCCTCATCTGACAGCAGACCCGACGATGCTCCCGCCAGCTCGCCGAGGTCACCGACCTGTGCGGGGTCGAGCTCGGAGGTCGTGAGGGCGTCGAAATCGTCATCAGTCCGCTTGACAAGGACCAGCACATCGAGGATGCGGATCAACCGTCGATCGACCAGGTCGAGCAGCGGAGGCACCAACTCCCCATTGATCTCCTTGCCGCGGGCTTCGACGAGAAGCCAATCGATCGCTCCTGTGTCCGCGAGTTCGCTCATTCGGCCTCTCCCGACTCGTGTCCGGCGGCGGATGTTAGCGCCACGACACCAAGCGACCTCTCTGCGTGATCGTTTCGGACCTCGCCCGTGCCGTGGTGTCAGGGTTTGGGCTGCCAGTCGGCGTTGAGGGGGAAGTCGGCGCTCTCCAGGATCGGGGCGCAGCACTGGTTCTGCCTGTTCAAGAAGACGACGTCGAGTTGCGGGTTCTCGTTGCCCGCGGAGTAGGCCACCTTCCTCCCGTTGGGCGACACCGCCGGGGCGTCGGCGAGGAACACGCCGCAGTCACCGGACTCGGCGATCAATCGGAAACCGGCCCCTGAAAGGTCGGTGATGCCGATGCCACAGGCGTTGCCACCCGGGCTGGCTGCCTTGAAGACCACGTTCTTTCCGTCTGGAGTCACGTCGGGCGCGCTGTGTTCGAAGCGCCACGTCCCCCCGGGTCCCGCGACACCGCCCGTGCCGATCACGTCGGAGATCGCTCCGGTCTTGATGTTGACCTTGCGCACGGACGTCACACTTCGCTGGCAATCGTCGGCGTAGACGACGAACCGGTTGTCCGCGGCCCAGGTCGGGCCGTCGGCGCATCCGTCGTCGGCCGTCGTGAGCCGGGTGGGCAGCCCGCCGGCCACCGGCTTGACGAACATCGACCGTCCGGTGGCACTCCCGTCATCGGACCGGACGAAGACGATCTTGGCGCCGTTCGGGGACCAGCCTGGCGCGGTGTCGTCGCCGGGACCGCTGGTGAACTGACGGGCACCGGTCCCATCGGCTCGCATCAGCCACAGATTCCCTGCCCTCTCGAAGGCGATCGTCTTCCCGTCCGGCGACCAACGAGGCGCATGATCGTCCGGGCCGGTGGTCAGGGCCTTCATACCGGCGCCTGTCGGCTGAATCGAGTAGATGACGCCGTCCATCTCGAACGCGATCCGCCCGTTCGTTCCCGGTGACGCCGCGCCCGCGGCGGCAGGGACCGCGGCCATCACCCCGAGGGCCGCGCCCATCGCGAGGCCGGATCGGACGATTCGACCGACTGCACTGAACATCTCGTCTCCTTCCGCGAAGACCAGACAGACGCAAGGTAGCCGGTCCGGGACTGGCGCGCTGCTCGACTGCGTGACTCGAAACTCTCGGCCGAGGCTTGGGACGCCCGTCGCTTGTGACCGGCCGCCATGCGGCCCCAGTGTGGAGACGGCGCCCCGGGTCGATAGCGGCCACAAGGTCGATCACCAGCGTGCTCGCCCGCTCGACTGGGTCCCGGAACGGCGCTCGGAACGCCGCCCGACCGGGGTGGTGGGCTCAGGCTTGACAACTTTATTTGTCAAGTGTCAAAGTCGACCCGTGCAGGACGTGCAGGTGATCGAGGATCCACGGGCAGCCTCCGCGGCGCTCGATCCCATCCGCTCGCGGTTACTGGCCGAACTGGCCGCCGGGCCGGCGTCCGCGGCGATGGTCGCCGGTCGTGTGGGACTCAGCCGCCAGAAGACCAACTACCACCTGAAGACCCTCGAGGAGCACGGGCTGGTGGAGCTGGCAGAAGTCCGCATGCGCGGTGGGATCGCCGAGCGCGTCCTGCGGGCCACGGCAGCAACATTCGTCGTCTCGCCCGCCGCCATCGCCGACAGCGGCGCCCGACCCGAGGAGGTCCGGGACCGCTTGTCCGCCCGCTACCTCGTGACGCTGGCGGGGCGGGTGGTGCGGGAGGTAGGCCTGCTGGCCCGCAGGGCTGAGGCGACGGGCCGTCGGTTGCCGACCTTCACCGTGGACACCGAGATCCGCTTCCGATCAGCGGAGGACCGCGCCGCGTTCGCCGACGAGATGACGGCAGCCGTTCTCCTGTTGGCTTCGCGCTACCACCACGACGACGGCCGTCGGTACCGGCTGGTCGTCGCCTCGCATCCGATGCCCGCCGATGAGTCGCTCCAAGACTCGTCGTCAGATCCGCCGACCGACTGAGGAGACCACCATGACCACGCCCGACATGCCTCATCGCCTCGAGATCGAGATCGAGGTCCCCGGCTCGCCCGAGCAGGTCTGGCATGCCATCGCCACCGCCGAGGGGATCTCGTCGTGGATGATGCCGACCGAGCTCGACGCCCGGCTCGGTGGCGAGCTGACGTTCCACATGGGTCCGGACGCGGACTCCCACGGCCGGGTCACGGCGTTCGAGCCGACTCGCCGCGTCGCCTACGAGGAGGACTGGGCGGCCCTCGTGGGCCGACCGGGCGCGGACGTGACCCCGCTGGTGACCGAGTTCGTGGTCGAGGCGCGATCGGGCGGGACCTGCGTGGTCCGCGTCGTGACGAGCGCATTCGGCACCGGTGCCGACTGGGAGAACGAGTTCTGGGCCGAGATGAGCACGGGCTGGGCGCCGATCCTCGACAACCTCCGCCTCTATCTCACGGAGTTCCCCGGACAGGTGGCAACTCCCCTGTTCGCGGGAGCAACCTCCTCGGCGTCGCCGGAGGCCACGATCGCGGCACTCCGTCGCGACCTCGGCGCGAACGGCGTTGGCGACGCCGTCACCAACCTGGGGATCGATGGCCGTCTCGAGCGGACCATCGACCGGCACTTCCTCGTTCGCACAGCCGGGCCGGTGCCGGGATACGTCTCGTTCTTCACCTTCGACGCCGAGGGCGGTTGCGGCGTGCACCTTCAGGGTTACTTCTTCTCCGACGCTGCTCCCGACTACGTCAGGCGCGAGGAGAAGGCCTGGCAGGCGTGGCTGGACGGCGTCGTGAGGGACATCGCAGCGGTGAGGCCTACGTGACCGACGTGCTCGTCGAACGCACGGGCGACGAACGTGTCATCCCTGCCGATGACCGCGTGTTCCACGCGCTGCTCGTCAACACCCTCGTGAGCGGCGTGACCAGCACCTTCCTGTGGTTCGCGCTGACCTTCTGGGTGTACCTCGAGACCCGCTCCGTGGTGGCCACCGGCGTGATCGGCGGTGCGTTCTCCCTGTCGTATGCCTTCCTCGCTCCGGTGTTCGGGACCTTCGTCGACCGTCACCGCAAGAAGGTAGCGATGGAGCTCGCGACGACGCTGTCCCTCTCGAGCTTCGCCGTCGCGACCGCGGTGTTCGTCTCGGTCGACGCGGATCAACTGCTCCGATTGCGGAGCCCGTGGTTCTGGGTGCTGGTGCTGTCCACGCTGCTCGGATCGGTGGCCGGGCAGATGCGTGGCATCGCGCTGTCGACCTGCGTCACGCTCCTCGTTCCCGCCGAGCGACGCGATCGCGCCAATGGCATGGTCGGCACCGTCTCCGGTGTCTCCTTCGCCGTGACTTCGGTCTTCAGCGGCCTCGTGATCGGCGGCCTCGGCATGGGATGGGCCTACTACGGAGCGCTAGCGCTGACCGCCGCGACGCTCGCCCACCTCGTCACCATCCACGTCCGCGAACCCGATCCGGCGCTCGCGGAGGGTGGACTGCAGGGCCCGCGCTACATCGACGTCCGCGGTGCGGTCGGCGCCATCCTCGCCGTGCCCGGCCTCCTGATGCTGATCCTGCTGGCAGCGTTCAACAACCTCCTGGCGGGCGTGTTCATGGCCCTCATGGACGCCTACGGCCTCGAGCTCGTGTCCGTCGAGTCGTGGGGATTCCTGTGGGGTGTCCTGAGCCTGGCGTTCATCGTCGGTGGTCTGCTCGTCGCCCGCTTCGGCCTCGGTGCCAACCCCGTGCGGCTCATCATCGCCGCCAACCTCATCAACTGGACGATCTGCTCGCTGTTCGCGCTTCGGTCGTCAATCATCATGCTCACGATCGGGATGTTGGTCTGGCTGTTGCTCATCCCGGTCATCGAGGCAGCCGAACAGACCGTGCTGCAGCGGTCGATCCCGTTCGAGCGGCAGGGTCGGGTCTTCGGCTTCGCCCAGCTCGTCGAGAACGCGGCCGCTCCGCTCACCGCCTTCCTGATGGCGCCGCTGGCCGAGGCCGTGTTCATCCCGTTCATGACCGACGGCGGTGGTGCGGACTCGATCGGGAGATGGTTCGGCATCGGCCCCGACCGCGGCATCGCGCTCCTGTTCACGCTCGCCGGCCTGTTGGGCGTGATCGTGACGGTCGCGACGCGAGCCTCCCGCTCCTACCGCCTCATGACGGCGTCTTCCCCGGTCGAGGGATAGCGGTCGTCCGAGCGGCTGCGCCGCTGCGCAACGATGAGTTCTCCGCGCCGGCGACGTCAGAGAAATGGACCAGAGCCCGGCCTCACAGGACAGGAGACTCCGATGGCGACGATCACGGCCAACATGTTCATCGCGCTCGACGGGGTCGTCGACCCCGGCGTCGGCAACTGGCACTTCCCCTACTTCAACGACGAGATGGGGCAGGCAGTCGACAAGACGCACGACGCCGACGTCATGCTCTTCGGTCGCGTCACCTACGACAGCTTCGCCGGAGCCTGGCCCGAACGCGAGATGGCCGGCGAGGAGGACGCCGGGATGGCCAAACGGCTCGGCGACATGCGCAAGATCGTCGCGTCACGCAGTCCGTTGGAGCTCACCTGGCGCAACTCGGAGCAGCTCGAGGGTGATCTCGTGGAGACGGTCACGGCGCTGAAGAACGACCCGTCGATCCGGCGGATCGCGCTCAGTGGGTCAGTGTCAGTGGTGCGCCAACTGCTCGACGCCGGTCTGCTCGACGAACTGCACCTGTTCGTCCACCCGGCGGCCGCCGGGTCGGGCCTGCGGCTGTTCGAGGAGGGCGGGCCCTCTCGACACCTCAAGCTGATCTCGGCGCAACCGTTCAGCACGGGCGTCGCGTACCTCGTGTACGGCCCCGACCCGAACCCGCCGACGGGCAGCTACGAGGAGGCCAAGGAGAGCCTGCCTCAGGAGTGACCACCGGCGACGAGAACGGCTCGGGCCGGACACGGTGAGCTGAGCCCCGCTGCGGTGGCGCCAGCCGCCATCACGCGCCGTTGCCGTACGCGTCGTGGTAGTCCCACCACTCGTAGGGCGGCGTCTGCGGCCAGCCCTCGGGCGAGTCCTCCCATTCCTCCTGGCGTCCGAACGCGGTGATGTCGAGGTAACTCCAGGTGCTGCCCATCTGCTCGTCACCGCGGTCGTGGATGTAGTAGGTGCGGAAGATCCGATCCCCGTCGCGGACAAAGGCGTTGGTCCCGTGCCACTGGTCGACCCCGAAGTCAGCGTCGAAGTCGTCGGTGAGGGTGTACCAGGGGATGGTCCCCCATCCCATGCGATCCTTCAGACCCCGGATCTCGGCCTGGGGGGCGCGCGAGACGAACGCGAGCGCCGTGTCCCGCGCGTGCAGGTGGGCCGGGTGCGCGACCTGGTCGGCTACGAAGGAGCAGCCGACGCAGGCCCGCTCCGGGTATGCGCCGCCGCCCGCCGGGTACGTGGTGACGTCCGGCGCGTAGAAGGCGCGGTAGACGATCAGCTGGCGACGCCCCTCGAACAGATCGGCGAGGCTCGCCGGGCCATCCGGGCCCTCGAACCGGTAGACCTTCTCGACGGCCATCCATGGCATCCGGCGACGCTTTGCCGCCATGGCGTCGCGGGCCCGGGTGAGCTCCTTCTCTTCCACCAGCAGCGCCTGGCGGGCTGCTTCCCACTCCTGCGGCGAGACGATCGGCGGCAGCTTCATCGGAATTCGTCCTCCTTCACGCACAATGTCGACGACATCGAACAGACGCTCGCTAATACGACCAATGGCAACCGCCAAACTCATCGGTCGTCGCCGACGATCTGCGTGCGACGGCACGGGCCCGCCGAAGCATCCTCAGGTCAGGCTGGAGGCGGGTCTCAAGGGGGGGCCGCAGGCCTGCGCGGACATCGGCCCTCCGAGCCCACGAGTAGCGCCGTCGCGGGCGCCGGAGGCTATGCCCGCAGCGCGCGGGCCAGCTCGACGTGGGTGGGGACGCGGGTCAGGAAGCCGCTGCGGAGATCGGTCTCGTCGATCACCGCGGCCGCGTGGTCGAGGTAGGCGCGGGCGGCCCCGAGGGCAACAGTGGCCCGTTCATCGTGGAGCGCCGCCAGCACCTGCAAGCACGCGGCGTAGACCTCGCCGGGGTCCACGGCTCCTGCCAGGTCTGTCGGTGTGAGGTGGGCGAGCACGTCGTCGACCAACGCCCGTGCCTCGTCCGCATCGCCCGTCGCGAGGAGGCTTCGAGCGAGGGCGGCCTTCGCCTCCACCACGACGACGTCGAGCTCCAGCTCCTCGGCGAGCTGCAAGCCGTGTCGCAAGTGCGGCCCTGCCTGCTCGCCGCGGCCGTCGCGCAGCTCGATGCGTCCGGCCGCCACGAGCGCCCGCGCCTCGGCCATGCGGGAGCTGCTGGCGCGGGCGTCGTCAATGGCTTGCGCGACGACGCGGCGCGCGTCCTCCACGTCACCCTGCTCGAGGCGGACGAGTGCCAGTCCCAGGATCGCTTCGCTCGACACCGCAGAGGGCCCGACCTCGGTCAACACCGACACGGCTCGGCGGTAGTCGGACTCGGCCACCTCGAGGTCTCCGGCGCGCCGGTACACGTCACCGAGAGCGGCGTAGCTGCACGCCATGTTCTCCTTGTCACCGACGTTCCGGCTCAGTTCGAGCCCCTCGAGCAGGTAGCGGCGGGCGGCGCCGAGCTCACCGAGGGCGAGCATTATCACACCGAGGTTGCTCATGATGACGGCCTGTCGGTACTTGTATCCCGACGCCATGAATGCCGGCATGGCCTCCTCGAGTCGGGCGCGCGCGGCTGCGTAGTGACCTTGGTTGTAGAGGACGGATGACAGCTGGACGACGCCGACCCCCTCGCTCTCAGCGTCGCCGTCGGCGCGGTGGAGGGCGAGGGCCTGCTCGAGCAGCGAGACGGCCTCGGGGAACTCGCTGCGGTCGTTGGCCACGATCGCCAGGTACCGGAGAGCCTCACCTTCGAGTCTCCGCTGGCCGGTGCACCGGGCCCCGTCGAGAGTCTCCTGGAGCACAGCCTGCGCCGCGTCGTACTGGTGATCCCAGGTCAGCCCCTTCCCCCACCAGAGTCGGGCCTCGACCTCCAGCTCGGTGAGCCCGGCGTCGTGGGCCAACTCGACCGCACGTTGCGCCGCCTGGTTCTGGGCGGCGTACTCGCTATCGTTGAACGAGCGTCTGCTGCGCGTCACAAGGGCGCGCACCGTGCACTCCGGGTCTTGTAGCTGCTCCTGGGTCTCATCGAGCGCGGCGAGCACCGCCATCTGCGCCGGGCGATCGGCGAGGCGCTCCAGGACGTCCTCCCGGGCGATCAGCAGGTCGAAGTGGAGTCGCAACGAGTCCTCCGGGGCGACCTCGAGCCCGCGCGCGAGGAGACGAGCAGCCTCGGTCAGCGCGTGGACGGCGCTGGCCTGCCTGCCGGCCCGCAGGTACCAGACCGCGGCGGTGGCCCCGTCACCGGCGCCGGCGTGGTGGTCGGCGATGAGGCTGGCGTACTGGTCGGTGCGGCGGCTGCGCTGGGTGGTGCGCTCGAGCCAGCGCGCCGCGAGCCCGTGGTACACCTGCCGATGCGATCGCAGGACACTCTCGTACGTGGCGTCCCTCAGCAAGGCGTGCTTGAAGAGGAACTCGCGGGTCCCATCGAAGGCCGACTGCTCACGCTCGAACACGACCGCTCGTGACCGCAACTGCTCGAGCGTCTCGGCGGCGTGGACATCGCGAGCAGTCGGCACTCCCGACGCCGACCCCAAATCGTCGACGGCTTCGTCCCAGAAGACACGGCCGATGACTGCGGCACGCTGCAACGCCAAGTGCTCGGGAGCGGACAGCGCGTCGAGACGAGCCTGGAGCACGCCCTTCAGCGTCGGCGGGACGTGCGCTGTCTCGACGCTGTCCTCGATCACGCGCCACCGGTCGCCCTCCGTGATGATGACGCCGGCCTCTATGAGCCAGGTGACGAGCTCTTCGATGTAGAAGGCGTTGCCGTCGGCCGCCGCGACGACGAGGTCGGTCAGGGAGCCTGGGACGTGGTCCACCCGCTGCAGGATCTCGCCGACCAGCAGCCGGCTGTCGCGTCGCGACAGGGACGCCAAGTCGAAGCGGACGTGGTGGTCGCGGCCCTCACCCCAGTGAGGGCGGCGCTCGAACAGGGTGGGCCGCGACGTAGCGACGATGAACACCGGGCTCTCGGCCAAGTAGACGTCCGCCTCGTCCATCCAGTCGAGCGTCCCGTCGTCGGCCCAGTGCAGGTCCTCGAGGAGGACGACCACAGGGTTCTCGGCTGCCAGGAGCTGGAAGCACTCAGCCGTGTAGATCACCGCTTGGTCCCGTAGTTGCTGTGTGTCGTGACCAACGCCGTCGGACGCTCCCCCCGGGCTGTCGCCCAGGTCGAAGCCCAGCCACCGGGCGATGACATCCGCCTTGCGTTCGCCTTCGGGACCCGGGCCGAAGACCCGGTTGAAGCCGGCGGTCCACTTCTCCCGCACGACCTCCGGCCCGTCGCTCTCCTGGATCTCGAGCCGGCTGACGATCACCTCGCGGAGCAGCGCGTTCGGCCGGTTCTCACCGGCCGGTGACGCCCGCCCACGGAACCACCACACCGGCTCGGGCATCTCAGCCAGCCACCGATCGAGCTCGCCGAGCAGCCGGGACTTGCCGACGCCCGCGTCCCCGACGATGGTGATCACTCGCCAGCGTCCGTCCTCGGCGACCTCCAAGAACCGGTCCTGCAGCTGCCGGAGTTCCAGATCGCGGCCGACCGTGCGGGTCTGGACGCCCTCGACGCCGCGGGCGGCGTCCAGCCGGAAGCCGCGCGGACGCTCGTTCAGCACCTCGAAGGCGTCGACCGGCTGGGCGATGCCCTTGAGCTCGAGACCGGGGACCGACCGGAACGAGAACGAGCCGCGTACGTGCCGGTAGGTGCCGCTCGAGATCAGGACACCCCCGACCGGAGCCGACGCCTGCAGGCGAGCGGCGCGGTTGACCGCCTCCCCGACGATCACCACCTCCTGCCCGGGGCGCTCGTCCAGCATCCCGACCACCACGTCGCCGCTGTCGATGCCGACCCTCATCGCGAGGGACACGCCGTACACCGGCTCGATCTCGCGGTTGAGCTCCTGCAGCGCCCCGCGCATGGCGAGGGCGGCACGGATCGCCAGGTGCGGATCCTCCTCGCGCGCCTGGCGGATCCCGAACACGGCCATCACCGCGTCGCCGATGAACTTCTCGACCACGCCGCCGTTGGTCTCGATGTGGTGCTGCCAGCAGGAGAAGTACCGGTTGACGACCGTCCGGACGTCCTCGGCGTCCAGCTTCTGCGAGAGGACGGTGAAGTCGACCAGGTCCGAGAACAGGACGGTCACGAGCTTTCGCTGCTCGCCCTCGATCCGGGAGAGGAGTGCGGCGCGCTTGTCCCGCAGGGGCTGCAAAGAGGTGTCGACGACGGCATCGCCGAGCAGCCCGCGCTGCGCTTCGAGCGCGGCGATCGCCTCGTCGATGCGCGCCACCTCTTCCGCCTGCCCGCGTCCGGGCCCTCCGCCGCCTGCTCCGCCCACGGCCCTAACCCTACCGAGGCGGACCGGCCCGATGGGCTCGGCCTGGGCCTCAAGCGAGTGATTTCCATCAGCCGGCGGGCATGTCTGTCAAGACCGATCGTCTGCGTCTGACCTACTCATGCCCGATGCGACGAGGGCGCCCCGATCCGCTCTGGTTGAACCCGTGGTTGACGCTCGATCCGGAGCCAGGACCTGGGAGTCAGCCACGGTTCAGGCCCGAATCGCGAAGATCGAGCAGAAGCAGCTAGCGAGATGAAGGAGAGCACGAGATGAGAACGCGAACCAAGGTCATCGGAGGCATTGCTGCGGTCGCGGTGTCGCTTGGGATCGGCGCCGGAGTTGCCGTCGCCGCCGCATCGGGCGACGACGGGAGCGGCGAGCCGATCACGGGCGATGCGCTGGAACGGGCCAGCGAGACCGCGCTCGCGCACGCAGGTGGAGGCAGAGTCACGGGCACTGAGGTGGGTGACGAGGAGAGCTACTACGAGGTCGAGGTGACCCTTGACGACGGCACCCAGATGGACGTCCAGCTCGACGAGAGCTTCGCCGTGGTGTCCGACAAGGTCGATCACGAGGACTCGTCGGACGGCGCCGCCGACTGAGTACAAACAGGTCGAGCTGGTCTCGACCACGAATCGGGTCGGCGCCGACTGTGGCGTGGGCTCGCGCGGTCGTCGCGGCGCAATCAGGACGAGCTCGAGTGGGACCCTGCCGACTACACCTGCCAATGTTCGGCCGTTGAGCATCCCGACCGACCTCACACCCGACTACGAACAACGACACCGCGCTGAGTTGCTGCTGCTCGTCTCGGCCCTCGTCCTCCTGGCCGTGTCCGCCGTACCCGCTCAGCATGGCGAGATCTCCGGAGCCGAGCGGCACGTCTTCCGTTGGGTCAACGATCTCCCCGATGCGCTGTACTGGCCGACAGCGGTGGTCATGCAAGCAGGCAACGTCGTCGCCGTTCTCGTCGCCGCGCTGCTGGCTCTCGCGTTCCGCCGGTATCGCCTGGCCATCGGGCTCGCGGTTGCCGGACTCGGCGCGTACGTCGTCGCGAGAGCGGTGAAGGACGTCGTGCAGCGCGGGCGCCCGGGTGATCTCCTGGATCAACTCCACCAACGTGGCGGTCACGTCGGCGGCTTTGGTTACGTCTCCGGGCACGCTGCTGTCGCCTTCGCAGTCGTCACCGTGGCGACGATGTGGCTCGGACCGAGAGCGCGCATCGTCACCTGGGGGGTGGCGGTCGCCGTCGCATTCGCCCGTGTCTACGTCGGGGCGCATCTCCCGCTCGACGTCGTCGGCGGTGCGGCCGTCGGCGTGGCGTGCGGCGCGGCTGTCCGGATCCTCATCGGAGCCCGTCGCCATGGCGCGACACGACCGAGCCCGAAGGCCAACGACTCGCTCTCATCACCCCGATCTCACGTCGGTTCCGTCCCGGCCGCTGAGCATCCACGCGAGGCCGCCGGCTAAGAGGGGCAGCCCGACGGTGAGCGTCGCCAGGTGGGCGACGGGCACGTCGGCGAGGCGGCCCGTCTCGGGCCAGTAACCGGCGAGGAGGGCGGCGTAGGAGAAGACGACAGCGAGGATGGCGCCAGCGAGAGCGAGCACGCCGCAGGTCGAGGCCGTGATCGCCCGGCGGACGCGCCCGGTAGCACCGACGGAGTGGAGCGTGCGGAGCTCGTGGCGGGATTCGCCGCGCAGCAGCCCAGCCGTCATCGCGAGGATCGAGAGCGCGAGCAGTACGCCGGCGGCGGTGGCGACGTGGCGGACGATGGTCAAGCCGCTGGTCGTGTCGCGCGCCTCGACGGCGAGGCCCGCATCGGCAGCGAGCTCGCGGGCCCGGGCGAGGTCGGCGGGGGCCAGGGGTTCCTCGAGGTCGAGGAGCCAGCCGGCCCGCATGGGCTCGAGCCCGGCGGCGTCGAGGCCGGCGGCCGTCATCAGGGTGCGGGGCCCTGAGGTGACGTTGGGTACGTCGATGTGCACGACCTGGTCGGAGGGCACCGGGTTGCGGATGAAGATCGGTTGGGTGATGTTGCCGGTGATGTACACGTCGCCAGTCTGACGGGTGAGCACGAGAGTGCCCGGCGGCTGGCCGGCGTCGAGGCGTAGGTAGTCGAGGAGCTCGGGGGTGGCGACGAACACCACGCCGGAGTCGCGGATCGTGTTCTCGTCGATGGGCCGGCCCATCACCGCGTTGTTGAGCAGCCGCTGCCCGCCGACCGCCTCCGGGTTCGCCGGGTCGACGGCGACGTCGAGCGGCACGATCCGGGCGCCGGGGGCGAGATCGGCGATCTTCGCGAGGTCGGCCGCCCGCCGAGCCAGGTCCGTATCGCTGAGCTCGGGCACCTGCAGCCCGCCGAACGTGTTCGGCGAGTAGGTCCAGACAACGAGTTGGTCGGCCTCCAGGTTGCCTTCGTCGGCGTCGGGCACATTGGCGGCGGCGATGACGACGACGGAGACCGCGATGCCGAGGGCGAGGGTGATCGCGCCGAGGGCCGCCGCCGAGCGCGATTCGAACCGGGCCAGATCGCGAACGGCCAGGCGGGTGCCGACCGGGAAGCGGCCGGCGAGCCGAGCCACTGCCCGAAGCACGGGTGCGCTGGCGAGGAGCACAGCGACGGGTAGAGCGACGATGCCGGAGATGAAGAAGATCGGCGTCACCGCTTCGGAGTTGGGGTCGATGCCCGCGCCGATCGCGAGAACGCCGTAGGCGAAGACGGCAACGGCGGCGACCAGCGAGCGGTGGACCCGACGCGGGGCGGGTGGTCGGGCGGCGATGGCGTCGGTGATCGGCATCCTGGCGACGGCACGGGCCGGCCACCAGGAGGCCACGGTGGCGGTGGCCACCGCGAGCCCGATGCCGGCGACCGGCAGCCAGAGCGGGATGTTCCAGGGGTCGATGCGGTGGGCGGCGGCCGGTTCGAGGGCTGACGCGCGATGCCAACCAGGCGAGGAGACCGGCGCCGGTGCCGGCGACCGCCGCGGTCATGCCGACGGCTGTGCCGTTGGCGACCATGGCCCGGCGGAGGTGGCGTGGAGTGGCGCCGGCGGCGGCGAGTAGGCCGAGTTGGCGCATGCGGCGGTGGGCGAGGGTGGCGAAGCTCGCCCCGGCCACGAGGCACACGAGGACCATGGCGACGGTGGCAACGACGAACACGACGACCGCGGCCGTGGTCTGCTCGGTCACCTCACGCGATTCGATGAAGCCCTGACCAGGCACGACGCTCGGTCGAAAGCGATCGGCGTGCTCGCGGTCGCTGTCGACGAGCAGGGTGATCGACTCGGGGGACTGGCCAGCGGGCACCACGAGGGCGTACTCGTCGTCGAGGTCGGCGGGGTTCTCGACGACGCCGACGACCTGGTAGCGGGCGCGGGCGACCTCGACCTGGTCGCCGAGACGGGCGTCGAGGTCCGCTAGCGCCTCGTCGGTGAGAGCAATCTCGCCGACGGACGCCGGGCGGCGCCCCTCGAGAACCGAGACCATGGAGGCCGAGAAGGCGCCGTCGGGTTCGATCGAGCGCAGCTCGACGACCCCTGTGGTGCCGAGGATGGGGACCTGCCGGTGGCCGATCACCTCGATGGTGCCGAACCACTCCTGGGCCTCGACGACATAGGGGGCGATGTCCTCGGGTCGCGCCACAGCGTTCTCGAAGCGGTGGTTGGCGGAGCCGAACTCGGCCACCCGGGTGTCGGTGACGTTGTAGGCCGCCGCCGCCCCGAACACGGAGGCGGCCACGGCCACGGTGATTAGGGCCAGCACCAGCACTTGCTGGCGCCACTCACGTCGATAGAGGCGCCAGGACCATCGGCGGAGAGCACGCCGGGCGACTCGGCCGCCGGTGCTCATCGATGCTCGGGCACGAGCAAGGTCTCGGGCCCGGCCAGCGGCGTGGTCTGGTCGACGAGACGCCCGTCGCGCAGGAACACGATGCGGTCGGCCCACGCGGCGAGCTGAGCGTCGTGGGTGACGACCACGCCGGTGACGCCGTCACGACAGGCCGCGCGGAGCAACCGCATGACCCCCTCGCCGTTCACCGAGTCCAGCGCACCGGTCGGCTCGTCGGCCAGGAGGATGTGACGGTCGCCCACGATGGCTCGGGCGATGGCGACCCGCTGGCGCTCACCGCCGGAGAGGTCGTCGGGGAACCGGTCGGCCTTGTCGCGCACGCCCAGGCGCTCGAGCGCTTCCAAGCCGGCCGGGCGGGCCCGCTTCGGAGCGGTGCCGTCGAGCTCGAGCGGAAGAGTCACGTTCTCGAGGGCGGTGAGCCCGGTGAGGAGGTTGAAGTCCTGGAACACGAAGCCGACGGTCCGGCGGCGCAGGGCGGCCCGGTCGTTGGCCGACGCGGTTGCCAGGTCGTGGCCGTCGATGAGCACCTGGCCCGCGGACGGCTCCTCCATCGCACCAGCGATGGTGAGCAGCGTGCTCTTGCCTGAGCCACTGGGGCCCATGACGGCGACGAGCGTCCCCGGCGCCACCTCGAGGTCGATGTCGACCAGGGCCTCGACCCGACCGGCACCGTCGCCGTACGACTTGGACACGCCCCGGAGGTCGATGGCGCTCACCGTCGGCTCCCGACCTGCCGGCGCAGCCGCTCGGGCGCCGTGCGCACCTTGGCCGCCGGGGGCACCACCGGGGTGGGCCGGCGCTTGAGGCGGCCGTCCACGCTGTCGAGCCAGCGGATCAGAGAGTCGAGCCGGAACAGCTCGGCGTCGGCGACGAGCAGGAGGCCGAGCTCGTCGTCCCCGGCTTCGTCCTTGAGCCGGGTGTACTGCTGCATCAGCTCGGCCAGCTGCCGGCGGTGAACTTGCAGAAGGGCGGCGACGTCGACCTCGGGGAGGTGGAGGGCGACGAGCACCTTGATGACGAGCTCCTCCCGGGGTGGCGACGTCATGTCCGGGGGTGTGCGGAGCCAGGTATCGAGCTCCTCGGCCCCCGCCGTGGTGAGCGAGAAGATGCGCTGCGGGCCGGTGCCGTCGTCATCGGCGTCGACGAGCCCATCGCGCTCGAGGCGCTGGAGGGTCGTGTAGACCTGCCCGACGTTGAGCGGCCAGACCTCACCGGTTCGGTCCTCGAACTCCTGACGGAGCTGCAACCCGTACTTCGGCCCTTCGTGGAGCAGAGCGAGGAGGGCGTGACGGACGCTCATGACCGGCTGAGGTTCAGCAGTAGCATACTGAGTATGCTACTGCTTCGCGATCCCGGGCGCAAGCTCGGCCTCGTCGGCGAGCAGGCCTCCCTCCGGGACCTACCGATCGGCGGCACGGAGCTCTTCGGGCGGGCGGACGTCCCGAAACAGACGCAGGAGCGCGAGGTCGTAGAGAGCCTTCAGCGACCCGCCGATGATCAGCGGCAACCCGAAGCTCGTCTGCGTGAGCATCCAGCCTGCGAGGAGCGGCGGGAGGGCAGCGGCCAGGCTGCGGGGGACGTTGGTCACGCTGGCGGCCGCTGCCCGCTCCTCCGGCTCCACCACGGCCATCACATACGACGTGCGCGCGGGCACGTCCATCTGCGACAGCAGTGCCCGGGCAAGGAGGCACCCAACGGCCAGCTCGACGGTCGGCATGAGCGCGGCGCTGATCACGAGCGCGTTGGCGGGCAGGTGCGTGTACACCATCGTGCGGATCAGCCCGATGCGGCCCGCGAGCCGGGGTGCGAGCAGCGCCGAGCTGGCCGTGAGCAGCCCGCTCCAGAAGAAGACCGCACCCGCCGTCGCGGTGGACATGTCGTAGCGGAGCGACAGCCAGAGGACGATGATCGCCTGGCCGGTGAAACCCCCGCCGAGCGAGTCCACCGCGAACAGCCCCGCCAGGCGAAACACGATGGCGCGCGACTTGTGCAGCCCGTGGCGCGCACCCTCGGCCAGGTCGATCGGCGGACGCGGTCGCAGCCGGCGGTACAGCAAGACGGTCACCACTCCGGCGATCGCGTACGTGAAGAAGACGGCTTGGAGCGACTCGAGCTCAGTCGCATCCGTGTGCTCTGTGAGCATCTCAGGCACCCCGGCGGCCAGCGCACCGAACGATCCCGCCAGCGATGCGACCAGGGAGTAGCGCGCGAATACGTGCGTGCGGCGCTCGGGCAGCACGGTGTCGGGCAGCAGCGACTGCTCGATCGGGAGGAAGGGACTCACGTCGCCTCCCGAGGGGTTGAGGGTGCCGACGGCCGCGATCACGACGAGTACCGCGAACGATGCGGCCAGGCCGAAGGCCACCCCCGTCGCGATCATCAGCAGCGCAACGACCTGAAGGAGGCGGACGCGGTCGAGGTGGCCACCTCGGAGGCCGAGGAGGAGAGTGACGACCGCCGATCCCAGGAGCGTCGCGGTGATGACCGCTCCCACCTCGGTCGGATTCAGGCCCCGGACGATGAGATAGGCGGGCAGGACGGTTGCGACCGTGCCGTCGACCAGCGCGCGCACGCCCCTGGTGGCGAGCAGCTGTCGGCTATCGCCCGTCGGCAGAGACGAGGACGTTGTCACGTATCTGCCATCGCGCGAGTCAGATCGGAAGGCGCGCCACCAGGCGGGCACCGCCGACGTGCTCCACGTCCACAGCGATGCTGCCCCCGTGAGCCTCAGCGACCGCGCGGGCGATGGCCAAGCCGAGGCCCGCGCCGCCGTCGTCCCGGGTGCGCGCCGGGTCGAGACGGGTGAAGCGCTGGAAGACCCGCTCGGCTTCGGCCGGTGGGATGCCCGGGCCGTCGTCGGTCACCGCCAGCTCGGCAAACTTGTGCTCGGCCCGGAGCGTGAGGACCACGCAGTCGGATCCGTGGCGAACAGCATTCTCGAGGAGGTTTCCGACAAGCCGCCGCAGGGCCGGTGCGTCGCCTTTCACCGTGACCGGGTCGAGCAAGGTCTCGATCGTCGTTGTGGCGTCGGGGCGGGCGGCCTCCACCACGTCGACGACCAGCCGGTCGAGCGCGACAGACTGCGGTGCGATGGCGGCGTCGGAGCGCGCCAGGTCGAGCAAGTCGACGACGAGACGCTGGAGGCCCTCGACCTCGGCCAGCACGCTGGCCTCGGTCGCCACCGGATCGGCGCTGCCCGGGTGGGCCAGGTCGACCTCGAGCTCCGTCCGCATTCGTGTCAGGGGCGTGCGTAGCTCGTGTGCGGCATCGGCGACGAACCGGCGTTGGCGGTCGGAGGCCTTCTCGATGCGTTCGAGCATCCCGTTCATGGTGCGGGCCAGGCGGGCAACCTCGTCGTCGCCCGGAGGCACGGGGACCCGTCGGTCGAGGCCGTGCCCGCCGATGTCCTCGACCTCGGCGCGGATCGCCTCGACTGGCCGCAACGCTCGGCCGACCACCACCCACAAGAGCGCGGCAAGAGCCATCGTGAGGACTGGGACGACGACGGTGAAGGCGTTCCGCAACGCGACCGTGGCCTCCTCGATGTCGTCGAGGGTGGCAGCGACGACGGCGGTGCGACGACCGCCGGGTCTGTCGACCACCTCGGCACGCACGAGGAACCGGGCCCCGTCAAAGGGCAAGGACTCAACCTGACGGGTGACCGATCCGCTGACCGGCGCCAGTCCGGCGAGCGCGGCCCCGTCGCCGGCGTTGGCTGACGCCGCCATCACATTGCCTTGGTCGTCGAGAACCAGGTAGGCGGCGTCGTCGTCGCCGAAGCCGGCCAGCACCCCGCCAGCCTCGCCCTGGTCGGTGGCGGCCAACAGGTCCGCGGTCGCCCGACCGAGGGCCTCCTTCTGGTTCTCGAGCAGGGTCCGCTCCTGAGCCCTGACGACGGCGAAGGCAGCAGCGGCCAGCACGAGCAGCACCACGAGGGACGCCACCGCAGTGACCCTGACCCTGACTGACCAGCGCCCCGGTCGTCGCAGCTCAGTTCTCGGCATCGTCGACCAGCCGGTAACCGGCACCACGCACCGTCTCGATCGACCGGCGCCCAAAGGGCTCGTCGAGCTTGCGGCGCAAGCGCCGGACATAGACCTCGACGATGTTGGAGTCACCGTCGAAGTCGTCGTCCCACACGGCGGCGAGGATGTCGGACTTGGACTGCACCTCGCCGGCCCTGCGCACCAGCAGCTCAACTACATCGTGCTCGCGGGCGGTCAGCGGCACCTCGACGTCGCCTCGGAACACCCTTCGGGCGGCTGGGTCGACGCGGAGGTCTCCCACGGCGGTCGGGGTCGGGTGTCGGCTGGCGCTGCGACGGAGCAGGGCATGGACCCGAGCAACGAGCACCGGGTACGAGAACGGCTTCGTGAGGTAGTCGTCAGCGCCGGTGTCGAGCGCCTCGGCTTCATCGAGCTCCCCGTCCTTGGCGGTCAGCATCAGGATCGGCGTCCAGTCCCCGGCGGCCCGCAGCTCGGCGCACACCTGGAAGCCGTTGCGCCCCGGGAGCATGAGGTCGAGGACGATGGCGTCATAGGTGCCTTCCTGGGCCATCCATAGGCCCTCCGCGCCGTCGGCCGCCGTGACGACCGTGAAGCCCTCGGCCGTCAGGCCCCGGGCGACGGCGGACGCGATCTTGGCGTCGTCCTCGACGAGCAACAGCTTCACAGTGCCGACAAGTGTTGCCCGGCGAGCTGAACCGGCGCTGAACGCCCACCAGGTGACGCTCAGGCTGGGTTCAGCGCCCCGCGGCGAGGGTGGGCGCCATGGAACGGATCACTCTCCTCTTGGCTGCCAGCGTTCTCGCCCTCACCGGCGCGGCGTGCGGTAGCGACGACCTCGCCCCTCCCGCCGCCGGGAACGTGGCCACGACCACGGTCGTCACGGACCCGGTCGTCGACCCGGGCGACGGCGGCGACTACCGGCCCACCCTTCGCGCCCAGGACGCCGTCGCCGTCGTCGACAATCCGTACTTCCCCCTCCCGGTCGGGGCGCGGTGGACCTACGGGGGCACATCCGACGACGAGGAGGAACGCATCGAAGTCGAGGTACTCGCCGACACCCGCCGAATCATGGGCATCGACGCCGTCGTCGTCAGCGACCGGGCCTACATCGCCGGCGAGCTCGCCGAGGACACGATTGACTTCTTCACCCAGGACCGCGACGGCAACGTCTGGTACCTGGGCGAGGAGACCGCCGAGTACAAAGACGGGGTCGTCACCACCACCGCAGGGTCCTTCCAGGCAGGGGTCGACGGCGCCCTTCCCGGCCTGATCATGCCGGCTGACCCCGAGGTTGGTGACGCCTACCGCCAGGAGTTCTACATCGGAGAGGCCGAGGACATGGCCGAGGTTCTCGCCGTCGGCGGGAACGCCACGGTGCCGTTCGGCTCCTTCACCGACGTGATCACGACCGAGGACTGGACACCACTCGAACCCGGCGTCGTCGAGGAGAAGCGCTACGCCCCGGGCGTCGGCTTCATCGCTGCCGTGACCGTCGCCGGAGGCAAGGCCACCCTCGAGCTCGTCGAGTTCGACCCGGGCCAATGAGATGCTCAGGGCATGGGCAATCGGATGGGCAAGGCGCCCAGGGCCCGTGCCCGACGGGTTGTGCGCGCGACAATCTCGGGCGATGACACCTCGACCGCCGTTGCCTCCCTTCGACCGGGACGCCGCCCTCCGGAAGGTGCAGGCGGCCGAAGACGCATGGAACACGCGCGACCCCGAGCGAGTCGCGCTCGCCTACACCGTCGACTCGATCTGGCGGAACCGGGACACGTTCATCGCTGGCCGCGAGCAGATCGTGGAGTTCCTCACCCGCAAGTGGGAGCGGGAGCTCGACTACGCCCTGCGCAAGGAGCTGTGGAGCTTCGGGGACGACCGCATCGCCGTGCGGTTCCAGTACGAGAGCCACGACGTGGGCGGTCAGTGGTGGCGGAGCTACGGCAATGAGCTGTGGGAGTTCGACGGCGACGGACTGATGCGCCGACGTGAGGCGTCGATCAACGACCTCGCCATCACCGAGGCAGATCGTCGCATCTTCGGACCCCGCCCCGAGAGCGAACACGGCGTGGAGATCCCCCTGCACTGATCCGGCACCGACAGCAATGACGCGCTCCGGCGTCGCGCCAGCAGCCCCAGAACGTCAGCGAGAACGGGCGCCGCCGACCCGGAGGCTTCGTTGAGAAGGTTGATACGTATCGGCTGATGGCCGGTCGGCGATGTCCAAGGAGCGCGCGGTGACGGCTCAGCCCCAGAACCGGTGAAGGTCGAGTGGCTGACCGAGCGTGATGCCTTCAGTGGAGATCGTGAACTCGCTGATGATCGCCGAGTTCATCGATCCTCGGGACTTGAGCACGGTGAGGGCGCGCCGCATCTGGGAGCCGTCTTGGACGTGTTGGAGGAGGACGACGTTGTCGGCGATGTGGGACATCCCGAGTTCGCTGAGTCGGGTGATCCGGAACAGTTCCGCGGTCTCATAGGTGAACATGAGGCTGACTCCGAGCCGGGCGCAGCGTTGCACGAGTGAGTACAGGAACTCGCGGAGGCGCATGGGGTCGGGTGTAGCGACGATGAGGTCGTTGAGGCTGTCGACGACGAGACGGCGGGCGCCGGCTTCCCGGATCTGATCGAGCAACTCGTAGACCAGTTCGTCGACGTACAGGTCGACCGGTGAGCGGTCCATGATCGTCACGTTGGGGTGGTCGATGGTCCACCCGAAACGGCTGATGACGCGGGCGAGTTGCGGCCGGTTCTCCTGCAGCGTCACGAACACGCCAGGCTCGTCCTGGGCTGCCCCGGCGAACACGAAGTGCAGACCCATCAGGCTCTTCCCGGCGCCGGATGGTCCGGCAATGAGAGTGGTGGAACCGGGCCAGTAGCCGTCCTCAAGAGCGTCGTCGAGTGCGGCGATCCCGCTCGACACCCTTTGACCGTTCACCGAGTAGCCAGTGGGGTCGCGTAGGTCGGCCAGGCGCGGGAAGACGACCAGTCCGCTGGAGGCGATGCGATACACGTGGTCGCCGGACAAGAACTCGCCGCCGCGCAGCTTGCGGACGCTGAGGTAGCGACCCGCTCGCTCAGCCGATCGTCGCATCTCGAGACCGATGACGGCGTCGGCCACGGCGAACTCGGGCGAATTGGTCGCCTCGTCAGGCTCGTACTCTCCGACCCACAGCGACGAAACGGCCACGACAGTGAGTCGGCCGGCGAGCTCATGAAGGAACCGGCGGAACTCGGCGTCACTCGTGGCAAACGTCCGGAGGGCCTTGAAGCTGTCGATAACCACGATGCCCGGGTGATGCGCCTTGATCAGGGTGTCGAGTCGTTCGAGCACGGCGGGCAGACCGTGTTGGTGCAACGCGTCGCCGAGATCGTCGTAGAACACCGACCGACCGAGCTGCGCGGTGTCGAAGAAGTCCAGGGACTGTCCGTAGCGAAGCAATCTGTCGAAGGGCTCCGACACCGTCGAGAGATACAGCCCCGGTCGCTCGGGGGTGGCGTTGGCAAACACGCACTGCTCCGACAGGATCGTCTTGCCCGTGCCCGGCGCACCCACGACCAGCGTGATCGCGTCCAACACCAGCCCGCCGCCGAGCACCTCGTCGAGCCGTACATTTCCTGTGGAGAACCGTTCCATCAGGTGACGCCCACCGCGGAGCGTCGTGTCAGCGCGCTCGAACCCAACAGGTCGCGCACCGTAGAGACGAACTGCAGGGGCACGACCGGCTTGGCCAGGAACGCGCTGGCTCCAGCCGCCAGTGCCTCATCGGCCAGATCCAACGCCGACGTGGCCAGCACGGGCCCAGCACCATCGCGCGCCAAGCGGGCGCAGAGATCCAGGCCGCCGCCGGCGATCATCAGATCGACGATCGACAAGTGTGGTCGACGGTCGCCCCACAGTTGCTCGGCCCGATCCGGATCGAACGCCACGCAGACGTCGTAACCCTCGGTGCGCAGGAAGTACTCGAAGAGCTCGGCCGCGTACCGATCGCGTTCGGCGAGCAACACCACGATCGTGACGCCTTCGGGGCTGGGACGACTGAGAGCCTCGACGTCACGCACCCGCTCGGCCAACAGCCGGTGGGCGTCAGCTGGGGTGGTACCGGCCTCGACCAGGTCGACCACGAACCGCAATCGCTCCAGCTCGTCGCGTGAGTAGACGCGTTGCGCGCCCTTGCTCCGCGTCGGGACCACGACGCCATAGCGTTCTTCCCAGGCCCGAAGTGTCGCCGTCTCGACCCGGAGCATCCCGGCCACCGCCCCGATCGAATAGATCGGTCGCCGTCCAGATTCGCTCTCCGCCTGATCCGTTGTCACGGAGTCGAGCTCTCAGCCCGCACATCCAACACCGCGTCGAAGCCGGTCAATTCGAGCAACCGGACTACGCACCGAGACGGGCTCACGATCGACAGCTTCGCACCTCGAGCCTGGCAGGCGGCCTGCACGGCGACGAACAAGCGCAGACCGGCGGCGTCGATGAACGTGAGCCCGGCACAGTCCAGCTCGACGTCGCCGTCGGTTCCGTCGAGCCGGGCCCAGACCTCGTGGAGGCCGGCGAGGTCCAGCTCGCCAGACAGACGTACGCCGTGGGGGCGTTCGAGTTGCACGACCAGAGTGGCGGCATCATCCACCAGCGGTTCATCAGATGAGCCGCAAGAGTTAGACATGACTGCGACAATAGTTGATCACTCCTTCCGCGTCCAGGCCTGGGGCCGCGTCGGTCTGTGCGGGTCTTTCTTGGGGTTATGGCCCGGACCCGTTGGGTACGGTGAATCGTCGTGTCCAGATGTCGTCCGCACACCCGCGACTCGGGTGGTGCCCGATGAGGGTTGCCGTGGCGGGGGCGACCGGGTTTATCGGTCGTGCCCTCGCCAAGGCGCTGGCGGACGATGGCCACGACGTGGCGGCGCTGACACGCCATCCCGACGACTACCCGGGCGCCGGGAGAGCGGTGCACGCCGACATCGGCGATACGGAGAGCCTGCGCCAGGCCCTGGACGGCCAGGAGGCCGCCTACTACCTCGTGCACTCCCTGGCCGTCGAGGACTTCGCCGTCAGGGATCGGGAAGGTGCGACTGCGTTCGCCGCCGCCGCGACCGGCGCCGGGCTGAGCCAGGTGATCTACCTCGGCGGACTCGGTGATGATCGGGACGACCTCTCCGAGCACCTGCGCAGCCGGCGCGAGGTGGAGTCCATCCTCCGGGACGGAACCCCGACGACCGCCCTGCGGGCCGGCATCGTCATCGGCGACGGGAGCATCGGCTGGGAGATCCTGCGCCAGCTCGTCGAGCGGCTCCCGGTCATGATCACGCCGCGCTGGGTCCAGACGAGGACCCAGCCGATCGCCCTCGACGACGCCCTGACCGACCTGGTGGGAGTCCTGGGGCGACCCGACACCATCGGCGAGATCTACGACATCGGCGGACCTGAGGCCCTGACGTACCGCGACATGATGATGATCGCCAGCCGGGTCATGGATCGCCACCGGGTCATCGCCCCCGTGCCGCTGCTGTCGCCCCGGCTGTCGTCGCACTGGTTGCGGATCGTCACCGATGTCGACCTGAGCACGGCCCGGGCTCTGGTCGACTCGATGACCAACGAGGTCGTGGTGCGCGACCATCGGCTCGACGAGCTCCTAGGTCACACGCCGATGACGTTCGCCGAAGCCGTGGCGAAGGCCTTGGCAGCGAGAGCGGAGCGTCGGGGGGCCGCCGAGGCCCATGCGCATCCCTGACCTCCTCGTCCCCGCCGCCGAGCCACCGACGGTCGACGTCCCGGCGGCGCGCCGACGACGACGCGTCGTCACCGCCATTACGATCGTGGTCGGGACGGGGCTGCTGGCGGCCACACTGCGCGTGCCCCACGGTTCGGCATGGTTCACCGTCCTCGGGCTGCTGGTGGCGGCCACGTGGACCGTCGGATCGTTCGTCTCCGGGCCGATCCCGTTCCAGCCCGATCGCGACATGGCGTGGCGCACGTTCATCGGACCGGTTGCCGGTGGTGTCGCAGCCTTTGGGGCGTTCCTCGCCGCCTATCTGGTCGCCCGTCACCTGCCCCTCGTCGGCCCTGCCCTCGACGGCGTGCTAGCCACCGCCGATGCCGGCCCCACGGCCCTTGTGCTGTTCGTGGCGCTCGTCAACGGCGCCGGTGAGGAGCTGTTCTTCCGCGGCGCGCTCCACGCCGCGCTCGAACCGCACCGTCCTGCCATCGCCACGACCATCGTGTACGTCGTCGTCACCGCGGCCACCGGCAACGTCGCTCTCGTCATCGCCGCCGCCGTGATGGGTGCCCTGTTCAGCCTCGAACGCCTCTCGACCCGCGGGGTCCTCGCCCCCATGGTGACCCACTTGACGTGGTCGACACTGATGGTCCTCGCCCTCCCACGCTGACGACCGGACCCGCCGCCGAAGCCGCAAGCTCACGGGAGATGACGGTGTGGACGGCCCACGAGCTGCCCGACTTCCTCGCCAGCATCGAAGGCAGCGAGTGGTTCGTGCCGATCATCCTCGCCGCCAAAAGCGGCATGTGCCGCGGCGGGTGCTCGGCCTCACCTGGCGGCCGTCGACCTCGACGCGCCCAAGCGGGGGAGCCCCTCCCTGGCCGACGGCGGACTGTCAATCCGCAAGGGGGTCGCCGCGTACTCGTGCCCCGTCCGAGGGGTCGGGCGCAGCCGACTCGGCTTGCGATTGGAAGTTGTCGTGGATGCGATCGAGGTCCGCCCGGCCGGCGTCCTCGACGGTCATCATGCGATTGGTAGCACTGTGCGTGGCCCTGATCAGCTCATCGAGCTTCAGCTGCGTGGCGCGGTCGTCATGGTTCTGCGTGTGCTGGATGAGCACCACCATGAGAAGAGTCACGAACGGCACGCCGCCGGTGGCCAACAGTTCCCACCAGCGCGGAAAGTCGGTGATGGCGCCGAGGACCAGCCACCCGGCGGCGGCGCCCACAACCACCGCCGCCGCGCCGGCCGAACCGGTGGCGGCGGTGATGCGCCGCGTCAGGCGGCGAAAGATGCCCGATTCACCCCGCGACTGGTCGGCGACGTGACCATTTGGACGTTCCTGTTCCGTCACTTCACGACGGCAGTCATCTGGTGGTCGACGTGGCCTTCTTTGCCGTTCGGCGCGTCGTTGAGACTGCCTTCTTCGCTCCCGACCGGGCGCTGCGCGGACGCGTGGCCGAGCTCCGCTTCGCCGTTGAGGTCGTTCGCTTTGCCGAGCGACGCGCCGTCGCCGCGGTCCGCTTCGCGCCCTTCTTCGCGACCCGGGCGGTGTCCTTCGTGACGTCGGCCGCGGTAGCCGCGGTCTTCTTCACGCCGGTCGCAGCCGTCGACGCCGTCGCCTTGGCCCGTACCGCCGCCGCAATGGCGTCATCGGTCAGCTTCGACGCCCCGGCGCGCACGTCTTGCGCTGTGTCACGGGCCGCCTTCGACCCCGTCGGCGCCGCTGACCGCTTCCGCCGGCCAAGGATCAACGCCACGAGGTCCTGCACGGCAGTCACGCTCCCCTGCGCCACACCACTCACCGTGTCACTGATGCGGTCCACCATTCCCGCGCCCGCAGCCGCGGCCAGATTCCCGGGGGGGGTGTCGGGCGAACGCGGATGGGGATGACTCGGCGCCAGCTCCTTCGCGGCCTCCAGCGCCCGCCCCACCTCGGCCAGTGCCTTGCGATCGAGCTCAGCCCGCACCTTGGGGAAGAACTCCTGCTCTTCCTCCTCGACGTGATGACGCACGTTCTCGATGAGCACGGTCATCTTGGCGTCGAAGCGCTCTCCCGCCGGATCCATGCCATCCAGCTCCGCCAGCACCCACTTGACGATGTGGTGCTCCTCGAGGCTCTCCAGCACGACGTCCTCCGTACCGGGAACGGTGGCCCTCGCCACGGGATAGAAGACCTGCTCTTCGATCGCGGCGTGCTTCGACAAGGCCTCGATGATCTGGTCAGCGAGCTTGCGCTTCTCGGTGAACGCGCGGTCACCGGCCTTCTCGAACCGCTTGAACAGTCGTTCCACGGCCTGGTGGTCCTTTTTGAGCATCGTGATTGCATCCATCGCCACCACCACTACCCACACTTGACGACAATCATGCGCTTCGCCACGGATCGGCCACGCGAGGAGCCGTGCGATCCGAGCGATCGATCGTCGCGGGGGGGACGCAACCCCGCTCTCCTGTGGCGTCGAGCGTGCACCGGCAACGAGATCCAACTCGATGACGGTCTCGGCGCCGGGCCGGCGTCCCCATCGTACGGACGGGCCTGCCGCACGACCAAGTGCGCGGCGCGCTGCGTCGGCGTAGCCGAGCGCGGCCTTGGTCGTCGACCTGTCGCGCCGGTCGCAAGACCGCGACAGCTTTGCGCTCGTGGTGGAACCCCTGGGCGCGGCCGCTGAAGCTGTCCTCCGAGCGTGATGTAGGTGTGTGGCTCGTTGGCCTGACCGTGCCCTCGATGGTGCAACAGATGGTTCGATCAAGGGCGCTGCCAGCAGCCGGCAGCCGTCGGGTCGCCTCGCGGGCGTTCGGCACCGTGGCGTGCAGAGCCGGGGTCCGGCGCGGACCCGTCGTGTGAGGCCCTATGTTCGCGCCCGCCCGCGGACGGGCAGCCGCCCGAACCCGGTGACAGAAGGGATCCCCTCATGACCGACACCTCCCCAGAGGACGCGCTTCTCGAGGCGGAGCAGAGCTCCGGATGGCTGCAGTTCGCATCGATCGTCTTGATCGTCGCAGGGATCATGCGCATCCTGGACGCCATCTGGGCATGGCGCTACAACGGTGTCTTGCCTGACGAGTTCCAGAAGGCCGTCTTGGGCAACGATCTCGACACCTACGGATGGCTTTGGTTGATCGTGGGCATCGTGCTCATCCTGGCCGGTCTCGCGGTGACGCGGCGGTCCCAGTGGGCCCGCTGGATCGGCATCCTTGCCGGCGCCATCCTGACCATCACGGCGATCGCGTGGATGCCCTTCTATCCCGTGTGGTCACTCATCTACATCTTCGTCGGCATCTTCGTGATCTACGGGCTCGCCGCCCACGGCGGACGGCTCCGCATGCCCATGCAGTGACCGTTGAGCGACGGGAGGGCCATCGAGAGGAGGATGTTGCCGACGGCGGTGCCCTCAGCGATCTTGGGTCTTGAACAGATCGGACGAGCAGGGGCATGGCGTCCGAACAAGAAGTGCGCCGCTCGCCGCACAGCATGCGAGCGATCTCTTGGGCAACCTCATGATGCGACCGCGCGTCCAACGCGCTCAGCGTTCGGAATCGAGGACTGGTTTGATGTCCACCACAGGAGTCCCGTCCAGCGCCTCGAGGTTCTGCACTCGGATCCGCGTGTCTTCGATGGCGACGATTGTCACGCGGTGGACCCCGATCGGGTTCGGCCGATCGGCCGAGCGAGTGCTGAAGACTCCTTGCTCGGGGTTGGCCGGGTCGTCGCGAGGGTGGACGACGAGGACGTCGCGGCGGGCTCGGTCCAGCCACGTGAGCACCAGGATCTCTATCCCGGGTATGAGGTCACGCAGCCCCACGGTTACCGACGGGTCGATCTGCAGCCATGCGTCGGGTGCTCCTTCGTCGCCCTGTTTGGGTGCGAGGTCACGATCGACGAGTGGTGACTCCACGGTGCCGATGGCCCTCAGTTCGTACGTGGTGTTGATCATTGCGCCTCCAACTCGTGGGAAGGCTCGCAGCCGTCCGGCGGCGCGTCGAGCGGCGGGTGGTCGCGCGACGGTCCCAGCTCGAGTCGCTGACCCGAGCATCGGAGCGGCCGTCGCCTCGGCGTAGGCAGGGGTCGTACGCCACGTCAACCGCACCACTACAGGGTCGTAACGTGGCGAGATGGTTGACACCGAGGCGAGAACCGCGACGCATCCGCTCCAGCCGCTGTCGGTGGACGAGATCAGTGTTGTCGTCGGGCTCCTGCTCGACGGCGGCCGGGTCGGCGAGAGGCCGGTCCTGGCGTGGGTGGCGCTAAAGGAACCGCCCAAGTGCGACGTGTTGGCGTGGACAGCCGGCGGGGCGCTGACGCGCCGGGCTGTGGCAGTGAGCGTCGACCGGGCGACTGGTGTCACTTACGAGAGCGTCGTCAACCTCAGTGAGGGAGCCGTCGAGCAGGCCGAAGCGAAGCCCGGGCTGCACGCTCCGGTCCTGGCCGTCGAGTGGCTCGAGGCGACTCCGGCCGTCCTCGGCGATTCACGTGTCCAGGGGGCGCTGCGCGAGCGCGGCATCACCGATCTCGACACCGTCGTCGTCGAGCCGTGGCCGGCTGCCTACTTCGGGGAGGAGGTCGATCATCTCGGACGCCGTCTCGGCCGAGCGATCCTGTTCATCCGCGAGCACGACGGCGACACGCTGTGGGCTCGGCCGATCGAAGGGCTGCTCGTTATCGCCGACCGTTCGACGGGGGAGGTGGTCGACGTCCGCGACAGCGGTGCAACCCCCGTACCGTCGGACCCTGGTCGGATGGGCGCGGACGATCCCGGCGTCGGTCCCGTACGGGAGGACCTCAAGGCGCTCGTCATCACCCAGCCCGATGGCCCCAGTTTCACGCTCGAGGGCAGCGAGTTGCGATGGCAGCGCTGGTCGATGCGGATCTCGGTTCATCCGATCGATGGTTTGGTGCTGCACCAGATCGCCTACGACGATCCCGCTACCGGCCGGATTCGGCCGATCTGCTATCGGGCCTCGCTGAGTGAGATGGTGGTGCCATACGGCGACCCCGGACCGCTGTACTACTGGCGGCACGTCTTCGACGCCGGCGAAGCCGCGCTCGGAAAGAACACGCAGTCGCTCAGCTTTGGCTGCGACTGCGTCGGTGAGGTGCACTACGTGGACGCCGCGATGATCGGCCACGACGGTCAGCCCTTCGTCATCGCTAACGCCGTGTGCATCCACGAGGAGGACGCTGGCGTGCTCTGGCGTCACGCCGACTGGCGCAGCGAACGTGCGCATGTGCGCCGGTCCCGTCGGTTGGTCGTCTCCAGCTGGGCCAACCTCGGGAACTACGACTACGGGTTCTTCTGGTACTTCTACCTGGACGGGACGATCGAGACACAAGTCAGGTTGACCGGGGTTCCGGCGGCGGCCGCGCACCAGCCTGGCCAACGACCGACCCACGGTGCCCTCGTCGCCGCCGACCTGTCGGCACCGCACCACCAGCACCTGTTCTGTTTCCGGCTCGACCTCGACGTCGACGGTGTCGAGAACTCGATCGAGGAAGTCGACCTCGTCATCGACCCGCACAACCCGGACAATCCGAACGGGAGCGCCTTCCACACGGAGGCCACACCGCTGCGAACCGAGCGCGACGCGCGTCGCGACGCCTCTCCTGCGGCCGGTCGCTTCTGGAAGGTGAGCGCCGCCGATGCCCGCAACAGGGTGGGAGAGCCGACGGCCTACGCCCTGATCCCTGGCGCCCAACCGGCACTGCTCGCTGGCGCCGCCAGCGCGGTCGCGCGACGGGCCGAGTTCGCCCGACACCACCTGTGGGTCACGCAACACGCCGACGGCGAGTTGCACGCCGCCGGCGACTACCCCAACCAGCATCCAGGGGGAGACGGGCTTCCAGCCTTCACTGGCGGCAACCGCTCACTCGAGTGCACCGACGTCGTGTTGTGGTTCACCTGCGGATCGAACCACGTCGCCCGCCCAGAGGACTGGCCGGTGATGCCCGTGGAGTACGCCGGATTCCACCTCCGGCCCATCGGCTTCTTCGACCGTAACCCAGCCCTCGACGTGCCACCACAGGACCGCATCAACCCGAACGGACACTGCCCGTGACCGTCGTAGGGAGTACGCGACGAGCCGCGCCAGCACGCAGACCGGTCGGCGTTCGTGAGCCCGTCGAGGAACTCGTCGGACAGATCGACAGCTCGGGCGTCCCGATGCCGGCCGCTCCGTAGATGGACGGTTCGCCTCCAACGGGTGGATCGGTAGCGAGCGCGGCCCGATCCCGACGCCCGCGCAAGCGGTTCCGACCGAACCCGCTCCTGTCGTAACGTGGCCGAGTGACGGGGCCTGTGGCGACGTTGGTTGCCGTCAATGTCGGGCTTCCCGTCGACGTCCCGTGGAGGGACGCTCACGTCCGCACCGGGATCTGGAAAGGGCCGGTCGAGGACCGTCGCATGGTGCGCCGGCTGAACATCGACGGTGACGGCCAAGGCGACCTGGCGGGGCATGGCGGCGAGCACCGAGCGGTCCTCGTGTACCAGCTCGACTCGTACCGATACTGGCAGGCCCACCTTGGCCGTTCCGATTTCACCTATGGCCAGTTCGGCGAGAACTTCACGGTGGACGGTTTGGCCGACGACGAGGTCTGCGTGGGCGACCGGTATCGGATCGGCGACGCCGTCTTCGAGGTCTCGCAGCCCCGCGTGACGTGCTACCGCCTCGGCATCCGCATGGCGGACCCGCGAATGCCCGCGCTGCTCGTCTCGCACCGCCGACCCGGCTTCTACATGCGAGTGCTGACGGAAGGACGGGTCCAGGCCGGCGACGCCATCATCAAGGTGGAGTCCGGGCCCGAGGTGGTCACCATCGCCGACGTCGACGGCCTCCTTTACCTCCATGAGCATCCCCGGGATGAACTCGCTCGCGCCCTTCGGGTCGACGCGCTGAGCCCGGGGTGGAAGGCATCGCTGGCAGCCCTCCTGGAACAGGTCGACGCGGGCGGGCCCGCCAACGGCAATCCCGGTCTCAGCACTGTCGCCGGGCCGCCGCCGGCGTGGGAGGGCTTCCGCCCGTTGCGCGTCACCGGCGTCGATCGGGAGACGGCGACCGTGACGTCCCTCCAGCTCGCGGCGTCCGATGGCAGCGCTCTGCCGTCGCCGCTCCCGGGTCAGTACCTCACGATCAAGTTGGTGCTCGCCTCGGGGCAGGTGGTCGTGCGCAACTACTCGCTGTCGGGACCGCCTGGCCATTCCGAGTACCGCATCAGCGTCAAGCGCGAACCGTACGGCCTCGCCAGCGGCCACATCCACGCCTCGGTACGGGTGGGGCAGACCATAGAGGCGGCCGCGCCTCGCGGCACGTTCACTCTTGCGCCCGGGACCGGCCCGGTGGCGTTGGTGTCGGCCGGCGTCGGCATCACGCCGGTTCTCGCCATGCTCCACGACCTCGCCGCCACCGCGTCCACGCGCCCCGTGTTCTGGATCCACGGCGCCCGGAATCGCAACGGGGACGCCTTCGCGGCAGAGGTCCACCGCCTGTTGACGACCCTGCCCGGTGCACGGTGGTCGACCTGCTACAGCTCGCCGTCGCCCGCCGAGCGGCGCGGGGAGGGGGGCGTGACGGTGGGGCGGATCACGGCCGCGGTCGTGGAGCGATTGGGGATCCCCGTCGACGCCGACCTGTACCTCTGCGGTCCCGCCTCGTTCATGGCAGACCTGACTGCGGCCCTTGTCACGCTCGGGTTCGCCCCGACGCAGGTCCGCACGGAGACCTTCGGAACGCTCGGGTCCATCACCCCCGGCATCGTCGGCGGCCGCGATGGTCCACCGCGGCTTCCCGACGGCCCGCCCGGAACCGGGCCGACGGTGACGTTCGCCCGCAGCGGGCTGGCGGCGCGCTGGCACGATCGATACGGCTCGGTGCTGGAGTTGGCCGAGGCATGTCGCATCCCGGTCCGATGGGCCTGCCGCACGGGCGTGTGCCACACGTGCGAGACGAGTCTCGTGTCGGGCGGCGTGACCTACGAACCCGAGCCCGTCGACAAGCCGGCGCTCGGGAACGTGCTCGTCTGTTGCGTCCAGCCCTGCGACGATCTCGTCGTCGATCTCTAGGACGGCCCTGAAGTAGTCGCCCGATGATCGGCCTCGGCTTCGGAGATGGCCCACGCGGCGTTGACGAGGCCGATGTGGCTGAACGCCTGGGGGAAGTTGCCCATGAGCTCACCGCTGACCGGGTCCACCTCTTCCGCGAGCAGGCCGATGTCGTTGACGAACGCGACGGCACGTTCGAACACGGTTCGCGCCCGGTCGGCCTGACCCGCCTTCGCAAGGGCCTGGGCCAGCCAGAAGGTGCAGAGCAAGAAGGCGCCTTCCTCGCCGTCGAGTCCGTCGCGGGCGCGGTAACGGTAGACCAGCCCTCGCCTGTCCGTGAGCCGTTCTTCCGTGGCGTCGATGGTGGACAGCACCCTGGGATCGTCAGCGGGAAGGAACCCGACCAGGGGCAGCATCAGGTTGGAGGCGTCCAGGTCGTCCGAGCCGAAGGCTTGGGTGAACGCGTTGACCCGGTCGCTCCAGCCCTCGCTCAAGATGGCCTGACGGATCTGGTCTTGGGTTTGCGCCCAGGACTCGACACGGTCGGAGGCGCCGAGAGGGTGGGCCAGGGCGGTCGCCCGCGCGAGCGCCACCCAACACATCAGCTTGGAGTAGACGAAGTGACGGGGCTCGCCCCGGACCTCCCAGATGCCATGATCCTTCTCCTGCCAGTGCCGGGCGGCCGCGTCGGCGAGCTGGATGAGGAACTCTCGGGTGGCCGGGGCCAGCCCAGGCGGCGCGTCGCCTCCTTCGGGGGCGACCGTGGGCCCCGCCTGGCCTGCCACTTGGCCGAAGAGTCGGTCGGAGAGTCGATGCGCCGCGCTGAGCAGTTCTCCATAGACGTCGAGTTGGCGCTGGCGCCAGGCATCGTTGCCGACCCGCACGGGGACGGACTGACGCCAGCCCCCCAGGTGGGGCAGCTCCCGTTCGGTCAGGTCCCGCTCGCCGCCAATTCCGAACATGATCTGCAGGTCGCCGTCCTGCTCGAGGGAGCCAGCAGCGGAGGCCGTCATGTACTCGAAGAACTCGTTCGCCTCATCGGGGCAGGCCGCCACCCACAGCGCCTCGATGGTGAAAGAGGCGTCTCGGACCCAGGCGTAGCGGTAGTCCCAGTTCCGCGCGCCGCCTACGACCTCGGGCAACGAGGTCGTAGCAGCCGCGCAGATGGCACCGGTGGGTTGAAACGACAGCGCCTGGAGTACCCGTCCGCTGTGATGGACCAGATCTCGCCACGGACCGACGTAGGCCTGGTGCAGCCGAGACCATGACTGCCATGCCACCACGGTGTCATCCAGCCGCGCGGCGATCTCGGACTCGCTCCACACCCGAGCCGATCCCGCGTCGGCCCGTTTGTGGTGATGCAGGGCGAAGCCGGCCCGCTCTCCCTGACGAAGGGCCAACCGGCACGATGCGGACGAACGGTCGACGGCCAAGGGCACCGGGCACGACAGAAACAGGACATCGGCCCCACCAGTAGCGACCAGTCCGCCGTCGACCGCGTCCAGCAAGGGGAGCACCAGGCCGTACTCAGGTCGAGGGATGTACTCCAGGTCAATCTCGACCTTTCCCGAGCTGCACGTGACCTGCCGCAGCAGAAGATGCGGCGCGTCCCTGCCCAGGTCGTGCCCTCGGTTGCCCTCCCCCATCGCCAGCGCGTCGACGACGACCGCGGTCCCAGTGGCCGTGCGATGGGTCGTCTCCAACACCATGGTGCGATCCAGGTAGCGACGGGTGACCGCTTTGGCGCCTGATGCTCGCACGGACCAGTAGCCCGCCTGCTCGCCAAGCAGCCGAGCGAAGATCGACGGGCTGTCGAAACGCGGGAAGCACAACCAGTCGATCGACCCGTCCAAGCTCACCAGTGCCGCACTATGCCGATCCGCGAGCAAGGCATAGTCGCCGATCGCGGTGGTGGTCAACGGAGAGGTCCTCGGCAGTAGTCCGCGCCGTTAGGCCAGATGCTCGGACAACTCGCAGTCTGAACAACTCGGTCACCCACGCTGCCACCTCCCCGACCTGCTCCCCCAGGATTGCACTCTCGTGTTCGGGGTCGTGCCCCGAGCGCGACACCGCGTGCCAGTGCGACGGCGAGCACCGTCGTGCCGGATGCGGTGATGGCCACACGAATGCGACGATGCGAGGCCTTCAGTTGGGCGTCGAGGCGGCGGATGTCGTCGAGCAGCTCGACCGCCCGGTCGTAGCGGATCTGCTCACTCGGTGTCGCCGGGGTGACAGTGGCAAGGAACCGATCCACGTCAGAAGCGTTGATTTCCTTGGCGATCCCGCCAGCGGCGAGCGGTCCGAGGTCTTCACCAACTCGACAGCTTCACGCCGGAACTCCGGCGGGTATTTCGACGGACGCCCCATCCAGGGCTCCTTCCTCTGGCCTCACGCCACAATCAGGTGTCCACCGAAGGGGGTCAAGGTCATACCGGAGCCAGTCCCCGAACTGGAACACACCAACCGAAGCCAACATGACCACTATCAACCGGGACAGCACACAGGAAGCCGTATGGCAACTGGCCTTCCTTCGCCGCACCGCTTGGAGGAAAAGCGCCATCTGCCTGGACTTTTCCAGCAGCCCCAACGGGATTCGAACCCGTGCCGCCACCTTGAGAGGGTTCCGACTTGGAGGACCAAACCTCATTTGTTCACAGGAGTGTATAGCCAGTGCACCACGCTGAGCGACGACGGCCAGCGCCGATACTTCGTTGCTGCGAGCAAGGAACTCGGCGACCACCATGGTGAAGTCACCGATGATCCGCCCGAGGGCGGCAATCGGGTAGACGTCGCCGCGGTCTACGCTCGTGATGGTCGCCGTTGACCACCGCAACCCATCAGCGAATGAGTGGATCCGGATGTCGACGCCGACGTCCTCGGCGACCGTGAAGCGGCCGCGGAGGTGAGCCGCGACAATCCGGCGATGCCGAGCGCCAAGCTCGCCGCGTGCGTGCGTAGATGGGTGCGGTCTCTCGAGCCCTCGCGCCCCCGACCGCCAATGGTCGCAGGTTCACGACGGCTCGGACGCCGCGCCAACGCCCGCAGTATCCCGCCGGCACGCCTCGCACTAGCTTGGTATGATGCCTCGCTCTCGGGCCGCCCTGGCCGTGATCCTCGTCGCTGTCGTCTCAGCCGTGCTCGTGCCGCTCACCCTGTCGAGGGGCGGCGCCGGCGAGCTCGTGTCGGCTCAGATCCCACCGGGGCCGGTCCCCACGCCGGTTCCCACCGCGCCGTGCCCGGGCTGCGGCCCTAATCCCGGCAAGCCTGGCGTGAGCGACTTCGCGTGGTCCTACCCGCTCCACTTCTGCCCGCCCGACGATCCCACTTCGTCGGCGGTGTACGCCATCGTCTATGGCAACGGAGCCGGCTCGGCCGTCCCGGTCACGTTCTTCGCCCGCATCGAGGACAACGTCCGCCAACTCGACACGCTGGCCCCGGGCGAGCGGGGCATCGAGAACCCGGCGATCACGGTCGGCCAGGGCATCACGTTCAACCTGGAGATGTGGGCCACCACAGACGGCACCGAGACCGGACCGCGAGTTCGGTTCGGCAACGGTCAGACCCAGCGCTTCGACACGCTGACCTGCGATTGCCCCATCAGCCGGCAGGTGACCACCACCACTACCGTGACGACGACAGGGACCTCGATCACGGTCACGACGAGGCCCGGCGAGACGCCGAGCACGGCGCCGCGCCAGCTGCCGGCCTCACAATGACCAGAACCAGACGGAGCTGACGGCCAAAAGACGCCGCGGCCAACAAGGCGGCGACGACGGCCGACGTAGCGGTACCCACGTCGGCCGGGCAGCCCCGCTCGGCACTGGCCGACTATCCGTGCGGTCGGCGCCCACAGGCAGACCGTGCGCTCTGACACCTCGAGACGGTCGGCGGTGACGTCGATCAGGGCAGGCTGGCCTGCCAAGTCGTCCTCAAGCCGAGCCACTCGCGCTCTGCGCTGCTCAAAGCGCCTTGCTGGATCGCCGCGAGCCGCGACCGAGCGCACGCCCTGCGGCGAGTGGTCCTCGAGTGGGTCAGCGTTCGCACCCGATGCGGTCGGTGTCGCAGTCCCGCCACCAGTCGCACGGGTTGGATCGGTGCCGCGAGGAGCGGGCCATTCGGACGGGTGATCGTCCAGGGTGGACCGGCCGTCGGAGTCCCGTCAGAGTTGGCGTGCGCCTAGTCCCTGTGACCGTCCGGGAGACCGGGGCCCGAGTTCCTCCAACATTGGGAGCCGGGGCGCCCCTCGTGGCTGCCCTCCCGTCGCCGAACGCAGCCACCCCCAGCCAACGGAGGGACGCGATCGAACCACTGCTCGGTCCCGTCACCGTCGTCGAACGCGCCCCAGGCCGATTCACCATCGCGGGTGAGATCGACATTGTGACCGCCCGCCATCTCAATCGCCTCGAGACAGTCCATGGACCGTTGCTGCTCGATCTGCACCGCGTCACGTTCCTGGACAGCAGTGGCATCGCCGTCCTCGTCCGGCTTCTGAGCGCGGCCCGCACCAAGACTGCACGTTCCAGATCGAGGCGTGCTCGGCAAAGTTGCGCGGCTCCTGCGCATCGTGAACCTCTACGACATCCTCACCGAGGACGGCTCCCGAGACGGTCACGACAGACACGAACCAGCTGGGAGGTCTGCGGCCTCCGGCTCCGGCGATGGAACCGGAGGCTCTGTCATCGCGTGACGACGGGTTTGTGTCTCGCCTGCCCAGGTGCCGGCTGCGGCGTCGCCGTTAGTCCGCAGCCGGCACCGCAGGTCTCACGCCCCACCTGAGCCCACCACCAGAACGTCCGTCGTTGTGGCGTAGGGTTCGGATCGGGCGGGTTGACCCGACGGGAGGAAGCGTGCGGACACGAGCATTGGTGTTCGTGGTCATCGCATCGGGGGCGTTGATGCTCTCGCAGCAGGCGTCTGCCCAGGTCCTCGCGCCTGGTGGTGTGACGATCTACGACTCCACTGGATGCGTGAGCGACGTCAGGGACGCCAAGGTGACGGTCCCATTCAGCATTGGGATCACCGGCCTTCGACCGAACTCGTCGACCTTGATCTTTGTTACCGACAAGGACGCCAACCCTGACGTCGTCTACGGGCCGGGCATCTTCACCGCTGATCAGCAGGGCAACATTTGCCTCGACATCCTGGACGCGCCCGTCGGATTGTGGAAGATCGATGTAGTGGAGCAGGGATCGGGGTTCACCGACAGCAAGGTGTTTGCCGTCGGGGAGTCGGAGACCCCCCCGATCACCTTGCCGACGACCACCACGACACTGCCGCCTGCGACCACCGAGCCGACCACCACCACGACACTGCCGCCTGCGACCACCGAGCCGACCACCACCACGACACTGCCGCCTGCGACCACCGAGCCGACCACCACCACGACACTGCCGCCTGCGACCACCGAGCCGACCACCACCACGACACTGCCGCCTGCGACCACCGAGCCGACCACCACCTCACCGACCGCACCCCCCATCACCCCGCCGGACACCGAGCCGGGGTCGGTCACCCGGCCATTCGACGAGTTGCCCTGGGTCATTCAGGAGGTCGAGGCGGGCAGCGTTGCCTCGATCCCGGGTACGGGCGGATCCGGTGTCATCCCGGCAGGTGTACTTGCGGTGACCCTGGTCGGTCTCGGCGGTCTGGTGATCGTGACGACACGACGTCGAGCTGGCCCGTAAGCACGCTGACGTCGACTGACGCCAAGCTACCCGAACGGCCCTATCTGCCCGTCGGTGGAGCCCGGCTGCCTAATGGGCCTTTCGCATCCGTGCCATGACGAAAAGTACCGAACCGAGGGTCAGGAGCAAGACACCGACCATCAGCACCCGCCCATTGTCCGAGGGCGATCCGGTCGCGGGGATGGTGCCGCCCGGTTGTGCGGAGGTCGTGGGCGGTGCCGGCTCCGGCATTGAGGCTGAGAACGTGATCGGAGCAGAGGCGATGGTGACGCCTTGCACCTGGATCTCCACGTTGGTGGTACCGAAGGGCAACGGGACGTTCAGTGTGGTGCTCTGGCCAGCGGCCAGGGTCACCGGTGCGGGGGCCACCGCACTAGTACCGCTGAACACGATGGTGAACTCCGTCGGACCGACAACATCCGGCGACACGTTGAGTGTGATGTCCACGGACCCGCCGGTCGCCGTCGCTGCGCCGGCGGTAATCGTGGCCGTCGAGGGGGATGGCGTCTCGAAGTCGTACGTGAACGTCGTGGCACCATCGGAGATTTGCACGTTGTCCGCGTAACCGATTGACCCGGCCGGTGCCCCGGAACCGAGACCGGCCTGGATCTGTCCCCACGCGCCGTTCGGATACTGGGCCGCAAACGCGGTCAGCGTGCACGGCGCAGCGATCTGGCAGAACCCGTCGGTGGTGTTGGACTGCCACACACGCGACGTCGCCCCTAGCGTCCACATCTCCCACTGGTTGGCCGTCACGCTGCCTTGATTGCTTCCCTCGAAGTTCAAAGTCGTGAAGCCCGTCGACTGCAACGGATTCGCCGTATCGAAGACCTGGTAGCCGACCAACTTCAGTACCGGGATCGACGACGCCGGTGCGGCAGTGTTCGCCGTGAACGTCGAGAACGATCCGCTCAGACTTCCCCACGGGGTCGGGTTGAACGGGCCCAGGAAACCCGGTGCAGTCGCGCCAGAGCCGGGCTTCGGCACCGTGAACACCAGTGCCCGATCGCTGGTCGCGGCCACGGAGAGTTCCAAGCTGCCACGCCCGCTTGGCGGCGTCAGTGGGCCCTCTACGAACCGCTCACTACCTCCGCCGGTCTGGTCGGGATGGACGGCCCATCCGTTCCCAGCCGCGGCCTGGCCCAGGCTTACGAAACCGGTGATGGTGACGGCACCCGCAGCGAACGGTACCGCCAACACCACGACGGCCACGAGACCACCTACAAGCAGGCGAAGCGATCGGTGATGTCGGCTCACGGCTAACCCCCCTGTGGCCTCCACGGACGCCAGAGGGTATATCGCTACGCGAGCTCGTCCCGACGCGCAGCTCCCCCGACCCGCCGCCAGTACACACGTGGCTGGAGCGCGAGCATCAGCTGGTCGAGTCCGGGTCGTCATCCCGAACGGGCCGCCAGCAACACCTGTTCGTACACCCGCCCAGGTGGCGGACGGTGGTTGGGCAAGTCGCTTCGCGGTGGCCGTGCAGTGGCGTTTGACCGAGCGACTGAGGATGTCACGGCCTCCATGGCCGTGCGGGCACAGCCCGCGCTGGCGCACCAGGGTGGGCACGGTGGTCCAGCGGGTCTGCTCGGTCGGGTCGACTGTGCTGCGCATCAGTCGCTACGTTCCGACCGCAGCGAATCGTGACCTCGAAGGATCGCGTCGTCGGCTTCCGCTGCATGCACGAGCACAATGAGCGAAATCGAGCCTCAAGCTGATGAGATCCGAGTGCTCTTCGTGTGCACTGCCAACGTGTGTCGATCACCGATGGCGGCGGCGCTTCTGCGCGCTCGGCTGACCGGTCGGGGTCCGACCGTCGCAGCTGCCTCGGCCGGAACGGACGCGTCCCCGATGGCGGGAGACAAGCGTGCCCAACGAGTCATGTCCGAGCTCGGAGTGACCATGACGCATGAAGCGTCTCGCTCCATCACGCCCGAGCTCCTCGCGCACGACGGCAGGGACCTCGTGATCACGATGACCCACGAGCACCTGCGCGCGGTGGTCCTGATCGATGGGTCGACCTGGCACCGCACGTTCCAGTTCCGCGACCTCGTGGCCCGCGCGGAAACCGCAGGACCCCGCGGGCGGCACGAAGATGTCTGTGATTGGGTGCGCCGACTCGCACGAGAGCGAACAGCGTCCGAAATCTTCCGGGAGAGTCCTGCCGAGGACGTCGCCGACCCGTACAGGCGGAGCATGGGACGATACCGCGCGACCGCCGCCGAACTCGATGAACTCGTCAGCCGCCTCGTCGAGCTCGCTCGTTGGTAGTCGGGCCGTTCGCGGCCGCGCTTGCGGCCCATGCGCCGTGCTGTGCGGCTGCGATCAGTCGTGCCGCGCGGGTGGAGGCTGCCCTCTTCCAGGCAAACCTGCTCGGCCTCATCGAGGCTGAGTGGCGGTACGCAGACGTGACTGATCAACGGATGCCGTGGGCGGAGGTCCGGCTCACGGGAGTTGAGCAGCGTCTCGTGGAGCTTCTCTCCCGGTCGAAGGCCGGTGTAGACGATCTCCACCGGTCGCCCTCCCTGCAGAATCAGGCGCCGCGCGATGTGCTCGATGCGGACCGACGTACCCATGTCCAGCACCATCGTCTCACCGGGCTCGCCGAGGGCAGCCGCCTGGATCATGAGGACGACCGCCTCTTGCACAGTCATGAAGAATCGGGTCGCGTCAGGGTGGGTGATGGTGATCGGGCCACCCGCTGTGATCTGCGCTCGAAAGGTGGTGATAACCGACCCACGAGAGCCGAGCACGTTGCCGAAGCGCACCGAGACATACGGCCGGCCGGTTCTCTGAGCCGCGTCAGCCGTCAGTCGTTCGGTGATCCGCTTCGATGCTCCGAGCACACTCGTCGGATCGGCAGCTTTGTCAGTGCTCAGATTGACGAACAACTGCACGCCGGACGCGACGGCGGCATCGAGCACATTCTGAGTGCCGAGCACGTTCGTCTTCCACGCCTCGCCCGGATGCAGCTCGAGCAGCGGCTCGTGCTTGAGGGCGGCGGTGTGGAAGACCACCTCTGGCTGATGACGCGTGAAGACCTCCAGGAGCCAGCCTCGATCGCGGATGTCGGCCACGACGAGGCGGGGGCTGTCGAGCAAGGCCCTGCCCTCGATCGCTAGCTGCGTGGCGTGAAGGCCAGATTCGTCTCGGTCGAGCATGACGAGCGCCGCCGGGCGGATGCCGTCGAGTTGACGACACAGCTCGGAGCCGATGGAGCCGCCTGCCCCGGTGACGAGAATCCGCCGCCCGGTGAGATGCTCGGTGATCGAGGCCAGATCCACTTCGACCGGTCGTCGCTCGATGAGATCTGCTTCGCTCATCGGACGGATGTCGCCGATAGTGACGGTGCCGAGCAGCTCCTCGACCGGAGGAAGGACGAGCACGTCGATGCCGGCCGCGAACGCGGGCTCGGCGAGTGAGCGGAGCGTCTCGCCGGAGGCGGATGGTATGGCGAGCAGCACCGCGTCCGCATTTCGGCGCTCAGCGACGGCGACGAGGTCGTCGCGGCAGCCTTCGACGCGGACGCCGTGGAGACGCAGCGCCCGCTTGCCGGGGTCGTCGTCGAGCAAGGCGACGGGTAGATACGGGCTGGCTGGATTGCGCAACATGGTGCGGACGATCTGGGCACCGGCCTCACCGGCGCCGAGGACGACGACACGGCGCGACGTGGACGCGGAGGGACGCCGGCGCTGCTCCTGCCACAGCCGGAAGGCGTAACGAACCGCGGCCGCGGCCACGAGCGCGAGAAACTGGCCACGAAAGGAACCGTCCGCGGCACCGTGGAGCCGCCCTCACCGACGACGACCACCATGAGCACCAGCCCGGTGGCGGCGACGGTGAGGGCGAGCGACCGAACCTCGTCGAAGCTGCCGTAGTGGTAGCGGCGCCGGTAGAGGCCAAGCGCCCAGCCGAAGCACACCTGGCCGGCGACGGCGAGCACGCAGACGAGCGCGACGCCCGAGGCGCTCACCTTGTCCGCCTGGAAGTCGTAGCGGGCGAAGGTCGCCACCGTCACCGCGACAGTCCACGCCAACGCGTCGAGCGTGGCTTGGGCGATCGGCAGGTGTCGGCGAAGGAACGAGGAAGTGCGGGAGCGTCTCGGCAACTGCTGGTCGTACTCCAAGACCGCCTCTCGGCTCATCGGTTCTCCGTCTACCCCACAGATCGTAGATGCCGACCATGAGCCTGTGCGGGACCCGACTCGTCCAGGAGGCCGGGGCGGGTGCAGGAGTCGCGGGATAGCGCACTGGTAGGGTCCGCCAATCACAACGGACGCCGTGCAGATGTGATCTGGCGTGGAGCCGATCGACTATCTCCGCGCGCTCAGACGGCGCTGGCCCATCGTCGCGGTGGCGACCCTGATCGGCGCGATTGCCGCGTTCCTGGCCACACCGGCTGAGCCAACACCGATCGAGCGGAGTTTCCTGGCCACACATACGATGCTCGTCGCCGATCCCACGCTGGGCATCGAGCAGCGGGTCGGCACTGTCACGCTCGCCCAGGTCCCACTGTTCACCACCACCGGTGAGGTCCCTCGTCGCGTGGCGGACGAGTTGGGCTGGGTCGGCGCCCCGGCTGCGCTTGCCGCCGAGGTGCAAGCTCAAGTCGATCCGGAGACCGGCACGCTGCGGGTGTCGTCACAGCAGCCTGACCCCGAGCGGGCGGTGCTTCTGGCCGATGCGTTCGCTGACGAGACCGCCGCTTTCTTGGCCGAGCGCCAGGAGGAAGTCCGCCAGCGGCGCCTGACGTCGACCTTGGCCCGCATGGAGGTGCAACAGCAGCGGGCCCAGGAGCTGGATGACGCACTACGGGCGGACCCCGAGAACGGGGTCCTCATGGCCGAGCGCGATGCCGCCGTCCGGGCGTATGGCGTTACGTACGAGAGTTATCAGAATCTCAGCCTCGAGCAAACCGAGGACCTCAGCCTGACCACGCTCGAGCGGGCACAGCCCGTCGAGGTCGAGACCGGCGGCTTCGAAGCCCCCCGTTCCCGGGCAACCCGAGTCCCAATGGCCGCCGGCATCGGGTTCCTGCTCGGTTGTGGTCTGGCCATCGTCGTCGATCGATTGGACGACCGCATCCGCGACCGGCGGCGGGCCGAGCAGGCCTACGGCGTTCCCGTCGTCGCGGAGCTACCTTCGCTGCGCCGGCGGGAGCGGGGAACTCGGCTGCTCGTCGGTCCCACAGAGCACACTCACGCAGCCGAGAGCTACCGCACGCTCCGCACGTCACTCGCGTTCCTCGCCGCCGAAGGCGAGAACCCGCCCAGGTGCTTGGTCGTGCTCGTGACCTCCGCCTCGCCAGCTGAAGGAAAGACGACCGTCTCAGCCAACCTCGCGGCAGCGTTCGCCGAGACTGGGCAGAAGGTGGTCGTCGCCAACGCCGACTTCCGCCGGCCCAAGCTCGGGCGCTTCCTCTCATGGTGGCGCCCCGACCCGTCGGTCTCACTGAGCGGCAATGGGAGTACTTCACCAGAGCGGTGGGTCGCCGATACATCGGTGGCCAACTTGCAGTTCCTCGACGTCTCGGCAGGGCAAGGGACGCCCGGCGACCTCGCCCGGACCACTGCCCAGATCATCTCAGTGTTGCGGTCGACGGTAGACGTCATCATCATCGACACCCCACCCCTCTCCGTCACCGCTGAATCGCTGGAGTTTGCGCCGCTTGCCACGGTGAGCCTGCTCCTCGCTCGTCTCGACCGCTCCACGGTGAGCGCGGCAGGGCGCGCGCAGGAGCTTTTGCGGTTCGGAGGGGCGAGCCTCGTGGTACTGGCCATCACCGACGCCGGTCAGCCGAGTCGGCGCCGCTATCGCTACTACGGCTACTACTCCGGTTCAGCGGATGAGTCGGCGAAGGGTAGGAAGTCGGGGAAGCGAGCCAGCAAGCGGACGGGTGGCCCGCTCGTACCCGGGGCCCCGCCGAACCCGCCGGCGTGGCTGCCGCCGCAGGAAGTCTCGGGGAGCGCGACGCCCGGACGTGAGCCAGGATGAGTCGCAAGGATCGACGGCGACGTACACGATCCCCTCGACGACCTGGTGGCCAAGGGCTTCATCCTGCGCGAAGGCTGAAGCGTGAGGCGCGGATGAGCACCGTGCTTGGGGCATCCGCCGGAGGGCGACGCGCGGTCGTATCGCTGGGACTGGTCGCGATCGCCGCGTACTGCGGCGTTCTCGCCTGGTGCATGGAGCACGTGTCCTACGACACCTGGGCAGCCCTCGTCATCGGTCCCTTCATCCTCGCGGTGAGCCTTCCCATGATCCGGTGGATCACCCGCGATGACGACGATCCGATGTTCGGGTTGCTCGCCGCTGCCCTCGTCGTCAAGCTCCTCGCGTCGCTCTTGCGCTACTTCGTGGCCTTCGAGCTCTACGGCGGTCGGGCGGACGCCGCCCGATATGACCTCGTAGGCGAGCAGCTCGCCAATCAGTTCATCGCAGGCTCGCTTCCATTACGCGACCTCATCCCGCTCGCCACCGGCACCGAGTTCCTGGAGCGCCTCACGGCGACCGTGTACGCGGTGGCCGGTCCGACTCGCCTGGGAGGCTTCCTCCTCTTCTCCTGGATGTCGTGGTGGGGCCTCCTTCTCTGCCACCGAGCCGCCCGCGTCGGTGTTCCCGAGTTGGATCACCGCCGCTACGCGTGGCTGCTGTTCTTCCTGCCGTCGCTGTTGTTCTGGCCGTCCGGCATCGGCAAGGAAGCGTGGATGCTGCTGTGCATCGGTGTCGCCGCCTACGGCGCTGCTCGCATCCTCGCCCGCCAACCGCTCGGGTACGTGATCGCGGCGATAGGCCTCACGGGCGCGGGTGTTGCTCGTCCCCACGTTGCCGCCGTGTTCATGGCTGCGCTCCTCGTCGCCGCGGTCTTTCGGCGGGCACCCGGTGAACGACCGCTGCTCGGTCCGATCGGGCGGTACCTGGGCGTCGCGATTCTCTCCGTCGGCTTGGCGTTCGCCTTCTCGCAAGTCGTGAAGTACTTCTTCCCGACCGGGGACGTGACAGGGTTCGATGCCGTGACCGGCGTCTTGGACACCGCGCAGGACCGTACGGCTGTCGGAGGCTCCGAGATCGACACCAGCCGGCCCAACTCGCCGATCGATTACCCGCGCGCGCTCGTGACCAGCCTCCTGCGCCCCACGGTCTTCGACGCCGATCGTGGCTCCGCCGCTGCACTGGCGGCAGTCGAGACCACCTTCGTACTCGTGCTCGCCATCGTGAGCTGGCGACGCCTGTGGGGTCTGCCAGCAATGATGATCCGGCGACCGTATGTCCTGTTCGCCGTCGTGTACATCGGCGTGTTTGGCTTCGCGTGGTCCACGATCGGGAATCTCGGGATCCTCACGCGACAGCGAGTGCAGGTCTGGCCCTTCGTCGTCCTCCTGCTGGCCCTGCCGATTGCACCGAGGGAGCCACGGCCAGCAGCGGCATCTCGCTCAGCGGCGGCGATTCAGCCATAGATCTTCGACCTCACTCACGGCCCTGCGGATGTCGTAGACGCCGGCGACGGCGGCAGATGCGACCGCGAGGCGCCCACGAAGCTCACGATCGTCGATGAGCCTCACGAGCGCCATTGCCAAACGGTCAGGACTCCCGGCTGGCACAAGGAGGCCGTCGGAACCGTCGGCCACGTGCGCGACGAGTCCACCGGCCGCTCGTTGCCACGACTGGCAACCCGAGCGCCCGCGCCTCCATCGAGCGCGATTGGGAGACCTTCGTGCCGCGAGGCGAGGACGAAGACGTCGAAGGCCGCCATCAGCCGCCGAGCGTCGGCGCGATATCCGAGGAACACGAACCGGTCACCGAGGCCGGAGCGCGCGTGCTCCGCATCGAGTGAAGCCTTCAGCGGCCCCTGCCCGATGGCGACGAACCGGGCCTGAGGGCGCTCTTCGACGACGATTCTCGCGGCCCGCAGCAGATCCGGATACGCCTTGATTCGCCGCAAGTTGGCGACCGTGCCTACCACCACATCGTCATCCGCAATGCCGAGCGCGGCACGGCTGAACTCTCGTCGTTCCCGCTCCTCCGCAACTGCATCGATGTCGGTGCCGTGCACGAGAGTCGGGGTGCTTCGCCGCGCCGATCGACTCATTGACGCCCGGACTTCATCTGATACGGCGACGTGGGCGTCGTCGAGGCGGTATGTGAGTCGGTTCGCCCATCGCGTCAGCCGCCCGTACGAGGACCATTCGTTGTGTTCCGTGTAGACGAGTCGTGGTCTCCGCCGCATTGTGCGGGCTACGAGTCTGGCGACGGGCGCCAACGCCGGGGAGTGGGTGTGCACCACGTCGACTCCGCCCTCCTGCATGAGCGCGCGCAGCCGCAGAACCCACCGCAGATCGCGAGGGCCGCGCGTTGCCAGGCGGGTGCAGACCACGTGCGCGGCTTCTGCTTCGGAGACGAGGTGCTCCTTGTCGACTCGGAGGTAGGCGATCCGCACGTCGAAGCGGGTCCGGTCCCGGAGGCGGGCCTGGTCGACCACGAGGCGTTCCGCACCGCCCGGCCCGAGCCCCTTGATCAGCAGGAGCACCCGGCGCGTCGCAGTGCCTTGCTCGGCCATCAGTCCGATTGCGTAGCAAAGAACGAGGTCCGCCGCTGAGCGGCGCACCTCGCAGTACCGTCGCGTCGATGGTGGCCGATGGTGTGCTGGTGATCGGAGCCGGTGGCCACGCGAGTGTGTGCATCGATGTGCTCCAATCCGGTGGCGAGCGTGTCCTGGGGTGCCTCAGTGACGATGGCGTCGCCCGCCGCCCGCTTCCGGTAGCGGTGCTCGGTCTCGACTCTGAAGTCGACCGGTTCATCGCGGACGGGTTGGATCGGCTCTTCGTCGCTGTAGGCGACAACCGAGCTCGCCTCCTGCTGATCGAGCGTTGCCTCGCGTCCGGAGCGCAGGTGATCAACGCGGTCAGCCCGCACGCGGTCGTGTCCCCGTCCGTGACGTTCGGGGTCGGCGTGGTGTTGATGGCAGGGGCGGTCGTGAATGCCGGCGCCTCGTTGGGCGATGGGTTGATCGTGAACACGAATGCCTCGGTCGACCACGACGCCGACCTCGGTCGCGGAGCCCACGTCTGCCCTGGATGCGCCGTTGCCGGCGACGTCGCTGTGGGCGACGGCGCCCTGCTGGGTGTCGGGTCGAGCGTGGCTCCCGGCCGCAAGGTCGGCGCCTGGGCGACGATCGGTGCCGGGGCGGCAGTGGTCCACGACATTCCCGACGGCGTAGTGGCCGTAGGCGTGCCCGCCCGATCGGTCGTTGCGTGACATGCCCGCTCCGCGCCCAGCGCCTACTCCTCTTCGGGTGACGATCGACGGCCGGACCGTGGCCCTGGCGGCGGCTGGTTCACTCGCCGTTGGCGCGCTGGCTCAGGACCTGGAGTTCGCTGTGCTCGCCGGTGGGGTGGCGCTGCTGGGGTTCGCGGGATACGTCACGGCAGAACGCGCCTGGCCGACGCGAGCGCTCGCCGCGCTGCCGGGAGGGCTTCTGATTGTGGCCGCTCCCCTGGTCGACGTGGATCAATGGTGGGCGAGGTTGGTGGTGATCATGCTGCTCGCCGCCGCCGCTGTAGCCCTGCCCGACCTGGCCCAGCGGTGGGCCGGTACGGGAGCGATCGGCCTGCTCCTCGCCGCGGGCGCCGTCGGTGTCTACGCCTGCGTTCCCGAGACGGATCACCTGGAATACCTCGTCCCGGCCTATCTCGTGCTCGGCCTGAGCGAGGCCGTGGTCCGCCGGCCGTTTGGCCCAGGCGTCGCGTTGGCGGCGTGCGGTCTGCTGTGTTGGGCCGTGCTGTTCGGTGGCACAACGCGCGACGGCGCGATCGTCGGTGGGCTGGCCTGCCTCGGCCTGCTCCTCCTCGAGCCGGTTGCCCGGCGTCTGCCTGGTGGAGCATCCGCGCTCGTGGGCAGCGGAGCGGTGAGCGGTGTCGTGGCGATCACCGTTCTCCAGGGTGGCTACTGCCTCGCCGTCAGCCGAACGGCCGGGCTGCGAACGGATGCTTGGGTCGCCCTCGCGATCGTCGCCGTGGCGGCGATCGGTCTGCTGGTCACCACCCGCGCCGTGCTGGGCGGGCTGCGATGAAGCGGCTATTCGACGTGGCGGCGGCCGCCGTCCTGCTCGTCCTGCTGTCACCAGTGCTCCTCGTCGCGGCGCTGGCGGTGCGAGTGACGCTGGGTGCCCCGGTGTTCTTCCGTGATCGGCGGGCGGGACGCCACTCTGCTCCGTTCGACCTGCTGAAGTTGCGCACCATGCGTCACCGGCGCGCGGGAGAGGAAGGGCCGGCGCACGATGCCGCCCGCCTCACCCGGATCGGCCGGTGCTTGCGAGCGACAAGCATCGACGAACTGCCATCCCTGATCAACGTGCTCCGCGGTGACATGAGCCTGGTCGGTCCCCGACCCTTGCCGGTGCACTACCTGCCCCGCTACACGCCCGAGCAGATCCGCCGCCACGAGATTCGTCCCGGCGTGACGGGGTGGGCCGTGGTGCACGGGCGCAACGGTCTGTCGTGGACCGAACGGCTGGCCCTCGACGTGTGGTATGTCGATCACCAGTCGCTCGTGCTCGACGCGCAGATCCTTTGGCGCACTGTCGGCCTCGTGCTCAACCGTCGCGGTGTCGACCACGCCGACGGGGTGACGATGACCGAGTTCACCGGCTCCGAGTCGTGACACGTGCGCTGCCGTTCACGGTCGCGCACCTGACCACCGTCGACATGAGCTTGGAGCTGCTCTTGCGCCGGCAGCTTGATGCCACCGTCGTCGCCGGGGCCGAGGTGACGGGTATCAGCGCCCCCGGCCCTTGGGCGAACGTGCTCACGGCCGGAGGCATTCGCCACGTCGCGCTACCCGCATCGACTCGGGAACGAAGCCTGCGCGCCGACCTGCGGGCGGCCGCGCAGCTGTGGCGGCACCTCCGTGCGGAGCGTCCGACTGTCCTGCACACCCACAACCCCAAGCCCGGCGTGTACGGGCGGGTGGTGGGCCGGCTCGCGGGCGTGCCCATCGTGGTCAACACGGTGCATGGCCTGTACGCCACGGACGACGATGCCTTCGCGATGCGATTGCTGGTCTACGGGCTCGAAGCGGTCGCCTCCCGATTCTCCGATGCCGAGCTCGTCCAGAACCCGGAGGACGTGGAGACGATTCTCCGTCATCACCTCGCGGCGCGCGGCAAGGTGCAACTACTCGGCAACGGGATCGACCTCGCAAGGTTCCGTCCCTCCTCGGTCCACCCTGCACGCCGGAGTGAACTGCGCGCGGCATGGGGAGCGGCCCCCGACACGATCGTCCTCGGGGCGGTCGGCCGCCTCGTCGCCGAGAAGGGGTATCCCGAGTTGTTCGACGCGACCACGGGTCTCGCTGGCGCGCGCCTCGTCGTGGCCGGCGCTGCGGATCCCGACAAGCCCGATGATCTCTCCGGCGACGTCCGGGTGCGGGCCATCCGCGACGGAGTGCAGTTCCTCGGCCACCGAGACGACATGGTCGATGTGTACGGTGCCTTCGACCTCTTCGTGCTGGCCTCCCATCGAGAGGGGTACCCGCGCGCCGCGATGGAAGCCGCCGCGATGGGTCTGCCCATCGTCGCCACCGACGTCCGGGGCTGCCGGCAGGTCGTCGAGCACGATGTCAACGGCTTGCTCGTACCGGCGGGTGATGCGAGCGCCCTCCGCGCCGCACTGAGTCGGTTGGTGGCTGAGCCGGCCACCCGCCACCGTATGGGCCTGGCGAGCATCGAGCGGGCGGCCGAGCTATTCGACGATCGAGCCGTGTAGTGAACGGGTGCTCGCCAGCTACCGCAACATCGCGGCCCGCAAGGGAATCGAGCTCGTCCCCGTGTCGCTCGCCAGCTCTGCGGTCCATGGCTGAGCACCCGCGGATCCACCTCTCGCCGCCAGCGGTCTCCGAGCGCGAGATCGACGCCGTGGTGGCAGCGATCCGCTCGGGGTGGGTCGCGCCGGTCGGACCCGATCTCGACGCGTTCGAGCGAGACCTCGCGATTGCGGCCGGAACACGCTGCGCAGTGGGCTTGGTGAGTGGAACGGCGGCCCTGCACCTGGCCCTGCACAGCCTCGGTGTCGGGGCCGGCGATGAGGTCCTGGTGTCGACGCTCACGTTCGTCGCGACCGCGAACGCAGTCGTCTACACCGGGGCGAGGCCAGTCTTCGTCGATGCTGACCCCGCGACGTGGTGTGTCGCTCCAGCACTCCTGCACGATGAGCTGCAGCGGCGCCGACGGGCCAACCGCCTACCGAAGGCCGTGGTCGTCGTCGACCTCTATGGGCAGTGCGCGGACTACGACGAGATCATGCCGCTGTGCCGAGAGCTGGCGGTGCCGGTGGTCGAGGACGCAGCCGAGGCTCTCGGTGCCACCTATCGCCAACGGCGCGCTGGCTCACTGGGAGATGTCGGCGTGCTCTCGTTCAACGGCAACAAGATCGTGACGACGAGCGGAGGTGGGGCGCTGGTCTGTGACGACGAGGCGCTCGCGATGCGAATCCGGCACCTCTCGACACAGGCACGCGTGCCCGCGCCGCATTACGAGCACGTCGAACTCGGGTTCAACTACCGACTCAGCAACATCCTGGCTGCGCTCGGACGGGCGCAACTGGAGCAGCTAGCTGACAAGGTCGAGACTCGACGCGCCACGAACCGCCGGTATCGAGACCTGCTCGCCAAGGTGCCGGGCGTCGAGTTCATGCCCGACGCACCGTACGGTCGACCGACGAACTGGCTGACCTGCATCACCCTCGATCCGGCGCAGGCTCCGTTCACCCGAGACGAGCTCATCCGTCACCTCGCCGACTACAACATCGAGAGCCGGCCGACGTGGATGCCCATGCACCTGCAGCCTCAGTACCGGGATGCACATTGTGTCGGCGGATCGGTCGCCGAGACGATCTTCCGCACCGGAGTCTGCTTGCCGATGGTCCCGGCACGAGCGGAGGATCGTGCGAGGATCGAGCGGGCGCTGCGCGACCTCATCGACGCGAAGCACGCGTGAGCGGCCCAGTCTGAGAGGAGATCAGGTCACTCGTCCGGAGTAGCGGTAGCGATCGAGCCCACCCCGCAACCAGGCTTCCAGGGTCTCCGCAGCCGTGACGGGCGGCGCAACAAGTCTCAGCCCTGCTGGGCAGGTAAGCCAAGCACGAGAGTGCAGTCGGTGGGCGCGCTAGCGTCGGTCGGCCATGTGTGGGATCTTCGCCACGACCCGTCCGGATCTGTGGCGAGAGCAGGATCCCTGAGGTCCTTCGCCTTCTGCGGCACCGCGGTCCAGACGCCGACGGCGTGTGGGAGAGCCCCAATGGCGAGGTTCTTCTCGCGCACACCCGCCTCGCGATCATTGGGCTCGGCTCCGAGGGCGATCAGCCGGCAACGCTCTGCTCGCAGGATGCGCTGACCTTCAACGGCGAGATCTACAACTACCGGGAGCTCGCCGCTGATCTCGGTGGAGATGCCGCGATCTCGGACACCCGGACGTTGCTTCGCCTCCTGGCACGCGACGGAACGTCTGCGCTGCCTCGGGTTCGCGGCATGTACGCCCTCGGCTGGTGGGACGCAACGAGGCGAATGCTTGTCGTGGCGCGGGATCCGTGGGGCATCAAGCCGCTCTACCAACTCGACCATGAAGGCGGCGGGGTGACACTCTGCTCGGAGCTCGGCCCGCTCACCCTGCTGGCTGAGGCGCGTCGGATCAACCCTGTCGGGTTGGCACAGTTCCTGGCCTTTGGGCACACGTTGCCCTCGGCGACCGTCTTCGAGCGAATCCGCAAGGTCCCGGCGGGAAGCGTGCTCGCGTGGACGATCGGCACGGACGCGGCGGTCGCGACGTCGCCCGAGCACTTCGAAGCTGAGCGTCCAGCGCCGATGCCGCTCGGTGATGCAATCGGCGACAGCGTCCGAGCCCATCTGGTCGCCGACGTCGAAGTCGGCGTCTTGCTGAGCGGCGGCATCGACTCGACACTGATCACGACATATGCACGGGAGACGCTGGCGGCGCTCCGCACCTACACGATCTCGTTCCCCGAGATGCCCGAGATCGACGAGAGCCCCCTCGCCGAGTGGAACGCCTCGGCGCTGGGCACACGCCACCGGACGGTGCCAGTGACCGTGGTCGGACTGCTCGGCACCATCGATCACCTCCTCGATGTCACCGGCGAGCCCGCGGGGGATGCAGCCGCGCTACCCCTCGCGATGCTCGCCGACGAGGTCGCCGGTGACGTCAAGGTCGTGTTGACCGGCGAGGGCGCCGACGAGATGTTCGGCGGCTACCGCCGTTACGACGTCTCCAGGTACCTCGATGGTCGGCTCGTCAGCGCTGTCGGGGTCGTCACCTCACCCGTGGCGGACGTCATCTACCGCCATCGTTCCGATCGCCCTCGTGGACGCGCCGTCGAAGCTCTCCTTCGGGGCGGCGCTCGTGGATACGCATCTCTCCTCGGTTCTGATCTGCCCACGCTCGAGCGTTCGTGCCCCGAAGGCCACGAAGTAGCGCGGCTGTTCTTGAGCGACTGGTGTGCGTCGGCAGGATCAACTCGCGGCAGGGAGGCGGCCCGCCGGTTCGATCTAGCACGGTGGCTGCCCAACACATACCTCGAGAAGACCGACCGCGCGACGATGGCGGCCGGCGTCGAGGCTCGCACGCCCTTCCTCGATCCCGCGGTCGCGGCATCACTCGGGGATCCGGCTCTCCAGTTCGGGAAGGACGGCTTGCGTCGCCTGCTCTGCGAACGACTGCCGGTCGTGCGGCTTCCCGCCCGAAAGAAGGGCTTGGCCGTTCCCGTCAGTCGGCTGCTCGCTGCCGGTCTCAACGAAGACCTTCGACGCTGCGTCGAGTCCAGCGACTCGTTGATCACCAAGGTCCTCGGCCAACAGTGCACCGAGCAGTTGGCGGACCGGGCCCAGAGGTCGATGCTCACGGCCTACCGGCTCGCCGTGCTGTCACGGTGGCACGCGAGGATGGGATCTTGTCGGGTAACTACGCAGCCGTCGGAGCGAGGCGGCAGTTGAGACGGAGTCAAGTGACTCGGCCGGAGTAGCGGTACCGATCGAGCCCGTCCCGCAACCAGCTCGAGCCGCAGGCCACCCTGCGCCTTGCGCCGGAACCACGGGCGCCGCCGTCGGCGACCTGCACCGGCGTCCGGGCGAGCCGGTAGACATCAGTCGCCCGCCACGGGTTGGCTGTGCCACCAGCCAGCGCGGCGCTGTCGAAGCGGGCTCGCACCTCGGCTTCCGCGTCCGGGTTGCCGAGGACGGCCTTGGGATAGGCGAAGTGCCGGCAGGGGACGGCCAGCCGGTCCTCGATGAGGGCGATGGACTGGTCGATCTCCGCGGCCGCCGTGGCTCGATCGACCCGATCGAGCAGGCGGTGCGTATGCGTGTGGGAGCCGATGGTGGCCAAGCCGGTGGACACCAGTTCCGCCAGGCCAAGCCAACTCACGGGCAGCGCATCGTCGGGCAGGCGCCGCCCGTTCTCCACCTGCTCCGTCGAGACATAGAACGTGGCCGGAACGTCATGCTCGACCAGCGCGGGGAGCACGAGCTCCACCCAGTCGGAGGTGCCGTCGTCAAAGGTGAGTACGACCAAGTCGCCTTCGACCGATACGCCACCCGCCCCGAGCGCGGACAGCGCCGTCTCGAGCGCCACGACACGAGAGTTCGCCGTGAGCCACCCCAACTGGTCTGCGAAGGTGTTGGCCGGTAAGTCGACCTGCGACCGCGTCCGCCCGCCGATCCGGTGGTAGGCGAGGATGACCACACCCGCTCTGGGCCTGGCCACGATGTCGAAGCCCGCCGCGGCGAGCTTGATCGCCTGGCGACCCATCCCACCGGCCCAATGCACGATCGAATGGCTCGTCCTGCCGTGGCGCACGGAGGAGGAAACTACCGGGAGGCAGTTCGTCGACGTTAGGCAACACACTGCGCAAACGGCGACGGGCGACTGCCTCCACCGAGCCGAAGGTACCGTCAGCAGATGCGTCGAGTGAGGACCACGTGATCATTCGACCGGCCTCGCCGGCCGACCACCCGGCTCTGGTCGACCTCTTGCGAACGACGATGGGATGGCCGGAGGGACCGGAAGGTCACCGGCTGTGGCAGTGGAAGCACGTCGACAGCCCGTTCGGCCCGTCGGTGATGTGGATGGCAGAAGAGGGCGGGCGGCCGATCGGCGTGCGCCCCTTCATGCGCTGGGAGTTCGAACGTGGTTCGTCCGTGGTTCGTGCCGCTCGAGCCGTCGATACGGCCACCCATCCAGATCATCAGGGCAAGGGTGTGTTCTCGACGCTGACCCGCGCCGCGCTCGACGAACTTCGCGGCGACGGCGTGCAGTTCGTGTTCAACACGCCGAACAGCCAGAGTCTCCCCGGCTACCTCAAGCTGGGATGGACGAACGTGGGTCGCCTGCCTGTTGCCGTCCGACCCTCGTCGCCGGCGGCCGTGTGGCGAATGTTGCGTTCACGCGTGCCCGCCGAGCGGGAATCCCTCGACACCACGGCGGGGGCTCCGATCAGCGATCTGCTGGACTCCGCGCAGCTCGGCAGTTTGCTCGCCGACCATCGGACCGGCCGGGGTGGCCTGCGGACGCGGCGCACCGTGGCGTATCTCCAATGGCGCTACGGCCGTCCCTGGCTCAAGTACCGAGCGATTCTGGGTGCACACGACGTGGCACATGGGTCTGCAGTGGTCCGCCGCCGTCGCCGCGGCCCGAGTGTTGAGGCGGCCGTCGTGGAAGCCCTCGCGTCCGGCGGCGATGAGCGAACGACTCGGGAACTGCTGAACTTGGCCGCGGTTCGCACCGAAGCCGACTACGCCATCCGACTGGGCCCCGCCGGCCGCTTCGGGGCCTGGTTACCGGCGCCGAAGGCGGGACCTATCTTCACGTGTCTCCCACTTGACCGCAGGACTGCGCCGCCGCTGAACGAGTGGGAACTCACTCTCGGCGACGTTGAGCTGTTCTAGTTCCGAAGGCGCATCGGCTTCGATGACTGACTTCGACCCTCCGTTCGACGCGACCCTCGCGATCCATCCAAATGGAAAGGGTGCGCGGTGGCTGGATGTGCGAGCCTTTGATGCCGTCTTCACCTGTGGAACCGCGTCGGCCACGATGAAGACCATGTGACCGAAGGCGCGGGCCATGAGGTACGCCGCAGCCGACTCGCCAGGGGTCGCGGGGTTCTGGTGGACGCCGGCGCTCCAATAGCGACGCAACCGGGACCGCCGGCCGTGACCTGCAGACGAGGATGACGTGAGGAGATCGAGCTCGATGGGCGGAGTAGCGGCGGACCCAACGGCTCTCCCCCAGTCCGGCGCCCACGCCGATCGGGCGATGGCTCCTCACCCTGAATCCGGCTGCCTCGATCAGGCCGACCCAAGCACGCGTCGACAACTCGTACTGCACGAAGCGACGAGACCGAGGTCGCTCCGCGCGCGTCTGCCGGCACCGCTCGACCCAGCGATCTCTGGGCGAGTGGTACGTCGCTCCCGGCCGGCCGACGAGGCGCAGGTCGTTCAGGCGCTTCACCCAGCTCAGGCGCGGCAACGTGATGACGAGCCGACCGCCATCGCGGAGCACCCGTCGGTGCTCAGCTAAGGCGTGCTCGGGACCCGTCTCGATGTGCTCGATCGCACCGAGGGAGAGCACCGTCGCGAACGTGGCGTCGGGGAACGGAAGCTGCTGCAGGTCACCGCCCACGAGGGGCAGAGCCCACCCGCTGCCTGTTGGCGCGATGGAGCGGGGCGAGCGCGAAATCCAATCCGATCACCGCATGTCCGAGCAGCCGGAGCCATGCCACTACCCATCCGTTGCCACACCCGGCCTCCAAGATGGGATCAGCGCCAAGAGCTCGGGAAAGCAATGACTCGAAGGATCCAGGATTCTCCGTCGCCTGCTGCACCTGCGCCGTCAGGTCGAGGTCGAGCCACTCGTGGTCCCAGTAGTCCGGACTGGTGCCTGTCCGGGGCCCCATCGGTAAAGATCTTGTGGACCGGGCGATGCACGAACGGATTGTCGCACGCAGTCGTGTCTGGGGAGGCTCGTGGAAGGACCCTGGGTGAGCGTGATCATCCCGGTGCACAATCGGGCTGGGATTGTTCGGCGCGCCATCGCAAGCGTCCGCAGCCAGGGAGTTGACGATGTCGAGATCATCGCCGTCGACGACGGCTCAACCGACGAGACCCGGGACGAGTTCGACGCGCTCCGCGCCGGCGCACATCACCGTCGTTCAGCGACTGCATGGTGGTCCGTCGACGGCACGCAACGCTGGGGCCGCGATTGCCACCGGCGAGTGGCTGTTGTTCCTCGACAGCGACGACGAGCTGTTGCCGGGGGCCGTGGACACGTTCCGGCAAGTGGCCGTGCCGGGTACTGCGCTCGTCTCGGCAGGATTGCTGCGCTGCACGCCGGATGGTGAACGCCTGGTCCAGCCGCAGCCGGTGCCCGAGCTCGGTGATGTCTCGCTTGCTAGGACGGCAGGCTCGTTCGTAATTCGCCGAACGCTCTTCGAGACGATCGGTGGCTACGACGCCGCGCTGCACTTCGGCGAGAACACCGACCTTCTGCTCCGCGCGGCCGAGCACGCGACCGCACGAGACGTCAAAGTCGTAGCCGTAGACAAACCGACGGTCCGATACTGGGCGGCGACCGACCAGGCCGGCTACGACCGCGCTCGCCTGTCCGCCGCTGAACACTTGCTTTCTCGGGGTCGATTCGATCTCGTGGCGCGAGCTTCCCGGGCCCGGTTGCACGGAATCGCCGCCGTGAACGCCAGCCGCTGCGGGCACTATGCCCTGGCCGTTCGGCATGCCGTCGCCGCGGTGCGCCTCGATCCTCGGCAGTGGCGCCACGTCCTTCGTCTCGGTGCCGCCCTGACCGGCCCCCTCGGGCGGAGGTGGTGGTCATCGGCCCGCCGGCGACGGATCTCCTGACGGTCCCATGGTGGCCGATGGCCGCGTGCCACCATGGTCTGCCGTGCGCGTCCTCGTCACCGGCGGTGCCGGATTCATCGGATCCCACCTCGTGGACCGCCTCGTGGAGGAGGGCGCTGACGTCGTCGTTCTGGACGACCTCTCCACCGGATTCATCGAGAATCTGAATCCGTCAGCCGACCTCCGAATCGCGGCCGTCACCGAACTGGACTCGGTGCGCGAGATGTGCCGGGGCTGCGAAGTGATCTATCACCAGGCGGCCGCCCGATCCGTCAGCCGATCTGTGCTCGACCCGCTCTCCACGAACCTCATCAACACGACCGGCACGCTGAACGTCCTGCTCGCCGCGCGCGAGGCGGGTGTCCGCCGTGTGGTGGCGGCGTCGTCGTCCTCGGTCTACGGCGGCGCGTCGCCCCGGCCCACGCCTGAGTCAGCCCCACTCGTGCCCCGCTCCCCGTACGCGGTCTCGAAGGTCGCAGCCGAGTACTACCTGCGGGTGTTCCACGAGCTCGACGGCCTGGAGACGGTCAGCCTCCGGTATTTCAACGCCTACGGGCCCCGTCAAGACCCAGACGGCCCCTATGCGGCGGTGATCCCGCTGTTCATCGCCGCTTTGCGCGCCGGCCGGCCACCCGAGATTCATGGCGACGGCACCCAGTCACGGGACTTCACCTACGTCGACGATGTCGTCGCCGCCAACCTGGCGGCCGCGCAGGCACCGGCCTCCGTGTGTGCCGGCAATGCGTACAACGTCGCTGCCGGGCGCGCCTACAGCCTGCTCGAACTCCTCCACGAGCTCGAGGCGCTCCTGGGAGTGACAGCTCACCCTCGGTTCGGGCTGCCTCGCGCCGGCGACCTGCCGCACAGCCTCGCCGACGGTTCGGCCGCCGCCCGGGACCTCGGGCACGAGTCGTCGGTAGACCTCCGCGAGGGTTTGCGCCGCACCATCGCTTGGTTCCTGGAACACGATCGCAGATCGCGAGTCGTGGGCTGATCTCAGGACACTCGTACTTGGCGCCGACGCGCCGCCGCGACCGCGAATGCGCCGCCGGCCGCGGTGAGCACCAGGCCGAAACGGATCCAGGGGAAGGCTTCGGATCCAGTCGATGGCAGCTCCGCGCAGGGCACGAGCTCCAGCAGTGCTTGAAGCGTGAACGGGTCGCCGACTGCGGAGGTACCGGTGGCGGCAACCGTTGCCGTGCCAAACCGTGCGCGCGAAATCGCCATCTCGAACGGCGCAGTGAATTCGCTGCCTCCGGTCACGGTCGTGCTGCCGATCTCCTGAGCCTCCCAACGCCCCCAGGGAGCTGCGCCGTGATCGTCGCGGTCGAGCCCGGGAGGACTCCGAAGACCGTGCCCGAGATGGACCCGGGGTTGCAGGCGGGAGCGTTCAACGTAAGGGACGACGTATCGGGCGGGTAGCTCTCGACCTGCGCACCGACAGGCGCTGAGGTGCACAACGCGATGGCTGCGGCGATCACAGCGATCCGCTTGAGCATGGCCGCTCCTCGCGTCGGGCGCGACGAATAAGCTTCGTCCCTGCGACGAGCGTAATCCATTACGGAAGCTCCGTCACGGAAGAGGTCGCAGCAGACCAGTCGATGATGCTGTCGCCGCCGGAATCACGCACTCTCACGGACGTCACGTCAGGGAAGGCGAGCGCCTGGGGACGAAGCACGAACCGATACGCCTCCCCATCGGGCACCTCGCCAATGAGGGACAACTTCACGTCGAGCTCGTCGCCGGGAGGGATGTTCACGTAGGTCGAGTACACCCACCATCCGCGCTCCTGCTCGGACTCCATCGGCCACGCATTGCCGTCGACCTCCGCAGCGGCGAGGCGCAAGGGTGAGTAGACGGACAAGTACATCCGGTTCGTGGCGTTCGGCAGACCCACCTGGTTCCCGGCCACGTACTCAGTGAGGCCCTGTGCCGGCGCCTCGTTGCGCAACACGACGGTCGCGGTTGCCTGGATCGCGCCACTGTCCTCGTCGATCTTTGCCTCGTACCGCACGCTCCGTCGGAGGTAGGCATCAAGCTTGTTTCCTGCCGCGTTCACACTCACCACTGCCAGTCCGTCGGCTCCATGCTCGGGCAGCGCGCCGTCCACGCCGAGGCGCCGCAACGCGGCGGCTTCGTCTTCGTGGCTGGACCACAACACCAATCGGCCATCGCGCATCGCCGGGGAGAGCGTGTCGGCGAGCAGACGCGGGCCGGGCAGCGCACGTGAGAAGACCGCGTTCGTCAGTTCGTCGGCGAGAGTTACGAGCACCTCCTCCCGCTCCTCGGATGTCGGGTCGAACGCCTCGTACTGCTCACGCAGAACGAAGTCAGCGGCGGAAGCGGCGTCCAGCGTCACGCCGAACTCAGGCAGCTCCACCGGGCCAGTGAGCTGCAACAGATTGGCCACGGCGAACGGATCGAGCGCGAGCACGCCGTCGAGATCGGTGCCCCCGCTCAGCGGATAGAGCTGGCTGATCACCTCAGCGACGCTCGGAAAGTCAGGCGACATCGTGACGTTCGACCAGAAGTCGACCGCCACGGGCCGACCGTCGCCCCCGGCGCCGAAGCGTGCATAGCGGCTGAGATAATCCGCCGGCCGGGTGAGAATGCGCTCCGCGGCGTCGCCGCCGAGAATGAGATCAATCGTGCGTCCGCTCCGGGTCACCTGCACCTGGCCCCGGTCGGCTCGAAGTTCGGCCCAGCCGCCCATGTACCCTCCCAGTCCGCGCGCCTCCGCTGGGTTGGTGAAGGCAACGAAATACGTGCGGGGCGTGTCAGCGCCCAGCATCGCCGGCGCGAGACGCACGGCTTCCAGCGCGGTTTCCGTCTGCTCGCCGATGTCGGCGGCCTCGTTCTCGAGGTCATGCACGCGGTCGGAGATCGGTCCCACGAGCCACGGATCATCGATGCGGTCAAGCATTTCGCGGAGATCGGCCAGCGCGTCTCGCGTGGAGGTCAGCGGCGCGACGAGCACTTCGATAGCCGCAAGGTCGACGACTCCGCTGTCGACCTGAAGCTGGTCGAAGTCAACCTGCGCCAACGATGTCGAAGCTGTCTCCGCGAGGTCGGTCGCTGAGGTCGTCAACTCCGTGAGCGCTCGCGCGTGCTGTGCGACCACGGGTACGGCCAACGCGGGACGCACCCAGAGGCCAGTCCACCGCTCAGCCGCGGCGAGGCTGGAAGCGGCCCGGTCAAAGGCCTCAGCCGCGGCACGATCGTCGCCCGCGCGCAGCGCGCTGATCCCCGCCCGTAGATCTCGTTCGCCGTCGACGATTCGGCCCGCGGCCACGCCGCTGGCGATCCCCAGCAAGCCGACTGCTACGAGCGTGAAGCCACCGGCGAGGAGAGCGCCCCGTCGCACGCGGCGGCGGACGACCCGGGACCGTCGAGGTAGGCCAGTGAGGATGATCAAGCCGAAACACCCCGCGGCCAGGAGGGCGCTCTGACCGTGGAACGCATCGATCTCGCACCGCAGGATCACCTGGACGCTCGCGGCGGCCGATAGCGCGCGGACGGCGGGCCAGCTGGCACGGCGCCAACCGACGGCCAACGCGCACGCAGTCGCGGCCAGTCCCGCCGCGAGGAGCACCGGATTCGCAGCGCAGAGAACGGCGACGACGCCGACGGCTGCCAACGCCCACCAAGGGCTGCTCGCCGCGATCCATGTGGCAAATGCCGCAAGTGCAACCGCGAGACCCACATCGACGGCGCCAATCTCGGTGGGGTGGGCGTCGGCAAAGGCGGCGACGATGCCGGAAGCGGCCGCCACGACGGCGACGACCCGGGCATCCACCGTGGAGATGCGATTCCGGCGCCTTGGGCGCGAACTCACCACGCCGCAATCCTGGCCGCTCGACGCCCGGGCGAGGAGTCACCATGTCCTGACGTCATGATCGGTGAGCGGTCTCAGGCCCGTTTCGTCAGCCCGGCGGCTGCTGATCCTCCCCGGCGACAACGAGGACGTCGAGCTGGTCCCCGCCGTTCGCCGCCCATCGTGGATCGTTCGCGGCTGTCCGAAGGGATTCGATGGGGAGCAGGAGCGCAGCCGCCACGGCTTGGCCCGCTGCCTCCTTCCCCTGACCGACGAGAACCACGGTGTCCAGGCTGTCGCCTTCGGCGTCGCCCTGTGACTGCGGGCTGAATCCCGCGTTCCGCAGCACAGCGGTCATGAGGCTCGCCGTGCCGCTCGGCGCACCGCCGTTCACGACGCGCACACGGTACGCCGCGATGTCGCCGAGAGGTGCTGTCGTCGTGGGCGCCGGGCTCGACGCGGTGGCGGTCGTAGACGTTGACGTCGCTGCCGCGGTTGATGTCGGCGCTGCGGTTGATGTCGGCGCTGCGGTTGACGCCACGGTGCGGCTCGTCGTCGAGACCTCGGCTGTCGTGGCGATCGCGGCCGCCGAGTCGTCGCTACTTCGGTGCTGGGAGTGCTCAGGTCGCCGGACGAAGCCGGATCGTCGACCAGGCTGAAGGCAATCAACGCGATCGCGGCTGCCGCCGCCAGCAGCCCGACGAGCTTCCACAGCCGACCCATCGATCGCCGAAGGTACAAGGTGTCGTCCGCCGCCTCACGGATGCCGTGGAGGCGACGCTGGTCCTTCGCCCGCCCGGCTCGTGTTCCACTCTCACCACCGAGTAGAGCCGACGCGTACGAATCGGGCATCGGAAACGCCGCGTGCGAGGCGGACCGTTCGCCCACCGACGGTCAATCCTTCGTCGGGGGGACCGGTTCATGGCGCGCAACTGCTCCTACACTCACCGACCGTGGTTGGCAACGGGGTCGCGATCACCGAGGACCCGCCGGCCCTCGAAGGCGGTGTGGTCCGCGTCGGTCCGTTCATCGCTGCGGGCCGGCCGTTCGTGCTCGAGGGCAATGTCGCCGAGGTCCTCGATCGTCTGGCCGATCGTCTTCGCGACCTGCGCGCTGCGACGGCCGAGGGGACACCGACGGTGTTCCTCATCGCTCGCCGCGGCCCCTCCTGGCTTTCCCACCCGTGGGGGCTGTGGCGCGACGGCGAAGCGTGCGAGACAACGGTGACCGACTCCTACCTCATGTCCTACGTGCTGTGGGAAGTCACCCGCCTTGTTCTCGAGTCAGCCCATCCGCTGATCCCCATCCACGCCGCGGCCGTCGAGCGCGACGGCCGTGCGATCGTCCTCGCCGGTCAGTCACAGAGCGGCAAGAGCACGCTGGCCGGGTGGCTCACCGCCCACGGCTGGGGTTTCTTGACGGACGAGGTGGCCCTGCTCGAGCGCCGACACGGCGGCGAGGCGCCGGTCGTCCATCCGTTCTGGCGACCCATCGGCGTTCGCCGTGGCGGCCCGCTCGACGCGCTCATCACTCCTCCCAGCCCGGATGCCGAGGTGCTCATCCCGGCGTCTGAGCTCGGTGCCCTGGGAACGGCCGCCCCGCTGGCGGCGATCGTCCTCCCGCAATACGACCCGGGAGCCGACCCAAGCATGACGCCGCTGGCGCCGGCGACCGCCGTGCGCCTGCTGGCGAGCCACCTCCCGACGCTGGGCGCCATTGGACGGATCGTGTTCCGCGCCATCGTCTCCGTCGTTGAGTCGGTTCCTGCGTACACGCTCGGAGTCGACGACCTCGACGCCGCGGAGCGCGCCGTACGCCAACTGGTCGGCGACCGAGCGGCACCGTGATCGGGCGCCCGACCATCAGTCAACGACCGAAGCCTCACCCGGCGATCGACACCGCGTTCCTGCACAACCAGGCGGTCCTTTTCGACGACCGTACTGGGCAGGTTCACGAGCTGAGCCCCTCGGCCTCGGCGGTGTGGCTGCTCGTCGACGGCGAGCTCTCACTCGACGATGTCGCCGCCGCCCTGCACGAATTGGTCAACGTGCCGTTCGAGACCCTCCGGGCTGACGCCGAAACTGCCGTGGAGGACTTCGCCGCCCGCGGACTGCTGGAGGGAACCGAGGCGGTCCGGCGCGACGGCGGCCACCACCATCAGCCGGCATCGACTGTCAGTGCTCACGCCGGCCCGGTTGTGCTTCCCCGGCCGCCCGATCCTTGAGGCGCCGCCCAGCACCGCCCCGTGTGGGCGGGCACGATCGGGCTGCGGGTCGGTGACTACCTCCTCGGCGTGGAGTTCGACACGCAGGCGACCGCCGACGCGATTCGTGAGCGGTGCGCGGCCTGGCTCGACGACTCCGGTCGGGATCTCCCGGCAGCGTTCGGCGTCCGCACCGCGCCGGTTGGTTTGCTGCGCCGTCGAGTGGGCCTGGTCCATCACGGCGTGCCCGTGCGTCATCGCACGCCGGACCTCGCGAGCGCGGTCGACACGCTGGCCACGATCGTCGCCGGCATCGCGACTCCGCCGGCAACGGGCGAAGTCCATGTCGACGCGCGCCTGCTCATCCGCGACGGTCGAGCCGCCCTGCTCGCGCTGCCTGCCCAAGTCGATCTCGACGACCGCCCGCTTCGCAAATCGCGGATCCGGGAGGTGGCGGGCTGGCGGGCAGTGGTCGACCCCGCCACCGGCGACGTCCTCACCAGTGGCGGACGGCTGCCCATCGTGGCGATCATCGTCGCCGATCCGATCGCGGGCGCCTCACTCGACGGGTCGCGACGCTACCTCTGGGCGCTCAGCGAGGGTGATCGTCCGGGATGGGCTGAGCTCCTCGACCGGCGCGGTGACCTGATCCTTCCCGTGTCGGACGGCAAAGCTGTGAGCACCGTCGCCGCCACGCTGTCGGCCTGAGCCGACGAGGGCGCGACGCGAAGACGTTGCAGTCACAACCGGGGGCGGCGGGGCACGACGAAGCGGACCCCTCGCCGGACTGTGTGACGGATCGATCGCGATGGCGGGCGGCCCTGCTGTCGGCGAGGGCGAGCAGGTAACGGGTGGCCCCCCGACCGACCAGAACCGGCACCGCGGTGAGAGCCTGCTCCCGAAAGGGGCGTTCGGCGGCAAACACCGCCAGCGCCCGGGCGTCTCCCCGGGCGATGCGCTGGCGAGTCGCCCAATCGTGGGCCGGGTGATCGATGCCCAGTCGGAGCGCGCCCCACGCGTCGTCGATCGCCCGTGCGACGACGGCCTGCACCCGGTGTCGGGACGCGATCTCGACCGTTGCCTCCCACGCCACGTCACTGACGAGCAGGAGCTGGGCGACGTCGCGGTGGGCACGCAGGTGGCGGAACCCGCCGAGGGCGGCGTGGTAGCAGGCGTGCAGCAGCCGCGCCGGCCCGTCCAGCGTCGGGACCGAACGTCCCGCCAGGGTGACGTGGTCGACGCCCGCAAACAGGGCTTCCGTGGGGAGGCGCACCCCGAAGCGCCCGATCGCCAACCGTCGGTGCAGGTCGACCTCGAGCCCCTCCGGAGTGGTGATCGTCGCGCCCTTGCCGAAGCGCTGGTCGAAACCGGGACCGAGCTCGGCGAGCTCACGTTTGCATCCGGCGCGGGCGAGCGCGTCGAGCGTCGCGACCCACGACGAGGGGTGGACGACGATGTCGACATCGCCAAAGGGCCGCAGGTTTGGATCCCGGTAGTCGAGGTGGGCGAGTGCTGGCCCCTTCGTGAGCCGCCACGTCACGCCGGCTGCGTCGAGGAGGTCCGCCGTTCGCACGGCGAGCGCCTCGACCATCACCGATGCGACCAGCTGCTCGTGCCAGAGCTCGCGGACCTGGTGGCGCGCGGGATCGCTGACGGCGACGGTGTCGGCTTCGATGGCGGCGTGAAGCAGCCCGCCGAGCCGATCCATCGCCGCGACACGGATGAGTTCGGGCACTTCGTCGTCAGCGACGACGACAGGCCGTACGGGTAGCGGGACGAGACCGAAGCGGGCGGCGGCGACGAGCGCTGGATGCTCATCCATCGACGACGAACCCCTGCGCGACCAGCTGCTCGACCATCCGTGTGACGTCGGTGCGCACGGTCGACCGGTCGGCTCCGTAGCGAGCGGCGAGGGTCTCGACGAGTTCATCGATCGTCGGGTCCAGGGCCAGCAGCGTCCAGACATCGACACCAGACCCGCTCACCGTGATCACGGACCCGTCGGGGCGGCCGAGGACGAGGAACTGCACGCCGGCACGCCACAACGCCTCCGGGTTGCGTCTCACGCCGGCTCCGGGTCGAGGTCGATGTCGCGGCGGGCGGCGGCGGTGTGGTAGGCGTGCGTCACACAGGCCACGACATCGCGCTCTCAAACTCCCGACGCGCCTTCGCTGCCGAGGCTGCGCTCATCGCGGCATCTTGCTCGGGCGCGCCGACCAGCCGCTCGATCGCCGCACCGAGTGCGACGTCACCGCAACTGCGGATTTCGGTCGCCACGACCGACAGGCCGCTCGCCGCCGCCTCTATCGCCACCCGGGCTGGCCCTCGCGGTGCGAGACGGCACGAACCGGTCGAACGCGCCGAGTAGCTGTTCGACATCGGCGCGGTGCCCGAGAACCAGGACGCCCGTCCGGGCCTCTCGCTCGATCTGACTCCGCGCGAGCGCGACATGTTCGCCGTCCTCGCCCCATTCGAAAACGATAACCGTACGCCGGGCGCGAGGGGTTTGCTGGAGTCGGACAGGTCCAATCGACCGGTGCTCAACGCACGAAACGTCGAGGCCAGCCGTTCTTCCGAGACCGCTTCATAGCGGCCGTTGAGCTGCGCATTGGCCGGGATCGCGGGGTGACCCTCGAGGCGTCGGGCCTGTGTCGTCGTCGGGTCGAGATAGTGGACAGGTGACCGCCGCTCCGCTCGGGTATCGAGCTGCTCGCACCCGGCCTAGGCCCAGGGCTGCAACCGTGGCGAGGATCGACTACGCTGTACGCGATGTGTGTATGGCCGCGGACACACCGAGGACCCCTCGCCGGCGAGAGGTAGAGGCGTCATGAGCGAGCACACGAGCGAGACGGTCGAGCGCGGAGGCTTCGACCGTCGCGAAGCGCTGAAAAAGGCCGCCGTCGCCGGCGGCATCGTGTGGGCGGCCCCGATGATCATGTCCAGTCCCGCTCGGGCACAGGCGACGCCGTGCACGCCGAAATGCGCGCCGAGCGAGCAGTTGATCAGCTTCGCCGGCAGCAGCGTGCTGAAGATCGGATGCGTGGATCCGACGGCGCCGCCCGGTCAGCAGCAATACGTCGTCCGGGCGAGCCTGACGGTGACTGCGACGCAGGCCTGCCCGTGCACCAACTCGACGCCCACGTTCACCGGACGTGTTCGTCTTCGAGTTCACGAGTCCCAATCCCGGGCAACAGTTGTTCACTGGCACCGGTGGCTTGATCACGCTCCAGTGCACCGACATCGACGGGTCCATCATCTCGCCAGACGTGTCAGTTCCCGTGGCGGTGCGGATCACCGGCAACTGCCTTAGCCGGCACCGGCTAGAACGATTTCCTCGGTGCCAACCTGGTCGGCTGCACCACCACCTGCGTCCCCTGACGGAAGAGACACGTGGAGATCGGGGCGAGCGTCCGTCCCGCCGGCGGAGAGTCGGTAGAGCGATGCCGGCCGCCACTCCGGTCGGTCTCCTCGGTTGGAGTCGTCGCTCGCGCGCTGGCAAGGCGTGGTCCTCGAGCACTGCCGAGTCGGCGACGCGAGATCGGGCTCGTCGTGGCGACACAGGTCCGACGAGAGGCGACCGGCGTTCACATCACGTCGGATCGCCGCTCGGCGCATAGAACCGTCGCCTCGCCGGGCGGATCCTCGCGTTGGAGGTCACGAAGGCAACGGCGAGGAGGTCGGTAAACGGCCCCACGTTCGACTCGACCAGCACCGGCTGGTCGCCCGTTAGGAAGAGGGACTCGCGCCGCTGCTCGGCTCGGCGTCGTTCCCGTCTCGTCGTCGACGGACACCATGCTCGCCTTAGCCTTGCTCCGGCTTACGCCCACGCGGCCGCTGCCATCGCCAGCACGAGCAGGCCGCCGTTGCGCGCCACATGGTACGCCCCGAGCGGTCGGGTCGACCGGGAGCCGAAGCACGCGCATGGCGGACGGCTGCCGTCGAGGAGGCGGCGGATGATCACGACCGTGACGCCGATGAGGAAGACGATGGCGGCCAGGGCCGGCCACGGCTCGAGGAATTGGGCCGCCAGGGCCACACCGATCACGATCTCCACCCACGGGACGACCACCGCGACGGGTCGAACGACCCCCATGTCCGCGGCCTGCTTCGGCCAGGCGGGACCGTCAACGAGCTTGAACACCCCTGCCGCGACGAAGGCGGCACCGAGGACGACAGCGGCGATCGTTCCGAGCATCTCCACCTTCAGGGCTCCCGTCGTCCCACTGCCCGGACGCTAACGGGCCGGCAAGCCGCGGCAGGGTCAACGCGGTGCTTGCCCGCACACTCCACAGAGGCGACCGAGTGGCGCGGGTAGGGTGCCGAGCGTGTCGGGCACCCCCGCGGCATCGCCCGAGGAGCGGCGTCCGGCCCCGCCGAGCTTCCGACGCGCGCTGACACCCACGTGGCCGTCCGCGTTCGCGCTGCTCGCCAGCGCCCCGCCACTCGATCGTTCACGTGAACTCACGTGAACGACGCGTGCCTTCCTCCGCCGCTGCGGCTCGGATTGCTCGTTCCGGGTCTCCGCCTGGCCCGCTGGCAGCGCACCGTTCTAGAGCAGCTCGTCGCCGGAGGCGACGCGGAGCTCGTGGTCGTGGTCGAGGAGGAGACCGCAACGACTCGACGTCGCGGGCCGCTCGATCGGCGGTTCCTGTGGCGCCTCTACAACAACGTGTGGGTCCGCCGCCGGGCCACGTCGATCGCGCGCGTCGACTGCTCCGACCTGCTCGGCACGCTTCCGACCGTTGCGGTCACACCCGTACGTGTGGGCAGGTACGCCCAGCACTTCCCCGTCAACGGCGATCGAGCGAGTTGCGCGGACTACGAGCCTCGACGTACTGCTGCGCTTCGGCTTCGGCATCCTTGGCGGCGAAGTCCTCGACGTCGCGCGGCACGGCATCTGGTCGTTCCACCACGACGACGAGCGCGTGATCCGCGGCGGGCCTCCCTCGTTCTGGGAAGTGGCCGACGGCCACGTCACGACCGGTGTGCTGTTGCAGCGCCTCACCGAGCGCCTCGACGCCGGCATCCCGCTCGGCCGAGCCACGTTCCGCACGATCGGGCACTCGTACCCGCGCAACCGCGATCGGGCGGCGCTTGGCGCGGCCGTGCTCGTGGCCAGGGCGGCGAGAGCCGTCCGGCACGGCTGGCTCGACGTGGCGAGCCTTCCATCCGCAGCCACCAACGCGCCGGTCCGCCGTGACCCGACCAACCGCCAGATGCTCGCGTTCCTCGCCCGGCACTCGGTACGCATCTTGACAGCCCAGGTGCGAGGGATCCTCGTCGGTCAACGCTGGACCGTCGGGTTGACGATGGGCGAGCCGGGCCCGGCGGTGGGTGGTCGCGTCGAGTGGGTCCCGGAACGGCGTGCCGGGTACCTCGCCGACCCGTTCCCCGCTCGCCGTGACGGGGTCACCGCGATGCTCGTCGAGGAGTTCGACGAGCGCTCGCGCGACCGGCGTGATCAGCGCCGTGCGACGCCACGGCGCCGGCTGGACCACCACGTCCGGCGTGCTCGACCTCGGCGTCCACGCGTCGTACCCGTTCCTCCTCGAGCACGACGGCGACCTCCTATGCATCCCCGAGACGGCCCGCGCCCGCCGCGTCGAGGCGTGGCGGTGCGTCGAGTTCCCCGACCGATGGGAGCACCGCGCGTCGCTGCTCGACGACGTCGCGCTGCTCGATCCGACGATCATCGAGTGGTCCGGTCGCTGGTGGCTGTTCGGCACCCGACAGGACCGCGACCCGAACGCCGAGCTCTGGTTGTGGCACGCTGCCGTCACCGCTCGGACCGTGGACGGTCCACCCGGCCAACCCGGTCAAGATCGACGTCCGGTCGAGCCGCCCGGCGGGCACCCCTTTCAGTCCGCGACGGTGTGCTCTACCGCCCGGCCCAGGACTGCTCGCGCAGCTACGGCGGCGCCGTGGTCGTCAACCGCGTCGTCCGCCTCGACGAGTCGGCGTTCCGCGAGGAGACCGGCGAGCGCCTGCTAGTCGGCGGCCGCCGCTACCCGGCCGGAACTCACACCCTCGCCCAGCGCGACGGCCTCGTCGCCGTCGACGCCCGGCGCCAGGTCATCGACCTCCACCGCAGCCGGCGAGAGCTGCTAGCCCGGGTGCGCCGGACAAGAGGTCTGACGGTGCGCGTCCTCTACGTCATCGACAGCCTCCTCGGCGGCGGCGCTGAGACGTCGCTCGCCCACATGGCCTCGGCCTACCGCGACCACGGCCTCGAGCTCCATGTCGCCTTCCTGAAGTCCCGCTGGGACGTCGCCGAGAGTCTGAAGGCCGCCGGCGCCACGCTCCACCCGGTGATGCTCGACGCCAGCCGCCCGCGCCAGCTTGCCGGCCTTGTACGCCTCATCCGGCAGCGTGCGCGCCGACATCGTCCACACCACGCTCTGGGAGGCCGACGTGCTCGGCCGGACAGCCGCGGCGCTGACGCGGCGTCCCGTCGTCACGACTCTGGCCAACAGCAGCTATTCACCAGCGCACCTCGCCAACCCGACGGTGAGTCGCTACAAGCTGCGCGCCGCCCAGGTCGTGGACGCGGTGACGGCTCGTTTGGCGGTCCGCTTCCAGGCGGTGTCCGAGTCGGTGGCGACCGACATGGCGCGTCGCCTCCGAGTTTCCCGCCGACGCATCGTCGTCGTGCCCCGCGCCCGACGGCGAGACGTCCTCGGCGAGCCCACACCCGAGCGACGGCTGACGGTCCGGCGGGGACTGGGCCTCGCCGACGACCAGCCGGTGGTCCTCACCATCTCCCGGCACGAGCACCACAAAGCGCTCGACGTGCTCGTCGGCGCGTGGCCGCGCTCCGCTCGGATCGACCAGAACTGGTAGCGCTCGTCGCTGGGCGACCGGGTCGGGCGACGGAGAGTCTGACCGAGGCGATCTCCGTCACGGGATGCGCCGACATGATCCGACTGCTCGGTGCGCGGACCGACGTCCCCGACCTCATCACGGCCGCGGACGTCGTCGTCATCCCCTCACGGGTGGAGGGTCTCCCCGGCGCCGTCCTCGAGGCGATGGCCCTCGGGCGCCCGGTCATCGCGTCGGACATCCCGATGATGCGCGAGGCGATCGGCGACGACGCCTATGCCTTGGTCGCCGTCGACGACGTGTCGGGATTCGCGGCCGCGATCGACCGAGCCTTGGACGATCCCGAGCGCGCTGCGGTCGCTGCTCGCGCCCGGACCCGCTTCGAGATCGGGTTCACGCCGGATGCCGTCGTGTCCCGGATCGAGCGGCTCTACGTCGAGGCGCTGGAAGCCACGCGGTGGCGGCGAAGGTGGGCCACCTGACGGGCGACACCGTCGGCGAGTTGGACACGAGGGGTCCACCCGAGTTCGGTGGCCGCCCGCTCGACGACCGCCTCGGTCCGGGTGACGTCGCCGGGTTGCTCGGTGCCGAACGCGACGGCGACCGGTTGACCGACGGCCCGCTCGACGATCTCGATCACCTCACGCATCGATGACGACACGCCGCCTGAGATGTTGAAGACCGCGCCGGGGCGGACGTCGGCGTCGGCGGCGCGCCACGCCGCGTCGACGGCATCGCCGACGTAGGTGAAGGCGCGAGCCTGCGATCCGTCGCCGTAGACGACGAACGGTTCACCGCCGAGGGCGGCACGGATGAGGCGGTCGAACGCCATGTCCGGCCGCTGGCGCGGGCCGTAGACCGTGAACAGCCGAAGATCGAGAACGGTCGGCACGTCGAAGTTCTCGGCGTACGCCCGGCACAACGACTCGGCGGCCAGCTTGGTCACTCCGTACGGGTTGAATGGCCGGTCGGGGCGTCCTCGGCGACCGGACCGGCGGACGGCCCGTACACAGAGGAGCTGGAGGCGAACACGAACCGCTGCAGGCGGCGCCCTCGACATGCCTGGAGGAGCCGATTGGTGACGACGAGGTTGTGGTCGCTGTAGGTCGTGAACTCGTCCCACGACGCGCGCACACCCGGCTGGGCGGCGAAGTGGAACACGATGTCGACCTCGTCCAGCAGCGGTTCGAGTGGCGCCGACAACAGATCGGCTTCGATGAGATCGACGGCCGCCGCGCCACGGAGCACCGACAGGTTCGATTCCTTCAGCTTGCGGTCGTAGTACGGCGTGAACGAGTCGACGCCGCGGACCCGCCAGCCGGCGGATCGAATGTGCTCGGCGAGCTGGCTGCCGATGAACCCGGCAACACCGGTGACAAGGGCCAGCACGGCCGCCAAACTATCGCTCGACGTCACGCGCGCCGGCGGATGACGAGTTTGCGGTCGTCGGCGCAGCGCGCGCCGCAACGTCCAGGTACGTGAAGCCCCAGGCGTCCCCAGCTCGAGTGAGGTCGGCCCCTCGTCGATCGGGGTCGGTGTGGCCGAGTTCTGAGCTGGGTCTCACTCCCAGGGTCGACGGCTCTGAAAGCGCCTTCGAACTAGCGTTGCTGTTGTGTCTGATTCCCAGCGGGGTGCGCCGCTCGTCGGTCGTCGCGACTGGGAGCGAATTCGTAGCATCATGCGTCCACACCGTGGGCGCCTGCTGGTGCTGTCGCTGACGTCGATCGTCAGCGGAGCCGTCGAGGCGCTCTTCCTTGTTGTGATCACACGGGCGGCACTCGCCATCGCCGACGGCGAGGACGAGTTCGGTGTGCTTGCTGGCCACTCGTCGTCCCTGACCGCCGCGATCGGCGTCGCCGCGCTTCTGCTCCTGGTACGGCTGACTCTCGGCTTGAACGCCGTGCGAGTCTCGGCCGATCTTTCCGTGGCTGTGTTGAGCGACGCCCGGCACCGCTTGTCAGACGCCTACCTACACACGTCGTGGGCGGTGCAGCACGCGGAGCCAACTGGGCGGCTGCAGGAGCTGCTCAGCGGCTTTGCCGGGTTGGCGAGCGGCGTGGCCACGTCGACCAGCGTCGCGCTCATCGCCCTCCTCAATGTGGCGGCGCTCATCGCGGTGTCGTTGACGATCAACCCGATTGCCACGCTCGTCGTCGTCGTCGCCCTAGTGGCGCTGGCCGCAGTGATCGCCCCGCTGCGCCGGCGCATCCGGGCGCGGGCCTCGGCGGCCGCCGCCGCCCAGATATCGGTGGCGACGACAGTCTCGGAACTGAGCGCGTTGGGCATGGAGATGCAGGCGTTCGGAGTACACGACCAGTTCGCGGAACGGGTCCGCGACGTGGTGGCGCGGGACACGATCGCGCGTCGCCGAGCGTTCCTTGTACAGGGAGCGATGAGCCCCATCTACACCTTCCTCGCCTACGGCGCGCTCCTGGGCGGTCTGGGCCTGGCCAACGCCCTCGGGACCGGGGAATTGGGTGGAGCAGGGGCGGTGATGCTGGTGATGTTGCGTTCGCTCAGCTACGGCCAGCAGGTGCAGACGGCAGTGGGGGCGCTCAGCAACTCCGTGCCGTATCTCGACGTCCTTGACGAGACGCTGGAGCGTTACGCGGAGCAGCGGGCTCCCGGAGGCGACAGGGTCATCGAGGTCGTCGGCGCCGTCGAAGTCCGCTCCGTGACTTTCGCCTACCAGCCCGGCATCGATGTCCTCCACGACGTCTCCTTCCGGATTGATCGCGGGTGAGGTTGTCGGCGTGATCGGGCCGTCGGGGAGCGGGAAGTCGACGCTCGTTCAGCTCCTCCTCGGTCTGCGGGAGCCGACATCGGGCAGGGTCGAAGCCGACGGGGTCGACCTCCGGGAAATCGACCGGCGCTCGTGGACCCCCCGCACGGCGTTCGTGGCTCAGGACGCCCTGCTGGTCTCAGGCTCGGTTGCGGAGAACATTGCCTTCTTCCGCGAGCACATCGACCGCGAATCGATCGAGAGAGCCGCGCGCCAGGCCCACATCTTCGACGAGATCGTCCTGATGCCCGAGGGCTTCGACAGCGAGGTCGGCGAGCGGGGCGGCGGCCTCTCCGGCGGACAGCGGCAACGAATCTCCATCGCCAGGGCACTGGCCGGGGAGCCGGAACTGCTCGTGATGGACGAGCCCACCTCGGCGCTCGACGCCCCGCTCCGAAGCACTGATCCGTCGGACGATCGCCGAGCTCGCGGGACGCGTGACTGTGATCATCATCGCCCACCGGCTGTCGACGCTCGACGTCTGCGGTCGCATCATGGTGCTGCGCGACGGCGTCCTGACAGCGATCGACACCCCGGCGGTGCTGGCGGCGAACGACCCCTTCTTCCAGGAGACGCTCGAGTTGTCAGGCCTCGCGACGTGAGGCGGCCGCTGGCGGGAATGGACGGCGGACGGTCGATCGTGTCGCGACCGTGAACCGGGACGACTCGTCCAGCGGGCATGAGGTCCGCCTGCGGTGCGGTCGGATCAAGCCGGTCATGCTGGCTGCGAACGAGGTGTCGTGCCGCGCACTGAACGGGTGATCGTGACGCCACCTCGGTGGCCACCGCGCCGCTTCAGCCCGCCCTCGATCGAGGATCGTCGACGGCGTCACTGCTGTCGAGGCGGCCGAAGCGTGGCCCGTCGCCGTCGCCCGATACCTCCGGTACGAGCGCGATCCAGGGGGCGAGCCGCCCCTTGATCGCGAGCCTCGGGGCGACGACGAGGATCGTCACTGCTCTGCGCAACCGGGATTGCTCTCGCAACATCCAGTTGGCGACGGTAAGGGCCTGGCGATCGAGTCCGGTCGTTGGGATGCCCCGCCGCTCGAGACGTCGTCGCAGCGCGCACGACGCGCGCGACACGTCACGCACTCGCAGCCGGTACCTGCCGACGTCGCTCGGTGTCTCGCCGACGAGCTCCTCGAAGTACCGCTGCGATCGGCGCCACGCCTGCTCGCCCTGATCGTCCGACCAGCGCGACGAGATGCTGTCCGACCGCTCGGCCATGTACGTCGTCTCCGACGTCGTCAACGCTTCGAACTCCCCGACCTCGAGGAGTCGAAGCCACAGGTCGTAATCCTCGACGGGGAACCACGAGTCGCGGTACCCGCCGATGTCGCGGACGGCGTCGCGCCGGAACATCACGGTGGAGTGCAGGGCTCGATTGCCCGTGAGCATCGCCACCGCAAGTGCGGCATGGGTTCGCGGCGGCACGCCACGACGGATCAGACGTCCCGCGGGATCGACTCGGTCGTACGCCGAGGCGCAGAGGACGACTTGTGGCCGCGTTCTGAAGACGGTGACCTGACGGGCCAGCCGGGTAGGAGAAGACGAGTCATCGGCGTCGAGTCGCGCCACCAACTCGCCGCGGCACAGTGCAAGGCCCTCGTTCAGTGAGGCCACGAGCCCGTGGTTCTCATCGTGCGTGACGACGCGCAACCGTGGATCGCCGGCGCGAGCCGACAGCTCGGCGGACGTCTCATCGGTCGAGCCATCGTCGATGACGATCAGCTCGAAGTCCGTGAGGGTCTGGGCGAGGATGCTGTCGACGGCCCGTCCGACGAGCTGGCCGCCGTTGAACACCGGCATCAGCACAGAGACCACCGGCCCGTGGCGTGACGTCAACTCGTTGTTCACGGCGCCGATTCAGGCTGCGAGCGAAAGGCGGACGTCCGCGTCACGAGTGCGCCTTGGAGTTGTCCATAGATCGGAAAAGGCCAACCAGCCGACCGGCGTGGCGGCTGACGGACGCGATCCAGAGGTACCGGCGCTGCGACGAGATGAGGTCGCGAGGGCCGACCGCCACGGCCTTTGCCGCCGCCCGGAGGCAAGAGCGCGGAGTGAAGCTGAATGGAAGGAGGCGTCCACCGGGGAGCCGGCTCATCGAGATCTGGTTCTTGCCTTGTCGGTAGCGCTGGCGGACCATCGAACGCAGACCCGGACGGAGCCGGTAGTTCACGACAGCGTCGGCTACGTGGATCGGCCGGTATCCCGCGTGGTGAGCGCGCATGAAGAACTCGTTCTCGTCACCGCCGGTGCCGCTGAGGCGCTCGTCGAACCCGTCCAGCGCGGCCCACATCGATCGGTAGAAGCCGCAGTTGCTGCCCTTGGTGTCGTCGACATACGGGTCGGTCGGCCGGAACATCGAGTACGACGACACGTCCCAGAACCGGCGAGTCTGCGGCGAGTTCAACTTCTCGTAGCCGAGCACGCCTCCGACCCAATACCCCGGGGTGAGCGCTTCGACCATCGCCGCCAGCCACGGCTCGGCGACCTCGTCGTCGGCGTCGCAGAGGAAGATCATGCCATCGGGCGCGGTGGCAATCCCGGCGTTGCGGGCGAAGTTGATCCCGCGCCGCGGTTCATGGACGACGCGGATCTGGTAGCGCTCGGGCTGCATGCCAAGGGCAACCTCTGCGGTGTTGTCTTCGGACGCGTTGTCGACGACGACAACGCAGAACGGCCGCTCGAACGTCTGGCGGTCGAGCGCATCCAATTGACGGCGGAGCGTCCGGGCCGCGTTCAGAGCCGGTATGACCACGGTCACTGACGCATCCGCATGCTCCTCGCGATCGATGCTTCCGGCGTCCATCAGTTGCTCCGGTGGCTCACTCCGCCGGCGCCGTCGATCGGGGCCGTATTGCGAACGCCCACACGACCTGCGGCACCAGCGGGTCGTTGCGCAGCGCCCACGGCGACAGGACGCGGTGCCACGGCCGGTAGATCGCCCAGTGACGGTGATTGCGGCGGATGCACCAGGTGTTACCCCAAGAGCTGACGGCGACCGGCTCGAGGCCCGCCGACCGCACGACCTCGCTGAGTCCGTTCGGAGTGAAGCGCCAGTTGTCGATCGGGTTCGCGTGGACGCGCAACATGAACGGTGTAGAGATGATCACATGGCCGCCGGGCCGGCACAGCCCCGCCAGCGCGCGCGTGGCTTTCCAAGGATCTGTGACATGTTCCAGTACCTGCTCGCAGATCACAACGTCGAAGCAGCCGACATCGTGCGGCGCAAGTAGATCAAACGCCGGGTAGTGGACGCTTGTGAAGCTCTTCCACGGGAGACCGGCGCGACCGTCGCCGGAGATCTCGATGGCATCGAGCGCGGATGGGTCGAGCCCGAGGAGGAACTCCTCGATCTCACGATCCATGACGACGCGAACCCAGTGCTGCCCGTGCCTTTGGCTCTGCACTGCCCAGATCCGCCGGCGCACCGAGGCCGGTATCGCCCGTCGAGCGACCGTCCGGGCGCGGAGCATCAGCCTATTCTGGCAGGACCGCAGGCTGCCTATCCGGCTGCCGGTGACGGCGGATCGCATCGGCGTGCGGTCCCGGAGTGGTGATGGAGCACAGCGCCGACGGCTACAGCAGGGAGTTCTACGAGTGGGTCGACGTGTCGTCGACGGCGGCCGCACGGGTCGTGGTGCCACTCGTCCTCCAGCTGGTCCCGGTGACGTCAGTCATCGACGTTGGATGCGGTACCGGCGGCTGGCTCCGAGCGTTCGCCGAGAGAGGTGTCTCGGACCTGCTCGGGCTCGACAGCCAACGCGTTCCGCTCGACTTGATGGAGCTCGACCGCGAGCAATTTCGCGCCGTCGATCTGACTGAGCCGCTGACCGTCGAGCGCCACTTCGATCTGGCCGTCAGCCTAGAGGTCGCCGAGCACCTGCCCGAGGCGAGCGCAGGCGCCTTCATCGAGTTCCTGTGCTCGCTCGCGCCGGTCGTCCTCTTCTCGGCGGCGATCCCCGGACAGGAGGGCGAGGTCCACCTCAATGAGCAATGGCCCTCCTATTGGGCGACTCGATTCGCATCGCACGGGTTCGAGTCGGTGGACGTGCTCCGACCGGTGCTGTGGGAGAACGAGGAGGTGGACGGGTTCTACCGCCAGAACATCTTGCTCTACGTCCGGTCCGCTCATCGGGACCGGCTCATCCTCGATGCGGCAACGGCAAGGCTTCCCTCTCCCCCGATGAGCCTCGTACACCCGGTCACGTTCACGTCGTACCGGACGCGGGCCGAGCGGAAGCTGTCGACGCCACTGTCGTTCAGAGCCCACGTTCGCGCACTCCCGGGCGCGTTCGGGCGGGCCATGAGGCGACGGTTCGGTCCCACCGGATCAACGTCCTGACGGACGCGATCCGATCGAGACCGCGGTCATCTGGGTCGAGCAGCTCGACCCATCGATCGGCGACAGTCGGCCATCCGAGCTCGCTCGCTTCCGAAGCGCGTCGGCTGGCCGATCACGCCCATCAAGGCCTCGGCGAGGCTGCTCGGGTCCCGCTCGACGATCTGCACGCCCGGCATCTCGGACAGGGCGCCGGCATCGGTCGCGACGACGGGGACGCCGCACATCGCCGCTTCGATCGCCACCCCGGGCATACCCTCGGCCTCACTCGTGATAACTACCGCGTCGACCGCGTGGAGGACCCGGATTACCTCGCCCACTTCGCCGAGGAACATCACGCGGCCCGGTGCCTCTGCTGAAGCCTGCCGCTGGGCCTCGGCCCGCTGTAGCCCGTCGCCGACCACGAGCAGAACGTAGCCAGGCATCCGCGCGATTGCGGCAATCGCCAGCTCCACCCGCTTCTCGCGGCTGATGCTGCCGACGAAGGCGATGGCGGGTCGGTCGCCCAACCCGAGTGACTGGCGCGCCCGGTCGCGCTCATCAGCCGTAGGGGGTCGGAAGGCCTGGGGATCGCGGGCGTTCGGGATCACGACGATCCGCTCCGATCGCACCCTGAACAGTCGCGCCACCGCGGTCGCCGCACCGGGCCAGAGCGCGACGACCATCGCGGCCCGGCGGTACTGGAATCCGGTGACCGCTCGGTGCAGGCGATTGCGGACCCAGTAGCCGGGGTCGCTGATACTGCGGTACACGAACGGCGTTCCGGAGCATCGCCAAGGCGATCACACACGCCGGCAACGTTGACGACCCGTAGGCGATAACCACGTCGACGTCGTGGGCTGCCCGCCGCAGCCGCCGCAGAGTCGAGAGACCGAGACGTCGCCGTCCGAGAACGGTCATCGGCAGGGCCATCCCTCCGCCGGCACCGGTGAGCGCCGCTGACACCACCGAGGCGCCGCGTCGTTGCAACTCAGCGCTCAGTTGCGTCGCCTGGAGCTCAGCGCCGCGGCGTCGCGCCGACGCCGTCACGATCAGCACACGCGGCAGCGCGGTTCGCACGGCCGCGGTCGAGCCGGCTCCCTCAGCGTCCGACGGCTGCATGCGAGAAGGGTCTCCTTTGATCGGAACGTTCTGGCACGACGTCACTCACACTGATGGCTCGTCAGAGATACTCGATGTTCCGGCCACCGGGCATGCAATGCCGAGTATCGAGTACAACTTCGGCGAAGCGCTGGACATCGTCAAGATCAAACGCAGCGTGGTCGGCCAGCACGACCACAATGTCCGCGGCTCGAAGCTCGTCTACCGAGGCGTCAACACGGGTGATCAGCGATGAGAGAGGCTCCACTACATGCGGGTCAGCACCCCGAACGAGGGCACCGCGATCGTGTAACTCGTTGGCGATCGCTACGGCGGGTGACTCACGTGCGTCCCCCGAGTTCCGCTTGTACGCAAGGCCGAGGAGAAGAACGATCGACCCGGGCAGAGACCTCCCATGGTTGGCAAGGCTGAGTTCAACACGCCTCGCCACGTATGAGGGCATCGCGGCATTGATCTCGTTGGCCGCCGCGACGAAGCGGAAATCATGCCCGAGCCGGCCTCGTGCGTGCCACGACAGGTACGAAGGGTCGATCGGCAGACAGTGCCCGCCAACTCCGGGTCCTGGGTCGAACCGCATATATCCGAAGGGCTTTGTCTCTGCGATCCGGAGTGCTTCCCAAATATCAATGCCCAGTTCCCATGCATACATGGCCACTTCGTTGACCAGGGCGATGTTGACGTGGCGGAAGGTGTTCTCGAGCAGCTTCGCCAGTTCTGCTTCCCGGACGCCTGCGGCGACCACCGTCTGGTCGACCATCGTCGTGTAGAATCGTTGGACGGCCTCCAGTGATGCTGGATTGACTCCAGACACTGGCTTCGGGATGCTGGTCAGTTGCCATCGTGCGCTGCCCGGATCGATGCGCTCGGGGCTGTAGCCGACGAAGAAGTCTGAGGCGGCACTCAGTCGCGACTCGCGCTCGAGCAGCGGAACAAGGAATTCCTCGGTCGTACCGGGATAGGTCGTCGACTCGAGGATCACCAACGAGCCGGGCCGTACGAGCTTGCCGACGTGGAGAGCGGCGGCCTCCACGTGTGAGAGATCGGGTTCGCCGAGCCGCAGCGGTGTCGGCACCGTGATTACGGCGATGTCGAATCGGCGACACCTGTCAGGGTCGGTCGTTGGGTGGTACCTGCCGGTGTCTGCCGCCTGTCTAAGAACCTCGCTCGTGACACCCCCAACGAACGACCGCTGTGCAGCCAACTGCGCAACTCGGGCGCTGTCAGTGTCGAAGCCGACGACGTCGTATCCGACTTCAACTGCACGCAGGGCCAGAGGCAGGCCCACGTAGCCTTGTCCGACGACAACGACTTTGCGACGCGCGTGCATCGACGAAGTGTCGCTCATGACGGGAGTCAAGCGTCGGACCGTTGCCGAACGAGTGTCCTCCTGGATCGTGGTGACCAGTCCACCGGGGGGTCCCAGCCGGATCCGGAGTGCCTGTTCCACTGGCGACCGAGATCCCTGGGGGTTCCGGGTCACAGACGTCTGGATGTCCTGGCAGGCTGAGAAGCGTTCTAGGCAACCGGGCTTCCTTCCAGATGGGCACACCGCAGAACGACTTGTTCGAAGTCGTGAACCTCGGACGTAGCCACGGCTCGGTCACGGAGGTCTGACTCCATGGCACATCCGACGCGGCGCACCAGCGGCGGCGAGGAACGCACCGAGCACCTTCGGGCGGAGTGCGGAAACTTCTCGACGAGGGCCAGGGCGTCGATGAGGGCACCGCGGCGGGCAAGCCAGTCGAACGTCGCACCGTCAACCATCGCCTCGACGTGACCGCCTGTCTCCTCGGTGGCGAGCTCGTCTTCCGTGATTTCGCGGACAGCCGACGCGAACGGCGTGGACTCGGATGAGCAGTCCGCACCGCTCCAGGACGGGCATCTGTTCGGTTGCGGGAGCTCAGGACCACGAAGACCGGTGCTGGGCCGGGCTACCCTGCGGTCGGGATGGCAGCGAGCGTGTGTGTCGACTTCAGCGACTTCTGGCCTGGCTTCGACAAACATGACAACTGGTTCGTTGACCTGCTGAGCCGACGTTACGACCTGCAAATTCAGCCGTCACCCGATCTTCTGATCTACTCGTGCTACGGCAGCGACTTCCGACATTACAACTGCCGGCGTGTCCTGATCATGTGGGAGAATCGTGGCTGGGGCTTCTCCGACTGCGATTACGCCTTCACGTGCGACCGCATCGATCACCCGGATCATTATCGGCTCCCGCCGTGGGCTTGGCGCTTGGACGAGACCGACACGTCGCCGCCGGTTGCTGTCGACATCTCGAAGCGAGGATTCGCCAGCGTCGTCGTGTCGAACGGGACAGGCCGTACCCGTAACCGGTTCGTCGAACGGCTCACGGCGTACAAACCCGTTGCGTCTGGCGGGCGGTTCAAGAACAACGTCGGCGGACCGGTGAGCGACAAGCAGGCGTTCATCTCGCAATATAAGTTCAACGTTGCTTTCGAGAACTCCACGTACCCGGGGTACTCGACCGAGAAGCTGTTGCAGGCGATGCTCGCGGGGACGGTGCCGATCTACTGGGGCGACCCGCAGGTCGGTCGCGACTTCAACACGGCCCGCTTCATCAACGTCCATGACTTCGCCTCGACCGATGCCGTGATCGACAAGATTCGCCAGCTCGACGAGGATGACGACGCGTACGCCGCAATGATCGCCGAAACCTGGTTCATCAGAGGTGAAGTGCCAAGATGGGCCACCCCGGACGCCATCCTCGATCGCTTCGACCAATTCCTCGCCGATCGACGCATCCCCGTCGCCCAGCGACAGCGATCGCCCACCGTGCTCGGTCGACGACTAGCCGATAGGTGGCGAAAGCGTCAGCGCTACCGGACCCGCGTCACGTGAAGCGAATGAGACGGCGGCTGTCCGCCGGTACGTAGAGTTCGTCGCGACCGATCCGGCCGACGAGACGGTAGCCGGCGCGCCGCATCATCGATGCGATCTTGTACTCGCCGTAGTTGTTCTCCACCAGCACCACTGGCATCCCAAACGCAGCGAGGTCGATCGAACGCAATACGCCGCATTCGCCTCCTTCCACGTCCACCAGCAGCAAGTCGAGCCGGTTGATGTCAGCGTCAGTCAGCACAACCGACAAGCGACCAGAAGGCACCACGACCGTCCTCCCCGGGACGTTCACGCCCGCGTCCCGTTCGATCCGTCGAGCATGGCGTGCGTCCATGGACGCCGTCAGGCCGCTCAGCATCACCGCGCCACCCGGGGCGACCATGAACTCAGCCGTGCCGCTGTCGCCGTCGGTTATCGCTGCGTGCACGCAGAGCGACGAACGGGCCGCTGCACAGGCGGCGAACACGTCGGGATTGGCCTCAATACAGACACCCGACCACGCGCGTTGCTGCTCCAAGTAGTAGCTGTTCGAGTACGTGACACCGTCGTAGGCACCCACGTCCGCGAACACCCCCCTACACATCCCAGCGAACACGTGCCGGTCCAGCACCACGTCCTGGCCCCACTGCGAGCAGTAACCCGCCGACTGCACCTGCTCGGGCGGCATGCCCAGCTGTGGCGTCTCCCACCGATAGGACAAGCGCCGCACAACGGGCTCCAGAGCGCGTCGGGCGAGGCGCCGGAGTTGCTGCATCAGCGAAATGCTGCCACCGCGGACGACCATCCAGAGACGTTCGCCTCATACGCTGGGTGGTGTGGCTGGAGCTCGACGTGCCGATGGTCTGGCTGGAGCACCCGCGCCGCTTCGGCAGGCGCTGCAGTGGTTCCAGTCGAGGCGCGGCACCGAGATTCCGTGGCCGTCTGATCCGGACCCCGACTGGTCCGAGGTTGAGGGCTGCCAAGGCGCTCGCAATGGGCCCTACCGCCGGAGATGTGCCAACGACGATCGCGCGCAGAACCTCGGCCGCAGTGGAGTCGGACGAGTGCGCGGGATGGCAACACACGATCGGTCGGGCGACGCCTCGCCGCAGTGGGGGCCCGCGAGGCGGAACAATACACGCGGCCACCAGCCGTGCCAGGTGAACCGACGTCGCATCGGCGCGATGCATTCACACGCCGAAGACTCCGCCCAATCGGTTCGGTGAACATCGCGGGTCGACTGTGCCAAGATCTGACCGACGCGCCCGAAGGTGGTTCGTACACGCTCAAGAGATTGAGCAACACTGGTTACATGGAGGATCTAACGCCTGATGCCCACTTCTGGGTGAATCAAGCCGTTGCGGACTACTACGGAGCGGTCCAGATCGTCGGCCGTTAGCGATTCGATTGTGGTCGGCACGGCCTTCGGCGACCTCGGCACCTTCGCCCAGGAGCCGATCGGCCTCCGGAACCTGGATGACCTGGTCGGGCGGGTGCCTCGCCGTGCCACAACCCGACCCGACGCTCGACCAGATCCGCGTAAGCTGGTCAGGCGTTCGTACAGGTCGTTCAGCAATGCCTTGAGCGGACAGACGTATAGAACCGTCGTCCTTGGCGCAAGGTTCGGTCACGGTGATCAACGACGGTCACTGGGCGGAACGGTCGACGTGGCGCACGTCCGAGCCGGCGTTTCCCTTCGCGAGCGTCAGGTAGAGGAACGGCTGGAACCAGGCCCGGTGTGTCGACGGCGCGTACTGTCTCAGTGCCCGCTCGGTGCGTCCCGCCGTTGAGAGTGCCCATCCCACCCGACGTGCAGGATTGGCGGCCCTGCGGTCGAGCTGCATGCAACTGCGCACCTCGAGTCGCCGGTGGTCACCGATCGCCACGTCGAACTCGTGGAAGCTGACCCCACGACCACGCCGAAGGAATCCGAGCATCTGGCTGGCCGGATCGGTGTAGACGCCTCCACCGAACGTGGCACGTTGGCTGAATGTCGCGTAATCGAATGCGAGAGCGTCCGGGAGCCACGAGAAGAACGGCAACTGCGACGTGTGCGAGTCGACCGGCCACAGCCTGTTGGGTGTCTCGATCAGCGTGAGCAGACCGCCCGGGGAAAGTAGATTCCACGCGGCTCGCAGGGAGGCGACACGTTCGACGACGAGCATGTGCTCGAGGCTCGCCCAGAAGATGACCCAGTCGAAGTCAACGCCGTCGGCGTGATCAACCTCCGCGGCGTTGGCACAGCGGAAGTCGGCGTGCAGCCCTGCGCCCTCGAGATGCCGACGGGCCTCGTCGATCACGGACTGATCAACGTCGACGGCCATGACGCGCGCTGCCTGCTCGCACAGCGCGAATGTCGACGCGCCGGTCCCACACCCGATCTCGAGGATGTCGACGTCGCGCAAGCGATCTGGTCGCGTCCAACCAGGGAACGACTTCGACTCGATCGCGCGCCAACCGTTCGAGCCAGGCCGAGTCGACCGTCGTCGGAACCGCGAGCCAGCGCTCGCGCAAGAACGATGGCACCGCGCGTTCGTCGCGTAGCGTGATCAGCGATCGCGCTCGGAGCTCGAGGCTCATCCGCGCAGTCGTCAAAGCGCTCATCCCACCGTCCTCGAGGATCCCGGACAGGAACGCCGCGCGATCAGGCATTCGTCACGCGTCGAATGGAATGGATAGCCCCGCGTCGCAGAAACAAACGCCTGGGTGCAACCCGGCCGGAAGCGGTCGTGCAGTTCGGCAATGACGGCGTCGACCTGGCCGATCCACGGCTCGCTCCGTCCGAGGACGTCCACCTCGCCCCCTTCGATGTCGAGCTTGAGGAGGTCAATGCGATCGACGCCAAGTCGATCGACCAGCGACTCCATGCTGACGCAGCCGACCGACCCGATCACCCGTCCGTCCGTCCACGGCCGCTCCGGCGACTGCACGCGGATCCCCCAGGGCCCGAGGCCCGGATCGACAATGGCGCACCGTCCATCGACATCCATCAACGCTCCGTGAACTACCTCGACGTTGGGCACGGTATGTGTATTGCGGTGCAACAACTCGACGTTGTCGTCGTCCGGCTCAATTGCTACGACGCGGGCTCGTGGATATCGCAGTGCGAACCACAGAGCCGAGTAGCCGGCGTTCGCGCCGGCATCGATGATGGTCCGCGGATCATCGAGACCGAGCTCGTAGCAGCGCGCGCCGAACACGTGCAGCAGCGTCTGCATGTCGCTCTCTCGTCGACCGAATCGCACGGCCACCTCGACACGCTCGCCCGGCGGCCGGAGCAGCCTGACCGTGGAGCGCGCCCGCGAATCGAGCACGGTGTATCGCAGACCGGTCCAGAAGCCGAACGCCTCGACGCGCAGGGCGAGCCGCTTGGCGAACCAGAGGTTCAGCCTCACGAGACGTTCGGCGCTCAAGTCCCCTGCCACTCACATCGTTCCCGTGCCGCGGCCCGGCTCATCCGCTCCACGGTAATGGGCGGATCAGCCGGGCGGCCTCACGGACATCAGCTGCCATCGCCGTCGGGTTGAACGACCTGGCCCATGCGCCCGCGCAGTGCGCCCAACGCGCCGCGCAAGCGGAGGCGCGTGATCTCCGTGCTGCCCCGCGCGAGGTGGACGAGGTTGATCTTCGCCTCCCGGACCGCCCAGCCCCGGCCGAGAAGGGGCGACCGCCGGATTGGCCTGACCCCCTGAGATCGGTCCACCAGTTGTGAGAGTCCGTTGCCCAGGATGGCTGGGCGAAGGAGGCTCATCACGATGGCTCGACGCAGGCACACGCCTGAGCAGATCATCCGCAAGCTCCGCGAGGCCGACCGGCTCCTCGGCGAAGGCGCCGAGGTCGCTGATGTCGCTCGGCACCTGGAGGTGTGCGGCCAGTGGGTCCGCCAGCGTTCTCGCTGGATCTGCTTCCGGCCGCCGGCGGGGGGTGATGGCCCGCCAGTGGTCGAGTTCAGGCGGCCATGGACGCCGTCGTGGAGCCGGTGCAGCGACGCGGAGTGGAGCGGCTGATAATCGAGAGCCGCTCGACGAGCTCGGGAGCTGCGCCGTCACATCGGCTACCTACCGGGAGAGCTGCGGCTCGATCGAGCGGCTGACTGTCCAGCAGACGGAGCGATCTGGGTACTGTCCTCGGTTCGGCCGTGCGCTGCCCGCGCCGCGGTTGGCGTGGGAGGCCGATCGCGGCCCGGTGTTCGCCAACTGTCTCGGCCAGATCTCCGTACGACTCGCCGCATGATCGCCGCCAAGTGTGGGTAGTAGTGGTGGCGATGGATGCAATCACGATGCTCAAGGAAGACCACCAGGCCGTGGAGCGACTGTTCAAGCGGTTCGAGAAGGCCGGTGATCGTGCGTTTGCCGAGAAGCGGAGGCTCGCTGACCAGATCGTCGAGGCCTTGTCGAGGCACGCCGCGATCGAAGAGCAGGTTTTCTATCCTGTGGCGAGGGCCACTGTTCCCGGTACCGAGGACGTCGTGCTGGAGAGCCTTGAGGAGCACCACATCGTCAAGTGGGTGCTGTCGGAGCTGGATGGCATGGATCCGGCGGGAGAGCGCTTCGAGGCCAAGATGACCGTGCTCATTGAGAACGTTCGTCATCACGTCGAGGAGGAAGAGCACGAGTTCTTCCCCAAGGTACGGGCGGAGCTCGATCGCAAGGTGCTGGCCGAGCTGGGGCGGGCGCTGGAGGCTGCGAAGGAGCTGGCACCGAGCCATCCCCATCCGCGTTCGCCTGACACACCTCCCGGGAACTTGGCCGCGGCTGGCGGGAATGGTGGACCGCATCAGCGACACGGTGAGTGGTGTGGCGCAGGGCAGCGTGACTGCCGTGCAGGATCTGGTCGCGTTGATCCTGGGCCGGCGGAAGCGGTCAGCGGCGCCGACGGGGTCGAAGGCGGCCCGCGACACGGCGCAAGACGTGCGGGGCGGGGCGTCGAAGCTCACCGACGACGCCATCGCGGCGGCGGTACGGGCCAAGGAGACGGCGTCGACGGCTGCGACCGGCGTGAAGAAGACCGCGACGACCGCGGTCGATGCCACGAAGGACACCGCCCGGGTCGCCAAGAAGAGCGCAAGGCGGACCACGGCGACGGCGCGTCGCTCGGCAAAGCGAACGGCCTCGACAGCGAAGCGGAGCTCGGCCACCCGTCCGCCGACGCGCCCGGTCCGGAGCGAAGAAGGCGGCCTCGACGACGCGCCGCACCGCCAAGAAGGCCACGTCGACGACCAGCTGACTCGCTCGGCCTGCAGGCTCCCTGAGCGAGGCTGTTCGGCAACGTCGCTCTCGTGGGGTCCCAGGCGCGTCTGTAGCGTGCCGCGAAGTGACGGAACACGAAAGTCGAGATGGTCACGTCGCCGACGAGTCGCGGGGTGAATCGAGCGTCTTTCGCCGCCTTACACGGCACATCACCGCCGCTACCGGTTCCGCCGGCGCAGCGGCGGTGGTTGTGGTCGCCGCCGCCGGGTGGCTGGTGCTCGGCGCCATCACCGACTTTCCGCGCTGGTGGGAGCTGTTGGCCACCGTCGGCGTGCCCTTCCTGACCCTTCTCATGGTGGTGCTCATCCAGCACACGCAAAACCATGACGACCGTGCCACGCAGCTGAAGCTCGATGAGCTGATCAGGGCCACTCACAGTGCCACCAATCGCATGATGACCGTCGAGGACGCCAGCCGAGCGGACCTCGATCGCATCCACGACAACTTCCAATCGCAAGCCGAGTCGGCTGCGCCCGAGCCCTGGGACGGGCCACGAGCACGTGGCCCCTTGCGGGTTGACACTCAGCCGTCGGCCAGGGAAGGACGGTTGGCTGGC
>CAWHKS010000020.1:0-59315 GCA_963829955.1 uncultured Acidimicrobiales bacterium
GCCTCCTCCCGCAACCCGTTCCGGTCAGTGCATCGTGACAGGAGGTTGACGATGACAACGATGAAGGAAGCAGCTTCCGCGGTTCCTGGCCAATAGACGAATCGCCGTGACCGGCGTCTCGCGGAAGGCCAAGGAGCACGGATCCAACACCGTGTACAAGCGTCTGCGGGACCGCGGTTACGAGGTGTTCGCGGTCAACCCCAACACCGATGAGGTCGAGGGTGCCGCAGCTACCACGACTTGAAGAGCATTCCCGGTGGCGTCGATGGGGTCGTGATCGCCACTGCGGCCGACAAGGCGGAGGGCACGATCCGCGAGTGCGATGAGCTCGGCATCAAGCAGGTGTGGATGCATCGGGGCCCCGGCCCGGGCAGCGTCAGTGACACGGCCACGGCTACGGGCGTGCAGCACGGCATCACGGTGATCGACGGTGGGTGTCCGCTCATGTTCGAGCCGACCGCGGACTTCGGCCACAAGGTCATGCGGGTGATCTACCGGAGTCATGTCCCGAAGACCGTTCGACGTCCAGCGGGCGTCGAGCCGCGCCGGCTGACCCGACGACAGAGGAGGAAGTCATGGGCAGTCTCGAAGTCATCGCTCATGCCAAGGTCCGCCCAGGTCAGCTCGAAGGATGCAAGGAGCAGGCGGCCGAGATCGTCCGGCTGACCCACGAGCAGGACACGCACACGCTTCGTTGCGACTGGTTCATCAACTCGGACGGCACCGAGTGCGAGGTCCACGAGATGTTCCCCGACGAGCAAGGGCTGATCGAGCACAGCATGCACATCATCAAGGCGCGGTCGGTTCTTTTCCGCGACTTCCGTCGACCACCAGGCGACCCTCTACGGCGAGGTCTCGCAGGACTTCATCAACCTCGTCACCGAGCGGATGGGCGCACCACGGTCTTTTCGTTCGTGCACGGGCTCGAACCGGCGACGGCCGTCTAGCGCACCACCGGTGGCATGGCCGCGTCCGAAGACGCTGAGAGGAGGAGGCAATGGGACATCTGGAAGTGACAGCGCACCTCAAGATCCGCCCGGGTCAACTGGAGGGGTTCAAGGCGCAGGTGGCCGAGATCATGCGCCTGACCCGCGAGCACGACACCCACACCCTTCGCTACGACTGGTTCATCAACTCGGATGGCACCGAATGCGAGGTTCACGAGGCCTACGTGAGTGACGAAGGGCTGATCGAACACAACACGCACGTCATGGAAGCAAGGGCGATCCTCTTCGAGGAGTACGCCTACGACCACCGCATGAGCGTCTACGGCGAGATCTCCCAACACCTCAAGGACCTGTTCGACAAGCACGCCGGAGGAGTCACGACGTTCTCGTTCCTTCAGGGACTTGAACCCGCAGCAGCCGTCTAGCAGTCGTGGGCCGGGCACGCCGAAACCGACGAGACCCGCACGGCCATGAGCTCCCGGGTAACCGGGCCAAGGGCGCCGCAGGCGAATGGAAGGAGGCCGAGGTGACGACCGAAACACGCAACTTGGAACGGTTGACCGCGTCGGACCTGTTCCTGCTGATGTGGGACGACCACGGCTGGTCGAGCGACATCGGCGGCCTCGCCATCCTCGACGGCACCAGCTTGCTCGACCGCGAGGGTCGCGTCCGGATCGAGGCGATCCGGCAGCGACTCGAGCCAAGACTGCACCCGGTCCCCCGCTTCCGACAGCTGCTCTGCCGATGCCGGCGGGGGCTGGGCTGGCCGCTGTGGGTCGACGCTCCCTCCTTCGACCTCGCCAACCACATCCGCGTCCTTGAGCTTGCCGCTCCCGGCGGCGAAGCCCAGCTGTTGCGGGCCTGCCAGGAACTGGCGCAGCGACCGCTCGACCCCGCCCGACCGCTGTGGGAGCTGTGGCTGTTGCCCGGCCTGCCAGAGCAACGAATGGGCGCGTACTTGAAGTTGCATCACGTCATCGCCGACGGCGCCGCCGCCTTGGCTGCCTTCGGGGCGTTGCTGGACCCGACCGCCGACGCCCCCACCCCGGTCGCACCCCCGTGGACGCCGACACCAATCCCGACCACCGGTCAGCTGCTGCGGGACAACCTGCGCCGGCGCGGCCATGAGCTTGGTCGCGGCTGGTCCGGTCTGACCCACCCGGCCAGGACGCTCCGCACCGCCCGACAGGTGTTGCCAGCGTGGCGGGAGGTCCTCACCGAGCAACCCGCCCCACGGACCAGCCTCAACCATCCCGTCGGCGCCGAGCGTCGGCTGGTCATCGTCCGCGGCCACCTCGATCTCACCAAGCAGATCGCCCACGCCCACCACGCCAAGGTCAACGACGTGGTGCTGGCCGCCGTGACCGGCGGCCTCCGCGAGCTGCTGGCAAGCCGGGGCGAGGACGTGCCGACGCGGGCACGCGCCATGGTCACCATCACCGCCACCAAGACCAGCCTGGACAGGCCAGGGCAACAAACCCGGGTGGATGATGGTGCCGCTGCCACTCGGCGAGCCCGACCAAGTGCGCCGACTCGAGTTGATCGCCGCGGAGACGGCCACACGCAAGGACAACGCCCGCCCCGAGGTAGGCACCGGTATCTTCCGGTTCGTCGCCGCCCAGCGCCTCTGGTACCGGATGTTTCCCCGGCAGCGGTCGGTGAACCTGGTCGTCTCCAACGTCCCCGGTCCGCCGGTGCCGCTCTACTTCGCCGGCGCGCGGCTGCTGGAGGTGTTCCCCATGATGCCGACGATGGGCAACCTGACCCTCGTCGTCGCCGCGCTGTCCTACGCCGGGCAGCTCAACCTCACCGCCGCTGCCGACCGGGACAGCTGCCCCGACGTGGACGTGTTCGTCCAGGGTGTGCGCCGCGCCCTCGACGATCTCGCCCGATCGGTCCTTGTGCCTGAGACAGACGGTCGCGCTCTCGGGCAGAGCTCGTTCGAGCCGTCGGTCAGCGAAGCGCCGGTCGGGGGAGGCCGAACATGGGTTTCGTGACGTCGGACGGCTGCAACCTCTACTACGAGGAGGTGGGCGAAGGCCCACCGATCCTTCTGATTCACCCGGCCGGCGCCACGGCGTCGACCTGGGGCGCCGCGACCGACGAGCTGGCCCGGATCGGACGAGTGATCACCTACGACCGCCGGGGTTATGCCCGATCCGGCGGCGAACCGGTGCGCTCACTCCCCACGCATACAGCCGACGCCGCCGCGATCCTGGAGTACTTGCAGGCAGCGCCCGCCGTCGTGGTCGGCACCAGCGCCGGAGCGACGATCGCCGTCGACCTCGCAGTGCGCCGCCCGGAGCTGGTGCGGACGGTCGTCGCCCATGAGGCGGCCTGGCGGGCGATGCGCCACCCTCCCACCGCGTCGCAGGTCGCGGCGGTGGCCAAGATCGGGTCGCTCGCTCTACGCGGCCGGCACAGCGACGCCGCCGAGGCACTCTTGCGCGCCGCCTACACCTACCGTGACGGCGGAACCGCGTGGGACGCCTTCCCCGAGGAATGGCGGCACGTCGCCAGAGAAAACGCTCGTGCAGCGCTGGTGGACTTCCGAAACTCGATCGGCAACTACCCAACACCGCAAGCACTCGCGACCATCACGGTCCCCGTCGTGTGCACCTACGGCGCACGCAGCCCCGACAGCATCGCCCGCCTGACCCGATCGCTCGCCGCAGCCATCTCCACGGCGAAAACCCGTCAGATCGAAGGGGCCGGCCACGCTGCCCCCTTCGATGCAACCGCCAACTTCGTCCAGCTGATCGCCGACTCGGTCCTGAACGTTGAGTGACCACCTGCGCAGACAATCGTTCGATCACGCCGCGTCGGCTCCTGCAGCCCGTTGACACCCGGTGTCGGCGTGGCCCTTGATCCGTCGGAAGGATCGTTCGGCCTCCAACATCGACGCGGCGATCCAGCGCTTCTTCATCGCCCCGTTCTTCCAGTACTTCACCCGGCCGATGGTGTCACGGGCGATGGAGATCATCGACTCGATGCAGTTCGTGTTGGTCGCTGAGGTGCTGGGTCGCCGTGTAAGCAGCCGCTGACAGCATTTGCGGACAATGGCGACGAGCTCGTCGCGGGCGAAGTCCGCCGCAGGCAGGCCGTTTTCCGAGTAGTCGGCGTGTACGAGATCGGTGAAGCAGTCAGCGAACAACGCGTAGCGGATCGCCTTGCCGGCAGTCGTCGCGATGGTCGAGGTGCCGGCACGTGCGGCCGACTCAGCTCAGTTGTCGCCGGCGATCTGTCGAGACCGCTGCTCGACACCGGGCCCGCCGTAGGGGTAGTCGGCCGGGCTGGGGTCGCTAGCCTGGTCGAGGCGGCGGATCTCGTCGTCGGAGAGGTGGACGCCGGCGGCGCCGAGGTTGTCGTCCAGTTGTTCCTGGGTGCGGGCGCCGAGGATGACTGAGCAGACCGTGGGCCGGTCGACCAGCCAGGCCAGCGCCACCTGAGCCATCGAGAGCTCCCGGCTGCGGGCGATGTCGTCCACGGCGCCGAGCACGTCCCATGTGCGCTCGTTTGCGCCGCGCCGGTCGTAGGCCTCGACACCGCGGTCGGGGTTCTCGCCCGAGCCGGGTGGAACCGGTGGGCCGCTCGTCGCGGCGGTACTTCCCGGTGAGCCATCCACCACCCAGCGGCGACCACGGCAGCAGGCCGAGGCCTTCGGACTGGCAGGCGGGCACGATCTCCCACTCCACCTCCCGGGCCAGGAGGTTGTATTGCGGCTGCAGCGTGATGGGCCGCACCAAACCGCGGACGTCGGCCACGTCCACCGCCTTCTGGATCTGCCAGCCGGTGAAGTTGGACAGGCCAACGTAGTGGATCTTGCCGGCGCGCACGGCGGAATCGAGGAACGTCAAGGTCTCTTCGACCGGGGTGTACGGGTCCCAGGCGTGCACCTGGTACAGATCGATCGTGTCGACCCCCAAGCGGCCCAAGCTGGCGTCGAGGGCCCGGGCGAGGTGACGTCGGGACAGCCCGACCTCATTGGGACCCGCACCGGTCGCGAAGCGTCCCTTCGTCGCCAACACGACGTGATCGCGAATCTCTGGCAGCCGTTTGGCCAGCCAACGACCGATGATCTGCTCCGAGCCGCCGTTGCTGTACACGTCCGCAGTGTCGACCAGGTTGCCGCCGACCTCGACGAACCGGTCGAGCTGGGCGTGGGCGGCCTCCTCGTCGGTCTCGGTCCCGAACGTCATCGTTCCGAGCGCCAGCGTCGACACGCTGACACCACTCGATCCCAAAATGCGGTACTCCATCATGATCTACCTCTCCTTCTTGTCGCGGCCGTCAAGGTTCTCCTGCAGGCTCTCCATCTTCGTGCTGCCGGGATCGGACCGGTCCACGACTACGACGGCCCATCATGCGCCACCAGGTCCTCGCCCGTGGCCCTCAAGTGCCTTGCGGACGGTGGGCCGGTAGGCGGCCTGCGAGGCCTGGCCAGGGTGCCGGAGCGCTGCGCATGACGCCGACGACGGGACACACTCGGACAAGGCCGTGCTCGTCGGGTTGGCTCCGAACGGGTCATGCCGCAGCTCGGTGAGCATGGGCCGATGGCCTACATCGTGAACCGAAACGACCACTTCTACGTCGTCGCCTACGACGGCGTCGACCCCATCACAGGCCGAGAACGACGACGCTGGCATCCCGCCGGCCGATCCCACGCCGACGCCGAAACCATCGCCGCTTCCCTCACCGTCCGGTCAGCGCTCACTGCGCCGGGCACCTCGATCACCACCAGAGACTTCCTGGCCGAGCAGTGGATGCCTCGGCGAAGCGCCCTGCTGCGACCGACCACCGCACATCGCTACGCATGGATGGTCGAGCACTACATCTGCCCTCGCATCGGTGCCGTACCGCTCCGGCGGCTACGCGTTGACCACCTCGACGAGCTGTACGCCGACCTGCTCACCCGCGGCGGGCACACCGGCGCGGCACTGGCGCCCAAGACCGTCTATGACGTTCACGTCATCGTCCGTTCGGCCCTGGCCGACGCGACCCGCCGTCAGCTCATCGGCGTCAACGTCGCCTTGCTCGCTCAAGCACCACGATCCCAACCGCGTTCCGTCGGCGCCGGCCGCGGTCCGCGCACCAGGATCGACTCGGGGTGCTCGGGCCGACTGGGAACGGCGCCCGTCGGCTCCGCCCGGTCGAACGCAACCTCTCCCGACACGAGGGTGGCCACGAAGCCAGGAGCACGCTGGTCGAAGCGAGCGGCGCCCGTGGGCAGATCGGCGACCAGCTCCCGCGGCTCCACAGTGAGCTCGGCGAAGTCGATCACGTTCATGTCGGCCTTCATCCCAGGTGCAATCGCGCCCCTGTCCAGCAGGCCGTAGTGAACGAGGCGTTGCTCAGCTCCCTGTCGGACACGTTCCCGGCCTGGGCCCTTACCAACGGGCGCCGGCTGTGTCCGGCACCAACGTCGGAGGGAGTTGGGAAGATGTCGCCGTAAAGAACGGTTGACTCGCCCATGGCGACTCCCGACCGACTCACGTACTACTTCGACCCGGCCTGTCCGTGGACCTGGATGACCTCTCGCTGGCTCGTCGACGCAGCCGGCCAGACCGGTGCGGACATCGAGTGGCGCAACCTGAGCCTGGCGGTCGTCAACGTGGACCGCGAGATCCCCGAGCAGTACCGGTCGGCGGTGGAGGCCGGAGTCCGGGCGCATCGCGTGATCGCCGCGCTGCGGGCCGAGGACCGGAACCACATGGTCGGCGAGTTCTACACCGAGTGGGGCCGGCGCGTGCATCACGACGGGCGCGAGCCGTCGACGACCCTGGCCGCCGAGGTGGCCGAGGCCGTGGGCGCCGGCAAGTGGGCGCCGGCGGCAGACGACGAGTCGTGGGACGCCGAGGTCAAGCGCTCGACCGACGAAGGCCAAGCACTGGCCGGAGGCGACGTCGGGTCCCCTGTCCTCTCGTTCGGTTCGCCGGCCGTCGGCGTGTTCGGGCCGATCGTGTCACCACCGCCGCAGGGCGCCGAGGCCGTGGCGCTGCTCGAGCACGTGACCGCCACGATCGCCAGCCCGGGCTTCTACGAGCTCAAGCGCAACCGCACCGCCGGCCCTCAACTCGGTCCTCGTCCATAGGCAACACCCTGGCAGCGGCCCGTCGAGCCGCTCACGCGTCGCGTCGAGCGCCCGGCTCGTACCGCCAGCGTTCGTCGGCCGATCAGTGGGCGCTGGAGGGCTCGAAACCCGATCTCCTCCTTGTGACGCGGCGACCGCTGTTCGGTGCGTCCGAATCGCAAGCGGGATGCACTCGGCGGTCATCAGACGCCCTCTCGGGCTCTTGCGAGTCTGGGAGGATGTCCGTGTGGGGTTCGCGTTCATCAGCTATCCCAGGACGGACGCCTCGTATATCGAGCGCCTGGCCGCGGAGCTGAGCCGACGACACCTGGAGTTCTGGTACGACCGCCGGATCACGTCATGCGGTCGCGCCCTCTGCGAAGGCGGTGAGCGCCGCAACGGTCGAACTCCACAGCGCCAGCGGCGTTCGTCGAAGCCTAGATGCTGACCACCCGGTCGGCGGTTTCGATCAGCCGAGCGACATCTGGTGGTGTGACCCACTGCCCGCCGATCGCCGTCAGGTCCTCGTCGGTCGCCCCACGGGCGACCGCACATCCCTTTCAAACATGGATCGCCAGGTTGTCGTGCTGCGCCTTGGCGAGCAGGTCGCGCACGGGTGGCACGCCGACGCCCTCCAGACTTTCGCGCACGCCGCTCTTCAGCAGTTCGGTGGCGTCTCCGGCAAGTACGACATCGACGTCGTGCCCGACTTCCAGCGACCCGTTGACGGCGAGGTGAAGTGGGATCGAGGCGCGGTCGGGTCGGAGGTGCCAGCCGTGGTCATGTACAGCATTCGCATGAGCGGAGCGTATGCGGCTGTCGCGCGGCCCATGCCACAAGCCCGAAGCGGTGGGCAGGCCGCGCAGGGCCAGGACACACGGAGACCGCGCCCACCTACCGGCACCTCGTCCACCGCGCGTTGCGCGAAGAGGAGCGCCTCATCGAGCGTTTACAGGCCGAAGTACAACAAGGTCCACAACGGACCGACGAAGCCGCGCACCAGCACCCCGAAGCGTGCCGCTAGCTGCTCGCCCCCCGGAACTCGATCGCCTCCATGGCGAGGCGTGCATTGTCCGCGATCTCCACCACGGGATGCACCTCGAAGTCGAAGTACACCCCGAAGATCGCCGTATCGCGAGCGATCGTCGCCGGATCATCGGTTTCGACGACGGCGTACCCACCTTGCCCGTCGACTCGCCCAAGGAACTCCTTGAACGTGGCGTTCGCCGACGGCGCCCACCTCGAGAAAACGCCGAGGCCCTCCCTGGCCTCCGCATCGCCGCTGTTCGGCTTGCTGACCCATGACAGCACGTACTTCATCCGTCCCCCCTTTGTTGCGGCGACACCGTAGTCCGTTGGGCGGTGCGCGCCGCAGGCAGCGGCGGCTCCCCTCAGCTACCGGCGATGGCTCGACCCGCCCAACGCCGTGCTCGGGTCGTCGTTGTCGCTGTTGCTCTTCGCCGGCGGACCGAGCTGGCCGGCCACAACCGTCGCCGACGAGCTACGACACCTGCGCACCTGCGAGGTCGAGTCGCTGCTCGTGAGCGGTGCCCTCGACATCTCCACCCCACCACAGACCGCGAGGCAAGAGGCACTCCCGCTGCTGACACGGGGCGAACAGGTAGTGGTGCCGAACGCCTCGCACGTCGACGACCTGTAGGACTGCAGCCTGAAGCCATCCAGTCGCTAGTCACGCGCTTCTCCGACACCGGCGACATCGACGACCGCTTCGACCCCGCCGTGCCGCGACTGTCCCCGCCGATGCGGTTACCGGTCGTCACCAAGGCGACCGCTGGCGCGGCCGTCGCCGCTGCGCTCGGAATCACGCTCGGCACGCTCGCACGACGCTGAAGCCCGCGAGCGTCAGCCGACGCGACGTCGACCCCGATGAAGTGATCCAATGGCATTGGCGCTCCGGGGGGGGCCAATCGGACTGGCGAACGGCCAACGAGTGGTGAGCCGCCTCATGCGCCCGAGGATGCCGAACTCCACTGCGTCGCGAGGGTACTTCCAGGCGCGCCGTCGGTCGGCGGCCCCCCGCGGGCATGCAAGGTTCGTGCAAGCAAGGTCCGGCTTGCTTGATGCGGATTGTTCGAACCCCGTCCAGGAGGCCCGCTTGCCCAGCCACATCAGCCGAGACGACCTGCACCACCAGATCACCAACGGCCAGGGTCCCGCCCTCGTCGAGGCACTCGGCGTCGGGTACTACGCGGACGCTCACCTTCCTGGCGCGATCAACATCCCACCGGGGCCAGGTGGATGCTCTCGCGGCCGTGCTCCTGCCGGACCGCCGGCAGCCGATCGTCGTGTACGGCACTGCCACGTCGGCAAGTGCCGCCGCCGTCGCGAAGCGCCTCGAGGAGCTGGGGTACACGACGGTGGCGCTCTACCGGGGGGCAAGGAGGACTGGGTCGGAACATGGCCTCCCGCTCGAGAGGTCAACACCGACAACCGGAAGCACTGACCGCTCGCGATGCAAGCCTCGTCACAGACCGATACAAGGCGCGCGGCGTTCGCTCCGACTCATCCCCGGTCGACGAAGAGGAGAAGCCATGAACGCGAGTGAGATGAAGCAGATCGCCTTCGTCCTCTATCCGGGGCTCACGCCCCTCGACCTCATCGGGCCGCTCCAAGCCCTCGCTCCCCTGCCGCGCGTCGACCCGACGTTCGAAGTGGTCGTCGTCGGGGAGTCCATCGGCACCGTCTCGACGGACGCCGTCATCAAGCTCACGCCGAGCCACACCTTCGACGACGTCCCATCGCCGTTCGCGATCGTCGTTCCCGGGGGCGGACAGCCAACCCTGGCCGCCTGCGGGAACCAGGTTCTGATCGATTACGTGGCCACCTCGGCAGCCAACGCGGAGATCGTCATGTCGGTGTGCACTGGCGCGCTGATCCTCGCCTCCGCCGCGCTCCTCGATGACAGGCCCGCCACGACCCACTGGGCCTACGTCGACATCCTCGAGAGCCTCGGCGCGAAGTGCCTCCATCAGCGCTGGGTCGAGGATGGCAAGTTCCTGACGACAGCGGGGGTCTCAGCCGGAATCGACGGTGGCCTCTACCTCGCGTCGCGCCTCGTCGGCGAAGAGGCCGCCAAGCTCATCCAGCGTGGCATCGAATATGAGCCCCAACCGCCTATCGGACCCCTCGACTGGGACCGCGCGACAATCGATGCCCTGCGACCCATCTGGCGCGGCCCACTCACCGATGTCCTCGCCGATCACCCCTACCTCTCCCGTGACGCCCGCCTCGGTGGCGCCTCCCCTCAACGCTCGTTGGATCCTCCGCTGAGCACTGCCGTCGCGGAGTGATTGGAGTTCGCTCTGTTGGCCCAAAGGGCCTACGGCAAGCGCCTGCGATGATCGCGAACTCGGTGCGTGGGCGGGGCGGGACGTTCGGCCCTTGCTGTGAGGACGTCGGCTCCCTTCGACTCGCAGGCATGGCCCGTCACAATGGACCCGATGGCCCGTGTCGATCGTCCCAGACCCAACCGGGTCCGAGGAGTCCTGCTCGCGGCAGTCGCCTTCATTGGCGGCGCGGTGTGGCTGACTTCATGCGGGCGCGACGCCGGCGCCGCGCCCAACGACAGCGACCGTCCTTGACATCAGCCTCGGACGGCTCGTACTCGAGCCTGTGGAATTGTCCGCGCCCGCCGGCGACCTGCAGCTGCGGGTCACCAATGTCGATCCCGAGCTGGTTCACGACCTCGTCGTCCATGGCAAGGGAACGCGCCCGTTAGCCCCCGGCGAGTCGCAAACCCTGGACATTCCCGACGTTGCGGCCGGCAAGTACGGAATGTGGTGCGACATCCCCGGGCACGCAGCCGCAGGGCAGACCGGATATCTGATCGTGGATGCCGCCACCGAGCCGTCGATGCCAGCGCCCTAGGCCCCAGGTGAACGAGCCGCACGCTCAGAGCCCTCCCGTGCTACTCCCCAGTTCAGACGCAGCGTCAGCGAATGTCAGAGCATGCCGGTGGACGGCCGACGCTCGCAGTGGGATTGTCGGCTGGACCGTGAGTTCTGCCGATTATGGAGTGTCGACCGGCGAATCGAGCGTGGACTCAAGATCGGACTCGCCGCTGAAGAGTGTCAGCTGGAGCCCGGCCGGTGCCTCGAGTCGGGCATTCAACGAGCCCCACGGGGTGGGCGTCGGTTCGGCGAGCACGGTCGCTCCCGCGAGCTCGGCGCGGCGAGTCATCGCTTCGGTGTCGAGGACTTCGAAGGCCACCCGGATAGGGCCGGCGACTCGCCGGCCGACCTCCACTTCGTCGACGTACCGGGCGTTGGCCGTGTCGGACAGTTCGAGTGTCGCCCTGCCCGCTCCGAGGACGGTTACCCGGCCGCGCGGTGACTCGAAGACGGCGAGTTGGGATAACCCGATTACGTCGCGGTAGAAGGCCAATGCCTCGTCGTAGTCGTCGGTGGTGACGACGAGGCGCATCTCAGTCACGGTGGTTTCGAAGTGAGCCGTCATCGCAGCCATGGTGGCGGATCCACCCAAGTTCGCGTTGGCGGAGCCCACCGGCGGCAGCATGCACGCCGCCACGACGCGGGGCGCCATGAACGACGGAGACACCGGTCTCGTGCTCACGAGGACGGTGCCGGGCTCCTCGGTTCGGAACCCGGCACCGCAATCGTGGATCAGGCGCTGCCGGTGTACCGGAAGATGTAGAGGCCGAAGTCGCGATCGCTGGCGGCCACGTACTCCTGGCCCTGGTGCTGGAACACCTGCACGCCCCAGAAGTTGCTGCCACCGACGTCGATGAAGTGACCGACCTCGTTGAGCTTGTTGCCGGAGATCTTGGCTACTCGGAAGCCACCGGAGTAGTACGAGAAGTAGGCCAGGTCGTTGCGCACGGCGGACGTCGCGACCTCGTGGACGGACAGGTCACCGAAGCCTGCCGCGAAGGCGGGATCGTGCGCTTCTGGGATCGCATACGTGTCCAGTTCGGCCATCTTGCCGTTCTGGTTCCGGTAGAGGTGCACGTATCCCCAGCCGTCGAACTGCGAAGAGAACCGGAGCCGGTCACCGACCGTGCCGATGGCGACCGGGAGCTGCTCGGGGCCGGTCCCGGCCAGACAGGCGGCGTTGTCGTAGGCGGTGTCGAAGATGGCGAAGCCCTGACCACGAGGGGCGACCCCGAAGGTGGGGATGGTGCCTTCCACCAGCATGCCCAGCGAACCGTCGCAGGCGTCGGTGCCGGTCCGGTTGAAGATGAGGACGGCGTCGTAGCCACCTGCGGCCGTGACGGCGGTGACCTTCTCGGTGAATGTGCAGACTCCGCGCTCGACCACGGCGATGTCGACCACCGAGGGGTTGCCGGCAGGGACGGCCGGATCGCCGGGGCATGCTCGGCCGACGAATACCGAGGTTCCTTCGATGGTCTGACCGGAGGTGAGCTGTGGGGTGTCGCTGCCCTGGCTGGCGGTGAGATCGGTGCCGTCGTCGACGTTGCGAGCCGACAACGCGAATGGACCGAAGTCCTCGTCGGAGCCGATGACGTACGCATTGTCCCTGGTGAACTCGGCTTGGTGGCCGTTGCCTTCCGGCGGGACGGTGAAGCCGCTCTCGACCGCCTCCGGGTCGGGGTTCGTGAAGTCGGTATCGCCCAGGTAAGTGACGTTGAGCGGGTCGGTCACGTCAATCTTGACGTAGCCGGCGTCCCAGTACGACAGAAGCATGACTTGGCGGCCGCCGATCTCTTTGACCACCATGTCGTGGAGGAAGACCTCGACGAGATTCGATGGGGCTGCCTGAAGGATCTGGGGGAACCGCTGGTCGAGGTCGTACTCGGCGATGAGCGTGGGCTTCTTCGGGTCCGTGATGTCGACGACGTCGACGTCGAGCCCCTCTTCGTTGTCGACCATGACTGCGTAGGCCTTGGAGCCAGCGTCCCAAGCGAACACGCTGTGGATCTGGTGGGCCGGCTTCTTGCCCTGGCCCGTCGTGGTCTCATCACCGAACCCTTCGGCCAGCGGCGTCGGATGGGCAGGATTGGTGATGTCGTAGACGTTCATACCGCCGAAGCCGGCGGGCACCTTGCACTTCTCGTTGTTGGTCACCAGGATGTCGCCGTTGAACACGGGCGTGTCGATGTGGAGCGCCTGCACCCCTTCGCCCGGGTAGCTGCCCTCCTTGGCGCCGATGAAGGCCACCTCGTTCGGTGCCGCAGGATTGCGGATGTCGACCACGTGCACGCCGTTGTACTTGCAGGTCACCACACCCCATGCAGCCAGGTAGGCGTAGCCGTTGAACACGCCGACGTCGGCGATCTTCTCGGGTACCACGTTCTTGAGCTTCAGCCTGCTGACCAGCTGGACGTTTGCGCTCGAGCCTTGCGGCTTCAAGTGGCCAGCATCCGTGCCGTGCTGCTTGGTGTCGTGGCCATCGTCGCTGTAAGGCAAGCCCCCATCGGGCTCGGGCGTCGGAGAAGCGCCTGCCACCCCTAGCCCTCCGAACACCAGAGCTGCTGTCACCAAGCCGACGCCGAGCAGCCTTGTTTCCCGTGATCGCATCGCGTCCTCCTCGTTGAGGCCGCCCCGACCCCCGCCGGGGCGCAGTTGTCATTGCGAGCCGGATCGGTGGACCCGACCCACCAAGCGTAGCGTCTCCCACGACAGCATGTAGTACGAACATGTGTCGTAGGTGTCGAGCGCTCAGACTGTGTGGGTCAGCAACTCGACGAGGTGGTGAGCTTGCAGGATGAGCGCGCTCACCGTGCCGCGGAGGGGGCCACCAGGACGGATGCCGCGAGACCTGATCGCCGTGGCAGCAGGGCAGGGCATCCACCCGCGTCGCGACGTCGGCCCCGTTGACGGCCGCGCCGTGAGCTGGTGCCGTTGCGATGGCCGCTTTGGTGATCGTCGTCGCGACTAGGCGACGTGTGGCGACGATCGCCGCCGTGGCCTCGTCGGCGGCGCGCTCAGTGCACCATCGCAGTGCCCGCACAAGCGGTGCCAAGCGGGCAACCCGCTGCCGCCAGCTCGCCGGCGACCAGCAATCGAGAGTGAAGCTGCTCCAGGTGGGCGCTCGTGGGCGACGACAACGAGGCACTCGCGCTGGGTTAGTTAGTCGAGGAGGCCCGGGATGACGATCGTTTACCGTCCAACGGTGTGGGCGTGCGCGATGGTCGCGACCTCGTCCAGCACGACCACGCTGGATCCCACGGCCGTCGGCAGGCTCAGCAGCGAGCACCGGTACTGCATCCACCAGCGCATGATTCGACCAGCTGCGGTCATCGCAACCACTGCGGCGGCAACACCCGCCGGGACTGGGAGCAGATGACCGAGCAGGGCTTGACACCAAGCTGCCGTCTCAAGTGGCTCGACTGCGGCGAGCGCGTAGAAGGCCGCGGTCATGAGCACGCCGCCCGTCAGGCCCACCGCAACGAATCGCCATCACGGGACCAGCGAACCTGGGCGACACTCGGCAGTGCAGCACCATCGCTGCGAGCGCCCCGATGCCCATCAACGGCACCGGGAAGGCCAGCACGACCATCATCGGGCCGGATCCTCGTGCGACGACGACCGACAGGCATTGGAGCTGTTCGAGCGCATCGCCTCGTCGATCAAGGTGCACGGCGTGCCGTTCACAATGACCATCCAGGCGACAAGCGCCCTCAGGCTGCAGGTCGAGCTCAGCCAGACGTCACGGCGACCCGGGGAACCCGGGACATCTAGTGGCGACACTCACGGCCTCTGGCGTCCCGCTGGTCGCCAGCGCACGCCTCGACGCACGCGTGACCGCCCCGAACGGCAGCTTCTCGGTCGTGCCCACGCAGTTCGACCAAGAGCGCTACACGGCATCTATCCCGACGACCATCTCCGGCGTGTACGAGATCCACGTCGTCGCCCAGGGCAGCGACCTGCACGGCGCGGCGTTCAGCCGCGAGGAGGTCCGCTGCCTTGCCGTCTGGGCACGCGGCGATGATCCGCCGCCACTCACCATCGACCGAGGCTCGGGCGGAGGCATCAACCTCTGCGATCTCCTGCTGTGTCTCACGGACCAGCGCAGCGTGCGAGCCGCTCTCGAGCGTCACGGTGTCGATCCCAGCGAAGTGGAGGAATGCGTCACACGCGCCTGCCAACGATGAGGCTGAGGACAAGAGCAGTCCAGCCGGCCGGGTCCCCGCGACTCGGCGGGCCCCGGGACGGAAACGGGTGCAGGCGCGGTTACCGATCGCCTGACGTTGACCACGAGGCCAGCGGCTATTCGGGCCGCGTTGAAGTGGCTGTCGAACTCGCAGGCGCCACGAGGTGGTCCGGCGGGTGGGCGCCCGGCTGCCGAGCGGCGGATCTCAGTGCGGGCAGAGCGCGGCCAGTAGCTGTTCGAGGTGGTGCAAGTCTCGGCCTCTGACGACAAGAAGTAGTAGCTCGGCGAGCCCGCGACGCTAGAGTCCCGGATCGTCATGGAACCGCAACATTGTCGTCGCCGCACGCTCGCGCTCGGACTGGCCGGCGCCGTCACCGTTGCGGTCCTCATGCCGGGCGACGCCAGTGCATCGGCGGACCCCCGTGAGCGTCAGGCGGAGGTTCGACGGGAAAGAGCACAGGCGGCCGCGCAGCTGGACGCACTGAACGCGCACGAGAGCGAGATCGCGGCCTCGCTCACCGCACTGGATGAGAACCTCGCGGCGCAACAAGACCTGGCCGACGAGAGCCGAGCGGAGGAAGCGGAGGCGGCGAAAGCGGCGGCGGCGGCACGGCAGGCCGAGGAGGCCAAGCAGGCCGAGATCGGCCGGTTGGAGGCCGAGGCTCGCAGCCTGGCCCTTGGGATGTATATGGGGACGACCGGCTCCGAGCTGGACGCCTTCCTCCCGGGGGCAGTGGTGGGCGACGCCATCTTTCGGTCAGCGATGAGCGAGATGGTGCTCGGCGGTTCGGAGAGCAGCATCGACGCGCTGGACGCCGCTCGCCAAGACCTCGCCGACGTTCGAGCGAGGACGGAGGCAATGCAGCAGGAGGCCGCTCACCGCACGCAGCACGCCGAGGAGCAGGGCCGCAATCTGGCCGAGGCCATGGCGTTGGCAGAAAGCAAGCAGGCTGAGCTCGAACAACGCGTCGACCAGCGTCTGGCTGAAGCGGCCATGTTGGCCGATCTTGATGCGCAACTCTCGAAGGAGATCTCAGCCCGCGAGTCCGCCATCGCTGCCGAGCTGCGTAAGAGCCAGGATCGCCTGCGCTCGCAGACACCGGCGGGCCGGCGTTCTGTGTCCTCCGGCGGCGGGGGCCGTCCGGCCATCCTGCCGGCGTCCGGCAACTTGGTGGTGGTCGGGGGCATCAAGGTTGACGCCAGCATCGCCGACGCTCTTGCTCGTCTGATGGCTTCAGCGGCGGCAGACGGGTTCAACCTTGGTGGTGGTGGTTACCGCAGCGCGGAGGCCCAGATCGCCGTGCGTCGCAACAACTGTGGTCCCACCGAGTACGACATCTGGCAGAAGCCTGCCTCGCAGTGCCGTCCGCCGGCCGCCCGGCCGGGCACCTCGATGCACGAGCAGGGCCTGGCCATCGACTTCACCTGCAACGGTGCGCTTATCAGCAGTTACGGCAGCGCTTGTTACCGCTGGCTCGCCAACAACGCCCCGGGCTTTGGGTTCCGAAACCGGCCCGGTGAGGCCTGGCACTGGTCACCCAACGGCAACTGAGGGGCGGCCAGGGAGGCTGCCGTCGCATTGGAACGCAACTCCGGGAGGAGTTCCGGCCATGGCCCGTCAACGGTCAGGCGACCGGTTCTCTCCGAGTCGGTAGATCAGCTGCGGCACCGGCCATCCGGCGGTGACCCGCTCGGCCATCGTCCATCCGAGGTCGGCATACATGAGGCGGGCCGGGGCGTTCGACTCGTCGACGAGCGCGATCACGTCCAGACCGGCAAGCTCGGCCAGGACCGATTCCATCAGGGCGCGGGCCAGACGGCGCCGCGATGGCCCGGACGATAGACCGCGCTGATCCGAGGGGCGCACAGCCAGAGAGAGCAGCTCGCCGACCTTCTCGTCTCGGTGGCGGCTGCGATCACCGGCCAGTTGCGTCGCCTTCAACAGCGAGCGCGGCGACGGCGGGTGACGGGCCATTACGGCGACGAGCGTTCTCCACCGCGTGCGCAGTGCCGACGCCAGGAATCCGTTGGCGTCCCGGGTGTTCACCACAAAGCCGACAGGGACGTCGCCGTGGTAGGCGACGTAGCCGAAGATCAGCGCCTTCTCGGGTAACGCCACGTAGTAGAAGTCCTGCAGGAAGTGAGATCCGAGGCGTACGGCCGGGCTCGTGGGCAGCAGCTCGGCATGAAGCTCGGCGAGCACCGCTGGGGATGCATGGGGCCGGGGTCGGTCCAGCAGGCCGAACGGGACGAGCTCGGATTCGGCGGCTTCGGGGGGCGGACCGGGCATGGTCGGCATGTCTACGACAGACGGTCGTAGCCGAGCAAGACGCACACGTGCCGATGGCGGCGCCGATGATGGACAACAGCCAGCGACGCAGAGTGATCGCACACGACGGTCCGACGACACACAGTCGTAGGACTCGCAGACAAGGGACCTATGGCCCGTTTCAGGGCGACGTGTCGCGCCGACCATGGTTGCAGGCCCCGTGAAGGGAGGGCTCCGATGATGTGGTGGTGGAACGACGGCGGCTGGTGGGCGTGGGCTGTGATGACCCTGGGGATGGTCGCGTTCTGGGGTGGGTTGATCTGGATCCTGCTCACGCTCGTCTCGAGGTCGAACCGGCCGGCGGCCGCGGTCGATCCGGAGCAGGTCTTGGCCCGCCGCTTCGCCGAGGGCGAGCTCGACGTGGACCAGTACCAGCAGCGCCTCACGGTGCTCAGGGAAAGCGCCAAGTCGGGAGCAGGATGACCCTGCGTCAGGAGGCGGCGGCTCAATACCCTCCCGGGGTATCGTCGTGTAGTGGGTCCGGATGCCGGTAACGAGGTGGAGATGGACGAGATTCGGTTCTCGGTCCCTGGGATGACTTGCGGACACTGCGAGCAGGCAGTCCGAGAGGAGCTGGTGAAGGTGGCCGGCGTTCACAGCTTGGAGATCGACCTGACGACGAAATCAGTGGTGGTGCAGGGTTCTGCGCTCGACCGGGCCGCGCTGTTTTCCGCAGTCGACACGGCGGGCTATGAGGCGGTGTCGTAGCGCAACGCGACATGCGACACTGTGTCGTAGTGAACGGCGACCCCGCGCCATACTCGGCGCTGTGACGGCTGCACCTCATTCCGGTCCCGTCGGCCTCGACACAGCAGTGCTCGAGGTCAAGGGCGTACAGTGGGCCTCGGAGAAGGCCCACGTAGAGGCCGTGCTCGGGCGGCGACCGGGTGTCCACGAGGTCGACGCCAACCCTGTGTCCCAGACGGCGACCGTGACCTATGACCCACGGATGACGTCGGTGGCCACGCTTGCCGGCTGGATCCGAGAATGCGGGTATCACTGTGCAGGGCGTTCGGTGCCCGAGCACATCTGCGACCCGCTGTCCGACCCGGCGGTGCCAACGTCGGCTTCGAGCCCAGCCGACGGCGATGGGGCCAGGCCGACTGGCCCGCCGACGCAAGCTCCTGGTCACTCGCCGCACGAGATGATGGGCCACGGCAGCCACGACGCGATGTCGATGGACGACATGGTTCGCGACATGCGCAACCGCTTCCTGGTCGCGGCGGTGTTCTCGGTGCCGATCCTCTTGTATTCACCGATCGGGCGCGACGTGCTGGGCTTCGAGGCCGCCGCGCCGTTCGGGCTGCGCGACGACATGTGGTCCTTGCTGCTGAGCCTGCCCGTGATCTTCTACTCGTGCGCCCTCTTCTTCCAGGGCGCAATCGCCGCCTTGCGGGCCCGCACCCTGGACATGATGGTGCTGGTAGCGGTGGCCGTCGGTGCTGGTTGGCTCTACTCCGTCGCCGTCACAATGACAGGCGGCGGCGAGGTCTTCTACGAGGCCGCCACGGTGTTGGCGGCGTTCGTACTGCTAGGACACTGGTTCGAGATGCGTGCCCGCGGCGGCGCCAACGACGCCATCCGCACCCTGCTCGACCTCGCCCCGCCGATGGCGGTCGTCCTGCGCGACGGCGAACCGGTGGAGGTCCCGACCGCCGAGGTCGTCGTGGGTGACCTGTTCCTGGTGCGGCCGGGCGCCAAAGTTCCCGTCGACGGCGTCGTGCAGCGCGGCGACAGCGACATCGACGAGTCGATGGTGACCGGGGAGAGCCTGCCGGTGCACAAGGGGCCCGGCGACACGGTGATCGGGGCCACGATCAACACCGACGGTACCTTGCGGGTGCGAGCCACCCGCGTGGGTGCTGACACTGCGCTGGCGCAGATCGTCGAGTTGGTGCAGGAGGCTCAGAACTCCAAGGCCCCTGGTCAGCGTCTGGCCGATCGGGCCGCGTTCTGGCTGGTGCTCGTCGCGCTCTTCGGCGGATTGTTGACGTTCGTCGTCTGGTCGCTGTTCCGACCCGCCGATGAAGCGCTCCTGTTCGCGATCACGGTCGTGGTGATCACGTGTCCGGACGCGCTCGGCCTCGCTACACCCACCGCGATCATGGTGGGCACCGGATTGGGTGCCAAGCGAGGGATCCTGTTCAAGAACGCGATGGCGCTGGAGACGTCGGCTCGCGTTCGGACCGTCGTCATGGACAAGACCGGCACCTTGACCCGAGGCGAGCCGGTCGTGACCGACATCGTGCTGGCCGACGGTGCCGACGAGCGACACGTGCTCGCGCTCGCCGCCGCGTTGGAGCGCGAGTCGGAGCACCCGCTGGCCAAGGCGATCGTGATGCGGGCCGAGCAGTCCGGCGCCCCCAACCTGGCCGCAGTCCGGTTCGAGAATGAACGCGGCGCCGGCGCACGAGCCACCGTGGACGGCCACCGCGTCGCCGTCGGCAACACACGCCTCATGAACGCCGAAGGCGCCGACGTGGACGAGATGGAAGCCCGACGCCTCGAGCTGGCCACAGCTGGTCGCACCGCTGTTACCGTCGCCGTCGACCGCCGGGTCCTGGCCGTGCTCGGCATTGCCGACGCTCCCCGCCCGACGTCATCGTCCGCTATCCGAGCGCTCCATGACCTCGAAGTGGACGTCGTGATGCTCACCGGAGACAACCAGGCCACTGCCGATCGCATCGGGGGTGATCTGGCCATCGACACCGTCATCGCCGACGTGCTCCCCGCCGACAAGGCGGCCCACGTTGCCAAGCTCCAGACCGCCGACCACCGTGTAGCCATGGTCGGCGACGGCGTCAACGATGCCCCAGCCCTCGCCCAAGCCGACTTGGGGATCGCCATCGGCGCGGGCACCGACGTCGCCATCGAGACCGCAGACGTCGTCCTCATGCGCTCGGATCCCCTCGACGTCCCGACCGCCCTCACCATCGGGCGCGGCACCCTACGCAAAATGCGCCAGAACCTCGGCTGGGCCATCGGCTACAACGCCATCGCCCTCCCCATCGCCGCGGGCGTCTTCGAACCCGCCTTCGGACTGGTACTCCGCCCCGAGATCGCGGCCCTCTCGATGTCCGGATCCAGCTTCATCGTCGCCATGAACGCCCTCTTGCTCAAGCGCCTCTCACTCCCGACGACCGATGCCGACCCGATGTCGCTCGCCGCGACCCAACGGCATCATGGCTAACCTCCGCCACGTGGGGGACCGGCGGCCCATGGGAGCGCTCGAGGCCGAGGTACTCGGTGTGCTCTGGGACCAGGATCGGCCGCTGACCCCCGGGGAGGTAGCCGAGGCCCTCCACACCGACTTGGCCTACACGACGGTCATGACGATCCTGGCCCGGCTCTGGAAGAAGGGCCTGGCTGAACGACACCGGCAGGGCCGAGCGTTCGCCTACACCGCCGTGCTGAGCGAAGCGGATCTCGCTGCCAAGCGCATGCACGACACCTTGGACCGGACAACGGATCAGGCGGCGGTGTTGAGCCGCTTCGTGGAGGGTCTCTCACCTGCAGAGGTCCGCCGCCTCCGCAAGCTGCTGAACGACGGCAGCAAGTGACCGCCAGCTTCGTCCTACCGGCCGTCGCCGCGCTCCTCACCGCCGCTGCGATCGGAATCGCACCAAGGCGGGCCGCGCCGGCCACGGCGACCCGACTCCTGACCTTCGCCATCGTGGCCGCAAGCGCTGCCACCTTGGCTGCGCTCACGGCAATCGGAATGGCCTACCTGATGCACATCCCTCGGCTGGCGCATGCGATCGGCTGGTGCCAAGCCGTCGCGTCGCACCACCACGACCGTGTACCACCCGAGGCGGGCGTGCCTGCGGTCGTCCTTCTCATGCTCATGATCGGCGCCGCCGCTCGCACCGTCTGGCGCCGCCGCCAAGCGACTGGTCGTGCGCCGTCCGGCGATGGCGTGGAGATCGTCGCCTCGGCACAGCCATTGGCGTACGCCGTCCCCGGCCGCCCCGGTCATGTGGTCGTGTCGGTCGGCATGATCCGCAGCCTCAGCGCCGATGAGCGGCGGGTCCTCTTCGCCCATGAGCACGCCCATCTCAGGCTCGGCCACCATCGGTTCCTCGCCGCGGGAGAAGTGGCGGCCGCTGCCCTGCCGGTCCTCCGCCCACTCCTGCGCCAGCTTCGCTTCGCCACCGAACGCTGGGCCGACGAAGCCGCCGCTCACGAGATCGGCGACCGCGCCCTCGTCGCCCGCGCCATTGCCCGTGCCGCCTTGGCCGGCCAGCCGCCGGGCGTCCGACCACTGACCTTCACCGGAAGCGGCGTCGCCGACCGCGTCGATGCGCTCCTCGACGACAGCTATCCCGACTCCCGAGTCGGAAAGCCATTCCTCGTCCTGCTCGCCGGCGTAGTCGCCGCAACCGCCGTGGGATCAGGAGTCCAGCTCCATCACCTCGCCACCTTCATCAGCGAGCTCTGCCACTAAATGGATCGCCAGCGCGTAGCACTATCAACCGTCCCCATTCCGCCCTCCGCATGCCCACGCCAGCTGAGTTCGCGGACCACTGGAGGCAGACCCACGCTCTCCTGGCGGGTGACCGATCGGGCAGCCCGCCGACTTCTACTCCACCACTGCTCATGAGCATGTCCACTGGACAGGTCACGTCGCGCGGCTCAATCGGGACCTGTCGGGCCGGTTCGGTGACCGGGCCTACGGCGCAGGGAACCGATCGCCGAGCTCGGGGCCGCCTTCTGGAGCGCCCAGTTCCAGCTCGAGCAGGCGACCCGGGCCGACCACGCCGCCTACCTGGGTGACTATGCGAACGGCTGGGTTAGGTGGAGTGCGCCCGGGTAGCTGCTGATCGCCGGCGACCGACCTGACCGTGTACGGCATCGTCATCCCTGTAGCGGCCGTCGCCCTCTACCTGGCCATCGGCCGCCGAGCCACGCCAGGCACGCGAGCCCAGGAGCGCAGCGGAGGTGCCTCCCCCTGGTGCGCGAGAACCAGACTCTCCTAGGATATCTGCGTGGATACGCAGATAGTTGAGGAACCGACGGGCGAGCAGCTCGACGCGGCGACCGCGACGCTGAAGTTGCTGGCCGACCGGACCCGGCTGCATCTCGTGTGGGCGCTGCTGCACGGGGAGCACTCGGTGAACGAGCTGGCGGCCCATGTCGGGGTGGCGGCGCCGGCGGTGTCGCAGCATCTGGCCAAGCTGCGGTTGGCGCAGCTGGTGTCGACTCGCCGGGAGGGGAACCGGATCTTCTACTCGGCGATGAACGGGCACGTGTTGCGGCTGGTGACCGAGGCGTTGTTCCACGCCGACCACCTGACCAGCGACGGGCCGTCCGGCCCATCACCGCGGCGGCGGAGAGCTGGCGTCATGAGCCACGACCACGGTCACCACCACGTCACGATCATGGCTGGTGACGGGCACACCCACGGTTCGGGGTTGCGGGGGGCGATCGTGGAGCTCTTCCGGCCGCACAGCCATGATGCGGCCGACAGCGTGGACTCGGCGTTGGAGGCCAGCGAGCGGGGGTTGCGGGCGGTGAAGATCTCGTTCGCGGCGCTGATGGTCACGGCGCTGCTGCAGGTGCTGGTGATCGCGGCGACGGGGTCGGTGGCGTTGTTGGCCGACACGATCCACAACTTCTCCGACGCGTTGACGGCGGTGCCGTTGTTCGTGGCGTTCCGGTTGAGCCGCCGGCCGCCGACCCGGCGGTACACGTACGGCTACCGCCGGGCCGAGGACCTGGCCGGGGTGTTCGTGATCGCCATGATCGCCCTGTCGGCGGTGATCGCCGCCTGGCAGGCGATCGACCGGCTGATCAACCCGCGCCCGATCACCAACATCGGGTGGCTGTTCCTGGCCGGGCTGATCGGCTTCGCCGGCAACGAGCTCGTCGCCCTCTATCGGATCCGGGTCGGCCGGCAGATCGGATCGGCGGCGTTGGAGGCCGACGGCTACCACGCCCGCACCGACGGGTTCACCTCGCTGGCCGTGTCGCTCGGCGCCGTCGGCGTGTGGCTCGGGTTCGAGCGGGCCGACCCGATCGTCGGGCTGGTCATCTCGATCGCCATCTTCGCCGTGCTGCGCACGGCTGCCCGCCAGGTGTTCCACCGGCTGATGGACGCCGTCGACCCGGCGATCGTCTCGTCGATCGAGCATTCCGCCGCGCATGTGGACGGGGTGCAGCGGGTCGGCGCGGTGCAGGCCCGCTGGGTCGGCCACCGCCTGGCGGCGTCGATCGCCGTGGTGGTCGATGAGGACCTGACGGTCCGCCAGGGCCACGACGTGGCCGAGGCCGTACGCCACGACCTGCTCCACGAGGTCCGCCACCTCGACGACGTCGACGTCCACGTCGACCCGTGCGGGCACCACGGCGCCGATCCCCACGCCGTGGCCAGCCACCATGGGTGACGGACGGTCAGCGGTTGGGCTCCGGCCGGATCGCGCTGCGGGGTTGTTGGCGGTTGCGGGCGCCGCCGGCCCGGGTGGCGCCGTCGATGCCGATCGGCAGGGTGCCGGTGGCGGGCAGGTCGATGGTGTCGAAGTCGACGGGTTCGATGCGGCGGTCGAAGCCGACGGCCTTGTGGGTCAAGGACAGTGACAGGCCGACGGCGATGTCGGCGTGGATGACGCCGAGCTTGCGGGCGGCGACGGCGATGCGGGTCTGGCAGCGGCAATCGATGGAGTGGATGGCGGCGGTCTTGGCCGCCGATCCGATGGCGATGCCGAGGTCGATGTCGCGCAGGTTGCACGTCGGCCCGGCGAACTCGAGCTCGGCGGAGTCGTCGCGCAGCGGTTTGGTGGCGTGGAGGAACTCGGCGCAGGTGGCGTAGCCGCAGGCGCCGCAGTCGTAGTTCGGTGGGTACCAGTCGGCCAGCCCCACGAACAGCACGGCGTCGATGGCTTCGGCCACGTCGGCGTCGCGGAACCAGATCGCTTCACGGCGTTCCTTGCCCCGGGCCCGCAACCAGCCGGCCAGCTGGGCGAGGGTGTCGTGGTCGTCGACGATGACGGTCTCGATGAACAGGTGCTTGCCCTGGAGGAACAGCTGCCCGCCGGACTTGGGGGCGGTGATCGCCGACGCGGCCATCAGCTTGGCGACCTGGCGGACGGTGTCGGCCCGGAGGGCGTCGTAGTCGAGAGCCATGGTCACGCCGGCGAGCGTGGTGATCTGTTGGGCGGACCAGGCGTAGAGGGCGTCGTAGACGAACGAGGCCCGTTCCAGCAGCCGGTGGTCGTCGGCTTCGACGTCGAGACCGCCGAGCCCGATGGCCAGCAGGCCGGGCCCGAGAGGGTCGGTGTGCAGCTCAGTGTCGATGTCGGCGGCGTGGACGACGGCGGCCTAGTCGGCCCAGCGCCGGGTCAGCCGTCGAGGCCGAAGTGGTCGATGAGCACTTCGAAGGTGCAGCGTCCGTCGCGATGGTCGAACTCGGCACCGGGCGCGTCGAAGCTGTGCGCATCTTGGTCGCGGGCGACGGCCAGGACCTCGTCTCGGGGGACGTAGAGGATCTCGGCGTCGGGGTCGATGAACCGGCGGATCAGCCACGGGCAGGCGATGCGGTCGGTCTTGGGGCGGGCACGGGTGACCCACTTCATGTCTCCTCCTCGGGGACGGGCTCGGCCTGCTCCAGGCCGGGGATGTTGAGGTAGCCGCCGGTCACGTCGTAGCGGGTGATCGGCTGGTAGTCGACGGCTTGATGAACGTCGGATGCCGTGAGGGCGTCGCGGTCGGGGGTGGCGATCCAGGCGTCGAAGGTGGCGTGATCGGGCCACAGCGTGATCACGACGGTGTCCCCGTCGCCGGAGGACGGTTCGCAGACCAGCTCGGCCAGGATGCCGTGCGTCTCACGGACCTGGCGTCCGTCGGCGATCCAGGCCAGGTACCGCTCCCGGACGTCGGGTGGGACTCGGCACCGTGCGCAGACAGACGATCATGCGGGCTCGTTCACCGGCTCGGGGAGCGGCACCCGGCGGAACCAGCGCCACAGCGTCACGTCGTAGACGGACTTGATGCCGCCGGCGATCACGAACGGCAACCCAAGCGCCACCGTCTGGGCCAGCGCGGCGAGCGGCGGGCCGAACGGCCGGCTGACGTAGCGGGCCGTGTTCGTGTAGGCGGCCGCAGGGGTGCGCTCGTCGGGGTCGACCAACGTCATCACGTAGGCCTGGCGGGTCGGGACGTCCATCTGCGACAGGACCGTGCGGGCCAACAGCAGCACGATCGCTGTCGCCAGGTTGGGGGCGAACGCCACCGCCGCCAGGAGCAGGTTGGAGGGAAGGTGGGTGAACACCATGGTGGGGAGCAGCCCGAAACGGTCCGCCAGCCGGGCGTGCCACCAGGAACGACACCGTCTGCAGCAGACCGATGGCGAAGAACGTCGCCCCGATCACCGCCGGGGAGGCGTCGAAGCGGGCCGTCAGCCAGTAGGCGACGAACGCCGACACCGTGAACCCGCCCCCGAACGAGTCGACGGCGAACAGCGACGGCCAGCCGCGACACCGTCGACCGGGACCGGACCAGTCGGCCTTGCCCCGCGTCGACGCCCACGGGCTCGACCGCCGCGCTCAACGACCGCCCGATCGCCCACCCGGCCACGGCGACTGGTACCAGCACCAGGAACCACCACTGGGGCGGTACCTCGCTGGTCAGGCTGGGCACCGCGGCCATCAGCGCCCCCAACGAACCAGCCACCGCGGCGATGGCGTTGTAGATCCCGAACCCGTGCACCTGGGCTCGACCCCTCAGGTCGCCGGCCAGCATCGGTTGCTCCAGGGAGGTGAAGGGACCCGACTCGATCACCTCCGTCGACAACACCCCCGTCAGCGCCACCACCACCAACACCCAGACCAGCCGGCGACGGCGAACACCACGCCGACCACCCCGAGCAGCACGTACAGCCCGGCATACCAGCGTCGTCGGCCCACCCGGTCGGCGAAGCGGGCGACCAGCACCGACATCAGCGCCGTGCCCGCCACCGTGGCGCCGAGGACCAGCCCGACCTGCCAGGCCGGCACGTCCCGGTCCTCCAGGCTTGTGCCCAACAACACGGCACTGAACCCGTACGCGAACGCCCGTATCCCCTGGGCGGTGAGCAGCCGCCGCGTGTCCGGGGCGGTACGCGTTCATCCCGGGTCCCGGCCCAACAGCAGCGCCCGGCGACGATGCTCGTACAACCCGTCGAACATCGAACCCGTCACCGCCAGCACATCGACATCGTCGAGCACCATCGACAGCCCACGGCAGATCACGTCGAGCCCGGCGGCTTCGGGAGCATCGAAACGGTCGTCGGCCAGGTCGGCCTCGTGCACGATGCGGGCCACGTCCCACAGCACCGGGTCGTCCAGATCGAAGCGGCGCAGCATCGTTTCGAACGTGCAGTCCCCACCGTGGTGCGACAGCTCCACGCCGCGCATGTCGAACGGCGTGGCGTCGGCCTCGACCTCGTCGGCGTCGTCGACGAACACGAACTCCGCCTCCGGGTCGACGAAGCGGCGCACCAGCCATGCGCAGGCCGCCCGATCAACGTGTATCCCGGCGCGGGTCGCCCACCTCATCCGGCCACCACCGAATCCGCCAGCCGGTCGACCGCGGCGCGGGCCACGTCGCGCTGCGGGGGCGGGAAGAAGTCCCGCCGGCCGATCCGCTGCAACTCCCGCCGCAGGCGCGCCACCACCCGCCTGCGCACCACATCGGACTCGCTCGCATTGGCCTCGGCGTCGGCGGCCACCGCCTCGTAATCGGCCGCCACCGCCTCGGCCATCCTCGTGGCCAAGGCCCGCTCCTGGCGGGCCGAAGCCAGCCGACCCAGCCACACCCACGCCTCCCCGCCTGCCTCCATCACCTCATCGGCCAGCCACTCGAGCTGCTCACCGGTCCGTGCATCGGCGGGCAACGCCACAAGGCCGTCCAGCACCTGGGCCACGCCGAGACGGCGGAGCTTGCGCCACACCGTCACCCGCGGCCCCGACGGCTCCCGAGGCAGCCGATACGCCAGCAACACCCACTCCAACCGCTCAGCCACACTATCACCATAAATGTGAAACCATGGTTACACAAGAAGGAGCCGGGTGGCTCGTCGGGTGACTCCGAACCGGTCATGCGCCGGAGAGTTCGACATGGCCTACATCGTTCAACGAAACCACCGTTTCTACGTCGTCGCCTACGACGGCATCGACCCGCTTACCGGACGGATCGTCGCCGCTGGCATCCCGCCGGTCGCAGCCGCGACGATGCCGAGGCGATCGTCGCCCAGCTGGCGTTCGATCGCACGCGTGCTCGTCAACGAGCGACCTCGAGAATGACAGTCGGTACGTTCTTGGTCGACAGTGGATGCCGCGCCGTCGCCGCGAGCTCCGACCGGGCACGGCGAAGCGCTACGAGTGGATGGTCCGCAACTACATCGCACCCGTGGTCGGCGACCTGCAGCTCACAGCGCTTCGAGCGGAGCACCTCGATCGGCTGTACACCGACCTGGTCGACCGCGGCGCCGCCGACGGCGGCCCGCTCGCCTCCAAGACCGTCTACGACGTCCACGTCGTGATCCGCTCGGCCCTGCGATATGCCGCCCGCTGCCGGCTCGTCGACCACAACGTCGCCGCTCGACGCCCAACCACCACGGCCCACGATGAGGTCACGGCCGAGCCCCGAGATCTGGACCGTGAACAACTCGCCCACTTCCTCGACGCCACGTCTCACCTGCGGCTCCACCCCGCGCTTCACCTCGCCGCCACCACCGGCATGCGCCGCGGTGAACTCGCCGGGCTCCGTTGGGGCGACTGGCAGCTCGGCCACCCATCGTCTGTCGATTGCCCGCAGCCGTCAAAGCATCAGCGGCCGCGCCGTCGAGATCCCCACCAAGACCGCCGCCAGCCGACGCTGCATCGACCTCGACCCCAACACCGAGACACATCCTCGATGTCTGGCGGCACACGCCAACGACGCGACGGTCATCCCGGCCGCAGGTCGGCGACCCGATGTTCACCAGCACGGTCGGCAAACCGATCCACCCCGAATCGATCACCCAGCTCTTCGACCGCCAAGTTGCGCGGCTCGGGCTGCCGCGGATCCGATTCCACGACCTGCGCCACACCCACGCGTCACTGCTCGTCGCCGCCGGCAACACCGATCAAGGTCGTGTCCGAACGCCTCGGCCACGCCCACCCCGGCTTCACGATGGCCACCTACCAACACCTGCTCCCCGGCATGGGCGCCACCGCCGCCCACCACTTCGCCGCCCTTCTCGCCGGAGCCGGCGCGCCCCCGACTCGGTAGATCGTCTACCGATCAGCCGGCGCGTCACCCCAGGTCACAGACTCGACCGTCCGCCACTCGGTAGACGCCGTCGATAGAGACGCCTCAGCTCGTACGAGGAAGAAGGCCTGGAAACCTACGGTGACCAGGCCTTCCAGTTGGTGGCGGGGGTAGGATTTGAACCTACGACCTTCGGGTTATGAGCCCGACGAGCTACCAGACTGCTCCACCCCGCGACGAGTTGGAGTGAGTACGGTACCGCTGGGTCGTCCTGGTGACAACCCTCGTCCCCATGAGCTTCCGTCGCCGCACCAACGAGGCCCTGGCCCAGCTCCAGCAGCAGGTCGCCGACCTCGGGACGAAGGCGCAGCCCGCCGTGCCCGCCCCTCCGGGTGCACCGTCTTTCGATGCGCCGACCCCCGGCACCTCCCTCGCCGATCTGAGCGAGATCATCCAAACGCTGGCCGGGCGGGTGGACGGTCTGGACGAGCGACAGCGCGGCGACCACGAGCTGGTGAGCCTGCGGCTCGAAGAGCTGACTGCGCAGTTCAGCAACCAGCTCACCGAGATCGGCAACGAGCTCGAGGCCGGTCACAAGCAAACGGCCAGCCAGCTCGCGGCGCAAGAGCAGCGTCTCGAAGAACTCGCGCAGCGGGCGGCCACCGGTGACGGCCAGGGCCAGGACGCGCTGGTCGAAGAGTTGCGATCGAACCAGATCCGCATCGCCAACGACCTCGCCCGCCACGAGATCGCCTTCCGGCAGGACCTGGCGGCCTTGGCCGAGCTGGTCAACCGCTCCCGCCGCGCCGGCTGAGGGGCAAATCCGACCCGCCGGGCTACGTGCTGGCGGTCGTGTCCGGCGAGGAGTCGGGCGGTGTGTCCTCGGTCGCGCCGTTCACGCCCGACATGGCCTCCGCCCGGGCCACGAGCTCGAACGCCTGGTTGATCTTGTCTTGATACTCAGCCAGGTCGGCCGCCTCGAGCGCGGCGGTCGCCTCTGCGTAGAGGTCGTTGGCCTGGGCGAGCAACTCCTCGACCGTCTCCGAGCCGTCCGATCCGGACGGTTCGGTGGGCTCCTCCGAGCCGTTGTCCGTCGCCGGTGCCTGACCGTCCTCGCTCCCGGCGACGGGGGTGAGAGGCCCAACGGTCGTGCTCAGGTCGAGTCGCGACTCAGGGAAGGCCAGCTTCAGCGCGCCTTCCAGTGTGCGGGCGCGGAACACCTGATCGCCGAACGCCACCACGACGTAGTTGAGCTGCGGGATCGGCGTTTGTTGCGCTTGCACGTACCACGGCCGGACCCACAGCACCGACTCCCCAATCGGGATGGCCTGCAGTGTGCCGAGTCGGACCTTCGAACCGGTCTGGCTCTCGAGGGTGAAATCGGCGGCGTACTTTCGCTTGATCTCCGAGTCGATGAGCGCGGGCCCGTCCACTTGCTCGTCCGACTCGATGTTGAGCACACGGAGTTGGCCGTACGTCCCTGGCTCACTCGACACCGCCATGAGCGCGATGAGGTTCTTGCGCTCGTCGTTCTCCGAGAAGGGGACGAACGGCCGCACGAGGGAGAACTGCGGATCCTCATCGCCGGGCACGTGCAGGAGCGTGTAGTACGGATTGAAGCGGGCTGACCGCGTGCTCGTGGTCGTGATGCCGTTGGCCGTGCTGGACGTCGTGACCTGACCCGACCCGGGCTCCACCGTCTGCGGCGGCTCCTGGGCGACGCTCCAGAACTGGTCCCGCTGGAAGAACTGGTTGGGGTCGTCCACGTGGTACCGGCCGTACATGTTGGTCTGCACCCGGAACAGATCCTCGGGATACCGGAAGTGTTGCGCCAGCTCGACCGGCACCTCGTCGTCCGGCGTGAACAGGTCGGGGAAGGCCTTCGCCCATGCGTTGATGACCGGATCGGTGGGATCGGTCACGTAGAAGGTCACCGTGCCGTCGTAGGCGTCCACGGTGGCCTTCACCGAGTTGCGCACGTAGTTGTACGTGTGGCGCAGGCCGCTCTCGGCCGACAGCTCTTCGTTGTCGGCGTTCTCGGAGTACGGGTAGCGGGAGCTCGTCGTGTAGCCGTCGAGCACCCAGACCATCCGCCCGTTCGTGATGACGGGGTAGGGATCGGCGTCGAAGTCGAGGAACGGGGCGAGCGTCTGGGCCCGCTCCCGCACGTCCCGGATGTAGAGGATCCGGCTGTCCTTGTTGATGAGGCCGGAACCGAGCAGGTTGTACTCGCCGAAGCGCAGCGCGAACGCCGCCCGCCGCAGCCCCGAGCTCATCTTCACGCCGCCGTCACCCGAGTACGACGAGGTCTGGTCGTTCAGCGAGATCTCGGCGCGCTCAGTGGCCACCACCGAATAGCTGTCGAGTCCTTCGCCGAAGTAGATCTCGGGCTCGGTCAGGAGGGGGCCGGTGCCGCCCTCACCCGTGGACAGGTAGTTGGGGCTGCCGTTGCCCCGCACCTCGCTGGCCGGCGCCAGGGCCACGCCGTAGCCGTGCGTGTAAGCGAGGTGCTTCCCCTCCCAGGTCGTCACCGGCACATCGGCCCGGTTGAGCTCGCGGGCGGCCAGCACCACCTGCTGCATGCGGCCGTCGATCATGTAGCGGTCGACGTCGAGGTCCCGGAACACGTAGTAGCCGGCTAGCTCCTGCTGACGCTGGAAGGTCGAGGTGACGATGTTGGGGTCGACCAGCCGGGAGTCGGCGACGGCGGCCTGGTCGGCGGTGACGGCGGCGGCGCTGAGCGGTCCGACGGGGAAGGACTGGCTGTCGACGTCGGCCAGGTTGAACGCCTTGCGGGTGAACTCGATGTTGCGTTCGATGTACGGCTGCTCCCGGCGCGACTCGGCCGGTTGCACCTGGAACCGCTGCACGAACGCGGGGTACGCCGTGCCAGCGACGATGGCGACGAGGACCCAGAGCCCGACCGCGATGACCGGCAGCCGCCACCCGCGCTGCCACACGTTGATGATCAGCAGCGCGGCGGCCAGGAGCGAGATGATGGCCAGCAGCTCGAGGGCGGGAAGCTGGGCGTTGACGTCGGTGTAGGTCGCGCCCTTCACGGCACCACGGGTCGACGCAGTCAGCTCGTACCGGGCCAGCCAGTACCCGACCGCCTTGAGCAGGGCCAGGACGGCCAGGAGCATCGAGATGTGCAGCTTGACCTGCGAGCTGACTCGGCGATGTTGCACCTGCAACCTGATGCCGCCATTGAGGTAGTACGCGACGACCGTGATGATCAGGATGATCACGAACGCCGCGAACAGCCAGTCCACGACGAAGGTGAGGAACGGCAGCCGGAACACGTAGAGGCTGACGTCCTGGCCGAACTGCGGGTCCGTGACGCCGAAGCGGACGGCGTTGTTGAAGAGCAGCCACTCCTTCCACTGGCTCGACGCCGGCGCGCCGGCGATGAAGCCCAGCAGCAGGGAGATCCCGATGCGGACCAGCCAGACGCGGCGTCCGACGATCTCGCGGTACCGCTCGACGATGGCCTCGTCGGCGCCCTCGGGCATCGGCGGCGGGTTGACGCGGTCGGCCAGCGTGAGGTTCAACGTCGACAGGAGCGCGAACCCGAGCGTGAACGCCAGCCCCAGCCCGAGCTTGGCCCGCAGGACCCGGGTGAACACGCTGCGCTTGCCGAGCGAGTCGAACCACAGGTAGTCGGTGTAGAAGCCGGCGATCCCCCGCGTGGACAGGAACAGCACCAGCAGCAGGATCGCGAGGACGACAAGGGCGATGCGGGCCTTGTTCGATACTCGTTGCCGGCGGCGCTGCGGTGGGCGGCGGGCCGGCAGATCGGAGGGGATCCGCACGAGGCGGCAGGCTAGCCAGGGGCGACGACGAGGAGGCATCGGCACCCGCGATAGGCGGGGGCATACCGATGCCCGGTCGGGAAGGGCTCGCCGGCGGCCACGGCGCCAGCCAGGACGTTGTCCTCGGCGTCGGCGCAGGACGGCCCCCCCGGATCGATCACCCAGCACACCGGGGTTCCGGGGGCGAGGACGGCGTAGGCAGCGCGGCCGTGCGCGGTGCGCACGAGATCCGCCCCGAGCTCGTCGATGCGACCCTTCCACTCCCGGTAGGTGGCCCGGACCGCGGTCGCTGCCTCGGAGGAGTCACCCGCCACCTCCAGGTTCTCGACCAGCCGGGCCCGCAGGGGCGTCACCAGCTCGGCCTCCAGCGTGTCGAGGCTGCGATCCAGCACGGAGCGGGCCTCGAGGGCGGCATGGAGCTCCTCGCCCTCGAGATCGGACAGCGCGTTGGCACCAGCGACCGCAGCCGCCCAGACGTGGTCCTCCGCGGCCTCCCGGTATCTGCCCGGGTGCGCGGTGGCGGCCCCGAGCACGTCGTCGGCGGCCAGCGAGGCCGACCGCTGCCGGAGCCGGTCGAGCACCTCGTTCTGCTCGTCGGCGAGGACCCGCTTGAGGTGGCGGACGAGCGCCACCTGCACCGGGGCCAACGCCTCCTGGCGGCGGGCCAGGGCCTCGGCCTCCGGTCCCACCGCAGCGTCGCCGTCGTCCGTCGAGCTCGGAGACCGGCGCCCCGTCGTCCGCTGCGCCCTCGTCGGCGCCGTCCTCGCCTTCGGGCTCCAGCACCTCGCGGGCGACGACCTCCGAGCTGGACGCGCGCAGGCGGGCGAACAGGTCCTCGACCGAAGCGGTCGCCGCGTCGGTGTCTTCCGCGTCCACCGCGGGCACCTCGTCGGTGATCTGCTCGTCCTCGGCCCCCTCGGCCGTGTCGGGCTCGTCGTCATCCTCCTCGACGGCACCGTCATCGGGCGGCGAGGGGACGGACTCGAGGTGGCGTTCGACGATGGCGGCCGGGAGATCCATCTCCCCCAGCACGAGCACGGCCGTCTCCGGCCCACCTGGGTCGGCACCGCGCCCGGGCAGGTCCAGGGAGTCGAGGCCGTCGTCATCCATGTCCTCGGCCGTCTCCGCCTCGAGGCCGGTGAGGATGCTGTCCAGCTCGAGCCGGGCCCCGCGCAGCGCGTGCATCACCTGGCGGTTGCCGGTCTGCAGCGTCTCGATCTGCGCCTGCGCGAGGTCGCGCCGGCGGGTGAGGTCGGCGAAGATCCGCTCCCGCAGCTCACGGGCCTCGGCGATCATCGCCCGCCCTTCCGCCTTGGCCGCCTCGATCTCGGCTTCCGCGGCCGCCCGCGCCTCCTGGCGGCGGTGAGCGGCCTCGACCTCGGCGTCACCGCGCTCGCGGGCGGCCTCGAGCTCGGCGTCGCGGAGCAGGCGGGCCGATGTGTCTTCGGCCTTGGCCCGGATCTGCGCCGACGCCTCGTGGGCGGTCGACAGCACCCGCGCCGCCTCCTCCCCCAGCTTGGCGGCCACCGTGGCCTCGTCCATGTGCTCGGGGGCGGAGGCCCGGGCCTGCTGGCGGGCGTCGTCTAGATCTCTCGTCAGCCGGTCCCGTTCGTGCTGGAGCCGGCTCATCTGCTGGGAGACCTGGCTGAGGAAGGCGCGGACGGCGGCCGGATCGAGCCCCTTGCGGGCAGTCGGGAACGACGCACCGGCGACGCCGCCGGGTGACGACGGGTCCGGAGGGGGGTTCGAAGCCATCGTCTCCAGCGTAGGTATCAGGCGGCCGGTGGGGCGGGGATGCCGCTGAGGTCGCCACCCAGCTCATCGAGCACGGTCAGGGCCTCGTCCACTGTGTGGACCCCGATGACCTGGAGTGAGCTGCCCTCGGCCTCCCGTTCGGCCTCCTCCACCTGCTCGGCCGGTACGAGGAAGTAGTCGGCGCCCGCATCCTTGACGGCGACGGTCTTCTGGCGCAGCCCGCCGATGTTCCCGACCGAGCCGTCGAGGTTGATCGAGCCGGTTGCGGCGATGCGGCTGCCACCGGTGAGATCGCCCGTCGTGAGCTCGTCGAGCAGCGTCAGCGTGAAGGCCAGACCGGCCGATGGGCCACCGATCTGATCCGACGAGATCGTCGCCGTCACGGGCAGTTCGTAGAGGATGTCGTCGTGAACGGCGCCGTCGATGGGGACGAAGCCGATGATCGTGCGGCCATCGGTCGAGCCGGTCAGCGTGACAGGGACCTCCTCGGAATCCTCCGCGCCCTTCGGGTAGATCGTGAGCGTCACCTCGTCGCCCGGCGACTTCCCCTCCAGGAGGGGACCGATGTCGTCGGCCAGGACCACGGGTTCACCGTCCACCGCGACGATGGCGTCGCCGGGGTTCAACACGTCGTCGGCGGGCGCCGGACGCACGCAGGCGCTCGACGGATCCGACTCGTCCTCGTACTCCAGGCACAGCGACTCGATGACCGGTCCGCCACCGGCCAGGCCGACGTCGTATCCGAGCCGCTTGAGGGCGACGTAGGCGGCGATCTCCTTGGAGTAGCCCATCAATTTCAGGTTCTCGGCCCGGTTCTCCTCCCGGGTCTGATCGCCGAACAGCTCGCGAGCGGTCTTGACGCTGACATCGGGGTCGAGCGAGCCCACGAGCCTGCCGAGCACGCTGAGCTTCGGGACGCTCACGGTGACGAACAGCACCTCGCCGTCGGACTCGAACGTCTCGGCGTTGAGGTCCAGCCTCGGGGCGACGGCCTGGGCCTCGCCCGGCGCGACGCCGTAGCGGTCGCTCGGCAGCCAGGTGGCGACGGCGACGAAGGCGAGAAGTAGGCCGCCGACGACGGCCAGCGGGATCCCCCAGGCGCGTGCCCGGGGTGAGCGCGGGCGCGGGGACGCCGGGAGCAGGTGATCGGGAGGTGGCATGGCGGCCGCGGGCGCGGGAGGAGGAAAGGGAGCCGGTGGGGGCAGCTCGGTCCCGACGCTAGTGACACGCGGAGGCGCCCAGGCTCCGCCGGGGGGCGGCAGTACGCTGTCGCCCATCGTGTCTGCGCTCGTCGCGATCTCCTCCACGACCACCACTTTCGTGACCACGTGGGCGCTGGCAATCGCCGCCGCGTCGATCGTGGCCCTGCTGTTCGTCGACCGGCTGAAGCCTTCCAGACCGAAGCGGGTGGCGGCACGCGCCCGCCGGCGAGGTCAGCCGCTGGACACCATCGTCGTGGTCGAGGAGCCGACGATGCTCTACCGGCGCACCCCCATCTGGAAGCGCCTCTTCGCGTTCACCGGGCTGGGGGTCATGGGCGTCATCCTCGGTGCGCTGCTGGCGATGATGGTGGCCCTACTCGTCGTCGCCGCCCTCACGCTCCTCGCCGGCCTGTCGTGAACCCCGGCGCCGAGTCGCCAGGGGCGGCCGGCGCGGCGGAGCGGCGGCGGAGCGCGGCGCTGGCCGGGCACCAGGGCGACGTCGACCGGGCCCTGGCGGCGCTGGAAGACGATGATCCAGCCGTGCGGGCGACGGCGTTGGGAGCGCTCCGGCGGATGGGTCGGCTCGACAGCCCGCCGCTGGAGGCCGCGCTCACCGACGCCAGCCCGATCGTGCGCCGCCGGGCCGCCGAGCTGGCCGCCGGGGACCGCGCCGTGTCCCTCCTCGCCGCGCTCGACGACGATGACCCGACGGTCGTCGAGGTGGTGGCGTTCGCCTGCGGGGAGCAGGGGCGCCTCGACGGTCCGGCCGGGGCGGCAGTCGTGTCTCGCCTGGCGGCCCTCGCCACCGGGCACGACGACGCCCTCGTGCGGGAGGCGGCCGTCGCGGCGCTCGGGGCCATCGGCGATCCGGCCGGGCTGCCGGCCATCCTCGTCGCGACGGAGGACAAGGCCACCGTCCGGCGCCGCGCCGTCATCGCCCTGGCGCCCTTCGACGGGCCCGAGGTCGAGGACGCACTGGCGCGGGCGTCCTCGGATCGGGACTGGCAGGTCCGACAGGCCGCCGAGGACCAGCTCGCCCCCTGACCGGACGGCTCGTTCAGCCCCAGCGGTAGACGTTGGTGTCGCGGGCGACGAAGCCGAGGCGCTGATACAGGCGGTTGGCCGCCTCCCGTGAGGGGCGCGAGGTCAGGTCGACGGTGCGGGCACCTCGCCGCTGGGCCTCGGCCAGCGCGGTCCGGTTCAGGGCCTCGCCCACTCCCGCGCCGCCGTGCCGATGCGTCGACCACGACGTCCTCGATCCAGGCCCGCACACCGGTCGGGATGCGGAACACCACGAGCGTGAGGCTGGCCACGATGCGCCCGTCGAGCAGGGCGACGAGCAGGCTCGTGGCGTCGCCGTCGACGATCTCGGCCAGCTCCTCCGCCGTCGGCGCCGGTGCCGAGCGGGACAGCTGGGGCAACAGTCCGGCCATGGCCTCGACGAGTTCGGGCGTGACCTCTCGGACGATCTCGATCGCGGGCTCGGGCACGCCGGGTGACGGTAGCCCCGGCGGGGCGGCGGGAACGGCGGGAGCCGTCGTAGGGTTCCGCCGATGTCCACCGTTCCCTTCGTCGGGCCCGCGCGTCGCCTGGCCTCGGCGCTCGAACCGATCGCCGCCCAGGTCTACTTCTCGCCCGAGTGCCACGCGGCCTACGCCGAGCTGGGTTTCGGGCCGAGCCCGGGCGAGGCCAACGGTGTGGCCCTGCCGGACGGTCCGGCCTACTTCACCAGCCGAGGCTCGGTGATGGGGCAGGTCCACCCGTCCGTCGTGGCGGCGGCGTTCGGTGTGTTCAACCCCGCGGTCGTGGTCCCCGCCGTGGCCCACGGCTGGACGCTGACGGACGCCAGCACCATCGCCGCCGCCCGCGACGAAGGGGGCATCGCGCAACTCCGCCGCATCCTCGGGGACGAACCGGCCGGTCTTCATCGCGCCGTCCAGCTGCTACTGCGGGCCGTCGAGCCGCTGCACCCGGCGGGCAAGCCGCTGTTCTCCGGGCTCACGTCGCTCCCCATGCCCGAGGCGCCGCTCGGGGTGGCGTGGCGGCTGACCGACCTGCTGCGCGAGTACCGGGGCGACGCGGCATGTCGCGGCGTGGACCGGCGCCGGCTTCGACGCCCCCGAGATCGGGCTGCTCACGGAGCTCTACTGGGGTCTCCCGCCCCGGTCCTACCTGCGCACGCGGGCGTGGTCGACGGACGATCTCGACGGCGCGCAGCAACGCCTGCTGTTGCGCGGCCTCATCACGGACGGCGGCGCGACCCTGACTGACGAAGGTCGCACGGCGCGCGAGGGCGTCGAGGAGATGACGGATCTGATGTGCCGTCCGATCACGGGCGCGCTCGGCGACGACGTAGACGAGTTGCTCGCCATCCTCTCGCCGTGGGGAGCGCAGATCCGGGCCGTCGGCGGCTACCTCCCGTCGGGTCCCCACGATCTCGCGGCGCGGGTGTCCCGCTGACTACAGAGTCACCTCGCGGTAGTACCGCTCGCCGCCGCCGAGTCGCAGGACGTCGTCGAGCCAGCTCGTGCCGTACACGTCCCCGGCCTCCTGGATGAGGTCGGGCGCGGGCGCGTCGTCGGCGGTCGTCGCCAGGGTCCAGGCCTGGCGCTTGTAGGTCCAGTTCTCGGGGAACAGGGCGTGGGCCTCCTTCCACCACGGGATGGCGGCCTCCTCCCCGATCGCGCGCCAGAGGTGCTGGCCGAGCTCGAAGCAGGCCGTGGCCCGCGCCTGGTCGGCCGATCGCCCACCGGACCGTGCCGTCACCGTCTCGGGCGACAGCGCGAACACCGACGCCGAGCCGTGCTCGACCCAGTCGAGGATCGCGGCGCGGTACTCGTCCGACTGATCTGCCAGCTTGCGCACTTCACGGAACAGGCGGTCGAGCCGGTCAGGCAGGCCTTCGGGGATGTCCATGTCCCGCAGCGGGCTGCGCTGCACCGAGGCGTGCTCGGCCGGCCGGACGATCGTGCCCGACTCGTCGATCCACACCGCCATGGGCACGTTGGTGAAACCGAACAGATCGTCGGTCACGTGCGCGGTGTCGATCAGCGAAGGGTGCGTCGGCTCGGCGACATCGATGAAGGGGCGGGCGTCAACGGGGTCGATGTCGAGTGCGACCGTCACGACGGTCAGGCCCCGACCCTCGACCTCGGCGTGCAGCCGCTGCCACACGGGCAGCGAGTCGCGGCAGCCTCACCAACTGGCCCACGCGACGAGCAGCACCTTGCGACCGTGCAGCGATGACAGCCGGAACGGGTTTCCCTCCCGGTCCTCGAGAATGGGATCGGCCGCCGTCGCGCTGGCCAGGGCCGCTCCCTCCGCAGGCGGCCCGAGCGCCCAGAGGCCGTGCTCCGCGTCGTGGACGAGCGGCATCCGGAGGCGCTCGGCGACAACCTCGACGTCGAGCGTCCCGTCGTCCCCGATGGCACCGGGCGCCGGCACACACACCTCGCCCTGACACAGCCCTTCGGGCTTGGCTTCCCACCCGGTCCGCGTGGCGAACTCGGACGGGTCGGCGCGGAGCGAGGTGAGGAGCATCGCCAGACCGTATCCGGGCGCCAGCACAACTGATAGGGCCCCGACCGATAGCGTCACGAGCGATGGAGCACGTGGTCTGGAGCAGGCGACCCGCGCTGACCGAGCCCACGTTGATCGCGGCGTTCGCGGGCTGGAACGACGCTGGTGATGCGGCCACCCTCGCCGTCCGCCACCTCATCGAGCAGTGGCGGGCCGAGCCCATGGCGAGCATCGACCCCGAGGAGTACTACGACTTCCAGGCCACCCGGCCTCAGGTGCGCCTGGCCGACGGACACACCAGGCGCATCTCGTGGCCGTCCAACGAAGCCTTCGCGGCGTCCACCCCGGGAGGCGACGTCGTCCTCCTCCTCGGCGTCGAGCCCCAACTCCGCTGGCGGACCTTCACCCACCAGGTGGCGGGCATCGCCGAGGAGTGCGGCGTGAACGTGGTTGTCACCCTCGGAGCGCTCTTGGCGGACGTGGCTCACCGCCGGCCCGTGTCACTCATCGGCACCGCCACGGATCAGGCTCTCATCGACCGGTTCGATCTCCAACGGAGCCGGTACGAAGGGCCGACCGGCATCGTCGGGATCCTGCACGACACCTGCCAGGGCCTGGGGGTGAAGTCGTTGTCGCTGTGGGCGGCTGTGCCCGCCTACGCCTCGCAGGTCCCGTCACCCAAGGCGGCGCTGGCGCTCGGCGAGGGGGCGTGCCGGGTCGTGGGGACGCCGTGCCCGGGTCACACGCTGGCCGCGGCCGTCGCGGAGTACGAGGCCAGCATCGACAGCTACCTCGAACAGGACGACGATCTCGCGGCCTACGTGCGGCGGCTCGAGCGCGACGGGGAAGACCTGGGGGACGACGACATCACCGATGACGGCGTGAGCGACGAGGCCGCGCTCGATCCGGAGACCAACGCCGAGCAGATGGTCGAGGACATCGAGCGCTTCCTGCGGGACCAGGGCAGCAGCTGAGCGTCAGGCCTCGCCCCGCCAGACGTCCGGCCGGGGCGGGTCGAACGTGGCCGCCATGTGCTCGCCGCGGATCGCCGCGAAGGCCATCGGCCCCCACCAGCCCGCGCCGCCCGTCGCCGCCGGCAGCTCGTCCGGGCCGAACCAGCCCACGCCGCTCGTCTCCAGCGGATGGGCCTGCAGCTCGCCACCGATGGCGCGGCAGTGGAACAGCACCATGTACATGCCGAAGCGGGTGAAGCCCATCCGCAGACCATCGATGACGGCGAGGAGCTGCACGGGCTCGCACACGACCCCGGTCTCCTCCCGCACTTCCTTCAGCGCGACCTCAGCCGGCGAATAGCCGATGTCGGCCCAGCCGGTCGGGTAGAGCCAGATCCCCGAGTCGGCCCGCTGCACGAGCAGCAGCTCACCCTTTTCGTTCCCGACGATGGCGCCGACAGCCACCTTCGGCGTCACGTACCCGGGGACGCCCTCACCGACCGACTCCAGCCACTCCTGCACGAAGTGGTCCTGCTCGCGGCGCACCTCGAGCGCGTCGTCGGCCGCGGCCTTGATGTCGGCCGCCACCTTGAGGACCTCTTCGTAGCGCTCCCGCTCGTAGAGGCTCTCCGTGAAGCCCAGGCCGGTGCGGGCGATGCCGGCGAGCGACTCGCTCCAGCGGATCAGATCCCGGGTGAAGTCGATGGCGGCGGCGGGGTCGGCGTCGAATGCTCCCTCCTCCACGGCCACGCCGGGCACCCTACCGAGCCGGCAGCCGTCGTACCGGTGCCACCGTCCTCACGGAGAGGAGGGGTCACCGGCGTGCAGCAGCGCCCGCTCCAGCTCGGCCAAGTGGTCCTCGTCGAGCACCTTGCTGTCGGTGTAACGCACGTAGAACGTGTCGACGACCTCGGGCCCCAACGTCTGCACTCGGGCGTGGCGGATGTCCAGACCCAGGTCGGCGATGGACTTCGTGATGCGATACAGCAGGCCGACCCGGTCCGGCGCGCGGATCTCGATCACCGTGGCGTTCGAGGACGCGTCGTTGTCGATGCGGACGGACGTGCGCACCGCGCCGGCCGCCAGCGCCCGCCGGCGGCGGTACGTGCGGGCCCGCTCCGCCAGGCGGGCCTCGATGGCGAACTGGCCGGCGATGGCCCGCTCCAGGTCGGCGGCCACCCTCGTCCAGTCGATGACGCCGTCGCGCGGCGGGGCGACGCGGAACTCGTTGGCCGCCATGCCCTGCTCGTCTGAGTGAGCCTGGGCGCCGAGCACGTCGAGCCCGTGGATCGACAGCACACCGGCCACGCGGCTGAAGAGTCCGGGCCGGTCGGGCGCCACCGTGGTCACGCGGTCGCCGTCGGCCAACACGGCGGTGCGGCGCTCGGCCATGATCAGCGTCACCAGCCCCGAGGGGAACAGCGACCAGGTGGCTTCGCTCAGCTCCCCGCCACCGAGCACGTGCGCGACCCGGTCCACCAACTCCTCGACCAGCTCCGCCTTCCACGAGCCCCACGCCGACGGGCCGGTCGCCAACGAGTCCGCCTCGGTGAGCGCGGCCAGCAGCTCCAGCACACGCTGGCTCCCGACGGCCTCGGCGACACCGGTGATGGTGGCGTCGTCGCTCAGGTCGCGGCGCGTAGCGACGTCGGGCAGCAGCAGGTGCAGGCGCACGAGCGCACGGAGGACCTCGACGTCCTCCGGCACCAGCCCCATGCGGTGGCCGATGCGGTCGACGAGGTCCACGCCGACCACCGAATGGTCGCCCGGATAGCCCTTGCCCAGGTCGTGGAGCAGCGCGCCTAGCACGAGCAGGTCCGGACGGTGGACCCGGCGCGCCAGTCCGGCCGCGTTGGCCGCCGCCTCCCACAGGTGACGGTCCACGGTGAAGCGGTGGTACGCGTTGCGCTGCGGGCGGGACCGGACGGGCTCCCACTCGGGCAGCACGCGGCTGATGAGGTCCCTCCGGTCGAGGGACTCCAGCGCGGGGATGGCGGCGTGGCCCTCCAGGAGCAGCGCGACCAGCTCGTCGCTGGCCCCGGCCGGCCAGGGATCGGGCCAGGGCGCGGTCTCCTCGGCCAGGCGATCCAGCGAGACCCGGTTGATGCGCAGCCCGGTCCGGGCGGCCGCCGTTGCCACCCGCAGCAGGAGTGTCGGATCACGGGCCGGGTCGGCGTCGTCGTCGAGGCGCACCTCGCCCAGCCGCTCGCTGATGCCCGGCGCGACCGCGCGTTCCCGGCCGTCCCACCTCCCGAACGCGCCCTGCCCCACCCGGACCCGGTGCCACGTCTCGTCGCTGATCCAGGAGATGGTCCGAGCCGCCGCGCTCACTCCGGCCATCAGCGCATCGGCGTCGGGGAGCTGCAAGCGCTCGGCCACCGCGTCCTGGTCCTGTAGGGCGAGGACGTCGCTGCGCGCTCCGGTCACCCGGTGCAGCTCCACCCTGGCGTCGAGCAGCACGTCGTAGGCCTCGCGGAGTGCCTCGGCGTCGCCGCCGGCCAGCACGTCGTCGGCTTCCGCCGCCCAGGCCAGCGCGTGCGCGTCACGCAGGCCGCCGCGGCCCTCCTTCAGGTTCGGCTCGAGGAGGAAAGCCACCTCGCCGTGCTCGGCGTGGCGCTCCTCGACCGCTCGGCCGAGGCGGCCCGACCAGGCCTTGCCCTTGCGCCGCCACTGCGCCCGTGCCCCGTCGCCCAGCGAGGCTGTGAGCGCGGCATCGCCGGCCAGATGCCGGACCGTCAGCAGGGACGTCGCCGTCTCCAGATCGTCGGCGGCCAGCCGCAGCGCCTCCTTCACGGTCCGCACGGCGTGCCCGAGCTTGAGCTTGGCGTCCCACACCGGATACCAGAGCCGCTCGCTGACCAGGGCCGGGGCCTGCCGGCCCTGGTACAGCAGGACGACGTCGAGGTCGCTGGCCGGGGCCAGCTCGGCCCGGCCGTAGCCGCCGACGGCGGCCAGCGCCAGTGACTGCCGGGCGGGGAGATCGGCCTCGGCAACGGCGGCGGCAAAGAGCTCGGCCAGCCAGGCATCGGTGGCGTCCGACAGCTCCCGGCAGAAGCGCCGGCCGCGCACGGAGGCGTCGGCCAGCAGCGCCTCCCGGGCCCGGAGCGCGTCGGCTGTCGTCAGCGCCACCACCCCGGGGAGGGTACCGGCAGGCGGCGGGCGGACTCAGACCAGCTTCAACGCCTCCCGAGCGGCCACTGCCACCGGGTCCCACACGCTGGAGAACGGCGGCGCGTACGCCAGATCCAGGTCCATGACCTGCTGGACCGTGAACCCGGCGGTGATCGCGGCGGCGCAGGTGTCGATGCGTTTGCCCGCCCCGGGTCCACCGACGATCTGCGCGCCGAGCAGCCGTCCGGTTCCCCGCGCCACGATCAGCTTGACGGTCATCGGGTCCGCCTCCGGGTAGTAGCCAGCGTGAGTGGTCGACTCGATGCGCGAGACGACGACGTCGAGGCCCGCCCGGTCGGCCTCGTCGGTGCCCAGGCCGGTGCGGGCGATCTCCGTGTCGCAGATCTTGCTGATGGCCGTTCCCAGGACCCCCGGGAAGATGGCCTGCCCGCCACTGATATTGATGCCGGCCACGCGGCTCTGCCTGTTGGCGTAGGTGCCGAGGGCGATGTACACGGGTTCACCGGTGACGAGGTGCCGGCTCTCGCAGCAGTCACCAGCCGCCCACACGCCCGGGCTGCTCGTCTCCTGCCGGTCGTCGACCCGGATGCTGCCCTTCGCCCCGAGGTCCAACCCCGCCTCCTCCGCGAGGCTCGCGTTCGGACCGACACCGATGCCCAGCACGACGAGATCCGCGTCGAGAGGCCCGTCGGAGGTCAGTACGCGGCTGGGCTCGAACCCGGTCACCTCGACCTCGGTCCGCAGCATCAGGCCATGCGTCTTCATGGCGTCGGCGACGAGCTCGCCCATGTCGGGGTCGAGCGTGCCCATGGGCTGGGCCGCCTGCTCGACGACGGTGGCGGTGCACCCCCGGTCGACGAAGGCCTCGGCCATCTCGAGACCGATGTAGCCGCTGCCGACAACGACGATGCGCCGGCACCCGCTGGCCAGTTCCTCGGCGTGGCGCAGCAGGTGTCCACCGTCGTCCAGCGTTTGCACGCCGTGCACGAACGGCAGGTCGATGCCGGGCAGCTCCGGCCTGATGGGCGAGCCACCGGTGGCGATGAGGAGCTGGTCGTAACCCAAGCGGTACGCGGTTCCGTCGCGCGGCGTGACCTCGACCTCCCGACCGTCGGGGTCGATCGCCGTCGCCTCGTGCCCCAAGCGGACGTCGATGCCGTTCACGCGGTGCTCCTCCGGGCTCCGGGCGACGAGCCGCTCGATGCCGCCCTCCACGATCCCGCCCACGACGTACGGGATGCCGCACGCCGTGTAGCTGGTCCACTCCCCCCGCTCGAGCGCGATCACCTCGACCTCTGGACGGCGGCGGCGGATCTGCGAGGCCGCGGCCATCCCGCCGGGGTCGCCACCGATCACCACCACACGCTCGCTCATCGACGGGAGGCTAGGCGTGGACGCACGCCTGGTCCGGTGACGCTCAGAGCGGCACGACGAGACTGACCGCGCCGAGGCGGAACCGATCCTGGCTGCTGCTGATGTCGATCACGACCTCGGTGGCGCCAGCCGTCACGGTCATCGCGAACTGATCCATGTCGAAGCCGAAGTTGTTGACGAAGGCCGGCGCGCGGGCGGCCGGAGAAGAGATGGAGCTGTTGAACGGGTTGTTGACGGCGTTGAACGGGTTGGCGAGAGCAACCCCGTTCGCCGACACGGCCTCGGGGACGACCCCGAAGTCGCCCTCGACGGCGGCGAAGCTCAGCTTCAATGGCCGATCCACCGCCGACGGTGCGAGGCCCGGCAGCGTGACGGACGCGCGTCCACCGCGGTCGACGGTGGCGATCTGGTCGGAGAGCGCCACGACGCGCAGCGGAGCGGCCGGGTCCCGGTAGAGGACCTCGAGCGCCCAGCCCCCGAACCCATTGCGACCCGTGCCAGTCTGCAGGTTGGCCACGGTGTACACGCCCGGACCGTTGGTCTGGACGACACCGGTGACGTCCGCCACCGCCATGTAGCGGGCGTTCCCCGTGGGGTCCGGCGACAGCGAGGTCGCGGTCACGGGCACAGGTGCAGCGGCCACTGGGCCACGCAGCAACACGACGTCGCGGGCCGAACCGTCCGGTGCGGGACGACCTCCGGTACCTGCCTGCACCGACCCGCCCCACGTCAGCCGGGCCAGCAGGACCTCCGCGCCGGGCGGAATGGCAAGGGTGGCGGTCGAGGAGTTGAACGTCGTCGGATCGGCGTCGACGTCGATGTACACCATCTGCTGGGCCGACTTGTCGACCTGGCCCGGTGGTGCGTTCGCGGGCACGTCCCGGGCCTCCACGCAGAAGTTGGCCGCCGGGTCACAGGTGAGGAGGGCGTTGCCGAGCAGCACCAGATCCGCGCGGTCGACGAAGAGGTCACTCACTCCGGCCGGTTGCGGTTGGACCGTGATCACGAGCGGGGTCCCAGCAATTGGCGGCCCGGAGCCGTCCGAGATCGTGGGGGTGAGGGTGACGGTGGAACCCGCGGCGACGTCGAGGGTGAGCTGGATGAGGCCTTCACTGCTCGCGCCGGCAGCCAGCACGGGAAGGACGCACTGCAGCACGGCCGCGGCGACCGAGCAGCTCCACTCCGGGTTGTCGACGGCGCCGAAACCGACGCCGGGCGGGAGCGGGATCGTCACCATGGGCGGGCCCGCGGTTTGTCGGAGCACTGCGAGTGCCAGCGCGGGTGGTGCGGCCCGCCCTGGACCGAGGGACACCGCGCCGCCGGACCCGGCGTTGCCCGCAGTGACCGGGATGGTGACACCCAGGCCCGCGTAGGCCGGTCCAGCAGTGCCGAAGCCCACGGAGAACGCCGGTGGAGGTGGTGCGGTGGTGGGCGGGGTGGTCGGCACCGTCGGCACGGTCGGCACGGTCGCGCCGGTGGTGGGCGGGGGCGTGGCCCCGGTGGTGGTCTCTGGCTCGGCCGGCGGCGTCAGGTCAAGAGGTTCGTCCTCAGGGATCGAGCTGTCGCCGCCCGGTGCCACGCCCGGCTCGGCCGTCGGCGGAGCGTCGGTCGCCGCGGGAGCATCCGTGCCCGAGGGAGAGTCGGAGCCCGTAGGTGAGCTGCCGCCGCCACCCTCACCCGCACCACCGCCGCCCGAGCCCCCGCCGGCCCCGCCCGGCGTCGTGATGGCCGTCTCCTCACCGGATCCACCGGTCACGGCGCGCGCGATCGCCAGCGACCCGACGGCCAGCAGCCCGGCCGCCGCAACGGCACCGACCACCATGGCCGCCTGGGCAGCGGGACCCGAGTCCTTCGCCCGTTGGACGGTCCGCGTGGTCAAACCCAGGAGACCGCCCGCACCGGCGGCGCCGATCCCGCTGAGGTAGGCAGCGGCGGGGATGCCGGCGATCATCGGGATGAGCAGAATGCGCAGCTTCGACCCGGCCTCCTGCAGCTCGACCACGATGGCTGTGCAGCGGTCGCAGGTCTGGAGGTGCTCCTCCACCTTCCGGCGGTCCCGGTTCGAGAGGTCATTCCGGACGAACGCCCCGAGCTTGGGCACGATGTCTTCGCACCCGGCCGGGGGTCGGGCCTGGATGTGGGCGTTGAGGTAGGCCTGGCGCAGCCCCTCCCGGGCGCGGTACGCCGAGCGCGGCGACGGCGTTCGGGGCCAACCCGAGGAGCGGCCCGACCTCTGCCGGGCTGCGTCCCTCGACCTCGGTGTGCCACAGCACGAGCTGCCAGCGCTCGGGCAACGATGCGAAGGCGGTGGCCGCCATCTGGCGCTCGACATCGTCATCGGAGGACGCGGCCGCCGCCAGCACCCGGCCCAGGTCCTCGGGGACGTCGTCGGTGACGTCGAGCCGCTTGTCCTTGCGGGTGCGGTCATAGAAGGCGTTGCGGACGCTCGTCAGGAGGTAGGGCCGGAAGGCCATCTCCGGGCCTGCGCCCCGCTGGAGCGCCGAGAGGACCCGGGCAAAGGCCTCCGACACGACGTCCTCGGCATCGGCGCGCGAGCGCGTGAGCTGGCGGCCGACGGCCATGGCGGCGTCCACGTGGCGGCGGTAGAGCTCCTCGTAGGCGCCGGTGTCCCCCACGCGCACGGCGGTGATGAGCTCGGCATCGCTGCGTGCTCCGGCGTCGACGAGCCTCTCCGCCACGTGCCTCCTGGTCGGTCCTCGGTCGTGTTGGGCCGGCTCCCGATCGGTGCGGGATCCGGGCGGGCGCCAGGCTACGGCCCCGGGCCTGCGTCATGCGCAGCCGCCTCGGACGTCTCTTCACCATGCGACATCACCGGTCGGATCAGACCCGAGCTGTCGAGATGTGGAAGGCGACGGTGGCCGCGGCGTGGGGCGGCGAGCGTCGGCTGGAGACCATCGACGCCGTATCCCCCCTGGTAGAGAGCGCTCTGGGCGGCGCAACCTCGCTGTCGGAGGCCCTCACGGCACTCGGTCATCGCGCCGGGTTCGACGGTCATCCGCTGGTCGAGGTCGCCGATTGGATCGCCCTGCTCGTCCCCCTGGCGCCCCGTCGGGCCCGGGCCACGCTCCGAGCCCATCGCAGCGCCTATCAGCTGGCCGAGGCGTGGGCGGCCGGGCGGCTGGCCCAGCTCCGGCCGTCGGACGCCGAGAGCATCGACCACCTCGAGCTCCGGCTCGGGGAGGTCTACGAGCACTGCACCGCGTTGGGGCTGACCGCGGACCGGGAGGTCGCCCTGGCCGTCGTCGTCGTCGACGGGCTGCCCGGCTGTGAAGAGACCCGGCAGGCCGTGCTGCAGCGGGCGGCCGGCCTCGCCCGGAGGATCTTCACCGCCGGCGAGTCGGTGGTCGTGCTCCCGAGCGGCCGGGTCCTGGTGCTGGCCGAGCGCAGCCGCGCCCTGCCGATACGCACCCGCCGGCTGGCCAACGCCATCGAGTCAGGCAGCGGGCTGGAGAACGTCCGCGTGCGGCACTGGATCGAGCCGCTCCCCGCCGACCGGACCCACCTGCCCGACCACCTGCGCCTGCTCGTCGCCTGACCGCGGGCGCCACGCCGCAGCGCCCCACCCCCGACACCCCCGGGGTGAGGGGTTCTCGCGGCCGTCCGTCTCGCTGGACGGGACTGATCGCCGCGAGAAGGGCCGCGAGCCTTCCGTGTCGCCCTGGCGGGGCGATCAGCCCGGGCGGAGCGCGCCGTTGAGGTTGCCGGAACGCAGACCTTCGAGGTCGAGCGTGACGTAGTCGTAGCCCGCCGCCCGTACCGCGGCGACCACGGCGGACCGCTGTTCGAGTACCTCGCCGAGATCCTCCACTGGTACCTCCACCCGGGCCGTGCGCTCGTAGTGCCGCACCCTGACCGAGCGGAACCCCAACGCCCGCAGCCCCGCCTCGGCCCGCTCCACCTTGGACAGCACGGCCACCGTGACCTCAGTGCCGTAGGGCAACCGCGAGGCCAGGCAGGCGGCGGCCGGCTTGTCCCAGGTCCGCAGACCGAGGCGCCGCGACCACGCCCGTACGTCGGCCTTGCTAAAGCCCGCTTCGACTAGCGGGAACACCGCGGCGCGCTCGCCGGCGGCCCGCTGGCCGGGCCGGTGGTCGCCGAGGTCGTCCGTGTTGACGCCGAGGGCGATGGTGACCCCTTCGCCCCGCAGGGGCTCCAAGGCGTCCATCAGCGCCGCCTTGCAGTGGTAGCAGCGATCGCCGTCGTTGACCCGATAGGCAGCGCGCTCCATCTCGTCGGTCGCCACGCTCGACCACCGCAAGCCCCATTCAGCGGCCAGGGCGCGGCAGTCGTCCAGCTCGGCCGCGGCCAGGGAGGGCGACACCGCGGTCACGACCCGGACCCTCTCGCGCCCGAGCGTGTCGTGCGCAACGCGGGCCAGGAAGGCGGAGTCGGCCCCGCCACTGAACGCCACCACGAGCTCCTGGTGCCGTGCGACCGCGGCGGACACCGCCGCCAGCTCAGCCATCCACCACCTCGAGTCGGACCCGCTTGTTGCCCTTTCCCTTGTTCTCGGTCTTGGTGACGCGGATCCGTCCGACCTCGGCCGTGCTGTGCACGTGCGTCCCGCCGTCCGCCTGCTTGTCGAGACCGACGATGTCGACCACGCGGATCTCCTCGACGGACTCCGGGATCATGTTGACCTTCGTGCGGATCAGGTCCTCGTCCTCCAGCGCGGCACCCCGAGGGAGAAACTCGACGCGGATCGGGCGGTCAGCCGCCAGCTCCTGGTTGACCAGCTCCTCGACCCTGGGGCCGAACCCCTCGGGCAGCGGATCGAACTCGAAGTCCATGCGGGCCGACAGCGGCTCCATGTTGCCGCCGGTCACCGGGACCCTCCACTCGTTCCAGATGACGCCGCACAGCACGTGCAGTGCGGAGTGGGTGCGCATGAGCGCGTGCCGACGGTCCCAATCCACCTCGCCCGACACCTCGGTGCCGACGTCGGGCACGTCACCGTCGAGCGTGTGCCAGACGACTTCACCCTCCTTGCGCACCTCGGAGACGGCAAGCGCACCGAGGCTACCGGTGTCGTGGGGCTGGCCGCCGCCGGTCGGGTAGAACGCCGTCCGATCCAACGCCACCGCCCCGTCGCGGCGATCGACGACCGTGGCCGTGAACTCGCGGAGGTAGGCATCGCGGAGGTAGAGGAGCTCGGTCGCCATCGGTCCGATTCTTGCCGGTCGACTGCGGTCCGGTCAGACCGGACCGCCTCTACACTTCGCCATCGATGGGGAAGGGGGAGCGGCGGCGGTCGATCACCACTCCGATCGCCGTGACCTTCATCGGGGCCAGCATCCTCACCGGTTGCTCCGGAGGCGACGGGACCTCGGAGGCAAGGGTCTCCTCGACCGTCGCCACCGACTCGTCGACGACCCCGCGTCGCAACGTCGACGGCCGGCTCCGCATCGGCGTTTGGCTCCCGACGTCGGGGGCCACGGCCATGCTCGGCACTCCGCTCATGACCGCCATCGAGCTCACGAAGCGCGAGATCAACGACGCCGGGGGAGTGAACGGCGAGCTCGTGGAGGTGGTCGCCCACGACGAGGGCAGCGATCCAGCCACCGCGTTCCAGTCCCTGCGTGAGCTCCTCGACCAGGAACAGGTGGACGTCGTCGTCGGCCCGGCCTCGTCACACGTACGCGCTGAGCGCACTCGAGACCCTGGCCGAGGCGCGGGTCATGACCTGCTCACCGACCTCGACCGCGCTGGACCTGAGTGCCCGGCGCGACGGCGGGTACTTCGTGCGCACCATCGGCTCGGAGGCGTTCGAGGCGGTGGCCCTCACGGAGGCGATGATCGACACGGGTCGCCAGAACTTCGCCGTCCTCTATCCCGAGGACGACTACGGGCTGGCCTACGCCGACGAGATGCAGCAGGCGTTCCGGCGGCGCCGTGAGGACGTCGAGCTGGTCCCCTACGACACGACGCTGCCGCAGTTCAACGGACCAGTGACTGCGGCGCTCGACGAGGGTGTCCAAGTGGTCGCCGTCGTCGGCACGGGCGCGATCGGTGCCCGGGTGCTGGCGGCGCTGGCCGCCAACGACGCGCCGCCCAGCGAGGTCTCGACCTTCGTCACGTCCGGGCTGCGCGTCGAGAACCTCAGCGCGCTCATCGATCCCCGCCGTCCGACCGCCTCGGCGGGTATCAAGGGCGTGTCACCGAAGGCCCGACCGGTCGACGCCATGTTCGAGGCGGACTTCATCGAGAGCTCGCCCGGTGGCCGGATGGCCTACGCCGCGTACGCCTATGACTGCGTCAACCTGCTGGCGTTGGCCGCGCAGGCCGCTGGTTCCGACGACGCCGAGAAGGTTCAGGCCGAGATCACCTCCGTCAGCGCCGGAGGGTCGACCTGCCGGCGCTTCGGCCCCTGCGCCGAGCTGCTGGCCGAGGGCCGCAGCATCAACCTCAACGGCGCGTCAGGCGATCTGGACCTGCAGGACGACGGTGACGTCGGGGTGGCCGACTACGACCAGTTCGAGTACGACGAGCAGGGCCAGGACGTGTCGACCGGGACGATCACCATCCGGCCCGACGAGCGCGTGAGCCCTACTCGCGGGGCTCAGACGCCGGCCAGCAGGTCGTCCAGCGGCGTCACCATGCCGGCGTAGAAGGGACCGAACTCGGCGTAGACGGCCGAGGCCCGGTCATACCGCATCGTGTAGACGACCGCCTTGAGATCGTCCGGGTGGACGCCGAACAGGGTCACGCCCCACTCGTAGTCGTCGATGCCGGTGGAGCCGGTGACGACCTGCAGGACGCGACCTGCGAACGTGCGGCCGGAGGTGCCGTGCTCGCGCATGAGCGCGTTGCGATCCTCGTAGGGAAGCGTGTACCAGTTCTGCTGGACCTCCCGCCGCTTGGTCATCGGGTAGAAGCAGAACGCCGGCTTGCCCTCCGGCGGGAGCTGCGGGTGGAGCCGGGCTTCGAGCAGGTGCTCGGGCATGCCCTTCGCGTACTCCGACACCTCGGTGAGCGAGACGTACGAGTCCGAGATAACCAACCCGCCGGCCTGCAGTGCGCTCTGGAAGCGACGCAGCTGGCGCAGGTCGGGCCCGAGCGCCATGAACGCCAGGTCCGCCTTGTGACCGAGAATCGACACCGGCACGACCTGGTGTCCGGTTTCCACCGCCTCCTTCACCGCGGCGCGGATCACCTCGGGGTCGACCTGGGGCCCGGGATGGCAGAAGAGGTGCAGCACTCCCCAGCCGACGGTCGGGGAGACCGGCTCGACCATGGAGCTCAGGGTTCCCGGCGCCGGGGGACCGGCGGCCGAGGCGGCGCCCAGCCGTTGCTGCCCTCGGGACGGCTGGTGGCGATCACCGGCAGCTCCCGGCTCGGCTTGGCCTGCGCCTTGTGGGCCTCGATGGTGCTGAGGTGGTACGCCTCGTACGACAGGAGGAACTCGTCGGTGTGGTACACCCACCCGTCCAGCGTCGGCCCCGTGGTGCCGCGGAAGATGGCGTCGATGTCGTCGCCGGTGACGGTCTTGTAGGTCTCGAGCGCGTGGGCGATGGCCAGCACGAAGCGGCGGTTGTCCTCCAGCATCTCCTGGGTCTCGGCGAACAGTTCCTGGAGGCGAGCCTCGACCTGGTGCCCGAAGCTGGTCTCCAGCAAGTTCCGGTCGGTCCCGTCCTCGGGACGGGAGCTGACCCCGCCCCGCTGCGCCTTGGTGACGGCGTGGGAAGCCACGCTCGGGCCCATGCCCCAGTACGCCTGGGTCTCCATCACGATGCGGGTGGCGCTGTAGAGGTCGCCACCGACGCCAGCCGAGTTGTCCCCCTCGAACAGCATCCGCTCCCCGGCCAGTGAGGCCAGGAACGTCTTGACGTTGATGTCGAACCCGGACCGCCACTCCGTGAAGCGCTCCTCCAGCGGCATCGGAGCGACGAACCCGCCCGTGCCGCCGCGGCGCTCGATCGTGGCCACGTCGATGGTCGAGCGCTTCTGCAGGCGGTACATGGCCACCGCATGGCACGCCTCGTGGACCGCGACCTGGTGGCGCTCGAGATCTCCGTAGGTCCAGTCGTCCGGGATGCCGTGGGTCTTGATGTGCTTGGCCTTCAACATGTCGGCCCACGTGATGGTGTCCCGACCGTCACGCATGGCGATGATCAGCGCCTCGTTGACGATGTCCTTGATGATGGCGCCGGTGGCGTAAGGGGAGATGACGGCCAGGCGATCGACCTGGGCCGAGGACAGCTCGTGCTTGACCTTGTCGAGGTAGCCGTCATACGTGCGGCGGCGGCCGTCGACGTGCGGGTAACCGACTTTGTAGATGCGGTCCAGGCGTCCCGGCCGCAGCAGGGCGTCGTCCAGCACGTCGGGCCGGTTGGTGGCCATGATGTGGAGGATCCGGTACTTCGGCGGCGCCTTGGGCTTCATGCACAGGAACGACCGGAAGCGGCGGCTGAAGAAACCGCGGGGCTTCCGGAGGCCCGACATCTCGGTGAGCAGCGCCTGCAGCGCGCCCATGCCGCCACCCATGCCCATGCCGCCCATGATGATGCCCCGCTTCTCGGGCTTCTGGTCCTCCCCATCGATGCCCGCGGTCGAGGGCTGCAGACCGTGCCAGACGATCGAGAGGGCGTGGTCGTCCACGTAGTGCACGGCGTTGCAGCTGTGCAGGCCGGCGAGCGAGTCGTGCTCCCGCCGGCTGTCGAACTGGCCGCCCTGGGAGGTCGAGCCGCGGTTGCCGAGGACGTCGGCCTCATCGAAGAACACCACGACGCCGCCGTTGCGCAGCGCTTGCTTGCGCAGCTTGCGGTACAGCCACTTGATCTTCATCGGGGCCACACCGATGAACGTCTGCACGAACGCCGAGGGATCGACGAACACGTATGGCTTGCCCGTCTCGCCGGCGACGGCCTCCGCCATCAGTGTCTTGCCGGTGCCGGGCGGGCCCCACAGCAGGATGCCGCTCGGCACGTAGCCGCCCTTGGCCTCGATCTCGGCCGGCTTCTCGAGGAAGTCGATGTTCTCCTGGATCTTGTGGAGGACCGGGTCCTGGCCCCACACGTCACGGAAGCGGGTCTTGATCTCGCCCGCCTTGTACGTCTCGATGCCGCCGATCATGAAGATGCCGTAGAAGATCAACAGGCTGAACAGGCCGTACATCGCGGTGATGATCAGCGTGAAGAACAGCGGCAGGCCGGCGATCGGGTTCACGAACAGGATGTCGAAGAACCGGGCCGGTGCCTCGACGATGGCCTCGATGAACGTCGTGCCCCACTTCCAGGCCAGGATCAGCCCGGCGATGATCGTGAAGACGATGAACTTGAACATCCGGTTGAGCCGGTACCGCCGCCACGGGTTGACCTTGTCCATGCGCCGGCCCCAGGCGCCCCAGACGTGCTTCTCCCAGAACTGGTTGTACCCGGCCACCCGCTCGCAGATCAGGTAGTGGAGCTGGCGCAGGACCTCCAGCCCGAACAGCCCGACCAGCCACCACTTGGCCCGGAGCTGATCCTGCAGCGCCTCCCAGAACGACATGATCGGGATCGAAGAATGGAGGTAGGCCGCCGACAGCAGGATGAAGAGGGCGATGAGGACGAGGACCTTGATCCGGTCCCCGAGCATCATCTTCATGCGGGTCCTCGGCTCCCGATCGTCGCGCTCGGGCTCGTGCACCGCCTGCAGCGGCGGAGGCGGAGGGGGCAGCGTCATGCTCACTGAGGCACCGTTCCCTTCATCGCACGACCTTCCACGAGGTCGCGATCTCACTGATGTCATCCTGGTTCTCGCGGAAGCACTCGGAGGTGCAGCCGATCCGCAGGACGTAGAAGCGGTTGCGGCTCTGATCGAACAGCGTCGTGGCGTCCACCGTCTGCCACGGCTCGCCCTCGTTGTGGAGGTTGTAGACGACCCGGCTGCCCTGCATGCCGTCCTGGGCGAGCGGCGTGTAGCTGACGATCTCCACCAGGTCCTTGATGTCGTCGGGGACGCCCAGGGGATCGAGGCCGAGCGCCGTCGTGCGGGCCGTCGTCAGCGAGAGCTCCTGGTTGAACGAGCCCTGCACGTCGAAGATCTGGAGCTGCCCTACCGGCTGGTCCACCGATGACGGCGGGAGGGCGTCGAGGGCGGCGGTGTTCTCCAGACTGGGCTTCTCGCTGGCGTCGAAGGCGACGTGCCACACCGACTCCACGCTGTCCGGGAACGCCTCCGGCCGGACCCCACCGCCCTCGACGGTGAAGACCTCCCACTCGTTCGGGACGCGGATGTAGGTGTCCTCGGCGCTGTTGTCGACGTACGAGAACTTGGCGCCTCCGCAGCCCGCCAGCGCCAGCAGGGCCAGCACGGCCAGCGGGGCACCGGAGCCCGCGGTCAGGACCCGCCTGGCGCCACTCGTGCTCGTACCGGCCTGCTTCACGGGCACACATCCCACTTCGCGAGGGCCGCCCGGTGGGCGGGCGCTGCTCCATTATCGGTCCTGCGGCGCCGATCGGATTCGGCGGCGCCGACATTTTCTCAGATGGCTCACCCGGTCCGCACGGTCGGAGAGGAGGCTCGGGTGCTCCGGGCCTGTGATGCGGTCGACCAGATCCGACGCTGAACGGTGACACACCGGCCGGGCAAGCTGTCCAGATGACCCGCTACGTCCTGCTCCCCCGTCACGGTCTGCGGTGGCGTCCAGGCGAGCGCGGACCTGCCGTGGCCCAAGAAGTGGCGTCCGGCGTGGAGGACGAGCTCCCCGGGCCCGAACCCGGCGCGGTGCTGGTGTCGCTCCCCGCCCGCCGGGCCAGGGAGCTGCGGGCGGGCGCCGAGGACCTCCAGGTCGCGCCCATGCGGCTTTACCGGCTGGCGCTGCACCGGCCCGAGATCGCGGCCGCGCCCCCGGCCGCCGCGCGCGGCGCAGCCCTCGACGTCGTCGTGGTGTCGGCCGCCGACGGGCGGCCGCTGCCCGGGGCGATGGTCACAGCTTTCACGGACGTCGCCCTCGGCCTGGGCGCCCGCGCCCGGACGCGCGCTGACGGCACCGCGCGCCTGCGGGTGGGCGAGCCCGCGGTGCTGGAGCGGCTGTACGTGCACGGCGCGCCGGATCACTGGACGTTCCTGCGCCGGCGCGTCCCGATCGGCCGGCCGGTCCGCCTGGCGCTCCAGCCCATCGACCACACCGTGCCCGACGGTTTGCGCGTGCGCTACGGGACGACCCGCACGTCCACGGGTCGCGGCGTCCGGGTCGGCCTGGTGGACACCGGTGTGGACGCCGGTCACCCGCACCTCGTGGTGGCCGGCGGACAGAACTGCGTGACGGGCGAGGACCCGGCCGATCACGGATCGAACGGCCACGAGCACGGCACCCACGTCGCCGGGATCATCGGCGGCCGCGGGCGACCACCCGGCGGGTGCCGCGGCGTGGCTCCCGGTGCTGACCTGATGAGCTATCGGGTGTTCGGGCGGAGCCGGGCCGAAGCGACCAACTTCGCCATCGCTAAGGCCATCGACACCGCCGTCCGCGACGGGTGCGACGTCGTCAACCTCAGCCTCGGGGGCGGGCAGGCGGACGCCGTGGTGCGCGCCGCCATCGAGGAAGCCCAGGAGGCGGGCGTCATCGTGGTCGCCGCCGCCGGCAACGACGGGCGGGGCCCGGTCGCGTTCCCCGCCGACCTGCCAGACGTGGTGGCGGTCTCGGCCCTCGGGCGGACCGGCACCTATCCACCGTCGGCGGCCGGCTCGGCGGAGCGCCGCGGGCCGTACGGGCACGACGGCGCCGACTTCGTCGCCGCGTTCTCGAACGTCGGTGCCATCGACCTCACCGCACCCGGCGTCGCCATCGTGTCCACGGTGCCCGGCGGCTACCTGGACCTCGATGGCACGTCGATGGCGTGCCCGGCCGTCACGGGGACCATCGCGCGCATCCTCGGCGGGAGCCGCCGGTTGCGCAGCCAGCCCCGGGGTCCCGAGCGGGCCGCCGCCGTGCTCGCCCGCCTGCGCCGGCGGGCCCGGTCGCTAGGCTTCCCCTTGTCGTTGGAAGGTGACGGCCTGGCCCGCTGAGGAGGTGACCCAGCTGTGAGTCGCTACGTCCTTCGCTACTGCGGTGTCGGGCAACCACCCGCCGGAGAGCTCGCCCGCATCGAGCGGTCGTTACGGGTGCTCGACCGCTCGCCGCGCATGCTGCTCGTCGAGGACAGCGGTCGCAGCCTCGGCCAGGTCCTCGCCGCGCTGCCCGGATGGGTGGCCGCCGAGGAGGCCGTGGTGCCCGTGCCGACGACCGGCCCCGCGCTCGCTCCCCACCCGACCTGAGCGGTCAGCCCGGGAGCCGCTCCGGCGAGTAGAGGTTGACTCGCCCGTCCCGGGCGAATCCGGCCAGTGTCAGCCCGGCCCGCCGCGCCGCCGTCACGGCGAGCGCGGTCGGTGCGCTCACCGCGACGAGCGCCGAGAAGCCGGCTGCCCACGCCTTCTGCACGATCTCGAAGCTGGCCCGGCTCGTCACCGCCAACGCAAGGTCGTGGGCGGGGAGGCGACCATCGAGCAGCAGCCGCCCGATGACCTTGTCGACCGCGTTGTGGCGGCCGACGTCCTCCCGGGACACGAGGGCGGTGCCGTCGGTGTCGAAGGCGACGGCACCGTGGACCGCGCCGGTCGAGTCGAACAGGGGCTGGCCGGCGAGCGCCGCACCAGCCAGGTCGGCCAACGACTCGGGGGCGAACCAGGTGCGGGAGACGGTCAGCGGTTCCAACCGCGCCAGCAGCTCGTCGAGCTCCGCGCTGCCGCAGATGCCGCAGCTCGACGTGGTCGCGGTGAGCCGGGGCGTGGGTGCCGGCGCGCGGCCTCCCGTCTCGACCGTCACGATGTTGAAGTCGGTCTCGCTGGCGGAGCCCGTGGCGCAGTAGCGCACGGCCTCGACGGGCGCGCCGGCCAGCAGTCCCTCGGTCAGGCAGTAGCCCGCAGCCAGCTCGTAGTCGTGTCCGGGCGTGCGCATCGTCGTGGCGACGAGAACCCCGTCGAGCTGGATGGCCATCGGTTCCTCGACGATCAGCTCGTCCGGACCGCGCCTGGCCGCGACACCGTCCCACCGGGTCACGAGCACCGTCTCCGTGCGGCGGCGGGCCATAGGGACACGCTACCGGTGGTGCGATGCGCCGACCCCGGACGGCGGGTCGCTACGCTCGCCCCGCTGGGTGGCCGGCCACCGGCATTCGGCCCGGGCCACCGACGCCAGGCGCCGACGGAGGTGTGAGATGGAGATCAGCAACTCCCGGGTGTTCGCCGCCGAGGTGGTCGGCACCGCCGTCCTCATGCTCGGCGGACCTGGCAGCGCCATCCTGGCCGGCGACCGCATCGGCACCCTGGGGATCGCGTTCGCCTTCGGCTTCAGCCTCCTCGTCATGGCCTACGCCATCGGCCACATCACCGGCTGCAACATCAACCCCGCGGTGACGCTGGGCATGGTGCTCACCCGCAAGCTCACCTGGGCGCAGGCCGTCTTCTACTGGGTCGGCCAGTTCCTGGGCGCGGCCATCGGCGGCCTCGTGATCTACGCCATCGCGAACAACATCGAGGGCTTCAGCAGCAAGAACAACTTCGCCGCCAACGGCTGGGACCAGTACAGCCCGGGTGGCTACGGCGTCGTTGCGGCCATGTTCGTCGAGGTGGTCTTCACCGCGCTCCTCGTCTACGTGGTGCTGGCCACGACGAGCCGTCGCTTCCCCGCCGGCTTCGGCGGGCTGGCCGCGGGTCTCGCGCTGGCCCTGATCCACATGGTGACCATCCCGGTCGACAACACATCGGTCAACCCGGCCCGCAGCTTCGGGTCGGCGCTGTTCGCCGGCCCTGACGCCCTCGGCCAGCTGTGGCTGTTCCTCGTGTTCCCGATGATCGGGGCCGTCGTCGGTTCGTTGATCTGGATCCTGCTGGACGAGTCCCGACTCGAGGACACGTTGTTCGCACAAGTGCCCGGAGCGACAGAGGTGCGCGACGCCGTCGACGACCTTGACGACCGGCTCGACGACATCGGTGGGGATCACCCGGCTCCACCCGATCAGCCGGTCCCGCCGGCCTAGAGCAGACGGCGTTCGTCAGCCGGGCTGGCGCTGGAGCTCGCCCGCCAGGTGGTGCGTGAGCGCGACACCCACCGCCTCCATGCGCAACGTGTAGCGCAGCGTGTCGCCGTCCACCTCGAAGGTCCGCTCCACCGCGGCGACCTCCTTCGCGGTGCCTGTCGAGGCCACGAGCCGCGACCGCAGGTCGATGCGCTGGCCGGACAGCGTGCCCTCCTGGATCTCCACGATGCCGAACGTATGGGACAGCACGACCTCGACACCATCCGGCCCTGCCAGCCGCCAATACCCGGCCTCGCCATGCAGCGGGAAGTCGTCGGGGACGCGCTTGGTCCGCTGGCCGTAGGCCAGGAACGGCTTGCCCACGTGCCCGAATGTCACCGTCTCGGTGTAGGCGAAGTCCTCGATGGTCGGATAGCTGCCCGAGCCCTCACCGCTCCAGGTCCCCAGCAGGAAGCGCAGGGGCTCCACATTCGGGTGCAGAGGCGGCCCATCCACGGCCCGGGACCGTAGCCCGGCCGGCCAGCAGGACCGGGCCGACGGTTTCTCGCGGGATCCAGTTGCTCCAGGCGGTACTGGCGGCCGCGAGAAACCACTGGGCTGGCCCGAAGCGGGGCCGGGACGCGGAGAGGGCCGGCCCTTGCGGGCCGGCCCTCTCGCTCACCTCATGCGAGGCTCAGAAGTCCTCCATGCCTCCACCGGGCATGGCGGGAGCGTCCTTCTCGGGCTTGTCCGCCACCACGGCCTCCGTGGTGAGGAACAGCGCGGCGATGGACGCCGCGTTCTGCAGTGCGGAGCGAGTGACCTTGGCGGCGTCGATGACGCCGATCTTCACCAGGTCCTCGTAGTCACCGGTCATGGCGTTGAGCCCGTCGTTGCCGCTCAGG
>CAWHKS010000021.1:0-255359 GCA_963829955.1 uncultured Acidimicrobiales bacterium
GCACGTCCGCCATCAGCAGCGGCGGCGTGTGGAGGTGGGTGATGGTCGGGTGGGGCCGACGACGTCGGTGGCGATCTCCAGCGCGTCGTCCATCGTCGACGCCGGCGTGAAGCCGAGCCGGCGCACGGCCCGCACGTCGCCGCCGACGATGATGACCCGGCCGACGTGCTGCATGCCGTGGGCACCCCAGTACCACATGTAGAAGGGGTGGACGCCGTGGTAGGCGTAGCTGGTGCGGTAGAGGTGCCGGTACCACTCGTCCTCGGCGAACTGCTTCTCGTACTCTGGCCTCGATCTCCAGCGGATCGGTCGTGTCGGCCAGCACCTGCTCGAAGAAGTCGATGTAGCTCGGGTGGTGCACCGGGTGGAACTCCCAGTTGGTCGGGTGGGTCATGATGACGACCCCGCCCTCGCGCACCAGCGGCCTGCCGCGGTAGAAGTTGAAGTAGTACCCGAGCCCGGTGCACATCACCAGGATGGGGTTCATGATCGAGTCCACGTTGTAGGGGCAGATGTAGGGGATGCCCATCGTGAGGATGTCGGTCTGCCCCTCGACGGGCACGAGTTGTTGCTCGTACACCCGTTCCGTCGTCAACCGGTGCACCGCTTCCACCTCGCCGGCGTGGACGCCGGTCATCTGGTGGGGCGCCTCCATCGAGTGGAAGATCTTGCGGGCCAGCCGGTTCGGCGTGCGCTTCAGCGCCTTCGTCGTGGCGACGTAGGTGGCACGGTCCCGTGGCGACCACTCCCACTCCCGCTTGGCCAGGAACCCGAACGGGTCGGGGAAGATGTCGGTGTTGAGCGTGGTCTCGATCTGGAAGATCTTCACGCCGGCGTCCTTGATGACCTTGCCCAGGCGCCAGTTCGACTTGTGGAGCTCGCTCGAGTGCTGGTCCATGAACGACTTCGACTGCCGCATGGTCGACACGTTGTGGTGGTGGCGCAGGCTGCGGTACGAGGCCAGGCCGGTGGCGGTCGACTTCCAGCCGCCGTCCATGGCGACGAGGTTGATGTTGACGTAGACGATGAGGTCGCTCTCGGCCGCCCGCTTGTTGATCTCCACCTCCTCGCCGTTCGGCGTGGAGCCGAGGTACGACAGGTTGTCGGGATCCTCGGCGTCGTGGTTGTAGAGGAGCCCGCTCGGGGCGAAGGCGTCGTACACGCGATCACCCACGGCATGGCGCAGCTCGGCCTCGGTCATGCGGCGGTGCAGCGCGAGCGCGGCGATGATGTGGACGTCGTCGACGCCGGCCTCGGCGGCGAGGTCGAGCACGGCCTCGATGACCCGCTGGCGCAGGTCGGGCCGGCGCATCTTCGGCAGCGGCAGGCTGACGTCGTCGAAGGCGATGGTCAGCTTCATGCCGGGGAACAGCAGCTCGGGCAGCGGGTCGGACTCGACGGGATCGAGCAGGGCGCGGCGGATGGTGCCGTCGACGTCCTTGATGGGGTCGAGCGGCTCGGGGCCGTAGACCACGCGGGTCCGGCCGGCGGGCAGCCGCTCGAGGCTGAAGCCCTCGCCCCGCCAGAACAGCAGGGGTGGCGTCGATCGGTCGACCTCGAGGACGAATCCTGGTCTCGGCATCAGCGGGTCCGCTCCTTCTCGTTGCGGAGGTCGAAGGCGACCTTGACCGCGCCCCGGCGGCCGGCGTTGGCGGCGTGGGCGATGGCGTCCTTGTAGTCGGCCAACGGGTAGGTGGCGGTCACGAGGCGGCCGAGGTCGGCGGTCTGCACCAGCTCGAGGGCCAGGTCGAACGTCCGGCGGGCCTGGCCGGTCGCCGCCGGCGGCCGTTCGAGCCCGTAGGCGTACGCGCCGACGAGGGCAGTCTCGCGGTGCCAGAGCGTCGTCAGCTCGAGCTTCACCTGGTTGGGCATGCCGACGACGACCACCGTGCCCTTCGGCCGCACGATGGCCAGCGACTGGGCGAGCGAGGCCGAGTCGCCGACGCAGTCGAGGACGACGTCGCACCCGCCGGTGAGCTGATCCCGGTAGGCGAGGCTCGACGTGAGCCGGCGCACGAGGCGGGGGAGCGCGTCGGGTTCGCACACCTGGTCGGCGCCGAGCGAGCGGGCCAGCCGGATCTGGTGCGGGTAGCGGGCGGAGGTGACGATGATGCCGGCCGGCGTGAGGTGGCGCAGCGCGGCGATGGTCAGGAGGCCGAGCGTGCCGGCGCCGAGCACGACGACGGTGTCGCCCTCCTTGATCGGGTGGCGCAGGGCGGCGTGGACCGCGCAGGCGGTGGGCTCCACGATGACCGCGGCTTCGTCGGTCATGGCGTCCGGCACGGGATGCAGCTGGCTGGGGTGGGCCACCATGAGCGTGCTCCATCCGCCGCCGGTGTCGCAGCAGTAGCCGGTCTGGAGGCCGGGCGACAGGTCGCCGAAGGCCAGCCGTTCGCAGTTCCCGAGGTCGCCGCGGGTGCAGGCGAGGGACGGCGGCGAGATGTTGCGGGCGACACAACCGAGCACCGGCTCCAGCACGACGCGGCGGTCGTCCTGAGTGTCGGCCACGACCTCGTGGCCGGGCGTGAACGGGAAGCTGACGATGGGCTCGAAGTACCGGCTGGCCGTGCCGTCGACCGTCGACAGGTCACTCCCGCAGATGCCCGCCAGCCGCGGCCGGAGGCGCACCCACTCGGGCCCGGGCAGGGCCGGCGGGTCGACGTCGTCGAGGCGGAGCGGGCCGTAGCTGGCGCCGGCGCCCTGCGCCAGGGACCCGGCGACGCGCGCCGCCGCGAAGCGGGCCAGGCTGCGCTCGATCTGCAGCGCCTTCACTCGCCCGGGCTGCGTTCATCGTCTCGACCTCGCGCCGGCCGGCGCTCCCGCTCGGACAGCATCGGGCCGATGGGCAGCAACGGTCGGGGCCCGCCCGGCGCCTTCGCCCACTGCTCGACCAGCCACCCCCGCTTGCGGGCCATGGCGGCCAGGCGGGTCTCCGGGTTCACGGCCACCGGGAACCCGACGGCCTCCAGCATGGGCAGGTCCGACGAGGAGTCCGCGTAGGCGACGCTCTCGTCCAGCCTCAATCCCTCGGCCTCGCAGTAGTCGGCGAGGATCTGCGCCCGCGTCTCGCCGGTCGGGGGCACGCCCGTCAGCTCGCCGCTGTAGGTGCCGTCGGGCGTACGCTCATCTCGGCCGCGACGATCTCGTCGAACAGCGGCGCCAGTGGCCGCACCACGAACTCCAGCGCGCCGGTGATGAGCATGGTCTTGTGACCGAGCGCCCGGTGCTCGCGCACCCGCCGGATCGCGGCGGGGAAGCTCTTGGTCATGATCAGTTGCGACAGCAACTCGACCGCGTCGTCGTCGAGCTGCGCCACGGGAGCGTCCTCGTAGCGCCGGTAGAAGAAGCGCAGGAAGTCGCCGCGGTCCTTGCGGTCGAGCGCGAGGAGGCTCGGCCCCTCGGCCGCGGTGCGCAGCGCGTAGCGCAGCCGCTCGCCCCGGTCGAGCCGGCGCGTCGCCAGCCAGGAGTAGCTCTCGACCACGTTGCTGGCGATGAGCGTGTTCTCGAGATCGAACGCGGCGACGTGGCGGTCGGGGGAGAGGACGTTGCGCCGCAGACGACCGGCGCGATCCGTGCGGGTCTTGCCCGGCGTGGTCTTGACCCTGGCGTGCTGGACCACCGAGGGCAGGTGCACCTCCGTGACGTAGCGGGGCCAGTCGATGACCCGCGGGTCGATGGTGAAGGCGGCACGATCCTCCGGCGTCATCGCGTCGGACAGCGCCAGCAGGTGGTCGACGCCGTAGATGGCCTCGCACTCCGCATAGAGCCCGTACAGCTCGACGTACTCGAGGGCCCGCTCGACCTCGATCCGCTTCTCCTCGAGCCGGGCGGACCACTCCGCCTGCGGCCCCGCAGCGGCAGCGCCTGCAGCGTCTTCTCGGCTCTTGGTGAGGACCTTCTTGGCCCGGTTGAGCTGGCCCTGGACCCGGCCCCGCCCCGGGAAGCTCCAGTCGGGGACCACGATGGGCTGGCCCTCGGGGTCGTACAGCGGATGCTCGCGGAACCAGCCGTGATGTTGTCGACGAGCACCCGGTACTTGAGCGGGTTGGCCGAGCCCGAGGCGACCTGGGTGATGGGCGCCGCCCGTTCGGGTCCGGCCGCGGCGACGGCGATGATGGCGGCGACGACGAGGTCCACCGGGATGACGTCGACCGTGCCCTCGGGGACACCGGGGAACTCCTTGAGCAGCCCACGGGCGAAGGAGATGATGACCGGCTCGGCCATGCGGAAGCCCCGGATCCAGCCCGGCACCGGCTCGGCCAGCGCGGACTCGATGATCGACGGGCGCACGATCGAGACGGGTACGTCGCCCTTGGACTCCGCGAGCGCCTGCTCGCCCAGCGCCTTGGTGTAGGCGTAGGCGTCCGGCCAGCCGACGCTGGCCGCCCGGGACCGGCCCGCCTGGACGAGGCGGTCGGTGACCCAGCGCTCCCGGCGCTGCTCGGTCTTGGCGGCCAGGGCCGGCGCGCCGGCGGCGCCCAGCTCGGTGTGGGCCTCGGACGCGGAAGCGGGTGAGCATCTCGGGCCGGCGGCTCTCGGCCTCGGCGTCGGAGCGCAGCCGGCGCGCTGCGGCGACCTCCGCCTTCCAGCTCAGCCCGAAATCGAACGGACCGGCGGACACCAGCTCCTCCGGTGCCCGGCCCCGCCGGTTGCCGGCGACGTAGCAGGTGGACACGGCGACGAGGTGGGGCGCGACGCCGAGCTCTTGAGGAGCGTCACGATGCGCGTCGGCCCGAGCAGGTTGACCTCGACCGCGCTGTCGAGCGGGGAGTCGAAAGCGACGGTGGCCGCGGAGTGGATGACGATGTCGCACGCCGCAGAAGGGGCCCGGTCGGCGTCGTCGAGGCCGAGGCCGTCGGTGCCGACATCGCCGGTGATCGAGCGCACCCTGCGCTCGGTCATCTCCTCGAACCCGGGACCGCCCAGCTCCTCGCGGAGGCGGTCGAAGCAGTCGTTGCGGAGGATCTCGCGCTTGACCCGCTGCGCGGCGGTGGTGCGGCGCCCGGCCCGCACCAGCAGCACCAGCTCGCAGTCCGGCACCTGGCGGAGCAGGCGTTCGACGAGGGCGGTGCCGACGAACCCGGTCGACCCGGTGATGGCGATGCGCTTGCCGGCCAGGGCGTCGGCGATCACAGGAGGTGACTCCGGCTCACTGCCCTTGTCGACCATGCTCGTCTACCATTTGGTAGAGAACGAGCGAAGGGAAGGGCGCCATGGAGTCCCGCGGCCGGCCGACGCGCCAACGGATCCTCGACGCGGCGCTGGACCAGTTCGGCACCCGGGGGTTCGAGGCCGCCTCGCTGGACGACATCGCGGCCGAGGTCGGCGTGGCGCAAGCAGACCGTCCTCTACTGGTTCCCATCCAAGGACGACCTGCTCGGTGCGGTCCTGCAGCACACGGCCGACGAGCTGGCCGTCAGCGTCGAGGCCGCCGTGCGGGCCGCGCCCGACGAACCGCTGGCCCGGGTCGACGCCGTGGTGAAGGCCGCGTTCCGGCCGGCCGTGCGGCGTCCCGCTCTGCTCGGGCTCGTCCGTGAGGTGAGCCGGCTCGACCCGCCCCAGTCCGATCAGCTGTTGTTGCGGGTCCGGCCACTCGTGGAAGCCGCCATCGTCTACATGGACAAGGAGATGGAGGCGGGCCGGCTGCGTCGGGCCGACCCGCGGCTCGTCCTGTCGCTCGCCTACGCCACGGTGGCCGGCATCGCCACCGAGCCCGAGGCACTCCGCGCCGTCGGCTGGCAGCCGTGGGTGGCCGGCATCCGCCGGCTGCGCTCTGAGCTCCTCGCGTTCCTGCGCGCCGCGCTCGCCCCGACGCAAGGGCTGACCGGCCGCGATCGGGCTACCGTCGCCGAAGTGACGGCTGGGACGGAGGGGACGACCGACACCGCCCCGACCGGCCCGACCGGCCCGGCGGCGCGCCTGTCGGCGTGGGCGCCGCTGCGCCACCGCATCTTCCTCGGCCTGTTCATCGCCCAGATCGCGTCGAACGTCGGCTCGATGATGCAGAACGTCGGCGCGGCGTGGCTGATGGGCGATCTCTCGTCCTCGCCCACGCTCGTAGCGCTCGTCCAGACCGCGACGCTCCTTCCGGTCTTCCTCATCGGCCTGCCCGCCGGCGCGCTGGCGGACATCTTCGACCGCCGCCACCTCCTGATCGTGTCCCAGACCTGGATGCTGGTGACCGCCGTGCTGCTGGCCACGCTGACCTTCTCGGACCTGGTCACGCCCGTCTCGCTGCTCTTCCTGACTTTCTGCCTCGGCATCGGCGCGGCACTGACACTGCCGGCGTGGCAGGCAATCCAACCGGAGCTCGTGCCCCGCGCCGAGTTCCCGCAGGCCATCGCTCTCGGCGCCCTCACCTTCAACCTGGGCCGGGCCGTCGGCCCTGCCCTGGGTGGTGTCGTCGTCGCCCTCGCCGGCCCGCCGTGGGTCTTCCTCATCAACGCCGTCTCGTTCCTCGCCGTCGTCGGCGTGCTCCTCTGGTGGCGCCGGGACGTTCCGGTGTCCAGGCTGCCGGCGGAGACCATGGCCGGCGCCATCCGGGCCGGGATGCGCTTCGGCGCCAACTCCTCCGCGCTGCGCCACGTTCTCATCCGCGCCGCGGTCTTCGTCTTGCCGGCCGCCGCGGTGCTCAGCCTGCTGCCGGTGATCGCCCGCGACCGGCTCGACCTCGGGTCAGGCGGCTATGGCCTCTTGCTGGCCGCCTTCGGCATCGGTGCCGCCCTGGCCGCGATCCTGCGGCCGCGCATCGATGCCGTGCTCACCCCTGACCGCATGCTCGGCGTGGGCACGATCGTGATCACCGTCCTGCTCCTGGTCGACGGCCTCGTCGCCAACCCGTGGGTCGTCGGTGCCGCCCTGTTCTTCGGTGGTGGGGCGTGGACGCTGATCTTCACGACGATGAGCGTCGCCGCGCAGTCTGCGCTGCCGGCCTGGGTGAGGGCGCGGGGAATGGGCCTGTTCAGCCTGGTGACGGTGGGCGGCCTCGCGCTCGGCAGCGCGCTCTGGGGCATCGTGGCGAACTCCAGCGTCGTCGTGGCCGAGGTGGCCGCCGCCGTGTGCCTCGTGGTGGGATCGCTGCTCACCCGGCGCTGGCGGATCAGCGCCCCGCAGCACCTGGACCTGACGCCGGCGCCGAGCGACGACCCGATCGTCTCGCTGGTCCCCCGCCCCACGGACGGGCCGGTGCTGGTCACCGTGAGCTACGAGGTGCCGGAGGAGGACCTCCCTCAGTTCACCGCGACGATGCGCCGGGTGGAGCGCCAGCGCCGGCGCACCGGGGCCCGCCGGTGGGGCCTGTACCGCGATCTGGCCGCGCCGGACCTCGTGTTGGAGCTGTTCGTTGTCGAGTCGTGGGCCGAGCACCTGCGCCAGCACGACCGGCGGACGGCGACGGACCTGGCCGCGCTGGATCTCGTGCGCCCGTTCGTGAAGGGGGACGTGGCGGTCAGCCACTACGTGTCGGTCTACGGGCTCGGGGACGCCGAGCAGCCCTGACGTCCGCCCGACCATCTCCACCGAATCGATATCGAATCGGTGGCGAAGAGTCGCCGGGGTCAGCGCTTGGTGTTGCGGCGCCGGCGGGCGTGGCGCTCGAGGGCCAGGCGCACCAGCTCGTCGATCAGCTCCGGGTACGACAACCCGCTCGCCTGCCACAGCTTCGGGTACATCGAGATGGGCGTGAACCCGGGGATCGTGTTGGCCTCGTTGCAGAGGAAGCCACGCCCGCCTTCCTCGTAGAAGAAGTCGATGCGGGCCATCCCCTCGCACCGGAGCGCCGAGAACACCTGGACGGCCAGCCGGCGGACCTCGGTCCGCTCGTGCTCGCCGAGCGGGGCCGGGACGAGCAGGCGCGCCCCGTCGTCGAGGTACTTGTCCTCGTAGTCGTAGAACTCGTGGCCGGGGACGATCTCGCCCGGCACCGACGCCCGCGGCACCTCGTTGCCGAGCACGGCCACCTCGATCTCGCGGCCGACCACCGTTTCCTCGACCAGTACCCGGTCGTCATAGCCGAGCGCGACGCGGATGCCGTCGGCCACCTCCTCGACCGTCCGCGCCTTCGTGACACCGATCGACGACCCCATGTTGCACGGCTTGACGAACAGCGGCAGGCCGAGCCGCGCCGCCACGGTCTCCGCGGTGTACGGCCCGATCTCGTGCTCGGCCAGCCCGAGCCAGCGGGCCTGCTCGATGCCGTGGTGGGCCAGCACCTGCTTCGCCATTGCCTTGTCCATGGCCAGGGCCGATCCCGAGAACGCCGCTGCCGACGTACGGCACGTCCGCCAGTTCCAGGAGGCCCTGCACGGTCCCGTCCTCGCCGAGCGGTCCGTGCAGCAGCGGGAGCACGACGGTCCGCCCCTCGGCCTGGGAGGCCGAGAGCACAGGCGCCGCCGACGTGGCCGCGCCGTCCACCGCGAGGCCGTCGGTCAGGGCGGCGTCGGCCCCCGAGGCCAGTTCGGCCGTCGCGCCGGCCGCCAGCTGCCACTCGCCGTCACGGGTGATGCCCACCGCGGTGACTCGGTAGCGGGCGGGGTCGATGGCCCGCAGGACGTGGGCGGCCGTCACCCGGGAGACGTCGTGCTCGGCCGACTGGCCGCCGAAGAGCACGACCAGGTTGATGCGTTCGTCGGCGTTCTCCGGGCCGGGCACCCCCGGATGGTACGACCCGACCCGGTACCGTCACCGTCATGCGGTTCTCGGCCCGATCGGCGGCCGAAGCGTGCGGAGGACGGCTCGTCGGCGAGGACATCGCCCTCGACGGCGCGTCGTTCGACTCCCGGGCGCTCAGGCCGGGGGAGCTGTTCGTCCCCATCGTGGCGGCCCGCGACGGCCACGACTTCATCGCCGCCGCGCTCGCCGCCGGCGCCCCGGCCTACCTGACCGAAGGACCGATCGTCGGGGCGGCGACCGCGATCGTCGTGTCGGACACCGCCGACGCGCTCACCGCGCTGGGCGGCTGGGCGCGCGACGGTCTGGCATCGGGCGTCGGCCCACGCGTGGCGGGCATCACGGGATCGGTCGGGAAGACCTCCGTGAAGGACCTGGCCGCGGCGGCCGTGGCGGCGCGTTGGCGGGTGGCCGCCAACCCGCGATCGTTCAACAACGAGCAGGGGCTGCCGATCACGCTGCTCGGTGCTCCCGACGATTCCGAGGCGCTCATCTTGGAGATGGGCATGCGCGGCCCGGGTGAGATCCAGCAGCTCTGCGCAACCGCCCGGCCGTCGATCGGCGTCGTCACGGTGGTCGCGCCGGCCCACACCGAACGTGTCGGTGGTATCGACGGCGTGGCCCGGGCCAAGGCCGAGCTGATCGAGGCGCTCCCGGCCGACGGGGTGGCCATCCTCAACGCCGGGGACCCGAGGGTCCTGGCCATGGCCGAGCGCACCTCGGCCCGCCGGCTTACTTTCGGCGGTGCGAACTCCGGCGCCGACGTCGAGGTCACCGGGCTGCGCCTGGATAGCGAGGCCCGTCCGTCGTTCACCGCCCGTACGCCCTGGGGCAGCGCCGAGGTCACGCTGGCGGTCCCGGGGGCCCACATGGCCACTAACGCCGCCGCCGCGCTGGCGGTCGCCCTGGTCTGCGACGTCCCGCTCGAAGCGGCGGCCGCCCGCCTCGGCGACGCCGGCCTCTCGCCCTGGCGGATGGAGCTCGGCCGGTCGGCGGGCGGCGTGATCGTCCTCAACGACGCCTACAACGCCAACCCCACGTCGATGCGGGCCGCGCTCGATGCGCTGGCAGCGCTGCCCACCGGCCGCCGCGTCGCGGTGCTCGGGGTGATGGCCGAGCTGGACGATCCCGAGCCCGCGCATCGCGCCATCGCGCACGAGGCAGCCGCCATGGGCATCGAGGTCATCGTCGTGGGGACAGACCTGTATGGCCTGGCGCCGGTGGACGATCCCCTCGGGGTGCTGGCGGGTCTCGGCGAGGGCGACGCCGTGCTCGTCAAGGGTTCGCGGGTGGCCGGCCTCGAGGTCGTCGCCGCCTGGTTGCTCGAACGCTGACCCCTTCTCCCGCTTGTGTCACGTCAGGGTGCGGTCGGCGGCGCCGACGCGTGACACAGCCGGTCAGGCCAGGACGAGATCGGCGTAGAGCGGGAGAACCTCGGCCGGGCCGGACACCAGCATCGTCGTGAGGCAAGTCTCCTTCCAGCGGGCCAGCTCGTCGCGGATCTTGTCGAGCGGGCCGACGAGGGCCACGTCCTCCACCATGGCCAGCGGCACGGAGGCCGCGGCCTCGGCCTTCTTGCCCTCGAGGTAGAGGTCCTGGATGTGGAGCGCCTCGGCTTCCCAGCCCATCCGGGCGAAGACCTCGAAGTGGAAGTTGGCTCCCCGCGCCCCCATGCCTCCGGCGTAGAGGGCGACGAACGGCCGCACCAGATCGGCGCAGCGCTCGGCGTCATCGCCGGGCACGATGAACATCGTCGACACGACCTCGAAGCGGTCGGCCTTGCCGTCCTCGCCGCTGGCTGCGAACCCCTCGGCCAGGCAGGCCCGGTAGTGGCCGTCGTCCTTGGGGGAGAAGAACAGCGGCAGCCAGCCGTCGGTGATCTCGGCGGCCAGGGCGACGTTCTTCGGGCCCTCGGCGCCGAGGTAGATCGGGAGCTCCGTGCGGTACGGATGGATGGTGCTCTTGAGCGGCTTGCCCAGGCCGGTCCCACCGGCCAGGGGCATCTGGTACTGCTCACCGGAGAACTCGACCGGCTTCTCGCGGGCCACGATCTCCCGCACGATCTGCACGTACTCGCGGGTGCGGGCCAGAGGCTTCGGGTACGGCTGCCCGTACCAACCCTCCACCACTTGAGGGCCGGACGCACCGAGGCCGAGGATCATCCGCCCGCCCGACAGGTGGTCGAGCGTCATCGCTGCCATCGCCGTGGCCGCCGGCGTACGCGCGGACATCTGGACGATCCCGGTGCCCAGGTTGATCCGCGACGTGGCCGCGCCCCACCAGGCCAGCGGGGTCAGGGCGTCGGAGCCGTAGGCCTCCGCCGTCCACACGGAGTCGAAGCCGAGGCGTTCGGCCTCGAGCACCGCGGCCGCCGCGCCCGCCGGTGGTCCGCTGCCCCAGTAGCCCGTGCTGTAACCGATCTTCATCGCGGCACCGTAGCTCCGCGCCCGTCAGCCGCCGAGGGCCGTGAGCGGATCGACTGCGGGGAGGCCCAGGAACTCGGCCACCGGCCCGTTCGTCACCTGGCCGCCGACCGTGTTGATCCCTTGGACGAGCGTCGGGTCCGTGCGCGAAGCGTCCAGCGGTCCCTGCACGGCGACCTCCAGGATGTACGGGAGCGTGGCGTTGGTCAGCGTGTAGGTGGACGTGTAGGGCACGGCGCCCGGCATGTTGCCGACGGCGTAGTGGATGACCCCGTGGCGCTCGTAGACGGGATCGTTGTGGGTGGTCTCGTGGGTCGTCTCGATGCAGCCGCCCTGGTCGACGGCGACGTCGACGATCACCGCGCCGGGGAGCATCGAGCGCACCATGTCCTCGCCCACGACCACCGGCGCGCGGCCACCGGCGACGAGTACGGCGCCGATGACCAGGTCCGCCTCGGCGACGGTCCGCTCCACCGTGCCCCGGTTCGAGGCCAACGTCATGATGCGGCCCTTGTTGATCTGGTCCACCCAACGCAGTCGGTCGAGGTTCTTGTCGAGAAGGAACACCTCGGCCTCCATGCCCGCCGCGATCCAGGCCGCGTTCCAGCCGACGTTCCCCGCGCCGAGCACCACCACGCGGGCGGGCCGGACCCCAGGGGCGCCACCCATCAGCACGCCCCGGCCACCGTTGTGGCGCTCCAGGTAGTGCGCGCCCATCTGCGGTGCCAGCCGGCCGGCCACCTCGGACATCGGTGCCAGCAGCGGCAGTGAGCCATCAGCCTTTTCGACGGTCTCGTAGGCGATGCCCGTCGTCCCCGCGCCGAGGAGCGCCTTGGCCACCTCGGGGTAGGCCGCGAGGTGGAGGTACGTGAACAGCGTGAGGTCCGAGCGCAGGTAGGTCAGCTCCTCGCCCTGCGGCTCTTTGACCTTGACGACCATCTGCTGGGACCAGGCGTCCGCCGGGGTGGGGACGATCGTCGCCCCGGCCCGCTCGAAGTCTGCGTCCGGCACCGCGGAATCCACGCCGGCGTCGGCCTCGACGAACACTTCGACCCCGTGCCGTTCGAGCTCGCGCACGCCGTCGGGGGTCAGCGCCACCCGGTGCTCGGCCGTCTTCGTCTCCTTCGGCACCCCGACCGTGAGGGCCCCTCGTGCTGTCATCGTCGGCTGTCCTCCCGTAGCTCGATCTCCGCAGTCAATGCGCGCCCCATGCGTAGGTCTGCTTGACGAGGCTGAGGTAGATGAACGTCTCGGTCGAGCGCACCGCCGGGACCGACCGTATGCGGTTCGTCAGCGCGAGGAGCGCGGCGTCATCCTCCACGACCACCTCGCACAGGACGTCGAACGAGCCGGCCGTGACGACCAGGTAGTCGATGTCGGCGAAGGCCTCGAGCTCCTCGGCCACCGCGCTCGTGTCGCCGTCCACCCGCAGGCCGATGAGGGCCATCCGGCGCAGGCCCAGCGAGAGCGGATCGGTCACGGCCACGACCTGCATGGCCCCGGTGTCGATCAGCCGCTGTACGCGCTGGCGGACCGCGGCCTCGGAGAGGCCCACGGCCGTAGCGAGGCGGGTGTAGGGGAGCCGGCCGTCGCACTGGAGCTGCTCGATGACCGCCCGGTCCGTGTCGTCCAGGCTGTGCCCGTCGTCGTTGGGGCCGTTCCGCCGGGGGGACGAGCGGCGAGGCGGGTCAGCGCTCATCGCCACGGACTCTCGCGCCGCTACCGCCCGCCCGGCAAGGAAGGCGTCAGAAGGGCTTGCCTGGGCGCGAGCGGCGAGCGCTAGCGTCCGCGTGCACATGCCGAGTACCACCCGCCATCCGAGCCGCAACCCTCCTCGCGTCGCGCTGGCTCCCGAAGGCGCTCCCGAGTGGCTGCAGACGTCCATCATCGAGGGAGGTGGCCACCTCGTCCCGCTCGACAAGGCGGAGGCGCTCATCTGGGCCAACCCGCGGGACCCCGCCGGCCTGGCCGATGCCCTCCACGACGCCCCGGAGCTCCGCTGGGTCCAGTTGCCGTTCGCCGGGGTCGAGGAGTACGTGCACCTCATCGACGACGAGCGCCTGTGGACGTGCGGCAAAGGCGTCTACGCCGAGCCGGTCGCCGAGCTGGCGCTGACGCTGGCCGTGTCCGGGTTGCGGGGCCTCGGCACCTACGCCCGCGCCGCCAAGTGGGAGGCACCACAGGGCCGCAACCTCCTCGGCGGGCGGGTGACGATCCTCGGCGGCGGCGGGATTACCGAGTCGCTCCTCCGGCTGCTGCAGCCCTTCGACTGCCACGTCACCGTGGTCCGCAACCGGGTGCAGCCCATGGACGGCGCAGACGACGTGCTGGAGGCCGACCGCTACTACGACGCGCTCCCCGGCGCCGACGCCGTGTTCCTGGCGCTCGCGCTCACACCCGAGACGATCGGGATCATCAGCGCCGACGAGCTGTCCCTCATGGAGCGCCACGCCTGGTTGATCAACGTCGCCCGCGGCGCCCACGTCGTCACGGACGATCTCGTGGTCGCGCTGCGCTCGGGCACCATCGGGGGAGCCGGTCTCGATGTGACGGAGCCGGAGCCGCTCCCCGCGGGCCACCCGCTCTTCGGCCTGCCGAACTGCTTCGTCACCCCGCACGTCGGCAACACGCCCGAGATGGCCAAGCCGCTGCTGGCGGCCCGGATCACCGCCAACGTGCGCCGCTTCGCCGAGGGCGAGGAGCTGATCGGGCCGGTGGAGCCCGAGCTCGGCTACTGAGCAGGCGGCCGGTGGAAGGCCCGCTGGAGGAGCCGCTCGCGGCCCTTCCGCCGATCGACGCCGCCAGGCTGGTGGGCCTGCTGGCCGACGACGACCGGCGACGCGTGGTGGCGGCGCTGATACTCGGCGCGGTGGACGCCGACGCGGTGGTGGCGGCGTCGTCGCTCACCCTGGCTCGTGTGGGACGGGCCCTCGCCCGGCTCGAGGACGCCGGGCTGGTCGAGCGGGGGAGTGATGGCACCCTCGTGCTCCTCGAGCAGGCGTTCGCCGCCGCGGCGCGGGCCGGGACGGGCGCCGTCGGGCACCTCGGTGGAAGGTCTGGGCGTGCCGTCGCAACGGGGCCGGTCGGGCCGACCGACGAGGCCACGCTGGTCCTGAGCAGGTTCGTTCGGGACGGCCGGCTGGTGTCGATCCCGAGCAGCCACACGAAGCGCCTCGTCGTCCTCGAGCTCCTCGCCCAGGAGTTCGAGCCCGGTCGCCGCTACAGCGAGTCGATGGTCAACCTGATCCTCGGCCGCTGGCATGCGGACACCGCGGCCCTGCGCCGTTACTTGGTCGACGAGGGGTTCCTGGACCGCGCTGCGGGTGAGTACTGGCGGGCCGGCGGTCCGGTCCCTCTCTGAGCACCGGGCCGGACCGCCGGTCTACGGTCCGCACATCGCCACGTTGTACGAGCGTCTCGGGGTCAATCCGGGTGCCAGCCAGGCGGACATTCGCGCCGCCTACCGGCGCCAGGCCCAGCGTGTCCACCCGGACCGGGGCGGACCGGGCTCCGAAGCCGCCATGGCCGCGGTCAACGAAGCGTGGCGGGTCCTCGGTGATCCGGCGCGCCGGGCGAACTACGACGCCACGCTCCGGCCACGCCCGGTCGTCGTCGGCGCGCCCGCGTCGACGGTGCCGCGTCCTTCGCCCGTCGAGGACGTGGCGGAGGGCCGGTCGTTCTTCGCCGTGGCCCTGCCGTGGATGCTCGTGCTCGGCGTGCTCGGCGGCATCTTCCTCTTCACCGCCTATGCCCGCGACGGGCTGGGTGGCGGCTCCGGCACCACCGTGCCCGGGGAGAGCGTGGACGGGGTGGTCGGCATCGGCTCGTGCATCGTGCTCGACTCCCGCGCCCGGGCCGTCGAGACGAGTTGCGCCGGGCCGCACATCGGCGTCACGGAGGCCATCGTGGCCGCCCGCGCCGCCTGCCCGCTCGGGACCGAGGGGTACTACAGCCTCGACGGCGTCCGCCTGGTCTGCATCAGCCGGGACTGACCACTAGCCGTACGCCGAGGTTGGCCTCCGGGGGCACCTCCATCGTCCCGTTCCCGGCCGGGATCGCGCCGTCCAGCGCCTCGGGGCGTGGCGCGGTGAACGCGAGGTGGTGGAGCCGGCCGGGCCGGTCGCCGATCCAGTCGCGCAACGGTCCGCCCTCGAGCGGCGTCACCATGCGGACCACCCCGCCGCTCGACCAGCCGAGGTCCATCCAGGCCTGTGTGCGGTCGCCGCCGTCGGCGAGCGGGTCGCCGCCCAGGAGGCCCTGGAAGAGCTCCCGCGCCCGACCGGGATCGGCGACGGCGTGGGCGACGTGATCGAGCCGGGCGGGTCGATCCGTGCGCGGCGCCGGCAAGTCGACCGGACGGGGCTCGAGCTCCCACTCGCCGTCGGACTGCGCGAGCTGCACGACGATCCCGCACGCCGCCTTGGGGTGCACGAACGCTTCCTTCCAGCGAGGGTCCTCCAGGTTCACGCCTACCAGCGGGAAGCCCGCAGCTTCGGTGGTGGCGATGGCGTCCTCGATGTCCGGGACTTTGAAGGTCAGGTGGTGCGGGCCGGGCCCGGTGTGGTCCAGGAAGCGCCGCAGGAAGTCGTTCTCCTCGACGTGCCGTGGCTCGAGACCCTCGAGCTTCATGCCGTTGGAGTAGACGACCTGGGCCGAGTAGAAGCCCGCCGTCTCCCCGCCACCCAGCCACTCGCCCGCCAGCTCCCCGGCGTAGCGCGGCCACAGCTCACTCGCCCGCTCGGCCGCCACGGCCACGTGGTCCAACACCGCGCCGATCCCGTTCGTGTCACTCACGAGGTTTGATCGTGCCCTCGGTGCAGCGCGTCAGGCGAATCTGGCGCCCGTCCACCGGCTGTGTCACGTCTGGTGGCGCCCGAGCGCGCCCAAACGCGACACAACGAGGGAGCCAGGCTGCTGGACCCAAGGGCTGACCGGGGTGCCGGTGATAGCGTGTCCCGCCGCTGAGGGCGATTAGCTCAGTTGGAAGAGCGCCACGTTCACACCGTGGAGGTCATGGGATCGAGGCCCGTATCGCCCACTGATCTACCAGGATTTGCGACAGGGCGTGACTGGCGGGGGCCAGGTGTCCCCTAAGTGTACCCTAACTGGCTAGCCTTTCGGCCAGGACTGACACGAAGGGACACAGGACCGATGGCCACCGGCGACCCCGTGGGGACGGCGCGCATCTACAAGGACGAGAAGGCAGGGCTGTGGGTCGGCCGGCTGGAACTGAAGCCAGGCCCTGATGGCCAGCGCCGGCAGCGCAAGGTCCGAGCGAGGACGAAGCGGGCAGTGGCGGGGAAGCTGCGGGAGCTGCGGGCCGCAGAGCTGGGTGGCCTGGACGTGAGCACCAAGGCCATGACGGTCGCTGAACTAGTCGGAAGCCTGGCTGGCGAAGGTGGCACACAACCGCAAGGCACCCAGCACGTTGGCGCGCACCAGCTACACCGTCCGCCACTACGTCATCCCTGCCGTGGGCCACCACCGTCTGGACAGCCTGCGCCCTGAGCACGTGGAAGCGTGGCTGGCCGCCGAAGCGAAGGCGGGCAGGGCGAAGCGAACCGTGGAGGGGTACCGGCTGACGCTGGCCGAAATGCTGACGTGGGCACAGAAGCGCCGGCTGATGACGTGGAACCCAGCCCGCCTGGCTGAGCTGCCCGTGGGCGCTCGGCTGCCGGCGGAGAAGCGGTCACTGACAGAGGATGAAGCCCAGCAGCTGCTGGCACGCTCTGGAAGGCGAGCGGATGGGTCCGTACTTCACGACTCTGCTGCTGCTCGGTCTGCGCCCAGGTGAAGCCGACGCCCTGGCGTGGACGGCCGTGGACCTGGATGCCGGCACGCTGACCATCAGCCATGCCCTTCAGCGTGGGGAGGGTGGCCGGCCGCTGTGCATCGGTCCCACGAAGACAAGGCGACCCGTGTCCTGTCACTGCCTGATGCGTGTCAGCGACGCCCTGCGCCGGCAGCGGTACGTCAGGCCGAGGACCGGCTGGCAGCCGGTCCCGACTGGTCCCAGGACTGGCCAGGACTGGTGTTCACCACGGACCACGGCACGCCCATGTACCCGTCGAACATGCGCCGTGACTTCGCCCGCATCTGTGCCGGCGCTGGGCTGCCCAGGCTGACCCCGTACGAACTGCGGCACTCCGCCGCGTCGCTGCTGGTGGCTGCCGGGGTCCCCCCGTTCGAAGCTGCGGACCTGCTGGGCCACGCGGACCTGCGGATGCTGGAACGGCACTACCGGCACCGTCTGACCCCTGTGGTCACGGTGGGGCCGAAGGCGCTGGATGCCATGTTCAGCAGCGCGACCTAGCGCCGTTTCAGGCAAACCTTCTCCGCGTTCAGGCCAGCACCGAATCGGCATCGCATCCAGATCGGTGAGCGGCCACGGAGGGACATCCCCCCGTTGGGTGTTGTCCTGCCAATAGTGTCGGCACGTCTATGGTGCTTGGCGCCTGAATTCTGTGAGCGGGGGTCCGTAATGGCGACGATGCTGCCGAGTCCGGAGTCGTCTGGCCAAACGGGGTGGGAGGTTCCCCGCTGGGCTTCGCAAAGCAGAGCGCGGGTGGCGCTTGCGTGCGGTGCGGGAGTTGGGCTGCTCGGGGCGGCGTTGATGGTCGTGGTTGTGGCGTGGGCGTCACCCGCCGCCGCCGTCCCCATTCCCGGGGGCGATATCACCACCGTTTGTGCGGGCACCATGAGCGGAACCACGTTTACGTTGACCGCCGACTGCGGCGAAGTGACTTCGCCCCTGACGGTTCCGAACGGCGTCACGGTGGAAGGCGGCGGGAACGTGATTACCGCCACCGACCCCGCCGGCGTACAGTTTCCACGGTGGCATTGTGACGAATGCCCCAGGCGCAACCGAGATGCATGTGAACAACGTCATCATCCAAGCCGTCGGGTTCGTTTTCCAGGGTGCACAAAATTGCGAATCTGCTCCAGGTTCAGGCGTACAGCTTGTTCAGGTCGGACTCCTCTTCGAGGATGCCGGCGGCACAGCGAGCGACGTTGTTGTTCGGGACATCGCCCAGCACAGTGGCTGCCAAACCGGTAACGGGATCCGTGCCAACGCGAGGAACGGGACAGCACGTACCGTCACGCTCGACCACGTCACCGTGACAGGCTTTCAGAAGAACGGGGTCACCGGGTCCGGCAAGTCACGCTCAACGTGGGCGGAGCCAGCATGATCGGTCCGCCCGACGAACACTCGCCGGGTGGGAACGCGACCAACAGCGTCCAGTACGGGACCGGCGGCGCTGGGGGCACGTTCGTGGGCAACACGGTGATCGGCGCCGGCTCGGCCGGTACCGGTTCCGCGTCAACGGCAATCCTGGTGTTCAGTGCCGCCAACGTGACGATCGACAACAACACGATCACCGGCGCGGGCACCGACATCGGGATCTCGGTCACCTCCAGCGACAACGTCACGATCTCCAACAACGCGGTCGGGCGCACTGCGCCCGACTCACCGGACCTCAGTGGAACCGGAATCAGGGTCGATCCGTCGGCCACAAACGTGACGCTGATCTGCAACACCTTCAATGGCTGGCAGCCGAACAAGAACATCGTCGGCGCGGTACAGATGTCGTGTGCGCCGCTGCCTCCCGGCACCGAGTGCACGACGTACTCGGCCAACATCTTCACTGTCGAGGGCGGCACACCCCCCTTCACCTGGTCGGTAGCGTCGGGGGCCTGCCGCCGGGCCTCACGCTTGACCCCGCCACCGGGGCGATCACAGGCACCCCGACCGCCGCCGGCACGTTCGACTTCACCGTGATGGTCGTTGATTCGACGCAACCGACCTTGAGCGCCACACAAGCCCAGACGATCGAGATCGCGCCGGATTGCGCAGCCCCCACAACGCCCACTGGGCCGACGACCGCACCGAGCGTGGCCCCGACGATCGGGTGGCACACTGCCGCCGACAGGCTCCGCAAGTGCCGCACCGCTGTACCTCGGCCTGGCCGTGGTAGCACTCGGCTCGCTCTCGGTCATCGTCACCACTCGCCGCCGAACAGCCGCTCCTAGGTGTGTGACAACAACGGCGGGGCGCCAACCGATCGTGGGAGCGTCCTCTTTGCCCCGATCTGGCGCGGCCCATTCGCCCCGAACGTTCGTGGACGCTGGTGCTAGGAACCCTTCCGCTTCCTGTTGGCTTCGCGGCTGGCCTGACGGTGGCGCTGGTCTGCGGTGGCGGATGGTTGTTTTCGCAACGAATACCCTTCACCGCTGAAGGTCCAGTGCCGCGCCTTGTGCGCCAGCCCTGTCAGCGACGGTGCGTCCCACTCCCCGTAGAACGCGGCCCAGTCCGCTTCGTTCTGAAGGTCCCCCGCCAGCTGTTCGCGTTCTCGCGTGGCCTGTTCCCCACGGCGGCATGGTATGTCAAGATGTGCCAGGCCTGGACAACCGGCCGCGGGTAGACCCAGAGGTGTTCCCACCCTGAGCGGATGGGGCTGGCGTCCGATTCATCTTCCACCAGGAAGGACGAATCGTGACGCACCACCAGTCCGCTTCAACGGTCCAGCCCACTGGCAGCGACCACCTGGACGGCCCGCAGCGTCTGCTGTACGGCATCCCTGAAGCTGACCTGCTCAGCATCGGACGGTCATCCATGTACCGCATGGTCCTGGACAAGCGCGTCCAGACCGTCCGCCTGGGTGGCCGTCGTCTGATCCCCCACAGCGAACTTCAGCAGCTGGTGGCGCAGCTGCTGGACGAAGCGGCCGCGAACCCCACCCCTGAGAACGTCTGAAGCCTCGTCCCCTAGCCCACTGGATCAGGTGACGAGGCTTCAGCCCTAGTCCTGCTACCTACAGTCGCAGGGTACCTGATACCTGGGCAGGGGGTCCATGAAGGACCCGCCCATGAACGTTCCGAACGCAACTACTTCCCAGGGACACATCAGTCAGTACGCGTCCGTCAGGCTTCTTCTGGGTCGCGGTCAGGGCCACGTCCGTCCCCGCGTGACCGATCAGCGCGACAACGGCGGCACCGATGACCGCGTGACGGATGAACGCCAGACGACGCCAGCACCTTCTGGTGGTGATCACGGCTGTGGGGCGCAGCCGGGCGCGGTGGTCTGGGTCCAGGTCCCGCGTGCACGGTGGTGGTGGCCAGAACCCTTCTCCGCGTCGTGCGCCCCGCGCTCGCACCAGGACCAGCCGCGGACACTGAAGGCAAAGACGTGGTGCCTGACGTGCTGCCGCGGCATGGACTTCCATCCGTGGGCCGGACGGCCCCAGCTGTGTTCCGGCCGCTGCCGTCGTGAGCGCGCCAACTACCTGCAACGGTGGCATCGGAGACGGGCACGACGCCAGGTCCCCCAGTCCATCTGTGCTTGCTGCGGCGCTGCCTTCGTCCCTGCACGGTCTGACGCCCGCTACTGCTCCCACGCCTGCCGTCAGCGCCCCTACCGCGCACGCGGGGGTGGTCAGCGGTGAGCGCGCCACAGGCCATGAGCGCGACACAGGACGATGACCGCGCCTTCGTCTGGCGCTGGTTTCGGACCATCCAGGCACAGCGCCGTCTGAGCGACAAGCACGCCAGGGTCCTGACCACCATTGGCACCTTCGCGGACTACGAAACAGGCTGGAACGTCTACCCCAGCGCCCAGACCATCGCGGACCTGGTGGGCTGCGGACGGAACACGGTGCGGCGCGCCATCAGCGCTGGGATGGCCCCTGGGCTATCTGAAGGCTGACGGACGCAAAGGACACGGTGGGTCCAACCGCTATCGGCTGGTGATCCCACCTGGCGCGGCCAGCCGTGGCCCTGAAGTCGCGTCACCTGGACGGCGCAACTTCACCGCGAAGTCGCGTCACCACGACGGCGCAACTTCAGCCACTGGCCCCGAAGTCGCGCCGTATTGCTCTGAAGTCGCGTCACCCATGGTGGCGCACAACCGACCAGAGGAGGAGGAGACGGCCACGGCCGTTGCTCCACTCCGTTCCGCCACGGCTGCCGTTCCCTCGCTGGTCTCAGGTAAGGGGGTTTCTGCTGAACCTTCCTTGCCTTCAGAGCAGGTGTCCGCGACAGCAGCTGTTCCTTCGATGCCTTCACAGCAGCCGTCCGCGGTTCCTGGTGATCCCTCCCTGCCTTCAGCGCAGGTGTCCGCGCTGGTCCGTCAGATCGCGGTCACGGCAAAGGTTCAAGGTGGCCTGGACGCAGCGACGCTGAGCGAACAGGTCACACGGCTGCTGGCCCACTGGTCTGAAGCCCAGCTGGTTCAGGTTGACCCGGCCCCCGCATGGTGGTCCACCTGTTGTGGGAGTCCGTCGCCCAGCATGCTGGGCAGGAGGACATGACCACGATGAAGCGTCACCGTCACACGCCCGAGCAGATCGTCCGCAAGCTCCGCGAGGGCGATCGCCTGTTGAACGAGGGCAAGGACCTGACCGAGGTGCTCCGCACCTTGGAGGTCTCGGAATCGAGCTGGAACCGTTGGCGGAACCAGTACGGAGGCATGAAGGCCACCGAAGCCAAGCGTCTGCGCGACCTCGAGTCGGAGAACGCCCGGCTGAAGAAGCTGCTGGCCGAGGCGGAGCTGGACAAGTCGATGCTCAAGGAGCTGGCGGAGGGAAACTTCTGACCCCGGAGCGTCGCCGGCGAGCAGTCGTCGTGCTCGTCGATCGTTTCGGGGTCTCCGAACGCCGTGCCTGCCGAGTGGTGGGCCAGCATCGCTCGACCCAGCGGCTCATGCCGCGCCCCCGGCCTGAGGCCGAGGACAAGGTCCGGCGCCGGTTGCGGGAGATCGCTCGCCGTCACCCGCGCTGGGGGTGGAAGACGGCGCACACGATCCTGCGGCGAGAAGGTCACACCATCAACCGCAAGCGCACCCGCCGCCTGTGGCGGGACGAGGGGCTACGTCGACCGGCACCGTGCAAGCGCAAGCGAACCCGGCCGCCCGGCGGTGGGCCGCTTCTGCGCGCTGAGCGTCCGAACCATGTGTGGGCCATCGACTTCCAGTTCGACGAGACCGCCGACCGCAGGAGGCTGAAGCTGTGCAACATCGTTGACGAACACACCCGGGAGGCCCTCGCCATGGATGTCGGCCGGTCCTGCACCGCCGATGACGTCGTGGCGATCATCGAACGCCTCGTCGCCCAGCGCGGCGCACCCGAGCATCTACGGATGGACAACGGTCCCGAGCTCATCGCCTGGGAGCTGCGCGACTGGTGCCGGCTGCATGCGTTCACATCGTGGAGGTCATGGGATCGAGGCCCGTATCGCCCATCTGGCCGGCCTTTCGCGAGGAATGAGTCCGCCGAGACCCCTTCAACGGGACCCGAACGGGACCCCGAGTTCGCCCGAATCGCCAGGTCCGCCTCGAGATCTAGCCGGACCCAGCGGGGTAGGCGGGCGGGCGCCGCTACACGCCCACGGCCTCCCAGCCAAGGCGAGAATGTCCCCATGGAGATCGGTCTGTTCGCCATCAACTACGGGACGTGCGCGGACCCGGAGACGGCCGTGCGGGTCGCCCGGCACGCCGAGGCAGCCGGGTTCGAGTCCGTGTGGACCGGCGAGCACCTGGTGCTTCCGACCAGGCCCCCCGAGGGCTTCACCATCCCGGCGACGCTCGCGTTCCTCGACACGCTGGTCGCGCTGACTCTCGTCGCTGCCCACACCACGACCATGAAGGTGGCCAGCGGCATCATCGAACTGCCGCTGCACCACCCGGTGTCCCTCGCCAAGCAGCTGGCGAGCGTCGACCAGGTCGCCCGCGGTCGCCTGATCGTCGGGATCGGCGCCGGCTACCTCGAGCCCGAGTTCGCGGCGATGGGAGTGGGCCTGGACGAGCGCGCCGACCGCATGGACGAGCACCTCGACGCCATGCGCGCGCTCTGGACGATGGACGCGCCGGAGTATCACGGCCGGTACGTCGACTTCGCCGGCGTCGATGCCTTCCCGCGGCCGACGGGCCCGACCGGACCCCCCATCGTCGTCGGTGGGGTGAGCGCTTCGGCCCGCCGGCGGGCCGTCATGAAGGCCGGCGGCTGGTACGTGTTCAACGCCAACCGGGAGCAGGCCCGCGAGGCGGTCGACGCCATCCGGACCGACCTCGACCGCTACGAGCGCCCAGCCGGACTCGGTCCCCTCGAGCTGACGGTCACCCCCTCTGGACGCTTCGACGCCGAGGCGGCCGAGTACTACGACGAGCTGGGCGTCGACCGTCTCGTGCTGCTTCCCCGCGCCGACGTGCCCACCGTCAGCCGCCACGACCCGGTTCCTGCTGACGCCATCCTGCGCATGATCGACACCGTCGCTACGACAATGATCGGGCGGTAGGGGACCAAGAGCGCATCGAGGGACTTTGCGCCCTTGTCGCCCAGCGCCATCGGGTGTCCCATTGGGTCATGGCCGATGATCTCCATGTTCACCACTGCCCCTATTGCGAGCTCGGCTTCCGGTTGGCCAACGAGGTCAAGGACCACGTGGTGCACGATCACCCTGAGCATGCGGCGGCTTTCGCCCTGGTCGAGGTGCACGAGCTGCCGTGGGACCGTTGACGGGACCTTCGGCACTGGTCCGGACAGCCGGTCGGGTTCAGGCTCGGTCCCATGGATACCTCTGAGTTCGCTGCCGGTCCGGAAGCCGAGGTGTGGGTCGAGGACCTCGAACCCGAGGTCTGCTGGCGTCTCCTGGCGCGCCGTCCGGTCGGCCGTGTCGGGTTCAACGTGGATGCGATCCCGGTCGTCCTTCCGGTCAACCACCACGTCGACGGGACCAGCATCGTCTTCCGCACCGGGCGCAGCTCGCTGCTCGAAACGCTCTGCCACGGTGCACGGGTCTGTTTCGAGCTCGACGAGGTGGACGCCCTCGTCGAGACCGGCTGGAGCGTGCTCGTCAAGGGCCGCGCCGCCGAGGTGACCGATCCGGTCGAGCTGGACGACGTCACCCGGCTGCCGTTGCACCCCTGGGCGCCCGGGCCGAAGGACCACTGGATCCGCATCGACGCCAGAGAGGTGACGGGGCGATCGATCAGCCGAAAGCGGCACGACACCGACGGCCGCCTCATCCCCTACATGCCCCCCGACTGAGCTCCGGCCGACTGAGCCAGCCACCATGATCCCCTGGTGACGAGCATCGCCCTCATGGCCGTGGGAGCTGTCCTCGGCGCCCGCCGCCAGCGCCGCTATAGCTAGCCGAATCGAGTTGTCCCGGGCGCGGCCCGGGCCCAAGAGAGGACCGCGGCCCGATGCCAGCGGGACGGCGGTCGTCGGACCATGCAGGGCGTGCCCGCGCGCCTACCACCGACTGACGAGCGTCGCCATCGGTCGCTCTCGCCCGTCCCCGAACTGGCGTGGTACGTCGTCGCCGGCGTCACCTACATCGCCGCCGGCAGCGCGCACAAGGTACTCCTCACCTGGCTGGTCGGGCCGGCCTGGGTGGTGGCAACCCTGTGGTTCGGCCCCATCGTGTTCGACACCGTCGTCGGGACGCTCGACCGCCACCCGGGGCGCCACCGTCGATGGCACAGGCGGAGGGCGCCGTGAGCTGGGCGGCCCACCAGTTCGAGGTGTACCTGGTGCACGCCCACCTACCGCGCCGGATGCGGGGTGGCGTGAGCTTCTGGGCGGTGGCGGCCGGCGATTTCCTCCCCGACTTCTTGTCCAAGTTCTGGGTCTACGGGTTCACCATCGGTGAACGCCACTACGGCGCGTCGGTCCCGCACCAATGGCACCGCGGATGGCCCGGCATGGGCGTCACCCACACCGTCGCTTTCGGCCTGGTGGTCGCCGCGCTGGTATGGCTGTGGAGGCGCAACCGCGCCGCGACCGTGGGGGTCGCGCTCGGCTGCATCGTGCACGTGGTGGCCGACCTCGGCGACACCGCCGGCGTCATGTTGCTGTTCCCGTTCAGCACGGCGTCGTTCACCTTGCAACTGTGGGCGTACGGAGCGACGTCGGACGGCGGGAAGTACCTGGACGCGGCGGCGTACTACAGCAGCTTCGGCATGGTCGCGGATGTCGTGTGGCTGGTCGCGCTCCTCTTCTCGTGGCGGGCGCTGACCAGGGATCACTGGCGCGACGAAGTCGTCCCCGCCGAACCTGGCCTGTGGCGGAGGCTCGGCACGGTGATGCCGGAGCGTGCGCTCCTCGCCCTCTACCGCGGGCTGTTCTTTTTCGGCCTGTGCCGCATGATCGCCTGGGCGCTGTGGGCGCACGTCCTGGCCGCCCCCGGCGTGGGAGGCCCGCTCGACCTCTCCGCCGGCGGGCCGTGGTGGATCGAGGCGCGCTCGCTTCGACCGGTGCCCATCTGGGTGGTGCTGCCGACGGCGGCCGCCGTGCTCGCTGCGGTGTACGGCGCGGCGATCGCCCTGTGGGAACCGATGGGGCGCGCCGAGGCCCGCTCCCGCGCCCGTCGGACCGCCCGTATCCCGACCCGGCAGGCGGCGCCCGATTAGCGTTCGACCGTGGCCCAGCAGTGCGAGCGTCCGGCGTGCGCGGAACCGGCGATCGTGGCCTACGGCTTCGATCCCGCCCGGGCCGTGGCCTGGCTGGAGCCCTACGTCGCCGGCGCCGCGGGGGCCGGCGCGCACCACGGTCGCCTGTGCCGCCGCCACGCCGACGCCATGGTGGTGCCGCAAGGGTGGTGGCTGGACGATCGTCGCTCGGCCGAGCACCTGTTCGCGGCGCCGCCGGCGGCGCGAGAACGCCCGGCCCGGCGGCCCGCCCGCCCGGCCCGGGCTGGCGGCGAAGTCGTGCCGCTACCTCTTCCGATCACCGCCGACGCCCCGGCCGTCCCGGACGAGGTGCGGCCGGCCGAGGAGGAAGAAGCGGTGATGGACGCCATGCCGCCGGCAGCGTGGACGCCGGCCTTCGTCGTCGGGGACGACCTCGACGGTCTGCTCAATGCCACCTCGCCCCTCCTGAGCCGGGCGTTCGGTCAGGTGAAGGGATCCGGGACGCGCCAACGCGCGCCCGGAGCCTGACCGCACACCTCGATCGCGCCGCGCCGCCCGCCATACTTCGTCCGTGGATCTCACCGCCTCGATGGAGGCGCCGTGCCCGCCGGAGGAGCTCTTCGCATGGGTCGACGACCTGGCTCGCTACCCGTCCTGGCTGGCGATCGTCGAGCGCGCCGTGCCGCTGACGGCGACCGGCGGGGGGACGGCACGCGGAGCGGCCGATGACGGGCTGGCGTGGTCGGTCGACCTGCGGGGCCGGCTCGGACCGTTCGCCCGCTCCAAGCGCCTCCGCATGGTCAGGACCGAGCTGGTGGAACCGTCGTTGGCCGTGTTCGAGCGCCGCGAGACCGACGCTCGCCACCATTCGCACTGGATGCTCCGCGCCGAGGTGAACCGGCGACCGGCCGGGAGCGCACTGCTCATGCGGCTGCACTACGGCGGCGGGCTGTGGGGCCCGGTCCTCGAGCGGCTCCTCGCCGAAGAGGTCGAGCGGGGCCGCGACCGCCTCCTCGGCCTCGTCAGCGCCGCCTGACGATCCGACGCGCCCGGGTCCGGCGTCGGCGCCGCCCGCTCAGCGGGCCCAGGCGGTCAGCCGGCCGTCGGGCCGGCGTTCGACGGCGAGAGGAAGCCCGAACGCGTCGGTCAGCACCTCGCCGGTGAGCGTTTCATCCAGCGGACCCATGGCCACGACCTCGCCTGCTCGGAGCACGAGGAGGTGGTCGAAGCCGGGCGGGATCTCCTCCACGTGGTGCGTCACCATGACCATGGGCGGGGCGGTGGGATCGCGCGCCAGCTCGCTGAGGGCGGTCACCGTGGCCTCGCGGCCACCGAGGTCCAAGCGGGCGGTGGGCTCGTCCAGCAGGAGCAGGCCGGGTTCGGTGAGCAGGGCGCGGGCCAGCAGGACCCGCTGCCGCTCGCCCGAGGAGAGGGTGCCGATCGTGCGATCCGCGAAGCTTTCGACCCCCCTGCGGGACAGCGCCTTCAGGGCCGTGGCGCGGTCGTCGTCGCTGTAGCGGTGCCACCAAGGCTCGAGCGCGGCGTACCGGGCCGTCATCACCGCGTCGAGGGCGCTGAGCTGCGGTCGGAGCTGATCGGCCAGGGCGGCAGAGGCGAAGCCGATCCGCTGCCGGACGGCCCGGACGTCGCAGCGCCCCAACGTCTCACCGAGCACCTCGACGATGCCACTGCTCGGGTGCAGGTAGAGCCCGGCGATCTGGATGAGCGTGGTCTTGCCGCTGCCGTTGGCGCCCAGGACGATCCACCGCTCGCCGTGCCCGACCTGCCAGTCGAGCGGGCCCAAGATGGTCCTGTCCTCGCGGACCAGGCGGACCCCCGTCAGACGGAGGGGAGTCGGTCGCGCGGGCGGCATGGCCCGGAGACGGTAGTGGTCGAGGTGGGGTAAAGTCCCGAGAGCGCACGCGGAGTCGGGGCCGTCCTTGGGGGAGCGCGTCCCGAGCGTGACCGTAAACAAACCGCAACAATCGGTAGCCTCACGGCCCGTCATGCCGATTCGTCGCGCCCTCCCCTCCGTGCTTGCCACGGTGCTCGCCGTCTGCGCGCTCCTGGCCGCGGTCGCGCCCGCGTCGCTCGGCGGGGCACGTCCGGCGGCCGCGCAGTCGGCCGATGAGGACCAGCGCGCCGCGCAGAGGGCGGCCCGGGAGATCCTGAAGGCCCGCCAGCAGGCCGACGCCGCCGCCCAGGCGTTCGCCGACGCCGAGTCCGAGGTGGCGCGGACCGAGGACGAGCTGGCCCGGGTCGGCGCCCAGCTGGCCGTGGTCGAGGCCCAGGTCGCGAAGCTTCGGGAATCGGTGCAGCAGCTCGCTGTCCTGCGCTACGTGCAGGGCGGGGTCGACGCCGGCGGGTTCATCCTCGGCGGCGGCGTGGGCGACCAGCTCCAGGCCGATCAGTACGCGGAGATCGCCGCCCAGGGCAGCGCGCAGGACGTCGAGGCGTACGAGGCGACCGTGGAGGACCTCGAACGCACGAGGGCACTCCTCGAGACGGCCAAGCGCCAGTCCCAGGAGGCGGCGGAGAACCTGGCCGCACTGCGCAAGCAGCTCGAGAAGAAGATCGTGGCGCTGCAACGGACGGAGGAGAAGCGCAAGAAGGACGCTGCGGTGCGCCGGGAGCTGGAGGCTGTCATGGCCGAGCGGCGCCGCCAGGCGCGCGTGGCCGCCGAGAAGGCGGCCGCCCAACAGGCGGCCCGGGCGGCGTCGTCCGGCGGCGGGGGTGGGGGCAGCTCGGCACCGGCTCGCATCTACATGGGCTCGGGCATGTACTGCCCGCTGGCCGGGTCGTTCAGCTTCGTCGACACGTGGGGCGCCGCCCGTAGCGGCGGCCGGCGCCATCAGGGCGTGGACCTGATCAGTCCCCGGGGCACACCGTCGGTGGCGGTGGTGTCGGGGTCGATCCGCATCTCCCGCAACCGGCTGGGCGGCAACGCGCTGTGGTTGAACGGATCGGACGGCAACACCTACTACTACGCGCACTTCGACCGGTACGGGAACACGGGGACCGTCAACGCCGGCGACGTCATCGGCTACGTCGGCGACACCGGCAACGCCCGAGGGACTCCTCATCTGCACTTCGAGATCCATCCCGGGGGAGGGTCCGCCGTCAACCCCTACCCGGCGACTCGCAGCGCCTGCGGGTGAGCGCCTCGCGGGCGGACGTGGCTGAAGGCCTCGCCACCGTGCTGGGTGGAGTGGACATCGTCGACCTGCAGCAGCTCTCGGGCGGCGCGTCCCGGGAGACCTGGTCGTTCGTGGCCCGCGACAAGGACGGCCGCGACGAGCCGTTGATCCTGCAACGACAGCGCCCGGGTAGCGAGCGCGACATGGCGGTCGAGGTCGCGGTGCTGCGGGTGGCCCGCGGCGCCGGTGTGCCGGTGGCCGAAGTGGTGGCGAGCGGTCCAGGGGACGACGCCCTCGGCGCCGCCTACATGGTCGTGCGGCGCGTCGGCGGCGAGACGATCGCCCGCAAGATCCTGCGCGACGAGGAGTTCGCCAAGGCCCGGAGCGTCCTGCCGCGCCAGCTGGGGCGCGCGCTGGCTGCGCTCCACCAGCTCCCGCCCACCGCGGTGCCGGAGCTGACCTCGGTGGACCAGGTGCAGCAGTACCGCGAGGTGCTCGATCTCCTGGGAGAGCCCCACCCGGCCTTCGAGCTGGCCTTCCGTTGGCTGGCCGAGCACCGGCCGCCGCCGGCCGGCGAGGCCATCGTCCACGGGGACTTCCGCCTCGGCAACGTCATCGTCGACGGCGACGGGCTGGCCGCGGTGCTGGACTGGGAGCTGGCCCACGTCGGGGATCCGATGGAGGACCTCGGCTGGCTGTGCGTGAAGGCGTGGCGCTTCGGTGGGCGCGCGCCGGTCGCCGGCCTGGGCGAGTACGGGGACCTCTTCGACGCGTACAGCGAGGCGTCGGGTCGGGCGGTCGATCCCGAGGTCGTCCGGTGGTGGGAGGTGCTGGGCACGCTGAAGTGGGGGATCATGTGCATCATGCAGGCCAACGCCCACCTCACGGGCACGTCCCGCAGCCATGAGCTGGCGGCCATCGGCCGTCGGGTGTGCGAGAACGAGCACGATCTGCTCGCACTCATGGGGTGAGGGCGCACCAGTGACCGGTCCGCACGACGTGCCGACCGCGGCCGAGCTGGTGGAGGCCGTCCGGGAGTGGTTGGAGCGTGACGTGGCGCCGGAGGCGCGACGGGCGCCTGCGCTTCCACGCCCGGGTGGCCGTCAACATGCTGGCCATCGTGGAGCGGGAGCTCGTCCTCGGACCGGCCCAGGCCGAGGCTCACGCCGAGCGCTTGGCCCGGCTCGGCGTGGCCGACGACGCCGAGCTGGCGCGACGTATTCGCGCCGGCGAGCTGGACGACCGGTTGGACGAGGTCAAGGCTGCTGTCGCGGCGTCCGTGCGGGACAAGCTGACGCGTCGCGAACCCCCGCTACCTCGACACCCCGTGACGGGCCTGTGCCAGGCTGCGCCGCATGCCTGAGACCAGCATCCCCGTCGAGCACCTGTTCACGATCACTGCCGCCACGGAGACGGCGGGCCTGATCGCCAACGGCCCGCAGGGGACGCGCGTCATCGTCGGTGTGACCGGTGGCTCGTTCGAAGGGCCTCGGCTCAAGGGCACTCGTCAAGGGCCGGGGTGGCGACTGGGTCACCCTGCGGACGGACGGTTCGGGCCGCCTCGACGTGCGCCTCCTCCTGGAGACCGACGACGGCGCGTCGATCCTCATGCAGTACCACGGGGTCTTCACCGACGGGGCGACCCGTATCCGCTCCGCTCCGTTGTTCGAGACCGGTGACGAGCGCTACGCGTGGCTCAACAGCGTGCAGGCGATCGGCCTGGGCAGCGTCGGCGACGGCGACGTCAAATACGACGTGTACCAGGTGCTGTGAGCTCGACGGGCTGGCCGGCCGCCAGCTGACCGCAGGCGGCGTCGATGTCGGTCCCGCGGTTCTGGCGGACCGTGGCGTTGACGCCGCGGGCCACGAGCAGCTGCCGGAAGAGCTGCACACCCGCGGGCGCCGTGCCCTTCGTCGGCCAGCCGGGCGTCGGGTTGAGGGGGATGAGGTTCACATGCGGCGGCAGCGGCAGGCTGCGGCAAAGGGCGGCCAGCTCGTCGGCATCGCTGACCCGGTCGTTGATCCCGTCGATCAACGCCCACTCGAAGCTGAGGCGCCGGCCCTTGGCCTCGAGGTAGCGCCCACACGCCGCCATGAGCACGTCCAGCGGGTAGCGGCGGTTCACCGGCACCAGCTCGTCGCGGCGGGTGTCGTTGGCGGCGTGCAGCGACACGGCGAGGTTCACCGGCAGCGAGGCGGCCGCCAGGCGGTCGATCCCCGGGACCAGGCCGACGGTGGAGATCGTGAGGTGGCGGGCCGACAGGCCGAGGTCGCCGTGGAGCCGCTCGACCGCGGCCCATACGCGGTCGAGGTTGGCGAGTGGCTCGCCCATGCCCATGAAGACGACGTTGGACAGCCGCCGTCCCGCGCCACGGGCCTCCCGCGCCGCCTCCACCACCTGCTCGACGATCTCACCGACGGCCAGGTGCCGGGTGAAGCCGGCCTGACCGGTGGCGCAGAACCCGCAGCCCATGGCGCATCCGGCCTGTGTGGAGATGCAGACGGTCGCCCGCTCGGGGTAGAGCATGAGGACCGACTCCACGAGGACGCCGTCGGCCAGCCGCCACAGCGCCTTGCGCGTCGTGCCGCCGTCGCCGCGCTGCTCGGTGACGAGCGCCAGCGCCGCCGGCAGCCGGTCACCGAGCTCGTCCCTCAACGACCTGGGCAGGGTGGTGAGGTCCTCGAGCAGCGAGAGCTGCGCGTACAGCCCGTCCCACACCTGGTCGGCGCGGTAGCGGGGTTGGTCGGCGAGGAGCTCGCCGAGCTGGCTTCGCGTGACGCCGTACCGGGTGCGCGCCGCCAGCGGCCCTTTGTCCGAAGGGGCCGGAGGTGGGGTCACGGAAAGGGTCACGCCCGGACGTCGCCGGTGTAAGCCCGGTCAGTGCGGTGCACGGTGAACCCGAGCGACTGGTACAGCGAGACGGCCGCCGTGTTGTCCTTGTCCACGTACAACATGCCGACCGTGATCCCCTCGCCGGCGAGGTGATCCAGCCCTGCGACGGTGAGCTTCCGGCCGAGACCGAGGCCGTGGAAGTCGGGGTCGACGGCGATGACGTAGATCTCACCCAACGGTGGGTCGTGCGCGGCGTGCACCTTCGTCCAGCAGAAGCCGGCCAGCCGCCCGTCGCGCTCGTGGAGGAGGAAGCCGTCGGGGTCGAACCAGGCCTCCTTCTCTCGGGTCAGCAGGGTGTCGACGTTCCAACCGCCCTGCTCGGGGTGGGCGTGGAAGGCCCGGTTGTTGACCTCCAGCCATGCCTGTTCGTCCTCGCCCACCCGGAACGGACGGGTGGGCAGGTCCGCTGCGACCTCCAACGGCAGCGCGCGGCGCATCTGCAACAGGGTCCGGCCTGGGGTCAGCCCGACCTCCCTGGCCAGGGCATCGTGCGCAGCCGTGGGCTCGAACACCCACCAGTGGACGTGCCCCCCGCCGCTGTCGGCGATCACGCTGACCGCGGCGTCGAGGAGCTCCGGTCCGATCGTCGCCATCTCGTAGCGGTGATGAGGGTCGACCACGAGCTCCAGTGCCCAGGAGTTGTTGCCCCTGGAGACCTGGGCGTAGGCCACCGGATGGTCGTGCCCGGGCTCCCATGCCACGAGGCCGGCGAACCCCGGCCGGCCCCCCTCGACCAGGTCGAGCCAGGCGTGGTCGTCGAGCGGGCGATGCCCGTCGGCCCGCTCGGCGGCGGCCAGTAGCCCCGAGACCTCGGCGATGTCGGTCGGCGTCATCTGGCGCTTGATCTCCAGGCACCGCACGGTCCCGCAGGCTACCGGGGACGTAGCCTGCGGCTTCGATGCCCGCGGCAGCCACCTCCGACGGTGCGGCGCGCCGGCCGCGGTCACCCAAGGGGCGGGCCCGGGAGGTGGCGAGACGCCTGGCGCTGGAGTATCCGGAGGCGCAGTGCGAGCTCGACCACGCGGACCCCTTCCAGCTCCTGGCCGCGACGATCCTCTCGGCGCAGACGACGGACGTCCGCGTGAACATGGTGACCCCGAAGCTCTTCGCGCGGTACCCGACGCCGGAGGCGCTGGCCGGCGCCTCGCTCCCAGAGCTCGAGGAGATCGTCCGCTCGACAGGCTTCTACGCCAACAAGTCACGCAGCCTGGTGGGCATGGCGCAGGCGCTGGTCGAGCGCTTCGACGGCGAGGTGCCCACGCGACTGGAGGATCTCGTCACCCTCCCGGGCGTGGGCCGCAAGACCGCCAACGTCGTGCGCAGCGTCGCCTTTGATCTCCCCGGCCTCCCGGTCGACACCCACGTCGGACGGTTGAGCCGCCGGCTCGGGCTCACGACCGACCGTGACCCCGTGAAGGTCGAGCACACCTTGAACTCCTATTTGCCCGCGGGCGAGCGCGGCCGCTTCAGCCTCCGGATGATCCTTCACGGCCGCCGGGTGTGCGACGCCCGTTCCCCCCGCTGCGAGGTGTGCGTGCTGGCCGACATCTGCCCGTCGTCACGGGTCCCGACGGCCCAGAAGCCCCGTCGCCCGCTCGGCGGGCCGCTGAAGTCGTGAGAAACGCAGAAAGTGGTGAGAGGGCTTGCACGCTTGGTTGAATGCGGTACCATTTCCCCACCAACCAGGTTCCCGCCACCTGGTTTGAGAGCGATGCCGGGATCCGCCGCCTGGCGTCGCGGCAGAGCGACGGCCCCGCGAGGGGCCGTCGCCGCCGTTTTGGCGCTCTCTCAGGTGAGCAACTTCTCGGCCCGGGCCAGCTGACGGCCGGCGCTCCGCAGCGACCGCTCGGCCTCGAACAGGGCCCGCCCCAGGTCTTCCCGGGCCGATGCGTCGGAGTCCTGGGCCAGGCCGAGCACGCGGGTCTGGAGCTCTTCGACCAGGGTGCGGATGGTGGCGACCTCGGCGGCGTGACGGGCCATGCCGCAGTTTCACACCATCAGTCGCCGAGGAACCCTTTCGGTCACCTCCAGGCGCCGTCGGTAGCCTCCGGGGCGCCGATGCTGACGCGCCTCGACCTCCGCGCCGCCACCACGGGTGGCCCTCTGCCGGGCCCGTCACGCGCGCTCGCCGCGCTGCTGCCGAGGCCCGTCCTGGACGAGGGCGGTCCCGTCGGCACGGTACGGGACATCCTGGCCCAGGTGCGGCGCGAAGGCGACCGGGCCGTGCTCGACCTCACCGAGCGCTTCGACGGTGTCCGCATCGACAGCCTGGCCGTGCCGGCCGCCGAGCTGAAGGCCGCGCTGGCCCGCATCCCCGGCGAGCTGCGTGAGGCCTTGGAGGTCGCGGCCGACAACATCGAGACCTATCACCGCGCCCAGGTCACACGCGAGGCGTCGCTGTGCCGGGCCGGCGTCGAGATCCGGGCGCGAACGGTGCCGGTGGATCGCGCCGGTTGCTACGTTCCCGGTGGGCGGGCCCGCTACCCCTCGACCGTGCTGATGACCGCGGTCGTCGCCAAGGTGGCGGGCGTCCCGCAGGTGGTCCTCGCCACACCCCCGGCCGCCGACGGCAACATCCCCGATTCCACGCTGGCCGCTGCCGCGCTGGCCGGGGTGGACGAGGTGTACCGGATGGGCGGCGCTCAGGCCGTGGCCGCGCTGGCCTACGGCACCGAGACGATCGATCCCGTCGACGTGATCGTCGGTCCGGGCAACGCCTACGTCGCCATCGCCAAGCGCGAGGTCGCGCAGGAAGGCCTCGTCGGCGTGCCGTCCTCGTTCGCCGGTCCCAGCGAGGTCGTCGTGGTTGCCGACGGGTCCGTCGAAGCGGACTTCGCGGCCATCGACGTCATCGTCCAGGCGGAGCACGGGCCGGACGGACTGGCCTGGCTGATCTCGTGGGAGCCCGCGGTCGTCGATGCGGTCGACGCCGCGGTCGAGCGTCTCGTGGCGGGCAACCCCCGCCGGCGCGACATCGAGGCGACGTTCGCCCGTGGTGGCCACGCCGTGCTCGTCGACTCCCCGGCCGATGCCGTTGCAGTCAGCAACGCCATCGCGCCCGAGCACCTCGAGTTGATGGTCGCCGATCCCGAGGCGCTGCTTCCCCTCGTGCGCCACGCTGGAGCCGTCTTCACCGGCGCATGGTCGCCGGCGAGCATCGGCGACTACGTGGCCGGTCCGTCCCACGTCCTCCCGACGTTCGGCTCGGCCCGCTTCGGTGAGGCCCTCACCGTGGCGGACTTCACCAAGCACGTGCACGTCATCCACGTCGAGGAGGGCGGGCTCCGGTCGCTCGGCGCGTACGTCGTGACGCTGGCCGAAGAGGAAGGCCTGCCCGCCCACGCCGACTCCATCCGGTTGCGGCTGGGGGCGGGGACGTGACCCGGGTGCCGGTGCGGGACGATCTCCAGGCGCTGGAGGGCTATCACTCGCCGCAGGTGTCGGCCGCGGTCCGGCTGAACACCAACGAGTCGCCCGAGCCCCCGCCGGCAGCCTGGCGCGACGCGCTGGCGGCCGAGCTGGCCCGCGTCGAGTGGCACCGCTATCCGGATCGGTCGGCGCGCGATCTGCGGGAGGCCATCGGCGCGCGGCACGGCGTGCCGGCCGACCAGGTCTTCGCGGCCAACGGCTCCAACGAGGTCCTCCAGACGTTGCTGCTCACGTTCGCCGGCCCGCGGCGAGCCGTGGCCACGTTCGAGCCGACCTACCAGTTGCACGGCCACATCGCCCGGCTGAGCGGCGCCACGGTGGTGGAAGGCGAGCGGCAGGGCGACTTCACGCTGGACCTCGCGGCGGCGACGCGGCTGCTGGCCGAGGCCCGCCCCGCGGTCACGTTCCTGTGCTCGCCCAACAACCCGACCGGCCTGGTCGAGCCCGAGGCCACCGTGCGGGCGCTGCTCGATGAGGTGCCGGGGCTCCTCGTGGTCGACGAGGCCTACGGGCAATTCGCGCCGTGGTCGGCGCTGTCGCTGGTCGAGGAGGACCGCCCGCTCGTCGTGACCCGCACCTTCTCCAAGACGTGGTCGATGGCGGCCGCCCGGCTGGGCTACCTGGTCGGACCGGCCTGGCTGGTCACCGAACTGGAGAGGGTCACGCTCCCGTACCACCTCGACGCCACCAAGCAGATCGCGGGGCGTCTGGCCCTGGGCTTCGTGGCGGAGATGGAGACCCGGGTGAAGCAGGTCGTGGCCGAGCGGGAGCGGATCACCAGGACACTGCAGGAGCTGCCGGTCGACACGTGGCCGTCCGGCGCGAACTTCATCCTCTTCCGGCCCCGGGACCGGGACGGCCGGGCGGTGTGGCAGGGACTGCTCGACCGCTCGGTGCTGGTCCGGGACTGCTCGGGCTGGCCGCGACTGTCCGGCTGCCTGCGGGTGACGGTCGGGACGCCGGCCGAGAACGACGCGTTCCTCGCCGCGCTCGGCGACGTGCTGGCCGGCGAAGGCGGGCGATCGGCATGACGGCCCGCACCGCGACACGTCGGCGCGTCACGAAGGAGACGGCGATCGAGCTGTTCCTCGACCTCGACGGCCGGGGCGAAACGGCCATCAGCACGGGTCTGCCCTTCTACGACCACATGCTCGATCAGCTCGGTCGGCACGGCGGGTTCGACCTCACGGTCAAGGCCGAGGGCGACCTGCACATCGACAGCCACCATACGGTCGAGGACGTCGCCATCGCCCTGGGCGAGGCGTTCCGAGAGGCGGTCGGTGACAAGACCGGTGTCCGCCGTTTCGCCAGCGGCCTGTATCCGCTCGACGAAGCACTGGTCGAAGTGGCGCTGGACCTCTCCGGTCGACCGTACGTGGTGTGGGAGGTCGAGTTGCCGGAATGCCTGCCGCTGGGCAACCCGCCGTTCGATCCGCAGCTGGCCGAGCACGCCGTGCACAGCTTCGCCACGGCGGCGGGCATCACCCTGCACGTAACGCTGCGTCGCGGGCGCAACGTGCACCACATCATCGAGGCGACGTTCAAGGGGTTGGCGCGGTGCCTGCGCGACGCCGTGCGCGTCGAGGGCGCCGGCGTGCCATCGACCAAGGGCGTGCTGTGACGAGCGGGGGCCGGCCGCGCCCGCTGGTGGCGGTGCTGGACTACGGGATCGGCAACCTGCGTTCGGCCGAGAAGGCGCTGACCCACGTCGGGGCCGACGCCCGGCTCACGGCCGACCACGGGCTCATCGCGGAGGCCGACGCCGTGGTACTGCCGGGCGTGGGCGCGTTCGGCCGGTGCATGGAGGCGCTGCGTGACGCGGGCCTGGCGGAGCCGGCACTCACCGCGGTCGCCTCCGGCCGGCCGTTCCTCGGCATCTGCATCGGCATGCAGCTGCTCTTCGAGTCCTCCGATGAGGATCCGGCCGTGGCCGGCCTCGGCGTGGTGCCGGGGCGGGTCGTGTGGATTCCTCCCGGCGTGAAGCGCCCGCAGATGCAGTGGAACCGGCTCGACTTGCGCGTGCCGGGCGAGCCGTTGTTCGCGGGCTTGGGCGAACGGCCGTGGGTCTACTTCGTCCACTCGCTCCACGGGGTCCCCGAGGACCCTGCCGATGTGGTCGCCACCTGCGAGTACGGCGTCACCCTCAACGCCGCCTTCCGCCGGGACAACGTGTTCGCGGTGCAGTTCCACCCGGAGAAGTCCGGACACGAGGGTCTGGCCCTCCTCGCCAACTTCGCCGCGGTGGCCGCCGGCGCCCTCACCGCCTGACGGGGCACGCCGTGGATCTGTACCCGGCCATCGACCTCAGGGCCGGCCGCGCTGTTCGTCTCCTCCGGGGGGACTACGACCAAGAGACGGTCTACGGCGACGACCCCGTCGCGCTGGCCGAGGGATTCGCGGCGGCAGGCACGTCATGGGTTCACGTGGTCGACCTCGACGCGGCGCGCAGCGGCGATCCGGTCAACCGACCCGTCGTGGAGGCGATCACGGCCGCCGTCGCCGGGCGGGCGCGGGTGCAGGCCGGTGGCGGTGTGCGCAGCGTGGCCGGCGCGCGTGCGCTCGCGGACTCGGGGGTGGCAAGAGTGGTGATGGGCTCCGCGGCCCTGCAGACGCCGGAGCTCGTGACCGCCGTTGCCGCGATCGTGCCCGTCGCGGTCGGGCTCGATCACCGTGGTGGTGAGCTGGCCGTGCACGGCTGGACCGCGGGCAGCGGGCGTCGGCTTCCCGACGTACTCGGCGACTTCCCGGCGGCCGAGGCGTTCGTCGTGACGGACATCTCGCGCGACGGAGCCCTGACAGGGCCTGATCGCGAGGGGCTGGCCGCGGTGGCGGCCGTGGCCCCCTGCCCGGTCATCGCCTCCGGTGGGGTGGCGTCGCTCGAGGACCTGCAGGCTCTGGCCACGATCCCGGGGCTGGCCGGGGTCATCGTCGGCAAGGCCATCTACGAGGGGCGGTTCGACGTGGCGACCGGCCTGCGTGCCCTCGCCGGGGAACGGCCGTGAGGTCGCTGTGAGGGTCGCCCGTGTCATCCCTTGCCTCGACGTGAAGGCGGGCCGGGTCGTGAAGGGTGTCAACTTCGTCGGCCTGCGCGACGCCGGCGACCCCGTGGAGCTGGCAGCCCGCTACGACGCCGAGGGCGCGGACGAACTGGTCTTCCTCGACATCACCGCGTCCTCGGATGGTCGCGACACCATGGTCGACGTCGTGGCCCGCACGGCTGAGCAGGTGTTCATCCCGTTCACCGTCGGCGGCGGGATCCGAGGCGTCGAGGATGCGCGCCTGATGCTGCGGTCGGGCGCCGACAAGGTGAGCGTCAACACGTCGGCCGTGGAGCGACCCGAGCTGATCGGCGAGATCAGCGTCGAGTTCGGCGCGCAGTGCGTCGTCTGCGCCATCGACGCCCGGCGGGTCGTAGGCGAGCGCCCAGCGTGGGAGGTGTTCGTGCACGGTGGCCGGACACCGACCGGCCATGACGCGCTCGACGTGGGCGGTGGAGGCCGAACGGCGGGGCGCGGGGGAGATCCTCCTCACCTCGATGGACCGTGACGGCACCAAGGCCGGCTACGACCTCGAGCTCACCCGCGCCGTCGCCGACGCGGTCGGGATCCCGGTCATCGCCAGCGGGGGAGTGGGCACGCTGGAGCACCTCGTCGAGGGGGTGCTCGTGGGTGGAGCGGACGCCGTGCTGGCGGCCTCGATCTTCCACTTCGACGAGCACGAGATCGCCGCGGCCAAGGCGTTGATGGCCGCCGCCGGCATCGAAGTGCGTCCGGTCTGACGCCATCAGGCGGTACCGTCGCCCCTCGTGGCCCCTACCCATGAGCTCGGCCCGGACGAGAAGCTCCCCATCCAGATGCTGAACGACCGTCTGCTCGTGCGCATCCCGCGAGAAGACGGGGAGCGGCGCTCGTCGGGGGGCATCCTCATCCCGGCGACCGCGCAGGTGGCCAAGCGCCTGGTCTGGGCCGAGGTGGTGGGCAAGGGGCAGAACGTCCGCATGGTCCAGATGGGGGATCGCGTGCTGTTCAGCCCGGACGACCGGTACGAGGTGGAGGTCCAGGGCGAGGATTACCTCATCCTCCGTGAGCGAGACATCCACGCCGTCGCCGCGTCGCGCGTGGAGGGCTCGACGGGGTTGTACCTGTGATCACCGCCACCGCCGACCAGCTCGAGGCTGTCGTGTTCGATGCCGACGGCCTCGTGCCGGCCATCGTCCAGGAGGCGGGAAGCGGGCAGGTGCTGATGATGGCGTGGATGAGCGCGGAGTCGCTTCGCCTCACGCTGGAGGAGGGCCGGACCGTGTTCTGGTCCCGGAGCCGCCGGGAGCTGTGGCGCAAGGGCGAGACCTCGGGCGAGGTACAGCGGGTCAAGGAGGCCCTCTACGACTGCGACGGCGACACACTGCTGTTCGTGGTCGAGCAGGAGGGCCAGGGCGCCTGCCACACCGGCGCCCACTCCTGCTTCTTCCGCGCCTTCGGGAGCTGACCGCCGGTGGTGGTGTTGCGCATCCGCCCGACCCGGGAGGAGTTCGCCGGACTGGCCGCCAGTCACACGGTCGTGCCTGTCTGGACCGAGCTCTTGGCCGACCTCGAGACACCGGTCGCCGCGTACGCCAAGGTCGTCGGTGACGGAGCCGGGTTCCTTCTGGAGTCGGTGGAGCACGGTGAGCGGTGGAGCCGGTTCTCGTTCGTGGGGCGCGCCCCGGTGGCGACCCTCGTGCTGCGGGACGGTCGGGTGGAGGTGGAGGGCGCGCTCCCCGACGGTGTGCCGCGGGACAAGGGCATCCTCGCCGCGCTCGACGTGGTGCTCGATCGCTACCGGGCGCCCCGCCTGCCGGACCTCCCGCCCCTGCAGAGCGGCGTGGTCGGCTACCTCGGGTACGACGTGGTGCGGGAGATCGAGCGCCTCCCGTCGGCGCCGCCCGACGATCGGGGGCTGCCGGACGCCGTGATGAGCGTCATCGGCTCCCTGGTCGCCTTCGACCACTGGCGCCAGCGGGCCTACCTGATCGACAGCGTGCCGGTCCTGGGGCTCGACGCCGCCGAGCTGGACGCCGCCTACGACGGCGCCGCCCGCCGGGTAGAGGCCCTGTCGGCCGATCTGGCCCGGCCGCTGAGCTACTCGGCCGTGGCGCCGCCTGATCCCGGCGAACCGCTCCCGCCGGTCAGCTCCACCATGCCCGGCGGCCTGTACCAGCAGGCGGTGCAGGTGGCGAAGGAACACATCCGCGCCGGCGACATCTTCCAGGTGGTGCTGGCCCAGCGGTACGACCTGGAGCTCGACGCCGATCCGTACGACGTGTACCGGGTGCTGCGGCAGGTCAACCCCAGCCCGTACATGTACTTCCTGCGCCATCCGGAGATCACCATCGTCGGGTCGTCCCCCGAGCCGATGGTGCAGCTGCTGGGAGGACGGGTGATCTCGCGCCCCATCGCCGGCACCCGCCGCCGGGGGCGCACGGACGAGGACGACCGGCGCCTGGCCGGCGAGCTGCGGGAGAACCCCAAGGAGGTGGCCGAGCACGTGATGCTGGTCGACCTGGCCCGCAACGATGTCGGCCGCATCGCCCGCTTCGGCACGATGCACGTGGACGAGTTGCTGACGCTCGAGCGCTACAGCCATGTGATGCACCTGACATCCCAGGTGTCCGGCGACCTGGTGGACGGGCGGGGGCCGATCGACGTCCTGCGCGCCACGCTGCCCGCGGGCACGGTGAGCGGTGCCCCGAAGGTGCGGGCCATGGAGATCATCGACGACCTCGAACCCGTCAAGCGGGGGCCCTACGCGGGCGTGGTCGGCTACATCGACTTCTCCGGCAACCTCGACACGGCCATCGCCATCCGCACCATGTTCGTGGGGCCGCACGGCGCATCGCTGCAGGCGGGCGCGGGCATCGTCGCCGACTCCATCCCCGACGACGAGGACCTCGAGTGCCGGAACAAGGCGGCCGCCCTGCTGGCCGCGGTGCCGGCGGCGCGGCGGATGACGCTCAAGCGGACCGAAGACGGAACGCCGGCGTGACCGCGACGTTCTGGTGCGCGACGTCGCGGGACGCCGTCCGAGTCACGGGTCAGGACGCGGTGTCGTATCTGCAGTCGCAGCTCAGTCAGGACCTGGATCCGCTGGCGGTCGGCGCGTCCGCGTGGTCGCTGCTCCTGCAACCGAATGGCCGTCTCGACGCGCTCCTACGCGTGCGGCGGACGGGCGACGAGGAGCTCGTCGTCGACGTCGACCGCGGATGGGGGGAGGCCGTGCTGGCACGGCTCCAGCGCTTCCGCATCCGGGTCGCGGCGGAGCTGGAGCCCGCTGAACTCGGCGTCGTCGCCGTACGCGGCGAAGGCCTAGCGTTGCCGCCTGGTGCCGAGCCCGCGTGGTGGGGCCCGGAGTGCGGATTCGACCTGCTCGAGGCCGAGGCTGGTCCTCCGGCGGGCGTCGCCGCCGGCGATGCGGCCGCACTCGAAGCCGCCCGCGTGGCGGCCGGCTGGCCGGCCATCGGGCGGGAGATCACCGAGCAGACCATCCCGGCCGAGCTGGGACCGCTCCTCGACCTGGCCGTCAGCTTCACGAAGGGGTGCTACCCCGGCCAGGAGCTGGTCGAGCGCATGAACTCCCGGGGCGCGTCGGCCCCCCGGACGGTCCGGAGGCTGGCGGCGGAGGGCGGGTCGCTGTCGATCGGTGACGTGGTGACCGACGAGGGGCGCGAGGTCGGCACCGTGACGAGTGCCGCCGGCGGCGCCGCCCTTGCCGTGGTCAACCGGGCCGTCGAGCCAGGAGCCCAGGTCTCGGTGGCCGGCACGCCGGCGCGCGTCCTCCCGCTCCACTGACCCTCGACGCGGCCCGGAGACGGGCGTCATGGGGGCCACCGGTACAGTGCCCGCAGTGGCCACCTACCTGGACCGCATCCTCGACGTGCACCGGTCCCGGGCCGCCGACGACCCGCGGCCCCTCGCCGCGCTGGTCGAGTCCGCGGGCCGCTGCGCACCGGCCCGACCGTTCGCCGGCTCGCTGCGCCGGGTGAGCGGAGCGGGCGGGCCCGCGGCGCTGGCGGTCATCGCCGAGATCAAGCGCCGGTCGCCGTCCAAGGGCGACCTCAACCCCGACCTCGACCCCGAAGCGGTGGCCAGGGCCTACGAGGACGGCGGTGCGGCCGCGCTGTCCGTCCTGACCGACCGCGATTTCTTCGGCGGCTCCCCGGCCGATCTGGCCGCCGCCCGTGACGCCACCACGCTGCCGGTGCTCCGCAAGGACTTCACGATCAGCGCCCACGATGTCTGCGATGCCCGGCTGATGGGGGCCGATTGCGTCCTGCTGATCGTCGCCGCGCTGACCCAGCCCGAGCTGGTCGAACTGCACCGCCTGGCGCGCGACGTCGGCCTCGATGCGCTCGTCGAAGTGCACGACGAGCCCGAGCTCGAGCGGGCTCTCGCCGTCGGCGCGGATCTCATCGGTGTCAACCAGCGGGACCTTGCCACGTTCGAGGTCGACCAGCGCCGAGCGGAGCGGATGGCGCCCCTCATCCCCGACGGTGCGGTGCGGGTGGCGGAGTCCGGCGTCCGGGGTCCGGCCGACGCCCGCGAATTGCACGACGCCGGCTACCACGCCGTTCTGGTAGGAGAGGGGCTCGTGACGTCTGCGGATCCCGCCGCCGCCGTCCGGGGGATGGTTCAGATGACAGAGCTGACAGGAGGCTCGTGATGCGCTTCAACCTCGCGGCCGAGAAGATGCCGACGGCGTGGTTCAACGCCCTGCCCCGGCTGCCGGAGCCGCTCCAGCCCCCGTTGCACCCCGCCACGAGGGAGCCGGTCGGCCCTGACGACCTCGCCCCGCTGTTCCCGATGGCCCTCATCGAACAGGAGATGACGGGCGCACCCTGGATCGACATCCCCGGTGAGGTCCTCGACGTCCTGCGCCTGTGGCGGCCGACCCCCCTCGTCCGTGCCAACCGGCTGGAGCGGGCGCTCGGCACGCCGGCCCGCATCTACTACAAGGACGAGTCGGGCAGCCCCGCCGGGTCGCACAAGCCCAACACCGCCGTGCCGCAGGCCTTCTACAACAAGCAGGCCGGAATCTCACGGCTGACGACGGAGACCGGCGCCGGGCAGTGGGGCACCGCGCTCGCGTTCGCCTGCACCCAGTACGACATCGACTGCAAGGTGTACATGGTCCGGACGAGCTTCGAGACGAAGCCCTACCGCCGAGTGATCATGGAGACGTGGGGCGCCGAGTGCGTTCCATCGCCCGTCGACGACCCGGACTCCCCAGGCTCGCTCGGCCTGGCCATCTCCGACGCCGTGCGCGACGCCGTCTCCCGTGAGGACACCCACTACTCATTGGGCTCTGTACTCAACCACGTCCTGTTGCACCAGACGGTCATCGGGCTGGAGGCTCGCGAGCAGCTGGCCATGGCCGGCGAGACCCGGCCGGACGTCGTCATCGCACCGTGCGGTGGCGGGTCCAACCTCGGTGGTGTGGCCCTGCCCTTCCTGGAGGACCCCGACGTGCGGCTGGTGGCGGTGGAGCCGTCGAGTTGCCCGACGCTGACCGAGGGCCGCTTCGAGTACGACTTCGGTGACACCGCGGGCCTGACCCCGCTCATGCCGATGTACACGCTCGGGCACGACTTCATGCCGCCGAGCATCCACGCCGGCGGGCTCCGGTACCACGGGGATTCGCCGATCATCAGCCTGCTGGTGAAGACCGGCCGCATGGAGGCCATCGCCTATCCGCAGGGCAAGGTGTTCGAGGCGGCGAAGCTCTTCGCCAACGCCGAGGGCAAGGTGGCGGCGCCCGAGGCCGGGCACGGCATCCGGGCCGCCATCGACGAGGCCCTGGCGGCCAAGGAGACCGGCGAGGAGAAGGTCATCCTCTTCAACTACTGCGGTCACGGCTTCCTCGATCTCCAGGCGTACGACGACTTCAACCACGGCCGCCTGGTCGACGCTTGACGGGCTGAGGAGGCGACGACCGGGGTGTTCATCAAGATCTGCGGGATCACGAACGAGGACGACGCGCTGTTGGCCGTGGCGCTCGGCGCCGACGCGGTCGGCTTCATCTTTGCGCCGTCACCGCGTCAGATCGCCCCGCAGCGGGTCTTCGACATCACGCGCCGGCTGCCGCCCGAGATCCTGACCGTCGGCGTCTTCCGCGACGAGGCGCCGTCGCGCGTGGCCGAGCTCGTGCGGACGTCGGGCGTGAAAGCCGCGCAGCTGAGTGGGCACGAGACCCCGGAGGTCACCCGGGCCGTCAAGGAGCAGGTCCGCTTCGTCATCCAGGCCTTCCCCGCGGGCTCGCCGGGCCTGGCGCGGGCGGCCGAGCACGGCGCCGACGTCATCATGGTCGATTCGCCGAGCCCGGGCTCGGGCCTCGTCTTCGACTGGGGTCTGGTCGACGAGGCGCCGCAGGACGCGCGCATCCTGCTGGCCGGCGGGCTCACGGCGGAGAACGTGACGACCGCGATCTACCGCGTCGGTCCTTGGGGTGTGGATGTCGCGACGGGCGTCGAGAAGGAGCCCGGACGGAAGGACCCGGTCAAGATGAAGGCCTTCATCGAGGCGGCGCGGTCCGCGGCGCCGACCCCGTACCGCGGGCCGGACCAACTGCCCTACGACTGGGCCGACGAGTGATCCTGGAAGAGCCGGTCGACGGACGCTTCGGCGACTTCGGCGGGCGGTTCGTCCCGGAGACCCTCGTGCCGGCCTGCGAGGAGCTGGAGGCGGCGTTCCGCGAAGCCTGGGTGGATACCGCCTTCCGGGCCGAGCTTGCGGCCGCGCTGCGCGACTACGCCGGCCGGCCGTCGCCACTGACGGAGTGCCGCCGCTTGGGCGAGCGGCTCGGTTTCCGGCTCCTGCTCAAGCGGGAGGACCTCAACCACACCGGGTCCCACAAGATCAACAACGTGCTCGGCCAGGCGCTGCTGGCTCAGCGGATGGGCAAGACCCGCCTGGTGGCGGAGACCGGCGCCGGCCAGCACGGCGTCGCCACCGCAACCGCCGCCGCGCTCCTGGGCATGGAGTGCAAGGTCTACATGGGCGCGGTCGACGTCGATCGGCAGGCGCTCAACGTCTTCCGGATGCGGCTGCTCGGCTCGGAGGTCGAGTCCGTGCAGTCGGGGAGTCGCACGCTGAAGGACGCCGTGAACGAGGCCATGCGTGACTGGGTCGCGACCGTCGGTAACACCCACTACTGCCTCGGCTCGGTCATGGGCCCCCATCCGTACCCGTGGATGGTGCGCGAGTTCCACCGAGTGCTCGGCGACGAGGCGCGCACGCAGTGCCACGAGCGGCTCGGCGGTCCTCCGGATTTCGTCGTCGCCTGCGTCGGCGGTGGCTCCAACGCCATGGGGATCTTCTCGGGCTTCGTCGACACGCCGGCCGCCCTCGTCGGCGTCGAGCCGGCCGGCGGCGCGGCCATCGGGCGCGGGGTGCCTGGGGTGGTCCACGGCATGAAGAGCTACCTGATGCAGGACGAGGAGGGGCAGGTGCTCGAGGCCCAGTCGATCTCGGCCGGGCTCGACTACCCCGGTGTGGGTCCCGAGCACAGCTACCTGGCCAGCATCGGCCGTGCTCGCTACGAAGCCGTGACCGACGCCGAGGTCGTCGAGGCCTTCCAGCTCCTGTCGCAGACCGAGGGCATCATCCCCGCGCTGGAACCGGCCCACGCCATCGCCTGGGTGGCCCGCGCCGCACCGGAGCTCCAGGGGCGGACCGTGCTCGTCAACCTGTCCGGGCGGGGCGACAAGGACGTCGCCCAGATGATGGACCTGTTGGGGCCATGACGGCCGCGGACAACGGTCGGAAGGGCCGGTTGGAGACCACCCTCCGCGCCCGACGGGACGCGGGGCGAAAGCTGCTCGTCCCGTACGTGACCGGGGGGCTGCCCGGCTGGCGGGAGGCCATCGGCGCGGCCGCGGCGGCGGGCGCCGACGCGGTCGAGGTGGGGATCCCGTTCTCGGATCCCGTCATGGACGGCCCGATCATTCAGGAGGCCTCACAGCGGGCACTGGCGTCCGGCGTCACCCCGACCGGCGTGCTCGAGGAGTTGGCCGAGCTCGACGCCGGCATCCCGGTGGTGGTGATGACGTATTACAACCCGGTCTTCCGCGCCGGCCACGGTCGTTTCGCGGGAGCGCTGCACCGGGCCGGGGTCAGCGGCGCCATCGTGCCCGACCTGCCGCTCGAGGAGTCGGCGCCGTGGTGCGAGGCGGCCGACGAGGCCGGCATCGAGACGGTCATGCTGGCGGCACCGACCGCTCCCGATGACCGGTTGCCCCGCATCTGCGAACGGGCGCGGGGGTTCGTGTACTCCGTCGGGCTGCTCGGGGTGACGGGCGAGCGGTCCAGCCTGGCGGCCACCGCCACCGACCTCGCGGGTCGGCTCAAGGCCATCACCGATCGGCCTGTCCTGGTGGGCGTGGGCGTCTCGAACGCCGCGCAGGCCCAGGAGGCGTCGCGGGTGGCGGACGGCGTCATCCAGGGCGCGTCCGTCGTGCGCCGCCTGATGGACGGTGGACCGGAGGCCGTGGGGGAGTACGTGGCCGAGGTCCGAGCGGCCCTCGACGAGATTGCGGCCGAGATTTCGTACTAAATCATCATCCGGGTCATGGAGGCGGACCGTAGACGGGGTGAGAGGGCGGGACCACCGCCCCCGCTCCGGGGTTTCCCCGGAAGACCCATCAAGGAGACACCATGACCTCTCGCGCCCGTCTGACCCTCGTCCTGCCGATCGCCGCGCTCGTGCTCGCCGCCGCCTGTGGCAGCGACGACGACTCCGGCGCCGACACCAGCGCCTCCGCGACCGTGGCCCCGGCCACCGAGGCACCTCCGATGAGCGAGGCGCCGATGAGCGAGGCGCCCGGCACCGACGCCGCCGCGGTCGGGACCATCGTCGACGTGGCCGCGTCGAACCCGGACTTCTCCACCCTCGTGACGGCCGTCCAAGCCGCAGGGCTCGCCGAGACGCTGTCGGGTGACGGCCCGTTCACGGTGTTCGCCCCCACCAACGAGGCCTTCGCCGCCGTGCCGGCCGAAGTGCTCGACCAGCTGCTGGCCGACAAGGAGGCGCTGACCAAGGTGCTCACGTACCACGTGCTGCCGGGTCAGGTCATGGCTGCCGACGTCGCCCCCGGGGACGCGACCACCGTCGAAGGTTCCACGGTGACCATCAGCGACGACGGCGGCACCTTGAAGATCGGCGACGCCGCCATCGTGGCCACCGACGTTGCGGCCTCGAACGGCGTCATCCACGTGATCGACGCTGTGCTGGTCCCGCCGACGGTCGATCTCACCGCGCTCTGATCGCCGGCGAGCGTCGGCACTGCGAGCGGGCCCGTGGGCCCGCTCGCAGTGCGGCGCCGGTACCGTCTGCTCCTGTGCCCGGCGACCACTGCGACCTCTGCGAGGCCGCTCGCATCACCCCCTGGTTCCACGAGGACGAGCTCTGCTGGATCGCGGAGTGCGAGATCTGCGCCGTCCCGATGGTCGTCTGGCGAGCTCACGACCCGGATCCGCCGGCCGACGTGAAGGCGGAGCTCCACGCCCGGCTGGCCGCCGTCGTCGAGGCCCACTTCGAGTTCGACCACTACGTCGACGACAACATGCGCAACATCCCGGACCACTACCACGCCCACGCCCGGCCTCGCGGAGGCTTCTTCGGGCCGGGTCTGAGCAGGCGCTGATCACGCAGCGCACCGTTCGACCCACCACCGGTGGTCAGCTGTGTGACGATCCGCTGACGACCCGCGTCAAGCGCCCGCAGCCCCTCCACGCGGGAGGGTCCCAAGTGCTAACACAGGAAGCACAGGAAGCACAGCAATGTGCCAGCGGGAACCACCGGGGTAGGTGTTTGGGCGGGACGAGCACCTACCCCGGCTTTGGTACCGCTACGGTCGAGCCCCATGCTGACCCCCGGCGATTCGGCTCCCGCGTTCTCCCTTCCCGACCAGGACGGCACCGTGCGCACGCTGTCCGAGTTCAAGGGGCGACCGGTCCTCGTCTACTTCTACCCGCGCGCTGACACTCCCGGCTGCACCACCCAGGCCTGCGGGCTGCGTGACGTCGCCGGCGAGGTGGGCGATGCTGCCATCATCGGCATCAGCCCGGACAAGCCGTCCGCGCAGAAGCGCTTCGACACCAAGTACTCGCTGGGCTTCCCGCTGCTGTCAGATCCCGACCACGCCGTGGCAGAGGCCTTCGACGTGTGGCGGGAGAAGAAGATGTACGGGCGGACCAGCATGGGCATCCTGCGCTCGGCGTTCCTCATCGACGGCAGGGGCAAGGTGCAGGAGGCCTGGTACAAGATCAGCCCGAAGGACACTCCGACCAACCTGCTCGTCGCTCTGGCCGGTTGACGCGATGACCGGGTCGGGCTTCCCCGAGCCGGCGGAGGTGCTCCCGCACCGGCCGCCGTTCCTGTTCGTGGACGAGGTACTGGAGCTGATGCCGGGGGAGCGGGTGGTGGCCCGCTGGCACCTGACCGGGGACGAGTGGTTCTTCTCGGGTCACTTCCCCGGCCGTCCCACCCTGCCGGGTGTGCTGATGTGCGAGGCCATCGCCCAGGCGGGCGCGCTCGCCGTCCTCCTGGACGACCGTTACACGGGGAAGCTGCCGCTGTTCGGCGGCCTGGACGGGGCCCGGTTCCGGCGCCAGGTCGGCCCAGGGGACACCCTGACCCTCGAGGTCGAGTTCGGTCGGTTGTCGGCCCGGGCCGGCAAGGGGTCGGGCCGGGCCCTGCTGGACGACCAGGTGGCCTGCGAGTGCGACCTGATGTTCGTCCTCGTGGACGCCTGAACCCCACACCCCCGCGGGTGGGGACGTCAGACCCACCGCAACCTTGTCAGAACGGTTCGGAAGCCTTCGCTCGACGTCGCGCTTTGCGCATCGAAACCCGAACGGTTCGACGTCGCCGGTCGAACATGACAGTTCGGTTACAGCGCGCTACGGTGCGCGGCAGCGGGCCCCGAGGACGGGGAGAAGGCGATGCGGAACCGGCGGCGTTCGATCATGCGACCGTGCGGGGCGCTGGCCGCCGGTCTGATGGCCGTGGTCGCCGCGGCGTGCGTGCCGCCCGGTGTCGCCGGGCCGAACCTGCCGCCCGGCACTCCCGGTGGCGCGGTGTCGTGTCCGATGCTGCCGGCCGACAACATCTGGAACACCAGGGTCGACACGCTCCCGCTCGATCCGTCGTCGGCCGCCTATGTGGCGACCATCGGCGCCACCGCCACGATGCACGCCGACTTCGGCTCCGGGCTGTGGAACGGCGGTCCGATCGGCATCCCGTATGTGGTCGTGAACGCCGGCCAGCCCAAGGTGGCGGTCCAGTTCCGAGTCGCGAGCGAGAGCAATCCGGGGCCGTACCCGATCCCCCCCAACGCGCCGATCGAGGGAGGGGCCGGCTCCAGCGGCGATCGCCACGTCCTCGTCGTCGACAAGGGCACGTGCCGGCTCTACGAACTGTTCAGCGCCTACCCGAACGGCGACGGGAGCTGGCGGGCCTACTCGGGCGCGGTGTTCGACTTGCGGTCGAACGCGCTTCGGCCGGACACCTGGACGTCGGCTGACGCGGCCGGCTTCCCGATCCTCCCCGGCCTCGTGCGCTACGACGAGGTCGCCTCGGGCGTCATCCGCCACGCCATCCGCTTCACCGCCCCTCAGACTCGTGATGCCCACGTGTGGCCGGCCACGCACGATGCCTCCTCGCTGACCGGCGCGCAGTATCCGCCGATGGGGCAACGCTTCCGGCTCAAGGCGGGCTTCGACGAGAGCTCGTACTCGCCCCAGGTGCAGGTCATCCTCCGGGCCATGAAGACGTACGGCATCGTGCTGGCCGACAACGGGTCGCCCTGGTTCATCAGCGGCGCGCCGGACGCCCGCTGGAACAACACCGTGCTGCACGAGCTGCACCGCGTCCCGGGCTCCGCCTTCGAGGCCGTCGACGTCCGCGGCCTCCAGGTCGCGCCCCGCTCGGGCCAGGCTCGTCAGCCCTGACGCCCAGGTCAGGTAGGCCGAGTCAGACCGGCCCGATCAGCCCGTCCCGGTCAGGCGGGACCGGGGCCGATGATGACGGTCCCGTTGTGGCCGCCGAAGCCGAAGCTGTTCGAGATCGTCGGTCCCGGCTCCCACGGCCGGGGCTCGCCGACGACCACGTCCGCGGTGATGGAGGGATCGACCTCAGTCGTGCCCGCGGTCGGCGGGATGAGGGCCTTCTCGAAGGACAGCAGGACGGCGGCTGCCTCCAGCGCACCCGCGCCTCCGAGCGCGTGCCCGGTGACGCCCTTGATCGAGGTCATGGGCGGCCCGGGGGTGCCGAAGACCTTGGCCACCGCCTCCGCCTCGGCGGCGTCGTTGAGCGGTGTCGAGGTCCCGTGGGCGTTGATCTGGCGGATGTCGGCAGCCGCCAGCTCGGCGTCGGCCAGCGCCTGCTCGATGCAGGCCACGGCACCACTCCCTCCGGGTGAGGGGGCGGTGATGTGGTAAGCGTCGGCCGTGCTGCCCGCACCGAGCACCTCCCCGACGATGGTGGCGCCCCGCTCCACGGCGCGGTCCCACTCTTCGAGCACGAGCATGGCCGCGCCCTCGCCGAGGACGAAACCGTCGCGGGTCGTGTCGAACGGCTTGCTGGTACCTGACGACGACAGCGCGGTCATGTTGGCGAAGCCGGCCAGCGCGGTGATCGTGTCGGCCGACTCTGCGCCGCCGCTCACGACGACGTCGCAACGGTCCCAGGCGATCTGGCGGGCCCCGTACCCGAGCGCGTGGGTCGATGCCGCACACGCCGTGCAGATGGTCTCGCACGGACCCTGGAAGCCGTAGCGCAGCGAGATCGCGGCGCCGCAGGCGTTGGCCATCATCATCGGCACGAGGAAGGGCGACACGCGCCGCTCGCCCTTCTCCATGCGCACTTCGACCTGACCCTCCAGCGTGTGCAGGCCCCCGACCCCGGTGCCGACGATGACGCCGATGCGGCTGGGGTCGGCGCCGGTGTCACCGGCCTGTTCGAGCGCCTCGGCCGCGGCCGCCATGGCGAACTGCTGGACCCGGTCGGCGCGGCGGGCATCCTTCGGGTTGTCGAACCAGGGGCTCGGGTCCCAGTCGGCGAGGCGCGTCGAGGTCCCACCGGTGGTGCCCGGACCGAGGAGCCCTTGCCAGAAGGCCTCCTTGCCGACGCCACACGGCGCCAGCACGCCGTAGCCGGTGATGGCGACGCGGCGGCCGCCGCGACCCCTCATCCGATCTTGGCCACGACCAGGTCGTAGGCCTGGCCGACGGTCTCGATCCCCTCCAGGTCCTCCTCCGGCACCTCGATGTTGAACTCCTCCTCGAGGGCCATGACGAGCTCGACCAGATCCAGGCTGTCGGCGTCGAGGTCGTCACCGAACTTGGCCTCGGGCACCACCTTGCCGGCGTCCACGGAGAGCACCTCGACAGCGCAGTTGCGGAAACGGCCAAACAGCTCTTCGTCCACGGGAACTCCTTGTGAGGGAATGGTCGGGGATCAGTGTCCCATGCCCAGGCCGCCATCGACAGGGATGACGGCGCCGGTGATGTATCCGGCCTCGGGCGAGGCCAGGAAAGCGACAGTCGCGGCGATCTCGTCGGTGGTGCCGAACCGGCCGAGCGGGACGGCGGCCGTGAGCTCGGCCAGGCGCTTCTCGCCGAGCGCCGTCGTCATGTCGGTCGTGATGGGACCGGGGGCGACGACGTTGACGGTGATGCCTCGAGACGCCAATTCGCGGGCCAGCGAGCGGGCCAGGCCGACGAGACCGGCCTTCGACGCCGCGTAGTTCGCCTGCCCGGCGGAGCCCAGGAGCGCCACGACCGACGACATGAAGATCATCCGGCCCTTGCGGGCCCGCAACATGCCCTGCGTGGCGCGCTTGGCGACGCGGTACGCGGCCGTGAGGTTGACGTCGATCACCGAGGTGAAGTCGTCCTCCTTCATGCGCAGCAGCAGCCCGTCGTTGGTGACGCCTGCGTTCGACACCAGCACTTCGACCGGGCCGTACTGCTCCTCGACGACGTTGAAGGCCTCCTCTACGGACTCGGTGGAGGTGACATCGCAGGCCACGCCGAACACGTCGTCCGGCGCCGGCGACGAGAGGTACGTGACGGCGACCTTGTCGCCCTGCTCGGCGAAGCGACGGGCGCAGGCCAGACCGATGCCGCGCGACCCTCCCGTCACGAGGACGACCCGACTCACGCCTTCACCTCTCGGGGGCTGCGCCCCCGCACCCCATCGCCCGCCAGCTCGCTCTCGCTCGCTCGCCGAGCCGGCCTGCGCTCGCCCTGCTCGCTCATGCCCGCACTCCCCCCCAGCGGAGCACGGCGCTGGCCGCGGTCATGCCGGCGCCGAAGCCGACGAGCAGGAGGAGGTCGCCCTCCTTCACCCGGCCGTTGTCGAGGGCGTCGACGAGCGCCAGCGGGATGGAGGCCGACGACGTGTTGCCCGTGGTCTCGAGCACGGTGACCGCCTTCTCCATCGGGATGCCGAGGCGCTGGCAGGCGGCGTCGATGATCCGGATGTTGGCCTGGTGGGGAACGACCAGCGCGAGGTCATCGGCCGTGACCCCTGCGCTGGCCATGGCCTTCTCGCCCGAGTCGACCATGATGCGCACGGCCCGCCGGAACACCTCGCGGCCGTCCATCTTCAGGCAGCCGCCGATCTCGGCGTAGAGGAACCGCTCGGCCGTGCCGTCGGCGTCGAGGTCCCACCCGAGGAGCTGACCGGGGCCGTCCGAACGCTCCAGCACCACCGCGCCCGAGCCGTCCGCGAACAGCACGGCCGTGTTGCGGTCCTCCCAGTCGGTGATGCGGGCGAGCGTGTCGGTGCCGATCAGCAGGATCTTGTCGGACCCCATCGTGATGAGCCCGTGGGCGAGCACCAGCCCGTAGACGAAGCCGGAGCAGGCGGCGTTGACGTCGAACGCGCCGCAACGCAGGCCAAGCTCGGTCTGCACGGTCGGAGCCGTGGCGGGGACGGCACGATCGGGCGTGGTGGTGGCCAGGACCAGCGCGTCGATGTCGCCGGGCTCGAGTCCCGCCATCTCTATGGCCTTGCGCCCGGACTCGGCCGACAGCCCGGCCGTCGTGCCACCGACCCGCCGTTCGCGGATGCCGGTGCGCTCCCGGATCCACTCGTCGCTGGTGTCCATCATCCCGGCCAGGTCGTCGTTGGTCAGGATCTTCGGCGGGAGCGCGGTGCCCCAGCCGGTGATGACGGCGCCGGCCGCGTTGTGCGGGATGGCGGGCATGTCAGCTCGACCTCAGCCAGGCAATGGGTTGGCGGGTGGTGACCCGCTCCCCGGTCATGGCGATGTAGCTCTGCAGCACGCCGTCGAAGGGCGAGCGCACCTCCTGCTCGGCCACCCGGCCGAGCACGTCGCCGACGCTGATCACGCTTCCTCCTTCGAGCCCTCCGACGGGCGTGAAGATCCCGGCCGCCGGGCTGACGACCAGCCGCTCGATCGCCGACAGGTGCTCGCCCTCGTGGGGGACCGGGGTGTTGGCGGCGCGGGCATCGATGAAGTCGAGCAGCTTGTCGAGCTCGTCCGGTGTGGCGATCGACAGGGTGCGGGCGGCGTCCACCGTGCGCTTGGTCATACCGGTGAGCACGCCGCCGGGGCCGAGCTCGACGTAGTCCGTGACGCCCGCACCGGACAGCGCCAGCAGGCAGTGCTTCCACCGGACCGGGCTGGAGAGCTGCGCGGACAGCAGGCTGGCCCACTCGCCCCCGCGGTTGTGGGGGAGCGCGTCCACGTTGGAGACGATCGGGACGTCCGTGTCGCGCGGGTCGGCCTCGGCGATGGCCTTGCGGAGGCGATCCCGGGCGGGCGTCATGTACGGCGTGTGGAACGCACCGGACACAGGCAGCGGCATGACCTTTTTGGCTCCGAGCTCTTTCGACACCGCTCCCGCCGCGCTCACTCCCTCGGCGGAGCCCGCGATCACCACCTGACCGGGCGCGTTGAAGTTGGCCACCCACACGTCGTCGTCCGCCCGACGGCAGGCGATCTCCACGTCGTCGTCGTCCAGCCCGAGCACGGCGGCCATCGTGCCGGGGTTGTCGGCACCGGCTTCGTGCATCGCCTCGGCCCGCTCGCAGACGAGGCGCACACCGTCGTCGAAGGCGAGCGCGCCGGTGGCCGCGAGCGCCGTGTACTCACCGAGGCTGTGCCCGGCGCAGAAGCTCGGTTCGAGGCCCATGCGTTCGACCGCGTCCAGCACCATCAGGCTGGTGACGAACGTGCAGAGCTGGGCATTGCGGGTGTCCTTCAGCTCGTCGGCGTCGGCGTCGAGCAGCAGACGGCCGACGTCGCGGTCGGCGTGGGCCGTGGCCTCCTCGACCAGCTCCCAGCTCTCGTGGTCGGCCCACGGACGGCCCATGCCGGGGCGCTGCGAGCCCTGGCCGGGGAACATGAACGCGAGCATGATGGTTCGAGGCTAGACCGTTCCCTGTCAAGGGTCTGACTACCGCGCGGTAGCCATTGCGGTCGGTCGGCGCCCCCTCGTCATCGGCGTCACGTGATTCGGTGCTTACCGCCGATCCACACGACATGGATGATGGCCGCCGTGGTCGTCAGGACTCGCTGTTGGGTCCGCGGTGCTTGACCGGCGCCCCACCGGTCGTGATCATGCGGCGGTGCGCTCGCCGGTCCGCTGGTTCGTCGGTCCGCCGCCGCACGAGGTCGGCGAGGAACCGGACCCCCGATTCTCCTACGCCAACGAGCGCACCTTCCTGGCCTGGAACCGGACGGCACTCGCGCTCATCTCCGTGGGTCTGGCCGTCACGAACCTGCTGCCGCCCTTCGATCTGCCGTTCGGACGCCGGTTGATCGGGTTGCCGCTGATCGCCCTCGGCGCGTTCGTCGCGGTCGCGTCGCTGCGGGAGTGGGCCGCCAACCAGCGCGCCATGCGCCTCGGCCAGCCGTTGCCGGTCGCCCGCCTCCCACTGCTGGTGAGCGTCGTGATCGGGATCGTGGCCGTCGTGGCGCTCCTGGTGGCGACGGTGAGCACGTCGTGACCGCCTACCGTCCGCACCCCGGTGCGTCGGTCGAGCGCACACGACTGGCCTGGCAGCGCTCGGGCTTGTCACTGGTGGCCTGCGGGCTGCTGATCGCCCGCGGCGTGCCCGTCGACGGTGGGGTCGGCGGGCGGCCGTCGCTCGGCCTCGTGGTGCTGCTCCTCGGCCTGGGGGCCTGGGCGGTCGGACTGCGTCAGGAGCGGGTTCGGGCCAAGCGGATCGGGACGCCGCGGGACGCCGCCGTGCTGTCGGACCTGGCCCCTGTCGCCATCGGGACTTTCCTCATCGGGGTGGCAGGGTTCGCCGTCGGCTTGTTGTTCCCGTCGTAAGGGTCAGCCGAACCGCCACTTGCCGGCGGTCTTGAAGCTCTCTCTGCCCGCCCACCCGGCTGACCGCCAGGCGACGACGGACACCGGGTCCACCGTCGTGAGCGGCCCGTACTCGTCCACGGTGTACGTCCAGTCGTACTTGGCGTCGTAGCGCTCGATCAGCGCCGCGTCCTCGGTGGTCCCGGCCACCGCGCCCTCGAGGATCACGACGTCCGTCCCGCTCTCGAGGTGCGCGGTGACGCGGCCGTCCGCCGTGACCTGGCGATTGAGGATCGGGCTGCCGATGCTGAGATGCAGCCGATGGTCGATCCAGAGTCCCCACAGCGGGCGGGGATGCGGGGCCCCCGAACCGTTGGCGACCACCCAGTAGATGCCCGCCGCCTCCAGCTGCGCGTCAACCCAGCTCCAATCGAGGGCAGAGACCTCGGTGGGGGATCCGTAGATCGAGAGTGGTTCAGCGGTCGGGGGCGGCAGTTCGGGCACGGCGAAGTCTCGCACTGTGGAACGGTGGGCTCTTCGGGCCGTGCGACAGGCGCCGGTACCATGACGTCCCGACCGGCCCGAGTGGCGGAATGGCAGACGCGGCGGACTCAAAATCCGCTGTCCGCAAGGACGTGTGGGTTCGACTCCCACCTCGGGCACCGCATCTGAGCAGGGATGATGCTCTCACCCCCGTCCGAGTCGGCCAGCCGCCGCACGGCGCCTGGTCAGAGAATGGTCACAGCCCGTCGACGAGAGCCGCAGTCGCGGCTGCCGCACTGGCCCTGCTGCCCCGGCAGCGCGTGGGCGTACACATCGAGCGTGAACGCCACCGACGCGTGGCCCCACCGTTCGGAGACCACGCGCACGTTCGTCCCGGCCACGAGAAGGTGCGTGGTTGTGTGTGTGCCGCAGATCGTGCAGCCGGATACGGGGGAGCGCGGTCGTGCTCACCGCTCGGTCGAAGGCAGAGGAGATCCGATCAGGGTTCCACGGCTGCCCGTCCGGCTGGGCGAACACAACGCCGGACGTCGCCGGCTGCATCCTTCACTCCGACAGGGGCAGTCAGTTCCGCGCTCGGAAGGCGCAGCGCGTACTGACCCGCTACCGGATGGTCGGCTCTATGGGCCAGGTCGGATCGGCCGGCGACAACGCGGCCATGGAATCGTTCTTCGCGCTCGTCCAAAAGAACATCTTGAACCGGCGCCGATGGGCGACCCGCGACGACCTGCGCATCGCGATCGTCACCTGGATCGAACGCACCTACAACCGTCGCCGGCGACAGGCCGCGCTCGGCCGCATGACCCCCGCCGAATACGAGATGATCATGACCCCACAAACCACCCAGGCCGCCTATCCCAACCTGTTTCCAGATCGTGCAACAGTCCCGGGTTCAGGTGACGGGCGGTGGAGAAGCGAGTCACATCGCCGATCTCGGCCACGATGATCGCCGCGATGGTCGGTCCAACCCCGTTGATGGCCTGCACCGCCCGATAGCCGCGGTTCTGGCGCAGGTGGGCGTGGATCTTGCGCTCGAGCATGACGATCTCCCCGTCGTACACCTCGATCAGATCGCGCAGGGACTCCACGGACGGTGTAGCTCTCACCGAGCACCATGCCATCGAGTTGCTGGCGGCCGCCGGGACCGAACGTGTCCACCACCGAGGCAACACACCCTCTTGGCCATCACGGCATGGACCTGGGTCGTAAGCCCAGAGCGCAGCTGCACCAGCTTGGCCCGGTAACGGACCAGCTCCCGCAACTCACGGATGGCCGGCGGAGCGATCGCCTCCGGCAGTCGACTCCTGCAGAGCGCCCGACGCTCGCCCCTTCCCAGCCACGATATCGGAGCCGGTCTGGCCCAAGCCCCAGGCGCCGCGCTGTCGCCGTACACCCTGGACGGGTCACTTTCTGTTGCACTCCGTGGTGCAGCCGCCACCAGCCGCCGGGTCGATGGCGCACGTCTCTGACGTCAAACCGCACATCGGAGACGCGCCAAGCCGCCAGCCAGCACACGGCGAGTCGCGCCCACGCGCCGATAGGGGCGGCGGCCGGGCCTCTGCGATCGTCGCGCCCATACCGGTGGATACCGGGCTGTTTGCCAGTGATGCAGGCGGGGAGCGCTCCGCCGAGCGCGCGGCACGGACTGCCGGCGCCCCGCCAGGGTCGCGACCGGGCCTCGACGAGAACGGTGAGATCGCGAATCGACTGGTGCCCGCGTGCCCGAGCGAGCTCGACCGCGACGTCACCTCAGCCATCGGCTCGCTAGGCGGCGTTTGGTGTACCGGTCGACCGGCGGCGGTCGCGTTCTTGGCCGCGCGATCGGCGCTGCTCGCTGGGCGGGCAGGGCACCCGACCCTTGGGAGCCGGCGTGGTTGTCACGCTCAGCGCCGCGATGGGCGCGCCAAGCGCACGCGCGGTGGTGTCGACGACATTTGTCCCGGCAGCCTCCTGATGCAGGCGATGGCCCAGAGAACGGGTGGTACGGTTCTCGCGTCGGCTTGAGGGGGCAATGTGGGCGACGGGCGGGGTTCATCCAAGTTGGTCGGGCACGTTGGCAGGTTTGTCACGGTCACGCTCGTGGCCTCGTCACTGGCGGTGCTCACGGCAACGGAGCCGGCCGCCGGCGCCTCGTTGCCCCCTGGCTTTCAGGAGGAGATCGTCTTCAGCGGGCTCACCGAGCCGACCGCGGTGCGTTTCTCGCCAGACGGTCGAGTGTTCGTGGCCGAGAAGAGCGGTCTGGTCAAGGTCTTCGACAATCTGTCGGACACATCACCGACGGTCTTCGCGGACCTGCGAACGCAGGTCCACAACTTCTGGGACCGGGGGCTGCTCGGCTTGGCGCTGGCTCCGAACTTCCCGACGAACCCGTGGGTCTACGTCCTCTACACCTTTGATGCCGCCATCGGCGGCACCGCACCGCGGTGGGGGTCGGTCGGTGGCACGTCGGACGGCTGCCCGACGCCGCCCGGTCCGACGGCCGACGGATGCGTGGTCGCCGGTCGGCTCTCGCGACTGCAGGCATCTGGCAGCACGATGATCGGCTCCGAGCAGGTGCTGATCGAAGACTGGTGCCAGCAGTATCCGAGTCACTCGATCGGGAGTTTGGCCTTCGGGGCTGACGGCGCCCTCTACGTCAGCGGCGGGGACGGCGCCAGCTTCAACTTCGTCGACTATGGGCAGGACGGCGCGCCGGTCAACCCGTGCGGCGACCCTCCGGGAGGCGTCGGCGGCACGATGACGGCGCCAACAGCCGAGGGTGGGGCCCTGCGGAGTCAGGATGTACGAACGACGGGCGATGCCGTCGGCCTCGACGGCGCGATCCTGCGGGTCGACCCCGCCACGGGCGCCGGGCTTCCCGACAACCCGATGGCGTCGAGCAGCGATCCCAACTCCCGCCGGATCGTCGCCTACGGCCTGCGCAACCCGTTCCGCATCACAACCCGCCCAGGGACCAACGAGGTCTGGATCGGTGACGTCGGCTGGAACGAGTGGGAGGAGATCGACCGCCTCACCAACCCGACCTCAGCACCGGTCGACAATTTCGGCTGGCCGTGTCACGAGGGCGACGGCCGACAGGGCGGCTACGACTCGGCGAATCTCAACCTCTGCGAGAACCTGTACGCCGCCGGCAGTGGCGCGGTCGTGGCGCCCTACTTCCGCTACCACCACAACGAGCTCGTGGTACCCAACGAGGTCTGCCCGAAAGGCGGCTCATCGGTCGCCGGCACCTCGTTCGCCTTCTCGAGTGGCGGCTCGTATCCGGCCGAGTATCAAGGGGCGTTGTTCTTCGCCGACTACACCCGACGCTGCATTTGGGCGATCCCGGCCGACGCCAACGGGCTCCCGGACATCTCGAAACGGCGCACGTTCGTCGGCGGCGCCGCCCAGCCCGTCGACCTCCAGATCGGGCCTGGCGGCGATCTCTTCTACGTCGACCTCGGTGGCACCATCCGTCGCATCCGCTACTTCAACCAGAACCAACCTCCGATCGCGGTCGCCACGGCCAACCCAACCAGCGGGCCCGCGCCCTTGACGGTCGCGTTCGACGGCAGCGCCTCGAGCGATCCCGACGGTGACACGCTGACGTACGCGTGGGACCTGGATGGGGACGGTGCTTTCGACGATGCCGCCGCCGCGACCGCCAGCTTCACCTACACCCAGTCGGGCACACGTACCGCCAGCCTCCGCGTGACGGATCCATCCGGGGCGAGCGGCACATCGTCGGTCACGATCTCGGCGGGCAACACCCCGCCGACAGCGGTGATCGACACGCCGGCTGCAGGCACGACTTGGAAGGTCGGGGACGTGATCACGTTCTCGGGCCACGCAACCGATCCCCAGGAGGGCACGCTGGCGGCATCCGCTCTCACCTGGTCCCTCGTCCTGCAGCACTGCCCGTCCACCTGCCACGAGCACCCGTTGCAGACCTTCGCGGGCACAGCGAGTGGCAGCTTCGTGGCCCCCGACCACGAGTACCCCTCCCATCTGGACCTGCGGCTGACGGCCACCGACGCCGGCGGCTTGACCAACACCAGGAGCGTCCGGCTCGACCCCCAAACCGTTGAGCTCGACTTCGGGTCCAGTCCAGCGGGGCTGACGCTGGCGGTCGGTTCGTCCAGCCAGACGACACCGTTCACCCGCACGGCGATCCTCGGTTCGACGCTCTCGATCAGCGCGCCGTCGCCGCAGGCGATCGGTGGGACGGCGTACGAGTTCATTGGGTGGTCCGACAGCGGCGCCCAAACCCACAACATCGCCGCGAACACGTCGGCGTCGTACACAGCGACCTACCGCGAACGGCCCGGCGGTCCGGCCATCTCCCAGGTGGCGGCCCGGTCCGGTCCGGGCCGCGTGACGATCACCTGGACGACGGACATCCCGGCCGACAGCCAAGTGCAGTACGGGACATCAACTGCCTACGGCAGTGCTACGCCTCTCGACCGCACGCTCGTCACGGGCCATTCGGTGACGATCACCGGCCTCGCCCGCAAGACGCAGTACTTCTTCCAAGTGTCGAGCCGAGACGCCAGTGGGGACCTGTCGTCCGCCACCGGGAGCTTCCGAACGAGATAGCATCTGCGGGGTTGCTCGAGGACCGCCGGGGCGGCTCGCCGCGATTCCGGCCCGACGCAAATCGCTAGGGCCACCGGTCCCCAGAGAGATTCGAAGACGTAGCCCGGCTGGGCATGCGCGCATGGTAGGGCTGTCGATCCTGGCCGTCTCGTACCCCGCGACGTGTGGCGGTTCTTTGGCGATGAGCGGCCTGATCCATACGGCCCCACCCACGGAGGCCGAAGGTTCATGCCGCCTATACGTCGTCCGCTGTCGATGCGGTCGACCCGAACAACGCTGAGAACGCTCGCGCATCCTTCGGAGTGGAGAGCCGATGCGGCGATCGCGATGCGGGCTAGTACGACGTGGAGGACGGCGACGCGAGTCGGAGAGGTCTACCGGGCGCCACGAATCGAAGGACGCCCGGTCACGGAGCCGGTCGCCGGGCCGTTCGTCATCTCTAAGTCACCGCAGGCAAGAGGATCATGGCCGCTCGACGAGCGGGCCATCTCGAGGGAGGAGTGACTGAGCGTTGATCGTCAAGATGGCCAACACCTGCCCGACCAAGCTCGGGTGCAGGTTTACGCACTGGTCGATCCGCAAGCTCGCCAACCGCACGGGCCCGGCCACGACTCAAACACCGCCGTGCGCGTCGATGCTTCTCCACGGTGGGGGAGCGCAGGCCACCCGCACCTGGGCGACTCCGGCAGTCTCGGCGGTGGCGGGCATGAAGATCAGCTCGCTGTGATGACGGGAACGTCGCCCGTAGCGGCGGGGGTTGGTGGTTCGGGCTCCGCCCGCCCTCGATGCGGTCGTAGACAATCAGCTCGTCCGTTCGGGCCTCGCTCAGTCGCGCGTCGTCGGATCGCCCTGGTCACGTGACTGGTCGGACACTCCGGGGTATTCGACGTATCAACGGCAGGCGGTGGGGCTCTATCGTCGATGAATACTTCGTGACGACTCTGTGCGGTCGGCGCGGTGATGTGGTCGGAGGGCCTGGGATGTGTATCAGGCGAATGGAGGGTTGGCGGACGGGCGGTGGGTGTCGCCACGCCTGCAGTCGGTCTGGCGTTGGTCGTTGCCCTCATCCGGAATGTAGCGCCCGAGGTGCGCCGACGATGTTGACTCGTCCCGGGCGCCATGCTGCCGGTATCCGGACGGTCGGTGGGCCGTCGACTTGCCACCACAACCGAGAGGGGCCGACCGCTGGGGTTGACTCATCGAGACAAGTCGGACTACGTGGGCGGCGCTTGCGCCGACTGACGTCTCGTTCGCTCAGATCGGAACCATCACGCGACGCTCGTCGTCAGTTCGGCGTCGGCCGAAGCCATTAGCAAGGAGGTTCGTCGTGAGACCACTCGTCATCGGCGCCGTTGCTGCTGTTGCCGCTATCACCCTAACGGCATGCCCTCCTCCGCCAGATCCCGGGACGCCTGGGCCGTCGACGACGGATGCACCGACGCAATCCCCGACCGCAGATGCCCTCGATTTCTTGCGTAGCAACAGCCTTCTGCGTGTGAACGATGCCGGTTTGAGCCTTTGCGAGAAATCGCCGACTTTCTCTGGGAGATCGGCGCCGTCTGTATGGGTAACGGAGGTAGTGCCCGGACCTACTACGCCGGGTCCGGCGGCTGGTGGTGACTTCTTTGTGATCTGTGCGCTGACTGGGCGCGAGTTCAACCGCGGAGATGTGCTTCTTAAGACGCCTTCTGGTGCGTCGGTGGTGAATGTTTCCTTAACGGTGGACCGCGCCCAGCGCATCCGCACCCTCCACCCCGTGCCTGACGGGTTCGCACTCGTCGGCGCGACGCCAGGTGATCGGCGACTGCACTATGTCGGCTTGACCGAGCCAACGCATGCTCCTGACGATGGCAACAACTGGATCACGCAGGTGACTCTCCTCCTGGTCGTTAATCGACCGGAGGGCGCTTGGCCGCTCTCGTTCATCGGCTCGGGTGTCCAGGTGCGGAAGTCAGTCCAAATCATGAATCACTGCAATCCCTCTCCGCCGGCGGGCTATCCCACCTCAAATCCGCTGGTGATCTCTCCTGGCACGGCAGTCGCACCAGGTCAGCCCGTATCTCCGGAGGCGAACTGTCGGATGATGCCGCAGCTCATCGGCGCCGACTTCGCCACGACGAAGCGCGCCTTTGAAGCGCGCGCCAAGTACGGAGAATTCACTCTGAGAACAGCCACCGGCAATTGTGGCCTCCTAATGGAAGACGGCTCTTCGCGTGACAATCGACCGGGATTTGTCGATGAGACGACACCGCGAGCTGGTTGGTTCTATTCGCCCGGAGAGGAGATTAAACTCGTTCGGACGATCAAGTGCCCTCCGTTCCCCGAAGAGTACTTCTCACTGCAGACGGCGCCGAATGGATTCCCGTTCTGGGGAGTGGTGCCAGGCTTATCTTTCACGGACGTCGCGCAGCAGTTCAACGCCCTTAAATCGACGTACCCAGACTGGAAGTGGGAAGCCTTCCCAGCGTGCGGCCCAGGCTCCATCGTGAGTCGGTTCGAGTCCGTTGGCGGCAGCGCCGCCTTTCCCGGCGCGCTTATTCCTCACGTTCTAGTCTCTTGTTGAGGCGACGGGTCGCGGCAGCAGCATCGCCATGGGCGCACGGCGACCCGCCCTCTGTGCTTAGGGGCTAGCGATTGTGGCTGGAATCTTTCTCAGCTACCGTCGCTCGGACAGTGAGGACAAGACGGCTCGCATCGCGGATCGCCTGATACCCGAGTTCGGGAAGAATCGCATCTTCTTTGACAAGGACTCTCATAGCCTGGTGTCCGGCGCGGAGTTCGGCCAAGTCATCGATCAGCGAGTTGCCGATGCCGACGTGGTGGTGGCGATCATCGGCGACGGCTGGCTTGTCACCAACGACGACACCAAGCGCGCACGTCTCCATGACGAGGGAGACTTCGTCGCTCGTGAGCTGACGGGTGCGATTGATGCGGGCAAGCCGATTATTCCCGTCCTTCTCGATCGAGACCGTCTTCCGGCGCCCGACGAGCTGCCAGATCGGCTGCGTGGCGTTCTTGATCACCAGGCGGCCATGGTTCGCACGGGCACACCGTTCTCTCGTGATGTCGACGATCTCGTCCACGCGCTCCGCAACTATGTCCAGGACGACCGATCGCGGACGAGGCGATTTTTCGACCGTAACCGCCGGCGGATCGTCCTCGCCGCGAGCTCGGTGTTCGTCATCGGTGTGATCGGCTTCGGCATCCTCTTGTGGAGGAGTGTGCCCGCTCCCGAACCGCCGGAGCAGATGGACGGACCTTTCAACGTTGCCGTCGCCGAACTCGCAACGGACCAGCTCGACGATGTGACCGGCAGCGAGGCTGTGGGGATGAGTGCCGCGGCGGCCGTCGCCGACGCGATCGGCGCCAGTGCGGCGCCGGACGACACGATGGTCGTGTGGGGTCCCAGGAAGGTTGGACCCGTTCGAGGAACGAATGGGGAGGGCAACAGCCGGCCCGAGGCACTGGACAGGGCGGCCCAGCTGAACGCCGATGTGCTTGTCTACGGCACGGCGCGACCAGGCGAAGGCGGCCGCGCGTCCGTGGAGTTGGGCATGGTGATCCGAGGCGCCGACGAGCGCCGGCCAGCCGATCCGCTCGTGCTCGAGAAGGCGTTCGGCCTCGCCGGCGAGGTCGACATTCGCCGCCTCGACACTGCCGAAGACGCGCTGGCATCGCTCCCTGTTCTCCGGTTCTTCGGTCCCCTGGTGAGGAGCGTGCACCTCCTCGACAGAGACGAGGCTGCGTCCGCGGTCGCGGTACTCGAACAGGCGCGGTCAGCAGCTGAATCGTTGGACACGTCCTCTCCGAGCACCGCGCAGATTATTGCCGTCATGGACGGGTTGCTCGGAGTTGCGTTTAGCCGGCAGGCTGAAGCGAACGTCGAAGGTTCGCTCGACGCCGCCATCGGCGCATTCCAACGTGCGCTCGGCACTGATCCGAGCTTCACGTTCGCTGAGCTTGGCCTTCTCGGCGCGGAATACCTCCGGGCGACTGGTCCAACTGGGGCGCTCGACACGATCAGTCCAGACCAGATCACTGTGCTGAAGGCGCTTCGGGACCGCTACGTCCGCCTTCGAGACACAGAGGCTGCGACCGGCACCAAGAGCGTGACGTGGGCACAGGCTTCGAATGTCATCGGCCAGATCGACCTGCTCCTGTTCGAAGCCGGTGGCGCGACGGACGTCCGGCTACGTGCATCCGCCGTCGAGTCCTTCACCACCGTGGATGCAGCATACACCAACGCTCCGGAGCCGTCTCCGGAGCTAGAGCTTCTCGCCAATGTTGCCCGTGCCGACCTCGCTTATGCGGCGGCAGCGACGAACGATTTCGACGAAGCCCTGAGGTGGTATCGAGCGGCACACGACATCGCGACTCCTTACTGGTACGCCGTCCAGAGCGGGCTCATCGGGGTCGTCGAACTCGAGCTCGGGAATCCGTGCGAGGCCAGCCGCGATCTCGAACGCGCTCTCAACGCACGCACCGAAGCAGGAAATTTCATAAGCGGGACAGACCGAGACAACCTGACGTCCTTTCTCTCCCAAGCTCGTGCCCAGTGCGACTCCAGCGAATCCACGTCATGACGCGGGGGACGCCCGACAGGGATACGCGGCGGTTTGGACATCCGCTGCCGTTCTCGCCGACTCGCGACGAGGAGACGCTGCGGCTCCTCGTCCCCTCGCATCGAGTCCGTAATAGTCGAGTTGTCGATCCCCTTCCTCGTCGAGAACAATGTCAACTACATCGACTATGGCCATGAAGAGTTTAGCCAAGCCGACTTCCTGAACGAATTGCTTCGCTGCACGGACTGTTGCGTGCTGCTCGACCTGCACAATCTTTTCATGGACGCTCGGAACGGGGCCCTCGCCGATGTGGCCGACTTCAAAATCCGCTGTCCGCACGGACGTGTGGGTTCGACTCCCACCTCGGATACGCCCTCCAAAGGCTGTCGACGGCTGGTCAGCCGCCGGTCTCGTCGACCGGGGCGTGCACCGGCTTCGACTCCGGAGAATGCCGTTGGCGCAGCATGATGCTCAGCACCACGATCGACGCGACGGCGAGGAACTCGCTCTGCCAGTTCTGGAAGCTCTGGAACCAGAACTCGCTGGTCCCCGCGAACTCCCATGCCCCCACCGGCTGGGCGCCGTGCGCTTGCTGCTCGGCGCTGTACTCGCGGGCGCCTCCGAGTGCGTGGCCCACGATCGACCCAGCGAAGAGGACCACGAACGCGAGCAGGAGGCTGTTCTCGTACAGCTTCAACCAGACGCCACCGCGCCGTACGGGCCACGGTGCGTCGGGATCGTCACGATGGAGCCGCGGATCCTCGTCGGCCGGTCCGCCTTCCTCGGGCTTCGATTCAGCTGAGCCCTTCTGGACGAGAAAGGCGGTCAACAGCACGAAGGCCGCCATCTGCAAGAACTCGCTCTCCCAGTTCTCGAAGGTGGCCTCGACGAAGTGTCCGGTGGTCAGATACGAGAGGTACCCGACAGTGGGCTCGCCGTGCTGTTGCTGCTCGGCGTCATAGGCGTGCCAGCCCGTCACGCTCTGAGCGACCAGGAACACGGCGAAGAGCCCGAAGCAGGCGAGGGCCAGCTTGCTGTTCCGGATCCAGCTCGACTCGCCCCGCTGCCGCGACTCTGGCTGTGCGGAGGTCGCCACGCGCGGAACGTATCCCGAACTGGGTCATTGACGCTCCGGCTGCTGCCCTCGCTGGACGCTCACGACGATGTCGTCCGGCTGCAGGGAGTGCCAGCGGGCGTCGTCGAAGGCGATCCGCTCGCCGTCGCGCACGATGGCCAGCGGGAGCTCACCCGGCCCGGCCCGCACGGGTCCTCCGATCTCGGCCTCCGAGACGGGTCGCTCCGCGATCTCGAGCCCTTCACCGGCCACGATCAGATCCTCGAGCACCTCCACCGCCCGCGGCTGGACCGTTGCCAGGCCGAGGAGCCGGCCCGCGGCCTCGGACGAGATGACGACGCTCTGCGCCCCGGACTCCCGTAGCAGGTGGGCGTTCTCGCTGTCCTTGACGGCGGCGACGATGGTCGCGTCCGGGTTGAGCTCCCGGGCCGTCAGGGTGATGAGCGTGGCGGTGTCGTCCCGGTTGCAGGTCACGATCACCGACGCCGCGACAGCGACCATGGCTTCCCGGAGCACCTCGGTGCGGGTCGCGTCGCCGAGGACAGCGGTCAGCCCATGCCGCACGTGCGTCTTCGACGGCGTCCGATGCGACGTCCACGACCACGGTCCTCTCCCGTGGCGTGCCCGTGGCGAACAGTGAGTCGACCGCGCTGCGGCCCTTCGTGCCATAGCCGGTCACGATCACGTGATCCTTCACTCGACGCCTCCATCGGTTGACGGCCCGAGCGGTGCGGAAACGCTCGGTCAACAGCTCGAGGGTGGTGCCCACGAGGACGATCAGGAACAGGACGCGCAGCGGTGTGACCACGAACGCTGTCATGGCCCGCGCGGACGGGGAGAACGGTGCGATGTCGCCGTAGCCCGTCGTAGTAACGGTCACCGTCGAGTAGTAGATGGCGTCGAGGAAGGTGATCCCACCGCCTGCGGCGTCGAAGTAGCCGTCGCGCCCGACATAGGTGATGAGCGCGATGAACATGACGATCGCGAACGCCAGGCCGATCCGCCGCGCCAGCGACAGCATCGGCGTCACCCTCCACGCGGGGAACAGCAGGTCCGGTCGCTCCCGGGGCACGCCGGAACGCTACGGGAGCGGGTGCTGACGCTCGCGGACCGCCGGTCGCCTCGGTCGCCAGCGCTACCATCTCCGTCGTGGCCGAGTTCCTCACCGATGTCGAGACGATCCGTGCGCGTGCCCGTGCCGAGGTCGAGAAGGGCCCCATCACCGACGCCTACACGGCCGATCGCGAGCGGGTCATCGAGGTCCTGAACGAAGCGCTCGCGACGGAGATCGTCTGCGTGCTGCGCTACAAGCGCCACTACTACATGGCCTCCGGCATCGACTCCGGCGGCGCCGCAGCCGAGTTCCTCCAGCACGCCAACGAGGAGCAGCTCCACGCCGACCAACTGGCCGCCCGGATCACACAGCTCCAGGGTGAGCCCAACTTCAGCCCCGAGGGGCTGGCGTCACGCTCGCACTCGGAGTACGTCGAAGGCGACAGCCTGACCGACATGCTCCGCGAGGACCTGGTGGCCGAGCGGGTCGCCATCGCCAGCTACCAGGAGATCATCCGGTGGTTGGGCGACAGCGATCCCACGACGCGGGTGCTGCTCGAGAGCATCCTCGCCACTGAGGAAGAGCACGCCGACGACCTGCTGAACCTCCTGCAGCGCTCCTGAACGCGGCGCGGCGCGCTACTCCGGCACCTCCTCGGGCAGGGGGACGGACAGGTACCGCCGCGTCTCCTCCTGCCAGGTGGCCACGTGGGTGGCGGCGACCTCCTGGCCGAGCGCGGTCGTCAGCTTCGCGGCCAGGTCCACGTGATCGGTGACGTCGAGGAAGGCCTTGACGTCCGCGAATCCCAGGCCGACGAGCGCCTCCCGCACCGCCCGGGGAAGGGTCGGCAGCGCCAGCAGACCCGACTTCGCCAGGAGGACGTCCAGATCGACGTCGAGCTCGAGCGCGACGAGAGCGGCGCGACCACCGCCGCTCTGCGCGGCCCGCACGAGATCCTCCACCGAGTAGATCCGCAGGCCGGCCAGCTTCCGGATCGCGTCCCCCGACAGCTCCTCCAGGACGACGAGGGACTGGTCGGGCACGTCGACCGGCCGTGATGCGGCGCCGAGCACGGGCTTCACCCGCATGTGGACCCGTCCGACGGCGCGGTCGGTCGCCGTCGAGCTGTCGAGCACGGTGGTCCTCACCTGGCCGAGTTGATCGACGCGCAGGTCGACCGGAACTCCAGGTCGATCTCGTCGAGCACGTACGCCCCCATCGAGCTCGGGTAGCGGGACAGCTCGTGCTGGACCCGGTCGACGGTGGTGGCCAGGTTCTCGCCCAGCTCGTGGAGCCCTACCTCGGTCGACCGGGCGCCCAACGGTGCGGCGATCTCGAGCACGACGACGGCCGTCCCGTTCGGCGTCCAGGTGAGCTCCGGGCTGAGGGTGGCGACGAGGCGGTCGATCCCCGATGCCCTCACGGACGATGGAGCGGGTGGCAGAGGCCCAGATACGGAGCCGCGTCATCGACGGCCGCCCGACACACACCGACGTATCAGACGTTCACCTCGCCGCTCCTCTCTTTGGTGGCGCGGGGCGCGCCGCTCCGGAGAAGGAGGCACCCGATGGGACGTCATTGCTCCTGCAACGAGCCGGCGCACGAGACCGACGAGCTCAGCTTCGGCGAGGACGGCGAGCTCATCCCCGCTCCCGGGTCGCCCGTCCTGGTGCGACCGCCGTTCTACGGCCCGTGCCCCATCGGGGACCTGAACGGCTCCTGGCTCCTGGAGGTCGTGCCGTCGACGATCTTCTCGCCGCTCGTGCGCGGACCGATGCGCATCGAGGTCGGCCCGTCGTCGCTGCGGGCATCGGGCGACATCTACTCCGTCCGCCGGTTCTTCCCGTGGCGGATCGAGCTGATCCCCCCGGTCATCCTGCCGACGCCGAACCCGACCCCGATCCCGACCCCGATCCCCGACGTGGGCGACCAGTCTTCGGCGACCTCGGCTGACGCGTCCGGGGACTTCGTCGTGTTTCCGACCACCCCGCCCTGGTACCCGAGCTACCCGAAGTCGCAGTACTCGTGGTACTTCCGCTCCAACGGCGTGACCTACGTCAACGGCGTGCTCACCATCCAGATCGTGCGCCACCTGTGGAATGCAGCCACGCAGGACTTCGTGTCCACGGACCAGGGCACGCTGACGCTCACGTGCCGCCAGAACCTGATCGCCATCCCCCTGAACCCGCTGCAGATGGAGGGCACCCTGAGCATCGGGGGCTCGGTCTCGACGGTGAAGGCCACCAAGACGTCGCCCTTCTTCCGGGGCTGTCGGGTCGAGGTCGACGCCATGGTGAACCGCACGTTCCCGGCGGCGGCCGTGACGGGCTCCGGGGCGACGGTCACGTTCCAGTCCGTCTACGCGGCAGCCGGCTGGGACGTCAGGGTCACCACCGACCAGATCAACGTCCCGGACGACGCCAGCCTCACCAACGCCGAGCTCCAGCAGCTCCTCACGACGCACCGCCAGGGGGCCACTGGTGAGGATTGGCGGCTCTGGTTGCTGGTCGGTTCGACCCAGGGAACGCTCTTCGGTGTCATGTTCGACGACGACACCGTTCCCCGCGAGGGTGCCGTGGGGTTCGCGGACGCCACGCTCAACAACGACCCGCGCATCGCCCCGAACGCGCAGAACCAGGCACTCAACAACGTGCCCACGGCGTTCATGCGCACGCTCGTGCACGAGGCCGGCCACGCGTTCAACCTGTTCCACCCCAAGCATGACGTGCACCAGCCCGCCATCGGGACGGAGATCATGAACCAGACCGGCGACGTGATCGGCTTCGCCAGCTCGACGAACACCTATCCGGGGAACGCGTCGTTCGCGTTCTCCCAACACGACAGGACCTCGCTCATCCACGCTCCCGATCCCCAGGTCCGGCCGGGCTGGAAGAACTTCGGTTGGGGGCACGGCAGCCTGTCCGCCGGGCTGCCCACGCCGGTCGACGTCAGCGGGCTCGCCACCGGCGACAGCGCCGACGGCCTCGAGCTCAGCATCCGCATGCCAAGCCAGGCCTTCGTCGGCGAGTTCCTCACGGCCGAGGTGATGCTCACCAACACCGGCGACAGCCAGCGGCAGGTCACCTCATTGCTGACGCTGGCCGAGGGCGACCTGGTCTTCCTGCGCACGACGCCCGGCGGCGAGATCGACCACGTGCTCGACATCGCCGTCGGCTGCGGTCCCCGCCCCATGGTGTTGCTGCAGCCGGGGGAGTCGATCAGCAACCATGTGCAGGTGTTCTTCACCAACCAGGGCGTGACGTTCACGAGTCCGGGTCGCCACACGGTGGTCGCGCAGCTCGAGGTGGACGCCGTGACGACGGCGGTGTCCGCACCGGCGACCGTGGACGTCCGCATGGCGACCTCGGAAGACGAGCTCAGCATCTCCGGCAAGTCGCTCACGAAGGGTGTAGGGAAGGCGCTGGCCCTCGGTGACTTCGCCTCGGACGAGGCGGCTCGTGCCGTTCTGACGGAGCTGGCCGAGTCGTACGCGGACACCGACACCGGCGCGGCGAGCGCCCTCGTGATGGCGAACTCCCTGGCGCGGTCGTTCACGGACTACCGCGCCGGGCGCACGCGCAGCGCCGCACCCCGAGAGGCACAGCGCTTCCTCGACCTGGCGATCCAGGGTCGGTCGGCGGCACGGGCGGTCGAGCTGGCGGTCGCGGTGGCCAGCCCGACCGAGAAGGATGCTCCCGTGGTCGCCAACATCCTCACCCGCCTGCGCCGCGGCAAGCCCAAGCCGAGGGCGCGGTCCGCAGCCGCGAACGACCTCGCCGCAGCCGAGCGGATCGCCGAGGACTTCGCCCAGCCGCAGGCCCGCTGACGGGCGGACGAGCCTTGGCCGACCTCCGTCTCACCGTCACCGCGGCGGCGGAGCTGCCACTCGATGAATGCCTCGTCGGCGTCGTGACGGTGGAAGCCGGGGATCAGGCGGTGACGGTGAGCAGCAGGCTCAATCTGATCGAGGGCGACGTGACCTTCGATGTCACCGGGCCGGCCGGCTACACCGCGAGGTGTAGCTGGCCGTGGCCGGTCGACGCCTTGTCCCGCTGGGTCGAGCTCGCGGCGGGCCAGCGCATCCGTGGCGCGATCCCGCTCCTGGCGACCGACACGAGCGCGCCGCTCTTCCCGGCGGCGGGGGACTACACGATGGTGGCGTCGTTCACTGCCACGGCGGACGCCACCCTGCGGAGCTCGCCGGCCACCGTGCGGCGAACGGCCGCCCGGACCGAGGCGCGCGCCGCCGCGCTGCGGGAGCGGGACGTGTTGCAGAGCCTCCTCAGCGCGTCCGTGCTGGGCGACGCCGCGGCGGGGTTGGCGCTGCTTGACGAGGCCGACACCGTGACCACCCGGGCGTTGTCCGCGCTGGCCCAGGACAGGCTCGACGAGCTTGTCGCTCCGCTCGACGCGGGTGACGACCGTTCGGCAGCCGCGGTCGTCCTCGCGGTGGCCGCCGTCTTGCCGCCCGGCGTCGCCGACGGGGACCCGCGCCGAGCCCCCGCCGAGGCCCTGTTCGACGAAGGTACGGACGAGGCTGTGGTGTTCCGCGGGTTGCAGGGCCCGACCTGACGCCGTCCTGACGGTCACCTGACGCGCCGCAACTTCCTACGCTCCAGACCCGATGCAACTGGCGGAACTGGTGCGGGATCTCCCAGTGATCGACCTCCAACCCGACGACGTCCTCGTCCGGGAGGGAGAGCGCACCGAGCGCGGTGTTCGTGCTCGATCACGGGGCGCTGTCGGTCACGCGAGGCGGGATGGCGATCGCCGAGATCGCCACGCCGGGCTCGTTCGTCGGGGAGATCGCGGCGCTGGTCGGAGGGGACCACTCGGCGACGGTGACCGCGACGGCACCGAGCCGGCTGTGGCGGGCCGACGACGGTGCGGCCTTCCTGCGGTCGTCACCGGACATCGCCGTGATGGTGGCCACCGAGGTCGCGCACCGGTTGCAGGGTCTCGTGGCCTACCTGGCCGACCTCAAGCGGCAGTACGACGGGGCGCCCGGTCTGGACATGGTTGACGGCGTCCTGATCCGCCTGGCGCAAGCCCGCAAGCCGGCGCAGCCGGGTTCCGCCCGGGAACCCGACCCCCTGTACTGAGCGCCCGAGCCCTCCCCGACGCCCGTGCGCCTCCTACTTGCTTCCGACCTGCACTACACGCTGCGCCAGCTCGACTGGCTGGTGGAGGCGGCGGCCGAGGTCGACGTCGTCGTGGTCGCCGGGGATCACCTCGACGTGTCGTCGTCGGTGCCGCTGGACACCCAGATCGTCGTCGTCGAGACGTATCTGGAGCTGCTCGCCGGACGTACGACGGTCGTCGCCTGCTCCGGCAACCACGACCTGACCGAGGTGGACGCCGGCGGTGAACGCGGCGCGCCATGGTTGGCGGCGGCCCGCCGTCTCGGCGTGCTGGTGGACGGGGACAGCAAGGAACTTGGCGGCGCGCTCGTCACCGTCTGCCCCTGGTGGGACGGGCCGATGCAGCGCGAGATGGTCGCTCGTCAGCTGGCGCAGGATGCCGCGCGGTCCCACCACCCGTGGATCTGGGTCTACCACTGGCCCCCGGCGGGTTCGGCCACGACCTGGACCGGTCGCAGCTTCTACGGCGACGAGGACCTCGCCGGCTGGATCGACGAACACCGTCCGGACATCGTGCTGAGCGGCCACGTGCACCAGCCGCCGTTCGTTGCCGAGGGGTCGTGGGTGGATCGCATCGGCTCCACTTGGGTGTTCAACCCCGGCCGCCAGATCGGCCCGGAGCCGAGCCACGTCGTCGTCGATCTGGGCGAGGGCGTCGCGACCTGGAGCTCGATGCTCGGCGTCGAGCGCCAGGAGCTCTCCGACGAGCCAGGCCGTCCCCGCGCGCTGTTCGCGTAGCGACGGCCACGCGGCCCCCCGCCACCGGTGGGTGTGCCCGTTCTCACTAGTGTCGCCGGGCACGAAAGGGCGAGCGACTGCGCCCCACCGCTGGGCCCACCGCCCGGACCGCGGCCAGAACGGAGCGATCGTGATCCATCCCAGCCCACTCCCGGACGTGGAGATCCCTGACCGGTTGCTGACCGACTTCGTCCTGGGTCACGCCGCCAGCCGGACGGACAGGCCCGCCCTCATCGACGGCCCGACGGGCCGCGTGGTGACGTACGGGCAGCTCGACGACGCCGTGCGGCGCCTGGCCGGTGGACTCGTGGCCAGAGGTTTCGGACCCGGGCAGGTGTTGGCGTTGATGGCGCCCAACGTGCCGGAGTACGCGGTCGTCTTCCATGCCGTCGCCATGGCTGGTGGCGCCATCACGACGATCAACCCGACCTACACGGAGCGGGAGATCCACCACCAACTGGTGGACGCCGGAGCGTCGCTGCTGGTGACCGTCCCGGCCACGCTGGAGGTGGCCGCGGCGGCGGCCGAGGGGACGCCAGTCACGGCGACCGCGGTGATGGCTTCCGCCGAAGGAGTTGATTCACTCGAGGAGTGGTACGGAGAGCCGCTGGCCGAGCAGGTGCCCGTGTCCGACGAGACCGTCGTCGCCCTGCCCTACTCGTCAGGCACGACGGGGCTGTCGAAGGGCGTGATGCTCTCGCACCGGAACCTGGTCGCGAACATCGCCCAGATCGTGGCGCCGGGCGACTTCATCGAGGACGACGTCATCATCGCCGTCTTGCCCTTCTTCCACATCTACGGGATGCAGGTGCTCATGAACACGGGCTTGTCGGTCGGGGCCTCGATCGTCACGATGCCGCGCTTCGACCTGCCTCAGTTCCTCCAGCTCCATCAGGACTACCGCATCACGAGGACGTTCGTGGCGCCTCCCATCGTCGTGGCGCTGGCCAAGCACCCGGCGGTGGGGGACTACGACCTCAGCTCGATCCGCCAGGTCTTCTCCGGAGCGGCGCCGTTATCGGCCGAGCTGGCCGAGGAGGCCGGCGGACGGCTCGGCTGCGAGGTCGTGCAGGGCTACGGCATGACCGAGGCGTCCCCGGTGACCCACATGACCCCGGCAGGTGGTTACAAGCCCGGGTCCGTCGGGGTGACCGTGCCCAACACGGCGACCAGGATCGTCGATCCGCTCACGGGCGAGAACCTGGACGTGGGTAGCGACGGGGAGGTCTGGGTGCAAGGCCCGCAGGTCATGCAGGGATACCTCAACAACCCCGAGGCCTCCGCCGTCACCGTCGACGACGACGGCTGGCTCCACACGGGCGACATCGGGCACCTGGACGCCGACGGCCACCTCTACGTCGTCGACCGGCTCAAGGAGCTCATCAAGTACAAGGGCTTCCAGGTGGCGCCGGCCGAGCTGGAAGGGATCCTGCTCACCCACCCAGCCGTCGCCGACGCGGCCGTGGTCGGTCTGCCCGACGACGAGGCTGGCGAGATCCCGGTCGGCTACGTCGTGCTCAAGCCCGACCAGTCGGCGTCGGCCGACGAGGTGCGGGACTTCGTGGCCGGCCAGGTGGCCACGTACAAGCAGCTCCGCGAGGTCGTCCTGATCGACGCGGTGCCAAAGTCACCGTCCGGCAAAATCCTCCGCCGCGTGCTCAAGGACCAGGCCACGTCCTCGTAGCGCGCGGCCCTCCGCCGTCCGGGCCGTCCGGCGAGTTTCTTGACTGTTTTGCGTCATATCCAGGGACGACGGCCGTTCCTCAGGTGTGACGAGCCTGACCCCGCCCTCCGGTGACCCGACGGTCGACGTGCCTTCCGCCTCCGTGGTCGAGCAGTCGCGCCTGCGCATGGTCGCGCTCGTGCCCGCCCACGACGAGGCGGTCGGCATCGGCGCCACGATCGAGGCCCTCCTGGCCCAGACCCGGCCGCTCGACGCAATCATCGTCATCGGCGACAACTGCACGGACGACACCGTGGCCATCGCCAGCCGCTACCCCGTGACCGTGATCGAGACGGCGGGCAACCAGCACCGCAAGTCGGGTGCACTGAACCTGGCCTGGCGCCGGTTCGCCGCCGACGCCGACATCGTCGTGACCGTCGACGCCGACACCGAGCTCGACGCCAACGCGGTGGCCGACTGGGAGGCCGAGTTCCAGGCCGATCCGAGTCTCGGTGGCTCGACCGCCAAGTTCACGATGCGTCCTGGCAAGGGGATGCTCCTGCGCTGGCAGCGCTTCGAATTCGCCACGTCCGTCGACGTCGCCCTGCGCCGGGGTTCGACGTCGGTGCTGGCGGGCGCCGGCGCGGCCCTCCGCAACGAGGCGCTGGGCGCCGTCATGGAGCGGGGCGACCGTGAGGGACCGTGGACCTACGCCTCGACCGTCGAGGACTTCGAGCTCACGCACCGGCTGCGGGAGCTGGGCTGGGCCTGCCGGACCAGCCCGACGATCCGTGCCTTCACGGATCCGATGCCCAGCGTCTCGGCCCTGTGGGGCCAGCGGCTGAAGTGGTCATCGGGGACAGCCGAGGACCTCATGAGCTTCGGCCTCACGCGGCTGACCTTCCTGGCCTGGAGCCAGCAGGCGGCCGGCGCGCTCGCCGTCCTCACCCGCATCCTCTGGGTGCTGGTGACCATCTGGGCGTTCATGCTCGGCGCCGGTGGCTTCAACCCGCTGTGGCTGCTGCTCCCGGCCATCACGATCACGCTCTCCGTCAAGCGCGCGTTGCGCATCCCGTACCGGGATTGGCGCGACATCGTCCTCGCCGCCCTCGTGGTGCCCCAGGAGGTCTACTCCTGGCTCCAGGTGGGCTGGTTCGCCTCGTCCTGGTGGCGGGTGCTGGCAGCGCGGGTGACGCGCCGCCGCCCCGACTACTGGGCCGTCCAATACCGCGCCGAGAGGGGGTGACAAGAATGAACTACTCCTCCACCCTCAGTGCAGGCGCTGCTACCGGCGCCGCCGGAGCGGCTGGCGCCATGCTGCCGGCCACGGGCTTCGGAACAGCTGCCACGCTGCTGCTCGCCCTGAGCCTGATCGGCGCCGGCGCAGCCGTGGTCTCGCTGGTGCGCCGCCCGGCCACCGCGAAGCCCTGAGAACTCGGCGCTTCGCGCCCTGATCGATGGCCGGGGGGCGTCCCCCCGCCCTCCGGCCGTCAACAACCAACCGCAAACCCCGCTTCACGAAGGAAAGAGATGTCGAAGAAGGCCCTTGTGCCCCTGCTGACCGGTGCGACCATCACCCTGCTCGCGCTCCCGATCGTCGGCACGCTGCGAGCCAGCGCGCGCGCCGAGGAGCGCCCTGCGGCGGCGGCCGAGCAGAGCTGTGACGCCTACGTGGCGCTGACGTTCGACGACGGCCCGACCCCCCTCACCGCCGACCTACTCGACGTGCTGGCCGACCACGGTGCCCGCGCCACGATGTTCAACGTCGGCACGGCCGTGGAGGAGCACCCGGAGATGGTGCAAGAGCAGCTGGACGCCGGGCACGCAGTCGAGAACCACACGCGGACCCATGCCGACCTCACCACGCTGACGCCCGAACAGGTCGCCGAGGAGATCACGATCTCCAACTCCGACCTGCGCGACGCCGGCGCCGACCCGCAGTGGTTCCGCCCGCCCTACGGCTACACGGACGAGCGGGTCAAGGCGGCCGTGGCGGCCGCGGGGCTCCAGGAGGTCATCTGGACCACAGACACCTTCGACTGGAAGGAGAGCAGCCCCCAGCAGCTGCTCGACCGGGCGCTCGCCGTCGAGCCGGGCGGGATCATCCTCATGCACGACGGCCAGCAGCGCACGATCGACGCCCTGCCCGCCATCCTGGATGGCCTGGCCGAGCGCGGCCTGTGCTTCGGTCAGATCCTCCCCGACACGGCCGAGCACTGGCCGGGCGAGTGGGCCACCAACAGCTTCAAGGCCGTGGCCGGCCCCTGGGCCGTCGAGGGCTGAGCGCCAGACAGTCCGGGTCCGGCGTCCACCGCCGGAGCCTGGCACGCGTCCCGGCGCGGCCACGTCCGTCCCCCGGCATCCGACTCTGAGCGCGGCGTGCCGTTGGCGGCGGGTTCTGCTCAGACTCCGGACGGCCGGCCGGGCGAGCGGCACGGGCCGGCCAGGGGGTTGCGGGGCCCGGTATGCAGTGGCCGCCGGCTTGACGGGCCGGGCCAGCCACAGCGGACGCCGCAGTCCCCCCGGTCCCGGCCCAGGACGGGCTTTGGCCAGCCACTCCCGGTACACCTCGGTCGAGCGGGCGGTGTCCACGACGACGTCCCCGTAGCGGTCGTCGGGCTGCGCCGGCCCAACCGTCACCCGCTGCAGCCAGCAGTGCATCCCGGAGACGGGGTCCGGCTGCACGGGGAAGGTCAGGTTCTGGTGGACGCCGGCGTCCGACCACCACACCCGCTCGGAATCCGGGTCTTCCGAGGCGAACGGCTCTACCGCCGCCTGCTGGCGCAGCACCCACTTCTGGCCGGCCCCGTCCGTCGCGCCGCCGTAGGCCCGACCGTCCGGGCCTGTGATCCCGACCCGTCCTGACGACCACCGTTGTGCCCCGCGGGTGTCGTCGAGCCGCCAACGGCCCATGTGGTGGGAGGCGCCGACCACTCCGGGCCGGATGCCCTCGGTGCGCCAGGCCCGGATGACGAACCAGCCCAGCCGGGTGCTGACCCGCACGAGGCCGTCGACCTCGATCCCCAACTCCTCGCTGTCGCTCGGGTGGATCCACAGCGGATGACCGTGGCTGATCTCGTTGAGCCACTTCGAGTTGCCGCCGCGGGTGTGGATCATCGTGGGCAGGCGGAACGTCGGAATCAGGATCCGCTCGCCGGCCGGGAAGTCGAGGTCCTCCCAGTGGACGTGGGAGGGGATCCACGTCGGCACCGCGTACTCGGGCCAGCCCCAGTCGCGCAGCATCTCGGAGTACAGCTCCAGCTTCCGCGACGGCGTGGGGAAGCCGGCCCGGACCACGCCGTCGATCTCGACGCCGAGCGAGCCGTCACCGATGAACGGCATGTGGCCGCCGATGTCCTCGAGGTTGTCGTGGCGACCGGCCGTGCCGGGCACGCGGTAGACGCCGTCGTCCTCCCGCACCGCGCCGGCGGTGTCGAGCTCCTGCTCCGGGACCATCCGCTCGTGGAGCTCGTGCTGGTCACCCGGCAGCTCGAACGCGCCGTGGCGGCGCATGTACTGGAGCGGGCTGAGGCCTTCGGCGGCGGCCGCCTCCGGCAGACCGGGCACGGAGTGGGTGAACAGGTGCTCGTAGTACTCGTCCACGGAGACGGGCCGGCCCGGGCGCTCCGGCGACTCGAAGTGGCCGCGGATGCCGAGTGAGCCGTCGGGGTCGATGTGGAATGCGAGGTCGATCCACCACTCGTTCTCCTCCCAGACCTCGCCGGGGTTGACCTGCCAGGTCCGCTCGACCGTCCGACCTTGTTGCTCGGCGAACACCTTGAACACGGGCTGGCGAAAGCCGATCCACCGGCCGGTGTGGGTCTCGTAGGAGGCGACGTCGTGGCGTTCCGCGCCGACGCCCATGGGGAGGACGTAGTCCGCGAACCAGGCTGACTCCGACCAGGAGGGGGTCAGGGCGACGTGGCAGCCCACGAGCTCCTCGTCGGTCAGCACCTCCAGCCAGGAGAACCCGTCCGGGTTCGTCCAGACGGGGTTGTAGACCCGGGTGAAGTAGGTGTCGAGGCGGCCCCGGCCCTCTTTGAGGAAGTGGGGGAGGAGCATCGACAGCTCGTGGTGGGCGAGCGGGTACTCGGCCGGCCAAGTGATGTCGTTCCACTGGTCGTGGGGATGGACCGGCTTGGGCGGCACCGGGATGAACTTGTTCCAGCCGTTGGGGCTCGTGCCGCCGGTCGTGCCGACCGAGCCGGTGAGCACGTTGAGCAGCCACAGGCAGCGGGCCGTCTGCCATCCGCCCTCGTTGCCGGCGCCGGACGCCCGCCACGTGTGGGACGAGAACCTTCCGAGGGCGTTCCCGATGAGCTCGCCGATGCGCCGGATCTGTCGCTCGTCGAGGCCACACAGCTGTGCGGCCCGCTCGGGCGTGTAGTCGACGTAGAGGTCGAGCAGCGCGGGGCCAACGGACGCGAACTCGACCGGCAGGTCCGGTCTGGTCTCGCGGAGGAACGTCTCCCAGTTGACCCAGCGGCGCACGAACTCCCGGTCCCAGGTCCCCGCCTCGAGCAGCAAGCGGGCCAGCGCGAGCAGCAGCACGGGTTCGGTGCCGGGCCAGGCCGGCAGCCAGTGGTCGACCATGGACGCGGTGTTGGACAGGCGGGGATCGACGCAGATGACCTTGGCGCCCCGCTGTTGTCCCTCGATGATGCGCTGCGCGTGGGGGTTGAAGTAGTGACCGGCCTCCAGGTGGGAAGAGATGAGGAAGATGACGTCGGCGTTCGCGTGGTCCGGCGAGGGCCGGTCGAAGCCCATCCAGGCCGCGTAGCCGACGCGTGCTCCGGATGAGCAGATGTTGGTGTGAGAGTTGTGCGCGTCGAGCCCCCACGCGTGCAGCACCCGCTCGATGAAGCTGTCGTCGCCCGGTCGGCCGACGTGGTACATGACCTCTTGGCCCCGGCCCTCGCGGATGGCCGTCCCGATGCGCCCGCCGATCTCGGAGAGCGCCCGGTCCCACGTGATGCGCTCCCACTCGCCTCCGCCCCGCCGGCCGGCCCGCTTGAGTGGGTAGAGGATGCGCTCGGGGTCGTAGACCTGATTCAGGGTGGCCGGGCCCTTGGCGCAGTTGCGGCCCCGGCTGGCCGGGTGGTGCGGGTTGCCCTCGAGCCGGTCGATGCGCCCGGTGTCCTTGTCGACGTAGGCCAGCAGGCCGCAGCAGGCCTCGCAGTTGAAGCACGTCGTCGGGATGAGCGAGAACCGCCGTCGGGTGCGCCGGCCGTGCGCCCACTCCTGGGCGTCGTACTCCTCCCAGTCGTCCCAGCGCTCGGGCGGGGGGTAGTTCGTGAGGCCCGGGGTGGTCACGAGAGCGGAACCGCCTGGCCCGCCCGGACGAAGGCGTCCTCGTAGGAGTAGAGCCCAGCCAGGACGGCGACCCCCGCGGTGACCGTGAGGGCTGTGCCGACCGTGGCGTCGGCCCCGAGCAGCCCGATGACGGCCAGCGCCAGCGGCACGATCATCCCGACCCCGACCCCCACGGCCCAGAACACGCCGGCGTGCTCGCCACGGGTCATCACCGCGAGCGCCAGCTCCACGGCCGCGGTCCCGCGGGACGTGAGCTCGACGGCGAGGAGGGCGAGCAGGCCGGCCGTGCCGCCGGCCAGCGCCCACAGCAACGTCGTGGTGACGTCGTCACCGGCGTCGAAGAAGGGCGCCAGCACCAGGAGCGCGCCCGCGCCCGCGGCCACGGCCTGGGCCAGCAGCACGGGGAGCAGCAGCGGCGTCTGCCACAGGTCGCGTCCCTCGCACTGGCCGAACAGGAAAGCCGTGTACCCGGCGGAGCCCGCGGCGAGGAGGGCCGCGGGCAGCGCGACCGCCTGCACCACGCCGGGCCGGTCGAGCAGGCCGCCGATGAGCCACACCGTCGCCGACGCGCCGTAGGCGAGGAGGATGAGCGCCCCCCGTACCAGCCAGGAGCGCCACTGCGGTCGGAGGAAGATCAGGTGGAAGCGGCGGGGCTGGCGCAGGTCGGCGACGAGGAGGGCGCCGGTCACCGCGACCAGGACGAGGGCGACGACGGGCGCCGCGATGCCGACCAAGGCCCGCTCGTCGGCATGGCCGGTCAGCACCAGCAGCGCTCCGACCAGCAGCGCACCGGCCGACACCGCCTTGGTCGCCAGGTAGGCGGCGACCTTGGCCTTCCACGGCGGCGGGTGCTCCGTCGTGTAGGCGGTGCGGGCGACCACCTCGGCTCGGTCGTGCCGCGCCGATCCCCAACGGAGGGCGGGCCGGGTCGGGTGGCCCGGTCGGGTGTCGGCCCAGATCATCCCGTCCGCGGCGATCTCCGTGCGGAGGGGATCCAGCGCCGCCTCGTCGGCGCCCTTGTAGAACACCTTCGGCTGCGTGCCCTGCTCGGGGGCCCGCACCATCGTGCCGTGACGGGCCAGCGTGATGGCGATCCGCGACGTCGGATCGTCCAGGTCGCCGGCCACGATCGACTGCGTCGGGCACACGATGACGCAACTCGGCTCCAGGCTCTGTTCCACGCGATGCGCGCAGAAGTTGCACTTGTGGGCCGTCTGCGTCTCGGGGTTGATGTAGATGGCGTCGTACGGGCACGCGTTCATACACGACTTGCAGCCGATGCACCGTGAGTCGTCGAAGTCGATGATGCCGTCGGACCGTCGGAACAGCGCGGTGGTCGGACAGATCGTCACGCACGGCGCGTTGTCACAGTGGTTGCAGCGCAACACCGAGTAGAAGCGGCGGGCGTCGGGGAAGGTGCCCTTCTCGATGTACTTGACCCACGTCCGGTTCACACCGAGCGGGACGTCGTGCTCCGCCTTGCAGGCCACAGTGCAGGCGTGACAACCGATGCACGTGTCCTGGTCGATGAGGAAACCGAAGCGGGTCACGGGACCCGCACCCTACGACGGCGCGGCCGGAGCCGCCCGGGGTCAGGCCGGGCCCATGGCCAGCGTCACGGTGGCGCTGCGCGCCGTACCGGAAGCGTCGGTCCAGTCGACCGTCACCTCGTCTCCGGGCTGGGAGCCGTGGAGCCCTGCGCTGAGCCCGTCGCCGGAGTCGACCGGTTCGCCGTCGATGCCGGTGATGACGTCCCCGGCCTGCAGCCCGGCATCGTCTGCCGGGGTCCCGTCGAGCACGCTGGAGATCACCGCGCCACCGACCTCGCTTTCGGCCGGGTTGGCCGCGTTGATCGTGACACCGAGGAAGCCCCGGATCCCGATCTGCACCGTGTCGGTGCCGTCGCCGGATCGGATCTGCTCGGCGACCGTTTCGGCGGTGTCGATGGCCACCGCGTAGCTCTCGCCGCTCTGGCCCGGGAACTGCCGCCGACCGTCAGCCGCGGTGCTGATGCCGATCACCTCGCCGTCGGCGTTGAACATCGGGCCGCCGGAGTCTCCCGGCGCGAGGGCGGCGTCGGTCTCGATGAGGCCGCTCATCCGGTCGAACTCACCACTGCCGGGGTCGCCGACGGTGATCGTCTCGTCGATGCCGGTGACCGTCCCCTCGGAGACGCTGGGAGGGTCGCCGGTGCCCGTCGAGTTGCCGAGGGCGACGATGGACTCGCCGAGCTCGACTCCCGAAGAGTCGCCGAGCGTCACGGCGGCCAGCCCGGATGCGTCTTCGAGCTGGAGCAGGGCCACGTCCCGCGTCTCGTCGCTGCCGAGCACGGTGGCGTCGTAGGTCTCGCCGGTGGAGACGATGGTGACGACGATGCTTCCCGCGTCGTCGATGACGTGCGCGTTGGTCAGCACCTGGCCGTCGTCCGTGATGATCATCCCGGTCCCGGCGGCACGCCCTTCGTCGTAGGCCAGGCGGGTGTCGATGTCGACGAGCCCGCGATACAGGTCGCCCAGTGAGGCGCGACCCTCGGTCTCGGGAGCGATGGAGACCTGGGGGGCGATCGGAGGGCTCTCCGGCGCCGTGTCGGTGTCCCGCAGGATGGTGGCGGTGGGGACGGCGACGGCGAAGCCGACCGCGGCGGCGCCGACGACGAGGGCCGCTCGGGCCCACGCCCGCGAGCGCCTCCGGGGCGAGAAGTCGTCGTCCGCTGGCCCGGCTGGTCCGCCAGGAGGGGGGCCCTGGTAGGGGCTACCCGTCGGTGGGCCCCACGCAGGGTCCGCCGCCGGCGGGGGTCCGTCGCGGTGATCGCCGTACTCGGTCATGGTCCGTCCTCGGGGTGGGTTGCGGCCAGTCAACTCCCTGGGTGTAAGAGCGCGCTGGGGGCAACGTGAGAACTCGGTGAGGAGAAGATACCCCTAGGGGGTATAGTTTCCTCATGCCTACCCAGCCTGGCTACCACGACAGCAAGGACGACGTCCTGAAGCGCCTGCGTCGCATCGAGGGGCAGGTGCGGGGGCTCCAGCGCATGGTCGAGGAAGACACGTACTGCATCGACGTGCTCACCCAGGTCTCCGCGGCGACGAAGGCCCTGCAGAGCGTGGCCGTCGGACTCCTGGACGAGCACCTGCGGCACTGCGTGACGGACGCCGTCGCCCACGGTGGCGAGGCCGAGGCCGATCGCCTCGTGACGGAGGCGAGCCGCGCCATCGAGCGCCTGGTGAAGAGCTGATGGCCGGCCGACTGCGCCGACGCCGGCCGGGACCGGCAGCGAAGCTGGCCGCGTTCGCGGTGGTGCTCGCGGCGTCCTTCGGGGTGGGGGTCGCCCTCGGAGGCGCGCTGCCCGAGCTCGGTCCGGCGTCCGAGCCCACCCCGTCCCTGCCGCCATCGGCGCCGGCCGACACCGCTCCCTCGGTGCCACCGGCCACACCGTCGTCCGATCCCGCCCACGAAGGGGGGCACCAGCCGTGAGCGCCCGCGCTCCCGCCGACGTCCACGTCGACCTGGCGTTGACCGGGATGACCTCCGCGTCGTGCGCTAACCGCATCGAGAAGAGCCTCAACCGGCTCGATGGCGTGACGGCCAGCGTCAACTTCGCCACCGAGAAGGCGGCGGTGGACTTCGATCCTGGTCGAGTAGCACCTGACGAACTGGTCGCTGCCGTGGAGTCCGTCGGGTATGGCGCCCAGGTCCCGCACCCGACTGCGCCTGGCGGCCACACGGTCTCTGACGATGCCACCGCCGAGCCGGCCGAGCTCCTCGCGCTTCGCCAGCGCTTGACGCTGTCGATCGTGCTGACCGTGCCCGTGCTGCTGATGGCGATGGTCCCCGCGCTGCAATTCACCAACTGGCAGTGGCTGTCGCTGACGCTCGCCGCCCCGGTCGCCACCTGGGGTGCGTGGCCGTTCCACCGGGCGGCGTGGGCCAACCTGCGCCACGGCGCCGCCACCATGGACACCCTCATCTCCGTCGGGGTCCTGGCCGCGTTCGGCTGGTCCCTCTGGGCGCTCTTCTGGGGCGACGCCGGAATGCCGGGGATGACGATGCCCTTCTCCCTCACCCTGTCCGACGGGGAGGGAACCGACCAGCTCTACCTCGAGGTGGCGTCGGCCGTCACCGTGCTGCTCCTCACTGGGCGATACCTGGAAGCGCGGGCCAAGCGCCGTGCCGGCGCCGCGCTCCGAGCGCTCCTCGACCTGGGCGCGAAGGACGTGGCCGTGCTCGGCGCCGACGGCACCGAGCGGCGCCTCTCGATCGGCGAGCTCGCCGTCGGCGAGCGCTTCGTCGTGCGCCCGGGGGAGAAGGTGGCCACGGACGGGGTCGTCGAGCAGGGCACGTCGGCCGTGGACGAGTCGATGGTCACGGGCGAGAGCGTGCCGGTCGAGGTCGGGCCGGGCGACCACGTCGTCGGCGCCACCGTCAACGCCGGCGGCCGGTTGGTCGTGCGGGCCAGCCGCGTCGGGGGCGACACCCAGCTGGCGCAGATGGCCCGCCTCGTCGAGCAGGCACAGACCGGCAAGGCGCCGGCCCAGCGCCTGGCCGACCGGATCTCGGCCGTGTTCGTACCCGCGGTGCTGGCCCTGGCTGCCGCCACCCTCGGCTTCTGGCTGGCCAACACCGGCGACGCCACCTATGCCTTCACCGCTGCGGTCGCCGTCCTCATCATCGCCTGCCCGTGCGCCCTCGGACTGGCCACGCCGACCGCCCTCATGGTCGGGACCGGCCGGGGCGCTCAGCTCGGCATCCTCATCAAGGGTCCCGAGGTGCTCGAGTCGACTCGCCAGGTCGACACCATCGTGCTGGACAAGACGGGTACGGTCACCACCGGCGCCATGGCCCTCGTGGATGTCGCCACGGCCGACGGCGTCGAGCGCCAGGACGCCCTCCGCCTCGTCGGTGCCCTCGAAGCGGCGTCCGAGCACCCGATCGCCCGGGCAGTAGCGGCCGGTGCGGCCGAGGAGGTCGGTCCACTGCCGGGCGTCGAGAGCTTCGCCAGCCGGGCCGGGCTCGGCGTGGAGGGAGTCGTCGACGGCTATGCCGTGGTCGCGGGCCGGCCCGCCCTGCTCGCCGACTGGGGTCTGGTGCTCCCGGACGATCTGGAGCGACGTCGCCAGGAGGAGGAGACGTCAGGCCGGACGGTCATAGCCGCCGGCTGGAACGGTCGCGCCACAGCGCTGTTCCTGGTGGCGGACACGGTCAAGGACGGAAGCGCCGAGGCGGTGTCGCGGTTGGTCGACCTCGGCCTGCATCCCGTGCTGCTGACGGGGGACAACAGCGCCACGGCGCGAGGCGTGGCTGCGAAGGTCGGCATCGCGCCCGACGACGTCATGGCCGAGGTGCTCCCCGCCGACAAGGTCGACGTGGTCAAGCGGCTGCAGAGCGAGGGAGGGGTCGTCGCCATGGTCGGCGACGGCGTCAACGACGCCGCGGCCCTGGCCCAGGCCGACCTCGGCATCGCCATGGGCACGGGCACGGACGCGGCCATCGAGGCCAGCGACCTCACGCTGGTGAGGGGTGACCTGCGCGGCGCCGCCGACGCCATCCGGCTGTCCCGACGCACACTCGCCATCATCAAGGGCAACCTGTTCTGGGCCTTCGCCTACAACGTGGCCGCCCTCCCGATCGCCGCGTCCGGTTACCTGAACCCGATCGTGGCTGGCGCGGCCATGGCCTTCTCGTCCGTCTTCGTGGTCACGAACAGCCTCCGCCTGCGCCGCTTCCAGCCGCTGGCGTGAGCGGCCCTGTTCACATGGCCGTGTCGCGAACGGTTCCCGTCAACGGCTGGCCGCCGGGCCGAAATGCGAGACACAGGATGGTGCGGTCCCCGACATCCCAATTCTCCTCGACCGGCCAGAGGTAGCCGAGTTCGAGCGAGGACTCGCTGTACGCACGACCAACCCACTGTTCGAACGCCTCCATGCACTCCATGTCGGCATGGGCGATCATGGCCTCGTCTCCCGGGAAGTCGGCGTCCGGATCCGCCGGGTGCCGAACCTGCCCGACGACCTCCTCGTCGTGGGACTCGGAGCAGGGAACGACGTTGACTGCCAGCACTGTCGTGATCTCTTCCGTGGCATCCGACCAGGCCGGCGGATCATCGAAGCAGTCGCCGAGCGCCAGATCCAGCGCTAGCACGCTGTCGCGCGACGCCTCTTCATCCTCGGGCGCATCGGACCGCCCTTCACCGTCAGCGGAGCCGTTGTCGGCGGCGGCGAAACCGGCGAAGGCGAAACCGAAAACGGCTGTCGCAAGGATTGGGCCGAGCCAGACGGCGTGTTCCCAGGCCGCAGACCGCTTGGGCGCGTTCCCGGTGGCCCGGAGCTCCTGGCTCTCGGTCAAACGCGTGACGACGACGATGGCCAGCGCGCAAGCGACGATGAGGACGCCGTCAGCCACGCAGGCGGCGATCGACGACGACTTGGCGGACGAGAGGTCAGCGTTGTCCGCCGACGACAACGAGAGCAGGCCCCCCAAGATCCAGAGCCCCCACCAAACGTGGAGGAGCGGCGTGACTTTTCGCTGGTGCCAGTCGTCGTCGCCTCGGTCCGGGCCGGTGGCCCGCCAGACGTCGTCGAGGATCTGCTTCGGCCGCACCAGGTTGAGGAAGGGGACGAACCACGCCCCGACGGCCCAGCCTTCGGTGAACCGCAGTTCTTGGACCCCGAGTGGCCCGAGGTTCCGGTACACGCGACTGGTCCAGGCGATGAGGAACCCGACAGCGATGAGGAAGGCCACCGCGAAGACCCCGGTCATGACCACGGTGCGCTGATCGCTGGCCTCGATCTGGGCCAGTCCGACGAGGTTGGCGTCGGCCTGGAGCCGGTCGATCAGTCGGTACGCCGCGGCATTGGCCGCGGCGTCCGCTCCGGCGACGAGCATGCACGCCAGGAGCAGCCACCGCAGCACCGTGGCCAACCGCCGGGATGATCGGTAGAAGCGCACGGGGAGAGACAGCGAGAAGGGCGGGGGCGGTAGCGGCGCGCTAACCGGCGACGGCCGGGCCCAATTCGAAGTGCGGGCCGGACCGGGTGGCGGGGGCAGGGGTGTGCTCATGGCTCCTCCAGGATGAAGCCCTCGACGGGCGCCTTGCAGGGAACGGTCGGTCTCGGCTGTCGTTCATGACTGCTGAGGCATGCGTTGAGTGATCCGCGGTGGGCGAGCGCCCACCGCCAGCGGTCCTGGGCCCTCCGCGCCGCTGGGGGTCTGCCAGGGAACCCGAACGGTTCGGAAGTGTTCACCTGACGTCTCGGGAACCGGAACGAGGCGTACACAGTTGCAAATGCAATGACTTGCGAGAGGACGGTCGCGACGACGGGCGTGCGAGCCGGACCTGGCGAGAGGTGGTCCGGACGACGACGGCGATCGTCAGGGCGCCGAAGATCATGTGGCCGACGCCGCACCATGCGAAGAACGAACTGTCCGGCTTCTCACCCAACCGACTCGTGGCCTCGACGCCCAAGAAGGGCGTGGGCAGCCAGAGCACTATCCAGAAGAACCACCACCAGTGGAGCAGGTTCGACACGGGCTGCTGCTCGCACGCCTCTACGGGCCGGGGCTCGGGCTCGCCGGACCGCCAGATGTCGTTGAGGATCTGCTTCGGTCGCACGAGGTTGACCAGGGGCACGAACCACCCGCCGAGGGCCCAAACCTCGCGGAAGCGGAGTTCGTTGAAGCCGAGGTGGCGCAGGTTCCCGTAGAGGCGCCGCGTCCACACGGCCAGCAGACCCACGCCGACGAGGTCGACCAGTTGGATGGCTCTGGAGAGAGCCGTCAACCGCTCGTCGACCGCGGCCAGTCGGTCGGGCGCGACCGGGCCTATGTCGGCGAGCTCCACATTCGCCGTTCTCACCTGGACGAGGACGGCGATCGTCGCGATCGCGGCCACGCACAAGCCGATGGCCATGGCGACGACCACCACGCGCGCCAACAGGACGGGAGACCGGTAGCCCGGGCCAGCGGGTGGGCGGGGCTCGGGTGGGGTGCCGGGAGGAGGCCAGGGTGAGGTACTCATGGCTCGAGCTCCCTCCGTTCGACGGCGGCGACATCGATCACCGGGGTCGCCAGACCGAGGGCAATGCGCATCTCCTCGAGACGGGCCTGCGCGCCGGATCGGCGCTGCGACTGCTCGATCTCCAGCATCTGGAGGTCGAGCGGGTCCGACGATGCGGCCGTCAGCTCTGCCCTGCCCTCCGCCCGGGCAAGCCTGGCGTCGATCTTGCGCTCCACTTCGGCGAGCGTGGGGACCAGCTCACCCGCAGGCCCGGAGATCTGGTCCAGTGCGGCGTTGATCGACTCCTGCATCTTCGCGTGGTCCAGCGTGGACAGCAGCCGCTCCCGGTCGGCCACCTGCCGGCGGAGCTGCTCGGCGTTCGCGGCGACGGCCGCCTTCGCCCGTTCGGTGGCCAGGGCGGCATCCCGCAGCTGCTCCTCGATGGCGCGGATGTCCCGCTCGCGATCGAGCACGCGCTCGGCGAAGGCCTCGGCCGTCCGCACGAGCTCGGCCGACTTCGCCGGATCGCCTCCACGTGACTGGTGGTCAGCGAGCCGCAGCGCCTGGCGGGCCGAGCGGTCGGCCCGCTCGTGCTCCGCCGCCAGACGGTCGAGCTGGCGCTGCAGTTGCTTCTGGTGGGCAACGACGATGGCCGCCCGCTCGGTGAGTCGGGCGTGGTTGGCGCGGGCCTCGGCCAGCGCCTGGGCCAGCTGGATCTTCGGGTCGGCCCGCTCGTCGTGCGCGTGCTCGGCCTTGGCGCTGAAATAGCGCCACCGGCGGACGAGGGCGCGCCACATCGTCGGTCGCCCGGAGCTGTGTTCGGTCACCATGGGCCCCACGGTCGCGCCCAGCCCGGTTCGCCCGGAATGGCGTGGACGACGCTTCTCGATGCCCCGGCGGGCAGCCCGTTGTGACTCCACGGACAGCCCCGCGAGGCTCGACCGGGCGCGATCAGGACTAGGACAGGTCCTTCAGCGACACCGCGCCGGTCTGGATCGCCTCGTTGGCGAGCAGCACCCGGCGGGACACGCCGGCGTCGGCGCGGATGTCGAACTTGTCGTACAGGCGATCGAGGTGCTGCTTCACCGCGGAGTCCGTCACGTACAGCGCTTCGGCGATGGCGCGCACCGACGAGGGCGAGGTGAAGGCCTGCCCGGAGAGCACCGGGCGACAAAGCTCGACCAATACCCGCTGTTCTCCTGCCGTGCGCGCCGGGGCGGCCCGCATCGGCTCGGTCGTCACGTCGCCGCGGGCCCCGGGGTCCCGCATGACAAGCCGTGTGCGACCGATGATGACCTCGTCCCGGTCGGACAACGTGCGGGGCGCGAACAGCCGCTCGCCGTTGACCCTCGTGCCGTTCGTCGAACCGACATCGGTGATGCACCACGCCGGGCCGACGTGCTCCAGCACGGCGTGGACGCGTGAGACGGCGGGATCGTCATCGATGGGCAGGTCGTTGGTCGAGCTCTTGCCGATGGAGAGCCGCCCCCGCGACTCGTCCAGCACGACCAGATCGTGGCCCGTCGGCCCGAATCGCTCCAACGTCGCCATGACCCCTCCGCGGCCATCGTAGCCCTCACGTTTCACCGGCATCCGTGTTCGCAGGCTGTCCGTTCGGACAGATCCGGCTTCCCTCGCGGCCATCGAGGTCCGCCGCCGGCGCCATTGGTCGCATCCGAAGTCTCCGGCACGATGCTGATGTGGCTCAGTACACTCAGGCGCACATCGGGAGGGGTGGCGCCATGGCGGTAGCGGACGTCGCGTCTGCGACGTCGGAGCCGACGGTCAGCGTCTCGACGCTGCGCGGTCGGCCGAGTCGGTCGACCTTGCTCTCCACCCCCGGTTGGCTCGGGCTGGCGGCCGTGCTGCTCCTCGTCGGACTGGTCGCTCTTGCTGCCTTGTCGGTGGGCGTCGCGCTCGGTCGTGGCGACGCCACCGAAGCCGTGTTGGACGACGCCACCCCACTACTCGTGGACGCCGAGGAGCTCTACGTCGCACTCGCCGACGCCGACGCGGCAGCGTCGACGGCGTTCCTCCGCGCCGGGCTCGAACCCCCGGAGCTGCGAGACCGGTACTTGGACGATCTGGAGACCGCCGGCGCAAAGTTGCCGCTGATCGCGGCTCGGACCGCGGCTCGGCGCGGTCCAGCGACGCGGTGGCGATGATCACGCAGACGCTGCCGCTCTACGCCGGCCAGGTCGAATCGGCCCGTACGAACAACCGGCTGGACAACCCGGTCGGCGCCTCGTACCTGCGCCAGGCCTCCGGCTCGATGCGCAACTCGATGCTCCCCGCGGCGACCGGCATCTACGAGGCGGCCGCACGCGACCTCTACGACGCATACGACGAGGGAACGCCCACCCGGCATCGGCTGGGCCTCCTGACCGTTGGCGCCACGGTGCTCGTGCTCCTCGTCGGCACCCAGGTGTTCGTGGCCGGCCGGACGCGGCGAGTTCTCAACGTCGGTCTGCTCGGAGCGACGTTGATCGTTGTGGCGCTCGGGGCCGGAGCGTTGCTGGCCCTCGATAAGCAGGAACAAGCGCTGTCGCGCTCGCAGCGCGAGGGCTCCGACCAGCTCATCGTGCTCTCGACGGCCCGTATCCTGGCGCTGCGTTCCCTCAGCGACGACAACTTTCACCTGATCGAGCGGGGCACCGATCCGGCGTACCGGGAGGACTTCGATCTGGTGACGACCCAGGTAGGCGGGGCGAACGGCCTGCTCGACGACGCCACGCGGCTGGCCGAGCGCACGGGCTCGACGGGGGCCATCACGAACATCCGTCGGCTGTGGGACGAGTACCTGGCCTCGAACGACCGGGTGCGCCAACTCGATGACGCCGGCGAGTACCTGCCGGCGGTCAGGGTCGCCATCACCGACCAGGCCACCGCTGCGGCCGACCTCGACGCGGCGCTGGGCACGGAGATCGACGCGGCCCGAGGCCGGCTGGACGCCGGGGCCGGCGCGGCGAGCGATCGCATCCGGTGGCTGGCGGTCTCCTTGCTGGCCGCCATCGGCCTGGCCGCCATCCTCGTGATCGCCGGTCTCTGGGTACGGATGAAGGAGTACCGGTGACGCCGCGGCGGTGGGTCTCACGAGTTCGGGTGCTCGCCGCTCCGGCACTGGTGGTCGTCGCCGTCGCGGCCTGCTCCTCCGCCCGGACGAGCGACGCCGCGCTCGACAGCCTCGAACTGCTTCCGCAGCCCCCGACGACCCCGGCCGTGACCGATGCCGAGGCGCCCGAGCCCCCGTCGGCGGCGGAGGCAGCGTGCGAGGCCGAGGGTCCCACCGCCAGCTATCGGCCGGACCCGGCCCCGCTGCCCTCTCCAGACGAGTTGCCCGAAGGCACAGCGATACGCGAGATCCAGGAGCGCGGCCGCCTCATCGTCGGTGTCGACGAGAACACGAAGGGCTTCTCGTATCGAAGCCAGAGCACTGGCGAGATCGAAGGCTTCGAGGTCGATATCGCGTACGAGATCGCGAAGCGGATCTTCGGACCCCTCGATCGCGACATCATCCTCCAGACCAAGCCTGTGATCACGGACGAGAAGACGAAGGTCGTCGAGGAGAACGACGTCGACCTCACCGTCAGTGCCATCACCATGAACTGTGACCGCTGGGCGGACGTGGCGTTCAGCAGCGAGTACTACACCGCGGTCCAGCAGTTCCTCGTTCGCGAGGGCTCCGGCATCGAGACCGCGGCCGACCTGGCGGGAAAGAAGGTCTGCGTGACCGCGGGCTCGTCGTCGATCGGGCTTCTGGAGGACCACCTGCCCGAGGCCGAGCGCCACGAGGTCGGCGCCCGCACCGACTGCCTCCACGCGCTGCAGGAGGGCGACGTCGACGCCTACTTCGGTCACGACTCCTTCCTCTACGGCATGCGCCCACAGGACCTGACTGTCGAGGTCAAGGACGGCATCATCCCGGAGACCGAGCACGCGCTCGAACTACGGGATCGCGATCTCGCACGACCGGCCCGAACTGGTCCGCTTCGTCAACGCCGTGCTCGAGGAGCTGCGGGTCGACGGGACGTGGGGGGAGCTCCACGACCAGTTGGAGACAGAGCTCGGCATTCCTGACGCCGACCCTCCGCCGGCGAACTACCGGGAGGGTTGAGATGGACCTCGCCGATCTCGACCGCGCGCTGGACCGGCTGCGGGGGGCCACCGAGCGGTCCGGCGCGAACCTGCTCGAGCTCGACCAGTCGTCCAGCAGGGCGCTGCTCGCCGCTGCCCGGCTCGAGGGTCTGAGCGCGGAGCGGTGGGCCGAGGCCGAAGAGGCCTTGGCCGGTCTGTTCCAGTCGTACACCGCGCTGTCCGGCGTGGCCGACGCCGCCGTGGTCGCCAGGGGGACGGGCTCGTTCGTCTCGGCGTCGCGTCGAGCCCAGGTGGAGCAGCTCGTGCTGGGACCGTCCGTCGAGCTGCCCGAACGGGCCGTGCCCATGGCCGAGCGCGACCTGGTGTCGGGATCGCGGGTGCTCCACCGCTGCACACCGGACGAGCTCCTGGCCTCCATGGCCCAGCCGTTCGCGCTCGCCCGATCGGTCATCGTCACCGCGGCCGAGACCTGGGAGACTGGTGGACCGCTGGTCCAGTCCGTGCGCGCCCGGCTGGTCGACGCGTCCGAGGACGGCGATCTAGGCGGCGGCCCGGGTGGGCGGGCAGAACTCGAACGACGGCTCGACACGCTCGAGCACCGCCTGCTGACCGATCCGCTGGCGTTCGATGCCGCCGCGGTCGAGGCCCTCGGTGCGGAGGTCGATGGTGTGGTCGCGACGGCCGACGGCGCCAGACGTGTTCGTGACGAGTTCGAGGCCGAGCTGGCAGCCGCGCAGTCCAGGCTCGCCGAGCTCGGCCGGTCCACCGCCGATGTCCTCCGGGCGCACAAGGACGCCGGCGACCGCGTCGTTGACGTGCCCCCGCCGCCGACCATCCCGTGCGAAGCACTCGATGGCGAGCTGCACCGGGTCGCCGCACTCGCCGCCGACGGTGACTGGGTGTCCGTCCAGGCCGAGCTGGCGGGCTGGAGCCGGCACGTCGACCAACTCCGCCACGACGTCGATCAGCACCGCAAGGAGCTGGACGACCTCCTGGAACACCGGAGGCAGTTGCGGGGGCGGCTGGACGCCTACACCGCGAAGTCCGCTGCGTTGGGTTGCGTCGAGGACGAGGTCCTGGAAGAGCTCCGGCGCCAGGCCGAGGGCCTCCTCTACCAAGCACCCATCGACCTCGTGCGGGCGGAAGCCGGCCTGCGGCGCTACCAGGAAGCTCTGGACACGGTGCTCGGGCAGCGGTCGGAGCGGGCGCGATGAACTGCGCACGCTCGGGCTGCACGGGCACGATCGTCGACGGCTACTGCGACGACTGTGGCATGGCGCCTCGCCCCGAGTCGACGAGCGGCACGGAAGTGCTCGGCGCCCGGCCGGGGACGGCGCCGTCCGAGCCAACCAGCCACCGCGTGGCCGGCCCGCGCGGCGGAACCAGCTCGACGCGCCGCCACCGGCTGGGTCGTGGGCTCGTCGATGTCCCGTCGGTGCCGGCCCGGGATCCGGTGACCGCGATCATGGCCGAAGCGCACGTCCCTGAGCAGCGGCGCTTCTGCGAAAAGTGCAACGAGCCGGTCGGCCGCAGTCGGGACGGCGTGGCTGGGCGGCCCGAGGGCTTCTGCCGCAGCTGCCGCCATGTGTTCTCGTTCGTCGCCAAGCTGCGAGCGGGAAATCTCGTGGCCGGGCAATACGAGGTGGCCGGCTGCCTGGCCCATGGCGGTCTCGGCTGGATCTATCTGGCCAAGGACCGGAAGGTGGCCGACCGCTGGGTGGTGCTGAAGGGCCTGATCAACTCCGGGGACGAGGACGCCTTGGCCGCGGCGCTGGCCGAGCGGCGCTTCCTGGCTCAGGTCGAGCACCCGGACATCGTGAAGATCCACAACTTCGTGGAGCACGACGGTGACGGCTACATCGTGATGGAGTACGTCAACGGCTACAGCCTGCGCAGCCTGCTGGAGGCCCGACGGGCGGCCGCGGGCGACCGGCCAGACCCGATGCCCGTCGACCAGGCGATCGCCTACATGCTCGAGATCCTGCCTGCACTCGGGCACCTGCACGACCTCGGCCTCCTCTTCTGCGACTTCAAGCCGGACAACGTCATCCGCACTCCCGAATCGGTGAAGCTCATCGACCTCGGCGGCGTGTACCGCATGGACGACGCCACCAGTCCCATCTACGGCACCCCGGGCTACCAGGCACCCGAGATCGCCCGCACCGGCCCGACCGTGCCGTCCGACCTCTTCACGGTGGCGCGGACCCTGATGGTGCTGTGCTGCGACTTCCGGGGGTACCGGGGCACGTACCAGTACACGCTCCCGCCGGCCGCCGACGTCCCCCTCTTCGTCGAGCACGACTCTCTCTACCGCTTCCTCGAACGGGCGACGGCCGCTGATCCCGAGGCGCGGTTCCAGAGCGCCGACGAGATGGCCGCGCAGCTCGAGGGCGTGCTGCGCGAGGTGACATCGAAGTTGCGGGGGGCGCCGACCCCGGGAGCCAGCGCCTGCTTCACGGGAGAGAGCGGACGGGCCGCGTCGACCTCTGGCTGGCGCAGCTTGCCGGTACCCCTCGTCAATCCCGACGATCCCGAGGCGGCGGTCGTCGTGACGCTCGGTGCGATGGAGCCCGAAGCAGTCGTCGACGCGCTCGGCGAGCTGGCGGACCGCGGCGTCGAAGTCGAGCTACGGCGTGTCCGCGCGCTGATCGACCTCGACCGGCTCGACGAGGCGAACGGCGTGCTCGACGACATGGACGCGACGGTGAGCTTCTCGGGAGCCCGGCCGGACTGGCGGGTCGGCTGGTACCGGGGCGTGGCGGCCCTGGCCGCGGGTGCGCCGGCCGATGCCGCGCGGGAGCTGGACCAGGTCTACCGGTACCTGCCCGGTGAGTTGGCACCCAAGCTGGCCCTGGCTCACGCCGCGGAGCAGGCCGGCGGCCACACGATGGCCGCGGCATGGTTCGACATCGTGAGCAGCGTCGATCCCGGCTTGACGTCCTCGGTCTTCGGCCTCGCCCGTGCCCGCTCGGCGATGGGGGACCGGAGGGCAGCGATCGCGGCCTACGAGCGGATCCCACACACATCCGGCGCGTACCAGGCGGCGCAGATCGCGGAGGTCGAACTCCTGCTCGCCGACGACGGGGCCGGCACCGACCTGGCCGACGTGCGTCGCGCCGCGGCGATCGTCGAGGGCCTGTCGCTCGATCGGGCGCAACACGATCGCCTCACCGTCGACATCCTCGAAGCGGCCCACGACGCGGTCAGCCGCAACGGAACGACCATCGACCCCGCGCCGCCGGTCCTCGGTCACGCGCTCAGCGACCGTTCCCTGCGCCTGGGCCTCGAAGCCGCCTACCGCGCTGCCGCCCGCCACGCTGCCACGAGCGCCGAGCGCATCGCACTCGTGGATCAGGCCAACCGGGTCCGCCCCTGGTCGTGGTGGGTGAGGAGCGGTCGATGAACACCGAGCTGCTGCTCCGGTGTCCGGACTGTGGCGCGGCCGGTCTGGCCGGCGACACGTTCTGCGAAGCCTGTGGGGCTGCTATCGCCGCCGACCGCGACGCAGCTCGCCATCACGTGGAGATCGACGCAGGGTCCGCGGCTGGTGTCACCGACCGCGGCCTCGTTCACCGGCGCAACGACGACGCGGTCCACGTGCAGGCTGACCGAGGGTGCGCAGGTCTCGCGGTGTGCGATGGGGTGTCCGCATCGATCGGTCCGGACGTGGCGGCGCAGGTCGCCGTCGAGGAGCTCGGCCGGTGCGTCGAGCGGGCGCTGCAGCAGCGCGCCGCGCAGCCGAACCGCGCCTGGGTCCCGGTCGATCTCGTGCGCGACGCGGTGGCGCGTGCGGCCGCCGCTGTCGTCGCCGTCCCGTGGCAGGACGACGGGAGCCGGGACGCACCGTCGTGCACCGTCGTGCTGGCGCTGTGGGACGGCGACGACCTCACCGTCGGCTGGCTCGGTGACTCACGCGCCTACTGGGTCGATGCTGACGGCTGCCAGCAGCTCACGGTCGACCACTCGTGGGCCGAGGAGCAGGTCGGCTCGGGACAGCTCACCCGCGAGATGGCCGAAGCCGACAGTCGGGCCCATGCCATCACCCGCTGGTTGGGGGCCGACGCACCCACGGACCCCTGCCCGACCACGTCCCTGCGCCCGCGACGGCCCGGCCGCCTCATCGTGTGCACGGATGGCCTCTGGAACTACACACCGACGGCGGACGAACTTGGCGGGCTCGTCCTCGCCCAGGACTCCGCGGAACCGTTGGCGGTGGCGCGGTCACTGGTCCGTCACGCCGTGTCCCTCGGCGGGCACGACAACGTGACCGTCGCCGTCGCCGACATCGTGCCCCCGATCGCAACGCCCCTGGAGGACGCATGACCACGTTCGACGCGCAGACCTATCAGAACGAGTACCTCCCGCGCGATGGCTCCGAGGTCAACGCCATCGTGACCGTCACGTGCAGCGGTGGCGGGGGCGGCGCGGTCGTCCCGGTCCCGCAGCAACGGGCTGAGGTGATCATCGTCGACGTCTCGGGTTCCATGCGGCACCCGATGGCGAAGCTGCGGGCGGCACGGGCCGCCACGATGGCGGCGATCGACTGTCTGCCGGACGGCACGCTCTTCGGCGTGGTCGCCGGGTCGAGCGTGGCTCGCCGGGTCTACCCGACTGAGGACAAACTCGTGATGGCCTCGGAGTCGACGCGCAAAGCCGCCAAGGAGAGTGTGGCGTATCTCGACGCCGTCGGAGGGACAGCGATCGGCCGGTGGCTGATGGAGGCCTACAACTGGCTGACGGCCTACCCGGACGCCATCCGCCACGTGCTCCTCCTCACAGACGGTCGCAACGAGGGCGAGACGCCCGAGTACCTCGGCGCTGCCATCGACCTCTGCCGCGGTGTCTTCCAGTGCGACTGCCGAGGGATCGGCACGGACTGGGAAGTGGCCGAGCTGCGGAGAGTGTCGTCGGCGTTGCTCGGCTCCGTCGACATCGTGGCCCGGCCCGAGGACCTCGAAGCCGACTTCCGGGCCGTCATCCGCTCGGCCCTGGACCGGGCCGTCGGCGACGTCAAGCTGCGGGTGCGGACGCCACGCGGCGCGGGCGTGACGCTGGTGAAGCAGGTCGCCCCGAGCATCGAGGACCTCACGGATCGGGGCGTGCTCGTCGACGAGCTGACGGTCGACTACCCGACCGGTGCGTGGGCCGACGAGCGGCGGGACTACCACGTGCGCATCGACGTGCCTCCCGGAGCCCCTGGCGACGAGATGCGGGCGGGACAGGTGAGCCTGGTGGTCGACGGTGAGGCACAAGCTCCGTCACCGATCCGGGCGGTCTGGACCGACGACGTGGCATTGTCGACGCGGATCAACCCCGAGGTCGCCCACTACACGGGCCAAGCCGAGCTGGCGAAGGCCATCGAGACCGGCCTCGAGGCGCACCGCGCTGGCGACGACCAGACGGCCACGTCGCAACTCGGCCGGGCCGCCCAGCTCGCCGCGGAGAGCGGGAACGACGGCACGCTCAGGCTGCTGGCCGCGGTGGTCGACATCACCGATGCGACGACGGGGACGGTGAGGCTGAAGCGCAACATCGACGCGGCCGACGAGATGGCGCTCGACACCCGCTCCACGAAGACGGTGCGTGTGAGGCCGGAGTGAACGACGGCGATCCGGACGGCACTGATGATGTCGACGGCGCCGATGATGTCGACGCCGCCGAAGCCTCGTCGGGGACCGAGCTCTTGGCGTCGGGGGGCCCGTCGCCGGCCGCGGCGGTCTGCCGCGCTTGCTCTGCACCCCGCCCGGCCGAGGGTCGCTTCTGCGAACGCTGTGGTGCCGATCTCGACGCTGCTTCAGCACCCGTACCGGAGCACTGGGTCGCCGAGATCCTTGCCGACCGGCGGCTCTACGACCGCGTCCCGTCCAACGGTCTCGTGTTCCCAGAGGGACGGGACGCCGTCGTCGTCGCCCTCGATGGCGCGGAGTTGCTGATCGGTCGCCGCCACGAGGGTCGCGGCATCGAGCCCGCAATCGACCTCTCCGGCCCCCTCGCCGATCCGGCGGCATCCCACTGCCACGTCCTGCTGGCGCGCCTCGACGACGGTGGCTACGCAGCCACGGACCTCGACTCGACCAACGGGACCGAGCTCAACGACGGCCGGGTCACGCTCGAGCCCGGTGGGGCCCACCGGCTGGTCAGCGGCGACCGGATCCACGTCGGCGCGTGGACCACGATCACCATCCGGCGCTTGCCGTAGCGGCCTTCCGCCCGAAAGCATCGATCGTGAGGTCAGCGGGGCGCGGCGCTCGTGGCGGCGATCAGGGTGGTGGGCCCGTCCTGGCCGGGGATGTCCACGACCTCGAGCTGGTAGCGGTCCGGGACCAGTAGGGCCCGCCCCTTCGCCCCTTCGGGGAATGGTGGCTGCTCCGACGACAGCTCGAGCTCCGAGGCCAGGTCGGCCTGCTGACTCGAGGAGGCGGCCGGGTTGACCGTGCGCACGAGCACGGCGAAGGCGTCCTGGAACTGAGCGTTCTGCTGCGGCTGCTCGGACTCGTCGGCGAGCGGGAGCCAGGCCAGGACGACGTGGGAGACGAACCCGCCCTCGCCCGTCACCGCCGCCAGGCGGAGGTTGCCGCCGAGGTTGGCCACGTTGACGGCATGGTCGAGGACCGTCATCGGCGTCCATGCGCTGATCGGTGCGACCGAGCTGCCCTCGGCCGTCGCGTTCCAGGCGACCTGCAGGTCGTTGAGGTTGGCGAAGAGGGAGCCCGGCGGCCGGCCGGTGTCGGGCGGCTCCGGGGGTGGTGCTTCGGTCGTCGGCGGTTCGGTCGGTGGCGGCTCTGTGGTCGGGGGTTCCGTGGGTGGCGGTTCGGTCGTCGGCGGCGTGGTCGTCGTCGGTGCCGTAGTGGTCGTGGTGGTCGCGGGCGGCACGGTCGTCGGGGGAACCGTCGTGGTGGTCGTCGTTGCCGGCACGGTGGTGGGCGGCACCGTCGTCGTGGTGGCCGGGGCGGTCGTGGTAGTCGCGATCGTTGTCGTGGTCTCGGCCACCGTCGTTGTCGTTTCGGCCACGGTGGTGGTCGTCTCGGCGACGGTTGTCGTGGTCTCGGGCAGCGTCACCGGGATGGTGGTCGTGCTCCCGGCCGCCGCTTCGTTCTCGGCGAGCTCCTCGGCCAGCTCCTCGAGGAGCTCCTCGGTCTCCTCCTCGCTCGAGGAGCTGTCGTCGCTGCGGGCGATCAGCACGCCCACGAAGACGGCGAGGAGGACGATGGCGACGGGCACGGCGATCTTCACCCAGATCGGCGAGGCCAGGAAGCGGGCCCACAGACCGGTCCCGCCGGACTTCGGGGTGTACGGAGGGAGTCCGGACCCGCCAACGTCGCTCATTGGTGCCTCATCTCAACCCCGTGCGAATCGAGGCGAACGAGCTGTCGGGGGCACCAATGAGCTGTCCGCCGCTTCGCGACGGACAAACGCACCGTGACATGGAGCTCGCTTCGCTCGCTCATCTGCGACAGCCTGCCATCCTGGCGCCGTCCGATGACGGACGGGGCGCTACCAGCGCCCTCCCCGCTGGATGAGCTCCAGCAGGAACGGGTTGGTCATGCGCTCGTGGCCGATGCTCGTCGTCGGCCCGTGGCCCGGCAGCACCTGCGTCTCGTCGTCGAGCGGCAGGATGCGTTCGGCCATCGAGATCATGAGCTGGTCCATGGACCCGCCCGGCAGATCGGTGCGACCGATGGAGCCCGCGAAGAGGTGGTCGCCTGAGAACAGCACGGGAGGATGCCCGTCGATCTCCAACCCGAAGCACACCGAGCCCTGGGTGTGGCCGGGGGTGTGTATGGCCGTGAACGTCATGCCGCAGCCGCGAATTCGCTCCCCGTCGTCGATGCCGTGGATGACCTCCGGCGGGCGGAGGTCGAGCCCCTCGAGGTAGGCGCCGAACGACCCGCTGGTCCCGATGGGGTCGAGCAGCATGTGCCTGTCGCCGTCGTGGATGCGGACCTCGATCTCGTCGCCGTGCTCCAACCCGTGCACGAGCGAGCCCACGCCACCGATGTGATCGATGTGACCGTGGGTGTTGAACAGCGCCGCCAGGCGGAGGCCGTGGTGCTCCAGCCGGCCGACGATCGCCTCCGGATCGGGCGGTGCGTCGATCAGGACGCACTCACCGCCCGGGCCGTCCGGCGCGACCAGCCAGCAGTTGGTCTGCGCCAGCCAGAGAGGGAGTCCTTCGATCAGCATGGACACACCACTACGGGACGGAGGGCTGCTCGGGCAAGGCGGGACGCAGCCGGTAGATGCGGTTGCCGGCCACGACGTCGACCAGGCGGTAGCGCCTGGCGAGGAGCCGGGCGATCTGGCCGTCAGGGTCGAAGGCTGTCGGCTCCGTGGCCACGACGATCGCCGCCGGTGGCGGTCCGGGTCCGATGATGGTCGCCCGGGCGATCTCGGCGGCCCCCTCGAAGTCACGCAGTGGTGCGAACCACATGTGGCGGAAGGGCGACGCCCGATCGGCGTACCAGTAGATGGCTGCGTTCGTCCACAGCACTGCGACTCGCTCGTCGGGTTCCGTGATCGCGGCCACGGCCTCGCCGACCTCCTGCGCGGCGACGTGGCGGGGGTCGGCCGAGGTCAGTTCGGACACCCGGTCGGCGGTGCGGGCCGTGTACACCGGGATCGAGTAGGCGAGGGGCACGACCAGTGCGACCGCTCCCAGCACCCGCGCCGCGGCACGCCAGCGCGTGGCGACGAGGTCCAGCCCCAGCGCGGCGAGCAGCGCCAGCGGAGCGGCGACCTGGACCCAGTAGTGCGGATGGAAGACCCCGCCGACCGCGACGCCGAACGTCGCGGTGAGCAACCAGACGAGCGGCAGCGTCAGCCGGTGCCGGCGCGCCACGGCCACCAAGCCGACGACGGCCAGAGGCATGAGCAGGCCGAGATCCCGGCGGAACGGGCCCAGCGACTGGAAGAACTCGGCCCGGTGCGTGTCGTAGAGCCCGTTGATGAGCGAGTCCATCTGGGTCCGATGGCTGGCCACCGCGAACCACCAGTCGTCCAAGCCGATGGCGAGCCCGTGCAGGAAGGCGAGGGCGAGCGGCACGGCTGCCCCGCTGGCGAACACGACCAGGTCGCGGAGGGGATTGCGGCGCCGGCGCCAGGCGTCGGCCAGCACGAGTGCGCCGACCGCCACCAGCCCGTCCACCGCGGCCTGCTTGGTCAGGACGCCGGTGGACGCGGCGATCCCGGCCAGGAGCAGCAGGCGCTGGTCGTGGTTGACTGACCACCAGGCACCGAGTGCGACGGCGGACGTCGTGGCGGCTGTCGCGAGGAGCTCGCCGTTGGCCGTGAAGCCCTCCAGGTGCGGCGCCGGCGACAGCACGGCGAACAGCGCCGCGGCCAGCACGGCGGCCCGCCGCCCCGCCAGGGCCCACGCCGCCGCGGCGACGGCCACCGTGGCGATCGACGCTGCGACCATCGCCAGCACCCTTGCCATCGGTCCCCAGCCCGACGCGGCGACGACCCGGTAGGCGAGCAGCAGTCCCTGTGGCCGCTCGATCCAGGCGTGGTCGCCGTACAGCTGGTCGCCGCGGGACCACAGCCGGGCGACCTGCGCATAGCCGGCCTCGTCGGTGACGAGAGGGACGGTCAGGAAGCGGAGGCGGACGACCAGCCCAGTGACGACGGCGAGGCCGATGCCGAGGAGCGTGGCGCGGCGGCTGATGGTGCGACGGTTCCCGGCCGCGGTCGATCCGCGTTGAGGGTCGACGCAACCCGCCGGACCGTCGGGTGGCACCGCAGCTCCTCCATGCCAGCCGGGAGCGGCAGGCACCAGTTGGGCCACTCGTCCACCGTACCGGGCAGGTTCGGGCGGGCGAGGTTGCAGACCGCGTCGTCGAGCTGGGCCAGCACCAGCCGCGTCGGCGCCGCCGAGAGCGCGGCGTATGCGGCCACGACCGTGTCGGGGACGGTGACCGCGTCAGGCGTCAGGGCCTTGAGACGGGTGAGGATGCGCGAGCCGTCGAAGCGGCGGCCCAGGCGACGCACGGCGGCCGAGTCGGAACCCGTGGCCACCCCGGCCGCTGTCGGCAGGTCGTGGGTGCTGAGCGCCGTCAACGTCTCGGGTTCGTACTCGTCCGGGCCGACATCCTCGAACCAGCCCAGCGTTGTGCCGAGGATGCCGCGCCCGCGCAGCTCGGCCCGCACCTCGGGCTCGACCGTGCCGAGGTCCTCGCCGATGACGAACGCGCCCTGGCGGCTGGCCTCGACAGCCACTATGTCGAGCATCTCGGGCGCCGGGAACCGCACGTAGGCGCCGCCATCGGGGCCGGCACCGGGCGGCAGCCAGAACTGGCGGAAGAGGCCCATCACGTGGTCGATGCGGAGGCCACCGGCGTGGACGAGCACCGCGTGCACAGCCTCTCGGAACGGCTCGAAGTCGGCCGCCCGCAGCTTCCACGGCACGTACGGCGGCAAGCCCCAGTCCTGTCCCTCGGGACCGAGCTCGTCGGGGGGCGCACCGATGCGGCAGGTCACCGCCAGCAAGTCCTGGTCGTACCAGGCGTCGAAGCCGCCGGCGTCGAAGCCGACGGCGAGATCCTGCAGGACGGCGACCGGACCTTCCGACGCGACGCGCAACTGCTCGTCCACCAACCACTGGCACCAGGCGTGGAAGCGCAGGCGGTCCTCGCCTCCGACAGCAAGGGCCCGGTCGGAGACGGCGGCGCTCGCGGGGTGCTTCAGCTCGGAGGGCCAGGTCCGCCACGACGAGCCGTGGACCTCGGCCAGTGCGCAGTACCGCGTCCAGTGCTCGAGCGCCGGGCCTTGCGCGGCGCTCCAGCGACGGAACGGCTCGCCGCCGGCGTCGGCGCCGAGCGCGCCGAAGATCCGCTCCAGCAGGGTCAGCTTGAGGGCCATCACCTGGTCCCGGTCCAGCCGTGCCGCGCCGGTCAGCGCCCTGCCGGCGGTGTCCGCCTCGGCGAGGTCCTCGGCCACGAGCGTGGCCCCGGGGACGTCGGCGAGGCGGATGTAGAGCACGTTCCGGAAGCGCCGGCTGGCGGGGTAGTACGGGCTGGGCTGCTGGGGGAGCGTCGGAAGGTTGGCGTGGAGCGGGTTGACGAGCACGGCGCCGCCTCCGAGCGACCCGGTCCACCGGACCAGCTCCTTCAGGTCGCCCAGATCGCCCGTTCCCCACGTCCAGTTGGAGTGGAGCGCGTACAGCTGGGCCGACCATCCCCAGACGCGCGGCGGGTCCGGGCAGGAGCGGGGGGCGACGACGAGCCGGGTGGCCGGGCCGCCGTCCGTGGGCAGGAGCTGGTGGTACCCGACGGGGAGGTCGGGCGGGAGCTGGACCAGGGCGGGAAGCTGCGTGCCGTCCTCGAGGAGCACCTCGCACAGGGACTGCAGATGATGGGCCTCGCCGTACCGGATCGACCAGTAGGGCACCCACGGCGGCCCGTCGCCCTCTGCCCCCATGGCGTCGAGGAGCGCCCGGCGGACGTCTTCGTCCGTGGTGTGCCAGTCGCCGGCGACGTCCCAGTAGCCGTCGGTGACTCCCCAGGCGTCCATCGGGCTCCTGTCTACACTGCGGCCGATGGCGAAGTGGCTGGTCGAGCGCCGGCTCTCGGGTGTCGGCCAGCGGCTGCGGTCCCTGCGGGAGGAGCTGGCCATCATCGACGAGCAGCTGGCGCAACTCGACGACGAGGCGGACGACGCCCGCATCCGTTCGCTGGTCTCCGAGACGCCGTTGGCCGAGCGTGAGCACCACGACGCGGAGCGGCACGCGGCGGCGATGGCGGCCCGCCGCCAGGAGGTCCTGGTGTCGATCGCCGAGCTCGAACAGCGCCAGGACGCTCTCCTGGACGAGCTGACGGCCTGACGCCAGCCGGAGGGCTCAGCTCTCGGCCGGGAAGGTCCGGCTTACGCCGCACGTCACTTTGGCTGCACAAATCGCGGCCAGGAGCCTCACGGCGGTCACACGGCGCGATTTGTGCGCGGGATGTGACCACGGGGCTGGGCTGACGACGGGTCGGCTGGTGGCGGGCGGGTCTCTCCGGCGCAGCCCCGTGCTTCAATGGTCGCCGTGGGACTGCGCGTGCTCATCGCCGAGGACGAGGCCATCATCCGGCTCGATCTGCGCGAGACGTTGGAGGAGGAGGGCTACGAGGTCGTCGCGGAGACAGGGCGGGGCGACGAGGCCATCGAGTTGGCCCGGGAGCTCCGGCCCGACCTGGCCGTGCTGGACATCGGCATGCCCGGCATGGACGGCTTGGAGGCGGCACGCCTCATGGTCGGCGAGCAGGTGTGCGGCGTGCTCATCCTCACGGCGTTCAGCCAACGTGAGCTCATCGAGCAGGCCCGCGACGCGGGGGCGTTGGCCTACCTCGTGAAGCCCTTCCAGAAGAGCGACCTGGTGCCCGCGCTCGAACTGGCGCACGCCCGCCACAGCGAGCTGCAGGCGCTCGGTGGAGAGGTGCGCACGCTCGAGGAGCGGTTGGAGGCTCGCAAGTTGATCGACCGTGCCAAGGGCCGGCTCATGGATGTCAACGGGCTGACGGAGTCCGACGCGTTCTCGTTCATCCAGAAGCGGGCGATGAACGATCGGGTCCGGATGAAGGACGTGGCCCAGCTCGTGCTCGACGGCGAGCTGCTGCCCTGACCGGCCCTCGTCCCGTGCCCAAGATCCTCCTCCTCGACGGCAACTCGCTGACCTACCGGGCGTTCTTCGCCCTGCCGACGGACATGGCGACGGCCGGCGGCCAGGTGACCAACGCCGTCTTCGGGTTCACGTCGATGCTGATCAACCTGGTCAAAGACCACCAGCCGGACTCGATCGTCGCCGCGTTCGACCGTCCGGAGAAGACCTTCCGGCACGAGGCCGTGCCCACGTACAAGGGCAACCGGGATGAGGCCCCAGACATCCTGCGCCAGCAGATGGGACTGGTGCGCGAGGTCGTCGATGCGCTGGGCGTCGTCGCCGTGGACCTGGCCGGGTTCGAGGCCGACGACATCATCGCCACGTTGGCCGAGCAGGCCAAGGCCCGCGGCGACGACGTCGTCATCGTGACGGGCGACCGCGACACCTACCAGCTCGTCGAGGACCCTCACGTGAAGGTGCTCTACAACCGGCGGGGCGTGTCGGACTACGCCTTCTACGACGAGGCCGGCATCCAGGAGCGCACCGGGGTGCCGCCGGCCCTCTATCCGCAGTACGCGGCGCTGCGCGGCGACCCCAGCGACAACCTGCCCGGCGTGCCCGGGGTAGGGGAGAAGACCGCCGCCAAGCTCATCACCAACTACGGCGGGATCGACGGCATCTACGAGAACCTCGATGCGCAGACCCCCAAGTTGCGGGCGTCGCTGGCCGAGCACGAGGAGCGGGTGCGCGAGAACGCCCGAGTCATGGTGCTCCTCCGTGATGTGCCGATCGAAGTCGATCTCGACGCCGCCGTGCTGGAGCCGAAGATGGCCGAGGTCAAGCGGCTGTTCGAGTTCCTCGAGTTCCGCTCGCTGCTCGACCGGCTGAACGAGGCGCTCGGCGCCAAGGCCGTCGGCGCCGCGAGCGCCTCGGGGCAGGTGCTCGAGGCCGAGGTTGTCCGCGTGGGTGGCGTCGCCGAGGCCGAGTCGCTGCTCGGCAAGCTCGAGCAGTTCGACGTGGCGCCGGCGTGGGCCGGCGCGGCCGGTCGCAGCGCCCTGACCGGCTTGGCCGTCGTGCTGGACAGCTCCGCAGGCGAGGTGGCGTGGCTGTCCGCGGATGTGGTCGGTGACGACTCGATCCTGGCCGCGCTGGCCGACGGCCGGCCGCTCCGGGCCCACCAGTCGAAGGCGCTTCTGCGGGCGTTGGCCGCGCTCGGTGACGACGTGCCGGCGCTGGCCATGGACACCGCCATCGCCGCCTACCTGCTCGATCCCGCAGAGACCCGTTACGGGGTCGGTGACCTGCTGGAGCGCTACACCGGCGACCGTCTGCCCGAGGACGGCGCCCCGACCGGGCAGCTCGACTTCGGTGAGGAGGCGGGAGCAGACGAGGCGCTGGTGGCCGCCCGCGAGGCGCTGGCGGTCAGCCGGCTGGCGCCGGCCCTCTCGGCCGCGCTCGAAGCGCAGGGCATGGCTGCCCTCTACTTGGAGATCGAGAACCCGCTCGTGCGGGTGCTGGCCCGCATGGAGGACGCGGGTATCGCGGTCGACCGGGACGAGCTCGAGGCCCTGAACACCCGGCTCACCGCGGAGTGCCGCCGGCTGGCCGACCGGCTGCGGGAGGTCGTCGGCCGGGACTTCAACCTCAACTCGCCCGTCCAGTTGCGTCAGATCCTGTACGAGGAGCGTGGTCTCAGCTCCACGAAGCGCACCAAGACCGGACTGTCCACCGATGCCGCGACGCTGGAGAAGCTGCGCGACGAGTGGCCCGAGTTCATCGAACCCCTGCTGCAGTACCGGGAGGTGGAGAAGCTGCGCTCCACCTACGGCGAGGGGCTCTTGGCCGAGGTGGCGGCCGACGGCCGGATCCACGCCACCTTCAACCAGACGGTCGCCCGCACGGGGCGCTTGTCGTCGGACCAGCCCAACCTCCACAACATCCCCGTCCGCTCGGACGAGGGCCGGCAGTTCCGCCGGAGTTTCATCGCCGCGCCCGGCTGCGCCCTGCTGGTGGCCGACTACAACCAGATCGAGCTGCGGTGCATCGCCCACTTGGCCGAGGATCCGGGCCTCGTCGCCGCCTTCACGGCCGGGGAGGACATCCACACCGCCACCGCGTCCCGTGTGTTCGGGGTCGAGCCGGGAGACGTCACGGTCAAGATGCGCTCGACGGCCAAGATGGTCAGCTACGGCCTCGCCTACGGCATGGAGGCGTACGGATTGGGGCAGCGGCTCAACATCCCGACCGACGAGGCGGCCGTCATCCTCAACGCCTACTTCGACGCCTTCCCCAACGTCGCGCGCGTACATGGAGCGCACGGTGAAGGAGGCGCGGATGAGGGGCTACACGGAGACCCTGTTCGGCCGCCGCCGCCCCATCCCGGAGCTGTCCAACTCGAACTTCCGTATCCGCCAGGCCGGCGAACGCCAGGCCATGAACGCCGGCATCCAGGGCCTGGCCGCCGACATCTTCAAGGTAGCGCTGGTCCGCCTCGACCAGGCCCTCGAGGCCGGCGACTACCGCAGCCGGCTCGTGCTCCAGGTGCACGACGAGGTGCTGCTGGAGGTACCCGAGGACGAGCAGACGACCGTCGCCGCGCTCACCGTCGACACCATGCGCGGTGCCGCTGAGCTGCGGGTGCCGCTGGAGGTCAACGTGTCCTCCGGTCCCACCTGGGCCGACGCCAAGGGGTGAGCACGCCGGACCCGCCTGCATTGGACCCGGCGGTGCCGGCCGCCGCGGCGTCGCCCCGCCACTGGTTCGAGCCCGCCGCCGACCGCATGGGCCCGTCGTACCTCCGCTACGCGCACACGAAAGGGACGGTGCAGGAGGTCGATCACCTCGTCGAGGCGTTGGGGTTGGCAACGGGGATGCGGGTGCTCGACGTCGGCTGCGGACCCGGCCGCCACGCCCACGAGCTAGCCCGCCGGGGCATCGCCTGCCACGGGATCGACATCAGCGCCCGCTTCGTCGAGCTGGCACGGGGAGGCGCGCCGGACGCCGCCACGTTCGAGCGCGCCGACGCCCGCGCCCTCGAGTACGACGCCGGGTTCGACGCCGTCATCGCGCTGTGCCAGGGCGCGTTCGGCATGTCGCAAGATCCGGGTGACGACGAGGCCATCCTGGCCGGGATGGCCCGCGCGGTGCGGCCCGGTGGGAGGCTGGCGATGACCGCCTTCAATGCCTACTTCGCCGTCCGCTACCACACGGCGGCCTCCTTCGATGCCGGCCCGGGCGTCGCTCACGAGGTCACGGAGATCCACGACGAGCACGGCAGGCCGGCGACGATCGATCTCTGGACCGGGTGCTACACCCCGCGAGAGCTGCGCCTGCTGGCGGCGGCCGCGGGGTTGGACGTGGAGCGCATCAGCTCGGTCGAGCCCGGGGCCTACGGCGACGAGCCCGCGACCGTCGATCGGCCCGAGCTGCTGCTGGTCGCCCGCCGTCCGGCAGAAGCTCAGGCGTCCGGCGCGTAGGGGTCGCGCATGGCAGCCGCGCAGGCGCCCGGATTGGCGCGCACCCACGCGTCGACCTCACCCGCGGGCGAGCCCGTGCCGCCCCGCCGCCAGGCATCGAGGTACGGCTGCGGCCACACGACGCCTCGCCGTAGCGACCACTCCTTGCCCGGGCACGGCGGCGAGATGCCCAGGTGGACGTGGCACGCGCCGGCCCGGCCCGTGCTGCCCATGGTGCCCACCGCGGCTCCGGCACCAACCCGGTGACCTGGGGAGAGGCCGGCCGCCACGGTGTCGAGGTGGGCCAGGTAGTAGCGCACGCCGTCGGCGCCGAGGATGCTCACGTAGCGGCCGCCCCGGTGGGCGGGGTTGTCCGTCGCCGGGTCGTAGAGGTTCACCGTGCGCACCTCGAGCACCCAGCCGTCGACCGGTGACACCAACGGGGTGCCGCACCCCGGCGAGGCGAAGATGTCGGCGGCCGGGTAGTCGTGATGGCTGCCCACTCCGCCGTAGCCGACGCTCACCCCGGGCGTCACGGGGACGGTGTAGCGGTAGGGCGAGCTCCCGCTGCCCGGCGGCGCGCACGCCGATGCGGCCAGCACGATGACCGTCACCACGAGTGTGGTTCGCACGACACCTAGTTTGGACGCTGAAGGAGCGGCCGGGGCCGGTGGTAGCCTGGGCAACCTTCGTTGCGCCCTCGCGGCCGGCCGAGCGTCCATCCATCACTGACTCCTGTCCACCCGAAAGCGACCCTGTTCCTTGTCCGACATCACCTCCCCCGCCACCGAAGACGACATGCCGTTCGGCACGTTCGACGACGAGGGCAACTACGTCCCACGCCAGATCGTCGAGGACGATCTCGGTCAGAGCTTCGAGGACGCCATCGCCGGCACCCTCGTCGACGTCGAAGACGGTCAGATCGTCAACGGGACGGTGGTGAAGATCGACAAGGACGAGGTCCTGCTCGACATCGGCTACAAGTCCGAGGGCGTCATCCCTTCGCGTGAGCTGTCCATCCGCAACGACGTCAACCCGTTCGACGTGGTGAAGATGGGTGAGGAGCTCGAGGCCCTGGTCCTCACCAAGGAGGACAAGGAGGGGCGGCTGCTGCTCTCCAAGAAGCGGGCGCAGTACGAGCGGGCCTGGGGCACGATCGAGAGGATCAAGGAGTCCGAGGGCGTCGTCGAGGGCCCCGTCATCGAGGTCGTCAAGGGCGGCCTCATCATGGACATCGGCCTGCGTGGGTTCCTGCCCGCCTCGCTGGTGGAACTGCGCCGCGTGCGTGACCTGCAGCCATACGTCGGCCGGGTCCTTCAGGCCAAGATCATCGAGCTCGACAAGAACCGCAACAACGTCGTGCTGTCCCGCCGCGGCTACCTCGAAGAGACCCAGAAGGAGCAGCGCGAGGACTTCCTCGCCAACCTGAAGCCGGGCGACGTCCGCACCGGCGTGGTGTCCTCGGTCGTCTCGTTCGGTGCCTTCGTGGACCTCGGCGGCATGGACGGTCTCATCCACGTGTCCGAGCTGTCCTGGAAGCACGTGGACCATCCCGGTTCGGTGGTGTCTGTGGGCGACGAGGTCAGCGTCAAGGTGCTCGACGTCGACCACGACCGCGAGCGCATCAGCCTCTCGCTCAAGGCGACCCAGCAGGATCCGTGGCAGGAGTTCGCCGGGAGCCACCGCGTCGGCGAGCTGGTCTACGGCCGGGTCACCAAGCTGGTGCCCTTCGGCGCCTTCGTCCAAGTGGGCGACGGCATCGAGGGTCTGGTCCACATCTCGGAGATGTCGGCGCACCACGTCGAGTCGCCGGAGCAGGTCGTGACGCCCGGTGAGGAGCTGTGGGTCAAGATCATCGATCTCGACCTCGCCCGCCGCCGGATCAGCCTCTCGATCAAGCAGGCCGCCGAGGGCGGCGAGCTGGCCGAGGAGTACCGGGAGCACTTCGGCATCGACGAGCAGGGCAACTACACCGTCACCGATGACGCCGAGCGCGAAGCGGCGTGGGCCGAGTACTTCGAGGAGCTCGGTGAAGGTGGCGAGGAGATCCCGCCGGGCGATTCGCTTCCGCCCACCGAGCCGCGGGCGGCTGCGGCCGAGGCGCCGGAGGCTGCTGTCACCGAGGTCGAGGCCGAGCCAGCGGCCGACGCCGAGCCTGCGGCCGAGGACACCGCCGAGCCCGCGGCCGACGCCGCCACCGAGGACACCGCCGAGCCCGCGGCCGACGCTTCCACCGAGGACACCGCTGAACCTGCGGCCGACGCCGCCACCGACCAGGCCTGACGCCACCCCACCCACCGCGCCGGCCGTGATCCTCGTCGGGCTGACCGGCGGCATCGGGTCCGGGAAGTCCACAGTGTCTGCGCTCCTCGCGGGGCGCGGCGCTGTCATCGTCGACGCCGACGCCATCACCCGTGAGCTGCAGCGCCCGGGCCAGCCGGTGCTGGCCGCCATCGCCGAGCGCTTCGGCCCGGGCGTCCTCCTGCCGGACGGCGAGCTCGACCGTCAGGCGCTGGCGACCATCGTGTTCGGGGATCCGGATGCGCTGAAAGACCTCAACGCCATCGTGCACCCCGCCGTCGGGGCGGAGATCGCCAGGCGGATCGAGGCCGCCGCCGGGACAGACGCCGTGGTCGTGCTCGACATCCCGCTGCTTGCCGAGAACCCTCGGAAGGGGCTGGCCGCGACGATCGTGGTCGACACCCCCGTCGAGGTCGCGGTCGATCGGCTGGTGCGCCTGCGGGGGATGGACGAGGCCGACGCCCGGGCCCGCGTCGCCCGCCAGGCCACGCGCGAGGAGCGGGCGGCCGGTGCCGACCGCATCATCGACAACACCGGCGCCCTGGTCGCGCTCGAGACCCAGGTTGACCAGCTCTGGACCTGGCTCCAGACCCTCCCGCACGTCGAGCGGTAGCCGGGGGGCACCGCCGCCACGTTTCAGGCAGGCGTGCCAGGATGCGGGGCCGGCGGGCTGCCGATGGGGGCGGCCCCGAGTGAGGAGCACGCAGCACATGCACGAGGTCCGGGGAGTGGTGGCCAAGGCCAAGGGCGAGCCCGTCAGCATCGAGACGGTGCTCGTGCCCGATCCTGGCCCGGGGGAAGCGCTCGTCGCCATCAAGGCCTGTGGGGTCTGCCACACCGATCTGCACTACCGGGAGGGCGGCATCAACGACGACTTCCCGTTCCTGCTCGGCCACGAGGCGGCCGGCATCGTTGAGGCGGTGGGACCGGACGTCACGGACGTGTCGCCCGGTGACTACGTGATCCTCAACTGGCGGGCCGTGTGCGGGCAGTGCCGGAGCTGCCGCAAGGGCAAGCCGTGGTACTGCTTCTCCACCTTCAACGCCACGCAGAAGATGACGCTGGCCGATGGCACCGTCCTCAGCCCCGCCCTCGGCATCGGCGCGTTCGCCGACAAGACGCTGGTGGCCGCCGGGCAGTGCACCAAGGTCGACCCCAGCGCGCCGGCCACGGCCGCCGGCCTGCTCGGATGTGGAGTGATGGCCGGGCTCGGTGCCGCCATCAACACCGGCGGCGTCGGGCGTGGTGACTCGGTGGCGGTGTTCGGGTGCGGCGGGGTCGGCAACGCGGCCATCGCCGGCGCCCGCCTGGCCGGTGCTTCCACGATCGTCGCCGTCGACATCGACGACCAGAAGCTGGCCTGGGCCAAGGACTTCGGTGCCACCCACACCGTCAACTCCACGAAGGAGGACGCCGTTGCAGCCGTCAAGGCCGCCACCGGCGGCAACGGCGCCGATGTCTGCATCGAGGCCATCGGCCTTCCCCAGACCTACCGGCAGGCCTTCGACGCCCGCGACCTCGCCGGCACCGTCGTGCTGGTCGGCGTGCCCCGCCCGGACATGACGATCGAGCTGCCGTTCATCGAGGTCTTCGGGCGCGGCGGCGCCCTCAAGTCGAGTTGGTACGGCGACTGCCTGCCCAGCCGCGACTTTCCGATGCTCATCGACCTCTACCTGCAGGGCCGGCTCAACCTGGACGGCTTCGTGTCGGAGACCATCGCTCTCGATCAGGTCGAGGAGGCCTTCCACAAGATGGAGCAGGGTGAGGTCCTCCGCTCCGTCGTGGTCATGTAGCGCCTGGACGGAGCGCTCAGGATGGAGCGCAGCCCGAACACAGGTTCGGCCTGTAACACCCCACCGGTAGCATCGATCACGATGTCCGCCCCGCTCAAGGTCCACTCCGACTTCGCCCCCGCCGGGGACCAGCCGGCGGCCATCGCCAAGCTGGCGGAGGGGGTCCAGCGGGGGGACCGCTTCCAGACGCTGCTCGGCATCACCGGCTCGGGCAAGAGCGCCACCATCGCCTGGACGATCGAGGCGGTCCAGCGGCCCACGCTCATCCTCGCCCCCAACAAGAGCCTGGCCGCACAGCTCGCCACGGAGATGAAGGAGTTCTTCTCGGAGAACCGTGTCGAGTACTTCGTCAGCTACTACGACTACTACCAGCCCGAGGCCTACATCGCCTCGAGCGACACGTACATCGAGAAGGACTCGTCCATCAACGACGAGATCGACCGCTTGCGCCATTCGGCGACGGCCGCGCTGCTCACCCGGCGGGACACCATCGTGGTCGCCTCGGTGTCGTGCATCTACGGCATGGGCGACCCCGCCGAGTATCGGGGCCAGCTGCTGGAGCTGCACACCGGCGTCGACTACGACCAGCGGTCGATCCTGCGCCGCCTGGTCGACCTCCAGTACGACCGCAACGACATGACCCTCGGGAGGGGCAAGTTCCGCGTGCGGGGCGACACCATCGAGGTACACCCGGCGTACGACGAGACCGTGCTGCGCGTCGAGATGTTCGGCGACACGGTGGAGCGGCTGACCATCGTCGACCCGCTCACCGGCGAGCAGCTCAACGAGCTGACCGAGGTCATCGTGTTCCCCGCCACGCACTACGTCGCCGGCGACGAGCGCATGCGAAAGGCCATCGTGGGCATCGAGGCCGAGCTCCAGGATCGGCTGGCCTACTTCGAGCGCGAGGGCAAGCTCCTGGAGGCGCAGCGCCTGCGGATGCGCACCCAGTACGACCTGGAGATGATCCAGGAGGTCGGGTACTGCAATGGCATCGAGAACTACTCGATGCACATCGACGGCCGCACCTTCGGCGAGCCTCCGTTCACGCTGCTCGACTACTTCCCGGACGACTGGCTGCTCGTCATCGACGAGAGCCATGTGGCCGTGCCCCAGCTCCACGGGCAGTACGAGGGGGACCGCAGCCGCAAGGACCAGCTCGTCGAGCACGGCTTCCGACTTCCCAGCGCCCGCGACAACCGGCCCCTGCGGTTCGAGGAGGTCATGGAGCGGCTCAACCAGGTGGTCTTCCTCTCAGCTACGCCCAGCGCGTACGAGCTGCGGGTGAGCGACCAGGTGGTCGAGCAGATCGTGCGGCCGACAGGCCTCGTCGACCCCGAGGTCATCGTCAAGCCGACCAAGGGCCAGATCGACGATCTGATCGAGCAGGTCAACGACCGTGTGCTCAAGGGCCACCGCGTGCTCGTCACGACGCTCACCAAGAAGATGGCCGAGGACCTGACCGAATACCTGCTGGAGCAGGGGCTGAGGGTCCGCTACCTGCACTCCAACATCGACACGATCCAGCGCATCGAGATCCTGCGGGCGCTCCGGTTGGGCGAGTTCGACGTGCTCGTCGGTATCAACCTGCTGCGGGAGGGACTCGACCTGCCCGAGGTGTCCCTGGTCGCCATCCTGGACGCCGACAAGGAGGGCTTCCTCCGCTCGCAGACGAGCCTTATCCAGACGATGGGGCGGGCGGCGCGCAACGTCGACGGACAGGTCGTGATGTACGCGGACAAGGTGACGGACTCGATGCAACACGCCATCGACGAGACCAACCGCCGGCGGGCGCGGCAGGTCGCCTACAACACCGAGCACGGCATCGATCCCCAGACCATCCGCAAGGCTGTCACGGACATCCTGAGTCTGCTGCGACCGGACGACACTGCTCCGGTCCCCGGCCGGGACCGTCGCCGTCAGCGGGAGCGGGACAAGGTCCGTCGGGATCTGGCCGACATGCCGCAGACGGAGCTGGTGCGGCTCATCCAGACCCTCGAGGACGAGATGCACGACGCCGCGGCCGAGCTGCGCTTCGAGTACGCGGCGCGCTTGCGCGATGAGGTCAACGAGTTGCGGCGGGAGTTGCGCGAGGCCGGCTGAATCTCTCCGTGACGGCCCGCCTGAACGGGCGTACCATCCGTGGGACAAGCGGGAGGGGGCGCAATGCGGGTCGGGCGGAGGCTGTCCGCGGTCCTGCTCGTCGCGGGATCCGTGCTGGTGGCCGCCGGAGTGGCCGGCGCATCAACCGATCCCGAGGTCGAACGGGAAGCTCAGGACTCGACGTCGACGACCACGACGTTGGTGCCGACCACGTTCGTGCCGACGACGACCGCTGGCGACACGGCGCCCGCTGGCGACGCGGCGCCCGCTGGCGACACCACGACGACGAGCATCGCGGCATCCACGACCACCTCGACCGCCACGACGCCCTCGACCACCTCCACGGTGCCGGCGACTGGGGACGCCGACCAGCTCCCGACGTTCTATCTGCGGGGCCTATGCGCTACTCCGACGGCGTTCGTGTTCGCCATGTCCAACCTCTCAGACGTCCCGGTCGAGGTGGAGCTCGAGTTCAACGGGCAGCCCTTCGACACCGTGAGCCTCGCTCCGGGCGAGGTCTACGGGTTCCGGACGGACGCGCCCGGGACGATGGTGGCGATCCTCCCCGGAGCCACCTTCCAGACGGAGAGCGTCGACGCTCCGTGCCCGGTCGCGCCGGGGAGCATCGGGATGGGTGGGCTGTGCCGGGATGACGTCACCGGATACCAGTGGTTGCTGGGCAACAGCGCGCCTGATCCCGTTGACGTCGAGGTCCGGCTCGGGGGAGCCGTCGTCGGCACGTTCACCGTCGAGTCCGGTGGATTCGCGGGCTTCACGACGCCCACGGGAGGACAGGCGGTTGCGCTCGTCGCCGGCCAGGTCGTAGCCGAGGCGGCGAGCAACGACGCTCCGTGCGTGCGGGGGCCGGTCTCGTTCTTCGCCCTGTGCTTCGCGCCCGGACAGGGTTACCGATGGTTCGTGTCGAACGACCTGGAGCCCGCGGTGACGGTGGAGCTGCGGGTGGGCGGCGTGGTCCAGTCCGTGCTCGACCTGGCGCCTTTCGAGGGGCGGGAGGTGACGACTCCGGTCGGTGGTCTCGGCGAGATGCTGCTGCAGGGCGAGGTCGTCGCGTCCGCCACCAGCTCGAACGTCGTGTGCGACTCGACGATCGGGCTCTTCTCGATCTGCTCGGACGCCGCCTCGGGCACGCTGTGGAACGTCGGCAACGACAGCGAGGCCCCTGCCCTTGTCCGACTGGTGCTCGACGGGGTCGACGTGGCCACCGTGACGCTCGGCCCCGGGGAGCAGCATCTCGTTACAACCACCACGGTGGGCGGGACGATGGACGCGTACGCGGCTGGCCAGTTGGTGGCGACTGCCGAGCCGTCCTCCGAACCGTGCGTGACCATCCGAGCTGTGTGCGCGGACCCGGTCGACGGTCAGGTGTGGGAGCTGGTCGCGGTTCGTGCGGTGACGGCCGAGATGCGGGTCGGCGGCATGACCGTCGCTGTGGTCGATCTGGACCCATTCACGACGGTCCAGGTCGTCAGCCAGGAAGCTGGCCTGGGACAGGTGCTGATCGACGGGATCGTGGTGGACGAGGCGGCACCGACGTCGGATCCCTGCATCGCGATGGCGTTCCAGTGCTTCGACCCGGCGCACGGCTACATAGTCGGAGTCTCGAACCTGCGCGGCGACGTTCCCGCCACTGTGGAGCTCCGCGTGAACGGGGTCGTCGTCGCGAACGCGGAGCTCGACCCACTGGGGGCAGCGGAGCTCGTGAGCCCGGTCGCGGGCATGGCGCAGCTGTACCTCGACGGAGAGCTGGCTTTCGAGGTCGCGCTCGCCGATGATCCCTGTGAGCCGTCGGTGTTCTTGTTCGGGACGTGCCTCGACGGCGCCACGGGTGGCTATTCGTGGGAGCTCGGAAGCAGCCGGATGCTCCCCCAGACAGTCGAGTTGCGACTGGACGGCACCCCGTTCGACGTCGTTGCTCTGGATTCGTTCGGCACCATGAGCTTCACCAGTTCGAGGCCGGGCACGATGCAGGCCTTCGTGAACGGCGTACTGGTGGCCGAGGCGCCCAGCTCGTCCGAACCGTGCTCCGGACCTACGACGGTCGCCCCGGCCCAGCTCCCCGGAACCGGTGGTGGCCCGAGCGCGCCCCTGACATTGGGGGTGGCTTGCCTGGTTGCCGGACTGATCGTGCTGGCGAGCACTCGGCGACGCGAGGATCGAACACCCGTTCGGAGCTGACGGCTACCATCCACGACGTGACATCGGCACCTCGTTTCGAGCGCCGACGCCGGGACCGCCGTCGGTAGGGTCGCAGCAGATGTCCGACACCATCGTCGTCCGGGGTGCCCGCGAGCACAACCTGAAGAACATCAGCGTCGAGCTGCCGCGCGAGAAGCTCATCGTCTTCACCGGTCTTTCGGGCTCGGGCAAGTCCTCGCTGGCCTTCGACACCATCTACGCCGAGGGTCAGCGCCGCTACGTCGAGTCGCTGAGCGCCTACGCCCGCCAATTCCTGGGCCAGATGGACAAACCGGACGTCGACTTCATCGAGGGCTTGTCGCCGGCCATCTCGATCGACCAGAAGTCGGCGTCCCGCAACCCCCGCTCGACGGTCGGCACCATCACCGAGGTCTACGACTACCTGCGGCTGTTGTGGGCCCGCATCGGCCTCCCGCACTGCCCGGAGCACGGGGTGCGGCTGGAGCGCCAGAGCCCGCAGCAGATCGTCGACCGGCTGGCCGAACTGCCGGATGGCACGCGGTTCCAGGTGCTGGCGCCGGTGGTGCGGGGCCGGAAGGGGGAGTACGACACGCTCCTGCAGGACCTGTCCGCCCAGGGGTTCGTGCGGGCCCGGATCGACGGGGACACCGTCGACATCTCGGAGTTCCTCAAGGACGGCGACCGCCTCGCCCGCTACGAGCAGCACACGATCGAGGTCGTGGTCGACCGCCTCGTGCGGCGGGAGGGGATCGAGCGCCGCCTGACCGACTCGGTGGAGACGGCGCTGAAGCTGGCCGAGGGCGTCGTGGAGATCGAGATCGTTCCCCGCGCGGCCGACGACGGCGCCGAGGCGGAGAGCGAGACGCTGACCTTCAGCCAGCACCTCGCCTGCCCAGTCGGCGGCGAGTCCTACGAGGAACTGGCCCCCCGCAACTTCTCCTTCAACTCGCCCTACGGCGCCTGCGTGCAGTGCGACGGCCTCGGCACCACCTTCGAGGTCGACGCGGAGCTCGTCGTCCCCAACCCCGACCTGTCGGTGAGTGAGGGCGCGATCGCGCCTTGGAGCACGGCCCGCACCCAGTACTTCAGCCGCATGTTGGAGGCTGTGGCCGATGCCAATGACATCGACATGGCCAAGCCGTGGGGGAAGCTGACCAAGGCGCAGCAGCAGGTGCTCTTGTACGGCACCAAGGGCCAGGTCACGGTCAGGTACAAGAACCGCTACGGCCGATCGCGGCAGTACTCGACCAGCTACGAGGGCATCATCCCGTTCCTCAAGCGCCGGCACGCCGACTCGGAGAGCGAATGGAGCCGGGAGCAGGTCGAGACCTACATGCGGGAGGTCCCGTGCCCGGCCTGCGACGGAGCCCGCCTCAAGCCCTCCTCGCTAGCCGTCACCATCGGCGGCCAGAGCATCTCGGCCGTCTGCGACCTGTCGATCGGCGAGTCGGCCTCGTTCCTGCTCGGCCTCGAGCTCACCGAGCGGGAGCGGATGATCGCCGAGCGGGTGATCAAGGAGATCAACGCCCGCATGAGCTTCCTGCTCGACGTGGGTCTCGACTACCTCACGCTGTCGCGCTCGGCCGGCACCCTCGCCGGGGGCGAGGCGCAGCGCATCCGGCTGGCGTCACAGATCGGGTCGGGGCTGGTCGGTGTGCTCTACGTGTTGGACGAGCCGTCGATCGGGCTCCATCAGCGGGACAACCAGCGGCTCATCGACACCCTCCACCGCCTGCGCGATCTCGGCAACACCGTGCTCGTCGTCGAGCACGACGAGGAGACGATCCGGGGGGCCGACTGGATCGTCGACATCGGGCCGGGCGCCGGTGAGCACGGTGGCGCCGTCACCTACTCGGGCGCCGTCGCCGGCATCGTCAAGAAGAAGGACTCGATCACCGGGCAGTACCTCTCCGGGAAGCGGACCATCCCGGTGCCCGCCGTCCGGCGCCCGCCCGGCGAGGAGTGGCTCGTCATCCGAGGAGCGCGCGAGCACAACCTGCAGGACATCGACGTCCAGTTGCCGCTGGGCATGTTCATCTCGGTGACCGGGGTCTCTGGCTCGGGGAAGTCGACCCTCGTGCAGGACATCCTGCTGCCCGCGCTGATGCAGAAGATCTACAAGTCCAAGCAGGCGCCCGGCCGCCACAAGACGGTGGAGGGCATCGGCTTCCTGGACAAGGTGATCGACATGGACCAGTCGCCCATCGGGCGCACGCCCCGGTCCAACCCCGCCACGTACACGGGCGTGTTCGATCACATCCGCAAGCTGTTCGCCCAGACCGCCGAGGCCAAGATCCGCGGCTACCTCCCCGGTCGGTTCAGCTTCAACGTGTCCGGCGGGCGCTGCGAGGCGTGCGCAGGTGATGGCACCATCAAGATCGAGATGCACTTCCTTCCGGACGTCTACGTGCCGTGCGAGGTCTGCAAAGGCGCCCGGTACAACCGGGACACGCTGGACATCAGTTTCAAGGGCAAGAACATCGCCGAGGTGCTGGACATGCCGTGCGAGGAGGCAGTGACCTTCTTCGCCAACCAGCCAGTCATCTCCCGCCACATGCAGACGATCGTCGACGTGGGGCTCGGCTACGTGCGGCTTGGACAGCCGGCGCCGACGCTGTCAGGAGGCGAGGCGCAGCGGGTCAAGCTGTCGAGCGAACTGGCCAAGCGCTCGACCGGGCACACCATCTACCTGCTGGACGAGCCGACGACCGGCCTCCACTTCGAGGACGTGCGTCGCCTGCTCACCGTGCTGTCCCGCCTGGTGGACCAGGGCAACACGGTGCTGGTGATCGAACACAACCTGGACGTGATCAAGACGGCGGACTGGCTGATCGACCTCGGTCCGCTGGGCGGGTCGGGCGGCGGCACCGTCGTCGCCGAAGGCACGCCCGAGCAGGTGGCCACCGTCGAGGACAGCTTCACCGGCCAGTTCCTCAAGCGGGTCCTCCCGCAGCCCTGACCGCCGCCGTCCACCCGGTCCTCTCGACACGCCCCATCTGCACCGAATCGATGTCGAATCGGCGCACAGGCGCGCAGCGGGCGGAACTGTGAGCTGAACGCACCGTTTACAGCGCTTTCACGTCGCACTTCCGGCGCGGCGAATCGACGGCGAATCGTCGGTGTCAAGGGATCTTGACGATGAGCCGAATGTGCGTTCCCCCAGTGGATGCCCGACGGCTCGAGCGCTCAGGTGATCGACAGCATGCGGTCGAGGGCGACGCGGGCCCATTCCGCGGTGTCGTCGTCGACCACGATGCGGTTGACCACGCGGCCCTCGACCAGGTTCTCCAGCACCCAGCACAGGTGCGGGGCGTCGATCCGGAACATGGTCGAGCACGGACAGATCAGGGGGTCGAGCGAGACGACCGTCTTGTCGGGCGACTCGTCGTTCAGCCGGTTGACGAGATGGATCTCCGTCCCGACGCCGATCACCGACCCAGCCGGTGCCGCCTCCACGGCCCGGATGATGAAGTCCGTCGAACCCACGTGGTCGGCAAGAACGCACACCTCGTGGGCGCACTCGGGATGGACCACCACGATGCCGTCCGCATGGGTGGCGCGGAACTCCGCGACGTGCGCGGGCTGGAACCGCTGGTGGACGGAGCAGTGGCCCTTCCACAGCAGGAACGTCGTGGCCTTCAGGTCGGCTTCCGACAGGCCACCCATCTCCAACCGAGGGTTCCACACCCGCATGTCGTCCAGCGAGTAGCCCATGGCCGCCCCGGTGTTTCGGCCCAGATGCTGGTCGGGGAAGAACAGCACCTGCTGCCCCCCAGCACCGCCCTCCGAGCGGGGCCGGAAGACCCACTCGAGAACCGCCCGCGCGTTCGTCGAGGTGCACACGGCGCCGCCGTGGCGCCCGACGAACGCCTTCAGTGCCGCCGAGGAGTTCATGTAGGTGACGGGCACGACGCCATCGATGTCGACGATGCCCTCCAGCACCTCCCACGCCTCCTCGACGGAATCGATGTCGGCCAGATCGGCCATCGAGCACCCGGCGTTGAGGTCGGGCAGGATCACCTGCTGCTCGGGCGTCGTGAGGATGTCGGCCGACTCGGCCATGAAGTGCACGCCGCAGAACACGATGAAGTCGGCCTTCGGGCGCTCCTTGGCGAGGACGGACAGCCGGAACGAGTCGCCACGGGCGTCGGCCCAGCGCATCACCTCGTCCCGCTGGTAGTGGTGACCGAGGATGTAGAGCCGGTCGCCGAGCGCCGCCTTGGCGGCCTCGATCCGAGTCGCCAGCTCCTCGGCAGGCGCCGCCGTGTAGCTCTCCGGCAGGGCTGACTGCAGTCGCACCACCATCGCCGCTCAGCATACGGCGCACCCTGACCCACCCCGCCCCTAGCCTCCGAAGTGTGGAGCAGAGACCGCCCGCCGGCACGATCCCGGACGCCCCCGGCTCCTACCAGTTCAAGGACGCCGAGGGCCGCGTGATCTACGTCGGCAAGGCCGCGAACCTCCGCTCACGGGTGGGCAGCTACTTCCAGGATCCAGCCGGCCTTCATCCCCGCACCGCGCAGATGGTGGCCACTGCGGCGACGGTCGAGTGGATGCAGGTCCGCAACGAGGTCGAGGCCCTCATGCTCGAGTACAGCCTCATCAAGCAGCACCGTCCCCGCTTCAACGTACGGTTGCGGGACGACAAGAGCTACCCGTTCCTGTCCATCACCCTCGACGACGAATGGCCGCGGGCCATGGTCGTCCGGGGCCGCAAGCGCAAGGGCGTCCGCTACTTCGGGCCGTACGCACACGCCTACGCCATCCGGGACACGCTCGACCTGCTGCTGCGCAGCTTCCCCATCCGCACGTGCTCGCCGAGCAAGTACCACCAGCACCACCGCCTCGGCCGGCCGTGCCTCCTCTTCCACATCGAGAAGTGCTCGGGTCCGTGCGTGGGCGAGATCGACCACCCCGAGTACGACGCCTTGGTTCAGGAGCTCATCGACTTCCTGGACGGGGACACCGACGCGGTCGTCAGACGCCTCACCCGCGAGATGCGGTCCGCTGCCGACGAGCAGGAGTACGAGCGGGCGGCCCGGGTGCGGGACCGGCTGGCCGCGGTGCAGAAGGCAATCGCCAAGCAGCAGATGGTGGCCGACCGCAACGAGGATCTCGACGTCATCGGCATCGCGCAGGACGACCTCGAGGCGGCCGTCCAGATCTTCTACGTGCGACGGGGGCGGGTGGTCGGCCGGAAGGGGTTCATCCTGGACAAGGTCGAGGAGCTCGACGACCACGCGCTCGCCGCCCGCATCCTCGAGGAGCTGTACGGCGACGAACCTCCCCTCGGCGTGCCGAAGCAGGTGCTGCTCCCGTTCGCCCCCGAGGCGCAGGAGGTCTACGAGGAGTGGCTGGCCATCCAGCGCCACTCCCGCGTGGACATCCGCGTGCCGCAACGGGGCGACAAGCGCGCCCTGCTGGACACGGTCACCCGCAACGCGCAGGAGGAGTTCACCCGCCACCGGCTGCGCCGGGCCACCGACCACAACAGCCGGGCCCGGGCCATCAACGAGCTCCAGGACCTACTGGCCCTGCCCGAGGCGCCGCTGCGCATCGAGTGCTACGACATGGCCCACCTCCAAGGCACCGACTACGTGGGGTCGATGGTGGTGATGGAGGACGGCCTGCCGAAGAAGAGCGACTATCGGCGCTTCAAGGTCAAGGACGTCGCCGGCAACGACGACTACGCGGCCATGGAGGAGGTCCTCACCCGTCGCCTCACCGCCTACCTGGCCGAGCGCGACCGGCCCGTCGGCGAGCGGGGGGAGCGCCCGGGGCGTTTCTCCTACCCGCCGCAGCTGCTGGTCGTCGACGGCGGCAAGGGCCAGCTGGCGGTGGCCGAGCGAGTCGTGCGGGAGCTGGGCCTGGAGGCGGAGATCCCCGTCGCCTCCCTGGCCAAGCGGTTCGAGCAGGTGTACGTGCCCGGTCGGGCCGAGCCGGTCAACGTGCCCCGGCAGTCGGAGGCGCTCTTCATGCTGCAGCGCCTCCGGGACGAGGCCCACCGCTTCGCCAACACCTTCCACCGAGACCTACGGGCCAAGCGGATGACGACCAGCGCCCTGGACGGCATCCCCGGGCTGGGGCCGACCCGGCAGAAGCGTCTGCTGAAGGAGCTTGGCGGTGTGGGGGGCGTGAAGAAGGCCACCCTCGAGCAGCTCACCACCCTGCCCTGGCTCCCGGACCGCGTGGCCGAGGCGGTCCACGCCAAGCTCCATGGCTGACGACCTCTGGGAGACCAACGCCGGTTGGTGGATCGACGGGTTCACCGACGGCGCCGACCCGGAGTACGAGGAGCAGATCCTGCCCCTGGCCGCCGAGCACCTGTCCGAGGCCGGCCGGGTTCTGGACGTGGGCTGCGGCGACGGCCAGGTGGCCCGGCTGGCGCATCGGCTCGGGGCGGAGGTGGTGGCCGGCGTCGACCCGACCTGGAACCAGATCAGCGTGGCGGCCGCCCGTGGCGGCGGTCCGTCCTACGCGCGGGCCGATGCGGCGGCCCTGCCCTTCGCGGACGGCTGCTTCGACGCGGTCGTCGCCTGCCTCGTGTTCGAGCACATCCGAACGGTCGACGAGGCGATCGCCGAGGTGGCCAGGGTGCTCCGTCCGGGCGGCGCGTTCCTGTTCTTCCTCAACCACCCCCTCCTGCAGACGCCGGGCAGCGGCTGGATCGACGACCAGATGCTCGATCCCCCCGAGCAGTACTGGCGCATCGGCCCCTACCTGGTGGAGGACGAGTCGGTCGAGGAGGTGGAGAAGGGCGTCTTCATCCCCTTCATCCACCGCCCCCTGAGCCGGTACGTCAACGCGCTGGCGGCTCACGGCCTCGTCCTGATCCACATGGAGGAGCCCCCGCCACCGGCGGGCTTCCTGGCCCGGGCTCCCGAGTACCCGGACGCCGCCAGCATTCCCCGCCTGCTGCTGCTCCGCCTGCACAAGCAGGCCTGAGAGGTCCGGCCGCCGGCGGGCACCCCCCGGTACGCTGGCCGCATGGCCGACATCGTGATGATCACGGGCCTGTCGGGGGCGGGACGCACCAACGCCGCCGCCGACCTGGAGGACCAGGGCTGGTACGTCGTCGACAACCTGCCTACGTCCCTGGTGCGGACCATCGTGGACTTGGCCAGCGTGCCAGGGAGCGCCATCGAGCAGCTGGCGCTCGTGGTGGGCACCAGCCCCCACCAGGCCGACATCCTCGACGCCGTCGATGGCCTGCGCCAGAGCGGGCACCGCGTGCGCATCGTCTACCTGGAGGCAACGACTCCGGAGCTGGTGAAGCGCTACGGCAGCACACGGCGCCGCCACCCGCTGGGCGAGGACACCTCTCTCCTCGACGCCATCGACCGTGAGCGGGAGCTGCTCGAGCCCGTCAAGGCCATGGCCGACGTTGTCATCGACACCACCGGGCTGACCATCCACCAGCTCAAGAGCCGGCTGACCGAGCTGTTCGCCGTAGATGCCCCCACCGCCGGGATGCAGACGGCCGTCGTCTCGTTCGGCTACAAGCACGGCCTTCCCCTCGATGTCGACATCGTCCTCGACTGCCGGTTCCTGCCCAACCCGTTCTGGCAGGAGGAGCTGCGGCCGCTGACCGGGCTCGACGAGCCCGTGCGCGGCTACGTCCTCGGGCAGCCGGAGGCGGGCCCCTTCATCGACCGGGTGGACGACCTCCTCGGGCTGCTGGTGCCGGCCTTCGAGAAGGAGGGAAAGAGCTACCTGACGATCGCCTTCGGGTGCACGGGCGGGCAGCACCGCAGCGTGACGGTGGCCGAGGAGGTGGCGGCCCGCCTGCGGCGGCGTGGGGTCGAGCTGCGGGTGCAGCACCGCGACCTGCCCGGGTAGCCACCCCACCGGAAGCAGAGCTCCGGTGGGGACCCCGGCGCGCCTGTTCAGGGCTGTGCCGTGACTGCGACGGCTCGGCACCGGGCCGGGTAGGGTCCGCCGGATCGACGAAGGGCACAAGGAGACGAGGTATGACGGTACGCGTAGGCGTCAACGGGTTCGGTCGGATCGGGCGCAACTTCTTCCGGGCGGCCAAGAAGTCCGGAGCGGACATCGACTTCGTGGCTGTGAACGACCTCGGTTCGCTGGCCACCATGGCGCACCTGCTCAAGTACGACTCGGTGCTGGGTGTGCTGCCCTACGACATCGCGGCCACCGATGAGGGCATCTCCGTGGACGGCGACGTCCTCAAAGTGCTCTCCGTCCGCGATCCCGAAGGATCTCCCCTGGGGTGACCTCGGGGTGGACGTCGTCATCGAGTCCACCGGCTTCTTCACCGGTCGGGACAAGGCGGCCGCCCACCTCGACGCCGGCGCCAAGCTGGTGGTCATCTCGGCGCCCGGCAAGGGGGCCGACGCCACCTTCGTCTACGGCGTGAACCACGAGGACTTCGACCCGGCCAAGGACAAGGTCGTCTCCAACGCCTCGTGCACCACCAACTGTTTCGTGCCCCTGGTCAAGGTGCTGGACGACGCCTTCGGCGTGGAGAAGGGGCTGATGACCACCGTCCACGCCTACACCGGTGACCAGATGCTGGTCGACGGCCCGCACGGCGATCTGCGACGGGCGCGGGGCGCAGCCATCAACATCATCCCGACGTCGACCGGTGCCGCCCGGGCCACGTCGCTCGTCCTCGAGTCCATGAAGGGCAAGCTCGACGGGTCCTCGCTCAGGGTGCCTGTGCCGACCGGCTCCATCACCGACTTCAACGCCGTGCTCTCGCGAGAGGCGTCGGTGGAGGAGATCAACGCCGCCTACAAGGCCGCGGCCGACGGCCCGCTCAAGGGCGTGCTCGAGTACACCGACCTGCCGATCGTCTCGTCGGACATCGTGACCAACCCGCACAGCTGCATCTTCGACAGCGAGCTCACGATGTCGCTCGGCAACCTGGTGAAGGTGCTGGGTTGGTACGACAACGAGTGGGGCTACTCCAACCGGCTCGTGGACTTCACCGCCTACGCCGGTCCCAAACTGGCTGGGTGACGCCGGGTGAACCGGCTCCCGCTGTTGGAGGACCTGCCGCCGGTCGAGGGCCGGCGGGTGCTCGTCCGCACCGACTTCAACGTGCCGCTGGCCGACGGGCGGATCACCGATGACTTCCGCATCCGCGCCGCGCTCCCGACCATCACCTGGCTCCAGGAGCGCGGGGCCACGGTGGTGTGTGCCAGCCACCTCGGCCGGCCGAAGGGCCAGCCGAGCCCGAAGTACTCGATGGACGCTGTCCGGGCCCGGCTGGCCGAGCTCGCGCCGGGCGCCGAGCTGCTGGAGAACCTGCGCTTCGATCCCGGCGAGGAGGGCAACGATCCCGCCTTTGTCGACCGCCTGGTCGAGGGCATGGACTGCTACGTCGACGACGCGTTCGGCGCCGCCCATCGCGCCCACGCCTCCATCGTCGGTCCGCCCCGGACGCTGCCGTCGGCCGCCGGCCGCCTGCTGGCCAGGGAGGTCGAGGTCCTCCGCGGGCTCCGCGAGAACCCCCGCCGGCCCTTCGTGGCCGTCCTCGGCGGGGCCAAGGTCAGCGACAAGCTCGGCGTCATCGACAGCCTGCTCGGCGTGGTCGACGCGCTCGTCATCGGCGGGGGCATGTGCTTCACGTTCCTCGCCGCCCGCGGCAACCCCATCGGCGACTCGTTGTGCGAGGAGGACCAGATCGACCGCTGCCGGGCGTTGCTGGACGGCGCCAAGCCGATCCACCTGCCCGAGGACATCGTCGGCCTCGACCCGTCAGGCCAGGTGGCCAATTACGGCGTGCGCCTGCCGTCCGGGGCGAAGGGGCTCGACATCGGTCCCGGGTCCGCCGCGGCGTTCGCCGACGTCGATCCTCGACGCCGGCACGGTGTTCTGGAACGGTCCGATGGGCATGTTCGAGGACCCCCGGTTCGCCGCCGGGACCCGGACCGTGGCCGAGGCCATGGCCGAGACGAAGGCGTTCACCGTCGTCGGTGGAGGTGACTCCGCCGCCGCGCTGGCCGAGTTCGGACTGGCCGACGATGTCGACCATGTGTCCACGGGCGGGGGAGCGTCGCTCGAGCTGCTCGAGCTGGGCGACCTGCCCGGGCTCGCTGCCCTGAGGGAGGCCCCGAACGCCCATGACTGACACCAGCACCGGCGGCGCCGCCGGCTCCAGCGACCGCCGGCCGCTCATCAGCGGCAACTGGAAGATGCACCTCAACCACTTCGAGGCCATCCAGACGGTCCAGAAGCTGGCCTACCTGCTCGGCTGCGGACGACGTCGAGCACGTCGACGTCAGCATCCACCCGCCGTTCACGGACATCCGCTCGGTGCAGACCCTGATCGACGCCGACGACATCCCCGTCGCGCTCGGTGCCCAGCACTGCCACTGGGAGGAGAAGGGGGCCTTCACCGGCGAGGTGGCCCCGGCGTTCCTGGCCAAGCTCAACGTGCGCTACGTGATCACGGGGCACAGCGAGCGCCGGGAGCTGTTCGGCGAGACCGACGAGATGGTGGCCCGCAAGACCACGGCCATCCAGGCCATGGGCATGACGCCCATCGTCTGCGTCGGTGAGACGCTGGACGAACGGGAAGCCGGCCAGACCGAGGCCAAGGTCCTCAGCCAGGTGGCCGTCGGCGCTCGCCGGACGCACGGCCGAGCAGGTCGGATCGCTGGTCATCGCCTACGAGCCCATCTGGGCCATCGGCACCGGCCGCACGGCGACGTCGGCCGACGCCCAGGCAGTCATCGGCGCCATCAGGGCCAAGGTGGCCGAGCTGAGCGGCAACGCCGCGGCGGCCGGGGTGCGCATCCAGTACGGCGGGTCGGTGAAGGCGGCCAACATCGCCGAGCTCATGGCGGAGCCGGACATCGACGGCGCCCTCGTCGGCGGGGCCAGCCTCGATCCGGAGGAGTTCGCCCGCATCGTCCAGTTCCCCAAGCACGGCCCGGCCTGACGCTCCCCGGCACCCCGGCGGGGGTGCTCCCGCCAGGCGGCTGAAACATCTCGTTCAAGATCGGCCGATCGGGAACAGCCTGACTACCGATTGGTAACCGCCGTGCTAAATTGCGCCCGTCCATGAGCCGATACGTCGAAGGGGAGGTGAGGTGATTGGACCCACTGCGGTCGAACGCCGGCATTCAGGCCGGGCGGTTCCCGTCGTGGTGAGAGCGTGCCCCACAAGGCGTGCAGAACCAGGCCCACACCGCTTGCGCGGCACGGGCTGCCCTCCCGCACCACATGAACCCAGGAGGTCAAGTACGTGAGAAGAACCCCGAGGAGCGCCAAGTTCGTGGCGTTGCTCGCCGGCACCGCCCTCATCGCTGCCGCGTGCGGTAGTGATGACGATTCCGGCAGCGGCGATACGACGGCGGCGACCGAGGCGCCCGGCACCGAGGCGCCCAGCAGCGAGGCGCCGAGCAGCGAGGCGCCCGTCCGGCAGCGAAGCTCCGGCGCCGGGGCGGCCATGACCGCTCACCATCAACCTCAACCCGGATGCGGTGTGGGACGACGGCACGCCGATCACTTCCGCGGACTTCGAGTGCGCCTGGAAGGCCGCCCTGAACACGCCCGGCTCGATCTACGCACCATCGGCTACGACAAGATCACGGCGATCGACACCAGCGATCCGAAGGTGGCCGTGGTGTCGTTCTCGGAGCCGTACGCCGCTTACAAGAACCTCTTCTCCGACTCCAGTGAGCGTGATCAAGGCCGATACCTTCGCCAACTGCAACGACATCTCCGGCGGACTTCCTGGACACCGTCCCGTTCTCGGGCCGCCCGTGGAAGATGGAGTCGTGGAGTCCCGACCAGCTGGTGCTCGTGCCCAACGAGAACTACTGGGTCGAGGAGGACAAGCCCATCGCCACCCGGGTGGTCATGGTCCCCAAGGCCGACAGCGACACCGAGATCAACTCGCTGAAGTCGGGCGAGGTGGGGATGATCTTCCCGCAGGCCTTCGCCGGCATCACCGACAGCGCTGAACGACCCCAACATCAAGTACACGCCGGGCTACGGCACGAACTACGAGGGTGCTGTACTTCCAGCGAGCTAGGGACGGCCCGTTCGCCGACACGGTCTTCCGTGAGGCCTTCTCGAAGTCGGTCGACCGGGACCTGATCCTGAGCTCCATCTACGAGCCGATCTTCCCGGGCTCCGAGCTGCTGCAGTGCGGCCAGTGGGTCCCGACGGTCGGCAAGTGGTGCGACAACACCCAGTTCGAGGGCAGCTACGACCCGGCCGCGCGCCGAGGCCGCTGCTGACCGAGAACGGCTGGGCCAAGGACGGCAGTGGCTTCTGGGCCAAGGACGGCGTCGTGCCGGAGATCCGCTGGATGGTCAACACCGGCAACAAGCGCCGTGAGGACACCCAGGCCCTGATGATCCCGGACTCTCGCGGCGAAGGGCTTCAACGTCGTCGCCGACAACTCGGACGCCGACACCGTGTTCCAGAAGCGGCTCCCCGCGCTGGACTACGACCTGGCCATGTACATCAGCACCGCTACGCCCGATCCCACCGTGACGGCCACAGACTCGTGCGACCAGATCCCCTCGCCCGAGAACAACAACCAGGGCCAGAACCAGACCGGCTAGTGCAACGAGGACGCCTCCGCCGCTCATGGCGGCAGTCGGATGCCGAGGTCGACGAGACCGCCCGCATCGAGCTGATCCACCAGATCGGCCAGTGCCTCGTGGACGACCACGTGCTGCTGCCGCTGTACCAGTTCCCGAACATCGCCGCCTGGCGGACCGACAAGCTCGGCTGGCCCGGTCGACGAGTACGCCGGGAACTACCGCAGCGCCTTCAACAACCTCAACAAGTGGGAGCCGGTCGGCGGCACCGAGATCCTCATCGGTGCCGAGCAGTGGCCGGACTGCCTCAACCCCGTCACGGAGTGCGCGAACTCCTCGTGGATGGTGTGGACGGCGACCTTCCCGCTCGTACCCGCGGGTGTGGGATACCACCGCTGATGGGTACGGAATCACGGCACTCGTGACCGAGGAGCCGACCGTCGAAGCTGGCCTGACGCTGAGTCAGTAGAGTTCGACAAGAGGTGACGGTGCGTGGGGCCGGCTTCGGCCGGCCCCACACCCGACCAGCGGGAGAGGAGGGCACATGCTGCGCTTCACAGGTCGTCGGTTGCTGTGGGCCATCCCGACGCTGCTCATCATCAGCTTCCTCGTGTTCATGGCTCTGCGGGCGGGCACCGATCCGGTGGCCAGCTACCTGCGGGTGAATCCGCGGGCGACGCCGGAGAAGATCCAGGCAGTACAGGGAGGCCAACGGCCTCATCGGGAGCGTGCCCGAGCAGTACTTCCGCTGGTTGGGGCACTTCGTCACCGGGCGACTGGGGCAACTCCATCAAGGGCAACCGGCCGGTGTGGCCGGAGATGAAGAACGCCCTGGCCAACACCCTCGTCCTCGGCATCGCGGCCACCTTCGTCGGCGTCACCATCGGCCTGGCCATCGGCATCCTCGCCGCCCTCCGCCCCTACTCCAAGTTCGACACCGCGGCCACCACGGGCGCCTTCGTCGGCTTCTCGATCCCGCCGTTCGTCTCGGCGGTGCTGCTGCAGCTGATCTTCGCGGTCTACCTGACGAAGTGGCTCGGGCTCTCGAAGCCGTTCCTGCCCACCTCGGGCATCTACCCACCCGGACACTCCGGGTTCGACCCCGTGCTGCGGGCCAAGCACCTGATCCTGCCGGTGACGGTCGTGGCCATCCAGACGATCGCCGTCTACAGCCGCTACATGCGCACGCAGCTCATGGAGGTCAAGAGCTCGGACTACATGCGGACCGCCCGGGCCAAGGGGATCTCCGAGCGGGCGGTGATCGTCAAGCATGGGCTGCGCAACGCGCTGATCCCCATCATCACGGTGGCCGCCATCGACATCGGCGCCATCATCGGCGGCCTGATCATCACCGAGCGCATCTTCGAGTACAAGGGGATGGGGGACTTCTTCCTCACGGCGCTCAGCAACGGCGACTTCCCGCAGCTCATGCCCTGGCTGATCATCGTCGTGATCTCCGTGATCTTCTTCAACCTGCTGGCGGACGTCTCGTACGCCACGCTCGACCCGAGGATCCGCCTTGAGTGACCTCTCCGTCGCCGCGCTGGAGCCCTCTCCCGACCCCATGGCGGCAGAGAGCGCCGATGCCGCCCAAGGGATCTCATCCGTCTCGAAGTCGCCGGCCCGACTGGCGGCGCGACGCTTCTTCCATCACAAGGCCGCCGTTTTCGGCGCCATCGTGCTGACCATCATCACCCTCGCGGTGATCTTCGCGCCGTGGATCGCCCCCTACGGAGAGACCCAGCTAGTGGGGGACCCGCGCACCGAGACCATCGACTTCCTCCCGCCGCAGTCCGAAGTACTGGTTCGGGACGGACTCGATCGGCCGCGACATGTACTCCCTCATCCTGTGGGGCGGACGGATCTCGCTGTTCATCGGCGTGGCCGTCGCCGTTCTCGGCGGCCATCATCGGGACGCTGATCGGCGCCTTCGCCGGGTTTCAAGGGCGGCAAGTTCGACGACTTCCTGATGCGGGCGACGGACCTGTTCCTGGCCTTCCCGCTGCTGGTCGCCCTGCTGGTCATCCGCCAGCTCCCGGAGAAGCAGGCGTGGGCCCGCACGGCGTTCGGCGACACGACCTCGATCCGGCTCACGATCACCCTGCTGGTGGTCGTGTCGTGGATGGGGACGGCCCGGATCGTGCGTGGACAGGTGCTCTCGCTGAAGGAGAAGGAGTTCATCGAGGCCGGCCGCGCCCTGGGCGCCACGAACTGGCGGATCATCTCGCGGCACCTCATCCCCAACTGCGTCGGGCCCATCATCGTCGCGGCGACGTTCACGGTGGCCGCCGCCATCATCACCGAGTCGACCCTTTCGTTCTTCGGCTTCGGCGTGCAGCCACCCCACGTGAGCTGGGGCAACCTCCTGGCCGGCTCGAAGTCCTACATCGGCCAGGGCAAGTGGTGGCTGGTCGTGTTCCCGAGCCTGGCCCTCCTGTTCACGGTCCTGGCCATCAACTTCATCGGCGACGGCCTGCGGGACGCCTTCGATCCCAAGCAGGCCAAGGAAAGGCGGCCTGATGGCCACACCGGTGTTCGAGGTGCGGGACCTCAAGGTCTCGTTCCCCACCGAGGACGGTCTGGTGCAGGCGGTCCGGGGTGTCGACATCGTCGTCAACGAGGGCGAGCTGGTCGGCGTCGTCGGCGAGTCCGGATCGGGGAAGTCCGTCAGCTTCCTGGCGGTCATGGGTCTTCTCCCCCAGTCGGCGCAGATCACCGGTTCGGCCATGGTTCGGGGGCAGGAGCTGATCGGTGTCGACAAGAAGGTGCAGCGGCGCGTGCGCGGACAGCGCCTCGCGATCATCTTCCAGGATCCGCTGTCGGCGCTGAACCCGGTCCACCGGGTAGGGGACCAGATCGCCGAGATGATCCAGGCGCACCAGGACGTCAACGACAAGCAGGCCAGCCTGCGGGCGATCGAGCTCCTGGACCTCGTCGGCATCCCGCAGCCCACTACCCGGGCCCGGCAGTACCCGCACGAGTACTCGGGCGGCATGCGCCAGCGGGCGATGATCGCCATGGCGGTGGCCAACGACCCCGAGGTGCTCATCGCCGATGAGCCCACCACCGCTCTCGACGTCACCGTGCAGGCACAGATCCTCGAGGTCATCCAGAGGGTGCAGCAGGAGCTGGGCACCGCCATCGTGTTCATCACGCACGACCTCGGCGTCATCGCTCGAGTGGCCGACCGTGTTCAGGTCATGTACGCCGGCCGGGTGGTCGAGCGGGGCCCGGTCCACGAGCTGTTCGACCACTCCACCCACCCCTACACCGCGGGGGCTGCTCCAGTCACTCCCGGGCCTCGGGCGCGAGCGCCTCACTCCCATCCCGGGCGCGCCTCCCAACATGCTCTGGCCGCCGTCGGGCTGCGCCTTCCGGCCCAGGTGCCCCTACGCCGAGGAGCAGTGCGCGGGGGATCTGCCCGAGTTGCGTCAGGTGGGCGACCTCGAGACGGCCTGCGTGCGGGTCGATGAGTTGCTGAGTGGAGGCGTGCTTTGACGGCGGTGATGGGAGCGGCGAGCGGGCCCGTGCTCGAGGTCACGGACCTCGTCAAGAACTTCTCGGTGAAGTCGCTGGAAGGCGTGAAGGCCGTGAGGTCGAACGTGCAGGCCGTGTCCGGCGTGTCGTTCAGCGTGGAGGGTGGCCAGACGCTCGGGTTGGTGGGGGAGTCCGGTTCCGGCAAGTCGACGGTCGGCCGGTGCCTCTTGCGCCTGATCGAGCCAACCTCGGGTTCGGTCAAGTTCAAGGGTCAGGAGCTCACCACGCTCGATCAGAAGGCGATGCGGGGACTGCGGAGCGAGATGCAGATCGTGTTCCAGGACCCATACGCGTCGCTCGATCCGCGCATGACCATCGGCTCCGTCATCACCGAGCCGTTCAAGATCCACAAGATCAAAGGCGATCACAAGGAGAAGGTGGCTGAGCTGCTGAGCCTGGTCGGTCTCTCACCCGACCATGCCCGCCGCTTTCCGCACGAGTTCTCCGGCGGCCAGCGCCAGCGGATCGGCGTGGCCCGAGCCCTTGCCCTGGAACCGTCGCTGATCGTGCTGGACGAGCCCGTCTCCGCCCTGGATGTGTCCATCCAGGCCGGTGTCGTCAACCTGCTCCAGGACCTGCAGGACCGGCTCGGGTTGTCCTACCTCTTCATCGCCCACGACCTCTCGGTGGTCCGCCACATCTCGAACATGGTGGCGGTCATGTACCTCGGGAAGCTGGTCGAGATGGCGCCGGCCGAGGAGATCTACACCGCCGCCGCCCACCCGTACACGCAGGCCCTGCTGTCCGCCATCCCGGAGCCTGACCCCATCGTGGAGCGGCAACGGCAGCGGATCGTGCTCATGGGCGACCCGCCCAGCCCGATCAACCCGCCCAGTGGGTGCCGATTTCGCACCCGGTGCTGGAAGGCGCAGGACCTGTGCGCCGAGCAGGAGCCGCTGCTGGTCGATCGCGGCCAGGGCCATCCGGTGGCCTGCCACTTCCCCGAGATCGTGGAGGGCCTCGCTCTCGACGTCGAGGAGGCCCACGCGATGGCCGAAGGTGCCGACGTCCGCGAGCTGAGCGCCCCGGCACCGATCATCGTGGCGGATTCCTCCCCGGCGCCCGTGATCGAGGACGACCCCGTGGAGACGGCAGCCGGCGGGTAGCCGGCGAAGCAGTCGGCGGTAGGCTGACCCCTCGTGCGTACGGTCGTCACCTTCATGACCTCGGTGGTCTTCGTCGTCACCTTCCTCGGGATGGTGGTCGGCATCCTGCTGCACAGCGGGCGTGGTGGCGGTCTCTCGGACATGTTCGGTGGGGCTGGCGGAGCCGCTCTCGGCTCGACCGCCGCCGAGCGCAACCTGAACCGCATCACGTTCATCCTGGCCCTGGCCTGGAGCTTCAGCGTGATCGGGTTGGGCCTGCTCCTGTCCGCCTGAGCCTGGCTGGCGGCCGGTCGGGCGGCGCTGATGGCGCCCCGGGGCCGACGACGCTGACGACGGCGGTCGTTCCGCCCGCGAGCGTGCACCCCGCCTCCGCTCTCCCGGCACATCTGGTGCACGCTTCGCGTGACCGAGCGTCTGCGACGTTGTCCACCCCCATGGCGCGGGCGTATCGTGGCGGGTCCACACACCACGTCGGAGTGGCGGAATAGGCAGACGCGCCAGGTTGAGGGCCTGGTGCCCGAATAGGGCGTGGGGGTTCAAGTCCCCCCTCCGACACGGAGTTGAAGTCCCAAGATCACCTCGTCCGGCTCGGAGCCGGAGCCGGGCGCGCTACGGTTCCCACACTGCGATGTCGTGACTGAAGTGGATGCGACGAGGTTGCAGTTGCATGAGTCGTGCGGCCGACGCGAGGTACTGCTCGGGGTCGGGCGGGGGATCGTCGTTGGAAACAGTGTTGGTTGCCTGGAGGTGCTCGTACTCGGCCTTGGAATAGATCGCTTGTCCCGCGAGCACGACGCCGCCATCGGCGGTGTCGAAGACGACGGATTGGTGACCAGGTGAGTGACCAGGAGTCGACAAGACGCGCACGCCCTCGGCGACCTGCACGTCACCGTCGATGACCGCGTACTCGGCCCCCTCGAAGTCAACCCACTCGGGCACGGTGTAGTGCGGCTTCCGGGTGGCCTGGTATTCGGCGGCCTGGACATAGATCGGCACACCCGGAAAGCGGGAGTTGTTGCCGCAGTGGTCGAAATGCAGGTGCGAGTTGACGATCAGCCGCACCTCGTTGACGTCGTGGCCGTGCGAGGCGAGTGCGGCGTCGATGGCGCGTTGCTGCACCTGGTAGAGGTCGTCGATGAATTGATTGCCGGTACCGATGCCGGTCTCGAACAGCAGCAACCCGGTCGGGTGTCGCAACGCGAACGCCAGCACCGCTCCCGTCCCACCGTGCAACGGATGCCAGTCCGGAAAGGTCACGTCGGCAAGATGCAACGGCACCACGTCTAGAACTGACAAGACCACCGATGCGACTCTACGACCCGCCGATGAGCCTTGGTGCTGCACAGCGCGTTCGATGTCGCGGCGGGAACCTCCGAGCAGGGCGCGATAGCGCCGGTCGAAGCGAAACTCGGTGCGGTGCTTGCCGACGAAGTCCAACACGGTGCAGAACGCCTTGGCTCTCGTCTTGCGTAGACCTCGCCCGAGCTGCTGGAGGAACAGGGTAGGGCTCTCGGTCGGGCGCAGCATCAGGATCGTGTCGACGTCCGGAACGTCGACGCCCTCGTTGAAGAGGTCGACGGAGAACACGACGTGGACCCGACCGGCGGCCAAGTCGCGGAGCGCGGCCTCGCGGTCGGGCCGAGGGCTGTCGCCCCAAATGGCGACGGCGACGATGCCGTGGCGACGGAAGTGGTCGGCCATGAAGCGGGCATGCTCGATGCTTACGCAGAACCCGAGTGCCCGCATCGTCGAGATGTCGGCGTGCTCGTCGACCTGCTGGACAACGAGCCGAGCCCAGGCGTCCGAGCTGGTGTACGTGATGCTCAGCGCATCGACGTCGTAGCCGCGACCACGCCGCCACGGGATCTGGCGCAGGTCGACGCCGTCGTGGATGCCGAAATGCAGGAACGGTGAGAGGTGTTGTTGATCGATCGCGTCCCACAGCCGCAGCTCCGCGGCGATGCGATCGTCGAACCAGTGCAGGATTGGCAGCCCGTCGCTGCGTTCCGGGGTGGCGGTCAGCCCGAGGAGCTCGACGGGCGCCACGTGGTCGAGGATCCGCTGATAGGAGGCAGCGGCGGCGTGGTGGAACTCGTCGACGATCACGACGTCGAAGTGATCCGGCAGCCAATGCGTCGAGGTGGGCGGCGTGGAGGCTCTGGATCGAGGCGAAGACGTGGTCGAATCGGGTCGGGCGCGCTCCACCGACCCATTTCTCGCCGAATGAGGCGTCGCGCAGCGCGTAGCGGAACGTGGCCAGGCTTTGGTCGAGGATCTCCTCACGATGGGCAATGAGCAGCAGGCGAGACCGAGGCAGCCGCTCACGGAGCGTCCCGTAGTCGAGGGCCGCCATGACCGTCTTGCCGGTACCGGTCGCGGCCACGAGCAGGTTGCGGTGATGCCCACGCTGGCGAGACAGCTCGAGCAACTCCAGCAGCGGTTCCTGAAAGGGGTGCGGACGCAGCTCGATCGGACTCAGGATCACCTGCGGGCCGGGGTCAGTCCGTCCGATACGGGCTCGCTCGTTGTTGAAGTCGGTCGGGTTGTAGGGCACGAAGTCGCCGCCCGACCAGTAGCTCTCGAAGACCGCGGCGAACTTGGCGATCACGTCGGGGTTGCGGGCCGCCGACACCCGGACGTTCCACTCCAGGCCGGTGACCTGGGCCGAATGGGTGAGGTTCGACGAGCCGACGTAGACGGTCGTGAAGCCGGACTCGCGGTGGAACACCCAGGCTTTGGCATGGAGGCGTGTCGTGGTCGTGTCGTAGGAGATGCGAACGTCGGCGCCGAGGTCGACGAGCTGATCGACTGCCGAGCGCTCGGTCGAGTCGGTGTAGGTCGTCGTGAGCACCCGCAGCCGACGGCCGGCTTCGCAGTGCCGGCGCAGGCTGTCGAGAAGAGGCCTGGTACCGCTGCGGCGGATGAAGGCGACCACCACATCGATCGCGTCGGCGGATTCGATCTCCGACTGCAGCTGGCTCCACAACGTGGGCTCCCCGCTCGTGTGGGTGAGCAAGGTCGTGTCGAGCAATGGGATCAGCGGCCCGGCCATGGGAGCCGGAGACCCGTCAGGGTTGCGACGCCACACCGCCCGCAGGACCGCAGCAGGCTCGATCGGGCGCGCTGCGGGGTCCGGCGCGGCGGAGCTCACCAAGCCGATCGAGGAGCGCTCGCGCCACCGTGACGCCGACTCGCACGCGCTCCTCGTCGCTCACGTCGAGCAGCGCCCGCTCCACCTGGCGGCTCACATGCCACGCGATCCGGTCCGCCGCATCGCCGCCGTCGAGCGGACGCTCGTCAACGGGCAGCCGCTCGGCAAGATCGTCAAGCCAGGCCCGCAAGGCCTACGTGATGAGCAGCTCGTAGAGGCCCGGCCCCAGCTCCGCCACGGGCTGACGTTAGGCGCTCCGTGTGGCAGCCCGGCGGAGCCGATCTCGTCAGGGCGCGATATCGGTTCGCTGGAGAACCGGTTCAGTGAACGCGAGGACCTGGTCGAGGAGGTCGGTGAACTGCTCCGGCGTCGAGGTAGTGAGGCGCTGCTTGCGGCGCCATGCCGACCAGCGGGACTGTGCGATGCGTGGATAGCCGGCGAGGACGTCGCGCAACGGCTGGATCGGTACGTGCCGGTAAGCGGCGACTCGTCGATCGCCTCGACCAGCGCGATGTCGTCGAGATCGTGCCGGCCCAGGTTGGCGATGTCGACGAAGTCGCGCCAGCGGGTGTTGGCCGTTCCGCGCTGCAAGGCTGTGACGGTCTTCTCGGCGAGGATGAGTTCGACGTGGTAGCCGTGGACGCGGATCGGTGGCCCGCCCAGGACGCGCGCGAGGTCGACGTGATCCGGGGGTGGCCAGAGGGGGTCGCCGATGTTGATGTCGACGTGGAACTGGATCACGCCGGTCGAGAGCCCGCCGTGGACCGTCACCCGGCCCCCGCCGTAGTCCTCCTCGTCGCGGATCGCTTCCACACCGGTGGCGTTGAGATCGAACTCGAGGCCGTCGTCACGACCGATCGCGATGATCTCGTTGATCATCCGTAGGAGGTTGTCGAGGTCGTTGGCTACATCGAGCCCGGCGAGGTCGATGTCTCGTGTCGGTCGACGGGCGTCGTAGGCCGCAAGCAGCACGCCGCCCTTGAGCATCAAGTGCTCGGCGTGCGGCGAGCTGCCGAGCCGATCGAGGAAGCCCTCGAGGGCGCAGAGCTGGAGGAACTCGTCGGTGGGGCGGCCAGCGACCGACGCCGCCTTGCGCAGGTCGAGGTATGCCCGCCCGCCAACCGTCGCTCCCGTCGGGCGGCCGGTCACAGCAACACCTGAAGCACGCGCACGAGCGACGGCTGCGCCGCCGGGAAGTGGCGGGCGACCGCGAGCAGCTCGGCCGGCTGATTCCCGGGCTTGGCGAGCCAACGCCGGAGAGCGGCGACCGCTTGGTCTTCGCCGTACAGGTGGCGGAGACGGAAGGCGTCGACGATCGAGCGGGCGGTGCTGTAGATGCCGATCGTCAGCTCGTCGTAGACGGGCATCACGTCGCGTCCGATCGTGAAGGTGTCCTCGTCGAAGCGGTGCCAGGTGACCGGCGCCGTCGTGCGGGGCGGTCGCTGACGGCGGGGGAGCGCGGCGTCGATGGTTGGTGGGATGTCGTCAATGAGGCCGTGGCGGGCGAGCGCCGTCATCATGCATAAGGTCGCGAAGGGCGCGTGGACGGCGATCTCGACAAGGTCAGCGTCAACCGGTATGCCCGGCTTGGTGTAGATGCCACGGGCCAGCTGCTCGATCTGACCGCCGTCCCGCCAGCGATACAGATCGCGATCGGCGACACCGCGGGCGCGCGCGTCAGCATGGGTGAAGATCGCGGGTAGCTCCTCGGCAGCGCTGGCCGGCATGAATGAAAGTGTAGCCAGAATGGACTGACCTGGCTACAAGTTCATACGATCAGGCGAGGTGTCGTTTGTCCGCGATTTGTCAGCAGTTTGTCCGCGAACGGGGCGAATTCGGGCGGTACAGGGCAGCACGAGGCAACACGACACACCACCAGAAGTGCACTCGGACCAGGACCAACGCGGCACAAGCCGAGACGCGACGCGACTCCGCGACCCGGAGTTCAAGTCCCCCCTCCGACACCGGTTGACCAGGGCATAGGCCCTGGTCATCGTGCTTCTCGGCTCGGCGGGCGTGCCCGGCAGAGTTGTCGGTTCTCCAGGCACCGGCCGCACGCCGCACCGCTCCTCTCCCCGACGGGGCTCGCGTGGCGATCGGGGGCTCCACATGAGAGCCCCCGATCGCACGGTGTGGGGTTGGTCAAGCCTGACCAGCGCCGAGATCGACGACGGGCGAGATGAGCCCGAAGACCGCGCCGTCAACGTGGACGCGGTCGTTGCCGCCCAGCGTGTTGAGCCGAAGGCTGTCGGTGGCTTCGCTGCCAGTGATGCGCGTCTTGGGCTCGAGGCCCTTCACGTCAACGCCGCCATCCTGCGTGGCCACCTTGGCATTGTCGTCGTTCGCCGTGCCGTTGACCGTCAGGACATCGACTGCGCCGTCCGCGCCGCCGAGGTCGACGTCAGTCCGCTCGAAGTCGGTGCCGGACATGTCGTCGATACGGATGGTGTCGACGCCACCGAGCGCGTCCAGATCGAGTCTCTCGACTCCGTCCATGTCCATGTTGATGGTGCCCTGGTCTCGGTGGAACAGCGACCGAGACCCGTTCGGTGCCAAGAACATGTTCTCCAGTGCGATCGATGCACCGTTGAAGTCGAGGGTGTCGACGCCGAGTTGGCCCTCGACGATGTCGCTGCCGTCACCCGGATCCCAGGTGAAGCTGTCGGTCCCGTTGCCCAGATCGGCGGTGTCATTACCTCTGTTGCCGTCGACTGAATCCGCACCGTTGCCGCCATAGAACACCTCGACACCGTCGCCGCCGTTCATCGTGTCGTTGCCGTTGCCGCCATCCACCGTGAGCGCTTCATCGGGGAAGGCACCGTTGACCTGGTCGATACGGAACTGGTCGTCGCCGGCCCGCAAGAGCACGTCGATGCGGCTGAACGTCGCTCGGTCAAGGCTGAAATCAGCGGTGCCATCGTCCCCGAAGTCAACCTCGAGGACGCCGGGCGCACCGGCTTGCAGTCGGAGGGCGAGCAGCTCGCTCGCCTGGGTGGCGGTGACGGTGAGCGTGTCGTTCGCGACCGAGGCGGACGGCACCTGTGCCGCCGAGGCCGGACCGGCCATCACCATGGCCGCGAGGCTGAGGGTCACGGCTGCGCCGCTTGCCTGCCCAACTCGCCGCGCGCGTGTGTTTCGGGTGGTGGAGATCATCGAAAATCCCTTCGTCAGACGCCGGCTTGGGGGGACCAGCGTGTACCGACGGGTACGGAGCCCGGCATGGGTTCGGTTCTCGGCGACGCTGTGAGGGTTGGGCGACGGTTCGACGGCGTTCGCAGCGGGCTCGCCGGTGACGAGTGTCGACCAGGGCTCGCGACCGACAACGCAGACTTCGTGCGCATGATGCCGACGGACGTGCGCGCTCAGGTGGAGCCGAAGGCGGATGGCCTGGAGGCCGCCATCGACACTGCCAACCGACGGCCTCGTTGCATCCGCAAACGAACCCGACAGCAGTCGGCGTTACATGGCAACGCTCAGGCGACAAGGGGGAGCACGGCACGGATGACGGGCGACAGGGCCACACGCCCCTCCGACACGCCGTTTCCCCCACGGTCACCAGGGGGCGGTGCGCCCGGCGCACCATCCCTTGAGCTCGCAATCGTGGGCGGGATGGTCACTTCCACCGCATCCACGCCCGGCGTCCAGTAGGCGCACAGGCCGATGGCGTCGTACAACGCCTGGCGGGCTTCGGGGAGTCGCGGCCTCCGTCGCCCGGGCGAAGCGGTCGGCCTGCTCCCCGAACCACTCCGCCATCGCCGCAACTCGGCTTCGCCCATGGCCGCGACCGGGTGGCGTCGAGCAGGTCACGCTCCGCTGACGCCCGCTCGGCACGCACTTCCGCGATCCAGCTGCCCACCACCACCGGATCGGCCCCACCGTCGAGCGCCGCCCGGCAGCGGGCCAACTTCACGTCCGCCTCCGCACCCGGGCCCGTGCCCGCTCAGCCCTGGCTACGATCACCGGGTCCGGTTCGTGGCTGCTCCGGCCAAACCCCGGATCGTCGCTGCGGCGTGCTCCGCATCGAACAGCGTGGCCAGCCACCCGTAGATCGTCGCGGCAACCCGCTGCTCGGAGACCGCCGCTGATCGGGGGTGGCTCCGGTCCAGGGCCGACAAGCCTCGGTGCGGCGCGGCTGCCTAGACGACCTCGTCAGCGACTTCCGGGTGCTGACGATGCGCGAGCACGCCAGGGTGATCTCGTCGCGACCGAGGGCTGCACACGAAGCCCTCAACGGCTGCGTCGCCCGCCGGTCGGTCAGACCGGGACGAGCATCCGGTCCAGGTAGGGACCGCGAAGCCGCTCGCAGGCCCGTCGCACGCTCACCTCGGGGCGAGGAGGACGACTTCGATGCCGCCTTTGAACACCCTTCGGTCGATCTCCTGGTACCTCGCGCTCAGAGGCGCTAGGACCTCCGGCACGTGTTCGGTGTTGACGTGGTGCAGACCGACGACCACCCAGACCCTTCGCGTCGGGTCGGCCGTCAATCCACTGACATCCTCCCGATCGAAGGACAGGAACGTCTGATCGCCGGTCTCGTACCCTCCCCACGGGTCAGCGGGGTAGACGGGCTCAGGGAGGGTCGCCGCTTGGTCTGACCGCCGGTAGTACTCGAAGAACAGGCGCACCGAGTCGTTGGCGAACAGGATGCGGTCGCTCGGCCTAGCCTCGTCGAACACGTAGGAGGACGCGGCTCGCCAGTCCTCCTCGCCGCCGTCCGAGTACCAGAACGCGAGGCCGTAGACCCCTGCGCCGAGGACGACGGCGAGCGGGGCCAACCGTCGCCAGCCCGTGAGCCCGCGGGTGTGTCCGAGCGCGTCGTCCAGACCGACCGCTCCCCAGATGAGGATGCCCACGAGGCTGAACAGCAGGTAGCGGCCGCTGAGTGGGCTGAACGGGCTGAGGACCACGAGCACGACGGTCGGGAGCACCGACCACGACGCGAGTAGCCCGAGCGCCCAAGCCTTGCGGCTGTGCCGGCCGGCTCGCCATGTGCGGACTGTGACACGGACCACGAAGTACGACATCACCGCGAACGCCACGAGCCCGATCAGCCCGGCTCGCCCGGTCAGCGTGAACAGGACGTCGCGGTAGACGCCGAGACGGGTGCGGGAGACGCCGAACTGCCTCTCGTTGTGGGTGTAGATCAGCAGAGCTAACGGGATCGCCGCTACGCCGACGATCGCTCCGGCCCCCAGCCGGCGCCGGACGAGCCTGTGGCCAGCGGGTAGGAACCAGAGGGATACGAGGTGGCAGGCGACGAGGAGTACGCCCAGAATGTGCGAGTAGGTGAGCAGCGTGCAGCCAGCGGCCCACGCGACGAGGGTGGCCCGCCGGGGTTCGTCGACGTCCATGGCGAAGAACAAGGTGGCGAGGCCGGCGAGCAACATGGAGAGGGCGTACGTCCGGTCGTACTGCGCGTGCGCGGCGACGGCGCCATTCACGACGAGCAGCAAGCTCGCCAGCACGCCCGCACGAGGGGACGCCAGGCGCCACCCGATCGCGCCGACGACGGGTACAAGCGCGATGAGGCAGAGCGCCGACAGCGAGCGCAAGACGCCTTCGGACTCGCCGAACACCGTGAGGGCCCGTAGGAGGAACGCGTGGATCAAGCCGTCCGCCTCGCGGACGTAGGTCAGGCTGACGAGGGACCGCCACGGCCGCAGGACGGTCGAGGCGGGGAGAGCCTCGTCCAGGAACAGGCTCTTCGAGCCGATCTGCCAGAACCAGAGGATGGCGCCGACCACCGTGACAGCGCCGATGGCGACCTTCCCCCGCAGCGCTCCCCCGAGTCGCCTCGGAGAGTCTCGTCGCGGACCGCACTCGGGCTGGTCCGTCACCGAGGTGGGGATCTGGCTCATTCGTCCGCACTCCTCGGCGCCCACCCGGCCGCTCATCGCCCCCCGCTTCCCCTGGTCTCGCTCGCCGCGCGGACGGGGCGGGTTGTCCGCGGCACTGACAACGCGGACTTCGGACCGCCCCGCGTGGTGGGCAGGAAACTAACAGGACCCTCACAGGTGCTTACCGCCAGGGGCGAGGGTCACCGTCCCGTTTGCTGCCTCGCACCCAGGCCACGACCACGGAACGTGCGCCTCCCATCACGCTCGGCTGTCACCGACGTAAGGTGGCCATCCGCCTCGCCGTACCCGGCTACTGCGAGCGTTGGGTCGCGTTCGGCGGAGGATCACAGCACCGCACGAACGGGAGGTCTTGATCGCCCCCAGAAGACGTCGCCGTTGTCCTTGGCCGCCACCGGTGCGTTCAGATCGAAGGGGATCGAGCCGAAGTCTCGTCTCCTCCTCGGTGAGCCGTCGAGAGAGTCGTGTAGCGCGCGCGGAGATCGGCCGTCCACACGTCGCTCCGTTCGTCGTTGCTCCGATCAGTCATGTGCCGCGGCCACGCCCGTGCCAGCGCCTCGTGAGGTCGACGTGGATGCCGTCGCCGTAGAGGCGGTCGGCGGTGCGAGCGACGGCCACGCGGATGCCGCCGCTCGCCCGGTACCCCTCGACGGTGAGCACCGGACCGTCCCGGCGGCGCCACGTCTCGACCTGCGCCACCTCACGGCGGCGGCCGACGGCTGGGAGTCGCTCGGGCGGCCCGGCGCGGTCGTCCTGACGGTCGCCACCGAAGCCGGGTTCGTCCTAGCCAGCGACGCGGGCGATCTCCTTGCCGTCGCCGCCCACTGGCGCGCTCGAGTCCCACGCCGTCGAGATCCGCGACGCCGGCAGCGGCCAACTCGTCGCCACACTCGCCCAAACCGCGCGCCCAGCGCGACGCCGCCCACTCCGCCCAGGATCAGGCCGAGGAGCAGCGACGCGTGGCCGTCGGTCGGGAGCTTGCCGCGGCCTCCATTGCCAACCTCGAAGAGGACCCCGAACGCAGCGTTCTCCTCGGCCTAGCGGCGGTGGAGCGGACCCGCGCGGTCGACGGCACGGTGTTGCCGGAGGCCGAGGAGGTGAACGACCTCGCCTTCAGCGCTGACGGATCGCTCATCGCCACGGGTGCTGCAGACGCGGTCGTGCGGATCTGGCGACACGGGACATCGATCTACGTCCCCGCCACCGACTCCCTCGAGGTGCTCGTCGTCGACGCGTCCACCTTCGCTGTCGTTGACACCATCGAGCCCATCACCCCGTACTCTGTCGCCATCGAGGGTGACGGCCTATGGATCGTCGAAGCAGGCGGTGCCGTCGCCCAACGCTTCGACCTGTGATGGTGCGGTGGCGCAGCCGTGTCGGGGCTCACAGCGCGTACGGGATGTCGCGGTGCGCCGTCGGGCACACCACGTGGCGTGGCGCGGTTGTCAGCCTTCGATGCTCAGGGTGAGGTTGTCGCGGGTCTGGGGATCGAAGATCAGCATGTTGCGCGGATCGAGCCACAGCGCGGCATCGCTGTTGTCGCGTATGCGACTCTTCGGATCGAGGGCTACGACAAGCTGACTGCGCAGCCGCTCGCTGTCCAGTTCCCGCTCGAGCTCCGCGAGACCGGCCACCATGTGATCCGGCGCGTCGTATGGGATGTAGGCGTACTGCTCGTTGCCGAGCCACTCGATCACGTCCACCTTCACCGTGAACGTGACCCCCTGGTCGCTCTTCCCGGCCTCGATCAACGCTGCGTCTTCGAACGCCTCGGGACGGACGCCGATCATCACGTGGTCGCGGTCGCCCGCCGCAGCCTGCATGTCTTCGGGCAGGGAGATCGACACGAACGGCAGGCTGAGCTTGCCCCCCTCGATGGTCCCGGGCACGAAGTTCATCGGCGGGGAACCGATGAAGCCTGCCACGAACATGTTCACGGGACGCTCGTAGAGGTCCCGGGGGGTGGCCACCTGCTGAAGTAGGCCCTTGCGCAGGACCGCGACGCGATCGCCGAGCGTCATCGCCTCAGTCTGGTCGTGCGTGACGTACACCGTGGTCGTCCCCATCCGGCGCTGCATGCGCAGGATCTCGGTGCGCATCTGGCCGCGCAGCTTGGCGTCGAGGTTGGAGAGCGGCTCGTCGAACAGGAAGGCGTCTGCGTTGCGCACGATCGCTCGGCCCATCGCCACCCGTTGACGCTGGCCTCCGGACAGGTTCGCCGGCTTGCGGTCGAGGTGCTCGGTGAGCTCGAGGGTCGCCGCCGCCTCCTCGACCTTGGCCTTGATCTCGGCGTCGGACATCCCGCCGCGCAGGCGGAGCGGGAAGGCGATGTTCTCGAACACCGACAGGTGGGGGTAGAGGGCGTAGTTCTGGAAGACCATCGCCAGGTTGCGGCTGCGCGGCGCCTTGTCGTTGACGCGCTCGCCGGCGATGAGCACGTCGCCGGACGTGATGTCCTCCAGTCCGACGATCATCCGCAGCAACGTGGACTTGCCACATCCCGAAGGGCCGACGAGGATCATGAACTCCCCGTCGGCGATGTCCAGGCTCACGTCGTCGACGGCGAGGAACCCGTCCCCGTACTGCTTGACGACGTTCTTGATCGTGATGTCGGCCACGGCAGGCTCCCTTCGATCAGCCCTTGACGGCGCCGGCCGTGAGGCCGGCGACGATCCGACGCTGGAAGAGCAAGACGATGATGACGACGGGGATCGTGACGACAACCGAGGCGGCCATGATCGCGGTGATCGGCGACTCGAACTGCGACGAGCCGGTGAAGAACGTCAGCGCCGCGGGCACGGTGCGTGCCCGGTCGGTGGAGGTGAGCGCCGCCGCCAGCAGGAACTCGTTCCAGCAGAAGAAGAACGTCAGGATGGCGGTGGTGAACACCCCAGGCGCGGCGAGCGGCACGATGACCTTGCGGAACGCCTGCCACGCCGTCGCCCCATCGACCTGGGCGGCCTGCTCCATCTCCCACGGGATTTGGCGGAAGAACGCCGACATCGTCCAGATCGAGAGCGGCAAGGCGAAGGTCAGATACGGGATGATCAGCCCGATCCATGTGTCGTAGATGCCGATCCTGCGCCACATGTCGAACAACGGTCCGACCAGCGCTGCCTGGGGGAACATCGCAATCGCGAGCGCCATCGAGAGGAGCACCTTCTTCAGCGGGAAATCGAGGCGGGCGATGGCGTAGGAGGCGAACATCGCGATGACCACCGAGATCAGGGTGGCGAGGATCGAGATCCCGAACGAGTTGCGCAAGGCGGAGGTGAACAGCGAGTCGGAGAACACCGAGTCGTAGTTCTTCCACACCCAGTTCTCCGGGAGGAACTGGGGCGTCGAGCCGCGGAACGTGGCCGGATCCTTGAACGACAGCGACACCATCCACGCCAGCGGGAACATCGCCCAGATCAGGATGAGGACGCCCCACACCGTCCACCAGTTGCTGGTCTTGCGGGTCGTTGCCATCAGCCACCCCTCACCTGGGACAGATCGGTCTTGAAGCCCTTGATGAAGATGAAGGCGATGACGACGACCGTGAAGAACAGCAGGACAGAGATGGCCGAGCCGGCGCCGAGATTCACGAGGGTCACGTTCTGGCGGTAGGCAAGGAACGACAGCGTCTCGGTGTTGTTGGCGCCGTTCGTCATCACGTACGGATTGTCGAAGATGCGCCAGGCGTCGAGCGTGCGGAAGAGCAGGGCGACCATGATCGCCGCCTTCATGTTGGGCAGCGTGACCTTCCACAGCCGCTGCCACGCCGTGGCGCCATCAACGCTGGCGGCCTCCTGCAGCTCCATCGGGACCTGTACCAGTCCCGCCAAGAGCAACAGCGAGATGAACGGCGTCGTCTTCCAGATCTCGGAGAAGACGATCACGAACAGCGACGACCAACGGCCGCCGAACCAGTTGTAGTCGCCGAGACCGAACCACTGGTTGACGAATCCCGAGTCGAGCTGGAAGGCGTAGCGCCAGATGTACGCCGACACGACCGTGATGATTCCGTAGGGCACGAGGATGCCGGTGCGGACGACGGAGCGGCCGGTGATGATCCGGTACATCACCCAGGCGAAGCAGAAGCCGAGCACCAGCTCGACGACCACGCTGGCGATCGTGATGACGAGGGTGGTAACGAAGTCGTTCCACCAGATCGGGTCGGTCAGCACCGTGAGGTAGTTGTTGAGGCCGACGAACTCACGGCCCGCCGGATCAGTCAGCCGGTACTGGTAGAGGGAGAGCACGACGGCGTACACCAACGGGTACGCCGTGACGATGATCATCACGACGAAGGCCGGCGCGGAGAGGGAGAGGCCGAGCCGGCGCTCGTGACGGGCCCGCTCGGTGAGATGTGGCTTGACCTTCTCTTCCGGTGCCTCCGGCGGAGGCTCGGTGCGCGGTTCGACGATGGTCATCGCTCTCCTCCCTCGTCGTCGCTGTCGGCGTTGCCGCCTCGTCCTCGTGCGGTCACAGCAGGGCATCTCCGCTGAGCACGTCGGACATGTAGTCGTCGGTCTCCTCGGGTGTGCTCGGGTCCTGCACGCTCTCCGGCGGGTGCCACGTCCGCTGCACCGAAACCGAGACGTCGCCGTAGTACGGGGTGACCGGCCGCGGCCCGGCATCGTTGATCGACTCGCGGATCAGGTCGGCCATCGGGAACGCCTTCCGCACCGCCGGATCGTCGTACGCGGCGCCCCGCGCGGCGGGGTTGCCCGACTTGATCATGTACTGGATGCTGCTCTCCAGCGACGTGATGCACTTCGTCGCCGCAAGGGCCTCTTCCGGGTTCTTCGTGAAGGCCCCGATCGCCAGGTTGATCCCGCCGAGCGGTGGCTTGCTCGGCGTGCCTGCCTCGGCCTCCGGATAACGGGCCCAGGCGATGTCGTCGACCACTGACTGATCGAGGGCGCCTTGCTTCACCGCGTCGTTCGCCGCTTGGTAGACGTACGGCCAGTTGACCATGAACGACCCGTTGGCCCCCTGGAACAGCGATCGCGCCTCTTCCTCACCGGCAGTCGACATGTCGGCGGGGGCCGCGGAGGAGCGGGCGAGGTTGCCGACGATGTCGGCGGCCTTGTTCCCTGCCGGAGACGCGACGGTCGGCGTCGCCTCGGCACCGAGCTCGGGGTGCTCGATGATCTCCCCGCCCCCGGAGGCAATGAGGGCGTTGATCCAGACCATGTAGCCCTCGTAGCGCCGCGACTGCACTCCGATTCGCTTGCCCTGCGACTCGGCGGCCTCGATCATCTGATCCCACGTGAAGTCGTCGGCCGTGGGATCCACGCCTGCTGCCTCGGCGACTGACTTGCGGTACCACAGCAACTGCGTGTTGGCCCAGAACGGGGGCGCCACCAGTTGGTCGTCCCAGAACACGGTAGCGAGCGGGGCTTCCAGGACGCCGTCTGTGAACGACTTGACGTCGTCCGGGTTCGTGATCGGCAGGAGGTAGCCGGCGTTGGCGAACTCGGCGACGAACGGCGGGTCGAGACTCATCAGATCGACTGACGGGTCGTCCGCAGCGAGGCGCCGCACCAGCTGCTCGCGCTGCTGGTCGGCCTCGTTGGGCAGGATCTGCGTCTCGATGCGATACGCGCCGTTGGACGCGTCACCGCACTTCTTGGCCAGCTCGGCCTGACCACCGTTGTCCGGATTGATGTACCACGTCAGCGTCGGGGCGCCGCCCTCGTCACCGCCACAGCCGAACAACACCATCGGACCGGCGACGACGGCGACCAGCAGCAGCGTCCACGATCGACGGGGGGCACGCCGAAGAACAATCCGGCATCGACGCCTCGGAAACTGCCACACATCAGCCTCCCTCGATCGAAGCACCGAGGCCCGACCTGACTCGGTCGATCTCACGTCGAGCCCAGTCGGACGCTATGGACCCCGACAGAGGAAGTCAATGCTTCGAAGGCGCGGCCAGCAGCTCGCGTGCCGAGACTCAGAGCATGAGAAGCGCGTGATGTTCAATCTGTGCAATCGCTGTTTGCCTGAAGGAGATCGATTTCGAGCCGCGGGAGCTGTGGTTCTTGTTGCAGCTGTCGGAGGCGGTGAAGGTCGCCACGTATCGGGGAGCGAGGTGAAGCGGCTCGATGGCAAGGAGATCGCGCTGATCTTCGAGATGAGGTCGACGCGCACGAGGTTGGCGTTCGAGGTGGCCGCGTTCAATCAGCGTGCTCACGTCACTTGTCTCGACCCGTCCCTTTCCGAGCTGGGCCACAAGGAGTCGGTGGCGATCACGCGGCCAGGGGGGAGCACCTCCCGGATCACGGGCGGCAGGGCCACACGTCCCTCGACACCATCCTGACGAAGACCCACGGATCGGGCGAAGTCGCATGTAGCGGCTCCATGTTGGTCGTGGGGCTTCAACTCGCTGACCGCGATGCGTGCCCCGCGGGCGACGACGAGATCCGGTTCCAGCGCTCAGCCGACCAGACGGCCGCTGAGTGCGCCCAGTTCCTACGGTCCCGGACGTGGCCTATCCCTCGGAGCGTGCCGGCGCCTCTCCATGAGGGTGACGACCTGGACCGGTCACTCGTCACGCACCGCGGTCAAACTGAAAGTGCTCGCGCGGTCGAATCACGAAATGCCTGCGCACAATGAGCGTGAGTGAACCAGGTGCATTCGGCACCTATTGACAAGCAATCGGTTGGCGCGATCATCCATGGAAGCTGGGGGCGGGAACAAGTGTCTCGGCCGCAGGGGCTTGGGAGGGATCATGAAAAGGCGCGCTCGTCGCGGCTCTCGGAATCGTCGCCCTAATGTCAGTGGGCTCCTCCGGACTGGCAGGGGCAGCCCCGACACTCCAGGCGAGCCCACCCGGGCCCGCGACCGACGCGGTGACGGCATGGAATGCGACCGCTGGTGCGGCGGCGATCGCGGCCGGCCTTGCACCGACCGCCAACCCACTCCACGAATCGCGCCTCTACGCCATGATGCACGTGGCCATCCATGATGCCCTCAACGCGATAGATCGGCGCTTCCGACCGTATGTCTATACCGCTCGGGGGCCCTCAGGCGCGTCCGTGGACGCGGCTGTCGCTGCTGCTGCGCACGATGTCCTGGTGCCCGTTCTCAACCAGCTCACCCCGCCGTTCGACGCCGGCATCCCGGCCGGCCTGGCCGTGGTCGAGCAGGCGTACGACGACGTTCTCGCTGCCATTCCGAACAGTCCAGCCAAGACCAAGGGACTCAAGGTTGGGCAGGCGGCGGCCGCCGCGATCGTAGCGATGAGGATCGCCGATGGCTCGGACACGCTCTTGTTGGATGCCGCCTATCCCCAGGGCACCAACCCGGGGGAGTATCGGTTCACGCCGCCCTTCACATTCGCGTTCGCACCGGGCTGGGCAGACGTCACGCCCTTCGTCCTGAGGGAGGCGTCTCAGTTCCGTGCCGATCCGCCATACACGGTGACGGACAGGCAGTACACGAGGGACTTCAACGAGATAAAGACCCTCGGCGGCGATGACATCACCACACCGAGCGACCGGTCGGCGGCGCAGACCGAGGTCGCTCTGTTCTGGGTGGAGAGCTCCCCGCTGCAATGGAACCGGATTGCCCGAACTGTTTCGGCCAAGGTCGGACTCAATCTCTGGCAGAACGCCCGCCTCTTCGGCCTCCTCAACCTGGCCATGGCCGATGGCTACGTCGGCTCCTTCGAGACCAAGTACCTCTACAACTTCTGGCGCCCCATAACGGCGATCCAAATGGCCGCTACCGACGGCAATCCGAACACGGACGCCGACCCCACTTGGACCCCGTTGGTGCCAACCCCGCCGATTCCCGACTACGACTCGGCCCACAGCGTCGAGGGCGGAGCCGCGGCCCAGGTCCTCAAGCGCTTCTTCGGCACCGACCGCATCGGCTTCGAGACCTGCAGCCTGACGTTGCCCCCTGGCAGCACATGCGACGACGCCTCGCCGGTCCTGCGCTCGTACTCCCGCTTCTCTCAAGCGGCGAACGAGAACGGAGAGTCGCGCATCCTCGTCGGCTTCCACTTCCGTTCGGCGGTCGAGGAGGGGATCGAGCACGGCCGGCAGATCGCCAACCGCGCCGTCGACCGGTTCCTGCGACGCGTGGACCACTGACACGCGTCGTCCGCCTTAACCGGCGTAGACGTTCACCGCGACGGCCGCGTCCATGAACCCGTGCCCGGCTACCATCGGGACGCCTTCCCGGTAGACCCCGTTCACGTCGCCGAAGTCATCGCAGTGCCCATGGGTGTAGATGACCGCCGTCACCGGTCGGCGAGGCGTGTCCGGATACAGCGAATCCGAGCCTGCGGAATCAGAGCCAGCTCTGCGCCAAGCAAGGGCTCTTCGAGGTGATGTCGTCAATCGGGGGAGCCATGCGGCCATCTTGACATCGTCGGTGGCGCGCGACTCACGCGCAGACCGACCAGGGTGTACGGTGCACGTCGACACGACGAATGTCCCGAACGTGTCCGGTGCTGCCGATTCGGCAGGACCGGGGGTGCGTTGCTCCAAACCCTGGTGGCGCTAGTCAGAAGCCCGCCGACGGGTAGGAGCCACCCGATGTCAGCCGTCGTTATCCCCTTCGTCGAACCTGTCGATTCGTCGTGGCGGATGAACCCGTCGAAGGTGTCGGTGGTCAGGGCCGTGGGGCGCCGGATGGTGCCCTACGTCATCGAGGCCACGCTCATCCCGACGGCGCTCTTCTACGCGTTCCTGATCACGTTCGAGCTCAAGTGGGCGATCGTCGCCGCGCTCGGTTGGACCTACGCCGCGCTGGGCCGCCGGATCGTCAGCGGCCGTCCGATTCCTGGTCTGCTGGTACTCGCCACTCTCGGGATCTCGATACGCACCGTGATCTACCTGCTCAGTGGCAACGACTTCGTGTACTTCTTCCAGCCCATCATGCGCACGGTGGCCACCGCCGCCATGTTCGCCCTCTCCGTGCGCATCGGCCGGCCGCTCATCGCCCGGTTCGCATCCGACTTCTGCCCGCTCAGCCCTGATCTCCAGATCCGGCCGGCAATCATCCGGTTGTTCCGCCGGCTGACGTACCTTTGGGCTGGGGTGAACGCCCTCGCCGCCGCGGTGACGTTGACACTGCTCTTGACGCTGCCCGTCGCCGTCTTCGTCGGCACGGCCACGGTGTCGGCGTGGGTCATCACGTGCAGCGGCGTCGTGCTCACGGTGTCGGACTCGGTGCGCACGGCACGGAGCGAAGGGCTGCACACCGCGGTCGGTCCGAACGGAAGACTGCACGCCTACACCACCCCGTCCGGCTGAGCACGATGACGCTCGAACTCATGTCCCCGCCCGGTCCGGCAGCTCCTCCCGTCGAGGAGGACGAGCGCGCACCCGGGTTCGTCGGGAGAGCGGTCACCGCCTTGTTCGTCGGGGTCCCGTTCCTCGCCCTCGTGTTCGGCGTGGTCCGCTTCTGGGGCCGCGGCATCCACCTCCGGGACCTGCTCCTCGCGGCGGTGCTCTACCTGCTCATCGGTCACGGCATCGCTATCGGCTTCCATCGTCTCCTCGCCCACGGGTCGTTCATCGCCCGCCGACCGCTCAAGCTCGTTCTCGTCTCGCTCGGCTCGATGGCATATGAGGGGGGACCGATCGGATGGGTGGCCAACCACCGCCAGCACCACGTCTTTGCTGACACGGCTGCGGATCCGCACTCTCCGCAACTTCACGGTGGCGGCGTCCGGGGCCAGTTGAAGGGACTGTGCCACGCCCACCTCGGCTGGCTGTTCACCGCTCAGCGCACACCGTCGGAGCGCCGTGCCGTCGACCTGCTCGCCGACCGCGACATCGTGGTGATCGACAGGCTCTTCCCGGTGTTCTGCGTCGTGTCGCTCGCGTTGCCGTTCGGGTTGGGGTGGCTGCTCGGCGGCACCCTCGGAGCCGCCCTGAGCGCGCTGTTCTGGGCCGGGCTCGTCCGGGTCTGCGTGTTGCACCACGCGACGTGGAGCATCAACTCGGTGTGCCACATGTTCGGCCGACGACCGTTTGCGACGAAGGATCGCAGTAGCAACGTCGCCGCCCTCGCCATCGTCAGCATGGGTGAGTCCTGGCACAACGGCCACCACGCCTTCCCGCGCTCGGCCCGTCACGGGCTGCTGCGCGGCCAGTGGGATTCCTCGGCGGTGCTCATCCGTGCGTTCGAGCGGATGACGTTGCTGCACGACGTGCACTGGCCGACGCCCGAGGCGGTCCAGAAGCGCCGTCTCACCAACGGCCGGCGGCACCGAGAGCACGCGGGTCCGTGAGCCATGACCGGCGAACGGCGGCTACGGATACTCGCCCGGCTCACCGGTGGTGCCGCTCCTGAGCTGGAGACCAAGCGGTTGTGCGAGGTCTGCGCCGACGTCACGGCCATGGATGGCGCCGGGATCATGCTGATGTCCGGTGATGTGCCGCGAGGCTCGGTATGTACCACCGACAAGGTGAGCGCGCTCATCGAGCAACTGCAGTACGACCTGAGGGAGGGTCCGTGCGTGGACGCGTACAACGAGGACCGACCCGTACTCGAATCCGATCTGGCTGAACCCGTCAACCCGCGGTGGCTCGCGTTCGCCGGGCCGGTCCTCGCGGCGGGCGTGCGGGCGGTGTTCGGCTTTCCTCTTCATGTGGGAGCGGTACGCCTCGGCGCGCTCAATCTGTACCGCGACCGACCAGGGCCGCTCACCGACGAGCAGCACGCGGACGCGCTGGTCATGGCCGACGTCGCCGCCCAAGCAGTCCTCGTGCTGCAGACGAACGCTCCGCCAGGGCAGTTGGCCACCGCGCTGGAGGCGAGCGCCGACTTCCAGTACGTGGTGCACCAGGCCTCCGGCATGGTCGCCGTGCAGCGCGACGTCAGCGTCGCCGAGGCGCTCATTCGACTGAGGGCGTACGCCTTCGGCAACGACCGTCCTCTCACGGAAGTGGCTCGCGATGTGGTGGCCAGAACACTGCGATTCGATGTGGAAGGCGACGAGGAGGATCGCCGGTCGTGAGCGCGCAAGTCGGCGGACGCCGACCGTCGGCAGCCGACCAGCCACGGTTGTAACGTCCCTCGGGAGGTCTCGTCATTGGAGCTCGCATGGCAAGAGAAACGATGTTGGCCAGGACGTTGGTGGAGCTGGCCGACACGCTCGTCGCCGATTTCGACGTCGTGGAGTTGCTGACGTTGCTCGCGGGCCGTTGCGTCGACGTGCTCGACGTCGGAGCAGCCGGTCTCCTGCTGGCCGCACCAAACGGTGACCTGCGGGTGATGGCTTCCTCCAGCGAGGCCGTGCGCGTGCTGGAGCTGTTCGAGCTGCAATCGGAGGAAGGCCCGTGCCTCGACTGCTACCGGTCGGGGCAACCAGTCGTGAACCAGGACCTCGCCACGGTCGACGGTCGCTGGCCCCGATTCGTGGCCGAAGCCCTGGCCACCGGCTTCCGCTCGGTCCACGCGTTGCCCATGCGGCTGCGTGGCACGGTCATCGGTGCCCTCAACCTGTTCCACACCAACTCTGGGGAGATGCGCCGAGCCGACGTGGAGGCGGCCCAGGCGCTCGCCGACGTCGCCACCATCGCCATCCTCCAGCACCGCGCCACGCTGGAGGTGCAGGTCCTCAATGAGCGACTCAACCAGGCTCTCAACAGCCGCATCGTCATCGAACAGGCGAAGGGGATGGTTGCCGAGCGAGATCAGGTCGACATGGAGGAGGCGTTCGTGGCGTTGCGCAGCTACGCCCGCAACCACAACCTCCGGCTGGCCGACGTCGCCCGTGACGTGATTGCCGGCACGCTGATCGACATTCGGCGCGACCGTCCGCGTCCCGGCATCTCAACCTGACCGGGCAGCGTCGAGGTCGTCTGCGAGTCGCAGGACCTGTTCGGCCACCTCGGTGCTGCACTCAACCGGCAACATGTGACCCGCACCCTTGAACAGGTGCAGCCGGGCATCGCTGACGGACTCGGCGATTCGTATCGATTCGCGTGGGGACACCACGCGGTCGGCGGTTCCGGCCAACAGGAGAAGTGGGACCTGTACACGGCATAGGCGGTCGCTGAGGTCGATGCCGAGCAACCGGCGAGTCAAGCCGGGGCGGCGAACGGCCGGGCTCGCGAAACCAATCGCGCGCACCGCCTCGACCTGACTCCGGCGGGGAGCGACGCCGAAGTTGGCCCGCGCGAACACCAGGCCATGGAGATGATGCCGGCCGACGCGCTCGGTCACGGGCCAGTCGAGTGCCGTCGCCTTCGCCCGCGAAAGGGGACGATCAGCCGGCCCTCTGGCCGAGCTGCTGATCAACACCAGCGCCGAGACCCGATCGGCGATCACGTCAGGACGTTCGACGGCGAGACCGAGCGCCACGGCGCCACCCATCGAGTGGCCCACCACGATCGCGCCGCGGAGATCGAGCACGCCGAGCACCGTGGCGAGATCGTCCACGAGCGTGTCGAAGCCGAACGCCGCCGGCACAGCCGACGAGCGGCCGAATCCTCGTTGATCGACGGCAATCACGCGGCGGCCACCCGCCACCAACCGCGGCGCCAGCGGAGCGAAGATCCCGAGGTTGGACCCGTGACCGTGCAGCAGGACCAGTGGCCTTCCCGAACCGCACTCCTCGGCGTGCAGTCTGCCGCCGTCGGGAGTGTCGATGACATGGGTCCGCCCGGCCGGAAAGGCGAAACCGTCACCCGCGTCGGGATCCGGCGTGGCATCGAGCCGTGCGAGGACACGATGCTCGTAGGTCACGATGCCTGCGACAACCGCACCGATGAGCCCTGCGGGCACCAGGTATCGCCAGCCACGCATGTGACGACGGTCCACTCGTCGATGATGCGAGGCGTCGATCCGCAGACACTCGCACGGATCCGCCTCCGTGCTCGACGCGTGCGAGTTGGTCCCGGAGTGACGGGTCGGTGCGGAAGCCCAAGCCAACCCCCGAGACGAAGGGATCGAGGCCGACGACGTAAACTGAGATCATCGCCGACCTCGACATGGTCGTGGGTGCTATCACGACCACCGGTGAGAACGCGACGGCCACCGTCGACGTCGTCGTGGACGGCGCGCCGTCGTGTCCGTCGGCAGTCCCTGCCCCGAAGCCGACCGAACAGGGCTAGGTGGTCAGCCCGTCGCGGAGCTTGAAACGCTGGATCTTCCCGGTGGCCGTCTTCGGGAGCTCCTCGACGACGAGGATCCGGCGCGGCCGCTTGAATGCGGCCATGTGATCGCGGCAATGGGTGTCCAGAGCGGCCGTCTCGATCGAGCGCCCGGTGCGGGCGACGACGAAGGCGACCGTCTCCTCGAGACCCTGGTCCGTCCGGGCGCCGACGACCGCTGCCTCCAGCACGTCCGGATGCGTGATCAGCGTCGACTCGACCTCGGCCGGCGAGACCCAGATGCCGCCGGCCTTGATCATGTCGGTGTTGCGCCCCAGGAACGTCCACGATTCGTCGGCCGATCTCGTGTACACGTCCCCTGTGCGGAGCCACCCGTCCGGCCGGAAGGCAGCCTCGGTCGCCTCCGGCCGCTGCCAGTAGCCGCGGGCGGTCGACGGCCCGCGCACGTGCAGGTAGCCGGGTGTGTCGGCCTCGACGACCTCCGCGCCGGCGTCGCCGAGCAGCTTCGCCTCGTACCCGGGCACGACCCAGCCCGACGAGCCCGCCGACTGCGCGGTGAGCGTGTTGGAGATGAAGATGTGGAGGGCCTCGGTCGACCCGATCCCGTCGAGGACCGGGTGCCCGAATCGTTCTGAGAACCGTCGCTGCAGATCCGCGGGCAAAGACTCTCCGGCGGTGACGGTCGCCCGCACCGAGTCGAACGCGGCCGGGTCGACCGGCGTGTCGAGGATGGCGGCCACGAACCCGGGGGAGCCGAAGAACAGCGTGGGTGCCTCGGCGGCGACGAGGGCGCAGAGGCCGTCCGGGGTGGGGCGCCCCGGTTCGAGGACGGCGGTGGCGCCGGCACCGAAGGGGAACGTGAGGGAGTTGCCGAGCCCGTAGGCGAAGAAGAGCTTGGCGACGGACAGGAAGCGATCCTCGCTCGTGACCTCCAGGACGCGGATGGCGTAGGTGTCGAAGGTGGCCTGCATGCTCCCGTGGACGTGCATGACGCCCTTGGGCACGCCGGTCGTCCCGGAGGAGTACAGCCAGAACGCAGGGTCGTCGACGGTTGTGTCAGCGACAGCTGCTTCGTCGGCGTTCGTGAATCCGGTCCAGCGATGGCAACTCTCCGGGGTCGTGGGACCATCCGGCTCGTCGACGTGGACGGCGACCCGCAGGGTCGGCGTCGCGGTCCGCACGGCGTCGATGTGCCCGAGGTAGTCGCCGGACACGACGAGAGCCGCAGCACCGCCGTCGGCGGCGATGGCGGCGATGTCGTCCGGCCGCAGCATCGTCGACACGGGGACGGGGATGGCGCCAGAACGCATCGACCCGAGGAGCCATGCGATCATCTCGGGCGAGTCGTTCATCATCAGGACGACGCGCTCCTCGCGCCCGATCCCCAGCTCGGCGAGCGCCTGCTGCACCCGCCAGGTCTCCCGGAGCATCGCCTCGTACGGCACGTCGCGCCCTCGTGAGCGCACGGCCACGCGATCGCCACGCCCCTCCTCCACGTGACGGTCCAGGAGCCACGTCGCCGCGTTGTATGCGCCCACCGAGTTTCCCCCGTTCGTCGTCGTCACACCCGCACGTAGTCGTAGTCGACCGGCTTGGCGTGGATCCCCGTCGACGGGGGCGCCACCCAGCCGGCCATGGCGCCCGGCTCGTGGACGCCGACCATCAGCGACTCGACGTACTCCCGGTCAGACACCGACGGCAGCCACTCGCCCTCCTGCGTGGCCCACTCCGCCTCGCCGATGAGGCGCCCATCGGGGGTGACGCGACGGCCTCGGAAGGTCCCCACGCCCCGGTTGAAGCCGACGTGGGGCAGGATCAGCTGCAGGCCGACGTCGGCCAGGGCCCGGTTCCAGCGGTCGACGCCCTTCTGGCAATCGGCGATGTAGTCCTCGCGCAGAGTCTCGTTGAGGCTGGCGAGCTGCGTGACCTCCCGGGTGGTGATCTCGTCGTCGGTCGCGAGGGGGACGAGCCGGGTGGTGTGGTGCAGACGGTGGTCGTCGTCACGGCGCTCCTCCTGGAAACGCCCTTTGAGACCGGCGCCGAAGTAGTTGGCCGCGTTCGTGGACGTCTCGGCGCCGAACAGATCGAGCGACACCGAGTAGTGGAAGTTGAGGTAGCGCTGCAGGGTCGCGACATCGACGCCGCCGTGGGGGCGGATGTCGTCGGTGTCATGCTGCTTCATGAGCTCCACGGTCCGGTCGACGACGCGAGCGACGCCGGACGCACCCACGAACATGTGGTGCGCCTCCTCCTTGAGCATGAAGTCGCACGTGCGCGACAGGGGATCGAAGGCCGACTCCCGCAGGGACGCAAGCTGGTACTTGCCGTCGCGGTCGGTGAAGTAGGTGAAGAGGAAGAACGACAACCAGTCCGGCGTCGCCTCGTTGAAGGCACCGAGGATGCGTGGACGGTCGGCGTCGCCTGAGTGTCTCTCGAGCATCTCGTCGGCTTCGTCGCGGCCATCCCGCCCGAAGTACCGCTGGAGCAGGTACACCATCGCCCACAGGTGCCGGCCCTCCTCGACGTTCACCTGGAACAGGTTCCGCATGTCGTACAGCGAGGGAGCCGTCAAGCAGAGGGCCCGCTGCTGCTCGACGGACGCCGGCTCGGTGTCGCCCTGGACCACGAGAAGGCGGCGGAGGTCGGCTCGGTACGCGCCGGGCACGTCCTGCCACACGGGCTCACCCTTGTGGTCGCCGAAGGCGATCCTGCGGTCCGGCGTGGGTTCGGCCAGGAAGACCCCCCAGCGGTAGTCGGGCATCTTGACGTGGTCGAAGTTCGCCCAACCCTCCCGGCCGACTGAGATGGCGGTGCGGAGGTAGACGTCGCTGTCCTGGAAGGACACAGGACCCATGTCGCGCCACCAGTCGAGGAACCGCGGTTGCCAGCTCTCCAGTGCTCTCAGGAGGCGCTTGTCGTCGGCCAGGCCCACGTTGTTGGGGATGGTCGCGTTGATGTCGACGCCCTGCATCTCAGACCCGATTCCGATCGTAGGCGGGCCGCGACCCGGTGCCGAACCGTTGCAGCGCGCCCTCTGGCCCCACGGCGTTGGGCCGTTGGAACACCCAGTTCTGCCACGCGGTCAGACGGGCGAAGATCTTCGTCTCCATGGTCTCGGGCCCGACGAAGCGGTAGTTGGCCTCCATCGCCGTGAGCGCGTCGGGTGAGAACGAGTTGCGCTCCGCAAGCATCACCGGGACCTCGTCGTCCCAGTCGATCTCGTCGGGGGCGAAGGTGACGAGCTCGACGTCGAGCGCGTCGGCGGCTGCGAGATCCTTCCCGATGACCGACCGGGCCGTGTCGAAGGCGCCGTCGCGCCCCCAGAAGCGGGTTCGCAACCGGCTCACACCGTTCGCCATCGGGTACCAGCCGTCGTTGGCTTGGGTGAGCCGCAGCACGGGTGCGGGCCGGTCGTCGTCCTCGCGGGTGCCGTCGAGCATGATCGAGCGGTCCGCGGCCAGTGCCAGCTCGGCGAGGGTCCCCGCGAAGCAGGATCCCGGCTCGACAAGCGCGATCAAGGAACGGGACGACACGTCGAGCCGCTTGAGCACCCGGCCCCAGCAGAGCCGGATCTCGCGGGACAGCCAGTCATCGATCGCGAGCGCCTGCTCGGCCGCGACGACGGCGTCGGGATCGCCTCTCGTCGTGAGCACCCACGTTCCCAGCTCGGGCTCGTTGAACCGGAGGTGCAGGATGGCGTGGTCCAGCTCCAGCACGGTCGCCAGCAGCCAGCCGCCGGCCCCCGCCGAGGCCAGCGCCCCTGCCGTGTCGGGCTGCGGCGTGCGGGGCCCGGCGATCTCGAACCGGGCGACGCCGTTGGCCCGGTCGAACTCGACCGTCACGTTCTCGGACCGCAATCCGGCGTCATCGAGCACCGTCGACGCCCCGAACACCGGGAGCTGCACGCCGGGCGCGCTGGCGGGCCGATCAGAATCCGCGGCCCGCGCTCCGGCGCGGGAACGGACCAGCTCCGCGAACTGGGACTGCGGGGCGATGGCGTCGACCAGGCCCCACTCGACGGCCTGGCGCCCCTTGACTCCCTCGGTCCTGGTGGCGAAGACGTCGGCCAGGTCGCGCCGTACCTTGCGCTTGTCGACCACCCTGGTCAGCCCACCTGTACCCGGCAGCACGGCCAGCAGGGGGACTTCCGGAAGCGACACGGCCGACGAGCGGTCGTCGACCAGGAGGATCTCATCGCAGGCGAGCGCCAGTTCGTACCCGCCACCGGCCGCGGTGCCGTTGACGGCGGCCAACCACACCTGGCCGGACGAGGCCGACGCCTCCTCGATCGCGTTGCGGGTCTCGTTCGTGAACTTGCAGAAGTTCACCTTGTGGCCATGGGCCGAGCCCGCCAGCATCCCGATGTTGGCGCCGGCGCAGAACACCTTCTCGAGCCCGCCGGTCAGCACCACGGCCCGGACCTCGGGATGTTCGAACCGCAACCGCTGGACGATGTCGAACAGCTCGACGTCCACGGCGACGTCGTACGAGTTGAGCTTCAACTCGTAGTCGTCGAGCAGGCCCCGGTCGGGGGTCACCCGCATGGTGACGGTGGCGATCGCCCCGTCGAGGGTGATCTCCCAGTGCGCCCGCGCCGACGGATCGACACCGAAGGACACGACTGGCGACTGGTGCGGCACGAAGCACCTCCCTGGTCGAAAACTGTAGATGCCTCGGCACCGGTCTCCATGAGCGGGCGGCCTCAGGGCGCTGGGGGCTCGCCCTCCACGAGCTCGGCCAGCGTGCCGACCGAGATGGTCCAGCCCAGCTCGGTCGTGGCCATCAAGCCGAGCCCCAGAGCCGGGCGCTGGCGATCTCAGCTCCCTGCGCGAGGGCGGCCAGCTTCCCCCACGCCACATCGGGATCGATGCCCTGCATCCCGACATGGACGCTGAAGCCGCAGTCGACGCCGGCCATGACACGGTCCCGCCCGACGACGTCCGCGTACCGGCAGATCCGCTGCGCCACCAGCTGCGGATGCTCGATGTAGTTCGACTGCGGCTCGATGACGCCGGGACACAGGACCTTGTCGTCGGGCAGCGCCACGTGCTCGAAGAGCGTCCACTCGTGGGCGTGGCGCGGGTTGGCCGCCTCGATGAGCACGGTCCGGGGCTTGGCCTGCCAGACGAGGTCGACGATGTCGGCCAGGTCGACGTCGTGGTGGTGTGGGCCTGGGTAATTGCCCCAGCACAGGTGCATGCGCAACTGCTCGGCCGGGATGTTGCGCACGGCGTGGTTGAGCGCCTCGATGTTCAGCGCGATGCGGCGGCGGAAGGCCGCCAGGTCCATCGCGACGTACGCGGAGTGCCGTCCCATGGCCAGGTCCGGGCAGTCGACCTGCACCGTCACGCCGGCGGCGGCGATGGCCTCGTACTCCGCCCGCATCGCCTCGGCGATGGCGAAAAGGTACGCCTCGTCGGTGGGGTAGTGCTGGTTGGCGAAGAAGAGCGAGACCACACCGGGCGACGCCGCGCTCGAGAAGCTGCCTGCGCCCCCCGCGCCCGCGTCGGCGCCGGCAAGCGGAGCGAGCGCGCCGGTCAGGTTCCGCAGGTCCACGTCCACGGACTCGTCGTCCGGCCGCACCGAGATGTCCGCGGTGCAGGCCGGAGCGCTCCGCTTACGTCGCCCGGGGTTGGCGGCGACGAGGTCGGCGCTGCGGGGGTAGTCGACGAGGTCGGCGAAGAAGTAGTCCTGGATGGATTCTCCTCCGAAGCCTGTCAAGCGGTCCTGCACATAGGTCGCGTAGCTGGGCTTGGACATCTCGCCGTCGTTGACGATGTCGATGCCACAGGCCACTTGGTGCTCGACGACCTCCCGGACCGCGAGGGCGATCCGCTCGCCGAGGGCCGCAGGGTCGACCGGCACGCCGTCGGCCTTGGCCCACATCGTCCGGATCAGGTCGTCGGGGCGCGGGAGGCTGCCGGTGTGGGTGGTGAGGATCCGTCCTGGGTCGGTGTTCATCGCTCCTCCGGCTGGCTCGCCCGCGACCGTTGAACGGTAGAGTGTCCGGCGAGTGGTCAACCACCTCAGCAACCTGAGGCACCTCACACAAGGAGTCACGCCGTGACGACCATGGAGAAGCTTCCCAGCCGGCTGCACCACAACGCCTTCCTCACGAAGGACCAGGAAGCCACGCGGGCGTTCTACGAGGACCTGATCGGGCTGCCCCTCGTCGCGACGTGGTCGGAGGCCGATGAGCTGTTCGGTGCGGTGCGCGTGTACTGCCACACGTTCTTCGCCCTCGGCGATGGCGAGCGCGCTGGCCTTCTTCCAGTTCGCGGACCAGGCCGACCAGGACGACTTCGATCCTGCCCTGACGCCGTCGCCGTTCCGGCACATCGCGCTCAAGGTGACGCCGGAGCTCCAGCAGGAGATCCACGACCGCCTGACGAAGAGCGGCTGGAAGCCGGAGGGCACGTACGTCCTGGAGCACGGCTACTGCCGCTCGCTCTACACGGAGGACCCGAACGGGTTGCTGCTCGAGTTCACCGCTGACTGCGGCACCGCCGACGACATCGCCGTCGAGCGCCGGGCCGACGCCCACGACACGCTCAAGCGCTGGCTGGCCGGGGACCACGCCAGCAACAACGTCTACCGGTAACGCCCCGCCGACCGGTGGTGGTCGGGACCGTGGCCTCAACCGTGCTCTTCGTCCATGGAGCCCATCTGGGGGGATGGTGCTGGCTGCTCGTGATGGATCGTCTCGCCTCGCGCGGCATCCACACCGAGGCCATCGATCTGCCCTTCACGGGGTACGAGGACGACGTGCACTGCGTGCGTGACGCTGTCGAGGCCGCGCGCCGGCGCGGCGCTGTCCACATCGTCAGCCACAGCTACGCCGGCCTCCCGGTGTGCGCCGGCGGCCACCTCGCGACGCACCTCACGTTCGTGGCCAGCCGCATGCCGCTGCCCGGGGAGTCGCCGGCCGCGCACACCCGGGACTGGGGCTTCGCCGACTTCCAGCGCTGCATGACCACGGACGACGAGGGCGTGACGACGGTGTCGCCGGACGTGCGGCCCTACTTCTTCCATCGCTGCCCGCCGGCGCTCGCCGATTTCGCCCTGGACCACCTCCGGCCGATGCGCAGCGCGGTGCCACAACAGCCCCTCGCCGACCCCGCGTGGCAACGCGTGCCGAGCTCCTACGTCGTGTGCACGGACGATCGTGCCGTGCAGCCGTCGGCCCAGCGCGACCGCGCGGCGCGGGTGGGCGCTGCGGTCGAGCTCGACACCGACCACAGCCCGTTCTTCAGCAACCCGGCCCTGCTGGCGGGCTTCATCGCCGCGCAGCACGACGCGGCTATGGCCGCATGAGGCCGGCGCCCGCCGGCCGCCGCTACGCGCGGATGAGGGGATCGGGAACCGGCAGCCGCGCCAGCTGCGACCACTCGTCCGTGATCTTGGCCGCGGTGTCGAGCAGCAGCGGCAGGTGCCGGCGCTGCAACTCCTCGACGGAGGTCTCGGCGGCGTGCACGGTCACGTTCATGGCCGCCACGATGCCGCCCGCCGCGTCCCGGACGGGCGCGGCGATCGATCGGATGCCGAGCGAGAGGCGCTCGTCGGAGATCGCCCAGCCCCGCTTGCGCACGACCTCGAGATCGGCGATGAGCTCGTCCCGGCTTGGGGCCACGCGCGGGATCACACCGGAGCGCGACGGCGTCGCCAGCAGCGTCTTCAGCTCGTCGTCGTCGAGCGCGGTGAGCAGCACCTGCCCCATGGAAGTCGCCACGGCCGGGAAGCGTGTGCCGATGTGGACGGCGAGGGAGATGATCTTCGGCACCGGGACACGGGCGACGTACACGATGTCGCTGCCGTCGAGCTGCGACATCGAGCTCGATTCCCCGGTCTGCCGCGACCAGCGCCTCGAGGTGCGGCCGGGCCAGCTCCCAGATGCCGAGCGTCGCGATGTACGTCGTGCCGAGCTCCAGCACCTTGGTCGTGAGCGTGTACACGCCGTCGCGCGAGCGGACATATCCCAGGTCTTCGAGCGTCATCAGCAACCGCCGTGCCGTCGGCCGCGGGAGTGACGTCAGGGCGGCGACCTCGCTGGCCGAGAGCGCGGTGGCGGTCGGGCTGAAGGCCGTGATGATCGACAAACCGCGGGCCAGCGCCTCGACGAAGTCCGTGCTGGAGCGCCGGAGCATGCCGGCATCCTCGCACGCCGCGACCACCCATCCGCGTTCGGAGCGACCGGACCACGAGCGAAGGGCCTTCTCATGACCGGAGACCAACCAACCGAGCGGCGCGCCCCCCTCGACGGCATCGTCGTCGCCGATCTGTCCCGCATATTGGCCGGTCCCTACTGCTCGATGCTGCTGGCGGACCTAGGAGCGACCGTGATCAAGGTCGAGGGACCGGGGGGTGACGACACCCGCACGTGGATGCCGCCGGTGAAGGACGGCGTGTCGACCTACTACCTGTCGATCAACCGCAACAAGCGGTCGATCGTGCTCGACTTCCGCGACGCGTCCGATCGGGAGCTGGCCACCGAGCTCCTCCGTCGGGCCGATGTCGCCATCGAGAACTTCAGACCCGGTGCCCTCGCCAAGTTCGGACTCGACTACGAGACGGCGTCGCAGGCGAACCCTCGCCTCATCTATCTCTCGATCACCGGCTTCGGCACTGCCGAGGGCGCCTGGTTGCCCGGCTACGACCTGATCGTGCAGGCGGTGTCCGGCCTGATGAGCCTGACCGGCGACCCGGACGGCCCGGCGTTCCGGGCCGGCATCTCGGTGTTCGACGTCATGGCGGGGCTCCACGGCCTCATCGGAATCCTGGCCGCGCTGCACCAGCGTCGTGAGACAGGTCGGGGTCAGCACGTCGAGGTGAACCTGCTGTCGACGGCCATGTCGGGTCTTGTCAACCAGACCGCGGCCTACACGACGGCCGGTGTCGTGCCGAATCGCATGGGCAACGCGCACCCCAGCCTCTTCCCGTACGAGACGATGCCGACGGCGGACCGCGACATGATCATCACCGCGGGCAACGACCGCCAGTTCAGGTCGCTGTGCGAGGTGCTCGGGATCGCCGAGGTGGCTGACGATCCGCGGTTCAGGACGAACGCCGACCGCACGGACCGCCGCGAGGAGCTCCGGCCGCTGCTGCTCGAACAGCTGGCGAAGTGGCCGGCCGACGACCTGTTCCTCGCCCTGAACAAGGCGGGGGTGCCCTGCGGGCCCATCAACACCATCGGTGAAGGCGTGGACCTGGCCGAGTCGCTCGGCCTGGTGCCCCGGGTGACGGTGGGGGAGGGCGAGCGGGCTGTCGATGTGCTGCGCAACCCGATCTCCTTCGGCGACGCCGAGCTCCGGTACGACCGGCCGCCGCCGCTGCTCGGCGAGCATGAGGCGGAGATCGCGGCGTGGCTTCGCGCCCCGGCCGGCGCGGGGGGTGACGCGTGAGCGACACGACCCCGACGTACCGCACGGGACTGGGCACGTCGAACGCCGACGCCATCACCCTCCTCGGACACGACCTCGCCCAGGAGCTCATCGGCCAGATCAGCTTCGGGGAGCTGGCCTTCTGGCTAGTGGCCAAGCGCCGGCCCGACCCCGGACAGCTCGTCATGTTCGAGGCCGTGCTGGTCTCGCTGGCCGACCACGGCTTCACGCCGACGGCGATCGCCGCGCGCCTGACCTACGCCAGCGCGCCCGACTCGCTGCAGGGCGCGCTGGCCGCCGGCCTGCTCGGTGGCGGCTCGAGGTTTCTCGGCGTCACCGAGGACTGTGCGCGCTTCCTGGCCGCGGCGCTGGCCGAACTGCCGGACCGCCCGACCGACGACGCTGGTTGGGACGACGTGGCCCTCGACGTCGTGACCCGCACCAAGGCGGCCGGGCGATTCGTCCCGGGCCTGGGCCATCCCGTGCACAAGGTCGAGGATCCCCGCACGCCGGTGCTGTTCGCGCTGGCCCGGGAGAACGGCACGTTCGGCGACCACCTCGCCCTCTTCGCTGCCATCGGTCGCGTGCACCCGCCCGTGCTCGGCCGGCAGTTGCCGCTCAACGGGGCCGGCACGTGCGGTGCCGTCCTGGCGGACCTGGACCTTCCGCTCTCCGTCATGCGGGGCTTCGCGCTGCTCTCGCGCTGCGCCGGCCTGCTCGGGCACCTGGCCGAGGAGCAGACGGACCCCATCGGCATCGACGTCTACATGGCGGTCGACCGCAACATCGACTACCAGCCACCCGACAGGTAGTCCCTGGTCGGGTGTCCGCAAGGTGGTAGAGTGACCACTGGGCGGGCACTGCGCCCGACCCGGGGGAAAGGGGGGTACGTATGGCTGTCACTACCAGCCCGACGACGATGGGCGAACCCGGAACCATCCGGGACGCCAGTCGGCTCAAGGCCGCTGGTGGCGTCGCACCGTGGTGGTACAACTGGGTCGATCGGCATCGCGTAGCCGGCATCCTCCTCGTCGGCGTGATCGCGACGCAGCTCGGCACCTACTTCGGCTACGTGTTCCCAGCCTTCGGCCTGCCGACGCTGCCGTGGCCGCTCTACAACGGCGCGCTCGGTCTCCTGGGCGCCGAGTTCAACACGACGGGCTCGTTCTTCGTGGGGCAGACGCTCCACTTCATCAACGGGATCGTCTTCGCGGTCCTCTACGCGGTGTTGTTCCTTCCCTTGTTGCCGTTCCGGAACACGCGTGGGGGCAACCTTGCCGCCGGGCTCATCTACAGCATCATCATGTCGATCATCAGCGTCGGCATCCTCGTGCCGTACGCGTACGTCCCCAAGCAGGGGTACGGATTCTTCTCCTTCTACGGGCCTGACGGATGGAAGCTCCCGGCGGCGGTGCTCGTGTGGCACCTGATCTACGGGGCCTTCCTCGGCACGCTGTTCATGGTGAAGAACCACGAGGGCTACGAGCGGGCGTAACGGCTCGACCATCTCTCACTGGTCCTGTTCCGGCCGGGCTGCACGCGCCGGCCGGGACATGCCAGGCTCCGTCCTGATGTCGACTCTCTTCCCGACGTCGCTCGTCGGGTCCTACGCCCAACCCGACTGGCTCATCGACCGGGGCAAGCTCGCGGGGCGATTCCCGCCGCGCGTCCGGGCCCTGGAGTTGTGGCGCGTGGCGCCGGAGTGGCTCGAAGAGGCCCAGGACGACGCCACCATCCTCGCCATCCGTGACCAGGAGCGGGCCGGGCTCGACATCATCACGGACGGCGAGGCCCGCCGCGAGAGCTACTCCAACCGCTTCGCGACCGCGCTCGAGGGTGTCGACATCGAGAACCCGGGTACGGCGCTCGACCGCAGCGGCCATCCGAACCCGGTGCCCCGCGTCGTCGGGAAGGTCCGGCGCAAGCACCCGGTGCAGCTGCGGGATCTCGCCTTCCTCCTGGCCAACACCGACCGGCCGGTCAAGATGACCGTGCCCGGCCCCTTCACGATGTCCCAGCAGGCGCAGAACGATGCCTACGCGACCGAGGAGGAGTTGGCGCTGGACTACGCCGCCGCCGTCAACGAGGAGATCCGTGATCTCTTCGTTGCGGGCGCGAGTGTGGTCCAGATCGACGAGCCGTACATGCAGGCCCGTCCCGAGAAGGCCCGGCAGTACGGCGTCGCCGCGCTCGACGAGGGCCCTCGACGGCGTGGCCGGGACCACCGCGGTCCACATCTGCTTCGGTTACGCGGCGATCATCCACGAACGGCCGTCCGGCTACTCGTTCCTGCCCGAGCTCGCCGCGGTGCCCGCACACCAGGTGTCGATCGAGACCGCGCAGTCCAACCTGGACACGTCGGTCCTCGCCAGCCTGCCCGGAAAGACGATCATTCTCGGCGTGCTGGACCTCAGCACGCACGAGGTGGAGTCGGCGGAGACCGTCGCCGGCCGCATCGAGCGGGCGTTGCCGAATGTGCCCGCCGATCGGATCATCGCCGCGCCCGACTGCGGGATGAAGTACCTCCCGCGTGACGTCGCCTTCGGCAAGATGAGCGCGATGGTGGCCGGTGCCGCCCTTGCTCGGGAGCGGGTCAGCCCCTGACGATGCGGCCCTCCACCGAGGGTGCGACAGGCGAGTTCTCGCCGATGAAGCCGACGACGAGGTCGAGCAGTGCATCACCCGGGGTGAGGACGTCGGAGCCGCCGGCCAGCATGGTGTAGCCGTCACCGCCACCGAACATGAAGTCGTTGGTGACGAGCCGGACCGGGTCGGCCGGGCCGATTGGCGTGACGGAACCACCCGGACGCACGACCTCGATCGAGTCCACCACGGCGGTCGTGCCCTGGCAGTGGAAGCGCAGCCGCAGTCCGGCCACCTGCGGGAAGCGCCCGGTGGCGATGGCGGGGTCGCACGCAGGTGAGAACCCATTCACCAGCGCCGCCGTGAGCTGCTCGCCGGTCAGGGTCTCGATGACGGTCCGGTTGCCGAAGGGCAGGACCGCGAAGACCTCACCCCAGGTGATCTCGTTGAGCTGCTCGCCGCCCGACGGCGGCGCGCCGAGGATGTCGGCCCGCAGGCCGCCCGAGTTGGTCAGGGCGGCGTCGATGCCCGGGTAGGCGGCGATCATGGCGTCGGCGACGAGGTTCCCCATCGCCGACTCGCTGAGGCGCGTCGGGTCGCGCAGGATGTCGACCTCCTGGGTTCCGATGACCTGGTTGCGCAGCACCGCCGTCTCCGCGTTGGCGGCGTCCACGATCTCCTTGACGTCGGCCCGTTGCGTCACCCCGAGGTTCTTGGCGACGCGGGTGGCCGGACTGGCCCAGGTCACGTCCCCGCCGCTGACGACGAGCTGCGCCACGGAGTAGCTGCCGCCGGCGTTGACCCCTTCCGCCACCGGGATCCGGCCGACCACCGTGTTGGCGATGCGGTGGGTGTGACCAGCGATGACGAGGTCGACCGAGGTCTGCTGCAGTGCCTCGACGATCGGGATGATCGGGCCTTCCCACGTCGCCGCAGCCCGGTTGGCGATGCGGTTCGCGCCGAGGACGGCGCCTTCGTGGATGACGACGATCTGGACCTGGATCCCACGGGCTCGCAGCCGCTCGGACTCGGCGGCGATGGCTTCGGCTTCGTCGGTGAACGTGAGGCCGGCGGTGGCGTCGGCCCGCACGAGCTCCGGTGTGGTGCGCACCGTGGCCCCGATGACGCCGACCCGCACGCCGTTGACGTCGAACACCGCGGAGCGGTCCAGCCAGGGTGGCGGATCGGTCGTTCCCTCTTCAACGATGTTGGCCGACAGGAAGGGGAAATCGGCGCGGTCGAGGTGCTCCAGGATGCGGGGCACGCCGAAGTCGAACTCGTGGTTGCCGTAGGACGTGGCGTCCATGCCCCAGGCGTTCTCGACGTCGATGGCGGGACGGTCGTCCAGGAGAGCGGAGTTGGGCGGCGAGGCGCCCACGTTGTCACCGGCGGCGAGGAGTAGCGTCTCGCCGGGGAGCGCGCCGGCCTCCTCGTCGAACATGGTCGCCAGCGCCGCGGCACCCCCGACCGGGACGTTCAGGCCGTCGATCGGGGTCGTCGTCTGGTCGAGCTGCCCGTGGAAGTCGTTGAGGCCGATGACGTTGACGAGCCGGTACCGCTCGTTCCCGCGCAGCATGGGCAGCACGACGCGGCCCTGGCTCTGCTGGGGCACCGGGACGCCCAGCAGGAACGCCGCGGTCGGGGCGACGTCGATGCTGCGCAGGCCTGCGATGTCGCCCCGGTTGACGAGCGGGCCGCCGGCCATGAACGTCGCCCGCATGTTGGTGTTCGTTTCGGGCTCGTCGCTGGCGACGTCGGGCACGTACCCGTGCTGGCCGAAGAAGGCTGACCGGGCGATGAGCGTTCCGGGGGTCGCGGCGTCGAACTGGTACGGCGGCGCGGAGAACACGACGAGGTCACCCGTGCGCGTGGGGTGGGCCATGTCGGCCGTCGTGCCGGGGCCGTTCGGGATGGCCCGCGCCTCGGCCTTGCTGAACGCCCGGTCGATGACCGGCCAGCCCTCGGGCGCGGCGTCACCCGTCCAGTCGTTGGGATCGGTGAGCGCCAGGAAGGCCTCCTCGATCGCGGTGACGGTGGCCGCCTCTTCTTCGGCTGGCACCTGTTGCAGTCCGTCGGCCACGGGATCGCGCCCGACCAGGTTGAGGTAGATCTGCACGGTGCCGCCGGCCCAGCAGGCCTTGGCCTTGCCGATGGTCTCGCCGGTCGCCGGACGGCAGTTCGAGGTCTGGGGCAGCGAGAGGAGGCCGAGGTCGACGAGGACCTTGCTGGCGTCGACGGCGGCGAACTGGGGCGCGAAGCCGTGGTCGGAGGCCACGAAGGTGGTCAGCCCGGGATCGGCCAGCTTCTCCTGGACCAGCCGCAGGGTGGCATCGGCGCCCTGGTAGGCCCGTTGGATGAAGGCCTCCCGCTCGGCCACCCGGTCGTCGGGCGTGCCGTTGACCTGGACGTCGTCGTACGCCGGGTTGGCGGCGCCGTTGGGCAACGTCGGCGTGACAAGGCCGAGGAACTGGTGCTGGAACTCGTCGGTGACGGGGTAGCCCACCATCGCCAGGTCCGGCTTGTAGGTGTCGAGGACGTACTCGATCAGCGGGTGGTAGCTGGTCTCCCAGTAGACCCCTTGCTCGACGTAGGTCTCCTCGCTGACGATGCCCGCTTCGAGGATGGCGAAGTCACCTGCCTGGGACGAGGGGAAGGTGGCGGCGACGTAGTCCTCGAAGTCGCCGGTGAAGCCCGCCACCCCGGGCCAGTTCGGCCACGTCGCGATGGCTCGAGTGACCGACGTGTGGAACAGCCGCACTTCGCTGAGGTCGGGGGCCAGCCGCTCGATCTTCACGAGGAATGCGGCCGTCTTCCCATTGAGCGTGTCCGTGGTCTGGAGCGTCACCTTGACGTCGGCCCACTCGCCGGCGGCCAGGTCACCGACGCGCTCCGCGTCGGTGCCGCTCTTTCCGCGGGAGAGCAGTACGCGGTCGTAGTTAGTCGTCCCGTCGTCGGTGCTGTCGTAGAGGTAGGCGTTGAGGCCGTACTTGTCCATGCCGGCGTCGAGGACCCGCAGCCGCATCTCCTGCGCCGGGCTGAACGAGGCGGGGACGTCGGTCCAGCCGGCGGCGGGTGCGGGCGCGGCGCCTGGGAACGGTGCCTGCCCGGCGAAGCCAGCCGGGTGGTCGAACTGGAGCCCGAAAGCGGCGGTGAACGCCGCGTCGTCCGCGGGAGAGATGAAGTTCGTGGCCACGCCCCGGCCGGAGCGGAAGTTGCGGAAGTCGAGCGTCGGACCGTCGATGGCGCCGACGCGACCGCCGGCCCACTCGATCTGGACGACGCGCCGGCCGGCCCGCTCGGCGGCCTGGGCCAGCGTCTCGGCTTGGAGGACGCCGGCGTCGAAGGCCGAGGTCCGGTTGGCGAAGGGCTGGCCGTTGACATGGAACGTGTTGTTGGTCGAGCCCGCAGTGCCCGGCCAGGCGCCCGTCGTGAGGGTGTTCCAGCCGGCGCCGGTGTTGGCGGGCGACTGCGTCAGCAGCCCGCCATCGGCGGCCACCGCGCCCCGCCGGAGCAGCTCGCGAAAGCCGGGGACCACGTCGGGCTCGGACGCGTAGGCCTTGACCCGGTCCTGCATGAGACCATCGGCGGCGAACAGCAGGAGCCTGGACTGCGGCTCGCCGATCTTCTGGGACAGCACCGGTGGCGACGCCGGTCGCATCCCGGCCGGCGCGGCCGCCACGCCAACCGGCAGCACCGAGATCGAGATCGCGAGTCCCGCGGCCACCACCGCAGACCGACGTACCTCCGGACCGAAGAACCTGCGCATGCGCCCTTCCCCCGTTCCTGCCCCTCCCCGGAGGCCACCCTAACCGCGCTCGGCGGCAGGGTAGGGGAATGGCGGCGGTCAGCTCTTCTCGGCCGTCCAGAGCGCCGAGCTGGCGGCGGTCGCGGCGCGATGAGCGGCCAGCGACTCGTCGGCCGGCCGCTGATCGGGGGTCTTCCCCCCTGGCGCCACCATGTCCTCGAGGACGCCGTTCAGCTCGACCCGGTCGGCCCGCAGGCTGTGGGTGACGATGAGCGCCGAGCCCAGCACAACGAGGGCCAGCCCGCCGATCCCTCCCGAGATGAGGTAGGGGATCTGGGCCGCCTCGCGGTCGTTCGAGGCCGCGCCGTTCCAGCCGAGGAAGATGAGGAAGAAGCCGACGATGCAGTAGGCGATGCCGACGACACCGCCCAGCTTGGACCACAGCTTGCTCATGGTTGCCTCCGGTTCATTCGTCGTCGCCGCCGAGGTAGGACTCCCGGAGGTTGGCGGAGCGGATCTCGTCCCCGACCCCCGAGAAGATCAGTGTGCCCTTCTCCATGATGAGCGCCCGGTCGGCATAGGGCAGGACGCCGACGTTCTGCTCCACGATGATGACCGTGACGCCATCGTTGTTGATGCGCTCGACGACCTGGAACACGATCTTGGCCAGCGCAGGGCTCAGGCCGAGCGACGCCTCGTCGATGAGCAACAGTCGCGGCTTCGACATCAGCGCCCGGCCGATGGCGAGCATCTGTTGCTCGCCGCCCGACAGCGTGCCGGCCGCCTGATCGATCCGCTCGGCCAACCGGGGGAAGTATTCGAAGACGAGCTCGCGGCGTTCCTCGACCTCGTCCCGGTTCCGCCGACGGGTCCAGGCGCCGAGACGCAGGTTGTTGGCGACACTCAGGTCGGGGAAGACCCGCCGTCCCTCGGGGACGAGGGCGATGCCCCGATCCACGAGCTGGGTCGGGGACCGGCCGGCGATGTCCTCGCCGTCGAAGCGGATGGAACCGGAATCCGGCTTCAGGAGGCCGGCGATGGCGGCGACGGTGGTCGTCTTTCCGGCGCCGTTGAGCCCGAACAGCACTGCCGTCTCGCCCTCTTCGACGGCGAAGCCGATGCCCAGCAGCACGGGGAAGCCGTAGCCGACGCGCAGCTCGTCGACCTCGAGGAGGGCCATCAGTCGTTCTCCACGAGATCGTCGAGCTGCGCTTCGAGCGCGACGGCCGCCGGATCGGGATCCTCGCCGAGGTAGGCGGCGAGGACCTGCGGGTGGTTGCGGACCTCATGCGGTGGCCCGTCGGTCACGAGCTGCCCGAAGTCGAGGCAGTAGACGTGATCGCAGACCCGCACCACGAGCGGCACGTGGTGCTCGATCATGGCGATCGACAGGTCGAACATGTCTCGAAGCTCCAGCAACGAGTCGCCGAGTCGCTTCGCCTCCTCGGGCCCCATGCCCGACGACGGTTCGTCCAGCAGCAGGAGATCGGGGTCGGTGGCGAGCACAGTCGCGATCTCGACCCGCTTGAGGGTCCCGTACGGCAGGCCGGCCACCTGCGTGTCGAGTAGGTCGGACAGGCCGAGGACGTCGGCCAGGCTCTCGGCCTTGCGCCGCAGTCGCCGCTCGCCGGCCAGCGACCGCGGGCTGCCGAACATGCCCGAGACCGTCCCGTAACCGGCCTGGAGGTACTGCGCCGTCACCAGATTCTCCCGAACGGTTGCACCCTTCACGAGGCCGACGTTCTGGAAGGTGCGGCCGAGCCCGAGCGCGGCCCGCTCGTGGACCGGGAGCTTGGTGATCTCCCTCCCCCGGTAGAGGATGCGGCCGGTGTCCGGTGCGTAGAAGCCGGTGATCATGTTGAACAACGTGGTCTTGCCGGCGCCGTTGGGGCCGATCACCCCGACGATCTCGCTCTGGCCGATGGCGACGCTGACGTCGGCGTTCGCCTGGACCCCGCCGAAACGGATGGAGAGGTCGTACGTCTCAAGCACGGACATCGGTGATCTGCACCTCCTTCGGACCGTGGTCGTGGCGGTCGAAGCGATGTCCGGTCATCCAGCGTTGGACAGGGCGGATCTGCTGCCCGATGCCACCCGGGAAGCGGATGACGTTCAGCAGCAGGAGTAGGGGGGCGATGATGAGCGTGGCGTACTCAGGCGTGAGCTTGACCGGATCGTCGACCTTGGCCAGCAGGTCCTCGAGTCCCGGGATCTTGTGGATCAGATACGGCAGCAGCGCGAAGAAGGCGCCGCCGATGACGAGCCCGGCACGGGAGCGGAGGCCGCCGACCACGGTCATCGTCACGAAGAACAGCGACAGGCTGAAGCTCCAGTAGCTGGCCGAGACGGACTCGTCGCCGTGGGCGAGGAGTGCACCGGCCAGCCCGGCCATCGCTCCTGAGACCACGAAGGCGAACAGCATGGCGAGGCGCACGTTGATGCCGAACGTGGAGGCGACCCGCGGGTTCTCGCGCAGCGCCAGCAGCGCCCGCCCGCTCTTGCTGCGCATCATCCGCCAGTCGACGTACAGCACGACGGCCAGGAAGGCGAGACAGAGGTAGTAGTAGCGCCACTCGGACTCGAACCAGTCCGGCTTGAGCGCGCGCTGACCTGCTCCACCGCCGGTGAACTCCTGGATCTGGAAGATGTTCTGCTCGGCCACGAGGCCGTACGACAGCGTGACCAGAGCGAAGTACAGCCCACGGATCCGCAGCGACACCCCGCCCAGGACGAGGGCCTGCGCGCCGCCGATGGCCGTCGCCGCCAGCACGCCCACCCAGAACGACTGGCCCTGCACGGTGACGAGGTAGGCGGAGGTGAAGGCGCCGATGCCGACGAACGCCGCGTGACCGAGTGAGATCTGGCCGACGTAGCCGAGGAGGACGTTCAGCGAGAGCGCCACGACCGCGAAGCAGGCGCCCGTCGTGTATTCGCGCACGTCCGAACCCGGCCGGCTGAGCGGCAGGACGAGCACGAGCGCTGCGACCGCCGCCCATAGCAAACCGCGCCCGACCCAGCCAAGTGCGCTGGGGCGGAACGGCTGCTTCGTGGGAGGCGCGGTGGCCGTCTCAGGCGGCGTGTCTGGTGTCGTGACGACGGCCATCAGGCCGGCTTGCCGAGCAGGCCTTGCGGACGCACGATCAGCACACCGAGCAGCACGAGGAACACGACCAGCGTGGACGGCGTGCCCGGAATGTCCTGGAAGATCTCGGCGCTGGACGCGACGGCGTAGATGATGCCGACCAGCAGTCCACCGACGAACGCGCCGGGCAGGCTGGTCATCCCGCCCAGCACCGCGGCGGTGAACGCGGGGATCAGGTAGCCCGCCGTCATGACCCCGGGCGTGAACTGCCCGGTCTCCGGCACGGCGATGACGGCGGCCAGCGCGCCGAGCAGCGCGGCGAGCACCCAGGTGAACGTGGACAGCCGGCGGACGCTGATGCCCACCAGCTCCGTCGCCGTCGGCTCCTGGCTGGCGCCGATGATGGCCAGCCCGAGGTTCGTCCTGGTGAAGAACAGGCCCAGCACGACGGCGAGGACGGCCAGCGTTCCGATGAGCCACAGCCGCTGGTCCGAGACCTGCACCCCGAAAATGGTGATCCGGTCGCGTTGCGGGAACGCCCGTGCGATCGGGCGCCCCTGGTTGTCGAAGAGCCACTGCTGGAGGGCGATCGCGAGCAGCGCGACGCCCGCTGTCGCCACCAGCACGATGACCCTCGGCGCCTCGAAGAGCGGGCGGATGACGATGCGCTCCGTCAGGAAGCCGAACAGCATCCCGGCCAGGAGCGCGCCCAGCACGGAGAGGCCGTACGGGACGCCGCTCGAGTGCAGCAGGTAGAGCGTGCAGATGGCCACGCCACCGAACTCGCCTTGGGCGAAGTTGAACACGCCGCTCGACTTGTAGATGAGCACCAGGCCGAGTGCCACGAGCCCGTACGCGGACCCTGACACGATGCCGATGACGATCGACTGCTCCTGGTCCATCAGCCACAGGACCGCGATCAACACGATCGCGATCGCGAGGCCGATCACGAGCCCCCGGCGCTGCTGGTCGTTCACGGGTCAGCCCGCCCCCACGAACTGCTCGACCGTCTTGAACTGCTTGGGGTCGGCGGTGCAGTCCGCGTCCAGCACGTGGGCGCCGGTGCCCCCGAAGTGGTCGTCGACGGTGAACTCGACCGGTGCGTAGATGCCGTTGTCGAAGCCCTCGGACGTGACCAGCGTGTTCATGAAGGCGGCGCGACCCAGGTCCTCGCCCGTCGCCTCCAGCATGAGACCGATCGCCTTGTTCAGCGACCAGAGCTGCAGTCCGATGTCGTCGGCCGGGGCGTCCGCCGGCGCGAACTGGGCGTACGCGGTCTTGAAGTCGGGGTCGAGCGAGTCGATGACGTCCAGGTTCGGGGTGGGGGAGAGGAAGACCCCCGTCTCTACGGCGGGGCAGCCGAAGTTGGTGACGGCGTTCAGCCCGCTGGTGACGCCCGGCCCCATCCAGATCGGCGTGTAACTCTGGTTGAGACCCTGGTTGGCGAGGCCGATGAAGACGACGGGCGAGGTGTTGAGGACCACGGCCTCCATGCCGCTCTCCTTCAGCGCCTGCACGACCGAGAGCTGCTCAGGCTCGGCCGCGGTCTTGCTGATCCGCGTCTCGTAGCCGATGGTCAGGCCGGCCTCTTCGGCGGCGGACCCCACCGCGGCGACGAACTCGTCGAAGGACGGGGTGTCGAAGACGACGAGACCGAACTCCGTGATGCCACGCTCTTGCAGCTGTGCCATGAGCAGCGGTGCCTGCGCGGAGTAGGTCAGCGTCGTGGCGAAGTAGCTCTCGAGGTCGGCGAGGCCTTCCTCGTTGACGCCGGCCGACAGGTAGGGAATGCCGTTCTCCGACGCGTACTGCGCACAGGCCGTGATCTGGTCGGCGCCGCCGCCGCCCACGAGCATGAAGGCCCCTTCGTCCTCCACCATCTCCCGGCAGACCTGCACGGCCTGCTGCGGGTTGAACGTGTCGTCCCGGAAGACCACACGGACGTTGCGTCCGAAGAGCTGCTCCGGAGCGCTCTCGACGAGGAACTGCCAGTAGATGTCCTTGCCGATGTCGAAGCTCGTCTGCGGGATCGGGGACGCGCCGGTGACGGGCGCGTGGATGCCGATGACGATCTCGTCGTCGCTCACGCCGTCGGTGTCGCCGTCACCGGGCACGAACGGCCCCGCGGCGGGTGCTTCCGTGTCCGGAGGGGCAGTGGTGTCCGCGCCGGGCGCGCTGGTCACACCAGGGGCATCTGTCCCCGCGGGCGCCGTCGTCTCCGGTGCGGGCGCCACGGGCACATCGACGCTCTCGCTGCCGGCCACGCCGGCCTTCTGACCGCAGCTGGCGGCCACGAGCGCGATCGGGACGAGGAGCGGTAGCAGGCGAACGGACTTCATCGGTCGCCCCCCTCCACCGAGACCTGGCGGTCGAGGTACCCGCTGACCCCGCGGGCGCTCGAGCTCGTCCGAACGGGTCTGCCGTCGGATCCGAGGCACCGCGCTGTGACGTACGCCAGCACGAGGACCAGTGGGATCAGCAGCCACACCGTCCAAGACCAGTTGCCGGTGAGATCACCGGCGGCAGCCAACGCAGCGAAGGAGCTGTCGGTCATGGTTTGCTCGTCTCCTCGTCGGTCCCCGGCGTCCCCTTGCCGCGGACGAGCCTCCGGGCACACTAGTGACTGTTGCGAGTGCACCGTCCAGGACCGTCGGTCGTCACGACGCGGTGGTGGTTCGGGTGCCGCGGATGGCCTCCAGCACGGCGCCGTATCCCGACGGGTCGACCGTCACGTCCAGGAGCGCCGGGCCTCGCCGCCCGCACGCGGCCAGCACCGCTCGCTTCAGCGCCGCCTCGTCGCGGACGGTCTCTGCCGCCAGCCCACAGCCTCGGGCGACGGCGGCGTAGTCGGTGGAGCGGTAACGGACCGCGCCCGTGCCGCCTTGCCCCTCGCTGCGCTGCTTGATCGCGATGAGGCTGAGCGTCGAGTCGTTGAAGACGACGACGAGGACGTCGAGCTGGAGCCGGGCCAGGGTCTCCAGCTCGGCGAGGACCATGCCGAGCCCTCCGTCGCCCGTGAAGCACACGACGCGCCGGCCGGGGTGGACGAGCGCGGTGGCGATGGCGGCGGGGAGGGCGAACCCCATGGTGGCCAACCCGCTGGAGACCAGCAGATCGTCCGAGGTTCTTGCCTCCCATTGGGGAACGGCCACCAACATGTGCGCGCCGGCGTCCACCGTGGCGATGGCGTCGGGTCCGGCGGCGTCCTGCGTGACGGACACGACCTCCCGGGCGGTCAGCCCGGCCGGCGAGGGCGGTTCGGCTGCCTGCAGCCGCTCGAGGGCGAGGGAGCGGGACCGCTGGGCCGGCACCGGCTCCGGGTCGGGGGCGAGCGATCCCGCGAGCGCCTCGAGCGTGCCCGCCAGGTCGCCGGTGACCTCGTGCGCCACCCGGTCGCCGAAGAAGGTGCTGTCGTCGTTGGCCCACGCGCCGAGGAGCACGACCGGCGCCGGGTACGGCCACGGCGCGGGGATGAGCTCGACGGGATCCAGCCCGACGCCGATGATCAGGTCGGCGGAGGCCAGCACTGCGGACTCGATGGTCCCGCCGGTGGCCACGCCGGCCACGCGCGGGTCGAGATCGCTGATCACGCCCCTCGCCTTGTACGTCGTGAGCACGGCGACGGGCGCCTCGGCGAGGAATCGATGCAGGGCTTCCTGCAACGCATCGCGCCTTCCGGCCGGTACTGCGATCGTGCCGACCCCGGCGACGACGACCGGCCGGCGGGCGGACCGCAGCGCGGCACGCAACACGTCCAGATCGACGGTTTCGTGGGTTTCCGCTGCCGGTGACGACTGACTGGTGGTTGGTGGCGCGTCCGGATCAAGATCGACGTGGACCGGACCAGGACGACCCTCGACGGTGAGCGCGAGCAGGTCGGGCAGCCGGCCGTCATCGGCAGGGCAACGAACTGACGCCTTCGTGATCCCGCCGAACAATGCCTGGTGGTCGAGCCGCTGGTGCGAGACCCGGGCGGCGTCGCCGCTCGTGACGCAATCGGTCAGGAGCACCATCGGCTGGCGGTCCAGCCAGGCCTGGGCGACCGCGTTGACCGCGCTGGCCGCCCCCGGACCCCGCGTGACCACGCAGGCACCAGGCCGTCCGGTGAGCTCACCAGTCACCCCGGCCATGATCCCGGCGGCCGTCTCGCCGTGGGCGAGCACGAAGCGGCAGCCCGCGGCTTCCGCGGCGCCGATCACGTCGAGGTTGGATCCGCCGCCGGGGACGCCGAAGAGGAGCTCGGTGCCCGCCGCCACCAGCGCGTCCGCGAGCGGCTTCGCCGGCAAGCCTCGATGCCGGGGGGCGCCGGCCCCGGTCACGATCGCCCGGTCACGATCGCCCTAGTCACGATCGCCCCGGTCACGATCGCCCCGGTCACGATCGCGTGGCCCGCAGGTGGAAGCGGTAGGTGTACCGGGCGGGGTTGAAGTGGTTGACGGCCAGCTCGAGGGGCTGTCTATCCCGGTCGAAGTAGATCCGGTCGACCCGCAGGACGGCCTCGCCCGCCCGGCAATCGATGTGGGCGGCGAGCTCGGCGGGGGCCCTGGTGGCGGTGATGCTCTGGTCGGCCCCCGAGATCGGCCGTCCGGCCAAGCGCTGGACGACGCCGAGCACGGTCATCTGCCGCCGCTCGCCGACGGACAGTTCGGGATGGTCGATGAGCCGCCGGCCCAACCAGACGGGCAGGAACGCCGTCGTGACGCAGTAGGGGAGGCCGTCGTGGAACCGCCGGAACCTCAGTCTCACGATCTCGTCCTTCTCGAGCCGCAAGCGGCTGGCGGCTTCGATGTCGATGGCGATCACGGGCGGGCTCAGCAGCTCGAGCTCGGTGTCGAGGGACAGGGCCAAGAGATCCTCGATCGACCCGGACGAGCGCAGGTGGCGACCGTCGTCGTCGTACGCGAACGTGCCGCGGCCGGGGACGCGATAGACGAGTCCGTCGGCTACGAGGTCCTGGAAGGCCCGCCGCACCGTCTGCCTGCTGACGCCGTGCACCTCACTCAATCGGGACTCGGTGGGGAGCGGCTGCCCGGGGGGGTAGCGGTGCCCGGCGATGTCAGCCCGCAACCGGTCGGCGACGGCGCGGTACGCTGTCGGTCGCTCGGCCGGTGTCATGGCCGTACATTCAAGACCAGCTGTCCGCGATGGGGCAACAGAGCCCGCCGCTCACGTGGGGCAACGATTGACAGCGCCGGAACCGCGGTGCCAGGCTCGCTGCGCCAAATGGCCGGACAATGGGGGTACGCGTCATGAGCATCTCGGTGGCCAGGTTCCTCGACGTCTCCGCGGGACTCCAGCCAGGGCAGTTCTCGGTCGGATCGCACGACGAGATCGCGTCGCTGGACGACCTCGACCCGACCTACAAGCAACTCCTCGACCGACCCATCGCCTGCGTGCTCGGTCTGCTCGGCAGCGACGGCCGGGTCAACATGACTCCGATGTGGTTCGACTACGAGGGCGAGACCGTGCTCGTCAACGTTGCCACCCACCGGAAGAAGGTGGGGTGGATACGGGCCAACCCCCAGCTGTCCATCCTGCTCGTCAACCCCGAGAACGCCTACCACTGGGTCAGCCTCAAGTGCACCGTGCGCCGCGAGCTCCTCGAGGACGATCCGGAGCACAGTGAACGGGTCAACGCGCAGCTCGATCGCATCTGGACGAAGTACACGTCGCAGGACCCGCCGTACGGTCTGCGCGACCCATCGATCAACGAGCGCCGGGTGCTGTTCGAGTGCTCGGTGGACCGGGTGGCCACGTTCGGCCAGCCGTGACCGACGCCGGCCGATGGTGACCCGGGCCCGGGTGGCGATCGCCGGCGGATCGTTGGGAGGCCTCACCGCGGCGCTGGTGCTGCGGGATCTGGGCCTCGACGTGACCGTGTACGAGCGGTCACCGTCGGAGCTCCAACAGCGGGGTGCCGGCATCGGGTTCCTCCCCGCCAGCTACCGGTACCTCGACGAGCGGACGGCCGTGGATCTCGACGCCATCAGCGTCACCACGGCCCACATCCGCTACCTGGCCAGGGACGGCACCGTCGTCCACGAGCAGGCGCACCGGTACCGGTTCAGCTCGTGGAACACGGTCTACCGCCAGCTACTGGCCGCGTTCGGACCCGAGCGCTACCTGCTCGGCCGGGAGGTCAGCACGTTCACCCAGAACGATCAGGCGGTAGAGGTCGTGTTCGCCGACGACGCGGTCGACACCGTCGACCTCCTGGTCTGTGCCGACGGTGTGGGGTCGCGATCACGGGCTCACCTGTTGCCGGACGTGCGCGCCCGCTACTCGGGGTACGTGGCCTGGCGGGGGATGGTGCCAGAGCACACGCTCGCGTCTGCGGTCCGGGATCGGCTGGCCGACGCCATCACCTACTGCCTGTACGCCAACAGCCACATCCTCCTGTACCCGATCCCGGGCCACGACGGCTCGGTGTCGCCGGGCGAGCGGTTGATTAACTTCGTCTGGTACCGCAACTACCTGGATGACGGTGATCTGGGCGATCTGTTGACGGACGCCGACGGCGTGCGCCGCGACCTGTCGCTCCCGCCAGGCGGGGTGCGCGGGCCTCACGTCGACGAGCTGCGGGCCGAGGCGGCGGCGCGTCTGCCGGCACCGGTCGCGGCCGTCGTGGACGCCGTCGAGCAGCCGTTCCTGCAGGTGGTGTACGACGTCGAGGTGTCGCGCATGGCCTTCGGGCGCGTCTGCCTCATCGGCGACGCCGCCTGGGTGGCGCGTCCGCACGCCGCGGCCGGGACGGCCAAGGCGGCCGCCGATGCGTGGACGCTGTCGGAGTCCCTGGAGGATCACGACGACGTTCCGGGCGCCTTGCTGGCCTGGGAGCCCGGGCAGCTCGCTCTCGGCCGCCAACTCTTGGACCGGACGAGGCGCATCGGTGCCCGCTCGCAGGTCGAGTGCTCGTGGCGGCCGGGTGACCCCGAGCTCATCTTCGGTCTGTACGGGCCGGGCCGGTGAGCATCACCCATCCGGTGGTGGCGGTGCGGGAGGATTGGAGGATGGCAGTAGAGCCGGCTGAGCGCGCCATGGCAGCGGCTCGACCGGGCCTCGTGCCGGCGCAGGTCGAGAGCACCCCCGACGTCGAGCTCGGAGGGGTGCGGATCATCCACCAGATCCCCGGCGGCATGGCCTGTGTGCGGGACGAAGCCGTCCGCACGATGGCGACCGGCCAGACCTTCGAGGAGCTGCTGTTCACGGAGTACAAGGATGTCGACATCGTCGAGGAGCTGGTCGACGTCAACGACCTGCTGCCGGACGAGGACGGGAACTACACCGTCTACGTCCCGCCCGGCGAGCCCGTGATCATCCCGGAGATGTGCTACCCCAAGCAGGGCGCCGATGCCGTCACGCTGCAGTCGACGGGCGAGCCCGAGGACACGCTGTCCGGCGGCAGCCTGCTGGCGGGCATCATCGTGATCGCGATCGGCATCGCCGCGCTGGTGCTGCTGTGGAATCGCATCACCGACTAGTGCGGCGTGCGACCTCGAGGTTCGGCCGCGGATGGGCTCGACGCGAGCCTGGGCTCGGATTGTGCGCGGTCGGCGTGGTCCTGTTGGTCTCGACAACGGCCTGCGACGCCGTCACCGGGTCGCCACCGGGTGACGACGGCGGCATCTACATCCGCTACATCGGTAGCGAAGCCGGCGTCTACGACGCGTACTGCTTCCCGGTGGAAGAGGAGCCCGACGGTCGCATCGTGGAGATCGACCGGATCGAGGACGTCAACATCATCGACGCCACGTACGACTACCTACCAGACGGTCTGAAGATCCTGGATCCGGTGTCGCCGGTGCGGTTCGCCGACTGCCGCGACTTCGATGTGCGACCCGCGCCACCCCCGACAACCACATCGAGCACGACGACGCTTCCACCGGCCACCGCTCCGCCGGCGACCGTCCCGGCCACGGTGCCCCCGGCCGCGCCGACGTCGACCGTGCCGTTCCCGACCCTGGTGCCGTTCCTTCCGACCGTACCGACCACGCCGCCGGCCACGGTGGTGACGTCCACGACGGTCGCCCCGTAGCGGTGCTGCTGTCATGATGACGAGCCGTGGTCATCGCGGCGCCTACCGTGCTGCCGCTGCTGACCGGGAGTAGGGGGAACCGTCGTGGATGAAGCGATCGGAGTGGTGCTGCCGTATGCCATCGGCGTCGCCATCAGCCCGCTGCCGATCATTGCCGTGATCCTGGTGCTCTTCTCGGCCCGCGCCCGCGTCAACGGCCCGGCCTTCCTGGCCGGCTGGGTGCTCGGCGTGGCCGTCGTGAGCGTCGCCGTGTACCTCCTCTCCGACGCCAGCGACGCCTCGACGGACGACACGACCTCGGACACCGTCTCCTGGATCAAGCTCCTGCTCGGAGTGTGGCTCGTGGTCCTCGCCGTCAAGAACTTGCGGGCGCAGAAGGGCCCGGAGGCGCAGACGGAGCCGAAGTGGATGGCGTCGATCGATTCGCTCACCCCGGTCAAGGCCGGGGGGCTCGGCGCGCTGCTGAGCGGTCTGAACCCGAAGAACCTCGCACTGTCCTTGGCCGCCGGGGCCAGCCTGGCCCAGGCCGGTGCGTCAGGCGGCGAGGCGGCGGTGGGGCTGATCGCGTTCATCATCATCGCCTCGCTGAGCATCGCGGTGCCCGTGGCGTTCTACGTGTTCGGCGGGGACCGTGCCGCCGGAGTGCTGGACGGCTGGAAGAGCTGGCTCTCGACGCACAACGCGGCGGTCATGGCCGTGCTGTTCCTGGTGTTCGGCGTCGTGTTGATCAGTCAGGGCCTGCAGTCCCTGTCCGCGTGATCCGGCGAGGCCTGAGCTGATGGGGACGCTTCCCCTCGCTGACATCGACCTCTACTGGGAACGCCGCGGCGCGGGGCCTCGCCTGCTGTTCGTCAACGGCTCCGGGGCCACCATCGAGTCGGCCGCGCTCCTGATCGACGCGTTCGCCCGGCAGTTCGAGGTTGTCGTCCACGATCAGCGCGGCCTCGGCCGCACCACTGTGCCTGAACGCCAACCGACCATGGCGGACTTCGCCAGCGACGCCGCGGCGCTGCTCGACCACGTCGGTTGGGACACGGCAAATCTGTTCGGCATCAGCTTCGGCGGGATGGTGGCCCAGGAGCTGGCGGTCACGTGGCCGGATCGCCTCGATCGCCTGGTGCTGTCCTGTACCTCGCCCGGCGGCGACGGTGGCTCGTCGTACCCGCTGGAGGAGCTGGCCGAGCTGCCGCTCGACGAGCAGGTCCAGACGTGGACGCGCCACCTCGACGTGCGCTTCGACGACGCGTGGCTCGCGGACCATCCAGGTGACCGGGCCATCGTCGAAGTCCTCGAGACGCGCCTGACCGCACCTAAGACCGACGAGCAGAAGCGGGGCGAGCGGATGCAGGTCGTCGCCCGCCAGGGTCACGACGTGTGGGCGCGGCTGGGTCGCATCACGTCCCCCACGTTCGTCGCCTGCGGCGCGTACGACGGGATCGCGCCGCGGTCGAACAGCGAGGCCATCGCCGGCCGCATCCCCGGCGCCCGGCTCCGCTGCTACGAGGGCGGCCACCTGTTCGTGTACCAGGACCCGCACGCGATGCCGGAGATTACCGAGTTCCTGCGGACGACCTCGTCGACGGCGTGATGAGTCCCACCAGGACGAGCACGACGGCACCAGGGCCGATCGACTCCGGTCAGGTCGCCCGCGGGGCCACCTGCTGAACGGCCCAGGCATTGCCGTCCAGGTCCTCGAAGTAGACGAAGGAACCCCACGGCTGATCGTCGATGGCACTGGCGGCGACACCCGCCTCGGTGAGCTCGGCGTGGGCCTTCTCGATGTCGGGCACAACGACCTGGAGGGTCCGGATGGGACCCTGTTCCCCCTGGATCAGGCCGGTGCCGACGGCGATCGAGCACGCTGAACCCGGCGGCGTCACCTGCACGAAGCGCATCTCGTCGCTGACGGTGTGGTCGTGGTCCAGGGTCCAGCCGAGTTGCCCGACGTAGAACCCGATGGCGCGGTCGACGTCGGACACCGGCAGCGCGATGAGCTCGAGCTTGCAATCCATAGGACACGTCCTTTCCTGACATCGACGGCGACGTCGACAAGCAGATGCATCATGACGCTCTAAACCGGCCATCTCCTGACCGGTCTGGAGCCCGGGCGGCGCAGACTCTCATTCGGCCTGCACGTCGGTGGCCGGTCGGGTGGCTGTGGCGCGGCGAGCGGGGGCTTCGGCGGCGACGAAGGCGAGCAGGATCGCAAGCACGACGAGCGCGGCGATGGGTGCCAATCCGCTGCTCGGGTCCGGCACGACACCGAGTTGTGAGGCGAAGGCACGCCACAGGAGGCGGCCGGCGACCACGCCGAGTGGGACGCCGATCACCAGCGCGGTCAGGGTGATCGTGAGGCATTGGATGCGGATCGACCATCGGACCTGGCGGGGGTTGAAGCCGAGCGCACGAAGGACAGCGAGGTCACGGCGGCGCGATCGCACCGATCCCCACACGGTGATCCCGAGCGCCAGCGCACCGGCAACGGCCAGGGAAGTCGCGACGACGACCGGCACCGAACGGGTCGCGGTGGCCTCGATGACCTCTGGGGGTCGAACGGCGCTGTCATGGATCAGCGGTGGGTAGCCGAACAGATCAAGTCCTTGAAGCAGGTTCTCGATGCGGGAGCGATCGGCCGCGCCGGCGTCGATGGCGAGATCGACGCCGACGAATGTCGCCAGCTCGACAGCGGCGTTCGGGACGGGACCGACGGCGTCGATCATCGTCTGCGGGACCAGCATCCCACTGCCACCGCCGACCGTTCCTGCGAACATCGGGCCGACCGTGGGGAACACGACGAGTCCCGTGACCGTCGCGTCGAATTCGTCGAACGGTCCACCGATGCTCACCGTGTCGCCGACGTCGACCCCGTGCTCGTCGGCCGTGGCGGGCCCGAGGGCAACCTCGTCGGCGCGTCTCGGCAAGGCGCCTTCGAGCACGGGCAGGTCGACTTCAGGGGCTTCCCGCTCGACTCCGGTCATCGACATCAGTGGGTCTCCATCGACCGACAACTCGTTCAGGAAGCCGAACGCGGTCCACGTCGCGACCGCAGGATCGTCATCGAAGGCGGTGCGGGCGGCGGCGACGTCGAGGTCCCCGTACCCACCACCGGTCATCGCTCCGATGTCCCACGCCCATCCGTACGAACGCGGGGTCTCGACGAGTGACGTGAGGCTGGCGCCGAACACGAGAGCGGCGACGAGTGCTGTGGTCACGACCGCACTCCCGGCGATCACCGGCAGCGAGGTCCACTGCCCGTAGGCGGCTCGCACACCGTCGGCGACCGCGGGTGAACCCATTCCGGTCCCCAGCTGAGCAAGCCTCGTCGTCCGGTTCCGGGCGAGCGCGTCGTCGGCGCCCGGGCGTGTCGCTCGAGCAAACAGCACCGCAACGATCACGGTGGAGCCCAGCGCGATGCACGCCGCCGCCAGCAGACTGGCGCCGGTGATGCCGGGCGATCGATCCGGTTCGAGCACCCGGGCGACACCGACCGGCGCCGACCCGACGAAAAATGCCGCGACGACGGCCACGACCACGCCGAGCCAGGCCGCCGTCAGCACCGGGGCGGCAGCGACTGACGCGCGGGCGGAGCGCGTCATCCCGAGCTGGCGCCACTGCCGCAGAGGCGTGGCGGTCTGCCTGACATCCCGTGACGCGGCGAACCCGGCAAGCGCCAGCGTGACAATCGCCGCGGCGGCGGCGAGCACTCCCAGTGCGGTCACCGTGGGTCGGATGGCCCGCTCGACCCTCCGCCGCTCCGGCTCGGTCTCGTTCGCGATCAGGAAGTACTCCGGGGATGTCGCTCCCGTGCCGCTCGTGTCGACGATCGTGGACAGCTTCTCGTTGAGCGGCCGTACGCGACGGACGAACTCGTCGAGCGCCGGCTTCACACCCGCGGGCCCGTCGGCGAACGACAACGAGTAGTAGCGGTAGGACACGGCACATCCCGGAGGCTGGTTGCGCTCGACGTTCTCGTGCAGCGACAAGGACGGGTCCGGTGGCGGGGGCAGGCAGTCGTAGCGGCGGGCGATGTCGGGTGAGACGATCGCCCGCTGCCGCGGATACAGCTCATTCGTCAGCACCTCGTCAGGCAGCGTGATCAAACCGACCAACTCGACCTGCTCGACACCGACCGGGTCGATCACCTCAGCGCCGAATTGGTCCGCCGTTTCCGGCGACATTCCGTCGTCGAGAACCAGACGCCAGAACGCCAGTGGCACGACGTCGCCGATAGCCAGCCGCTCACGCTCGGCGGCCGTTGCGCTCAACGCCATCTCGGACGGTCCCGTCGGCAGGCGTCCGGCCTGGATGACAGGGCGGTCCATCGATGCGTAGCGGCCGTCGTGGGATCCGAACACGCCCGCCGCGCTGCCCGTCTCGACTTCGGCATCGTCCACGCTCTCGCGTGGGCGCGGCTCGCCGCGGTCCGCGGTGACCATGAACAGGGACTCCGAGGTGACCTCGGTGACCCCCGGCAACGACCGGATGATCGCGTCGACCTCGGTCGAGCTGACCGACGGGTTGACCACGACGTCGCCGACGTTGGCCCGCTCCAGGTACCGATCGAACGCCTCAGACGTGCGCTCCGCCGAGCCCACCGCAAGCATCGTGCCCGTCGTCCCCACCAGCACGATCAGCAGAAGGGGCAGCACGGCGAGCCATCGATGGCGCAACCAGCGCGGCGTCAACCAGCGGGCACCACCACCGATGCCGGGGCGAACGGTCGTGGCGGGGACTCCCATGCTCGGAACGTAGGCCTCGCCGCCCAAGTGTGGAACCGTGCCGACCCCACGCTTCGGTGTGGCTGGCATCCCCAGGTCCATCGCGGGACACCGTCGAACACCTGGCGTGGGCAGTGGTGGGGGAGGGTCGGGGTAGCGTCCGCCTGTCGTTCCTGGGAACGGAAGGGGGTACGGGACCATGGCCAGCATCCTTGTACTGGGCGGTGGCATGGGCGGTCTGTCGACCGCCATGCTGCTGGCCCGTGATGGCCACGAGGTGACGGTGCTGGAGCGCGACCCAGCGCCTCCTCCGGCCTCGGGCGACGATGCGTGGGACACGTGGGAACGGAAGGGGATCAACCAATTCCGCATGATCCACTTCTTCCTGCCGCGCTTTCGTGAGATAGCCGAAGCCGAGCTGCCGGAAGCCGTCGAGGCGCTCGACGCGGACGGCGTGCTTCGCTACAACCCGATCGCGCTGGCTCCCGAGTCGGTGACGGGAGGTTTCCGCGACGGCGACGAGCGCTTCGAGGCGTTGACGGGACGGCGACCCATGGTCGAGGCCGCCTTTGCCCGCACCGCCGCAGCTACACCGAACCTGACCATCCGTCGGGGCGTGGCGGTGAAGGGGTTGTTGACCGGCGAATCCCTCCTCGAGGGTGTGCCCCACGTGGTGGGGGTGGTCACGGACTCCGGAGACGAGATCCAGGCTGACCTCGTGGTCGATGCCACTGGTCGGCGTTCTCCGCTCCCCTCGCTGCTGGACGCGATCGGTGCCGTGGCGCCCGAGGAGGAGATGGAGGACTCGGGCTTCGTGTACTACGGCCGCCACTTCCGTTCGCACGACGGTGCGCAGCCGCCGGCGTTCGGGCCTCTGTTGCAGCACTACGACTCGATCTCGGTGCTGACGCTGCCTGCTGACAACGGCACCTGGGGGATGGGGATCGTCGCGTCGTCGCAGGACGCTCCCTTGCGGGCGGTCAGGGATGTCGAGGTGTGGGAGCGGGTCATCACCAGCTACCCCCTGCTCGCGCATTGGCTCGACGGCGATCCGATCACCGACATCCAGATCATGGCCAAGATCGAGGACCGGCACCGCAGCTTCGTCGTCGACGGGCGCCCTGTCGCCACCGGCGTGGCTGCGATCGCGGACTCTTGGGCGTGCACGAACCCGTCGGTCGGCCGCGGCGCCACGATCGGCCTCATCCACGCCCAGGCCCTCCGCGACCTCGTCCGTGATCAGGGCGTCGACGACCCCGTGGCGTTCGCCACCGCTTGGCACGACACCACCGTCGAGCGGGTCGAGCCGCTGTACCGGGACACCCTCTGGTTCGATCGCCACCGCCTTGGCGAGATCGACGCTCAGATCGCCGGCGTGCCCTACGAGACGGAGGACCCCGGTTGGGCGATCGCCAAGGCGCTGCCAGCAGCGGGTGGGAGCGATCCCGAGTTGCTCCGCGCCTCCGTCGAGATCATCGCCCTGTTCTCCCGAGCCATCGATGTCCTCGCCCGACCGGGCGTGCTCGAGAAGGTGATCGCTGCGGCCGAGACGCCTCAGGAGCCGGCACCGGGACCGTCGCGCGCCGAACTCGTCGAGCTCGTCGGCGCCGCGGGATGAGCGCTCACACGGCGTCATGAGCGCCAACACCGTGCTCGAGGTCGATCGCGCCCGATGTGGCGAGACGCGCCTGGTCGAGACCGAGCTCGAGCCGCTCGGCCCGGGCCAGGTGCGGCTGCGCGTCGACCGGTTCGCCGTGACGGCGAACAACATCACCTACGCGGTACTCGGTGACATGCTCGGCTACTGGGACTTCTTCCCGACCGGCGACCCTGCCTGGGGCCGGGTACCGGCCATGGGCTGGGCCGACGTGGTCGAGTCCACGAATCCCGACGTCGCCATCGGTGGTCGCTACTACGGCTGGTTCCCGATGGCCCGCTTCGTCGACCTCACGGTCAGCGCCATCGCCGACGGACTCCGCGACGACGGTGCCCACCGCCAGGCGCACGCTCCCGTCTATCGCCGCTACGTGGAGACGACCCACGACCCGATGTACCCGTCCGGCGCACCGGGGGACGAGCTCGCAGATGCCGAGGACCGCCACGCGCTGCTGAGGGGCCTCTTCCTCACGGGCTTCCTCGCCGACACCTTCTTCGCCGACGCCGACTACCACGGTGCTCGCGCCGTCATCGTCCTCTCAGCCTCGGCCAAGACCGCGGTCGGCTTCGCACAGTGCGCCGCCGAGCGGGGCCTGGCCCGGGTGATCGGGCTCACCTCGCCGGGCAACGTCGAGTTCGTGCTGTCGCTCGGCTGGTACACCGACGTGCTCACCTACGACGACGTCGCCTCGCTGCCCGAGGTCGCCGCGGTGTCGGTGGACATCTCGGGCGACGGGCCGACGCTCGCCGCCGTGCACGAGCGACTCGGCGACAACCTCAAGTACTCGATGATCATCGGGAAGAGCCACCACAACTCGCCCACGGCCCACGTCGCGACGGGACCTGCACCGAGCCTCTTCTTCGCCCCCACCGAGGTCAGCCGGCGGATCGAGGAGTGGGGCCCCGAGGAGTACCAGCGGCGCTGCACCGAGGCCCTCGAGCGGTTCGTGGACGGATCACGCCAGTGGCTCACTGTCGAGCGCACGGGCGGGGCGGCAGCGGCGGCGTCGACCTGGTCGGACGTGTTCGACGGTCACGTTCCACCTGGCATCGGCCGGATTGCCTCTCTCCACGACTGACCTGGAGAGTGCGTTCCGCTGGGATTCGAACCCTGGGATGCTGGTCATGGCCGGTGACGGGTCATGGCCGTCAGTCCTGGTGGATGGCACCCATCGCCGGGGGTCGTTGCGGGAACGAGCGCCGCATCGGGCGATCTGCGCTCGTGGCCGACCTCTAGGGTTGGTTGCCGATGCACGGGACTCTCGCGCACCCCCTCAGGCATCACAATGATCCGGCCGTCACACTCCGGTGCCGTTCCGATCGCACGAGCAACCCGACCATCATCACCGCGGCCACCGAGCGACAGCGCGCTTGATGGCCTCACACGCTGGCTCGGTCGCCTTCGTTTGGAGGGGCGAGTCGCACCACAGTCCTGACGACACGAGGAACTACGAACGCCTCCGCCCAATCTCAGAAGCGCTTGCGGACGTCGGCGTCAGGGTTGAGCACGTCCTCTACAGCGATGCGATGCACGAAGCCGTAATGGCCCGCCTTCTTTGCGTGGACGGCGTGCTCGTGTGGGTCGATCCGGTCACCGGTGACGAGGACCGCTCCATGCTTGATGGCGTCCTTCGTGACGTGGCGTCCAGCGGCGTGTGGGTGAGCAGTCATCCCGATGTGATCGAGAAGATGGGCACCAAAGAGGTGCTGTATCGCACGAAGCATCTCGGCTGGGGAATGGACACGCAGCTCTACGCGTCCGCGGCAGCGTTCCGAGAACAGTTCCCGTCCAGTCTGGACAGCGGTCCGCGTGTCCTCAAACCGAACCGTGGGAACGGCGGACTCGGTGTCTGGAAGGTGGCATTCAGTGGGCAGCCGACAAGAACGGCGACGATCCAGCATGCCGCGCCGAGGAACGACGTGACCGAGGACGTCGATCTCGGCGCGTTCATGGCCAGGTGGGACGGGTACTTCGCCGACGGCGGGAAGCTCATCGATCAACCGTTCGTGTCCCGTCTGCGCGACGGCATGGTCCGCGTATACCTCGTGCGTGATCAAGTGGTTGGGTTCGCAGTTCAGTACCCAGACCCGGCGGTTCACCCCGACCGAGTGCTCGGGATGCCCTCGGCCAAGACGATGTCCGATGAGGACAACCCGGCGTTCGGAACCCTTCGCACCCAACTCGAGCAGGACTGGCTCCCCGGCCTGCTCACATCGACGGCCGTGTCGCGGGACGACCTCCCGCTCCTCTGGGACGCCGACTTCCTGCACGGCGACACGAGCGGCGCCTACCTGCTGTGCGAGATCAACGTGAGTTCCGTACTGCCATTCCCGCCACACGCTCCATCAGCGCTCGCTCGAGCCGTCGAGTCGCTGCTCAAGTCACCAACTGAGTAACACAGATCGGCCGATCGGCGCGTTGGAGTAGGGGCCGTCGCGCGTGCAGATCGCTGACGCCTGGGCGTGCCGGGCTCTGGTCAAACGATAGGGTCGATTAGCGGTTCGGGCGTTCGGCGAGCTGCCGGCGGAGGTCGGCGATCTCGAGTCGCATCTCGATGATCCGCTTAGCGCCGGCGAGCGTCATGCCTTCGTCCAGGAGCCCGCTGATGAGGTCGATGTGGTCGATCTCCGATCGGCTGTAGCGCCGTTGGCCACCGGGTGAACGAGCCGGTGTCACAGCTTCGTGGGCGTCCAGCCGGCGAAGGAATGCCGGCTGGACGCCGAGGATGTCGGCGACTTGACCGACGGTGTAGAGCGGTGTGGTGTCGTCAGGAAAGGGGAGAGGCCTGCGAGACCGGTCCGCCGCGCTTCCCGGCTCTTGGCCCGCCTTCACGAGCTGCTCGAGCCGACGGCTTGGGGCTCGCCGTCGGAGGCGGTGGCATCGATCGAGGTTGGCTCTGACGGCCCGACAGTGATGTCCACCCGACGCGGCTTGGCCTGTTCCCTCACCGGCAAGCGCAACGTCAGGACACCGTCGGCGTACACGGCGCTAAGCCGCTCGGTGTCGAGGGTCTCGGCCAGGAACAACTGGCGGCTGAACGTGCCATGGGGCCGCTCACTTATCAGCAGCTCGACATCGTCTCCTGTCGACCGGTTGCGCTGCGCGTGGACCGTGAGGAGGTTCCGCTCGATGGTCAGCTCGATCGTGTCCGGCGTGACACCAGGTACGTCGAACTGCACCACGAACTCGTCTCCTTGCTGGAATGCGTCGATCGGCATCGCTGCGGGGCGGGAACTCGTTCCGAAGACTTGCTGGGTGAGGCGATCGAGCTCACGGAACGGGTCGGTACGCATCAACATGTCGCTGTCTCCCTTCTACCCGGCTGGTAGCGTCTATCTTCCAAGATAGACAGGAAACTGTCAAGTCTTGTTGAAGGTTTGGTGACATCGGCGGTGGCCGGCGGGGCCCTGGGCCACGTGTCCCAGGTGCTCGATCGCGTCGGGACTGGCACGGCGGCGACCGGTCTGCTCATCCTGACGACCGGGGCCCAGAGAGGCGAGATGGACGACGAGTTCGCCTCGCGGCCGTTGCGACCGTGCTTGCCCTGCCACCTGGACCGGATGCGAGCCGTTCGATCTTCGTTCACGTGACGTCGCGCTTGATGAAGCGAAGTGTGCCGGCGACCACGAGCGCACCCGCGTAGACGACGGCACAACCGGCCGCAGCCCACAGCGGCACGCTGGTATCCGGCCCGGCTCCACCGCCCGAGACGACGCTGAGGGCACCGCCGGGCAGCCACTCGTGCAGGGTGGGCATGGACGTGAGGCTGACGACGAGGCCTTCCACGGCGAGCAGCCAGACGACGCTCACGCCGACGGCCGCTGTTTGGTTGCCGAGCAGAGCACCGAGACCCGCGCCGAGCGCCCCGAACAGCGCCGCGGCGGCGACGAGACCGACGAGCGACCCGGGTCATGTCCATCGGACCACCGAAGGGGATGTCCTGGTAGGACAACCAGGGAATCGCGACTGCCTGGTTCACAGCGCTTGCCACGACGGCCAGCGCGGCGCCGAGGCCGGCGTGTACGAGGACCTTCGCTGTCACGAGCCGGCCGCGTCGCGGTGCGGCGAGCAGGGTGCTGGTGATCGTTTGGTGGCGGAACTCGCCGGCGGTACCGAGAATGCCGAGCAGGAGCGCAGCGCCGACAACGATCGCGTAGGGGCCGTGCAGGATCTGACTGAGGCTGTTGCGGTCGAGCGGCGGGTTGCCGGCGTGTCCCGCGGTGGTGATCAGCGCGATCGCGGTCAGCCCACCTGCGATGGCCGCGGCGGCGAAGGCGATCAGAAAGGAGCGCAAGGTGCGATGCTTGAGCAGTTCGGATCGGATGAGGTACTTCATCGGACGTCTCCTCTCGTCGTGGTGGTTAGGTGGAGAAAGGCCTGCTCCAAATCGGTCTGATCCTCGGAGAGCTCAAATGCCACGAGTCCGCTCGCCGCGATCGCACGCCCAACGGCTTCGCTCGTGGCGTCGTGGGCGAGCAACAGCTCGGACGTCGCAATGCGTGGCCTGAATGCCACGTTCGTTGAGTGCCGCCCGCATCGCTGCCGCCTCGGGGGTACGAATACGCACGACCGTGCGGCTGCCGAGTAGTTCCGAGAGCGGCGCATGGGCGACAAGTCGCCCGCCCGCCAGGACCACGACCTCGTCGACGGTCTGAGCGACCTCGGCCAGCAAGTGGCTCGAGACCAGCACGGTATGACCCGCCGCTGCATAGCGACGCAGGAAGTCGCGCAACCAGTGGATGCCCTCTGGGTCGAGACCGTTGGTGGGCTCGTCAAGCACGAGGACGTTGGGGTCACCGAGGAGGGCCGCGGCGAGCCCGAGCCGCTGCCGCATACCCAACGAGTAGCCGCCGACGCGTCGCCGGGCGGCGGCGGAGAGTCCGACTTCGTCGAGGACTTGGTCGACGCGGCGGTCCGGGATCCCGGCGGTGGCGGCGAGGACACGCAGATGGTCGCGACCCCGCCGGCCGGGGTGGAAGCTCCCCGCTTCGAGAACGGCACCAACGTGGCCGATCGGTTCAGCAAGGGCCCGATAGTCGTGGCCGTCGATCGTGGCCGAGCCTGAGGTCGGGGCCACGAGTCCGAGCAAGAGGCGCAGAGTCGTCGTCTTGCCGGCGCCGTTCGGTCCGAGGAGCCCGATGACGCGGCCACCCCCGAGCCGGACGGTGAGATCCTTGACCGCCATGATGTGGCCGAAGTGCTTCGTAAGTCCTTCGAGTGCGATGACGGTCATGGGTCCGCATGTCCTTCCCTGGCCGGCGGCCGACTCATGGTCGGTGATTCGACGGTACGGGCGAGACCGTGAGGCGTCATCGGGCGGGCGCGTGATTCTTGATCACTCCCCAGCCGTAGGTGCGAGTACTGCTCGGGAGTGACGACCGTGAATCCGGACGCTTCGGTACCGTCGCAAGGGTGATAGTGGATCGCCGGGTCCGGGGCGGGAGCGGGACCCTCGTGGCCATCGACGTACTTGTCGCGCTCGTCGCCGTCGCGGTGAGCTGGGCCGTCCTGTCCGCAGACAGCCTCGACTGGCCCGCGGGCAGCCGAGACCCGGACTGGCTCGCGGTCGCCCTCGTCGTCGTCGTCAATGCACCGATCGCGTTTCGCCGACGAGCGTGCAGCGCGGCGTTGGCAGTCGCGCTCGGCGCGGGACTGATCTACGCCGCGAGGCTGTACCCGCCGATCTTTGCCCCGGCTGTTCCTCTCATCGTCTACCTCGCCGCCACGCGCCTGGACGATCGGCGCTCCCGTTTGGTGTTGATCGTCTCTGCCGCTATGTCGTGGATCACGACCACCGTCGCAGCAGGTCCGACCGACCCGCAGTCAGTCTTGATCGTCGCCGGCGCATGGCTGCTCGGCCACTACGTGCGGACCCGACGGCAGCTGGTCGCCGAACTCGAGCAGCGAGCGGTGGACCTGGAGCGAGAGCGAGAGGAGCGAGCATTGCGGGCGGTAGCCGAGGAGCGGCTGCGGATCGCGCGGGAGCTGCACGACGTCCTCGCTCACACCATGAGCGTGGTAGCCGTCCAGTCCAGCACAGGACGTCTGATCGGCGCCGAACACCCGGAAGAGGCCCTCAAAGCATTGACCGCGGTCGAGGTGACGACGAGGTCGGCGATGCGCGAGATGCGCCAGATCCTCACGGTGCTTCGCACCGACGACGATCCAGGAGGCCCCGTGACACCCGCGCCCGGGCTGCACGACCTCCCGGTCCTCGTCGCCCAGGTAGCAGCCGAAGCAGGCCTGACTGTCGATCTGCGGACCGAGGGCGAGCCGCGTGCCATCTCGGCCGGGGTCGGGCTCGCCGCGTATCGCATCGTCCAGGAGGCGCTGACCAATGTCATCAAGCACGCCGGTCCGGCGCACGCGTCGGTCTTGGTTCGCTACACCGATCAGGACTTGACGGTGGAGATCCGCGACGACGGGCAGGCCGGTCGATCTGGTGTGGTGACCGGCGGACACGGTCTCGTCGGCATGCAGGAACGAGCCGCAGTCCACGGCGGCGAGGTGATCGCCGGACCAGCCGCCGGAGGTGGGTTTCGTGTGAAGGCCCGCCTCCCTCTCGGCGGGGTCGAGTCATGACCGTCCGGGTGGTCATCGCAGACGATCAGCCGCTGGTGCGCGCCGGGTTGGCCACAATGGTGGGCTATGCCGACGACCTCGAGCTGGTCGGCGAAGCGGAGAGCGGCGCCGACGCTGTCGACTTGGCAAGGCGGATGCGACCGGACGTGATCCTCATGGACATCCGGATGCCCGGTCTCGATGGGCTGGAGGCCACCCGGCGGATCACGAGCGATCCCGAACTCGCCGGGCTACGGATCATCATGCTGACGACGTTCGATGTCGATGAGTACATCTATGAGGCGTTGCGCAGCGGAGCCAGCGGCTTCCTGCTCAAAGATGCGCGGCCGGAGGACATCCTCCAAGCCGTGCGGGTCGTCGCGGATGGCGAGGCCTTGCTCGCCCCGAGCGTGACCCGTCGCCTCATCGAGCGCTTCGCCGCCCAACTGCAACCAGCCCACCCGCCGGGCGCCCTCGACCAGCTCACCGAGCGCGAGTCCGAGGTGCTCCGGTTGGTCGCGCAAGGCCTGTCGAACGCGGAGATCGCTGACCGCCTGTACATCAGCCTGTTCACTGCGAAGACCCACGTCAGCCGCATCCTGACCAAGCTCGACGCGCGCGACCGAGCCCAACTGGTGGTGTTGGCGTACGAAGGAGGCCTGGTGATTCCCGGCGGCTAAGTGCATGGCTCGGCCGGGTCGGAGCGATGCGCAGACCTGGTCGTCACCGATGACAGCGACGTTGCCATCGGAGCTCGCGGGATCGCCTTCGGCGAGGGCCGTTGTCCGCGGCGACGACGGAGTCGATCGTCGTGTCTCAGGCACCCAAGAGGAAGATGCCGGTGCCCCGGGTTCTCCAGTCTCGTCTGTGCCGCTGAGGTGGGCGCCGTCGACCGGGCGGACCCAAGTTGTCGGTGGCGTCGCACACCGAGAGCCTGGGCGGCGCACGGATGTCGACCGACGCCGTACTCTGGAGCGGTTGGGAGGGGTCGTGGGTGTTCCCGCAGACCAGCCAGCAGGGCCCGGTGTGCAGGCTGTCGACCTGGGTCCTGGTGGGATTCCTCGTTCGGTTCGGCGGCGACGTCCCTCGGGTAAGCCACCACCTCTGCCGCGTCCGCTGCGAACCACAGGGGTGGGCTGGCTCACCGCGGCCGTGGTGCTGGTGGTGCTGTCGGTGCTGGTGTTCGCCGGTGAGCTGCGTGACGCGGCCGTCGCGGTGACGGTGGTCGACGACGCGATCGTCGGGTGGCTGGCTGGGTTGCGTGCTCCCGGGCTCCTGGGGGCGATGGAGCTGGTCGCCGCCCTGGGGTCGTGGGCGGCCATCACGGTGCTGCTGTGGGGGCTGCTGTTGGCCCTGTTGATTCTGAGGCGCGTGCGGCAGCTGGTGGTCGTCCTGATCGCTTGGATCCTGCAGGGGGTGATCATCCAGTACGTGCTGGCGCCGGTGCTGCGTCGACCACGGCCGTTCGGGGTGGAGTTCCGGACGGACTGGCGTGCATGGGCGCTGCCGTCCGAGCAGATGGCGGCGCTGGCGGTCACGATGGTGGGGATCCTGTATGGGCTGGTGCCGGAGGGCCGCTGGCGTCAGCGCGGGAAGTGGGCCGCGGCTGCGCTGTTGGCGATGGTGGCCGTCGCCTATCTTCACCTGGGAGTGGAGGCACCCACCGATGTGCTGGTGGGTGTGGTCATCGGCGTGACCGTTTCGCTGCTCGGGTTCCGCTTGTTCGTCCCGAACGAGGCCTTCCCGGTGACCTATCGGCGGGGGCGGGCCGCGCACTTGGATGTGGGGGGTGCCCGCGGCCAGGCCATCCGCCTGGCGTTGCGTGACCAGCTCGGGCTGGCGGCCGAGGACGTCGAGCCCTTCGGCCTGGCTGGCTCGGCCGGGTCGACCCCGTTGCGCATCAAGGTCGCCGGCGATCCCGGTCGGTGGCTGTTCGGCAAGCTCTATGCCCGCACCCATCTGCGGGCCGACCGCTGGTACAAGCTCGGTCGCGAGCTGCTGTATGGCCGGCTGGAGGACGAGAAGCCCTTCAATACCGTGCGACGGCTGGTGCAGCAGGAGGACTACATGCTGCACAAGATGCACGCGGCCGGGCTGCCCACGCCGCGACCCTATGGATTCGCGGAGCTCACCCCCGAGCGAGAGTATCTGCTGGTCACCGAGTTCTTCGACGGCGCGGTCGAACTCGGCCAGGCCGACATCGACGACCGGGTCATCGACGACGGCCTCGCCCTCGTTCGAAAGCTGTGGGACGCCGGCTTGGCCCACCGCGACATCAAGCCGGCCAACCTCCTCGTCCGTGACGGTCACCTGCTGCTGATCGACGTCTTCTTCACCGAGATCCACCCGACGCCGTGGCGGCAGGCGGTCGACCTGGCCAACATGATGCTCTGCCTGGCGTTGCGTTCCGATCCCCAACGGGTCTACGAACGGGCCTTGCGCCAGTTCAGCGAGGCGGAGATCAGCGAAGCCTTCGCGGCGGCCCGCGGCCTGGCCCTGCCGTCCCAGCTCCGGCGGATGCTCCGCGACCAGGGCCGCGACCTCCACGCCGAGTTCCTCAACCTGCTGCCGGCGCGGCCCCGACCGATCAGGATCCAACGCTGGAGCGCGCGCCGAATCGGCCTGCTGCTCCTGATGGTGCCGGTGCTGTTGCTGCTCGTCCTCAGCGCTCGGCTCGTACTGGTCAACAACGACCGGACCCTGACGCCGCTGAACGTCGCCGGCTTGGGATGCGGCGACCTGGAGCCCCTGTGGCTAGAGGCTCAGTCGGTACCGTCGGCGTCCCTGGTGCCCTGCGTGAAATCAGTGCCACCCGGCTGGAGGTTCGCCGGCGCGAACGTCAGGGACGGCTGGTCGAAGTACACGCTCAACGACGTGGTCACTGCCCAGGGCCTGGTCGTACGGCTGACAGCCACGTGCGACATCGCCGGGGCGACCGAGACACCCTCTGACCAGCCCGGGGCACGACGCTACGAGCGCACCGATCCCGGCCGCTCAGGGCCCGCCACCACGTGGTACACGATCTTCGAAGGCGGCTGCGTGACCGCCCAATTCCGCTCAGCGAGCGACGTGGACGCCGCGCTCGCCACTCAGGCGTCATCGGGCATCGGCTTCGTCACCCGCGCCGCGCTTCAACAGGCCCTCGACGAGCGGTCGGACGGGCGACTCCAACTCGACCCGGACGGCACGACCTGATCGGCGCAACGCCGCCCGATAGGCCCACCGCGTCGACCCTGCCCACCAGGTGGTTGGCCCCCATTCGATCGCGCTGGTGGTCTTGCACTGGCCTCGGCGCGGGACCGCGCTCGCGTCCGAGCCGGCATGATCGCGCCATCCGGCTGAGACCGATCCGAGCAGTCGACCAGCGCCCGAACCGATGAAGAAACGATGGAAGGACGTGGGTGAGCTTTCGAAGCGCTCGGCCGGTTGGTGCCGCAGCTGGCCAAGAGCGCTCGGTCACCCGCTCCCCCGACGAACCGAGGGCGCTCATTGGAGAAACATCAGACGACTGAGGCTCCGAGCCCGGCAGGCCGGTCGGTCGCCTGCATCGTGTGGTGGCGATCAGTTCCCGAACAGGTTGCCCAGCGCCCCGCCGCTCGCACCACCGGTCTGGCCCGGCGCGATCTGGCGGATCCAAGCCTCGAGGGCCGACGGGTTCCGGGATTGGGTCATGACCCAGCCTGGACCGGTGAAGTCAAAGACCAGACCCTCACCCGACTTCAGCATTTGCACCACCCCACCGGTGACCTTGCGGACCTGGCTGCTCACCGTCGGGCCGAACGCCACCACATGACCGCTGTCGACAGTCACCGACTCACCCTCCCCGAGGCTGATCGTGTCCAACGCGCCGTAGCAGGCCAGCAGGACGGTGCCGTGCCCGGTGGCATGGATGAGGAACCCACCCTCACCACCGAACAGATTCTTGAAGCCACCCCACTTGGTGTCGAGCCCGATCCCCGGCGATGAGGCCAGCCAGCAGCCCTTGGTGATCGACATCGGCTGGTCGGGGGTGACCCCCGCCGAGATGATGTCACCGGCCAGGTGGTGGGCGACATCGACCCACCCCCCCGAGGAAGGCGCAGTGAAGGTGGTGATGAACAGGCTCTCTCCACCCAGGAAGGAGCGTTTCAGTCCCTTCATGACTCCGCCCTGGGTGCTGGCTTCGATGGACACCCCCGCAGAGGTGGCCATCATGACGCCGGACTCGCCTCGGACCTGCTCGTTGGGGTCGAGGACGAGGCGGGCGACGGCGAACGACGGGCTGTGGCGAACCTCGACTTCCACCAGACCGACGATAACTGCATCGGCACACGACCCAGGGCCAAGGGAGTACTGACCCTGGCCCTGTCCGCGTAATGGCAGAGTTCCGTCAGACCGCCGAGCGGCTCGAGGCCGTCGAGGCCATGGCCGAGGTCGGCATCGACATCACCGAGGAGTTCCCCAAGCCCTGGACGGACGAGATCGTTCAGGCTGCCGATGTCGTCATCACGATGGGCTGTGGCGATGCCTGCCCGATCTTTCCGGGCAAACGGTACGAGGACTGGCCCCTCGAAGAGACCGCGGGCCAAGACGTCGCCGCCGTGCCGCCGATCCGCGACGAGATCGAGGTCCGCGTCCGTCGCCTCCTCGATTCGCTCGGCGTGGCTGTCTAGCTTCTCGTTCTGACGCGGGAGCGTCCCCAGCCCGTCGAACAGGGGACGCTCGGAGACCGGTTGCGAGTCGGCCCGTCGCACCTGCCGAACAGAGGAAAGGTCCGGTGCGAAGGCGGGGACGGTAACGACGGTCGAGCTCTGACCCAACCGTGGCCGGTGGCGCAGCCGGCGGGATGGTGGCGCGCTGGTCGCTCCCGTACTTCCGCGGCCGGCTGCCCACCGGGCGACGTCAACTCACGCGTCGGCGGATCAGCATGACGAGGCGCTAAGGGAAGCAGTGAAGGGAGGAGTTGTCGAACGTCGGTGTGAACACGTCGAAGTTGACGACAGTGAAATGCGCAATCGTATGGACCAGCGCCCGTGATCCGTCGGTGCCCCTCGCGTCATAGCCGCCTACCACGGTCTGGGTACCGTTGCCGTTGGCGTCGAGCTTGGTCTGCTGAGTCGACGGCTGCTCACGCGAGGCAAAGAAGTCAGGCTTTGACGGGTCGTAAGTGTCGAAATCGAACGTCCCCGTCGTGCGGAGCCTGACGTACGAGCTCCCGTCCGGAAACGTCAAGATCTTGAACCTCCACACCTCGTGGAGAGTCACCGTACCCAGATCGCCAGTACACGGATTCCCGCTCTCGAAGCTGAAGGGGTCAACCGAGAACACGACCTCGTCGTGAGTGGGGGGACCACCTCCCCAGGCGGGACCGGCGAGACCGAGCGTGACCAATACGACCACAAGCGCACTCAACAACTTCCGCATCGCAGTGCCCCCAACGCCGAGCAAAACTACTGTCCGAACACTTGTACACCATGAACATCGCGGACGCAACATGAGCATTTCTTGTTGAAGGAGGCCCGGCGGCTCGGCCTGGACATTGCAACGTACCCGTGAGCGGAATCGAGGCACGACACGGACTATCCGCTCGAGCTCCTCCCCAAGAACGCGAGCAGTCCTGGTCTCGATTACCGGGAAGTTTGAGGTAGCTGTTGGAGGTCCACCGCAGGTGGGGCCATCGGCTGATTCTCGGTGTGTTCCTGCAAGAGCACACTAAGGAGTGCCCACCGATGGCCCTGTCTCAGTCTGTCCTGTCCGACCTGCTGGACGCGTTCCGCTCCGGCGAGGGGTGTCGATCTGATCCGTGGCGCCGTGCAGCTGGTGCTGCAAGAGCTGATCGAGGTCGAAGCGACCGAGCGCATCGGCGCGGCCCGCTATGAGTGCACCGATGCCCGGGTGACCGAGCGCAACGGTTCGCGAACACGGCTGTTGACCACCCCGGCCCGGTGATGTCGGCTTACGGATCCCGAAGCTGCGCAAGGGATCGTTCTTCCCGTCGATCTTGGAGCCGCGGCGGCGGATCGACCAGGCGCTGTACGCGGTCGTGATGGAGGCCTACGTGCACGGGGTGTCGACCCGTTCTGTCGACGATCTCGTCGACGCGTTGGGTGCACCGTCGGGGATCAAGAAGTCCGAGGTATCCCGCATCTGCGCCGGTCTCGATGACACCGTCGGCGCGTTCCGAACCCGCCGCCTGGACCACATCGAGTTCCCCTACGTCTACTTGGACGCCACCTACCTGCACGTCCGCAACCACACGTCGCAGGTCACCTCGATGGCCGTCGTGATCGCCACCGGCATCACCGCCACTGGTGAGCGCGAAGTGCTCGGTGTCGACGTTGGCGACTCCGAAGACGAAGCGTTTTGATGTGGCTTCCTGCGCTCAGTCAAGACACGGGGCCTCAGCGGGGTGAGGCTGATGATCTCCGATCAGCATGCCGGTCTCGTCGCCGCCCTCCGTCGAGCATTCCAAGGCGCCAGCCACCAGAGATGCCGGGTCCATTTCGCCCGCAACCTGCTCACCCTGGTCCCCAAGTCGCATCAGACATGGTCGCTGCGGTGTTCCGCACCATCTTCGCCCAACCCCACCCGGCCACCGTCGCTTCGACCTGGGATCAGGTCCGCGACCAGCTCGGCGACCGCTTCCCGAAGATCGCCATCCTGATGGACGACGCCAAGGCTGAAGTGCTCGCCTTCAGCACCTTCCCACGGGCCCACTGGGTGAAGATCTGGTCGACGAACCCGCTCGAGCGGGTCAACAAGGAAGTCAAGCGCCGCGCCCGCGTTGTGGGCATTTTCCCGAACGAAGCCTCCGTGATCCGCCTCGTCGGCGCCGTGCTCGCCGACGTCCACGACGAGTGGCAAGCCGGCGACCGCCGCTACCTCTCCGAAGGGTCCATGGCGCTGCTCTACCCCGAGCGCGACAATGACCTCGTCGCCCAACTCAAACCCGGCGACTGACACCGAAGATCACCTCGAACCCCACCACTCGGCGGGGCGCCGCCCTCGGCGCCAGGGCGCGTTGCCCCTGGTAGATCGGTGCGCCCCCTGGGATTCGAACCCAGAACCTGCGGATTAAGAGTCCGTTGCTCTGCCGTTGAGCTAGAGGCGCGAAGGCACCGGAGTGTACGGCGCGGGCGGAGTTCCGCCTCGTCCGTCGATCAGGTGCTTGGGGTGAGCGAGGGGACTTGAACCCCCGGCCTTCAGGGCCACAACCTGACGCTCTAACCAGACTGAGCTACGCCCACCAAGGGACGAACATCATGCCACGGCGGCCGGCCGTCTCCACATGTGGTTCTGGGCCGCCTCCGGATGCCACGGCGCCGGGACGAGGCGTCTCGCGGCGGTTGGTCTCGCTGGGCGAGACGGAGGGCCGCGAGAAAGACACCACGGTCCCGGCCCGCCCAAGGCGACCCCCAGGCCCGCCGCACGTCGGGCGGGATTTCGTCGCCGGGTACCCTGCTCTCGACGCATTCCGACAGGGAGACCCATGGCCGCCACGGATTCCGACGCCTCCTTGCTCGCCGCTCGCGCCCGTGAGATCGGCGAGATCGAACGGGCCACCTACCGCGACCGCACCCCCCTCTCGCAGGCGGCGACCGACCGCGCCCGGCGCAGCCTGCCGCTCGGGGTGGCGTCGTCGTTCCAGGCCTACGACCCCCACCCGGTCGTGGCGAAGCGCGCGCAGGCGGCCTGGCTGGAGGACGTGGACGGCAACCACTACGTCGACTTCAACATGGGCTTCGGCGCCCTGTTTGCCGGCCATTGCCACCCGAGGGTGCGGGCCGCCATCGAGGAGCAGCTCGACGACGGCACGCTGTTCGTCACCCCGAGCGAGAGCAACGCGGAGGTGGCCGAGCTGCTGGTCGAGCGCTACCGGCTGCCGATGTGGCGCTTCACCAACTCGGGCACGGAGGCGACCATGGACGCCATCCGCGTGGCACGAGGCGTCACCGGTCGCGACAAGCTCGTCAAGGTCGAGGGCGGCTACCACGGCCATCACGACGAGGTGATGATCTCGATGAAGCCGCCGGTGTCGGAGGCCGGGCCGCCCGACGCGCCCCGGGCCATCCCCGCCACGGCCGGCATCACGAGAGCCGTGCTCGGGGACACCGTCGTCATCCCCTACAACCGGCCGGACGTGCTGGACCGCGTGCTCGAGGGCGGCGACGTCGCCTGCTTCATCGTCGAGCCGGTGATGGAGAACATCGGCATCTGCCTGCCGGAGCCCGGCTACCTCGAAGCCGTTCGGGAGATCACCCGCCGCCACGGGACGCTGCTCATCTTCGACGAGGTGAAGACCGGGATCACTGCGGGCTGGGGCGGCGCGACCGGCGCGCTCGGCGTGGAGCCGGACCTGGTGTCGCTGGCCAAGTCGATCGGCGGTGGCCTTCCGATCGGCGCGTTCGGTGGGCGGGAGGAGTACATGGACTCCGTAGCCGCGGGGAAGGTGCTGCACCTCGGCACCTACAACGGCAACCCGCTCGTGATGGCTGCGTCCAAGGCCGTACTCGGCGAGGTCTGCACACCCGAGGCGACTCAGGAGGCGATCGACCGCAACCGGCGCTACCTGGACGCGTGCGACGCGATCATCGCCGAGCGCTCGCTGCCCGCCCACACGGTGCAGTTCGGCGCCAAGGGCTGCATCACCTGGTCGACCGAGCCGGTCCGCAACTACCGGGACTACAAGGCGACGGACTTCGACCTCGCGTTCGCGCAGTGGCTGTGGGGGATCAACCGTGGCGTCCTGCTGCCGCCCGGCCTCGACGAGCAGTGGCTCATCTCGGTCATGCACGACGACGACGACATCGCGCATGGCGTGGACGTGTTCCGCTCGTTCGCCGAAGCCGTCACTGCCTGACCGCTCGCGCGGCCGCTCCGATCACGCCTCGCCGACGTGACGGCGGGCCAGCAGCCCGGCGCCGGCCAGACAGCCCAGGCCCGCGCCGATGAGGAGCACGACGACGGCGATGAGCACGGGCTGCTGGTTGCGAGCGACGTCGGGCACGACCGCCAGCCACGGCTCGTCCGACAGCGCGGGAACGGCCCGCACCGGCACGAGATAGCCGACGACCAGGAGCAACACCGCGGACGCCAGGGAGCCGACGCCCACGATGCCGAGCGCCGCGGCCCGCCACGGATGGAGCGCGATGCCGAAGAGGATCAGCGCCACTGACAGCAACGCGCCGCGGCCGATGTTGCGTTCGAGGGCGCGGCGGGCCGAGTCGAGCTCGTCGATGGGCGGAACCTCGAGCGTGACGGGTGGCAATGACTGCGCCCTGACGTCTCCGAGCGCGGCGGCGAGTAGGTCCGGGGTGATGACGACGGGCTCGGCCCGCGTGCCGATGAGGCGGGCGTGGATGTCACCGATGATCGGTGCGAACAGGCTGGCGACGGCTGGGCGGGCCAGCGTGTCGTCGGCGACCTGGCGCACGGTGGCCGGGTCGGTGCCGAGCTGCGGGGCCACCTCCTCGGAGATGCGCCGCGCCAGATCGTCTCGGAGCACCGGGTCCTCGCAGGATGTCGTCGGCCAGACGTTCGGTCCGAGACGTGACGAACGCGGTGCGTTGGATCCACCATCCGCTGAGCGTGAACGCGCCGATGACGAGGCCGATGACGATCAGGATGGAGGCGACCGCTCGACGCACGGCAGGGAGTATTGCGGGCGGACGTCGTCCGTAGCATGCACCGGTGATGGCGAATGACCTGCCGGACGAGCGCGTGGAGCGTGTGTCGTTCCCGCGCATGCTCGGTCGCGCGGTGCGATTGCGCTGCCCGCGCTGCGGTGGCCGGCGGGCGTGGCGTCGCGGTTGGTTCGGCCGGCTGGACCGCTGCCGGACGTGTGGCTACCGGTACGAACGGCAGGAGGGCTTCATGCTCGGCAGCCTGACCGTGAACATCGCCGTCACCTTCGGGGCGATCCTCGTCGTGGTCGTGGTGGGGATGATCGTGACCTATCCGGACATCGCGGTGGTGCCGATCGTCCTGGCGTGCATCGCGGCGGCCGCGCTGGTCCCGCTGCTTGTCTACCCGTTCACTTCCACGATCTGGGCCGCGATCGATCTCGCCATGCACCCGCTGCAACCGGCCGAGGTGGCCGATGCCTCGGCCGCGCTCCGTCAGGAAGCTGCCTCAGAGAGTTGAGGGGTACTTGAACGAACAGGCGTTCGAAGTTACGATGCTGTCGTTCAGAAGAGGCAGCTCCACGGGGACAGACCCGAACCGTGTAGCACCCCGTACGTAGGGTCCGCAGACATCGGGGTCGACGTCCCAACAGGCGCCCGCACCCCCTCGACATCCAGCCGGCGCCAGTCGAGCACGGCGTCAGCAACCGACACGGAGTAGGGAGACAGTGATGGTCATGGAGAGGATGGACGAGCGGACCGAGCGCGGTGGCGCCGATCGGGACAAGGCGCTGGACATGGCCCTGTCCCAGATCGACAAGCAGTTCGGCAAGGGCTCGATCATGCGGATGGGGGAGAAGGGGTCGATGGCCGTCGAGGCCATCCCCACCGGGGCGCTGGCCCTTGACCTGGCACTCGGTGTGGGCGGGTTGCCCCGTGGGCGTGTGGTGGAGATCTTCGGCCCGGAGTCGTCGGGCAAGTCCACCCTGGCCATGCACGTCGTGGCGGAGGCGCAGCGCAACGGCGGCATCTGCGCTTACATCGACGCCGAGCACGCCATGGACCCGGTGTACGCCAAGGCCATCGGGGTGGACATCGATCAGCTGCTCATCTCCCAGCCGGACACGGGGGAGCAGGCGCTCGAGATCACCGACATGCTCATCCGCTCGGGCGCGCTGGACGTGGTGGTCATCGACTCGGTGGCAGCCCTCACCCCCCGGGCCGAGATCGAGGGTGAGATGGGCGACACCCACGTCGGCCTCCAGGCCCGCCTGATGAGCCAGGCCCTGCGCAAGCTGACGTCCAACCTCAACAAGTCCAACACCATCGCCGTCTTCATCAACCAGCTGCGGGAGAAGATCGGCGTGATGTTCGGCTCCCCGGAGGTGACCCCCGGCGGCCGGGCGTTGAAGTTCTACTCCTCGGTCCGGTTGGACATCCGCCGCATCGAGTCCATCAAGGACGGTACGGAGGTCGTCGGCAACCGCACCCGGGTCAAGGTGGTGAAGAACAAGGTGGCGCCGCCGTTCCGGCAGGCCGAGTTCGACATCATGTACGGCAAGGGCATCAGCCGCGAGGGCTCGCTGCTGGACCTGTCGGTCGAGATGGGCATCGTCAAGAAGTCCGGGGCCTGGTTCACCTACGAGGGTGAGCAGCTCGGTCAAGGCCGCGAGAACGCCAAGGTCTTCCTGGCCGAGAACCCGGAGATCATGGTCGAGGTCTCGGAGCGGGTGCTCCAGCAGGCTGGGCTCGGGGACTCGCCCGAGGAACCGGTCTTCACCCCGGCCGATGAAGAACCGATCGAGCTGGACTGAGTCTTCGTCGCCGGCCATGGCCGGCTCCTACTCGCTCCGCTCGGCAGAGCCTCGGGTCGCGCGGCGGTGCGCCGGCCAAGCCGGACGCACCGAGCCGAGCCGGCGACTGAGTCTTCGTCGCCGGCCATGGCCGGCTCCTACTCGCTCCGCTCGGCAGAGCCTCGGGTCACGCGGTGGTGCGCCGGCCGAGCCGGACGCACCGAGCCGAGCCGGGCCGGGCGGCGGGCGGGTTGCCCGCTGCCCCCGATGTCCCCGCCGCCGGGCTCCACGACCACCGTCCGGCTCCCCCTATCCTTGGGTCTCCCATGGAGCCCCGCCGCTACGCCATCCGCACGTTCGGGTGCCAGATGAACGAGCACGACTCGGAGCGCATCGCCGGCCTGCTCGAGCAGGACGGCTTGGTGCCGGCCGGTTCCATCGATGACGCGGACGTCGTCGTCCTCAACACGTGCTGCATCCGGGAGAACGCGGACAACAAGCTGTACGGCAACCTCGGTCATCTGAAGCGCTGGAAGGACGAGGGCGCGGCCGGGGGGCGGGAGCGCCAGATCGTCGTGGCTGGCTGCCTCGCGCAGAAGGACCAGGACCTCGTGCGCGAGAAGGCCCCCCATGTGGACGTCGTCCTCGGCACCCACAACGTGCACCGCAGCGCGGAGCTCATCGAACAGGCTCGGCGCTCCGGACCCCTGACCGAGATCCTCGCCGAGGCAGTGGAGGACGACCACGCCCGCTTCCCGTCGGCGCTGCCCGCGCAGCGCGCCAACGGGTACAACGCGTGGGTGACGATCCAGATCGGCTGTGACAACACCTGCGCTTTCTGCATCGTCCCCGCCGTCCGCGGCCGTGAGATCAGCCGGCCGTTCGCCGACGTCGTCGCCGAGGTCGAGGGGCTCGCCGCTCACGGCGTCACGGAGGTAACGCTGCTGGGGCAGAACGTGAACAGCTACGGCCGGGACATCACTCTGGCCGCGAGACAGGCCGGTGACTTGGTACGCGTCCGCCCGCTGTTCGCGGAGCTCCTGCGGGCAGTGGCGGCCGTGCCGGGCATCCGCCGCGTCCGCTTCACGTCGCCGCACCCCAAGGACCTCCGCGAGGACACCATCGACGCCATGGCCACGACGCCGCGCCGTGTGCCGGCAGCTCCACCTCCCTCTCCAGGCCGGCTCCGACCGGACGCTGGCCGCCATGCACCGCGGGTACACCGCCGCCCGCTATCTGGACCGCCTGGCCGCGGCCCGAAGCGCCGTGCCCGACCTGGCCGTGTCGACCGACCTGATCGTCGGCTTCCCCGGCGAGACGGAGGATGACTTCGCGCAGACGCTCGAGGTGGTCGCCGAGGCGCAGTACGACTTCGCGTACACCTTCATCTTCAGCGCCCGACCGGGGACGGAAGCGGCCGCGCTGTCGGACCTCTTCGTCGATCCTGCCGTCTGCGGAGAGCGGTTCGAGCGGCTTCGGGTGGTCGTCGAACGGTCGGCGTTGGCCCGCCACAGGGCGCGCGTCGGGCGCGTGGAGGAGGTGCTGGTGGAGGGTCCGAGCAAGAAGGAGCCCGCCCTGGTGACCGGCCGCACCGAGCAGGGGAAGCTCGTGCACTTCCGGCCCGCTGGCCCATTGCGCCGCGGTTCGTACGCCGAGGTCGAGATCATCGGTGCTGGCCCGCACCACCTCATGGGCGAGCTGCGGCAGGTCACGGCCGGGCCGTCGCACCGCACCCGGATCCCGGTGCTTGCTGGGTGACGCCAGCCTGCCGGCCGTGAGCCTGCCCGGGGCTGCGGTGGGCTCTTCCGGGCCCGAGGGGCTCGCACCCGTGGTCCTCGTCGGCCCGACCGGCGCGGGCAAGTCGTCCCTCGCGCTCCGAGCGGCTGCGAAGGTGGCGGGCACGGAGATCGTCGTCGTCGACTCGATGCAGGTGTACCGGGGCATGGACATCGGCACCGCCAAGCCGACGCCGGCCGAGCGCGGCGAGGTGCCTCACCACTGCCTCGACCTGGTCGACCCCGATGTCGACTTCTCGGTCACGATGTTCCAGGAGGCCGGGGACCACGCCCTCGGCGATCTCGCCGCCCGAGATCGCGCGGCCCCTCCTCGTGGCCGGCACAGGCCTCTACCTCCGTGTGCTCATCGACGGGTTCGACCCACCCGGTCAGTGGCCGGACGTCCGGAGCGAGCTCGAGCGGGAGCGCGACACGGTCGCGCTGCACCGGCGCCTCGCCGAGGCGGACCCGCTGGCGGCGGGCCGCATGGAGCCGTCCAACCGGCGTCGGGTCGTGCGCGCCCTCGAGGTCACGATCGGCAGCGGGCGGCCGTTCTCGTCGTTCGGCCCGGGCCTCACCCACTATCCGGACAACGGCATCGTCCAGATCGGCCTGCGCTGGCCCCGCCCCGTCCTCGCTCGCCGGATCGAGGACCGCTTCCTGGCCATGCTCGACGCCGGCCTGCTGGACGAGGTCCGTGCACTGGCCGACGGACCAGAACCTCTGTCCCGGACCGCCGCGCAGGCCCTCGGCTACAAGGAGTTGCTGGCCCATCTCGCCGGTGAGTCCTCGCTGGACGAGGCCACCTCCCTCACCATCACCCGCACACGGCAGTTCGCCGTGCGCCAGCTCCGCTGGTTCCAGCGCGACCCCCGCATACGCTGGGTGGAGATGGACCATGACGGGGACGACGCCGGTGCCCTCCTGATGGATGCGCTGAGCCGCTGATGGCCTCTCTCAGACTCACGAAGCACCACGGGCTGGGGAACGACTTCCTCGTCGTCGTCGGTGGGGATGGCGTCAACGGAGGTGGTCCCTTCGAGGGCGCCGGCCCCGGAGCGCGGACGTGGGCGTCGTTCGCCGGACAGGTGTGCCACCGGCGCCATGGCATCGGCGCCGACGGCCTGCTCGTGGCCACGGAGCCCGACGATGCCGAGCGGGCGGCCACCGGGGCCGAGGTCGTCATGCGGCTCTACAACTCGGACGGCAGCACAGCCGAGATGAGCGGCAACGGCATCCGGTGCCTGGTCCAGGGCTGGGCCCGCTCTCACGGGCAGGAGCAGGGCGCGGTGGTCGTCGCCACCGCGGCCGGCCCCCGGCGGGTGACCTTCGGCCCCGGTGCCGAGCCTCGCACGATGGTCGCCAGCGTCGACATGGGGCCGGTCACTCCCATCGAGGCGCCGGCTGGGTGGCAGGACGTGGCCGCCCATGAGCACCGGCCGGTCGCCCACCTCAGCGTGGGGAACCCCCACACGGTCGTGGCCGTCGAAGACGTTGCCGCCGTCGACCTGCGCACCGTCGGCCAGCGCGTGCCCGACGTCAACCTGGAGATCGTCGCGCCCGGGCCTGAGCCATCGGCCATCACCATGCGCGTGCACGAGCGGGGGGCAGGGGTCACCGAGGCCTGCGGCACCGGTGCCTGCGCGGCGGCGGTGGCCGCGGCGAGCTGGGGGCTGGCGGAGCCTGCAGCAGGTGAAATCACCGTGCACATGGATGGGGGCGATGCGAGGGTACGTCTCGACGACCCCGAGCCAGGGCGGGTCACCCTGATCGGGCCGGCAACGTTCGTCGGTGCCGTCGAGGTGGAGCTGTGACGATGAGGCCGGATCAGGAGGATCTCGAACCACGTGAGCTATGACGAGGCGCTGGGCGCCACGCTGATCGAGCGGGGTATCCGCGAGAAGATCGTGCTCGTCGGGGTCACGATCCCACCGGCGCGCGCCGACGAGACCGAGGCCGAGCTCGACGAGCTGGACCTGCTGGTCGACACCGCGGGCGCCGACGTGGTGGCGCGCCTCGAGCAACGGCGCGACCGGCCCGACCCGTCGACGTTCGTCGGCCGCGGCAAGGCCGAGGAGCTCCGCGAGCTCTGCCTGGCCGTCGACGCCGACACGGTCGTCTTCACCAACGACCTGGCGCCGGCACAGCAGTACAACCTCGAGAAGCTGCTGGGCCGGACCGCCATCGAGCGCACCGCGGTGATCCTGGACATCTTCGCCCAGAACGCGCACACCCTCGAAGGGCGGGCCCAGGTCGAGCTGGCACTGCTGCAGTACCGACTGCCCCGGCTCCGGCGGGGCGCCAAGGGTCGGCTGTCCCAACAGGGCGGCGGGATCGGCACCCGGCAGGGGCCGGGCGAGACGAAGCTGGAGACCGACCGTCGCCGTCTCACCCGTCGCATCGCCCGCCTGCAGCGCGACCTCACCGATCTGCAACGAAACCGGCAACTCCAACGCCGGAGCCGCAGCCGGAGTGGTCTCGCCAACGTCACGATCGTGGGCTACACGAACGCCGGCAAGTCGACGTTGCTCAACCGGCTCACGGCCGCGGGGGTGCTGGTGGAGGACCGGCTGTTCGCCACCCTCGACCCGACCACGCGGCGCCTGTCGCTCCCCGGTGGTGAGCCCGTGCTCCTCACCGACACGGTGGGGTTCGTCCGCCGCCTTCCCCACGGCCTCGTCGAAGCCTTCAAGAGCACGCTGGAGGTGGTGGCCGAGGCCGACCTGCTCGTCCACGTAGTCGATGCCAGCTCGGCCGATCCCGAGGCCCAGATCGATGCCGTGCACACGGTCCTCGGTGAGATCCATGCCGGCGACGTGCCCGAGCTCGTCGTGTTCAACAAGGCCGATCTGGCGCCCGAGGAGGCCCGGCGGCAGGTGAAGCTCCATCCGGGCTCGGTCGCGATCTCGTCGAAGACAGGACAAGGAGTCGATGATCTCCTGACCGCCACCTCGGATCGCCTCCGGGCCGTCGCCGAGGTCATCGAGCTGCTCGTGCCCTACGACCGGGGCGACGTGCTGGCCGCGCTCCATCGCGAGGGCGAGGTGCTGGCGAGCGAACACGAGGACGCCGGCATCCACGTCCGGGCCCGGCTCAGCCGACCATCCACGGGGCGCCTGGCGGAGTTCGTGGTCCGCGATGCCACCCTCGCCGGGCAGCCGGCGGGCTCCCGACCGCACTGACCCGTGCCCCCCGCTGATCCTGCCGGCTTCGTACCGCCGCCCTATCCGTACGACCGGCTCGACACCCTGGCCGAGCTGGCGGGCCGGCTCCCGGGCGGCGTCGTCGACCTCTCGGTCGGCACGCCGTGCGACCCGCCGCCGGAAGCGGTCGTGGCCGCGCTGTCATCCTCCGACAGCGAGCGGGGCTACCCGCCCAGCATCGGCACCCCCGCGCTGCGCGGCGCGGCGAGCAGATGGCTGGCGCGGCGCTTCGGGGTGGACGTGCCCCCGGCTCAGATCGCGGCCTGCGTCGGCACGAAGGAGTTCGTCGGCACCCTTCCCCAGTGGCTCCGCTTGCGCCGGCCCGACCGGGACACCGTGCTCCACCCCGCGGTCTGCTACCCGACCTACGAGATGGGAGCCACGCTGGCCGGTTGCCGAGCCGTCGCGGTGCCGGTCGACGAGGACCTGCGTTCGCGCCTGGACGCCATCGATCCCGACGACGCGGCTCGTGCCCTCGTCCTGTGGGTGAACAGCCCGTCCAACCCGACCGGGGCCCTGGATGACCTGGCCGCGGCCGCCGAGTGGGGCCGCACCCATGGCGTCCCGGTGTTCAGCGACGAGTGCTACTGCGAGTTCACCTGGGACGCGCCACCGCGCACGATCCTGGAGCACGGCATGGACGGCGTGGTCGCCGTCCACTCGCTGTCGAAGCGCTCCAACCTGGCCGGTCTGCGGGTCGGCTTCTACGCCGGCGACGCCGAGCTCGTCACCTACCTGCAGGAGGTGCGCAAGCACGTGGGCCTGCTCGTGCCCGGCCCGGCGCAGGCCGCCGGCGTGGTCGCGCTCGACGACGACGAGCACGTGGCGGTCCAGCGAGAGCGGTACCGCTCTCGCCTCGAGTTGATGGCGGACACGCTGGGCCGGTGGTCGCGATCGGCTGTACCCCTCCCGGCCGGAGGCTTCTACCTCTGGTTCGAGGTCGACGACGGTTGGGCGTACGCCGAACGCCTGGCCCGCGAGGGTGGAGCGCTGGTCAGCCCGGGGGAGTTCTACGGAGCGCGCAGTGCCAACTACGTGCGTGTCGCCGTGGTACAACCTCCCGACCGACTCAACCTCGTCGTCGAGCGCTTAGGGGTGTCCTGACCATGTCCTACCCACCGCCCAGCGTCCCGAGCGACTCGCCCCCGCCGACGGGCGAACGCCCGAAGATCAAGCCGGGCAAGGGGTGGTACTGGCTCGGCGGGCTCCTCCTCGCCGGTGGGCTGATCGGCGGCGCGGTGCTCGGACTGATCGGCGTCCTCAACCTGACGAACAGCATCGAGGACTTCGGCCGCTTCAAGGTGGAGAACGGCGCCGGCGCGGCAACGGTGACCTTCGAGAAGCCGGGCGAGTACTCCATCTACTACGAGAACGAGAGCAAGGTCTGTGGGGACCTCGGTGCCACCGGCGACGAGCCGTGCGAGAAGGTGGTCGTGCAGGGCGAGGACGATCCTCCGGCGCAGCTCGACATCGCGATCACGAGCGGGGAGGTATCACTGCCGATCGGACCGGCCGAGAACTCACTCGACTACTCGTTCAGCGGGTTCAGCGGGACCGAGGTGGCCACCGTCGACGTCGACGAGCCCGGCCCCTACAGCATGGTTGTCGAGACCCGCAGGGAGGGCGAGTTCGCCATCGCGCTCGGCAAGGACGTGGTGTCGACGATCCTGCCGTGGCTCCTCGGCGCCCTGGCCCTGGCCGCCGTCGGGCTCATCCTCGGGCTCATCACCCTGATCGTGACCGCAGTGAAGCGACGCCGCCGCAAGCGCGAGACGGCCATGGCCGCCGCCACGGCCTATCCGACCGCCCCCGCCGTGTTCACGCCGGTCGCGGCGCCGCCCCCGCCCGCGCCGGCGCCCGTGCCCCCGGTGGTCCCGGTGCCGCCGATCGTGCCCACTCCCGTCGGCGCCCCGCCGCCCCCTCCGGCTCCGGCGCCGGCACCTGTTCCGGTGCCGGTCAGGGACGACGCCGCGTTCGTTCCCCCGCCGGGTCAGGATGCGTGGGCGGCGCCTACCGCCGAGCCGGCGCCGCCACCGGCCGGCGCGCCACCGGTGCCCCCGCCGCCCGCCGTCCAGCCCCGACAGCCGGACTCGACGGATGACGGAGAGGCGGAGACCGACGAGTCGGGCTGGGGCCAGCCGGCGCCGTCCGACGCCGCCGACGGTCCGCAGGTGCCTCCTCCGCCGCCGTCGACCCCGCCGCCCGCTCCTCCCGGGCAGGGTGGGCCACCGCCACCGCCACCGCCTCCGCCACCCCCGGCACCGTCCGGACCGGCCTCGGGGAGTTCCCTCCCGCCACCCCCGCCGCCACCGCCACCGCCACCCTCCTGAGTCGCGTCCCCGCAGGTCTCGCGGCTCTTTCGCGGCCTGTGTCATCGGCCCGCGGACGTGTTACGGTTTCGTGTCGGTCGCATGACCGTCTGAGGGGTCGGCCGTCATGGCCGCAATTGGCGAGGAGAGACCCGGATGCTGCTGTCGAGCCCGTTGCGCCGCCTGCTGACCGCCGTCGTCGGGCTCCTGATCCTCGCTACAGCAGCGTGCGGGGGCGGCAACGGTCTGGCGGCCGAGGACGCCACGCTCGTCAACCAGTACCGGGCGGCCAGCGGGATCGCCGGGCTGCCCAGGTCCTATGAACTCGACCTCAAGGCTCAGGCCCAAGCGCAGCGCATGGCCGATGCCAACACGATCTTCCACTCCACCAACCTGGTCGCCGGGGTGAGCCCCGGATGGCAGTTGATCGGTGAGAACGTGGCCATGGCCGGCTCCGTCAGCCAGGCCCAGGCCGCCCTCCAGGCCTCCGCCCCGCACCGCGAGAACCTCCTCAACTGGGCCTACAACGAGATGGGGATCGGGGCCGTGCAGAAGGGCAACAGGGTCTACCTCGCCCAGGTGTTCGTCCAACGCTGACGCCCTGGTCAGCGGCGCCGCGAGGCGTCACGGGCGCCCTTGTAGCCTGCCGCCATGGCTGATCTCGCTGCCCGGGTGGAGGCGCTGTGGGAGCAGCGGGACCACCTCGACAGTGACGACGAGGCTGCCCGAGCCACGGTCCACGAGGCCATCGACCTGCTCGATCGGGGCGAGGTGCGCGTGGCCGAGATCGTCGATGGCGAGGTCGTCGTCCACGAGTGGCTCAGGCTGGCGATCCTCCTGCTCTTCCGGCTCGCTCGGATGGAGACCGTCGAGCTGGGCCCGTTCGAGTACGCCGACAAGATCCCGTTGAAGCGCGGGTACGCGGCCGCCGGGGTGCGGGTCGTCCCCGGGGCCAGCGCCCGCTGGGGTGCACATCTCGAGCCTGGCGTCATCATGATGCCGAGCTACGTCAACATCGGGGCCCGCGTCGGACGGGGGTCGATGGTCGACACGTGGGCGACGGTCGGGAGCTGCGCCCAGATCGGTCGCAACGTGCACCTCTCCGGAGGCGTCGGCATCGGTGGGGTGCTCGAACCACCGGGGGCCGCCCCGGTCATGGTGGGCGACGAGTGCCTGATCGGCAGCCGGTGCGTGGTCGCCGACGGAGCCCGTGTCGGCGACGGCGTCGTGCTCGGCGCAGGCTGCGTGCTCACGGGATCCATCCCGGTGATCGAAGCCTGGAGCGGGACCGAGGTCGGCCGCGGCGTCGTGCCGGCGTGGACGGTGGCGGTTGCGGCCACCCGGCCCCGCACGTTCCCGGGGGGTCACGAGTTCGGCCTCCCGTGCGTGCTGCTCCTGAAGCAGTTGGACGAGGGCCGGCGCCACGACAAGAGCACGCTCAACGACGTCCTGCGCGATCACGGCGCCACGCTGTGACCGAGGCCGCGTCGGCTGAGCGGCTGCCGCTCGGGGATCTGCTGGCGCTGACCGCCCGTCTGGTTGACATCCCGTCGGAGAGCCACTGCGAGGAGGCCATCACCGATGTGCTCGAGGCGGAGCTCGCCGCCCGCGCGCCATGGCTGACGGTCGATCGGGTGGGCTCGAACCTGGTCGCGCGCACCGAGCTCGGCCGGCCTCACCGGCTGATCGCGGCCGGCCACACCGACACCGTCCCCGTGAACGGCAACCTCCCCTCCCGGCAGGACGACGAGGTGCTCTGGGGATGTGGCACCGCCGATATGAAATCCGGTCTCGCCGTGATGCTGGCGTTGGCCTGCGACGTTCCCGAGCCCGCCATTGACGTGACGTGGGTCTTCTACGAGGCCGAAGAGGTGGATGCCCGCTTCAACGGCCTCGGACGTCTGTTCCGGGAGCGGCCCGAGTTGTTGCGCGGCGACGTCGCGCTGCTCGGCGAGCCGACCGATGGTGTGATCGAGGCTGGTTGTCAGGGCACGATGCGGCTGCGCGTCGTGCTCCGGGGTGCTCGCGCCCACACCGCCCGGCCCTGGATGGGACGCAACGCCATCCACCGTCTCGGGCCCGTGCTCGACCAGCTCGGTCGCTACGAGGGTCGCCAGCCCGTCATCGACGGCTGCCAATACCGCGAGGCGTTGCAGGCCGTCCAGGTGGAGGGCGGTGTGGCCGGCAACGTCGTGCCCGATGAGGCGATGCTGCTCGTCAATCATCGCTTCGCGCCGGACCGCAGCCCGGCCGACGCCGAGGCGCACCTGCGCGAGCTGCTGCTCCCGCTCCTGGAGGCCGACGACGAGCTCGCGGTCGTCGACTGCGCCGACGGCGCGGCGCCTGGCCTGGGCCATCCGCTCCTGGCGTCGCTGATCGCCCGCAACGGCCTCACCGTGCGGGCGAAACTGGGCTGGACCGATGTGGCTCGCTTCGCCGCCGCCGGCATCCCGGCCGCCAACTTCGGGCCCGGTGACGCCACCTTGGCCCACACCGCGCACGAGCGTGTCGCCCGTGAGCCGATCGAACGGACCTACTCGGCGTTGGCCGACCTGCTCCGCGCCGGCGTCTGACCGATCAGAGCCGGCGGAGCACGGTGACGACCTTGCCGTAGACGGACACCTCGGCGGCGTCGAACACCATCGGCTCGAGCCGGGGATTGGCCGGGATGAGGGTGACTTTCGACCCCTTGGACCGGTAGGTCTTGACGGTCGCCTCCTCGCCGGGCAGGCCCGCGACCACGACGTCGCCGTTGTCGGCCGTCTCCTGCGCCCGGGCGACGACGAAGTCCCCGTCGAGGATGCCCGCCTCGATCATGGAGTCGCCCCGGACCCGCAGCATGAACAGCTCCCCGTCACCGACGAAGTCGGCTGGGAGGGGCAGCAGCTCCTCGACGTTCTCCTGCGCGAGCACGTCGGTCCCCGCGGCGACGTCCCCGAGAAGCGGCACGGACCTGAACGGCCGCCGCTCCAGGGCCGCGTCGGACGACGGGTCCCACCGGACCTCGATGGCCCGGGGCTTGGTGGGATCACGCCGGAGGAGACCGCGGCGCTGGAGGGCCGCGAGGTGGTTGTGCACCGTGGACGGTGACGTGAGGCCGACCGCTTCGCCGATCTCCCGCACCGACGGGGGATAGCCCCGCTCCCGCATGTACCGGTCGATCACCTCCAGGATCTCGCGCTGGCGACTGGTGAGGGCCACCGGCGGGGGCGTGGTGGGCAGGGCATCGGTCATGGAGCGCAGGGTACTGGTGTTCGGGGCGCCCGTCAAACATCTGTTCCGGGAACGATTGTTCGTTTCTGCTTGACAGCGAACGGGCGTTCGTGGAAGGCTGACGAACGCCTGTTCGGCACGACCGATTGTTCGGGCCAGCCTGAATCCAACCACCGCCCATGAGGAGCAGCCATGGCCCATGCCATGACCCACCCCGCCGACGCGATGACCGGTGTCGCGTTCGTCGCCCCTGCCCGGTCGCGCACTGCACCCACGGTGCGCACGTATCGGCGGCGGCGGCTGGCGGTGCTCCTCGCCGCCATCGCCACGTTCCTCGTGGGGCCGATGGCGGCCAGCCGGGCCGTGGCGGCGTTCCGGGACGTCCCTGCCTCCGTCCCCGAGCGTCGCCCGGCACCGGCCACCCCGTCCGTCGAGACCGGCGGCTACGTCGTGCAGCCGGGCGACACCTTGTGGTCGATCGCCCGGAGGCTCCAACCCGAGGGTGACGTGCGAGCCCTCGTGCACCAACTCGTGGCCGTCAACGGCGGCGCCGCGCTCGGTGTCGGGCAGCGGCTGGTCCTCCCATGATCGTCCGGCTCCGTCGTGGCGGGCCGGTGGGAGCCGGCCTCAGTCAGTGGAGAGCTCGCGGCGCACGTACCGGCAGAAGAGGAAGCCTTCGTCCTCGAGCACGTGCGCCAGCTCCAGGTCGGCCGCGGCCGCGGCCGGACCGTGAACGATGCGTTCAGCGGAGCCGCCCACCAGTCGGGGTGAGATCGTGAGGCACAGCTCGTCCACCAAGCCTGCGGCAGCGAGCTGACCGTTGAGCGAGGGCCCGCCCTCGGCCAGCACGACGTCACCGGGCAGCTGTGCCACGGCGGCCGGCAGGTCGACTCGTCCCTGGCCGGCGCGAACGGCCCTGACGGGGACGGCGGGACCGTCTTCGGGGAGCACGGCCATGCCGGACCCGCTCGTGAACAGCGGCGTGCCCCAGTCCATGTCACCCCTCGTCACGACCGCGATCGTCTGGTTGGCCCGGCGGGGTGGCCCATAGTGCTCGGCCCTCACCGTGGCCCCGCCGACCAGGATCACGTCGGCCAGCCCGCGGATGACGGAGAACACGGCCCGGTCCCCCGGCCCTCCCAGCCCGCCCGACGTCCCTTCGACCGCGGTGGCACCGTCGATGCTGGCGATCATGTTGACGAGGACCCATGGCCGATCGGGTCGTCGCACCCGTCGGGCGTCCTGGTACGTCGCGGCCAGTCCGGCGGTGTCGAGGCCGCCCTGCGGGGCTGGCAGGAGGCGGCGCACGGGCTCGATGCTGCCATGGCGGCGCCGAGGTCGCATGCCGGCGACGCCCCGCCCCCCGGCAGCCGCCGCCCGGCAGCCGCTATCCAGGCGCCGCTGTCCAACCGCCGAGCCCGGGGCGGCGACCAAGCGACGATCACGCAACGGCCAGGCGACAAATCACAGGGAAATCCACAGGATGTGCCCCTTCCGTTCCACAGGCCAGGCTCCGTAAGGTGGGCGCCCGTAGCAGCTGTGGCGTCAGGTGGGTGGATGTACGGGCGAGACCCCGGGGGGAGGCCCGGAGGATTCGACGGGGGGCGCAGGGCCCTCGAACCTACCCACCGACGCCACGGCGTCGGCTCGGCGGCGGCGGCGGAATGGACGGGGATGCACTGGCGTTGACACCCCTGTAACTACAGTGCTGTAATGCCCGAACCGGGTGCGGGGAAGGCGCAGTGGGGACCGGACGGAACCGGTGCCTCTGCCGTCCCTCCAGATCCCGGGCCGCCCGCACGATCGCTCCAGAAGCCGCACCGCCGCCAAAACCGGCACGGCCAGCACCGCCACCGGCCACCGAACGCACCAGTCACGAACGCACCAGCCCAGAGCGCAGCAGCCCCAGAACGCACCAGCCCAGACGTAAGAAGGAGACGCCGACCATGTCCTTGGCCCCCGAGCGCACCGGCATCGGCATCACCCGTCACTTCACGACGGCGGGCCTGCACCCGTACGACGAGGTGGTCTGGGAGCGGCGTGATTCCCGCATCACCAACTGGAAGGACGGGTCGGTCGCGTTCGAGCAGGTGGATGTGGAGTTCCCGGTCACCTGGTCCCTGAACGCCACCAACATCGTGGCCCAGAAGTACTTCCGGGGCACCCTCGGGACCCCGCAGCGGGAGAGCTCGCTGCGCCAGGTGATCGACCGCGTCAGCGACACCATCGCCGACTGGGGGGCGAGAGACGGCTACTTCGTCGACGAGGCCGAGGCCGACGCCTTCCGCGACGAGCTCAAGCACCTCCTGGTCACCCAAAAGGCGGCCTTCAACTCGCCGGTGTGGTTCAACATCGGCGTGGCCGGCGTGCCCCAGCAGGCCAGCGCCTGCTTCATCCTGTCCGTCGGCGACACGATGGACTCCATCCTCAACTGGTACCGGGAAGAGGGCGTCATCTTCAAGGGCGGGTCGGGTTCCGGCGTCAACCTCTCCCGCATCCGGTCCAGCCTCGAGCCGCTCAACGGCGGCGGCACCGCCTCCGGCCCGGTGAGCTTCATGCGGGGAGCCGACGCCTCGGCGGGCACCATCAAGTCCGGCGGCAAGACACGTCGCGCCGCGAAGATGGCCATCCTCAACGTCGACCACCCCGACGTGCAGGAGTTCATCTGGTGCAAGTCGAAGGAGGAGCGCAAGGCCCGCGTGCTGCGCGACGCCGGCTTCGACATGGACTTGGACGGCGCCGACTCGTTCTCCATCCAGTACCAGAACGCCAACAACTCCGTCCGGGTCACCGACGACTTCATGCGGGCCGTGCTCGACGACGCCTCGTGGGACCTCGTCGCCGTCACCAGCGGCGAGGTGCTGAAGACCGTCCGCGCCCGTGACCTGTGGCGTGAGATCGCCGAGGCCGCGTGGGAGTGCGCCGATCCGGGTCTGCAGTTCGACACGACCATCAACGCGTGGCACACCGCGCACGCGACCGGGCGCATCAACGGCTCCAACCCGTGCTCGGAGTACATGCACCTGGACGACTCGGCCTGCAACCTGGCATCCATCAACCTGCTGCGCTACATGGACGAGAACGGTCGTTTCGACGTCGACGGGTTCCGACACACGGTCGAGGTGGTGTTCCTGGCCCAGGAGATCCTGGTCGGCAACGCCGACTACCCGACGCCGGCCATCGCCGAGACGAGCCGCACCTTCCGCCAGCTCGGTCTCGGCTACGCCAACCTCGGGGCGATGCTCATGGCACTCGGCCTCCCCTACGACAGCGAGGCCGGGCGGGCCTGGGCCGCGGCGATCACGTCGTTGATGACCGGGCACGCCTACGCCACCAGCGCCCGCATCGCCAGCCGCATGGGGCCCTTCAGCGGCTTCGCGGTCAACGAGCCCCACATGCTCGGCGTGCTGCGCCAGCATCGCGTCGCCGCGGCCGACATCGACGAGGAGCTGCTCCCGGCCGACGTGCTGTCGGCCGCGCAGCTCGCGTGGGACGAGGCGGTGGCCGGCGGCGAGGAGTTCGGCGTCCGCAACAGCCAGGCCAGCGTCCTCGCGCCGACGGGCACGATCGGTCTGATGATGGACTGCGACACCACCGGCATCGAGCCCGACCTGGGGCTCGTGAAGCTGAAGAAGCTCGTCGGCGGCGGGACGATGTCGATCGTCAACCAGACCGTGCCGCGGGCGTTGCGCCGGCTCGGCTACTCGGTTCAGCAGGTCGACGAGATCATCGGCTACATCGACGAGCACAAGTCGATCGTGGGGGCTCCGCACCTGAAAGGCGAGCACCTTCCGGTGTTCGCCTGCTCGATGGGCGACAACACCATCCACTACGAGGGCCATGTCCGGATGATGGGGGCCGTCCAGCCGTTCATCTCCGGCGCGATCTCCAAGACGGTGAACATGCCGGAGGACGCCACGGTCGAGGAGGTGGAGGCGCTGCACCTCCTCTCCTGGGAACTGGGCCTCAAGGCGGTCGCCATCTACCGCGACAACTGCAAGGTGGCGCAGCCCCTGTCGACGCACAAGAAGGGTGACTCGCCGGCGACGGCCAGGGACGCCATGCCGGCGCCCACGGGCACGCCGACGCAGATCGTGGAGCGCATCGTCGAGCGGATCATCCCCCAGCCGGTGCGCCAGAAGCTGCCCCGCACGCGCACGAGCCGCACGTTCGAGTTCCGGGTGGCCGACTGCAAGGGCTTCGCCACCATCGGCGAGTACGCCGACGGCCGGCCGGGCGAGATCTTCCTGACCGTCTCCAAGCAGGGGTCCACCCTGTCGGGGATCATGGACGCGTTCGCCAAGTCCATCTCGTACGGGCTGCAGTACGGGGTGCCGATGCGGGCCTTCGTCGAGGCCTTCACCAACATGCGCTTCGAGCCAGCTGGCATGACGGACGATCCGGACATCCGCTTCGTGTCGTCGATCATGGACTACCTGTTCCGCCGCCTCGCCTTGGAGTACTTGAGCCTGGAGGAGCGCGCGGAGCTGGGCATCTTCTCCATCGAGGAGCGTTTGCAGCCCACGCTGCCCGGTGTCGAGGAGTCGGTCATCCAGACCTCGACCGGTAGCGAGATGGTGCCCGATCCGAAGTCCATCCCGTCGGTGAGCGAGCTGGCCACCCAGATGGAGTTCGGGATGGGCGTGCCGGCACCGGTCGAGCATCCACCGGGCACTCGCCACACGGATGCCCCGATGTGCATGCAGTGCGGCGTGCAGATGATCAGGGCCGGGAGCTGCCACGCCTGCCCGAGTTGCGGTAGCACCAGCGGCTGCAGCTAGAAGGAGGGCGTGGAGCGCTTCTTCCCCTACGAGTTCGACGAACGGCTGCGCCTCTTCTGGTGGCCGTTCGGCGTCCGCTCGGCGAAGGACGGGGTGCGGGTCGACGATGAGCAGTTCGAGGCCACCTTCGGCCGGCTGCGGCTGCGGACGGCGCGAGCCAACGTCGCCGGCGCGCACGTCACCGGTGACTACCGCTGGTGGACGGCGGCCGGCGCCCGTCTCTCCTTCGCCGACGATGGGTTGACCTTCGGCACCAACGCCCGGACGGGCGTGTGCGTGCACTTCGCACGTCGGGTCGGCCCGGTCCTCGGTGTGCGTCCGCATTCGGCGCTGACCGTCACCGTTGCCGATCCGGACGGCCTGGCTGAACTGCTGGGCTAGCGTCGACGGACGCCATCCACCAAGGAGACGTTCATGGGTCTGCTCGATTCGATCATGGGGATGCTCGGCAAGGGCGGCGGCAAGGACGTCATGTCCCAGTTGGCCACCATGTTGACGGGCAAGGGGGGCGACGGCATGGGGCTCAGCCGGCTGCTCGACCAGTTCAAGGGCGCCGGCATGGGCGACAAGGCGGAGTCCTGGGTCAGCAGCGGGGAGAACCAGCCACTCGACCCGGACGAGGTGGAGAAGGCCATCGGCTCCGAGCGACTGGCCCAGATGTCCAAGCAGACGGGCGAGAGCGTCGGAGCCCTGAAGACCGACCTGTCGAAGATGATCCCCGATGCCGTCAACAAGCTCACGCCGGACGGCAAGATGCCCAACCCTGGCGACCTCATGAACATGGTCAAGGGTCTGGACCTCGGCAAGCTTCTCGGGAAGTGAGCCCGAGGAAGTGAACCCAGCCACCCTCTGACCGCGCCCCGCTCCGCCGACGTGCTGTTCGCGACGCTCGTCGCCGCCGCCGAGTCGGTGGCGGGAACCAGCAAACGGACGGCCAAGGTGGTGGCCTTGGGCGACCTGCTGCGCCAGCTCGATCCGGCGGAGGTCGAGGCGGCCGTGGGCTTCCTGGTCGGAAGGCCCCGTCAGGGCCGGGTTGGCGTGGGTTGGTCGGCCGTGCGCGGCCTCCCCACGGCATCGGCCACGGCGGCGACGCTCACCATCGCCGACGTCGACCGGACCATCTCGCGTGTCGAGGGGATCGCCGGTCCGGGTTCCGTGGCCCATCGCCACGCGGAGCTGGGTGCGCTGTTCGCCGCCGCCACCGAACCCGAGGGGCAGTTCCTCGGGCGCCTCCTCCTCGGCGAGCTGCGCCAGGGCGCGCTCGAAGGCGTGATGGCCGACGCCGTCGCCAAGGCGGCATCCGTCCCCATCGCCCTGGTCCGTCGAGCCGCCATGTTCAACGGCGACCTGGGCCATACCGCGATGGTCGCGCTGACACGGGGCGCGCCCGGGCTGGAAGAGATCGGCCTCGAGGTCCTCCGGCCCGTGCAGCCCATGCTGGCCGGCACGGCTCCCGATGTGGCGGCCGCCCTGGCCGAGACCGGACCGGCATCGGTGGAGTGGAAGCTGGACGGCGCTCGCATCCAGGTGCACCGGGACGGGGACGACATCGCCATCTTCACCCGCAACCTCAACGACATCACCGAACGTCTGCCGTCGGTGGCGTGGGCCGTGCGTGCGTTGCCGGTCCGGCGCGTCGTGCTCGACGGCGAGTCCATCGGGCTGGACGAGGACGGCCGGCCCCACCGGTTCCAGGACACGATGAGCCGCTTCAGTCGCGACCGGCGCGAGCCGGACGGGGCCGCGGCCGCGATCGGCTTGCAGGCGTTCTTCTTCGACGTCCTGCTGGTCGACGACGATGATCTCGTGGACCGGCCGCTGGCCGAGCGGCTCACCGTCCTCGATGCCATCGCCCCCACGCTGCGACTGCCGGCGCTGACCACGGCCGATCCTGCCACCGCGGAAGCGTTCGCGGTCGACGCCGTCGATGCCGGTCACGAGGGGGTGATGGTGAAGTCCCTCGACTCCCCATACCAGGCCGGGCGCCGTGGGGGATCGTGGCGCAAGGTGAAGCCGGTCCGAACCTTGGACCTCGTCGTCCTTGCCGCCGAGTGGGGCCACGGGCGCCGCACCGGCTGGCTCTCCAACCTGCACCTCGGCGCCCGCGGGCCCGACGGGGGATTCGTGATGGTGGGCAAGACGTTCAAGGGTCTGACCGACGACCTCCTGCGCTGGCAGACCGAACGCCTGCAGGCGCTAGCCGTGGGGACGGAAGGTCATGTGGTGCACGTCCGGCCGGAGCTCGTCGTCGAGGTGGCACTGGACGGGGTCCAGGCCTCCACCCGTTACCCGGGAGGAGTGGCGCTGCGCTTCGCCCGGGTACGCCGCTACCGCGAGGACAAGCGCGCTGCGGACGCCGATCGCATCGAGGATGTGCAGGCGCTCCTCGCCTGACGGCCGCGTTCAGGCCGCGGCGACCACGAGCGCGACCGCCGTGAAATGGCAGACGCTCGCCAGCACGGTGCAGGAGTGCCAGACCTCGTGGTACCCGAACACGGCCGGTGCCGGGTTCGGCCGCCCCACGGCGAGCACGATGCTCCCCGCCGTGTAGATGATCCCGCCGGCCACGATGAGGGCCAGTTCGGTCGCGCCGAGGTGTTGCAGGAGTGCGGGGGCCGCCATCAGAGCCGTCCAGCCGAGGACGATGTAGAGGGCCCAGCCGGCGGGTCCGGCGCGATCGAAGGCGACGAGCTTGAGCACGGCACCCAGAATGGCGCCCACCCACACGACGGCCAGCACGGGCAGACCCCAGCCGGGCGGCAGGGCGAGCAGGCAGATCGGCGTGTAGGTGCCGGCGATGAGCAGGTAGATGGTGGAATGGTCGGCTCGTCGCATCCAGCGCAACGTGCCCGGCGAGCGGGCCAGCCGGTGGTAGGCGGCGGACGTGCCGAACCCGGCCACCAGGGTGGCAACGTAGATCGCGGCCGCGGCACGCGCCTCTGCGGGACCAGCGGCCAGCACCAGCGCCAGCCCCAGCGGGATCGAGAGCAGGAACGCGCCGGCGTGGATCCACCCCCGCCAGGACGGCAGTTCGGACCGATCGGTCGTCGCGGTCAGTGGCCTCACGGGCGCCTCACAGCGGAGCCCGCTTGGTGACGTCGTGCCGGAACAGATCCCGACCGGTGACGCTCACTCCGGCCAGCCCGGCGCGGAAGGTGGCCATGTGCTCGGTCTTGAAGTGCGCTGCCAGCGCCTCTTCCGATTCCCAGGCCTCGATGAGCCAGAAGCGGCCCGGGTGGCCCAGCTCCTCGGCGAAGCGGTACGTCAGGCAGCCTTCCTCGGCCTCGCTGGCGTCGTGGACGGCCACCATCAGCGCGATGGCGGCGTCCCGGTCCGCAGGGTCGATGTCGAGGTGACCCTGAATGACAATCATGAGGCAGTCTCCCGCCGTTGGAGGTTCGGGCCAGCCTGCCACAGGAGGTCCCGGTACCGTATGGCCCCCGTGGCGCAGCTCCGCTTCTCCTTCGGCACCATGGGTTCGGGCAAGAGCACGGTGGCGTTGCAGATCCACCACAACCTGGCCAGCCGCGGGCTCAAGGGGCTGCTACTGACCCGCCTCGATCGCGATGGCACCCAGGTCACCAGCCGGCTCGGCGTCGCCGCGCCCGCCGTCGAGGTGGGGGACGCCGTCGATCTCTACGCGCTCGCCACCCAACGAGGTCCCCTCGACTACCTGGTGTGCGACGAAGCCCAGTTCTACGCGCCGGCACAGTGCGACCAGCTGGCCCGGGTCGTGGACGAGTTGGGGGCCGACGTCTACGCCTTCGGGCTCATCACCGACTTCCGGGGGCTGTTGTTCGACGGCACCAAGCGCCTCTTGGAGATCGCCGACGAGCGCGTGCCCCTGCAGGTCGAGGCCCGGTGCTGGTGCGGGGCGCGCGCCACGCACAACGCCCGGCTGGTGAACGGCCGCGTCGTGTACGAGGGCGACGTCGTCGTGGTGGGCGACACGGACGAGCCGGACGCCCCTTTGTTCGGCGACACCGTCCGCTACGAGCTCCTGTGCCGTCGTCACTACGGCAGCGGCGAACTGGCCGACGACGAGCCGGCGGCCGACGCTCCCTGAGCGAGCGGAGCGAGCTCCATGTCACGGTGAGCTACTTCCAGGCGCAGGGCATGCGCTTGATGCCGTTGATGAAGTTGCTCTGCAGGTACGCGGGCTCGCCGGTGACCCGCAGCTCGGGCAGGCGGCGGTGGATCTCCTCGAACATGACCGTGATCTCCCGCCGGGCCAGGTTGGCGCCGAGGCAGAAGTGGGGACCGCCGGCGCCGTAGCCGACCTGCGGGTTCGGGTCGCGCCGGACGTCGAACACATAAGGGTCGGCGAACTTCGTGTCGTCCCGGTTGGCCGAGTTGTACCAGAGCACGACCTTGTCGCCCTCGGCGATCGGGTGCCCGGCGATCTCGGTGTCGGCCGTCGCCGTGCGGCGGAAGTGGATGACCGGCGAGGCCCAGCGCACGATCTCCTCGACCGCGGTGCGGGCCACGCCGCCGAAGTCGTCCCACCAGATCGCCCGCTGGTCGGGGAACTCCGTGAGCGCCTTGATGCCGTGGCTCATCGCGTTGCGCGTGGTCTCGTTGCCGGCCACGACGAGCAGGATGAAGAACGACCCGAACTCGGCACTGGTCAGCCGCTCGCCGTCGACTTCGGCGTGCATGAGCGCCGTGGTCAGATCCTCCTTGGGGTTGGCGAGGCGGTCGTTGCCCAGCTCCATGGCGTAGGCGTTCATGGCCATGCTGTGGTTGAGCAGGGCGTCGAACTCGCCGCCGTAGTCGGGGTCGCCGGCGCCGAGGATGGTGTTGGTCCAGGCGAAGATCTGCTTCTCGTCCTCGTCGGGAATGCCCATCATCTCGCAGATGATCTGCAGCGGCAGCGGAGCGGCGACCTCCTCGACGAAGTCGCAGGCCCCGTCGGGGTACCGCTCCAGCAGGTTGTCGACGATCCCGTCCGCCTTCTGCCGGACGTACTCCTCGATCTGGCTGACGACTTTCGGCGTGAAGGCCTTGCCGACGATCGAGCGCAGCCGGAGGTGGCGAGGATCGTCCATGTTGATCATCGAACCGAAGAACTCGGCGATCTCGATGGGCAGGTCGGGGATGTTGGAGCCCTTGCCGGAGCAGAACAGCTGCGGGTTGCGGCTGACGTGCCAGACATCGTCGAAGCGGGTGACGGCGTAGTAGCCCGGGCCCTTGGGGAACGGCGGGAACTCGGCTTCCTCGAAGAAGTGGATGGGCGACTCGCGTCGCAGGGTCGCGAAGGTGCCCTCCCGCCACGACCGGGCCGCGAGCCAGAACTCGGGATCGGAGAGGTCGATCTGATCGAGGGGGACGTCGTCGACGTCGATGGGGCCGGCCATGCGCGCATCGTACGCCGGGCCGAGTCGCGGAGGCCGGGCTGCGCCAAGGTGCCCGGGGTAGCCTTGGCCCGGTGACGGTGGCCGCGGTGACGATCCCCGGTCCGGTCGACCGGCGACGCCGGCAACGGCGGGCGGGCTTCACCTGGATCGCGATCGCCGTCTACGCGGTCACGGCCCTCTACGTACTGGCCCGCCCTGACCTCTCCACCGGCGAGGAGCTGGCCCTCGACGGAGCGCGGGTGGCCCTGATGGGGCTCGGGGTGGTGTGGTGCTATCGAGCCGCCGCCCGCCTCAAGCAGCCCCAATGGCGCTTCCTCGGTGCCGTCGCCGCGGTGTGGACGCTCACGATGCTCGACGGCATCATCGACGACCTCAACGATGGCCGGACGGCCGGGTTCCCCAGCGTCGCCCAGTACGCCTTCCTAGTCATCGGCCCGCTGCTGGTCGTCGCCCTGCTCCTGGTCGGTCTGCCCACGGTGCGCTGGGTGGGCCGCTTCCGCGTCCTGGCGGAGGCCTGCACCGTTTCGCCGGCCGTGCTGTTCATGGGCTACACGTTCGCCGTCAGCATCATCCAGCGCAGCAGCGACGTCGTCCGCGGCAACCTGGCGCTGGTCCTGACCATCGGCCTCATCGATCTGGTCGCCGTCACCGTCTGTGCGCTGGTGTTGGTGGAGAGCCGCACCACGCCCCGGCTGCTGATGACGCTCTCGTTCTTCCTCCTGCTGGTGGGGGACGTGCTCTTCGGGGTCGACTACTGGACCGATCCCGAGATCTCCCAGCGCTTCTTCCTGATGCCCTGGCTGGGGTCGGCGCTGTTCTTCGCCCTCGCGGCTCTCCACGCCCGGCCGGCGACGGTCCGCATGCGCACCGTCCGTCCTCTCGTGCGCTCGATGGTCGTCTATACGCCCGTGCTCATCGCCTACCTCATCGGCTTCTGGCAGCTCGTGTGGGGCGGCAGCAGCCTGAGCACGCTCGAGGCCGCCCTGCTGGTGATCACCGGCATCCTGGCCAGTGGCAACCACGTCGCCATCTTCGTGGAGAACGCCCGTCTGACGCAGTCCCTGCGGACGAACCTGCGGACGCTGGCGGAGAGCGAGCGGCGTTTCCGCCTGGTGCTCGACGAGCTGGCCGAGGGGGTAGCGGTGGCGGGCGCCGACGGGACCGTCCGCAGCATCAGCGCCCGCATCACCGATCTGTTGGGCTGGCGACCGGCGCAGCTCGTGGGCCGGTCGGTGTTCGAGTTCGTCCACCCCGAGGACCTCCCCGGCGTCCGCAACGCCTTCGCCGCCGCCGTGGGGGGCGGGATCGGGAGCCCGCTTCTGTTCCGGGTGCTCAAGACCGACGGTACGTACGCGCCGGTGGAGGCCGACGCCGGGAGCTACATCGAGGAGACGGCCATGAGCGGTCTCGTCATCTCGGTGCGGGACCTCACGGTCCGGCTCCGCCAGGAGGCGCTGCTGCGGGAGGCCGAGCAGCGCTTCCGGGTCGCGTTCGAGGAGGCGCCCATCGGGATGCTCCTGGCCAGCACCGATGGTCACCTCATCCAGGTCAACGCCGCGTTCGGCTCCATGCTCGGGCTGCCGACCGACCGGCTCGAGAACCGGCACCTCAGCGAGTTGGGGTCGCCGAGCGAGCTGCGCGCCCACGAAGAGTTCCTCGGCATGCTGGCGGACGCACCGGCGGAGGCCACCTTCCGACACCGCTTCCACTACGAGCACGCCAGCGGCACGGTGCTCATCGGTGACACCAGCATCTCGGTCATCGAGCATCCCGACGGCCGGCGGTATCTGATCGGTCAGGTGCAGGACGTCACGCGCGAGAACGCCATCGCCGAGCGCCTCGCCTACTCGGCCCACCACGACGAGCTCACCGGGCTGCTCAACCGGACGGCGTTCATGGAGCGGCTGGCCTCGGCCCTGATCAGGCGTTCGGCCGGGGAGACGCTCGGCCTCATCTTCCTCGACATCGACCGGTTCAAGCTCATCAACGACAGCCTCGGCCACGCCGCCGGCGACCGCGTCGTGAAAGCGGTGGGTCAGCGGATCCGCCTCGCCGCGGGCGACGACGCCACAGTGGCCCGCTTCGGTGGCGACGAGTTCGTCGTCTTCCTGTCGGAGGCCGACGGCGGCGGGCGCATCGACGCGCTGGCCAACCATCTGGCCGAGGTGGTCACCGAGCCGATGTCGCTGCTCGACGGGGAGAGCTTCGTGACGGCCAGCGTCGGCGTGGCCAAGGCCGACCGGCCCTGGGTGACCGCGGAGAGCCTGATGCGCGACGCCGACGCCGCGATGTACCAGGCCAAGGACCGGGGCCGGAACCGCGTGGAGTACTTCGAAGCGGCCCACCGGGACTCCGTGGTCCGGCTCCACCACCTCGGCAACGACCTGCACCGGGCCATCGACCGCGACGAGTTCGCGCTCCTCTTCCAGCCCATCGTGGAGCTCCGCACCGGGCGGCTGGCCGGGTTCGAGGCGCTCGTGCGCTGGGACCATCCCGAGCGGGGCATCATCTCGCCCGCTGACTTCATCGAGCTGGCGGAGGACACCGGGCTCATCGTCGCCATCGGGGAGCTGGTGATGGACCGAGCCATGCAGCAGCTGGCGGCGTGGAAGCAGCGTCTCGGTGAGGCTGCCGACCCCCTGACGGTCGCCATCAACCTCTCGGCCCGGCAGCTCGGCGGCCCCGAGCTCATCCAGCAGGTCAGCGATGCCCTGGCCCGCTCCGCGCTGGATCCGAGCTGCGTCTGGTTCGAGATCACCGAGAGCGCGCTGGTGATCGACGTCGAGCGGTCGAGCGACGTCCTGCACGAGCTGCGCCGGCTCGGCGTCCGCTTTGCCATCGACGACTTCGGTACCGGCTACTCCTCGCTGAACTACCTGCAGCGCTTCCCTGTGGAAGCCATCAAGATCGATCGCAGCTTCGTGCGGGGGCTGCGGGAGGGGAGCGACGACGAGACCATCGTCTCGGCCGTCACCCACCTCGGGCACTCGCTGAACCTCGTCGTCACCGCGGAGGGCGTGGAGCGCGTCAACCAGCTCGTCCGCCTGCGGGAGCTGGGCTGCGACCACGTCCAGGGGATGCTCATCGGGCCGCCGCAGACGGCGCCGGAGATCGATCTGGCCCTGCCGGTCTGGCTCGAAGCAGGCCTGATCGCCAAGACTGTCGGCGTCCCGTAGCCCTGATGGTCTGACTGCCCCGTCCCCGGAGGATCCCCATGCCCGAAGCCGTCATCGTCGCCACCGCCCGCAGCCCGATCGGCCGGGCCATGAAGGGCTCGCTCGTCGACGCGCGGCCCGACGATCTCGCCACGCAGATGGTGACCGCGGTGCTGGACCAGGTGCCCGAGCTGCCGCGGGACCAGATCGAGGACCTGATGATGGGCTGCGGCCAGCCCGCGGGGGAGCAGGGGTTCAACGTCGCCCGCGTCGTGGCCGTGCTGGCCGGGCTCGACAACGTCCCCGGCGTCACCGTCAACCGCTACTGCTCCTCGAGCCTCCAGACCATCCGCATGGCCGCGCACGCCATCAAGGCGGGCGAGGGGGACGCCTTCATCGCCGCCGGTGTGGAGTGCGTGTCCCGCTACGGTGCCGGCGCTTCGGACACCGCGCCGAACCCGGTGTTCGCGCCGTCGGGCCAGCGGACGAGGTCCCGGGCGGAAGGTGGCCAGCCGTCCTGGACCCCCCTGGAGGGACTGCCGGACATCTACATCGCCATGGGGCAGACGGCGGAGAACGTCCGCGAGGTCGAGGGCGTCACCCGGCGGGAGATGGACGAGTTCGCCGCGCTGTCGCAGCAGCGGGCGGTGGCCAACATGGAGAACGGGTTCTTCGAGCGGGAGATCGTGCCGGTGACGCTTCCGGACGGTTCAGTCGTGTCCACCGACGACGGCCCGCGTGCCGGCACCACCGTCGAGAAGTTGGGCGAGCTGAAGCCGGTCTTCCGGCCCGACGGCGAGATCACCGCGGGCAACGCCTGCCCGCTCAACGACGGCGCCGCGGCCGTGGTCGTGATGAGCGACACCAAGGCCCGGGAGCTCGGCATCGAACCGCTGGCCCGCATCATCTCGTCGGGTGTCACGGGGCTCAACCCGGAGATCATGGGTCTGGGGCCGATCGAGGCCTGCCGGCAGGCGCTGACCCGGGCGGGCATGAAGATCGACGACATCGACCTGGTGGAGATCAACGAGGCCTTTGCCGCCCAGGTCGTGCCGTCCGCCGCGCCACCTCGGCATCGAATGGGACAAGCTCAACGTGCACGGCGGCGCCATCGCCCTCGGCCACCCGTTCGGGATGACCGGCGCTCGCATCATGGCCACGCTCATCAACGGCCTCCAGAGCGAGGACAAGGCCATCGGCCTGGAGTCGATGTGCGTCGGCGGCGGTCAGGGCATGGCGATGATCATCGAGCGTCTGCGCTGAGCGTCGGCTCGAGGCCGGGCTGACCGGACGCGTCGGCCCGGTCGGCCGCCGTGGACAGCGCCCACGCCGTCGCAGCCAGCGCGGCGACGACAGCCGCCGTCCCGGCGAACAGGATCCCTGGGCCCAGGTTCTCGTAGATTGGCGCGGCCAGGAGCGCGGCCAGGGCGGCGCCCGCCAACTGGGCGGAGGTGGCGAGGCCCTGCCCGGCCGCGGCCCGGCCCGGCGGGCACGCCGCGGCCATGGCGGCTTGCGAGGCGGGCACGGTTGCCGCCTGCGCCACCGCTTCGACCATCGGGAGCAGCACGAGCACCGGGATGGACTTGAACACTCCATAGAGAGCGAGGCAGGGCACGAGGACCGCCAGCCCCCACAGGGAGATGCGCACGTGCCCGAGCCGATCGGCCAGCCGCCCGGCGGGAGCGGTGAGGGTGACGAACGGCAATGCGAAGAGGGCGAAGGTCAGACCAACCAGGAGATTGGAGCCCCCGAGGTCCGTCAGGTAGCGGTCCCACAGCGAGTCGAACACCCCGACGGGGAGGAAGAGCGCGAGGGCCAGCAGCGTGGCCACGAGCACGCGGCGGTGACGGAGCAGGACCAGGCTCGGCCGGGAGGACTCGGCGCTCGTCGGGAGGGACGGCAGCGGCCGGGGCGCCAGCAGCACGAGGGCGGCGGCGGCCACGACGGCGAAGAAGATGAACGTGCCCCGGAGGCCGACGACCTCGAAGAGCAGGCTGCCGATGATGGGACCGGTGGCGAACCCGGCCAGGTCGACACGGGCCAGGCGGCCGAGGTTCTCGCCCGAGCGCGTGGGATCGATGCTGGCCGCAATGGCGCGGGCGGCGGGGATGAAGCAACCGGCGGCCGCGCCGACGAGCGCCCGTGACGCCAGCAGCATCGGCAGGGTCTCGGCCACGGCGAAGCCGATCCCGCCGATGGCGGCGAGGCCGAGGCCGCTGAGCAGAAGGCGCTTGGCCCGGCCGCGATCGGCCAGCGGGGCCACCACCAGGCCGGCGATCAACCCGACCACGAAGCCGGTGCCGGCGATGAGGCCCAGGCTGGAGGTGGACTGGCCGGTGGCGTCCTGCAGGTCGGAGATGAGGGCGAAGATGACGCTCGTTGACGCGTTGAGGACGAACGTCGAGACGAAGATCAGGCGGAGGCCAGCGGTGACGCCGGCGTCGGGGCGCGCGATGGCAGAGCGTCCCCGTTCCATCCCCTCGACGCTACCGGGCCTCTCCGTACCCGGCGCGGTCCCATTCGGCGGAACCGGTCGCGCGGCGCGGAGTCGGGTCAGTGGGGGTGGCGCGGAGCTCGGCGAGGAGGGCGTCGTTGAACGGGATCCACGCGGCCAGGCCCCACTCGTCGAACTCCCGCTCGGCCAGGGCGACGCAAGCCCGGTCGAGGACGGGATCGACCCAGAGGAACGTGCCGCTCCCACCGAAGTGCCCGAAGGCGGCCGGGACCGCCGTCTCGCCCATCCAGGAGGGCTCCTTGGTGCTGCGCAGGTCGAAGCCCAGGCCCCAGTCGAGGGGAACTTGTCGCCCGAGTCCGGGGTGCACGCCGGCCAGGCCGGGGAACTGCACCGACACCGCCTCGGCCAGCAGCGGAGGCTCCACGAGGGTGGGCCGCAGCAGCTCCTGCGCGAAGCGGCTCAGGTCCGCCGCCGAACCGTACGCGCCGTGGGCGGGGGAGCGTTTGAGCTCGGTGCGGTCCATACCCAGCGGGGTGAAGATCCCCTCGCGGAGGTACTCGGCGACGGGCATGCCGGTGGCCTCGGTCAGGACGTCACCGAGCCGCTCGAACCCCGGGTTGGAGTAGGCGCGCCGGCGGCCCAGCGGGCTGACCGGGACCGTGTCGTCGAATCCGAGGCCTGACGCGTGCGCGAGGAGGTGGCGCACGGTCGCGCCGGGCGGACCGGCAGGAGCGTCGAAGTCGAGCACTCCCTCCTGGCGGGCGATGAGGCAGCCGTAGGCCACGAACAGCTTCGTCACCGAGGCCAGGCGGACGGTCCACTCCAGGTCGCCCCGGGCCGCCAGCACGCCGCCGGGGCCGACCACCGCGACGGCGGCACGGTCGACGGGCCAGCCGTCGACCAGGGTGAGCGCCTGCACGCCTCTCGCCCCGGCGCCGATCAGGCCCGGACCAGCTCGGCTACACGGAAGGCCAGATCGACCGACTGCCGGGCGTTGAGGCGGGGGTCGCACACGGTCTCGTAGCGGTCGTCCAGCATGCTGTCGACGATGTCGTCGGCGCCGCCCAGGCATTCGGTGACATCGTGCCCGGTCAGCTCGACGTGTACCCCGCCGGGCCATGTGCCCTCGGCGTGGTGGCCCCGCACGAACCCGGCCATCTCCTCGAGGATGTCCTCGAAGTGCCGGGTCTTGCGGCCGGTGGCCGAGGTGAAGGTGTTGCCGTGCATGGGGTCGCACGCCCAGACGACCGGATGGCCGGCGTCGCGCGTGGCGCGCAGCAGCGGGCGCACCGCGTCCTCTACGTGGTCGGCGCCCATGCGGGTGATGAGGGTCAGCCGGCCGGGGACCCGGGCCGGGTTCAGCGCGTGGCAAAGGTCGAGGACCTGCTCGGCCGAGGCCGTCGGCCCGAGCTTGACGCCGATCGGGTTGTGCACGCCGCGCAGGAATTCGATGTGGGCGCCGTCGAGCTGGCGGGTCCGCTCGCCGATCCACAGCATGTGGGCAGAGCAGTCGTACCAGGCTCCCGTCAGCGAGTCCTGACGGGTCAGCGCCTCCTCGTAGCCGACCAGCAGCGCCTCGTGGCTGGTGTACACGTCGACCTCGTGGAGGGCGGCGTTGGACTCGGTGTCCATCCCGCAGGCCCGCATGAACCGCAGCGCCCGCTCGATCTCGTTGGCCAGCGCTTCGAAGCGGCGGCCCTCCGGGCTGCTGGCCACGTGCTCCTGGGTCCACGCGTGGACGCGGGACAGGTCGGCGAAGCCACCCTTGGTGAACGCCCGCAGCAGGTTCAGGGTCGACGCGGACTGGTGGTAGGCCTGCACGAGCCGCTCAGGGTCGGGGACCCGGGCCGCCGCCGTCGCCGCTTCGGCATTGATGATGTGGCCGCGGAAGCTGGGGAGCTCAGTCCCGTCCACCAGCTCTGTCGCCGCGGAACGGGGCTTGGCGAACTGGCCGGCGATCCGCCCCACCTTCACCACGGGGACCCCGATGGAGTAGGTGAGGACCACCGCCATCTGCAGGATGACGCGCAGCTTCTCCCGGATGCTGATGGCGGAGAAGTCGTCGAAGCTCTCGGCGCAGTCGCCGGCCTGGAGGAGGAAGGCGTTGCCGGCCGCCACCTTGGCCAGGGAGCTCTGCAGGGCGCGGGCCTCCCCGGCGAACACGAGCGGTGGGTAGGTGGCGATCTGCTTGATGGCGCGGTCGAGCTCGGCCTCGTCGGGCCACTCGGGCTGCTGGGCGGCGGGGAAGGCCCGCCATGACGACGGAGACCAGGAGCGTGCCACGGCACCAGCGTGCCCGGCCGGACCGACCTGCCGCAACGCGGTTGTCCACCGGTATCACCGTCCGGACGCGATTCGGCCGCCACCGCTCTCGGGGGGCCAAGAGCGGTGACGGCCGAACGGGGCCGCTCGGGTGGGGAACCCGCGGCCCGGGGGGGACTAGGGGTGGCTCACGCCACCAGGATGCGGGCAGCGTCGTCGCGCAAGTCGTCGACGGCCCGCTTGACGAGGCGGCGGGCGGCCTCGGCGGTGACGCCGAGATCCTCACCGACCTCCCGGAAGCTCTTCGTCTCGCCGTCGAGCAGCCCGAAGCGGGCCTCGACCGCGTAGCGGGCCCGACCGTCGAGCGTGTCGAGCAGCTCATCGAGCAGCTCACGGTCGACACCGGCCAGCATGGCGGCCTCGGGGGAGATGACGTCGGCGGCGATCAGGTCGCCGAGCGTGGCGTCGCCGTCGTCGCCCACCGTCCGGTCGAGGGAGACCGGGGTGGTGAGCCGGTGCAGCTGCGCGTTCTCGTTATCGAGCTCTTCACCCTCTGCGCCGGTCTGACGCAGGGCGGCGCGAAGGCTGGCGGCCCGATCGCCGGGGATGCGCACCAGGCTGGCCTTCTGGTCGAGGGCCCGGCCGATGGCCTGGCGGATCCAGAAGGTGGCGTAGGTGGAGAACTTGAAGCCGCGCCGCCAGTCGAACTTGTCGACCGCGTGCTCGAGGCCCAGGTTGCCCTCTTGGACGAGGTCCAGGAGATCCATGCCGGAGGGAAGGGGGTAGCGGCGGGCGATGCTGACGACGAGCCGGAGGTTGGCCCGGATGAACCGGTCCTTGGCCTGCGCAGCGGCGACGACGGCCTTGCGGAGGTCCTTGCCCTTCTCGCCCTCCTCGAGCCGCCGCTCGGCCTCCCGGCCGGCCTCGATGACGCGCGACAGCTCCTTCTCCTCATCAGCAGTGAGGAGCGGCACCTTGCCGATCTCGTTCAGGTACAGACCAATCGAATCATTCATGACAGGAGGTAGAACGTGGCAATTACCCGTCCGATTCCGTGAAATGACAGTGACATCCGACACAAGGTGTCGGGAGTGCGCGGGGAGCCCGGTCTTGGTGGGTGGGTGACCACGGAGCGTGGCGAACGGTGCCGCAGGCCCAGTACAGGCAGGGCGTATGCTCCTCGGCCGTGCCTCGAACGACCGGGTGGCGACTGCGGCTCGGACTGTTCGGTGGCACGTTCGATCCGCCCCACGTGGGCCACCTGGTCACCGCCGTCAACGTGCGCCATGAGCTGGGCCTCGACCGGGTCCTGCTGGAGGTCGCGAACCGGCCCTGGCAGAAAGAGGGGCAACGGCCCATCTCCGCGGCGGAGGACCGGTTCGCGCTGGTGGCGGCGGCGGTGCGCGGGGTCGAGGGGCTCGAGGCCAGCCGCCTGGAGATCGACCGGGGCGGCGTGAGCTACACGGCCGACACGCTGGCCGAGCTCGAAGGCCGGCACCCCGGGGCCGAGCTGTTCACGATCGTCGGCTCGGACGCCGCCGCCGGCCTCCTGACCTGGGAGCGGTACGACGAAGTGGCGCGCCGTTCGCGCCTCGTCGTGGTGGAGCGCCCGGGCAGTGACCGGGAGCTCCCCGGTGAGGTCCACTGGCTCCGGGTGGTCGTGCCGCACTTGGACGTGTCGAGCACCGATCTGCGCTCGCGGGTGGCCGATGGTCGGCCGCTCGACTTCCTGGTGCCCGAGGACGTGCTGGCCGAGATCCGCCACAGGCGGATGTACGAGCCGGCCGCGGCGACGCAGGGGCCGGGGCGGCGGTGAGCGCCGGACGGCGTTGGACCGCGGCGGCGGCGGCGGTCGGTGTGTCGGCGGCGGTCGTCGTGCCGGTCTTGGCGATCCTGGCCGCGCGCACCCTCGGGGACAGTACGACCGGGACGCTGGACGTGCCGCCGTCAACGGTCGCCCGGCCCGCGGAGACGCCGGGCGCACTGCTGGTGGCGGTGGACGGGACCGAGGTCGTCGGCCTCACGGCGTTCGCATTGGCCCCGAGCGGAGCCGGTGGGACGGCGGTCGTGGTGCCGGCGGGCAGCATCGCCACGGTCGACGGCTTCGATCGGCCGACGCGTCTGGCCGCCGCGTACACGCAGGCCGGGTTCGATGGGCAGGTGACCGCCACCGAAGGCCTGCTCGGCGTGACCTTCTCGGTCACCGAAGAGGTCGACGAGGCAGGAATGCAGGCGCTCTTCGCGCCCCTCGCGCCAATTCCGGTCGACCTGCCCGATCCGGTGGTCCGCACCGCACCGGACGGGACGGTGCTCATGCAACTACCCGCAGGTCCGCAAGAGCTGACGGCTGAGCAGGCGGCCGCCGTGCTCTTCACGAGGGTGCCCAACGAGACCGAGTACGTGCGCCTTCCCGACCAAGTTGCCGTGTGGACCGGGGTCGTCGAGGTGAGCGACCGCGTGGCGGCGCCGGCCACTGAGGAAGCGCCGACCGATGTGGCCGGGTTCCTCGCCGCCATCGGCGCGGGGCCCCGCAGCGTCGTGAGCCTGACCGTCACACCGGCGCTCGACGTGGTCACGAACCCCGAGGGCATCGACCTGCTCGAGGTCGACATCGTCGACCTGCGCATCCTGATGGCGCGGATCCTGCCGACGGCGGCCTCGCCGACCGGGTCGGGCCTGCGGGTCCAGCTCGTGAACGCGACCGGCGATCCGAACGCCCTCCGGGAGGCCACCGCCCGCCTGCAGTTCGTCGGTGCGGACGTGGTCGCCGTGGACGACGGTGAGGATGTCGCGACGGCCGCCGAGACCTCGCTGCGCTACGACCCGTCCCTCACCCAGGAGCAGGTCGACACGCTCACGTTGGCCGTCGGGCCGGTGGTGGCGACGCCGGCGACGGCGAGCATCGACGGCGTGGACGTCACCCTGGAGCTGGGACAGGACTTCCTGGCCTTCCTCGAGGCGGCGGCCGAGGAGGCAGCGGCGCAGGAGGTCGCCAGTACGGCAAGCGTGGCAACCAGCGCTCCGGGCGGGTAGAACGGACAGCGCGATGACCGACGAGCAGGACGGACCGACCGGCCCCATGGCCGAGGACGCTCCCGCTCGGGACCGGGCCCGGCTGGCGGCGGCGGTGGCCGACGACAAGAAGGGCCTGGACACCATCATCCTCGACGTGGGTGACGTCCTGGCCATCTGTGAGCTGTTCGTCATCACCAGCGCCCCCAACACGAGGCTGGTGAAGACCATCGCCGAGGAGATCGAGTTCCGCCTGCGCGAGGCGGGTGGCGGCTCGCCGCTGCGCGTCGAGGGTGTGCGGGACCTCCAGTGGGTGCTGGTCGACTACGGCGACGTGGTGGTGCACGTCTTCCACGACGACATCCGCCGCTTCTACGACATCGAGCGTCTCTACAAGGACGTGCCGAGGGTGGAGTGGGAGCCGCTGACGGCGGCCCGGACCACCGAGCACCACGCGTAGGCGTGCTGCGACCGGGGTCCGCCGGTAGCGTCGACGGTTCCATGTCTCTCGTGCTCACCGGCCCCCTCGACACCAGCGAGCTGCCGCGGATCGGTGTCGACCCCGTCACCGTGACGGTGTCACGCGACATCGCGCCCGGGCACGAGGCGGACTTCGAGGCGTGGTCCAGGGACGTTCAACAGGCCCTCCAGGAGTTCCCGGGCTGCATGGGCGTCGGTGTCCTCAAGGCGGGCGCGACGGGCGGCCGCTATCACATCGTCTTCCGCTTCACCGATCTCGTGGCGCTGCGCCGGTGGGAGCGCTCACCGGAGCGCACCGCCCTTCTGGCTCGCCTGGAGGAGCACGTCCTCGCCACGAGCGTGCGCCGCACGGTCGGCGTCGACCACTGGTTCGACCTGCCGGCGAAGGTGGAGCCGCACCGGCCCTGGTGGCGGCGGTGGGCCGGCGACGTGGCATGGATCACGCCGATGGCGCTCGTGATCACGTTCATCGTGAGCCCGCACTTGACGTTCATCCCTGTCGTCTCCCGGGTCATCCTCACCACGGTCGCCACCACGGCCGTCGTCGGCTTCGGGATCATGCCGCTGCGCCGCCGCCTCCGCACCCACCGTCACCCGGTGTGCACCGGCGACATTTGAGCTCCTCGGGCCCGCTGGTATCGTCTTTTCTCCGCACGGGGCTGTAGCTCAGTTGGCAGAGCACTTCCATGGCATGGAAGGGGTCAGGGGTTCGATTCCCCTCAGCTCCACGGCATAGATCCTGCTAGTTGACCCTCAGCCATCGCCGGGTGAAGCAGCCCAGGCTGCTGGGGAGCAACTGGGGGAGCAGCGGCTTCCTCCCGGTCACCGGAGCCGCCTGTTGCTCGAGCCCACTCCTCGATGTCCTGGCGGAACCAGAGCAGGCAGCGGCCCTTCTCAACGGCCGGCGTGGGGAAGTCCGGATACCTGACGCGGTAGACGCTCACGACTCGCCGGCCGGACAGGCCAAGTATCCGCGCAGCCTCGCCCGCCCGACGTCGGTCCCGACCTAACGACCGACACCGAGATCGACTGATCCGGCGGGAACGTCGCCGGGCCCGGGGCGGACGGGCACGGCGGCTAGCAGCGGCCCCCGGTCGACCACCGGCCGAGGGCCGTTGCGCGTGCCGCCGATCAGGTCCCTCTAGGCGGCGCGGCGGCGGAAAACGCTGTACCCGCCGGGACCGACGAGCGCAGCGGCGATCAGCAGGACGATGCCCCACACGATCGAGCCGCTGAACAGCACGATCACTCCTACGACCGCGATGACGGCGGCGATGATCCAAAGCATGGTTGGCGACATGGGCGTATGCCCTCCTATGGGATTTCTCCCGTCGCGGCACCGTAGACCCGGACGCGCTGCGGACCCATGACGCGTGGGTGACGGTTGCCGCTCGAGAACCCACCAGGCACCCCGACCATGTAGCTCAGCTGATCCCCTTGACGGCGGCCTCGATGACCGCAACCACCGCGTCTGGCTGGGACACGTAGACGGAGTGACTGGCAGCGGTTTCGGACACGGTGGCATTGGCTCGGCCGGACATGAGGCGCTGCGCATCCGGGGGGATCATCCGATCCTCGGTCGCGACGAGGTACCAGCTCGGCTTGGTCCGCCACGCCGGCTCTGTGACCGCCCCGCCGAGAGCGTCGAGGCCCCATGGCACTTGGGAGTCGGCCATGAACGCCGCCAGGTCCGGGTCGACGTCCGCCGCGAACGACGCCGCGAACTTGTCCTTGTCCAGGAACAGGAAACCGTCCTGGGGCGGCAGAATGGGCGGGACCGGTGCACCGGGAGGCGGGTCCGCGATGAGGGTGTTCACGGACTCTCCGCCGTCGGGGGCGAACGCCGCGATGTAGACCAGCGCCGCTACCTTCGGATGGTTGCCGGCTTCGGTGATGACGACGCCACCGTAGGAATGCCCGACGAGCACCGCTTGGTCGGGTTGCTGGTCGAGCGCGCGCTTCGTAACTGCCACATCGTCGGCGAGCGAGATCGTCGGGTTTTGTACGACGGTCACTGTGTGGCCGGACTTGCGCAGGATCCGATAGACGGGCTCCCAGCCGGAGCCATCGACGAATCCACCGTGGACGAGAACGATGCTGGGCATGGCGCCTCGTCTCAAATCGGGTGTCGAATCGGGTCGGCGCCGGACCTCAGGGGGCCGGAGTCTCGTTTTGGCTGCCACCGACCGAATGACGAACCTAACCGTCGGCTGAGAGGTGCCTTGACGCCGCACTACCCTGCCCGCGCAGCGCCGCTGACCAAGCGGCTGGCCCAGGGGGTGCCGGCTGGCGACGGACTAGCGCAGCGGCCCGTAGTGGCCCCCGGTTTCCCGCTACCCGGGGCCGCTACGCACACCACCCTTGCGTTACCGAACATCTGTTCGTAGTCTCGGCGGTCTGGTGGGAACACGGTTGAAGGACCATGAGATCGAGGGGATGGCCCGCTCGGCGGCGATGGCGCCCCTCTCGACGGCGAGCGTGACCCGGCTCCTCGAGAGCCACGCCGAGCTGTCAAAGGACTGGCCTGAGGTCGAGGGCCTGCTGCAGCGGCTGGGGCCGGCGTGGGCCGAGCTGCGTTCGCTCCTTAACGAGCTCAACGGGGTGCAGGGGCGGTAGGCGCGCCCGCTCCAGAACGGGCATCGTGCGCTCGGCTCCGATGGAGGACGGGAGCCCGTGCGGCAGCGGCACCGGGAGCCGGCTGGCGAGCACCAATCGCCCCTCGATTCTGTTGCACACGCGGAAGATCGTGGGGGACCGGCTGCTGGCACCATCGGCGCTTGCGGGAGTTACTGCGCCCGAACTGTTCTTCGTCCGCGTCGCACGGAAGTGACCGGGCCTCCGCCGTCCCGGCCTGCCCGTCGGATCGCAGGTTCGTGCACCGACAGCAACGCGCTGGCCCGACGAATAGCGTGGCGTTAGGCATCGTCAGTGGCATCGGGAGGAGGGGCAGATGGCGGATGAGGCTCGGCCAGGCAGCAGCGTGCTCTGGGGACCGCTGTTCGGCGGTGGCGCCCGGCAATGGGCCGACACGTGGGAAGGGGACTCCGGTTGGGGAGGCCCGGCGTACGACTTCGTCCTCACCACCGTGAAGGTCGGTGAGGGCACGCGGGTGCTCGACTGTGGCTGTGGTGCCGGTCGCTTCGCGGCGTTGGCGGCCGGCCGCGGCGCTAAGGTGGCCGGTCTCGACGCGGCCGAGGAGATGATCGCCATCGCCCGCGAACGCACGCCGGCTGGCGACTTTCGAGTCGGCGACCTCGAGGCGTTGCCGTGGCCCGACGATGCCTTCGACGTGGTGAGCGGGTTCAGCTCGTTCCAGTTCGCCGACGACAAGGTGCGGGCGCTCTCCGAGGCACGACGGACGTCCCGAGGGTTCGTGGCGCTCGTGATCCCGACGCTTGGGAGTGACTCCGGCGTCGCCGCCGTATTTCAGTCTGTCTTTCCGCTCTTCCCCGACGAAGGTCTGGCCAGGCTCCGAGAGGCTGGGATCTTCTCGCTATCAGCGCCGGGGCGCCTGGAGGACGTCCTGGCGGATGCGGGCCTCACCATACGTGACGACGTCGAGCTGGAATGCCCAGCCGCCTTTCGACACCTCGACGAGGCCGTGACGGCCTTCATGGGAGCGGGCCCGACGGGGCTCGCCGTGCAGCATTCGGGAGTCGAGGCGGTGACGGCAGCGGTACGCAAGGGACTCGAGCCGTTCGTCTTGGCCGATCAGGTGGCCCTGCCGGGCACATTCCGGGCAGTGATCGCCACGAGTTAACGGCGGAATCCGCCGAGCCTGTACCGACAGCGCGCTGTCCGCGCGGATGACAGATGCGCCGACCGCCGGCTCGAGGGCGTCCGCGTAGAGGTGCGGCGCGCCCATCGCTCCTGGCCGCGCGCGGAGAACCGACCAGATCGACGGGTCGGATGCGGCTCGGGAGGGACCTCGACCGACGAGAGCGATGGAAGCGGGCCGCGGGTCCGCGATACCGATCTGCCGATCTGGTCTCGCCCGCGCTGGGCGGGCGGGCTGAAGTGCGATCAGTCCTGAAGTCCACAAGACGACGTCGACACGGCGCAGCCGCACGCGACGTCGCCGCCGTGGTCGGCACAGAAGATCGACCCGTCGCCCATTGACTTGAGCTCGGCTACCAGGTCCCGGAGGACGGCAAGGGGGGAAGGCATGACGTCAGACTGTCCCTTAGTGCTAATTCTCACACCCGGTCGAGGGTGCCATCTGCCACGCGGGGCCGTTCGAGCGCTTTCCGTTCCAAGGGACCAGCCGGGCTGCGCGTCGATGCACACAATCGCGCTCATGATCGCCCCGCACTCCGTGGTACGGCCCGCCCAGGTTCGTCGCTCTCAGGCCAACGTAGGGCCGGCTCTCAGCCGATGCCGGGCCTCGACGGCGGCAACCGTCGGCGGCGGAGCCCTCAACCCTGTTGCCGGGCTCGTGCCGAGCCAATCGGCCAAGCCCAGGTCGATTGATCCCGCGGGAACCTCGCGGAGCCCGGGGTGGATGAGTGCGGCGGCCCGCAACACCCTCCTGCGCGAGTGCACGTGCGCTGACCCGTCGACACGACGCGGTCACTCCTCTTCAAAGTAGCTCTCGTCGCCGGCGACGACACCTTCGTCCTCCGTCGCGTCGCTCACCATCCAGCCTCCGAAGCCGCCGAGCATGGATCCGAGCAACAGGTTCCCGAAGAACCCACCGCCGCTGAACCAGCCGGAAGAAAAGGTGGCCGGGGATCCGACATAGACGGGTTGCCCTCGCTCGTCGAGCCGGACCGCCGGCTCGCCTCCGGGTCCTGGCTGTCGCAGCGGTCGTGACGGCTCGGGCGGCGGTCGACCTTCGAGGGTCGCTCGTGCCCGGGCCATCGACCACGTCGCTTCGTCAACGACCCGCTGCACTCGGCGCAGATCCACTGGATCGTCCGCGTGATCGACGGCGGCTTGCGCCACTCGGTAGCGGTGGGCCGCCGCCTCGTAGTCGTTTCGTGCCGCCTCGCACAGAGCGACTCGGGGCTCGAGCCGCAGGATGTCGTCGGCCAGGACCGATAGCTCAGCTCGGATCAGGTGAGGGTCGGGCTCGTTCGACCGTTCGGCTCGGGTCGCGGACAACCGACGACGGTGGCCGGAACTTGCCAGGGCCAGGACGACGACGAAGAAGGTGAGCGGCAGCAGGAGGAACACGAAACCCCCGCGACTGTCACCGGTCCCGCCAGCGACGACGCAGCCGCTCACCAGCGGCATCAGCAGCGCGACGGTGGTCCCCAGCTGCCAGCCTGACCGTCGACTCACTGACAGGGACTACCCGACCGTTCTGACCGACAAACTAGGGGTGTCACGCACCCCGTTTGCCGCAAGGTTCGAGTTTCCCGCGACGGCCCCCCGGCCTAAGCGGCCGGGGGGCGTTTCCGGTCCTCAGCGGTCGATGGTCTCTTCCCGTGGCTCGCGGGTGGCCAGCTTGGCCAGGCCACGGCTCACCACGTAGGCCGCGACGACGATGCCGGCGATGAACCAGCCCTTGTCCCGGGCGAGGCTGTCGGCATCGGCGTAGCTCGAGAGGAGAACGCCGGCGACGAACAGGACCATGACGTAGAACTCGCTCGTCTTGAAGCCGTTCTTGGTCTCGGTGAAGGTGTGGCGCACTGCGGCCGGGCGCCACTCGGGGGTCGGCGACGTTGTGGTGCTTGTTGCCGGGTTGCGGGTCGTGGCGCTTGTTGCCTGGTTGGGGGTTTGCGTAGACATGGGGTCTCCTGAGGTGTGTGGGGTGTAACCGAGACCACACGGCGAGTGGGCCGACGGCTTGCCGTCCCTAAACGCATGCGGCCGACACTCCCGCAACGGGAGCGACACGGCTACGAGCCGTGCGGACGAGGACCTACCCGACGCTCGAGGTCGGAAACAGAGACCACCCGAATTAGTGCACGCCGGCGGCCGTTGCAGGTCTCCGGCAGCGACCCACCCGAGGGTGTGAAGGAAACGAACACACGGATGGCCGCTCTCATCGCCGTAGCGCGAGTTGTGGTCGAGTCGGCCGCTTACGCCCGGTGTAGCGCCAGACATTGGCTCCGCCCTGCTGACGGTGAGGTGGAAGAAAAGTCCTAGTCAGCAGCCCTGTATGACAAGTGCTGACGCTGGTGAGGTCCCGTCACTTCCATGGCATGGAAGGGGTCAGGGGTTCGATTCCCCTCAGCTCCACGGGCCGAAGTCCCTGGTAGCCCCGGGGTCGTGCAGCAAAGGCACGCCTGGGGGCGGCCGGCCAGTACCACTGACCGCACCGGCTGCAGAACTCGTCGCCGGCGAGGTTCTGGTGCTCACACTCTCGGCAGAGCCAACTCGGCCTCGGCACAGTTCCTCCTCGTTTGCCCCCGCGTGCTCGCTTACCCATCGCGCGACTGGGGCGAAACCCACCGGTGACAGCCGCGATGCGCACGGACGGTCCCACCGGGCGGCGTCATCGGGCCACTTCGCGGGCCGACCTCGCCGGCTAGGCCCTGCTGACCCGGACGCGACCCTCCCGACGTGGTGTCAGCCGTCCCACCGCGCTGAGCTGGCGCCTCTCCCGCCTCGGCGTCACCCAGCCGCTGTACATGCCGCTCCCGCGGCCGACCGGGCCGCCTCTGCCCGGGCCTACGGCCTCGCTTTGGCCCGAGTCAGGCCCGGACCCAGATGGAGGCCGTCCGCGCGGCCAGTGAGATCGTTCCCGTCTGGGTCTGCCCCTGGAGGTTCCGCCACGAGCCGGCGGGCAGCGGGACGCTCACGCCCACGCCGCCTGGGTTGACGGCGACAAAGCCCGAGGTGAACGTGCGGACGTAGGCACCACCGGCCCCCTGGCGGCTGTAGGGGCTGAGCGGCGAGCCGACGGGTACGTCGTCCCACGGATGAGCGGCCGCCATCCCCGCGAAGCTGCTAGCCGGTGTGAAGAGGAACCAGGTCGAGCGCCCTTCGGTCCCGAGCAGGAAGGACCCGAGCGTGAACGCGCGCCACCGGTCGACCAGCGCTGGGGAGGCGGTCTCCCACAGCTTGGTCTCGACCATCACGACCCGGCGCTCGGCTTCAGCCTGGGCGATCATGTCCACGTCGAGCTTCCAGTCCGCCACGGACGGCCACTGGTTGGCCGACAGCGTCCGGTCACGAAGCCAGATCTCCGAGTGTGCGGCATCGACGTGGTTCGTGAGCGTCTTGGACGAGGCGCCGCCCGTCGCGAACCAACGCTTGCCGCGGGCGACGCCGTTCGCCGCATACGGCCCTGGGACACCGGTGCGTACCGCGTCGGCGATCGCCTCGACCGCACGCTGGAAGTCCGGGAACGTCCACTGCCGGCCCGTGGCAGGGTTGATCGGCTTGCCGCCGCTCGCATAGTTGTCGAACAGCGGCGCCGTCATCAGCATGTCCGTGTAGCACCCGTTCGCTCCGGTGGTTGCCTTCGCCGCGCGGCACTGCCTGACCACCTCGCCCACCCAGCCGGCATGGGACACGTCCATCAGGAAGTTGCCGAACACTGTCTGGACGATCTTGTTGCCGTTGGCGTCGCGCGCGTACCAGGCCGCGGGGTACCTGGTGCCCTCGTTCTTCTGCGCGAACGCTCCGTTGTGATACACGAGCACCTTCAACTGCGGGTTGGCGTTCCGCATCGCCGTCACCACCGGGGCCATCGACGCCGTCGGCTTCACGGTGGCGAGGTCGAACGCTGGTGCGGCGACGGCGGCCTGCGCAGCGGTGAAGTTCGTGGGCACCTGGTTGAACGCGGCCCAGCGGTGGACGATACGGCCGGCGTCCGGAGGCCGTAGGACGGAGTCCGCCGGCAGCGCGGCGGATGCCTCCGATCCGAAGGTGGTGCCAAGTGCGACCAGGGCGAGGCAGAGCGCCGCTGCGAACGCCCGCCCGTTCCGGAACAGGTTCATGGGCCCCTCCCGCCGGCCGGCTCCGAGGAGCACGCCGACGGCATCATCGTAGGCCCCGTCAGGGCGGCGCGGTGACGGCCGCCGGCCAGAGTTGCGCGACGAGGCGCGGGACGTCGGCCGGGTCGAGTGGCTCGGGAGACATCAGCCGGCGCAACACGATGGCACCAGCGAACGCCTCGGCCAGGAGACCTGGGTCAGTGTCGGCCGGCAGCTCGCCGGTCTGGATGCCTTCGGCCAGGAGATCGACGAGCACCTGGCGCCCGGCGCGGGCCAGCCCACAGTGGAGCTCGCGGGCATCCGGATCACGTTCAGCGGCGTCGATCAGCGCCGGGAGGCACGACGACCACGTGGAGGAGACCAGGGTCCGAGCAAGGTGCTCGAGCAGCACCGTGACCTTCGAGCGCACGTCGCCTTCCACCGGTACGGGGATCGGCGGCTTCAGGACGTGGAACGCGTCGCTGATCAACGCGTCTCGATTCGACCAGTGGCGGTAGATGGTGCTCTTCGCGACGCCGGAAGCGCTCGCGACCGCTTCCATCGTCACCGCGCTGTAGCCACCCTCGATCAGGAGCGCGATCGCGGCGTCGAGCACCACCCGCCGCGTGCGCTCGATGCGCGGGTCCTGCCAACAGAGCGCGGTGCCGCCCTCGTCCATGCGCTCATTCTGCCGCAGCGACGCTGCCGACGACTTCGAGCTGGCCCGGTTCGTTCGCCGATGCGTTGACCGCCGCGGCCTCCTTGGCCCGGGTGAAGGTCCGTGACACGACCAGCGCCGCGATGACCAGCATCACCATCGAGATCGCGGCCGTGACGTTCATGGCGTCGGTGAATGCTGTGGCCGCCCGGTCGACCAGCGATGTGCCGCCCTGGCCACCGAGCTGGGCCGCGACCTGCCCGGCCGCGCCCGCGGACTCCCTCGCCTGCTCAGCGGCGCCCGCCGGCAGGTCGAGGCCGCCCACGTCCATCGCCGCCCGATAGCCCGAGTTGACGATGCTGCCGAACACCGCGATGCCGAGCGCCCCGCCCACCTCCCGGGTGGTGTCGTTCATGGCCGAACCGACGCCGGCCTTGGCCAGCGGCACGGAACTCATGATGCCGGTCGTGGCAGGGGCGGCCACGACGGACATCCCGGTGGCGAGCAGGATCATGACGACCACGAGGGCGAGGTAGGGCGTCCCGACACCGACGACCGCGAGTCCACCCATGCCCGCGGCGATGATCAGGAAGCCGACCGTGATCGTCGTGCCGCTGCCGAGGCGCTCGACCAGGCCGGCGCTGCGGGGTGACACGATCATGAACGTCGCCGCCATGGGCAGCGTCGCCAGACCAGCGTCCAGCGGGGAGTAGCCGCGGGCGAACTGCAGGTACATGGAGAACAGGAAGAAGAAGCCGAACATCACGAAGAACGACGTGGTGACGACGGCGCTGCCGACACTGAACCGGCGGTCGGCGAAGAACTTCAGCGGCAGCATCGGATGCTCGGCGATGCGCTCCCAGAGGACGAAGAGGGTGATGAGGGCTGCCGCCGCCACGAACGTCGTGACGACGAATGGGTCGGTCCAGCCCCGCTCCGGGCCTTCGATGATCGCGAAGAGGAGAGCGCCGAGTCCTGTGAGCGACAACAGTGCGCCGCGCGGATCGAGCGGTGTCGCCGCGTCGTCACGAGACTCCGGGCTGTACATCGCGACGGCGACGGCCGTGACGATGATGACGGGGATGTTGACGAGGAACGCGCTGCCCCACCAGAACTGCTCGAGGAGCGCCCCCGACACGATCGGCCCGATCGCACCGCCTGCGCCGGCGAAGCCGACCCAGATTGCGATCGCCCGCTGACGTTCGTCCGGCGGGAAGATCGCCGTGATCAACGACAACGTCGCCGGCATCACGAACGCCGCGCCCACGCCTTGGATGCCGCGGCCGACGATGATGAGCGACGCGGAACCAGCGAGACCGCTGACCAGTGCTCCCACCCCGAACACCGCGAGACCTCCCAGCAGGGCCTTCCTGCGGCCGAAGCGATCGCCCAGTGCACCGGCTGTGAGCAGGAGACCGGCGAACACCAACGCATACGCGTCGACGATCCACTGAAGTGTCGTGGCGCTGGCGCCGAGCTCGCGCTGGATGGTCGGAATGGCCACGTTCAGCGACGAGACGGCCATGACGACCATCACGAGCGAGAGGCAGAGCACTCCGAGCAGGAACCACCGACGCTCGTGGACCTCTGGTTGCGCATGCAACGGAAGCTCGAGGAGCGGTTCGGTCCCGTTGGCCGGGCCCGAATCGGTCGGGCGGAGCGGGAGGTTGGACATGGGGGTCTCCTCGGTCGCAGCCGGTGTCGAAGGAACGAAACGTAACCGTCCGACAGCGCTACACCAACGTCCTATTTCGTGACGTTGGGCACGCCGGGGGTGTCCCTGATGGGCAGGTCGGGGATCTCAGGGAACGAAGCGGGAGGTCCCCGATATCGCCGCGCCGACGGTCGTGCCTACCTTGCTCCTGTGGGCACTCGAGGTCTCCCCGGGAGGCGCGATGGGTGACGTGATCGAGATCGACGGCCTGCGAAAGGCGTACCGCCGGCGGCGCGGCCGGGTGCGGGCACTGGACGGGCTCGACCTCTCGGTCCGGGCTGGTGGCGTGTTCGGCTTCCTCGGCCCGAACGGCTCCGGCAAGACCACGACGATCCGCTGCCTCCTCGGCCTCGCCCGGCCGAGCGGCGGCCGCTGTCTCGTGTTCGGAGCCAAGTCTCCCGGCGAGCTCCCTTCCGTGGTGGGGCGCGTCGGTTCGCTCGTGGAGGCGCCGGGCGTCAACCCTGGCGTGTCCGGTCGGGACGCGCTGATGGTGCTCGCAACCACGGCCGGCATCGGGCGCCGGACGGTCGAGACGACGCTGGAGCGCGTCGGCCTGGGCGAGCGGGCTGACGACCTCGTCCGGGGCTACTCGTTGGGCATGCGGCAGCGGCTCGGCATCGCGATCGCCCTCTTGAAGGATCCGGAGCTGCTGATCCTCGACGAGCCGGCCAACGGGCTCGACCCCGCGGGGATCCGTGAAGTGCGCGAGCTGGTCCGCCGGCTCGCCGACGAGGGACGCACCGTGTTCCTCTCGAGTCATCTGCTGAGCGAGATCGAGCAGGTGTGCGACGAGGTCGCGATCGTGTCCGCCGGACGCACGGTCACGCAGGGATCGGTCAGCGATGTGCTCGCCCGCGCCCGCCCGGCCGCTCTGTGGGTGAAGGTAACGGACCTCGTCGGCGCGACGGACGCGCTGCGACGGGCTGGCCTGCCAGCGGAGTCCGATGGGGACCGCATACGGGTCGGGGTCGTTGCCGAGCGTGCGGAGGGTGTCACCCGTGCGCTCGTCGCGGCGGGTCACTTCCCGAGCGAGCTCCGCCCCATCGAGACGACGCTGGAGGACGCGTTCTTCGCCCTCACGGCCATATCCAGCGAGGACCGATGACTGCGGCCCTCGTGCGCGCCGAAGTGCGTCGCATCGCGACCCGCCGGCTGGTGAGAGTCACCCTGCTCGTCACCGTGGTCGGCATCGCGCTGGGAGGTGTCGCCGCGTTCGCCTTGAGCGGGTCGATCTCAGACGAGACGTACCAGCAACGGGTCGCCGAGGCGGAGGCCCGACAGGTCGCGCAGGACGAGCAGATCGAGGCTTGCCTGCAGGACCACGACTTCCGCGGCAATGGCCCGGTCCCCGAGGACGTCGCCGACGAGTGCTTCCAGGCCAATGAGCCTGCCGGAGTGGACGACCCACGCTTCACCCGCGCCCGGCTCGAAGGAATCCTGTACGGCGTGAGTGCGGCGCTCGCCCTGGTCGGCTGGGCGCTCGGAGCGTCCCTCGTCGGCGCCGAGTTCGCGTCCCGCGGCATGACCACCCTCTTGACCTGGGAGCCGCGCCGCGTCCGCGTGTTCGCAGCGAAGACCGTGGCGGTGGTCGCGGCGATGGCCGCGTTCGCGGCTGTCGCGCTCGCGCTGGTGGCCCTTGCCATGTGGCCCGCCCTCGCCATGCACGGGGCACCACTCGAGCCGGATGACCCCTCGCTCTGGTCACTCGCCGGCATCGTCGCCCGCGGCGTCGCCCTCACCGCGATCACGTCCGCCATGGGGCTCGCCATCGCGACGATCGGGCGCAACACTGCGATCGCCCTCGGCATCGGCTTCGGGTACATCATCGTGCTCGAGAACATCCTGGCCGGCTCCGTGGAGCGATGGCGGAAGTGGTTGCTCCTGGGCAACGTCATCGTCCTGGTCTCCGGGCAGGACGACGGCGCTGATGTCACCGGCCGCACCGTTACCGGGGCCGCGGTCTTCCTCACCCTGGTCGCCGTCACCCTCCTCGTGGCCGCCGCGACGGCCTTTCGGACACGGGATCTGGCCTGATCACCGGCCGATCGCCAGCCAGCGATCGGCCGTCCCGTCGTCGGCGGGGAAGAAGGCTTCGACCCGGAGCTCTTGCGCCGTGACATCGATGGGAGTCCCGATCGTGGACACCACCGAGAAGAACCGGAGGTCCGTGCCGGCTGAGTCGGAAGTGCACGTCGACGACCGGACTGGACGGTGCAATCGTCCTCGGCGCGACGATGAGCGCCTTGACGTCCGGGCGGGTCCGCAGCTCCTGGACGAGTTCGGCGGTCGCGAGGTCGAGGACGCCCCCGACCGCTTCGCGGCGCGCCCGTTCCAGCAATGCGGGCGCCAGCTCCTCCCAGTTCGCGATGTGGGAGCGGACCGGCCCGGGTTCGAGGATCAAGCGCAGCACGTTGCCCGCGTCGGGGACGGCTCGAGGAGCCCACATCAGCCCGAACAGGCGCTGCGCACCATCGTTGGTGCGCAGGAGGTTCCATCCCCGGTCCATCACCACCGCGGGAAAGGGATCGTGCTGGTCGAGCATCCGATCGAGCGCCTCCTCCACCCGTGCGAGGGTCGGATCGTCCAACTGCCGGTGCGGATAGAGGGGAGCGAAGCCGGCGGCGAGGAGCAGGCCGTTGCGGTCACGAAGGGGTACCTCGAGCGCGTCCGCGAGGCGCAGCACCATCTCGCGGCTCGGCTTCGATCGACCCGTCTCGAGGAAGCTCATGTGGCGAGAAGTCGTCATCGCAGCCGCTGCGAGATCGAGCTGGCTCATCGCCCGCACCCGGCGCCAGTAGCGCACCGAGTCGCCGAACGTGACGCCGGTTGCGGCCGCCGCGGCCGCCGTGCTCCCGGGCATGAGCCGACCCTACGGGCCGCGCCGCCAGCAAAGCCCTTCCCTCGTGGGGAATCGTCCGCAGCCGAGCGGTGGAGGAAGGTGTCCCCGTCCATCGCTCGCCGACGAGAGGAGCCCCCGATGGAACTTCCGATCCTTACGCACGAGACCGCGCCGCAGGCGTCGCAAGTCGTCCTGGACGGGATCGCCGCCGATCTGGGCTTTGTCCCCAACCTCGCCGCCACGGTCGCCACCAGCCCGACCCTCCTCGCCGGGTTCGACGGGCTTCGTCGCGCGGTGGGCGACCCGTCGTTCAACCCCGTGCATCGCGAGATCGCCGGCGTGGCCGTCGGAGTCGCGGTCGACAACGCCTACGGCGTCGCGTTCCACTCGACCGTGCTTGGCCGCTTGGGGGTCGACGAAAGCGAGATCGAGGCGATGCGAAGCGGTTCCGAGCCCCGCGACGCCGTTCAGGCGGCGGTGTACGCGTTCGCCCGGGCGGTTGTCCTCGATCGAGGGGCCGTCGATGAGACCGTCGTTCAGCGGGCACGGGACGCCGGGCTGTCCGACCACGATCTGCTCCAGCTCGTCACCGAGTGCGTCTTCGCCAGCCTTGTCGGGTTCGTCGACAACCTCGCAGGTCGCGTCGAGCTCGACGAGTTCTTGCAGTCGTGGGCGTGGAAGTAGTCGGCCGAGGAGCGCGGCGGCCGGCTGGCCTACGGCCTCGTCTTCGTCTTCGCGAGGTAGTGGATCAGCCCCCACATTCGAGGACCGATGACGCCGTCGGCCTTCTGACCGAAGAACCGCTGCACGCTCTTGACCGCCGCGCAGGTCGGCGTGTCGAACATGCCGGTCGTCTGCACGTGCTGCTTCGCGCAGACGCGGAGGACCTCCTGGGCGTACGCAGTCTCCCACCGCGGGCCGTCGAGCAGACGCAGCGTGGGCAGACCTGGGCGGTCGATCCACTGGTTCCACCAGTCCGGACGGCGGGGAGCGCGGCGTGCTGGCGCTCCTTCACCGCCAGGAAGTACGCCTTTGACGCCTCGGCCATGAACGGGACGTGTGCGCCGACCCGGAAGGTGTTCCAGGGCTGCATGTTGCGCCCCGCCGACGAGATCCGGTGGGTCTCCTTGGTGGCGCAGGCCAGGTTGAACGCACACGCGTCGCTGACGGTCGGGTGGAAGTAGGAGTTGATCTGGTACACGCCGCGGTCGCGCGAGCCGTGCCACGGCAGCGGGGTGCCGTCAGGCCTGAGCGCCCTCACGATGCCCACGGCGTTGGTCTGGCCCCGGGACTCCGCCCAGCCGACAGAGACGACGGTGGGCGGGTCGTAGAAATCGTGGCGGATGACTTCGCGGGCCATCTCCAACATCGTTGCCATGGCAACGACCGTATGGGAAGGCCCCCGTCCGAGTCAGGCGGTCAGCACGCGCACCGCGCCCCGCTGCGGATCGACGACCACCGTCGCGCCGTCGGTGAGGTCGAGCGCGCCCGGCGCGCCGACCACGGCCGGGATCCCGAGCTCGCGGGCCAGCACGGCCGCATGGGACAGCGGGCCGCCCTCGGCAGTGACGACCGCGCCGGCGATGGCGAGGACGGCGTTGAACGCCGGCGACGTGGCCCGCACGACGAGCACGTCGCCCGGTTCCATCGTGTCGATCGCCTCCTCCGGCGACGACGCGACGCGCACCCGTCCTTCGTAGGACTCCGTTCCCACGCCCGCGCCCTGGAGCGGGTCGACCTGGCGGTCACCGATCATTCCCATCTGGGCCAGCGCGACCTGGACCATCGACACCATCTGCGCCAGCGACGACGGCAGCACGTCGATCGGGGGCGCCGGCTCCTCCGGGCCGAGCACGTCCGGTGGGGTCACCTGCGCCCTGGCGGCACGCTCGGTGGCCCGGCGCGCCAGCTCGGCGCGGTCGGGCGTCGACGCCGTGAGCACCGCTGGCGCTTCGGCCGGCGTCAGCTCCAAGGCCTGCTCGGGGTGCTCGGCCCGGCCCTGGGCGACGAGCCGGCGTCCGACCTCGAGCAGGGCGCGGCGCAGCAGCCCGGCCGGCCACTCGTACGTGAGCGGGCCGTTGTCATCCCTCATGTCCATCACGGCCCGGGCGTCTCCCATGACGGTGTCGAACGTGGGCCGGTCCTCGGCGGGCACCCGCTCCCGCAGGGCTGCGGCCACCGGAGCGGCGTCGACCTCGACTGGTTCCGAGGCGTCGAGGATGCTCACCAGGACCACGCCGGGCAGCTCCGACAGTGTGAGCCCGTCGAGGTCGTAGCGGGTGACGATGACCTGGCCACGGCGCGCCAGGTAGGCGTCGAGCGCGGCAGCCGCCTCCGGCGACGCGTTGCGGACGTCGTCGAGCGAGGCCGGCGTCGCACCGCCGGCGCTGACCATCTGCCGCAGGAGCGCAAGCTGGCGCAGCGGCTCGGACGTCGAGGGCGAGGCACCGGCCAGCGCCGGCAGGGCGTCATCCGCCGAGATGCCCCAGCCCTGGCAGCAGTAGAGGTAGCGGGCGAGAGGCCCGAGATCGTGGCCGTGGAGCCAGAAGTGCAGCTCCGCGTTGGTGCGGCAGTGGGCCAGGAGGTCGGCCACGTGGCGCCCCAACTCCTCGTCGTCGAGTGCGGCCACGTCGACGTCCTGGAAGCGCGCGTTGGCCGCCTCCAGCCCGGGCTTGATCTCCGAGGTCCACTGCTGAGCGACGTCCACCCAAGGGCGATCGTGCAGCACGGTCGTCGCCGTCTTCGCCCGGCGCCGGAACTCGGGGTGGACGTGCGACGCCACGCGGAGCACGAAGTCCGGTGGTGGCTTGGACGGCGGGTTGTCCGGTCGCACCAGGGGACGCAGCCGGGTGTACATGAAGCCGTTCACGGCCGCGCCCGGAGCGCGTCGGCCGGCACACCCAGTTCGGCGAACACCCGCCGCATCCCTGGCTCCATGGACTGCTCCATGAGCCATTCGCAGATCGGGGTGGTCCCACCGGCGAAGTGGGAACGGTCGATCGCCCACCGGCCGGGGCCGGGCGCGGTGAAGGTGTCGGTCATCGGAGTTCCGTTCGTTCGGGCAGTGGAGTCTGATCGCCGGCTCACACGGCGCGGAGTCGGACTGGTCCGACCGGTCCGACCGCTCGGCCCATGGGTGCGCCACGTCGGCCAGAGCCCGCAACTGCGGGGCGTGCCGATGGCGATGAGGATGTGGCCGGGTTGGATAAATGGTGCCGGCGGTCAGGTTGGTGATGAAGCCCTTGTCGGCGTCGCGAGCGCAAGGACCAGGGCGCCCGTGCGCTCAGGCAGGTCGGCGTCTCCCAGAGTGATGCCGGCCAATGGTGACCGGGCACAACGAGCAGCTCCTCGAGGCGGAGCTCGATCTCCCGCTCGTGCATCACGACGTCCAGGAACTCGGTCACGTCCGGCCGCAGCACGAAGGCCGTGATCCGGCACCGCCGATCTCCTGGGGGTTGACCACCCAGTCCACTCCGGCACGCTCCAGC
>CAWHKS010000022.1:0-114012 GCA_963829955.1 uncultured Acidimicrobiales bacterium
GACACGTTGATGACCGGGAACGTTCCAGTGTCACCAACCCCGGCAGGAAGGCCTGCGTAACGCGGACCAGCGTGACCACGTTGACGTCGAGCATCCAACGCCAGTCGTCCAGGGTGTAGTCGCCGAACGGGCGCGGCCGGTAGACCCCGGCGTTGTTGACCAGCGTGTCGATCGTGCCCTCCAGCCGCTCCTGGCTGGCGGCGGCCAGAGCCGCCACCGAGGCGTCGTCGGTGATGTCGCAGACCACGGCCTCGGCCCGACCACCATCGTCTCGGATCTCCTTCGCCGCGCGCTCGATCTCCTGCTCGGTCCGGGCAGCCAGCACCACGGCCGCCCCGTTCGCGGCGAGGTGACCGGCGACGGCCCGGCCGATCCCGCGGCCGGCTCCCGTGACGACCGCCCGCCGGCCGGTCAGGAGCGCACTCATCCGGCGGTGTAGCCGCCGTCGAGGTAGACGATGCTGCCGGTCATGAAGTTCGCCGCCGAGCTGGCGAGGAACTGCACGGCGCCGTGGAAGTCCGTCGGCTCCCCGAGGCGACCGAGCGGGATGCGTCGCAGCATGTTCTCCCGCACCGCGGGACCGTTGCCCTCGTCGGCGTACATCCACGCGGTGAGGTCCGAGCGGAAGACGGTCGGGGCGATGGCGTTGACGTTGATGCCGTGCGGCCCCCACTCGACGGCCAGCGCCTTGGTCAGGAGATCGACCGCGGCCTTCGACGGGCAGTAGGCGGTGTAGTTGGCCAGCCCGAGCTGACCGCGGGTGGACGACATCAGGATCACCTTGCCGCCGCGTCCCTGCGGGATCATCACCCGTCCCGCGGCCCGGCACAGGAGCCACGACTGGCGGACGTTGACGTCCATCACCGTGTCCCAGTCGGCGGGGTCCTGCTCGACGATGGCGCCGGGGATGTTGGTCCCGGAGCCCGCGACCACGATGTCGAGCCCGCCACCGGCCTCGACCGCCGTCCCCACGATCCGGTCCACGTCGTCCTCGGTCGCAGGGCGCACCGCCACCGTGGCTGCCCGGCCGCCGCCGTCCAGGATGGCCGCCGACACGGCTTCCAGCTTCTCCGCGTTGCCGCCCGCCAGCGTGACGACGGCACCGGCCCCGGCGAGCGCGTAGGCGGCCTGCTCGCCGAAGGCGCCGGTGGCGCCGGTGACGACGGCCGACCGTCCGCTGAGATCGAAGACCTGGGCGGGCTGCGGCAGCGCCGCGGTACTCATCTCGGCCCGTCCGGGTAGGGCATGACGACGAGCATCGTCGCCACGTCGTTCGTGCGGTTCACGACCGTGCGCGCCTCACCGGCCGGGATGTGGCACGAGTCGAGCGGGCCGAGCGTGGCCTCCTCGTCGTCGGTCACCACGGTGACCTCGCCCCGCACGACGACGTAGACCTTCTCGAGCGGGGTGCCTTCGTGGGTGGTGCCGCCTCCGGGGAGGAAGTGCGACAGGCCGACCCAGAAGTTCGATGCGTCGCTGGCGTCCCAGCCCTGCAACCGCAGCGCCGTGCAGTCGAAGTGGTTGGGCGGCTCGTACCTCGACACCTCGGACAGGCGGTTGACCTTCATCACACACCGCCGCGCGCTGCGTTGCCGCGTGCTGTGCCCGGCGCGATGCGGAACTCGCCGGTGGGGTCCAACATGGCGACCAGCCGGATGATGCAACCGTCGCCCTTCACCCACCGCCAAGGGAAAGCTGCGAACGTCACCCGCTTGCCGGTGACGGCGTCGATGTCGCCGCCGACGTTCTCGAAGCCGACGATGCCGCGCGACAGCAGCGCCCGGTGGCACGGCTCCCAGAGCGGGAAGTCCTCCAGCACGTCGCGCCCCGTCGTCTCCTTGTACTCCTGGCAGGCCCACGGCAGCAGCCCGTGCGGCCAGCCAGGTCCGTGAGGGGCGATAGCGGTGGCCAACGGGTGGTCGAGCGCCTGGGTGTCGGTCCCGACCGCCTTGACGCCCCGCTCGGCGAACCACTCACCGGCGTCCTTGTAGAAGCCGGGGGAGTAGGCGTAGTAGTCGGCGTTGTCCCCGTAGTGGCGGTGCCACCCGGTGTTGACGATGACGATGTCGCCGGGCTGGATCTCGGGCTGAGCGCTCTCGAGATCCTCGGCGGTGACGACCTCCCACTTCTCCTTCGGGATGGACACCACCACCCCGGGCCCGAAGAAGCAGTGCAGCGGGATCTCGTCGAGGAACGGTGTCCCCTCGATGACGTGGGCGGGCACGTCGACGTGGGTGGTGGAGTGCATCACCGTCGTGATGCGTTGCGTCAGCACCCTGGACTTGGCGTGGTAGTGGACGCGCTCGATCTTGACGTCCTCGAAGTACGGCCAGTTGGCCACGCCGTGACCCCACGGGATGCTCAGGTCGTAGTACTCGAGCCCCGTGTTGTCGGCCGGCCAGACCCAGGCTGCGTTCTCTTCAGGCGCTGGCATTCCCGTCCCCCTCGTTCCGTCGGTGAACACGGACGAGGGTTGCACAGGTTCCCGCGATTGTCCATACTTCGGATCAGCCTGTCTTGTAGAGCGGTACAGCTCCGCTCGCCGCGTCGGGTGGATGGCAGCCAGCCTGATAAGGCCCTCCTGCTAGGGTCGGCCGCAATCGGGGGTCAAGGAACCAGGGGATTCAAAGGGGGAGCCATGACCGACAGGTTCGATCCGTACCGTCCTTCGCGCCAGCGACCCGGCCTTTCACGCCGGCAGTTCCTCGGCACGGCCACGGCGCTCGGCGTCGGTGGCGCCGCCTTCCTGGCGGGGTGCGGGAGCGACGACGGTGGGTCGTCGGCGGACACCACGTCCGGGGGCGCGGACACGACGGCCGGGGGCGGCGCGGAGACCACGGCCGGCACCTCGCCCGGCACCAGTGGTGGTAGTGGTGGCCTGACCGGCGGGGGCGGCGGCGATGGCACGATCAAGCTCGGCTACGTCACACCGCAGACGGGTCCGTTGGCGGCGTTCGGTGAGTCCGACGCCTTCGTGCTCGGCGGGCTCCGCGAGCTGTTCGCCGACGGATTGATGATCCAGGGCAAGAGCTACAAGGTCGACATCATCGACAGAGACTCGGAGTCGAACTCCAACACCGCGGCCACCGCCGCGCAGGAGCTCATCGCCAACGAGGGTGTGCATGTCCTCCTCGTCGCGCAGACGCCGGACACCACCGTCCCGGTCGTGCAGCAGGCCACCAACAACGAGATCCCGGTGCTCTCGAACAACGCGCCGTGGCAGCCGCACTACCTCGGCATCGGCGGGGAGCTCGGTCCGGACATCGAGCCGCCGCTGGCCTCGCCGTGGAACTATCACTTCTTCTGGGGCCTCGAGGACGTCATCGAGGTGTTCACCAGCATGTGGAGCGACCTCAAGCCGGGGGCGATCGTCGGCGGCCTGTGGCCCGACGATCCCGACGGCAACGCTTGGAGCGATCCCAACGTCGGTTTCCCGCCCACGCTCGAGCAGCAGGGCTTCACCGTCGTCGATCCGGGCCGCTTCCCGCTCGGCGGCAGCGACTACTCGGCGCAGATCAACACCTTCAAGGACCAGGGCGTCGAGATCGTCACCGGCGTGCTCCCGCCGCCGGACTTCGGCAACTTCTGGGCGCAGGCGCAGCAGCAGGGGCTGAAGCCCGTCGCGGTCTCGCTCGGCAAGGCGCTGCTCTTCCCGGGCGCCGTGGCGTCGTACCAGAACCCGCTCGGGCTGTCGTCGGAGATCTGGTGGTCGGACAAGCACCCCACCACCTCCAGCCTCACCGGCCAGAGCTCGGCCGACCTGGCCCGGGCCTACGAGGAGGCGGAGAACAAGCAGTGGACGCAGCCCATCGGCTATGTGCACTCGCTGTTCGAGGTCATCGTCGACGCCATCGTGCGCGCCGGCGGTGTCGAGGACAAGCAGGCCCTGCTCGACGCCATCGGCGAGACCAACCTGCCGACGCTGGCCGGGAACGTCGACTTCACCAACCCCGTCGTGCCCCACATCACCAAGACGCCGCTGGTCGGTGGCCAGTGGGTCGAGAGCGACAAGTGGGACGTCGAGTTCAAGATCGTGACCAACACGCAGTTCCCGGACATCCCGACGGACGGCACGCTGCAGCCGATGAGCACCTGATCGGTCATGGGCGCCGTCGCCGAACCGACGTCCGACATCGAGCTCTACACCGACGAGGCCCTCCTCGACCCGTACCCGCGCTACCAGTTCCTGCGGGACCTGGGCGGCGCAGTGTGGCTGGACGCGTACGGGATGTACGCGTTGGCCCGGTTCGGGGACTGCCGCGCCGCGCTGCGGAACTGGCCGGTGTTCTCCTCAGCGCAGGGCGTGATGATGAACGACCAGATGAACCAGGCGCTCATCGGGATCGTGCTGTGCGCCGACGGCGACGAGCATGCCGCCATGCGCAAGGTGATCGGGGGGCCACTCACGCCGCAGGCGCTGGCCGCCGTGCGGGACACCATCAACGAGGAGGCCGAGAGCCTGGTCGAGGGCCTCGTGGCGAAGGGTACCTTCGACGCCGCCACGGACCTGGCGCAGCACCTGCCGGTGACCATCGTCTCGAAGCTGGTGGGCCTGCCGGAGAAGGGTCGCGAGCGCATGCTCGACTGGGCCTTTGCCAACTTCGACTGCTTCGGGCCGATGAACGCGAGGACTACCTCGGCGTTCCCCGTTGTGCGGGAGATGGTCGAGTACGCGTTCAGCGAGTGCGTGCCGGGCAAGCTCTCGACCGACGGCTGGGCGGCGGGAATCTGGGCCGCGGCCGAGCGGGGCGACATCCCGATCGAGAAGCCGCCGCTCATGATGAACGACTACATGGGTCCGAGCCTGGACACGACGATCTTCGCCACGGCCAGCATGATCTGGCTGTTCGCCACCCACCCCGACCAGTGGACGCTCCTGCGAGACCAGCCCGACCTGATGCTCAACGCCATCAACGAGGTGCTGCGAATCGAGACCGTCATCCAGGGTTTCTCACGGGTGCTCACGGAGGACCACATCGTCGACGGCGTCACCATGGCGGCCGGCTCGCGGGTGCTCGTCCTGTACGGGTCGGCCAACCGGGACGAGCGCCAGTTCGAGGACCCGGCGCGGTTCGACATCACACGCTCCAACGCGTCGGAGCACCTGGCCCTCGGCTTCGGCACGCATTCCTGCCCCGGCGGCAACCTGGCCCGCATGGAGATGCGGGCGCTGCTGACTGCCCTGCTCCCGCGGGTGGAACGCTTCGAGCTCGGCGCCGTCGAGCCGAAGCTCAACAACGTGCTGCACGGCCTCGGCACCTGTGTCGTGACGGTCCACTGAGCCATGGCGCTGGTGGCCGTCGACGACCTGCAGAAGGCCTTCGGCGTCCCCGTCATCGACCACCTCTCGTTCTCGGTGGACGAGGGCGAGGCGGTCGGCATCGTCGGGCCCAACGGGGCCGGCAAGACGACGCTGCTGAACCTGATCGCCGGCGAGCTGGAGCCCGACGACGGCACCATCACCTTCGAGGGGCGGGACATCACCCACGCCCGCCCCGACCTGCGGGCCAAGGCGGGGATCGCCCGCACGGCGCAGATCCCCAGGCCCTTCGAGGGGCTGACCGTCTTCGAGAACGTGCTCGTCGGCGCCACCTTCGGCACCACCGCACACCGGCGGGAAGCAACCGACCGCGCCGTGGCCGCGCTGGAGCAGGCCGGCATGCTCCAGAAGGCCAACCTCGCCGCCGGGAGCCTGGGCCTGCTGGACCGCAAGCGGCTCGAGCTGGCCCGGGCCCTCGCCACGCGACCCAAGGTGCTGCTGCTCGACGAGATCGCCGGAGGTCTGACCGAGGCCGAGGTGCACGAGCTGATCGACAGGATCAGGGAGATCCACGCCGGGGGAGTCACCATCGTCTGGATCGAACACATCGTCCACGCCCTCCTGGCCGTGGTCGGTCGCATCATGGCGATGAACTTCGGCCGGAAGATCGCCGAGGGCAAGCCCCGCGAGGTCATGGCCAGCGCTGCCGTGCGCGAGGTGTACCTCGGGGTAGGGGAGGGCTGACCGGTGGCGGCCCTGGAGGTCGAGGCCCTGGACGCCGGTTACGGCGACTTTCAGGCCCTCTACGGGCTGTCCCTGCGGGTGGGCAGCGGCGAGACCATCGCCATCATCGGTGCGAATGGAGCGGGCAAGACGACGCTGCTGCGCGCCGTCATGGGGCAGGTCCGGGTGCGGAGCGGGTCGATCCGCTACGACGGGCTCGACCTGGCCGGCGTGCCGACCCACGAGCGGGTCCGGCGGGGCATGGGCCTGGTCCCCGAGGGCCGTCGCCTCTTCCCGAGCCTGTCCGTGGAGGAGAACCTCATGATCGGCGGGTACCGCCGCCGGCCCGGGCGCTGGACGATCGACGAGGTCGTCGGCGTCTTCCCGATGCTCGAGCGGCTGCTGAAGCGCGCGTCGTCGACGCTGTCGGGCGGTGAGCAGCAGGCGGTCGCCATCGGCCGCACGCTGATGGCCAACCCCGACTTGATCCTGCTGGACGAGGTGTCGCTCGGGCTGGCCCCGGTCGTCGTGCGCAGCCTGTACGACGCGCTACCGCGGATCGTGCAGGTCGGCACCACCGTGGTCGTCGTCGAGCAGGACATCACGCTCGCCCTCGACGTGGCGGACCGCGTCTACTGCCTGCTGGAGGGGCGGGTCTCGCTGACCGGAGCGCCCGGGGAGCTCACCCGGGACGCCATCACGACCGCGTACTTCGGGGTGTAGGGCATGGATTGGGTCAACGCCGTCATCCAGGGGATCCTCACCGGCGGGCTCTACGCGCTGTTCGCCACCGGCCTGTCGCTCGCCTTCGGCGTCATGCGTTTCGTCAACCTGGCCCACGGCGACCTCGCCATCCTGGCCGCCTACCTCACGCTGTCGACATCGGCCGTCGTGGGCGTCGGCTACTGGCCGTCCATGGTGATCGTGGTCCTCGTGATGTTCGTCGTCGGCTACGTGGGGCAGCGAGGACTGTTCAACTTCACCCTCGGCGAGGACCCCCTGCCCGGCATCCTCGTCAGCTTCGGTGTCGGCATCGTGATCCAGAACGCGCTGCAGGAGCACTACACGGCCACCGACCGCAGCATCGACCTCGGCCCGATCCTGACCGACTCGGTGACCATCACCGACGACATCAGCATCGGCCTGTTCCCCCTGCTCACGCTGGCCGTCGCCGTCGTGGTGCTGATCGCGCTGCAACTCCTTTTCTCGCGCACGTCGATCGGGCGGGCGTTCCGCGCCACCGCTGACGACCCGCAAACCGCGCAGCTCATGGGCATCAACGACAAGCGCCTCTACGGCGTCGCGATGGCCATCGCCTTCGCCGCGGTGGCCCTGGCCGGCTTCTTCCGGGGCGCCCGCACCTCGTTCTCGCCGAGCTCCGGCGGCGGCATCCTGCTGTTCGCCTTCGAGGCCGTCGTCATCGGCGGCCTGGGCTCGCTGTGGGGGACGCTGGTCGGCGGCATCGTGCTCGGCGTCGCCCAAGGTGTCGGCAATCAGGCCTCGATCGGATGGGACCTGCTGGCCGGCCACCTGGTGTTCCTGTTTGTCCTCCTCGTGCGGCCGCGGGGTCTCGTGAGCGCTGGAGGCAGAGGCCTGTGAAGCGTCCGCGCCACGTTCGTCAGGATGGGCGGGGTCCCCGCCGGAAGCTTTGCCTCCGGTGGGGTGCTCTCATGGGAGGGAGCGGGACGTGACCCAGCCGGTCGAGACGATCGAACAGGGACGGTTCCACGTGGTCCGCACGTCGACGGGGTCGACGGTCGGGACGGGGCTGGCCATCGTCGCGACGGTGTTCTTCGCGCTGTTCCCGCTGTGGGGGAGCGACAGCACGCAGCTCACGCTGGTGCAGATCTTCTACTACCTCTCCCTGGCCCAGATGTGGAACCTGCTGGCCGGGTACGCCGGCTTGGTGACGGTGGGCCAGCAGGGGTTCGTGGGCGTCGCCGCGTACACGTTGTTCGTGCTGAGCGAGCGGCACAACGTCGACCCGTTCGTCGCCATCGTGCTGGCCGGGGTGCTCGTGGCCGCGCTGTCCATCCCTGTCGCGTTGTTCGCCTTCCGGTTGCAGGGCGGTTACTTCGCGATCGGCACCTGGGTGATCGCCGAGGTGTTCCGATTGGCGACGCTGCGCATCGAGTCGCTGGGCGCGGGCAACGTGCAGTCGTTGACGGTGAAGAACACGTTCGCCGGCTACTCCCTGGAGAGCAGGCGGGACCTCATCTACTGGGCATCGCTGGGTCTCGCCGTCGGCGCGACGCTGATCGTGGTGCTCATCCTGCGCTCCCGACGCGGTCTGGCCATGCAGGCGGCCCGGGACTCCGAGCTGGGCGCCCGCTGCTTGGGGGTCAACGTGCGCAACACCAAGCTGCTGATGTGGGTGATCGCCGCACTGTGGACGGGCGCCACGGGCGCGCTGATCCACCTGAACAGCTCGACCGTCACCAACCAGGACGCCTTCAGCGTGCTGTCGTGGACCGCGCTGGTCGTGTTCATCGTGGTCATCGGCGGCGTCGGGAGCCAGATCGGCCCGATCATCGGCGTCGTCATCTTCTGGTTCATCACCGACCGCTTCGAGGACTCCGACACCTGGCGCTTCATCATCCTCGGCTCGGTGGCGGTCGTCATGGCCGCGGTAGCGCGGAGCGGCATCGACGGCCTGCTCCAGCGCATCCATCCGTTCGAGATCTTCCCCGTACGGCGCCGGTTGCGTCAGGATGCACCATGACTCAGAACGCGCTCGAGGACGTCTACGTGCTGGCGGCGGTCCGCACGCCCGTGGGCCGCATCGGTGGCGCGCTGGCCGGAATCCGTCCCGATGACCTTGCGGCGGCGGCCGTCCGAGGCGTGGTGGAGCGCCTGCCGGACCTCGACCCCGCCGCCATCGACGAGGCCTACCTTGGCGCCGCCAACCAGGCCGGCGAGGACAACCGCAACGTGGCCCGGATGGCGGTGCTCCTGGCCGGCCTGCCGGTCACGATCCCGGGGGCCACCGTCAACCGGCTGTGCGGCTCTGGCCTCGAGGCGGTCATGGACGCCGGCCGTGCCGTGGCCGTCGGCGACGCCGACGTCGTGCTGGCCGGCGGCGTCGAGGCGATGAGCCGTGCACCGTGGGTGCTACCCAAGCCATCGAAGGGGTACCCGACCGGGCACGAACAGCTGTGGAGCACGACGCTCGGTTGGCGCATGACGAACCCGCTCATGCCCTCGGAGTGGACGATCTCGCTCGGCGAGGGCGCCGAGGTCCTGGCCGACAAGTACTCGATCAGCCGCGAGGCGCAGGACGCGTTCGCCCTCGCCTCCCACCAGAAGGCGGCCGTGGCGTGGGACGCGGGCTGGTTCGCCGACGAGACCATCCCTGTGGGCGACGCAACGCTGGAGCGCGACGAGTGCATCAGGGGGGACTCCACGCTGGAGAAGCTCGCCGCGCTCAAGCCGGTCTTCCGGGCCGGTGGGACGGTGACGGCGGGAAACGCGTCGCCGATGAACGACGGCGCCGCCGCGCTGGTCCTGGCGTCGGAGGCCGGCGTCCGGCAGGCGGGCGCGGCGCCGATGGCCCGCGTGGTGTCGCGCGCCACCAGTGGCGTCGAGCCGCACCTCTACGGCGTCGGTCCGGTCGAGGCCGCCCGCCGGGCGCTGGCCCGGGCCGGTCTCGGTTGGGGCGACCTCTCGGCCGTGGAGCTCAACGAGGCCTTCGCCGCGCAGAGCCTGGCCTGCCTGGCCGAGTGGCCCGAGCTCGACCCCGCCATCGTCAACGCGCAAGGCGGCGCCATCGCCATCGGGCACCCGCTGGGCTGTTCGGGCGCCCGCATCCTCACCACCCTCATCCACCACCTGCGGCGCACCGGCGGCCGCTATGGCCTGGCCGCGATGTGCATCGGGGTCGGCCAGGGCATCGCCGTCGTCGTCGAGAACACCGAGTGAAGGAGTCCGCAACCGTGAGCGAGAACATCACGCCCGACGCCCACCTGGCCGAGGTCCAGGCCACGTTCTCGGGTGATCCCCGGACCGTCGAGATCATGCGGGCCGCGGTCAAGCACCTGCACGCCTTCGTCGAGGAGGTCGGGCTGACCCGCGACGAATGGTTCAAGGGCATCCAGTTCCTCACCGAGGTGGGGCACAAGTGCGACGACGTTCGCCAGGAGTTCATCCTCCTGTCCGACACACTCGGGGTGTCGATGCTGGTCGAGATGGTCAACCAGGAGGCCAGCGACGGGACAACCGAGCCCACGGTCTTCGGGCCCTTCCACGTCGACGGTGCGCCGCCCAAGGACTTCGGCGAGTCGATCATCATCGACGACGACGGCGAACCGCTCGTGCTGCGTGGCACCGTGACCAACCTGGAGGGCGAGCCGATCGCAGGCGCCACGCTGGACGTCTGGGAGGTGGGATCCAACGGGCTGTACGACGTTCAGAACGAGGGCCACGGCATGGACCTGCGGGGCATCTTCACGACGGACGAGCAAGGCCGGTACGAGGTCGGCACCGTGCGCCCGGTCGACTACACGATCCCCGAGGACGGTCCGGTCGGGAGGATGCTGCGCACCACGGGACGTCACGCGTGGCGCCCCGCCCACATCCACGTCGTGGCCGCGGCGCCCGGCTACAAGACAGTGACGACGCACGCGTTCGACGCCGGCAGCAAGTACCTCGACTCGGATGCCGTGTTCGGCGTGCGCAAGTCGCTCATCGTCGACATGGACGGCAACGAGGCCACCTTCGACGTCGTCCTCGACCGCGCCTAAGCCACCCGGGCGCGGTTATGCGTCGCTAGTGATGGCGTCGCGGAGCAGGTCGAGATGGCCGGTGTGCCCACGCCCGCATGGGACGCGACCGCCTTACGATCCAGAGCGAACCAATCTGACACGGGGCCGTCCTCCGGGCTGTGATCCTGGCTCCGAGAGCGAACCCCTCGGTCGTCTCTCGACATCGGGAGGAGTTGGCCCTACGGTCGTTGGCAGTCCAGGCGAAGGATGGGGTAGCAGATGCGCAGTCTGCGGAGCCGGTTCAGTGACTGGGTCGTGGTTCATCCGGTCTTGTGGGGCGTGGGCTTGGGAGTTGTGCTGGTGCTACTCGGCTTTGCTCTCGATCTGGCACCGATCGTGGTCATTGCTGCCGGAGCCGCCATCGGCGTGCTGAACATCCTTCATGCGAAGAGACGGGGCTACTGCCCACTTCCGGCAGAGCCGAGCTCTCACCCGGGGCGAGCGGAGGCCGAGTAACCGTTCCGGGAATGCAGCGACGAATGACCCATGTCTGCCTGATTGATCGGGTGCTTCTGGTTGACTCCCGTCTGGGCGGGAGGTCCTGTGAGATGGAGCCGAACGGACCACGGCCGAACCGTCCGCCGAGCTGTTCATGCGCTCGAGCATCGCAGCGTCATGGCTTTGCACGCCGAGCATCTCCCCGTCACGCGGATCCCCCTGCCGGACAGTCGTGATCCGAGCAAGCTCCATCGGGGCAGTCTGTGCGCGTGGATGAGCAGCAGCGCCGGGTGTGGCAGCGGATGATCGACTCGGTGGACGCTTTCCGGGCGGGCGAGATGGATCTATCGCAGCTGGTAGCGGAGCTGCACGGCCTCGTCGATGCAGCCGACGTGCAGGATGCTCACCTTCTCTCGGAGTGGAGGGACCACGCCATCGATCTCGACTTCGAGCTTCACATGGAGAGCGAAGGGTGGCCGCAAGGCGAGGACCTCGACCACCTGCTGAGCGGGTTCCGGGTGTGGGCTCGCAGGGTACTTGCGGCAACCGGCGACGAACGGACCTAGCACCGAACTGCCGATAGCCAGGTCGCTACCTGATCTGGGCGACTGGTGCGCGCACGGCCGCGGACGGCGGCTGTCATTTCGGCGTTAGGGGATCTGGGGCGCCGGACAACCGACCGGCGCCAGCCGAGACCTGCGGCATTCGAGTTGCATCGGTTGCGGTGCACGGACGGCGAGGCAAACTCATCGGGGTGGAAGCACGCGACATCCTGAGCCTCCTGGCGATCGTCGCGGCCGAGCAGGAGCGGACAGCCCGCCAGATTGCTTCGCTTGAGGCTGTCGTCGCCACCATCGTCGAGGGTTCCGAGCTGGTCTCCACGGACGATGAGCACGACCCCGAAGGCGCAACCATCGCCTATGAGCGGGCGCAGGCCATCGCACTGCTGCGACAAGCTCGTGCCGACCTCGACACGCTGGCGGTCACGAGCCGACAGCTCGAGCTGGGTCAGCAGGTGGTCTGCAAGGACTGCGGTCGTGACATTGACCTCGAGCGTGTCGCTGCTCTGCCGACGACCTCTCGCTGTGTCGGGTGCGCGGCCTGACCCGCGGTAGGAAGGTCCGCGGCCGTCGGGAATGGACTACCGGGACCAATGCTCGGGATCGCGCCTGCGGTGGTGCTCCGCGGTGCACGAGGCGTCGTCGGCTCGCCGCTCGGTGTCGGCGCGGACTCGGCGTCTCGGGCGGTGAGTCCCGGACACTCGGGTCGGTCAGCGGATGGTCAGTGGTCGAGACCGGCTTCGGTCGCCGGGTCTCCGGCGATCCGGGTGTGCCACATCCGTCGGGCCTGTCCGGGATCGTGCGGCGTCGCACGGTGCATGAGGCACCGGTTGTCCCACAGCACAGCATCCCCCTCCGTCCACGTGTGGTAGCAGGTGCGCGGAGCCGCGCAGGCCTCGTCGTTGAGCCGGTCGAGCAGTGCCTCGGACTCGTCGGCCGTGAGCCCGGGAATAGCGTGGGCGTGCTGTCCGATCAGGAGATTGGGCCGGCCGGTGGCCGGGTGAACCTTGACCAGCGGGCGCAGCGGCGGCTCGATGTCGATGCCGTAGCCGTAGAGCTGGTACCGGTCGGCGTTCTCCTCGTTCACGTGCAGGTCGGCGCGGTCCATGCTGTAGCGACGGGAGTGATACGCGGCGAGGCTGGCGATCCGCTCCCGCGTGGCGTCGTCGAGCGCGTCGTAAGCAGCGCGCATGTCGGCGAAGCCGGTGTCGCCGCCCTCGTCCGGGACGATCTCCGCGGTGAACACCGCGCCCGTCGCCTGAACGGGCATGTAGGTGCTGTCGTGATGCCATCGCTCGTTGCCGCGCAGGGACTTGGAGAGGTCGTGCTCAGTCGAACGGAGCGTGCCATCGCGTTGGATGTTCGCCAGCGGGGTTGCTGTGAACTCGAGGTCGCCGAAGCGACGGGCGAACTCGTCCTGCTCGTGCTGGGTCATGTGCTGGCCGGGGAACACGAGCAGCGCGTATTCGAGCCACAGCTCGGTCAGCTCGGCGATGGTCGCATCGCTCGCGCCCGCGAGGAAGACATCGCGGACAACCGCCCCGAACGTCGCGTCCAGCGGCTCGACCCGGACCGAGCGCCCTGTTCGACGTGTCGCCCCCACGACGTGGCCCATGCGGAGATCGTACACGTCGGAGATTGCGTCCCGCCTTGCCGAATCGGGGTGAAGATTCGGCGCGGCTTGGCCGGCGCTCGATCGGGCAGTCTGTGCGCGTGATGCGAGTGAAGCGGCTCGGTCCGGAGGACGTTTCGTTCGTCGGTACGATTGATCGCTCCGAACACATCGATGTTCAGTACCGCGTTCGTGAGGGGCGGCTACAAGAGGTTCCAGCGGCGATGACCGAGGTTCCGACGTGGGACCCGACCGGGTCAGGTCCCCATAGCGTCGCCGCCGAGATCGAGTTCTGCAGCTCGGTACTGGCGCGAGGTGGCGTGCTTCTCGGCGCATTCGATGAGGAGCAAGCGGTCGGACTCGCGATCGTTCACCCGTCACTCGAGCCACTCCTGGCTTGGTTGGCGTTCCTGCACGTGTCGCGGCCCCACCGCAGAAGGGGCGCGGCGCAGGCTCTCTGGGACGCTTCCGTCAACATCTCTGTTGTGGGCGGTGCGGAGTCGATCTATGTCTCTGCTGCGCCGACAGAGTCAGCGGTTGGCTTCTATCTCCGACAGGGATGCCGCCTGGCTCAGACAGTTCATCCCGAGTTGTTCGCTGCGGAGCCCGAGGACATCCATCTCGTCCGCTCGCTGCGCTGAAGGTTCGTCGCGCACATAGCCGCCGATCGGTGTGCTGAGCAACGACGCGGGCTTGAATCAGCCGACCGTCATCTCACCGAGCTCGGACCAGTCGTCCTGGTCGATCACTTGGCTGACGATGCGAGGCGTCTCGACGAGATATTGGGGCAGCGCAGCGATGGCCGCCTTGAAGTGATCGGACTGCACATGCGCCGCTCCTGCCTCGCCGTCACGGAATGCCTCGACGAGGATGTACTCGGTGGGATCGTCGAGGCTGCGCGACCAGTCGAACCACATGTTGCCCGCCTCGGCGCGTGTCGCCTCAGTGAACTCCCGCGTGATGTCAGCCCAGTTGTCGGCGTGTTCGGGAAGGACTCTGAACTTGGCGGTGATGAAGATCACGGGTTCGATCCTATGGGCCGGGGCCGGATCGATGGCCGTGCATCGCGCTCCCTCTCGTCCACTGCTACGCGGCCGACGGACCGCCGAGCAATCCGGTGAACTGCACGATGTCGATGTTGCCGCCGGAGAGCGTCACGCCGACCGTCTGACCCTCGACGTCGACCCGCCCAGCCAGGATCGCCGCTAGCGCTGACGCGCCGCTCGGCTCGACGACCACCTTGAGGCGTTCGAACAGCAGCCGCATGGCGACGAGGATCTCGTCGTCGGTGACGCCGACGATGTCGTCCACGCCGGGGGCGATGATGGCGCAGTTGCGGCTCCCGATCTGCGCCGTCTGTTGGCCGTCGGCGATGGTCGGCGTCACCGGCACGGTGACCGGTGCACCCTCCTCACGGGCCCGACGCCCGGCCGGCCGGTCCATGGGCTCAACGCCGATGATCCGGCAGCCCGGAGCAAGCGCCCGCGTGGCCACGGTGCACCCGGCCAGGAGCCCGCCGCCCCCGAGGCAGACGACGAGCACATCGAGCGGCCCGGTCTCCTCGAAGAGCTCCATCGCGACGGTGCCTTGCCCGGCGATCACGAACGGGTCGTCATAGGCGTGAACCACGTGTAGGCCGAGTCGGGCCGAAGTCTCGGCGGTGATCTCCTCACGATCCTGCCGGTAGCGGTCGAAGCGCAGCACCTCCGCGCCGTAGCCCTCGGTGGCCGCCACCTTGCTAGCCGGCGCGTCCTCGGGCATCAGTACGACCGCTCGCGTGTCGTGCAGCCGCGCCGACAGCGCCACGGCCTGGCTGTGGTTGCCCGACGAGCAGGTGAGGACGCCATCCGCACGGACGGCGGGGTCGAGGGCGGCGAGGTGGTTGTACGCACCCCGGAACTTGAACGCCCCGATGCGCTGCAGGTTCTCGGCCTTGAGGTGGAGGCGACCTCCGGTCCGCTCGTCGAGCGTGCGGGAGCGCAGGACCGGCGTTCGGTGGGCGACTCCGGCCAGCCGGCCGGCGGCCGCCTCGACATCGTCGATCGAAACCTGGTCGCCGGGCATCGCCGGAGGATGTCGAGCCGACGCGGGTCGTGTCAACGTCAACGACGCGTCGCCGCCCACCGGGGGTCGTACCCGTGGACACGGCCGACGGGTACAGTCCCGTGCGTGGCGCCACCTCGCCGTCGGCTCCGGGGGGCGCTGCTGCGGGTGCCGAGCTACGTGGGGCTCGTCGTCGCCCTGATCTTCTGGTGGCGCTCGCTCTACCCGAGCATGATGCCGCGGAGCCCGGCGTGGCAGGCCGCGGTCAGCGCCGTGTGCCTGGGCGTCGGCTACCTCATCGGGACCCTGCTCGGCGCGCTCGGGAACGTCGTCCTCACGCGCAGCAAGCGCCCGCCCAGCGCGAAGTTCAGGTGGTGGGCGTGGATCGTGCTGGCCGGAGTCGCGGCGATCGGCATCCCCGTCTGCCTGGCGCTGTGGGTGATCTGGCAGAACGACCAGCGCGACCTCCTCGGCATGTCGCACATCTCCGCGGTGTCACTCGTGCCCACGGTCCTGATGACGATCGTGATCGCGGCGATTCTCTTCTTCCTGGCCCGCCTGATCGGCCACGGCCTGCGCTGGCTGGACGACCTCCTCGGGCGCCACGTCCCACGTGCGCTCGCCCACGGCATCACCGCCGCCGTGTTCGTCGTCCTGGCGGTCTTCATCACGCGCGACGTCATCTTCGACGGCTTCATCGACTGGCTGGACAAGCGGTGGAGCGCCTTCGACGAAACGACCGCCTCGGGCATCGATCAGCCCACGACGCCGACGGCGTCCGGCAGCCCACAGTCACTCATCCCGTGGGACACGCTGGGCGAGTACGGACGGACGTTCGTCGCACAGGCCACGTCCGTGGACGAGCTCCAGGCCTTCCACGGACCGGAAGCCGAAGTGATGGAGCCGATCCGCGCCTACGTCGGCCTTGAGTCCGCCGACAGCGCGGACGAGCGCGCCGAGTTGGCGGCGCGCGACCTGGAGCGAGCCGGTGGCTTCGACCGCGACGTGCTGGCCGTCGTCACCTCGACGGGGAGCGGCTGGGTCGATCCCGACGGCGCCATTGCCCTGGAGATCCTCCACTCCGGCAACACCGCCATCGTGTCGCAGCAGTACTCCTACCTGCCGAGCTGGGTGGCCTTCATCGTGCACCGCGACCGCGCCGCCGAGGCCGGCCAGGCCCTCTACGAGGCCGTGCACAAGCGATGGGTCGAGCTGCCCGAGGACTCCCGGCCGCAGCTCATCGTGTTCGGTGAGAGCCTCGGGTCCTACGGAGCGGAGGAGCCGTTCATCGGCGAGGACGCCGCCGACTCGCTGACCAACATGGCCGACGGCGCCTCGGGGATGCTGTTCACCGGCCCAACCGCCGGGAACACGATCTGGAAGCAGTTCACCGATGACCGCGAGTCGGGCTCTCCTTTCTGGCGACCGGTCTTCGACGGCGGCACGACGGTGCAGTTCGCCAACCGACCGTCGGACCTCGAACCGCCAGACCCCGGCTGGGAGCCGCCGCGCATCCTCTACTTCCACCACCCGTCGGACCCCGTCGGCAACTGGAGCTGGTCGTCGATGTGGCGCAAGCCGCCGTGGATGCAAGAGCCGCTCGGGTACGACATCACGCCGGACGTCAGCTGGTTCCCGTTCGTGAGCGGCGTGCAGGAGGTCAGCGACCTCGTGGCCGGCTTCGGCGCGCCGTCGGGGTTCGGGCACAACTACGACATCGACTTCGCGGCGGCGTGGGCCGCGGTCGTGCCGCCCGAGGGGTGGACCGTGGAAGACACGCAACGGCTCCAGGCCCACATCCCGTCCGAGCAGATCTGACGCCCCGCTACCGTTCCGGGTCGTGCGGCATGCCAACGATGCCGATCTGGACCGTCTCGAACCACTGCTCGGCCGCGTGCGGGACATCGACGGGCTGAAGGAGCCGCGGCGGGGCAACTTCGTCCATCGGTCCCGCGCCTTCCTCCACTTCCACGGTGACGGCGACCGTCTCTACGCGGACGTACGCCTCGACGGCGTGGAGTTCGCGAGGCGTGACGTGACCGAGTCCGCGGAGCAGGCCGCGCTCGTCGCCGACATCAGGGCCTGCATCGGTCGCGCCTGACTGTCACATCCGAACTGTCGCCATCGTCAAGGCGGACGACGGATTCAACGGGTCGAAGGAGGCGACGATGAGCAGTGACAGGTTCGACGTCGTGGTCGTGGGCGCGGGGGTCGCCGGCCTGGTGGCCGCGGTCGAGGCGGCGAAGGGCGGCGCTCGCACTCTCGTGCTCGATGCCCGTCCGGCCGGCGGTCGGGCGCGCACCACCGACCGAACGGGTTACCTGTTCAACGAGGGCCCCCACGCCCTGTTCGAGCGGGGCGCGTTCATGGCGGTGCTGAAGCGCTGGGGCCTCGAGCCGGCCGGACGCCGGCCGCCGGCGTCCGGCGCGCATGTCGTCCTCGGTGACACGCTGCACCCCTTCCCAACGGGACCGGGGCGGCTGGCCCGGACGCCGCTGCTGAGCCCGGCCAGCAGGATCAGGTTCGCCCGGCTGATGACCCGGATGCCGCGCCTCGACGCCGCCCGGCTGGCGGGACGATCGGTGACGGAGTGGTTCGACGGCGACGACCTCCCGGACGACGTGCGCAGGCTCGTTCTCACCCTCGTGCGGGTCACCTCGTACGGGAACGCCCCCGAGCTGATGGACGCGGCCGCTGCGATCTCCCAGCTCCGCGCCGGGCTGCAGGGCGTGCGCTACCTCGACGGCGGGTGGCAGGGCATCGTCGACGGCCTGGTGCGGACCCTGGCGCAAGCGGGCGGCACGCTGCACGCCGGCACGGCCGTCGGTGCCGTCGAGGCCGACGGAAGATCGGCGCAGGTGCATGCCGCCTACGGCCCGGTCGAGACCACCGCGGTGATCCTGGCCGGCCTTCCGCCCGCCGAGGCGGCCCGGCTGCTCGGCCGGGACCAGGAGACCTTCGGGCGCCTCGGCCCTGCGGTCGAGGCCGCCTGCCTCGAGCTCGGTGCCACCCGCCCGGCCCAGCCGCCGGTGGTGTTCGGTCTCGATCGGCCGCTGTACCTGTCGGTCCACGCGCCCGTGGCGCGCCTGGCGCCCCCGGGCCGCGCGATGGTGGAGGTGATGCACTACCTTCCGCCGGGGCACGAGCGGGACGCCGTCGAGGATCGGGCGGAGCTGGCCGCGCTCGCGTCACGGTGCGGCCTCGACGAGACCACCATCGAACGGGAGCGGTTCCTGCGGCGGGTGACGGTTGCCCACGCGCTCCCGCTGGCTCGGGAGGGTGGCCTGGCCGGCCGGCCGTCGGTGGTGGCGACCGGCCTTCCCAACGTGCTGCTGGCCGGCGACTGGGTCGGCCCTCAGGGCATGCTCTCGGACGCCTCGGCGGCCAGCGCGCAGGCGTCGGCCGGTGCCGCTCTGCGGCTGTTGGCGTCGGTCCCGGCCCGATGACGGCCCGCATCGGCGACGGCGCCCGCGCCGGCGGTGCCGCCGCCGGCGACACGGCCCGCTTCGAGGCCGAGCGCCGGCGGCTGGTCGGACTCGCTTACCGCCTCCTCGGTTCGGTCAGCGACGCCGAGGACGTGGTGCAGGAGGCGTGGCTGCGCTGGCAGCGGGCCGATCGTGAGGCCATCGAGGAGCCGGCGGCGTGGCTCACGACGGTGACCAGCCGAATCGGCCTCGACCGCCTTCGGGCGCGCCAGCGCGATCGGGCCGAGTACGTCGGGCCCTGGCTTCCCGAGCCGATCCTGACCGCGCCCGATGACACCGACCCGGCGCGCCACGCCGAGCTCAGTGACTCGCTGACCACCGCGTTCCTGCTCCTGCTCGAACAGCTCACGCCGACCGAGCGTCTGGTGCTGCTGCTGGCGGACGTGTTCGACCAGCCTTTCGACGAGATCGCGAAGATCCTGGGCAAGTCGCCCCCGGCGTGCCGTCAGCTGGCTTCCAGGGCACGGCGCAAGCTGAGGGAGACGGAACCGCCGCCAGCGCGGCCCGACCCCGCCACCCTGGCCGTCGCGGCGGCGTTCATCAACGCCGCGTTGCAGGGCGACCAGCGCACCGTGCTGCGACTCCTCTCACCGGACGTCGTCCTCGTCAGCGACGGCGGTCCGCACACGCACGCGGCCCGCCGGCCGGTCGTCGGTGCCTCCCGCGTCGGTCGATTCGTCACCAACATCGCGAAGCGCGTGTCGCCGGACGTCGCTGCGGAACCGTGCCGGATCAACGGGACGCCGGGCTTCGTCGTCCGGTCCGGCGGTGCGCCGCTCTTCACCCAGGCCTTCGAGGTGGTCGACGGCCGGATCACGCGGATCGAGATCGTCAGCAACCCCTCGAAGCTCACCGCCCTGGCCCACTCCGTCGAGCTGGCCTGATCTGCGGATGTGAATTGTCTCGGCGCCGGTCCTCCTGCGGGCCGGCGCCCCTGGTGAGCAGGGGCGGAACCGCACTACCCTCTCCTCTCGGTGGGCGCACGCGGACAGGGCGTCAACGGGGACGACAACCTCACTCGGCTGGCTTCCGGCCTTCTAGCCGGGGCGGTCCTTGCCGCGCTCGCGGCCGGCGCCACCATCTGGTGGTACCGGCAGGCGGCGACCGGTTGGTCCCCGCCCAGCCCTCGTCTGTGGCAGTGGCTGGCGCTCGTGGGGACGGCGCTCGCCGTCCTGGCCCTCGCCGTCTCCGTCGTCGCCGTGGTGCGCAGGCCTACCACGGGCGGCAAGGCGGGTGGCCTCGTGTGGGCGCTCCTCTCGATCGGTGTGCTCGTGGCGATCCCGACCTTCGTCCAGCGCTGGGCCCCGGAAGGCCGGAAGGCCGTCGTCGTGGCCGTGGACGCGGCGACAGGTGACGTGCGCTGGCGGGTGGAGACGGATGGCTGGACCGTCCGCACGCCCGCCATCTCGGGGGACCGCGTGACCGTCCTGACGATCGGTGGTGACGACGAGCCGTGCGAGGGGGTGACCCGACGGCTCACGCTCGGGCTCGACGGCGGCGCCCGGCTGGCCCTGGAGCGGCGGTCGGCGTCGCAGGCCCAGCGGCCGCCGGCGGGGTACGAGATCCGCGGGTCCTACCTCGTTCACTCGGACGGTGCCGACGTGCGCTGGCGCCTCGATCTCGCCCCGCTGGGCCTGAGCGGCGCCCACGCCGTCGTGGCCGGCGAGGGTGTGGTGGTCATCACCGGCGACGGCCAAGTGCCGCTGAAGTGCCGGAGGTGACCGGCCGTCCCTGACGAGCATCCCTCGTCGGGAGCGAGTCGCGGGCTAGGGTCCGAACCTGTGTTCGACGCCGGTCGCGCCTCCTTCGACACCCATATCCAGCCCGTGCTGATCGTCGGCATCGATCCTGGGCTCACCCGATGCGGGTACGCCGCGATCGAGTCCTCGCGGCCCGGCTCGGCCCGGGCGCTGGCCCTGGGAGTCTTCCGCACCGCGCCGTCCGACCCGCTCCCGTCGCGCCTGGCCGAGCTGAGGGGCGAGCTGGCCTCGCTCCTCGCCGAGCTCCGCCCGGATGTCGTGGCCGTCGAGCACGTCTTCTTCCAGGTCAACGTGCGCACGGCCATGAGCGTCGGGCAGGCGAGCGGCCTGGCGCTGGCAGAGGCGGCCGCAACCGGCTGCGAGGTCGTGCAGTACACGCCGAACCAGGTGAAGGAGGCTGTGGCCGGTTGGGGCGGCGCCGACAAGGCCCAGGTGCAGCGCATGGTGCAGATCCGCCTGGAGCTGGCCACACCGCCGCGCCCGGCTGACGCCGCCGACGCCGCCGCTCTGGCCCTGTGCCACCTGGCCACGGCGCCACTTCGGGCCAGCGTGGCCGCGGCGACCGGCCGAGCGGGGGCCGGAGCGGGAGCCCTCCGGTGATCGGGTCGCTGCGGGGCACCGTGCTGGAGCGAGCGACCGACGGTCAGGTCCTCCTCGAGGTGGGTGGCGTCGGGTATCTCGTCACCGTCACGCCCCGGACGCTGGCCGAGCTCGAGCCGACCACGCCCGCCTTCCTCCACGTGCACCACCACATCCGGGAGGACGCGCAGACCCTCTACGGCTTCCTCGACCGTGACGAGCGCGCCGCCTTCGAGGTGCTGATCGCCACCCATGGCGTGGGCCCAGCGCTGGCCCTCGCCATCCTGGCCACGCACACCCCGGTCGCGCTGGTCGACATCGTCGCCTCCGCCGACCTGGCGTCGCTGTGCCTGGTGCCCGGGGTGGGGCGCAAGACAGCCGAGCGTCTCCTCGTCGAGCTGCGCAACCGGCTGTCCGTCCCCGTGTTCGACGCGGCGTCGCCCATCGACGGCGGCTCGTCGGCGGTCGCGCACGTCCGCGAGGCGCTGGCCGGGCTCGGCTACGGCGCCGACGAGATCCGTGACGCCCTGCGCGCGGTGGGGCCGTCGGACCACGCCGAGGAGCTCCTGCGGGACGCGCTCAAGGTGCTCGGAGCCGGCCGTGCGTGACGAGTTCCTCGATCCGGCCCCGGCCGACGAGCGCGAACTGGCCGAGGAGACCAGTCTCCGCCCGCGTCGGTTGGAGGAGTTCGTCGGTCAGCGGGAGCTGAAAGAGCACCTGTCGGTGGTCCTCGAAGCCGCCCGCCGGCGGGGCCAGGCGGCCGATCATCTCCTCTTCGCCGGCCCGCCGGGCGTGGGCAAGACCTCGCTGTCGGGCATCGTCGCCGTCGAGATGGGAGTGCGGCTGCACATCACGTCCGGTCCCGCCCTCGAGCGGGCGGGCGACCTGGCAGCCATCCTCACCAAGCTCGAAGACGGCGAGGTCCTGTTCATCGACGAGATCCACCGGCTGTCCCGGGCCGTCGAGGAGATCCTGTACCCGGCGATGGAGGACTTCCAGCTCGACATCGTGGTCGGCAAGGGGCCCGCGGCCTCGTCGATCCGCCTCACCCTGCCGCGGTTCACCCTCATCGGCGCTACCACCCGCACCGGCCTGCTCACCGGCCCACTGCGGGACCGGTTCGGCCTCGTCGCCCGGCTCGACTACTACGCGCCCGAGGAGCTCGAGGCCATCGTCACGCGGGCGGCGCGCATCCTCGACGTCCCCATCGAGCCGCCCGGGGCGTGGGAGATCGCCCGCCGCAGTCGGGGCACCCCGCGGATCGCCAACCGGCTGCTGCGCCGGGTGCGGGACTTCGCCGAGGTCAGGGCCAACGGGCTCATCGACGTGGAGACGGCCCGGGACGGGCTGGCGCTGTTCGGGGTGGACGAGCGCGGCCTGGACAAGGTGGACCGGGCGATCCTGTCCGCGCTGTGCGCCCAGTTCGGCGGCGGCCCCGTCGGTCTCTCGACACTGGCCATCAGCGTGAGCGAGCAGACGGAGACGGTCGAGGACGTCTACGAGCCCTTCCTCATCCAGCAGGGACTGTTGGTGCGCACACCCCGCGGCCGTCTCGCCACGCCGGCGGCGTGGGAGCACCTCGGGCTCGTCCCACCGCCGGCCTCGTCGTACAGGCCCACCGGCCCGCCGGGGCTGTTCGACCCCGCCGACCCGGCCTGACGACGTCAGCCCAGGGGCAGGTGGCGGGCCAGGAAGTCGGTCGTCTTCCCCCAGGCCGACGCCGCCGCGGCCTCGTTCCAGAACATCTCCGACTCGTGGTTGTCGAAGGCGTGGCCGGCGAGCTCGACGTTGAAGGTCATGCCGTCGCGGCTCTCCACGGCCGCTCGGACGGCTTCCATCTGCTCGGTGGGGATGTAGCTGTCGGTCTCGCCGAAGTGGAAGAGGACAGGGCATTCGATGTTGTCGAGCTGGTCGAGCATGCCGGCGACGCCTGAGCCGTAGTAGCTGACGCAGCAGGCCGGCGAGCCGACGGCCGCGGTGAGGTAGGCGAGGGTGCCGCCGAGGCAGAACCCGATGGTCCCCACGCCGCCCGAGACCTCCGGCAGCTCTTCGGTTCGGTGCAGCGACGCCACGCAGTCGGCGACCCCCTGCGGGAAGTCGAACTTCTGCACGATGCCCAGCGACGCCTCGAGGCCGGCGGTGGAGTGGTCGGACTCCCAGTTGCGCTCGATGCGCCAGAAGATGTCGGGCGCGGCGACCACGTAGCCGAGCCCGGTCAGCCGCTCGGCGACGGCCCGTATGTACGCGCCGACACCGAAGATCTCCTGGAGGAGCAGGAGTCCCGGCCCTCCGCCACCGTCGGGGACCCAGACATGGAGGTCGAAGCTGCCGCCCTCCACGGCGACCTGATCGGTCCGGTAGGTGCTCATGGCCGCATCATCGCACGGCGACGAGGCATGCCTTCCGAGGGGTACAGCCTCCGGGCCGGCGGACCGGGGCCGTACCCTGGCCGCCGTGCGGCTGGCCGACTTCGACTACGACCTCCCGCCCGCCGCCATCGCCCAGCACCCGATCGAGCCCAGGGACGCGGCGCGCCTGTTGGTGGACCGGGGCGACGCCGCTCCCCCCGACCACCGTCACGTGCGCGATCTCCCCGAGCTGCTGGAGCCGGGTGACCTGGTCGTCGTGAACGACTCGCGGGTCATCCCCGCCCGGCTCCGCCTCCACCGCCGAAGTGGCGGCGCCGTCGAGGTGCTGCTCCTGGAGGCCCTCGATGCCGGCCACCGCCGCTGGGAGTGCCTCGTCCGTCCGGGACGGCGCCTGGAGCGGGGAGAAGAGCTGGTCGACGACCACGGCCGGGCCGTGCTGCTCATGGGGAGCCGCACGGAGGCCGGTGACACGTTCACGGTGGAGTTGTGCGCCGACGACCCGCTGGCGGCCATCGACGCCGCGGGCCAGGTGCCGCTGCCTCCGTACATCACCGCGCCGCTCGCCGATCCCAGCCGCTACCAGACGGTGTACGCGCGGCGCGCCGGCTCCGCCGCGGCCCCGACCGCCGGCCTGCACCTGACGGCGGATGTGCTCGACGCGCTGGCGGCCCGCTCCGTTGGGCTGGCCCGCGTCGAGCTGGTCGTCGGTCTCGACACCTTCCAACCGGTGTCCGAGGACGACCCGACCCAACACCGCATCCACAGCGAGCGGTACGAGGTGCCCGCGGAGACTCTCGATGCTTGCCGTGCTGCGAGACGGGTGGTTGCAATCGGAACGACCGTGGCGCGCGCCCTCGAGTCGACCGCTGTCACCGGGGAGACCTCCGGCCGGACGCGGCTGTTCATCCACTACCCGTACGAGTGGCGGGTGGTCGACCTGCTGATGACGAACTTCCACCTGCCCCGCACCACGCTGTTGATGATGGTCGACGCCTTCATCGGTCCGCGCTGGCGGGATCTCTACGCCGCCGCGCTCGACGACGGCTACCGATTCCTGTCTTTCGGCGACGCCATGCTCCTGCGCCGGGGCACGCCGTGACCCACCCCGTGCAAGTGGAGCTGGAGGCAGTCGACGGAGCGGCGCGCGCCACGGTCGCCCACACCGCCCGCGGCTCGTACCGGACACCGTGCTTCATGCCCGTCGGCACCCGCGGCACGGTGAAGCACCTCTCCGCCACCGACCTGGACCAGCTCGGCGTGCAGATCGTGCTCGGCAACACCTACCACCTCATGCTCCGCCCGGGCGCGGCGACGGTGGCTGAGCTCGGCGGGCTGGGGCGCTTCAGCGGCTGGAGCGGTCTCACCCTCACGGACTCGGGCGGCTTCCAGGTGTTCTCCCTCGAGCCGTCCGTGGACGACGACGGGGTGACGTTCCGGTCCACCTACGACGGCTCCACTCATCGGCTGACGCCCGAGTCCGCGGTGGCCACGCAGGAGCTGCTGGGTGCGGACATCCAGATGGTGCTGGACGTCTGCCCACCGCTGCCGTCACCGGAGGCCACCATCCGGCTGGCGGTGGAGCGCACGAGCGCGTGGGCCAAGCGGGCCCGGGCGGCGCACGGCCGGGAGGACCAGGCCCTCTTCGGCATCGTGCAGGGTGGAACCGACCTGGCCTTGCGCACCGAGAGCGGGCTGCGCACGGTGGAGCTGGAGTTCGACGGCTACGGCATCGGCGGGCTGTCCGTGGGGGAGACCCGAGGCGAGATGCTCCCGGCGCTGGAGGCCGCGCTGGCCGTGCTGCCCGCCGACCGCCCCCGGTACCTGATGGGGGTGGGCGACCCGGCATCGCTGGTGGAAGCCGTCGCCCTGGGTGTCGACCAGTTCGACTGCGTGATGCAGACCCGGCTGGGCCGGCACGGGGTGGCGCTCACGACCTCGGGGCGTCTGCAGGTCAAGAACGCCGTCCACCGGTCGAGCGACGAGCCCGTGGACGCAGCGTGCGAGTGCACAGTGTGCGCCCGCCACAGCCGTGGCTACCTGCGCCACCTGTTCCAGGTCGGCGAACCGACCGCGTCCCGACTGCTCTCCCTGCACAACCTGGCGTGGACGCTGCAGCTCATGGACTCCATGCGGGCGGCCATCGTCGCCGGCCGGTTCGACGACCTGCGTCGCGAGGTGCTGACCGTCTGGGGCTGACGGCCGTCCGGGGCGAAAAGTTGCCCGGGTGCTTCAAGTTCCGACCCGCGAGCACCTAGCCTTTCTCGTCGCACTTCGATCCCTGACCCTGGTGGCCCAATGTTCCTGACCCTGCTGGCCCAAGAATCCTCTTCCGGGGGTGGGCTGGTCGCCTTCCTACCGTTCATCCTCATCGCCGTGGTGATGTACTTCCTGCTCATCCGGCCGCAACGGCGCCGGATGCAGCAACAGCGGGAGCTGGCCGCGGCGGTGGAGGAAGGCGACGAGGTCATGACCACCTCGGGCATCTACGGCTTCGTCACCGCCGCTGAGGGTGACGTGATCTGGCTGGAGATCGCCGAGGGCGTGGACATCCGCGTCGCCCGCCAGGCCGTGTCGCGGCGCATCCCGGACGGGGAGGCTTCCGCGCCGAATGGGGCCACCGAGGCCGCGGGCGCGGCAGCCGCCGACGACGCTGAAACCGCCGACGACGCTGACTTCGCCGACGAGTCCGAACCGGTCGACCAGAAGCCCAAGGGGGAGCGCGACGCTCCGACCTCCGACTGACCGGCGATGAAGCGTCGCGGTCTCATCGTCTCTCTCGTCGCCATCGTTGCGGTGGCGGTCGGGGGTGTCATCGCCACCCTGGTCACGGACACCAAGCCTCAGCTCGGGCTGGACCTCCAGGGCGGCGCATCGGTGACGCTCCAACCGGTCGGCGAGGCCGATACGGAGTCCCTGGAGGTCGTCACCGACATCCTCCGCAATCGCATCGACAGCCTGGGTGTGGCCGAGCCGGAGATCATCCGCCAGGGCCAGACCGTCGTCGTGAATCTGCCGGGCATCAAGGATCAGGACCGGGCCATCGAGCTGGTCGGCCGCACCGGCAAGGTCCTCTTCCGCCCTGTGCTGGCCGAGACGTTGGCCGACGACGTCGCCGCCACCGCCACGACGACCACCGTGCCGGGCGCATCCACGACCACCGTGCCCGGTGAGTCCACGACGACCGTGGCCGGAGCCACCACGACGGCCGCCCCGACCACCTCCGCCGCGTCGAGCACGTCGACCGCGACCACCCCCACCTCGACCGGTACGACGGCGGCCGCCGTCGGAGGCTCTACGACCACCCTGGCGCCCGAGGTGGCGGCGCAGATCACCCCACGGGAGGGCGACACGCCGGAAGCCTCGGTGGTGCTCCCCGGTCGCGACGGCACCGTGCTCTACACGATGGGTCCGGCCTTCGCGCTGGGGGAGGACGCCATCTCCACGTCCGAAGCCGCCGTCATCAACGGCCAGTGGGTCGTCGATCTGGAGCTGAAGGGCGGCGAGGGCGGCCTCGACGCGTGGAACACGTGGTCGAGCAAGTGTTACAACCGGGACGTCGACTGCCCGACGGGCGGGATGGCGATCGTGCTCGACGGCACGGTCATCGCCGCGCCGGTCCCGCAGCAGCCGTTCTTCGACAGCACCAGCGTCCAGGTGTCTGGCGGGGGATCGGGCTTCGAGAAGGACGAGGCCAGGGACCTGGGCCGCATTCTCAAGTACGGCGGCGTGCCCGTGCAGCTCGAGCCGCAGGCCGCCCAGACCGTCTCCGCCACCCTCGGGAAGGACTCGCTGCGGGCCGGTCTGATCGCCGGGTTCGTCGGCGTCGTCCTGGTGCTCATCCTGATGATCCTCTACTACCGCAGCCTGGCCATCCTGGTGGTGCTGGGGCTGATCCTCACCGGCTGCCTGCTCTGGACCACGATCTCGATCCTGTCCAAGACCTCCGGCCTCTCACTCACGCTGGCCGGGGTCACGGGCATCATCGTGTCGATCGGCGTGACCGTGGACTCCTACGTCGTCTTCCTGGAGCGGCTGAAGGACGATGTGCGCGCCGGCAAGTCCTTGCGGGCCTCCACGCCGCGTAGTTTCAAGAGCGCGTGGCGCACGATCCTCGCCGCCGACATCGTCTCTCTCATCGGCGCCGGCGTGCTGTGGTACCTGTCGGTCGGCTCGGTGCGGGGGTTCGCGTTCTTCCTGGGCCTCTCGACCATCCTCGACCTCATCGTCACGTGGTTCTTCGTCCGCCCGGCCGCGTTGCTGGTGTCGCAGGCGCGGGTGTACCGGGGGGCCGACGTCCTCGGTGTCCACACCGGTGAGGCCCTCCTGGCCGGTGGCACGGCATGACGACCGTCGAGCAGCCGGCCCCGTCCCCGGCCCCCGCGGCCCGCGGCAGCCTTTGGCACCGCCTGTACCACGGCGAGACCAACTTCGACTTCGTCGGCAAGCGCCGCATCGGCTTCATCGCGTCGGGCATCCTCATCCTGCTCAGCGTGGTATCCCTGATCTTCAACGGGCTCAACCTCGGGATCGACTTCGAGGGCGGTGTGGCCTGGGAGTTCGAGGCCAACGGCCAGACCGTCGACGACGCCCGTGCCGTGCTGGACGACAACGGCGTCGACGCCAGCGCCGCCAAGATCCAGACGCTCTCCGGGCCGAGTGGTGAGCGCCTGCGCATCCAGGTCGACGACCAGCCGGACGACGTTCAGGCCGCGGTGAAGGCGGACTTCGCCGAAGCCGCCGGGGTTCCCGCCGAGGAGGTGAGCGTCAGCGTCGTCAGCCCGACGTGGGGTGAGCAGATCACCCGCAAGGCGCTCCGGGCGCTCATCGTGTTCTTCCTGCTCATCACCATCTACATCTCGATCCGCTTCGAGTGGAAGATGGCCGTCGCGTCCTTGATCGCCGTCCTCCACGACGTCCTCATCAGCGTCGGGATCTATTCGATCTTCGGCTTCGAGGTGACGCCGGCGACCGTCATCGCCTTCCTGACGATCCTGGGCTTCTCGCTGTACGACACCATCGTCGTGTTCGACAAGGTCCACGAGAACACCCGCAAGCTCGTCACGACCCGCGCCTCCTACGGCGACATCGTCAACCTGTCGATGAACCAGGTTCTGATGCGCTCGATCAACACCAGCCTGGCCGCCGTGCTGCCGGTGATCTCGCTCCTGGTCGTGGGCGTGTGGCTGATGGGGGCGATCGCGCTCCAGGACTTCGCCCTCGCGCTGCTCGTGGGCCTCCTCGCCGGGTCCTACTCGTCGATCTTCATCGCCACGCCGGTCCTGGCCGTGCTCAAGGGACGGGAGTCCCGATACCGGCCGTCGGCCCGCAAGCGTCCCGCCCCCGCGGCGACCAGCCCGGCCGCTGCTCGTTCCTCGGCCAGCACGAGCACCGCGCTGGGCGGGACGGCAGCGATCGAGGCCGAGGACGTGGTGGCCCCGGCCGGCCGCTCGACGGCCGGCCCCAGCCCCGCGCTCAAGCCCGCCACGCTCACCCACGCGCCTCGCCCCCGCAAGAAGCGTCGTCGCTGACGCGGCCGCCCGCCGGCCCGGCTCGAGCGGATCAAGGGCCAGACCCGGCGCGTCCAGCTTGGCTGGCGCGCCGCTCCGGAACTGGACGTATTGCCGAGCGATGCGAGTAGGAGCGAGCCAGGGCGAAGCACTGGGGAGCGACGAAGACTCGGTATCCTCGGTCCATGGCGGCCGATGCCACGTGGCTCCGAGACCACATCCGGGACATTCCCGACTATCCCCGCGTCGGCGTCACGTTCCGCGACATCACCCCGCTCCTCGGTGACCCGGACGCCTTCCGCTTCGCCGTCGACGCCATCGCCGACCGGTTCTCGGGTGTCGAGATCGACCGCGTGATCGGGATCGAGGCCCGTGGCTTCATCCTCGCCGCGCCGCTCGCCTACCGCCGCGGGGCCTCGTTCGTCCCGGTACGCAAGGCCGGCAAGTTGCCCTGGGCGGTGGCCCGGGAGGAGTACATGCTCGAGTACGGCACCGACAAGCTGGAGGTCCACCGGGACGCCATGTTCCCGGGCGAGCGGGTGCTCATCGTCGATGACGTGCTGGCGACGGGCGGCACCGCGGCCGCGGCCGTCCGGCTCGTCGAAGGGCTGGGAGCAGAGGTCGTCGGCCTGGGCTTCGCCATCGAGCTCGGGGCGCTGGGCGGGCGGGACGGCCTGAAGGGCTACGAGGTGGAGAGCCTCATCACGTACGAATAGGAGGGGAGCGCCATGGCCACCGTCGACCGGGTCCTGCCGTGGCGGCGGCACGCCCCGATCCCGGCCGACGAGATCGCTCCCGTCGTCGACGCCTTCCGCCATCGCCATCCGAAGGCGCCCATCGCCACGATCGTGCGGGCCTACGAGGTAGCGGCCGAGGCGCACGAGCACCAGTACCGCAAGAGCGGGGAGAAGTACATCAACCACCCGATCGCGGTGGCCAAGGTCGTCGCGGACATCGGCCTCGATGACACCACGGTGGCTGCCGCGCTGCTGCACGACGCCGCCGAGGACACCGAGATCACCGTCGCCGAGATCGAGGAGCGGTTCGGGCCCGAGGTGGCCCAGATCGTCGACGGTGTCACGAAGCTGGAGCGCATCCGCTTCGACTCCCGGGAGGAGCAGCAGGCCGCCACCATGCGCAAGATGCTGGTGGCGATGGCCAAGGACCTCCGCGTCTTGATCATCAAGCTCTCGGACCGCCTTCACAACCTTCGCACCATCGCCGCCATGTCGACCGAGCAGCAGGTCCGGCAGGCCCAAGAGACGCTCGACATCTACGCCCCGCTGGCCCACCGCCTGGGCATGCAGGAGATCAAGCAGCAGCTCGAGGACCTGTCGTTTGCTGCCCTGCACCCGAAGCGCTACGCGGAGATCGACAGCCTGGTAGCGCTGCGCACGCCCGAGCAGGACCACTACGTGGCCGAGGTCGTCGCCGAGGTGCAGGGCAGGCTGGCCGAGCTCAAGATCGACTCCGACGTCACCGGCCGGGGCAAGCACCTTTGGAGCATCTACGAGAAGATGGTGCTCCGGGGCAAGGAGTTCGACGACATCTTCGACCTGGTGGGCATCCGGGTCATCGTCGACTCCGTGAAGGACTGCTACGCCGCCCTTGGTTGCATCCATGGCGCGTGGAAGCCGGTGGTCGGACGGTTCAAGGATTACATCGCGATGCCCAAGTTCAACCTGTACCAGTCGCTGCACACCACGGTGATCGGTCCGGGGGGCAAGCCGCTCGAGGTGCAGATCCGAACCCGGGAGATGCACCATCGGGCCGAGATGGGCGTGGCGGCCCATTGGGCCTACAAGGAGGGCTCGCCCTCCGACGACCTGGCCTGGCTCAACCGAATCATGGACTGGCAGGCCGACACCAACGACCCCGATCAGTTCATGGAGAACCTGAAGACCGACCTCGAGCACGATGAGGTCTTCGTGTTCACCCCCAAGGGTCGCGTCATCACCCTGCCCATCGGATCGACGCCGATCGACTTCGCATACGCCGTGCACACCGAGGTCGGCCACGCCTGCATCGGCGCCCGGGTCAACGGTCGCCTCGTGCCGCTGGACCATGTGATGACGTCGGGCGACACCTGCGAGATCTTCACCTCCAAGGTCGACCGTGCCGGCCCGAGCCGTGACTGGCTGAAGATCGTCCGCAGCCCGCGGGCCCGCAACAAGATCCGGCAGTGGTTCAGCAAGGAGCGGCGCGAGGACGCGCTGGAGGCCGGGCGGGAAGAGCTCACGCAGGCCCTCCGCCGGGAAGGGCTGCCGGTCCAGAAGCTCCTCGCCGGCGACTCCCTCCAACGGGAGGCCAAGAGCCTCAGCTACATCGACGTCGACGCCATGCTGCGGGCGATCGGCGAGCACCAGGTGTCGGGGCAATCGATCGCCCAGCGCATCTCCAAGGCGCTGCGCCAGGGCGAGGAGGACGAGGTCCTGCCGACGAGCCTGCGGGGCCCGTCACGCATGCGCAAGGGCGCGACGAACGTCGGCGTCCACGTGGAGGGCCTCGACGATCTGCTGGTGCGTCTGTCCCGCTGCTGCACGCCGGTCCCCGGCGACGAGATCACCGGCTTCGTCACCCGAGGGCGGGGCGTCAGCGTGCACCGTGCCGACTGCGCCAATGCCGTCGCCCTCATGACGGACCAGTCCGCCCGCTCGATCGAGGTCGAATGGGACGGCAACACCAACGGTGCCCTGTTCCGGGCCTCCGTCGAGGTGAAGGCCCTCGACCGGTCACGGCTCCTGCGGGACGTGTCGAACGCATTGTCCGAGCAACACGTCAACATCGTCGCCTGCTCGACGCACACGGGCTCCGACCGGGTGGCGAGCATGCGCTTCGAGTTCGAGATGGCCGACCCCGGCCACCTCGACTCGGTCCTGCGGATGATCAAGAACATCGACGCCGTGTACGACGCATATCGCGTCGTCCCCGGCCACGGGAAGTAGCCCGCGAGCCCGACGAGCTGAGGGGAGCCCGTCGATGCAAGTGATCATCACCGGCGTCAACCTGCCCGGGCGTGTGTTCTGCCACCCGGACGGATCCCCTCTGGAGAACGTGCACGTCGGCGTGCAGCTCCGGCGTGACCCTGCTCAGTTGGTCCGCGCCGACGCGACCGAGGCCCGCTGGGAGCTCGACGTCGACGTGGTCGACAAGGACGGTCTGCTCGACTTCCGCGGACCGGCCGTTCAAGGGAAGCGGGGCGAGCGCTTCATCTATCTGACATGGGGGAACGTGGACGCCACGAACGGCTTCGAGATGTTCCGGCGCGCCAAGCTGATGCTCGATCGGATCGACCCGGAGCTCATGGAGTCGGCCGCACGCGACGGTCGCCTCGCCGCGACGGTCGACCTCACCGATGACCGCGGTGGCCCCCGCTGCGCTCGCGTCGATCCACCGGCTCTTGAGTGGTCAGTCCCACCAGCCTGATCGCATCAACGCGCGGGCGTCGAACGGGCGTCCAGGGGATGGCAGGCTGGAGGGATGCTCGACCACGTAGGGATGCAGTGTGCCGACCTGGCCGCCAGCGCCGCCTTCTACGACACCGTGCTGGCGCCATTGGGCGCGACGCGGGTCATGGACTTCGAGGTAGCCATGGGCTATGGCACGGCTGAGAAACCGGACTTCTGGATCGGCACCTTGAACACCGGTGAGGGCTTCCGGGAGTCGCACCTGGCGTTCGAGGCGCCCGACCGGGCCGCCGTGCGGGCTTTCTTCGATGCCGCCGTCGGCGCCGGTGCCGAGGTGCTGCACGAGCCTCGCGTCTGGCCCGAGTACCACCCGAACTACTACGGCGCGTTCGTGCGGGATCCCGACGGCAACAACGTCGAGGCCGTCTGCCACTTCCCGGAACCGGAGTAGCGAACGGCAAACAGGCGAGGCGCGGTCAACGGGCCAGGCGCGCCCGCAGGACCATCGTGCCCGGGCCGGCGCGGCCGGCCGGGCCGTTGCGGAACTCGAGGTCCCGCAGCTCCAGCCGCTCGCCGCACGCGGCGCAGTGCGCGGCCGCCCACGTGACCTTTCCGCAGGATCGGTGGACCATCTCGGTGGGGGCGCCCTCACCGGCGTCCTGCCAGCGGTCGCCCCAGGCCAGGAGCGCGAGGAGGATCGGCACTGCTTCGCGCCCCTTGTCGCTGAGGCGGTACTCGAATCGGTCAGGGTGCCGGCCGTAGGGTTGGCGCTCCACCACGCCGTGGTCGACGAGCGTGCGGAGTCGATCGGCAAGGACGTTGGTCGAGATGCCGAGATCGGTCCGGATGTGCTCGAACTGCGCGATGCCCAGGAGGATGTCCCGGAGCACCAGGGGCGTCCACGGCTCGCACAGCACGCTGACGGCGCGGGCGATCGAGCAGTTCATCTCCCCGTAGTCCGTTCGCTGCACCACGGGGAGGCTACGTCTCCCTTGTATGAAGCAAGACAGCCACGCTAGCTTGCCTGAAGCAAGTCAACCCGCCTGGACATCAGCATCGCCTCGACCGCGGGGTGCGCGATTCGAACGGAGGACCGATGCCGGACTCGAATGCTCCCGACACGATCGTGCTGATCCACGGGTTCTGGGTGACCCCCCGCAGTTGGGAGGACTGGATCACCTACTACGAGGGCAAGGGCTTCACCGTTCTCGCCCCGGCCTACCCGGGGTTCGAAGTGGAGGTGGAGGCGCTGAACGCCGACGTCGCGCCGATAGAGGCGGTCACCGTGCCGAAGATCATGGAGCATCTCGAGGATGTCGTCGGTGGGCTCGACAAGCCGCCGATCATCATGGGCCATTCGGCTGGGGGCGTCTTCACGCAGATCCTGCTCGACCGAGGTCACGGCGCGGTGGGGGTGGCGATCAACTCGGCGCCCACGGAGGGGGTCAAGCGAGTGCCGCTCTCGCAGATCAAGGCCGCCTTTCCGGTGCTGAAGAGCCCGGCCAACCGCCACAAGGCGGTGGGGCTCACGTTCGAGCAGTGGAACTACGCCTTCACCAACACCTTTTCCGAGGATGAGTCGCGGCGGCTCTACGAGCGCTACCACATCCCCGCGTCGGGCTCGATCTTCTGGGAGAGCGCGTTGGCGAACATCCACCCGGGCAAGGACGACAACTGGGTCGACTACCACAACGCGTCTCGGGCGCCCTTGCTGTTCATCTCCGGGAGCGTGGACCACCTCATGCCTCCATCCATCCAGCAGTCGAACGCCAAGCACTACAAGGCCGACGGAACGGTCACGGAGATCGTCGAGTTCGAAGGCCCGCACCTGTTGACGGCCCGGGGGGGCTGGCAGGAGGTTGCGGACCACGCGCTGACCTGGGCGCTGGAGCACGCCCGAGCGTCCGCCTGACGCCGGGCGCGATTGACGGGGGAGTGGCGTGGGTAAGTCCCGCGCCATGGCCCGACCCATCTGGACCGGTTCGATCTCGTTCGGGCTGGTCAACGTGCCGGTGCGCGCGTACACCGCCGTCCGCGACCACGACGTGCACTTCCACCAGATCGACAAGGAGAGCGGCGCCCGCGTCCGCAACCGCAAGGTATCGGAGAAGACGGGCCGCGAGGTCGACTCGGACGACGTCGAGATGGGCTTCGAGGTCCGCAAGGGCCGCTACATCACCTTCGACAAGAAGGAGCTCGACGAGTTGAAGCCCGAGTCGACCAAGGCCGTCGAGGTCACCGACTTCGTCGAGCTCACCGCCATCGACCCGATCTACTACGAGCGCACCTACTGGTTGGCGCCGGGGGACGGCGGAGAGAAGGCCTACCAGCTCCTGCTGTCGGCGATGGAAGATCGGGAGCGGGCCGCCATCGGCACGGTCGTGATGCGCAACAAGCAGTACCTGGCCGCCATCCGGCCGCTCGACGGCGTCCTGGCCATGTCCACCATGCGCTTCGCCGACGAGGTGGTGCCCCGCAAGGACGTGGACGAGCTTCCATCGCGGCGGTCCAAGCCGGAGGCCAAGGCGCTGCGCATGGCCACGCAGCTCGTCGACTCGCTGGCCGGCGAGTGGGACCCCCGCCAGTACCACGACACGTACACCGAGGAGCTGCGCCAGCGCATCAAGGACAAGCAGGCGGGCAAGGAGCTGAGCGTGACGGCGGAGAAGGAGCCCGAGGCGTTGGTCGTGGACTTGATGGAGGCCCTCGCCGCCAGCGTCGAGTCGGCCAACGGCCGGCGGCGATCGGCCCGCCGGAGCACCGGCCGGGCGAGCAGCAGCCGGAGCAAGCGCCGCACGGCGACGACGGGGAAGAAGAAGGCGCGCTCGGCCCGGCCCCGCAAGTCCGCCTGACCCCCACCCCGGCCCGGCGAACGCACTGAGGAGCGGCGGCAGGCACCAACTAGCCTGGCCCATCGTGCCCGAGTTCCAGGCCCCGCGTGGCATGGCCGACGTGCTGGCGCCGCAGTCGCAGCGTTGGGCCAGCTTGATCGCCACGTTCGCGACACACGCCGAGCGAGCCGGGTTCGGTCTGGTCATCACGCCGCTCATCGAGCACCTGGAGGTCTTCCAGCGGGTGGGCGACTCGACGGACATCGTCCGCAAGGAGATGTACGACTTCGAGGACAAGGGGGGCCGGCGGGTCGCCGTGCGGCCCGAGTTCACCGCCGGCGTCATGCGGGCCTTCGCCGAGCACCGGCCGCCCGTGCCGTGGAAGGCGTGGACGGCCGGCCCCGCGTTCCGGTACGAGGCGCCCCAGGCGGGCCGGTACCGCCAGCACTTCCAGCTCGACGCCGAGATCGTCGGCACCGATGATCCAGACAGCGACGTCGAGATCATCGCCCTCCTCGACGGCTTCCACCGCGCCCTCGGTCTGACCCGGCGCTCGTTGGTCCTCAACTCGCTGGGGGACGACGCCACCCGGGCGGCGTTCCTCGCCGCGCTCACCGCGTACCTGACGGATCACCGCGGCGACCTCTCCGAGCAGAGCCGGGAGACCCTCGCCATCAACCCCCTCCGCGTGCTCGACTCCCGCCGGCCCGACGACCAGCCAGTCGTAGCCGCCGCGCCCCAGGTGCTGGAGTTCCTGACCGCGGACGCCGACGCCCGGTTCGACCGCGTCCAGCACGGGCTCAAGGTGCTGGGTATCGCGTTCGAGATCGATCCCCGTCTCGTCCGGGGGCTCGACTACTACAACCACACGTTGTTCGAGTTCCCCTCCCACGCCATCGACGCCGCCCAGAACGCCATCGGCGGAGGTGGGCGCTACGACGGCCTGGTCGAAGCTCTCGGCGGGCCGGCCGGCACGGGCGGCGTGGGGTTCGGGGCCGGCATCGAGCGGATCCTGCTGGCCTGCGACGCCGAGGGCGTCTGGCCGGCCTCGACGCAGCGCGTCCACCGCGTACGTCGTCGACACCGTGGGCGGGAACGAAGCGCTAGCCATCGCCGGCGAGCTGCGCCGAGCCGGCGTCAGCACCGACCGCTCGTTCGACCAGCGCAGCATGAAGGCCCAGATGAAGGCCGCGGACCGCTCCGGCGCCGACGTGGCCGTGATCATCGGGACGAGCGAGGTCGACGCGGGTGTCGTCACGCTGCGCGCCCTGCGCGAGGAGCGACCCCAGGAGACGGTGGCCCGCGCCGAACTGGTCGAGACCGTGAGGAAGTGGTTGCCGGCATGACGGGACGTCCCACCAGCATGCGCACGGACCAGTGCGGCACCCTGCGGGCCGCCGACGCCGGCCGAACCGTCAGCGTCTGCGGCTGGGTGGCCCGCCGGCGGGAGCACGGCGAGCACCTGGCCTTCCTGGACCTCCGGGACCACACCGGGCTCGTGCAGTGCGTCATCAACCGATCCGTCGACGTGCGCAACGAGTTCGTCGTGCGGATCACCGGCACCGTCCGGCCGCGGCCCGAGGGCACCCTGAACCCGAACCTACCCACGGGCGAGATCGAGATCGGTGACTGCGAGATCGAGGTCCTGTCAACGGCGGAGCCGCCGCCGTTCCCGATCGACTCCCGGGCCGACGACGTCGATGAGACGGTCCGCCTGCGCCACCGCTACCTCGACCTGCGGCGTGAGCGGATGCAGCGCAACCTGCGGCTGCGCTCCACCGTCAACTCGGCCATTCGCCGCGCCATGGAGCGCCAGGGATTCGTCGAGATCGAGACGCCGATGCTCGTGCCCTCCACCCCCGAGGGCGCACGCGAGTTCCTGGTCCCGTCCCGCCAATCGCCGGGTTCTTTCTACGCGCTGCCCCAGTCGCCGCAGCTGTTCAAGCAGCTGCTCATGGTGGCCGGCGTGGACCGCTACTTCCAGATCGCCCGCTGCCTGCGGGACGAGGACCTGCGGGCCGACCGGCAGTACGAGTTCATGCAGCTCGACGCCGAGATGAGCTTCGTGGATCAGGGCGACGTGGTGGCCGCCATCAGCGAGGCCGTGCTCGACGCCGCCGAGGCCGCCACCGGCGAGCGGCCGGCCGAGATCCCCCACATCACCTGGCACGAGGCCATGGACCGCTACGGCGTGGACAAGCCCGACCTGCGCTTCGGCATGGAGCTGGTGGAGCTCACGGACGTGTTCGCCTCGACCGAGTTCAAGGCCTTCGCCGGTGCCGGCTCCATCAAGGGCCTTCGCCTGGCAGGAGGCGCCGAGGAGTACGGCCGCAACAAGCTGGACGGCCTCACGGACCGGGCGAAGCAACTGGGCGCCAAGGGCCTCGTCTGGTTCAAGGTCGCCGAGGAGGGCTCGCTCGAAGGGCCGGTCACGAAGTTCCTGACCGACGCCGAGCAGGCCGCATTGTCGAGCACCATCGGCGCCGAGCCCGGCGACCTCCTGCTGGTCGTGGCCGACGAGTGGATGACCACGTGCGAGGTGCTCGGCCAGCTCCGCAACGACCTCGCCCGGCCGCCCGTGCACGAGGGTCCGTACTGCTACGTCTGGGTGGTCGACTTCCCGCTCTTCGTCGGCATCGACGCCACCAGCGGTCGCCCCAAGCCCGGACACCACCCGTTCACCCGGGTCCATCCGGACGACCTCGACAAGCTGGAGTCGGACCCACTGTCCGTGCGCAGCCGCGCCTACGACCTCGTGCTGAACGGATGGGAGCTGGGGTCAGGCTCGATCCGGATCCACGAGCCCGAGTTGCAGCAGCGCATCTTCAGCCTTCTGGGCATCACTCCCGAGGAGGCCGACCGGCGCTTCGGCTTCTTCCTCAGCCCGTTCCGCTACGGCGCCCCTCCCCACGGCGGGTTCGCGTTCGGCATCGACCGCCTCGTGGCCATCCTGGCCGGCGAGGACAACATCCGCGAGATCATCGCCTTCCCCAAGCCGCAGTCGGGGACAGACCCCATGACGGGTGCACCGACCCCCGTCGAGGGGGCACAGCTCGCCGAGTTGGGCCTGCGCGCCCTGCCGCCGACGAGCTGACGGCAGGGCGCCGGGCCGTTCCCCCGGGACCGGATGGGGCGACGGCGATCAGCGAACGGCGCCCAGCGCGTTCACGATGCCGTGACCATAGAACCCGTTCTTCCAGACCGGGCCGTCGCAGAAGGCCGTCCACTCCTCGGGGCGGCCCTCCGGCACGTAGCTCACCTCGCGGGGGTTCGGGCACGCGGTGTCGATGGCGGTCTTGCGCATCACCCGCTCCACCTCGCCCGGGTCCAGCGTCAGCCCACCGTGGGCCTTGTCCTTCCTGCCGTGGGCGCTGACCACCAGAGCCGCCACACCCGCCGCGTGCGGCGACGCCATCGACGTGCCCTGCAGGTACTGCCAGTAGGTGCAGGTGTCAGCGGTCGCGCCCGCGCACTGGGCGATCACGAAGGGCGTGAGCGATTGACCGGTCGTGGGATCGGCCTCGCCGTTGGCGATGGCGAGGGCTGCCGGGTACGGAGCCAGGATGAGGTTCTCGACCACGCGGTTCTGCGGCGTCCCGAGGAAGTCGCGGAAGTAGCCGCCGGGAGCGGAGAAGTCCGTCTGCTCGGTTCCGTAGTTGGAGTAGTCGGCCTTCTTGCCGCTCGGCCCGAGGGCGCTGATCGAGATCACGCCTTCCGCCTCCGTCGGCATGTCGAGGCAGGTGTTGTCCACGGTACGGGTCTTCTCCGTGCCCACCGGGTAGTCGGGGCTGATCACATCGATCGTCGGGCGTCCCAGGTCGGTGGCCTCGTTGCCCATGGCCGCCACAAGGGTGACCCCGTGCCGACGGGCGAAGCGCACCGCCCGCTGCGTGGCCTCGATGATCGTGCGCTGCTCGGCCTGCTCCTCCGGTGAGTCGGCGGGGTTGGCCGCACAGTTGTAGAGCCACGGATCGACGAAGAAGCTCATGTTGACGACGTCGATGCCGTTGCGGCCGGCGTAGGTCAGCGCGTCCACCGTGGCCTGCAGGAAGAAGTAGCCCGAATCCTGACCGGCCCGCAGGTTGACCAGCGTGACGTTGGGAGCCACGCCGCCGATGCCCACGCCGTTCAGCGGCGAGGCCACCGTGCCGGCGACGTGCGTGCCGTGGCCGTCCTCGTCCACGTCGGCCGCGTCCTCGCAGGAGGCGTCAGGCTCGTCCGCGCAGGGGCCGTCGATGTCCTCGATGTCCGTGGTGAAGTTGCGGCTCAGCGCGGCGTCGAAGTTCGGCTTGATGTCGGGGTGGTTCCCGTCGATGCCGGTGTCGATGATCCCGACCAGCACGCCCTTCCTGCCGGGGTTGACGCCGTACGAGCCCTGCGGAGTGGCCTTGATCATCCGCATGTCCCACTGCAGGTCGGCCAGCGGCTCAGCGGCTTGGGCGGCGGCGCGGCTGGCCTGGCGCTGACCGCGGGCGGCGGCGCGAGCCTCCGTCTCCTTCTCGATGTCCTCCCACCGGGCCTTGCGGCCGTTCTCGGGCGCCTGACCGATGGCGCGGTTCTCGGCCACGCCGGTGACGGCCGTGTTGGCGCTCACCGCGCCGGCGAAGCCCTCGGCCGGCGCCTCCACCGTGAGCAGCCCGACATCGGTGTTGACCGCGGTGACCTGCCCGCCGGCGGCGACGACCGCCGCTTGGGCCGCGGCCACCGAGGCCTCATTCGTGGCGAGCACCACGTACTCCTTGCGCTCGGCCTCCTGGGTGTTGGCCGCCGGGATCTGGCCGCGTGCGGCGGCCGGAGAGGCGGGAGCGGCCAGGGCGAGCGAGGCCAGGACGAGGGTCCCGGCCAGCGCGGTGGTGCGGGTACGAGTGGACATGCCGTTTCCTTCCGCCGGGGGCAGAGTCGGGGGCACGGTAGTACCGGGACTCGTCCGGCGGGAAGGATCGTTCCGGACGAATCGCTCCCGGCACGGCCGGTTCGCGCCCAGCGTGGTCGCCGGCGGTACCGTGCCGCCGTTGCCCGAGGATCTGTTCAGCGTCGCGGTCGAGGAACGCCTCCGCCGGCAGTCCCCATTGGCGGCGCGCCTGCGGCCCCGCACGCTCGACGACATCGTCGGTCAGGACGAACTGGTGGGCCCGGGCCGCCCGCTGCGCGCGCTCGTGGAGACCGATCGGCTCTCCTCGGCGATCTTCTGGGGGCCGCCGGGGACCGGGAAGACGACGCTGGCCCAGGTCGTGGCCGCGACGACGAGCCGGGCGTTCGAACAGCTCTCCGCGGTGTCGGCCTCGGTCAAGGACGTGCGGGAGATCATCGAGCGGGCGCGGGCCCGACTCGGCGAGCGCGACCAGCGCACGATCCTCTTCCTCGACGAGATCCACCGCTTCAACAAGGCGCAGCAAGACGCGCTGTTGCCGAGCGTCGAGGACGGGCTCCTCACGCTCATCGGTGCCACGACCGAGAACCCGTTCTTCGAGGTCAATCCGCCGCTGCGCAGCCGGTCCACCCTCTTCCGCCTGGAACCGCTCGACCGCGACGCCCTGCGCGTGCTGGCCGAGCGAGGCCTGGACGCCGAGGGCGCCACTGCCGCGGAGGGAGCGCTCGATCCCCTGGTCGATCGGTCGGCCGGCGACGGGCGGCAGGTGCTCACGTCGCTGGAGGTGGCCGTGGCATTGGCCGTGGAGCGGCGAGGCACCCCGCCGGTCGTCACCGTGGAGGACGTCACCGACGCGCTCGGCGTCTCCGCACTCCGCTACGGCCGGGACGACCACTACGACGTCATCTCCGCCTTCATCAAGTCGATCCGGGGTTCCGATCCCGACGCCAGCCTCTACTGGCTGGCCCGGATGCTGGAGTCGGGGGAGGACGCCCGCTTCATCGCCCGCCGGCTCGTGATCCTGGCCAGCGAGGACGTGGGCATGGCCGACCCGCAGGCATTGCTCGTGGCGGTGGCCGCCGCGCAGGCCGTCGAGCACGTCGGCCTCCCGGAGGCCCAGCTCAACCTGGCGCAGGCCGTCGTCCACCTGGCCACCGCACCCAAGAGCAACCGCACCGCCTTGGGGATCTGGCGCGCCCGGGAGGACGTGAGGACCGGCCAACTGGGCGAGGTGCCGGCACATCTGCGGGACAGCCACTACCGCGGTGCGGCCAGCCTCGGCCACGGCGAGGGGTACGTGTACCCACACGACGACCCGCGGGGTTGGGTGCCCCAGCGCTACGGCCCGCCGGACCTCGACGACCGTTCGTACTACGAGCCGAGCGGCCACGGGCACGAAGCCGAGGTCGCCCGCCAGCAGGCCCAACGATCAGAAGGGCGACCGAGAGACCGATCCGCAGGGCGGCTGGAGGAGGACGACCGTTCCCGCCCGGACGAAGGATGAGCGGTACGGTTTCGACATGACCGCGTGTGAGTTGGCCATCGTCCTCGAGACGCCGGGGCCGCGGTGCGAGGGAGGTCCCGACATGGTTGTGCTCCGATGATCACGCGGGTGACATGGTTCGTGGCCGGTGCGGCGGCGGGAGCGGCGGGAGCCACGTACACGCGGCGCAAGGTGAAGCGGGTGGCCGACCAGATCACACCGGCGAGCGTGGCCCGCTCCGTGGCCGACCGGACGAAGGCCCGCGGACGGGACGTCGTCGACGCGGTGCGTGGCGCGCGACCGGCAATACGTGTCCGGGAGGTTGAGTTGCCAGCCGAGAGCGAGACCGCGGGCCTTGCGCTCGGTGGGAACGGTCCGGCGCAGATCATCGTGCTGTCCGACGTGCGGCAACTCGAGCAGCTCGCCAGGGCCGCAACGCGGTCCGACCGAGCGGCGCGTGTGTCGGCCGAGCACCCGTCGGTCGAGCATCGCCCGTCCGACCGGCCCACTGGCCGGTTGCGGCGCCGCTCCCGCCGCTGAGCGGAACCCAGCCGAGAGGGCCGAACCCCCGCCGGTAGGCTCACAGGTCCATGCCCCCGCCCCGCACCGCCAACGAGCTGCGCCGGTCCTTCACGGGTTTCTTCGCGGACCGCGACCACGCGGTCGTGCCGTCGGCGAGCCTGATCCCGCACGACCCGACGGTGCTGTTCACGGTGGCCGGGATGGTGCCGTTCAAGCCGTACTTCACCGGCGACGAGGCGGCGCCGTTCAAGCGGGCCACCGACGTGCAGAAGTGCGCGCGGGCGGGCGGCAAGCACAACGACCTCGACGACGTCGGCCGCACGAGGCGTCACACCGTCTTCTTCGAGATGATGGGCAACTTCAGCTTCGGGGACTACTTCAAGGAGAAGGCCATCCCCTGGGCGTGGGAGTACGTCACCGAGTACCTCGGGTTCGACGGTGACCGTCTGTGGATCACGGTGCACACCTCGGACGACGAGGCCGAGGAGATCTGGCACGACGCCGTGGGCGTGCCCATGGTGCGCATCCAACGCCTCGGCGACGCCGACAACTTCTGGCAGATGGGAGACACCGGCCCCTGCGGGCCCTGCTCCGAGCTGCACATCGATCGCGGCGCCGAGTACGGCCCGGACGGCGGCCCGCTGGCGGACCCCGCCGGTGAGCGCTTCATGGAGTTCTGGAACCTGGTCTTCATGCAGTTCGACCAGGCCCCGGACGGCACCCGCACCCCGCTGCCCCGTCCCTCGATCGACACCGGTGCCGGCCTGGAGCGGATCCTCACCCTCGTGCAGGGCGTCGACTCCGTGTGGGACACCGACGTCCTCCGGCCCATCATCGAGGTGGCGTCGTCACTGACCGGTCACGCGTACGGGCGCGACGAGCGGACCGACGTCAGCCTGCGCATCCTGGCCGAGCATGCGCGATCGGGCACCATGCTCGTCAACGACGGCGTGTTCCCCTCCAACGAGGACCGGGGCTACGTGCTGCGGCGCATCCTGCGCCGGGCCGTGCGCCACGCGTTCCTGCTCGGTGCCGAGAAGCTGGTGCTTCCCGGTCTGGTCGAGGAGTCCATCGCCATCATGGGCGACGCCTACCCCGACGTCGTCAAGAACCGGGACTTCATCACCGGCGTGATCACGCGGGAGGAGGAGCGCTTCCGCCAGACGCTGCGCACCGGCCTCGTCATCCTCGAGGACGAGCTCTCCGCGGGCGCCACCGTCCTGCCCGGCGCGGCGGCGTTCAAGCTGCACGACACCTTCGGCTTCCCGCTCGAGGTGACCACCGAGATCACCGCCGAGCGCGGGGTCACCGTCGATGTCGAGGGCTTCAACGTCGAGATGGCAGAGCAGCGCCGTCGGGCCAAGGAGGCCCGGAAGGCGACCGGCGTCGACGACGATCGGATCGACCGGTACCGCGAGCTCGTCGAGCAGTTCGGCACGACCGAGTTCTTCGGTGATGGGGAGGACGAGGGCGACGTGCGGATCCTCGCCGTCGTCCCCGTCGTGGACAGCGACGGGCCGGACTCGCCGTCGGGAGTCGTGGAGATCTTCACCGACCGCACGCCGTTCTACGCCGAGTCCGGCGGGCAGGTGGGTGACACCGGGACCATCACGACCGAGACCGGCCGCGCCCGTGTGAAGGACACGACCTTCGCCCTCCCCGGCCTCCGGCGCCACGTCGCGGTGCTCGAGCAGGGCGACATCACGTCTGGCCAGGAGGCGCACGTCGCCATCGACGGCGAGCGTCGCCGGGCCATCCGCCGCAATCACACGGCCACCCATGTCCTGCACTGGGCGCTGCGCAAGGTGCTCGGTGCGCACGTGAAGCAGGCCGGGTCCCTGGTCGCGCCCGACCGCCTCCGGTTCGACTTCAGCCACTACGCGGCGGTCACGCCCGACGAGATCGAGCAGATCGAGGCGCTCTCCAACGAGGAGGTGCTGACCAACGACCGCGTCCGCGCCTACGAGACCACCAAGGCCGAGGCCGAGGCCATGGGCGCCATCGCCTTCTTCGGGGACAAGTACGGCGATGTCGTGCGCGTGCTGGAGGCGGGTAGCAACAGCCTGGAGCTGTGCGGCGGCACCCACGTCCGCGCCCTGGGCGACATCGGCACCATCAAGGTCGTGAGCGAGGGCTCCATCGGCTCCAACCTGCGCCGGATCGAAGCAGTCACCGGGATGGCCTCCGTCGAGCTGCTCCAGCGGGACGAGCGGGAGCTGGCCGAGGCCGCCGCGCTCCTGTCGACCACACCTGCCACCATCGTCGAGGGCGTGCGTCGCAAGCTGGACGAGAACAAAGCGCTCCAGGACGAGCTCCGCGCGCTGCGGGCCCGCGTCGCGGCCGGCCGCGCTGCGGAGCTGGCGGTTGGCGGCACGGACGGCCTCGTCGTCGCCCGGGTGGACGACCTGCCGCCCGGTGATCTGCGCGACCTCGCCGTCGCCGTGCGCGGCCAGTCAGGCGTTCGGGCGGTCGTCCTGGGCGGCCGCAGCGACACCGGTGGCGCGTCGCTCGTCGCCGCGCTCGCCAGCGGGGTGGGCGGCCAGGCGGCCGACGTCCTGAAGGAGGCGGCTCGCGCCGTCAAGGGCGGCGGCGGCGGCAAGGGCGACGTGGCGGTGGCCGGTGGCAAGGATCCGGGCGGCGTCGACGACGCGCTGGCCATCGCCTCCGGCGCGGCTCGCGGCTTGCTCGACACCGCCGGCGACGCCGCACCGGCCGGCTGAGGTCCGCTCGGTCCGTGCGGGTCCTGGCCCTCGACCTCGGCACGAAGCGGATCGGGGTGGCGGTCAGCGACCGCAGCGGCACGATCGCCACGCCGCTCACGGTCATCACCCGCAGCGGCCGGACCGCGGACGACCACACGCGCATCGCCGCCCTCGTCGCGGAGGAGGAGGCCGAGCGGGTCGTGGTCGGGCTGCCGCTCTCGCTCGACGGGCGTTCGGGCCCGGCGGCCAAGGCGGCCCAGGCCGAGACTGAACTCCTGGCGGCCGCGCTCCCCGTCCCCGTCGAGTCCTTCGACGAGCGCCTCACCACCGTGACCGCCGAGCGCGCCCTCAAGGAGGCCGGTCTGCGCACCGAGGGGCGGCGGCGCGTGGTCGACAAGGTGGCGGCCGCCGTCATCCTCCAGGCCTGGCTCGACCGCCGGGCCGGCGCCGGATGACCGGAACACCGTGGTGATGACCCGGTAGCGTTCCGTCCCGACTGTGAGCCGCACCGACCTGACGATCACCGATTGGCGCCGCGACCCCTGGGACGAACCAGAGGATCTCGACCCCGAGGAGATGGAGCCGCTCCCGCCCGAACGCAAGGGCGGGCGGCGCCTCGGTCTGGCGTTCCTCGGACTCCTCGTCGTGATGGCCCTCCTGGCTGGTCTGGCCGGTCGGTGGACCGTCCAGCAGGTCGCCCCGCCCGGTGAGCCCGGCGATCCGGTCAACTTCACCATCAACGAGGGCGACACGCTGTCGGCCGTGGCTGACCGCCTCCAGAGCGAGGGGATCATCACCAACGCCCGGGTGTTCACCACGTACATCAAGTACAAGGGCGGGCTCGAAGTGCAGCCGGGCTACTACACCCTTCGCCCCCGCGACGACATGGGCAACATCGTCAAGTCGCTCCGGACATCCCCGACCCGGACGTTCAGCAACGTGACCTTCCCGGAGGGCTACGCGGTGGCCCGCATGGGCGCGCGGTTGGAGCGCGACGCGCCGCGGCTGTCGGCGGACAGGTTCGTGGCCGCCGCCACGTCCGGCAAGATCCGGAGTGAGCTGGCGCCGACGGTCACCGATCTCGAGGGCCTCCTGTTCCCGGACACGTACCAGATCGGCGGTGGCGAGACCGAGGACCAGATCGTCGGCCGGATGGTGCAGCAGATGACCCGCGTCGCCAACAGCGTCGGCATCCAGAAGGCGCCGTTGACCACCGGGCGCACCCCGTACGAGATCCTGATCGTGGCGTCGATGATCGAGAAGGAGGCCAAGGTCGACGAGGACCGGGCGCTCATCGCCCGGGTGATCTACAACCGGCTCTTCGTCGGTACCCCGCTGCAGGTCGACGCCACGCTCTACTACAAGCAGGACTCCGAGACTCCGTTCAGCACACTGAAGGAGCTCGACACGCCGTACAACTCCTACCTGCACCTGGGCCTGCCGCCGACGCCCATCACCAACCCGAGCAAGAAGTCGATCGAGGCCGCGCTCAACCCGGCTCCCAATCCGGATCCTGCGAGCTGCCCCGGCGGGATCCCCTGCATCTGGCTCTACTACGTGCTGGCCGACGCCGAGGGCCGCCACGCCTTCGCCACCAACTACGACGACCACACGAGGAACGTGGAGAAGGCGCGGGCCGCGGGCCTGCTCGGGTGACGGTCCTCCCGGCGGCGCGGCCCGTCGGAGGGAGCACACGGGTCGCCGGCATCATCGGCTGGCCCGTCCGCCACTCGCTGTCACCGGCCATGCACAACGCCGCCTTCGCGGCCTGCGACCTGGACGCGGTCTACCTCGCATTTCCCATCCCCGCCGGCCAGGCCGGCGCCGCGCTCGGGGCGGGACGGATCTTCGGCCTGCTCGGACTGTCGGTGACGATGCCCCACAAGACGGACGTGGCCGGCCTCGTCGATCGACCGTCGCCCACGGTCACCGCCCTGCAGGCCGCCAACACGGTCGTGTTCTCCGAGGACGGCACGGCGGCAGGGGAGAGCACGGACGGCGGCGGGTTCGTCGACTCGGTCCGCCTCGACCACGACATCGATCCCCGCGGCCTGACGGTCGCCGTCCTCGGCGCCGGCGGGGCGGCGCGGGCCGTGGTGCTGGCGTTGACAGAGGCGGGCTGCCGGGAGGTGGTGGTCGTCAACCGGACGGCGGCCGCCGCGGAGACGGCCGCCGCGCTGGCGCCGGGCATCGGCCGCGTGGGGCGGGCGGAGGACGTGACGGCGGCGGACCTGATCGTGCACGCCACCCCGCTCGGCATGGGGACCTCCGCCGACCTGCCCGTCGATCCCGCGCTGCTCCGCCCGGGCCAGGTCGTGGCTGACCTCGTGTACCACCCGCGCCGAACGCCCTTGCTGGCCGCCGCCGGGGATCGGGGCTGCCGAACCGTCGACGGGCTGGGCATGCTCGTGCACCAAGGCGCGCGGCAGTTCACGCTGTGGACCGGTGTGGACGCCCCGCGCGCCGTCATGCGCGCGGCCGCGGAGGCAGCACTCGAGCATTCCTGAGCTGGCGCGTCATCACCGGTCCCGGTGGACGTCTCGATCGTGTGACCACGCCGTTCTCCGAGTCCCATCAGCAACGAGTGGAGGAGAGCTGGCGGGCGGAGCTGGCCGGCGGGCTCACCACGATCACCGTGTTCGTCGTGGCGCTCGCCCACCTGCTCGGCGGTAGCCGATGGCTGCTGCTCGACATGGTGGCCGCGACGTTCCTGGTCCCGCTGGTGCTCATCGACCTCCGCGAGCGCCGGCTCCCGGACCGCCTGACGCTCGGCGGGTTCGCGGTGGTGCTGGCACTGGTCGGCGCCCAGGGCGCCATCTCCGGTGACTTCGCACCGCTCGTGGGCGCGCTGGGCGGGGCGGCGGCGACCGCTGGTGTGCTGCTCGTGCTGCACCTGGCCAGCCCGAGTGGGATGGGGTTCGGGGACGTGAAGCTCGGGCTGCTGCTCGGCGTGCTCGTCGGAGTCCGCTCGGTGGGCCTGGTCCTGCCGGCGTTGCTGATCGCCGGGGGGCTCGGCGCGCTGGCCGCGCTGGTCCAAGTGGTCCGGCGCAGGCGCCGTGACGTCACGCTGCCGTTCGGCCCGTTCCTCGTGGCCGGCACCGTCCTGGCCCTCGTGATCACCAGCCACTGACGCCCCCCGACGCGAACGGGCGCGCCGGTACCATTCCCGGGTGCTCCGCTTCCTGACCGCCGGGGAATCCCACGGCCAGGCCCTCGTCGTCATCGTCGAAGGCCTGCCCGCCGGCCTCCCCATCACGGTCGAGGACGTACAGGGCGAGCTGGCCCGCCGCCGCCTCGGGTACGGGCGGGGGCCCCGGATGCGCTTCGAGGCCGACGAGCTCACGTTGCTGGGCGGCATCCGCCACGGGCGCACGCTCGGGTCGCCCGTGGCCATCGAGATCAAGAACAGCGAGTGGTTCCGCTCGGACCGCTGGCACCAGGAGATGTCACCGGCCCCGGGCCAGACGGAGCATCCGCTCACGCAACCGCGGCCGGGGCACGCGGACCTGGCCGGCATGCAGAAGTACGGCTTCCGGGACGCCCGTGACGTGCTGGAGCGGGCCAGCGCCCGTGAGACGGCGGCGCGGGTCGCTGCCGGCTGCCTGGCCAAGGCCCTGCTGGCCGAGCTCGGCGTCAGCGTCCTGAGCCACGTGGTGCAGCTCGGCTCGGCGCGGTCCAAGAGCGTGGCCCGCCCCTACCCGGAGGACCTCGACGCCGTCGACGAGTCGCCCGTGCGTTGCTTCGACGCCGCCGCGCAGGACGAGATGATCGCGGCGATCGAAGCGGCCGCCAAGGACGGCGACTCACTCGGAGGCGTGGTCGAGATCCTGGCGTACGGGGTGCCCGTGGGTCTGGGCAGCCACGTCCACTGGGACCGCAAGCTCGACGGACTGCTCGCCCGGGCCATCATGAGCATCCAGGCCGTCAAGGCGGTCGAGATCGGCGACGGCTTCGAGGTGGCGGGCCGCCGGGGTTCGCAGGCCCACGACGCGATCGTGTGGGACGCCGGCGCCGCCGAGAGCGGGACCGGCAGTGGGTACCGGCGGGAGTCAACCTTGGCCGGCGGCACAGAAGGCGGTATGAGCACGGGCGAGCTGGTCGTGGTCAAGGCGGCGATGAAGCCACTGGCCACGCTCAACCGGCCCACCCTGCGGACCGTGGACGTGGAGACGAAGGAATCGACCGTGAGCTTCAAGGAGCGCACCGATGTCACCGCCGTCCCCGCCATGGGCGTCGTGGCCGAGACGATGGTCGCGCTGGTCCTGGCCGCGGAGGCGCAACGCAAGTTCGGCGGCGACTCGGTGGCCGAGATGGTGCGCAACGCCGACGCCTACCGCGCCTCGTTGCGCTGACGGGCCGCTCGTGCACCTCGCGCTCGTGGGCATGATGGGATCGGGCAAGACCACCGTGGGCACGCGGGTGGCCGAGGCGTTGCAGTGGCCGTTCCTGGACAGCGACCAGATGATCGAGGCCCGCGAAGGCCGGACCGTCCGTGAGATCTGGCTGGCCGACGGCGAGCCTGCGTACCGGGACCTCGAGACGAAGGTGCTGGAGGACGCGCTCGCCCTGCCCGACCCCGCCGTCGTCGCGGCCGCCGGCGGCGTCGTGCTGCGGGAGGAGAACCGGCGGCTGCTGAAGCGGGCCCACGTCTGCACCGTCCGCCTGGTCGCCGACCCCGAAGTGCTCGTGACCCGGGTCGGGCAGCAGGGTCATCGGCCGCTCCTGGATGACGATCCTCTGACCGCGCTGCGCCGCCTGGCCACCGAGCGCGAGGAGCTCTACCGCGAGGTGGCGGACGCGACCGTCGAGACCAGTCATGCGCCGATCGAGGCCGTGGCGGAGGACGTGCTGCGAGCGCTGGCCGCCTGTGAGGCACCGTGATCCGGGTCCCCGTGCCGCTGGCCGACCGGCCGTATGACGTGTGGGTGGGGGAGGGAGCGGCGTCGCTCCTCGCCGACGTGCTGCCCGCCGGCGTCGAACGAATCGTGGTGGTCACCCAGCCGGACGTGCCGGACCTGGTCGAGCGGGACCGCGTCGTGGCCCGCTGCGAGCTGGGCGAGGGCGAGTTCCACAAGACCCTGGCCACCGTCGAGCACCTGTGCCGCGACCTCGCCCGCGCCGGGCTCACTCGGCGGGACTGCGTCGTGGCGGTGGGCGGCGGGATGGTCACCGACGTAGCCGGCTTCGCCGCCGCCAGCTACCACCGGGGCATCGCGGTGGTCCACGTCCCCACCACGTTGCTCGGCATGGTGGACGCGGCCATCGGCGGCAAGACTGGTGTCAACCTGCCGGAGGGCAAGAACCTCGTCGGCGCCTTCTGGCAGCCGGTCGCCGTGCTGTGCGACCTGACCGCGCTGGAGACGCTGCCCGAGCGGGAGCGCCGCAGCGGGCTGGGGGAGATGGCGAAGTACCACTTCCTGACCGGCGACGACCTCCTGGCCCTGCCGCTCGAGGAACGGGTGGCGCGGTGCGTCGCCATCAAGGCCGAGGTCGTCGTGGCCGACGAGCGCGAGGCGACGGCCGGGGGGAACGCCGGCGGCGGGGCCGGGAGAGCCAGCCTCAACTACGGCCACACGCTGGCCCACGCGTTGGAGATCACCAGCGGTCACGACCTGCGCCACGGAGAGGCGGTGGCCATCGGGCTGGTCTACGCGGCCGAGCTGGCGGGCGTGCTCGACCGCATCGGGCAGGACCGGATCGACGAGCACCGCGCCGTGATCGCACGGTACGGGCTCGACGCGTCATTGCCGTCCGGCTCCGAGCCCGACCGCCTCGTCGAGCTGATGGGCCGCGACAAGAAGGCGCTCGACGGCTTGACCTTCGTGCTCGACGGCCCACAAGGGGTGGAGCTGGTCCCCGGGGTCGACCCGACGGACGTGAAGGCCGCGCTGGTCCGCATGGGAGCATGAAACGGTGCCGCGGCCGCTGTTGCTCGTCCTGCACGGGCCCAACCTCAACCTGCTCGGCGAGCGGGAGCCGGCCGTGTACGGCACGGCCACGCTGGAGGACTACGTGCAGGCCGCCCGGGAGGCCGCCGCGCGCCACGACTGGGACGTCGAGGCCTTCCAGACGAACCACGAGGGCGAGCTGGTGGATGCCATCCACGGCGCCCGGGGGCGGTGCGCGGCCATCCTCATCAACCCCGGTGCTTTCACCCACTACGCCTGGTCGCTGCACGACGCCCTCGCCGCGTTCGCCGGCCCGGTGCTGGAGGTGCACATCTCCAATCCGAGCGCCCGCGAGCCGTGGCGCCACACGAGTGTCGTAGCGCCGGCAGCCGCGGGTTCGATCATGGGCCTGGGCCTGGCCGGGTACGGGCTGGCCGTCGACGCGCTCGCCGGGCTGGTGGAGCGGTCATGAAGCTGCCGCCGTTGGAGGTCGGCCCGCGGGCGGGCCGTGTGCGGGACCGCCTCGCGGGCGCCGGTGTCGACGCCCTGCTGGTCACCGACCTCGTCAACGTCCGGTGGCTGACCGGGTTCACCGGCTCGGCCGGGCGGGCGCTGATCCTTCCCGAGCGGGTGGTGCTCGTCACTGACGGCCGGTACGAGGAACGGGCGGCGGAGGAACTGGCCGCAGTGGGGTGCGACGCCACGGTGACCATCGGCCGCTCGGTGGCCGCCCAGGACGAGGCGCTGGCCGCCGCCGTGCGCGGGCTGGCCAGGGTGGGGTTGGAGGCCGAGCACGTCAGCTGGGCCGGGGTGGAGCGCTACCGCACGGCGCTGCCGGCCGAGCTGGTTCCCACGAGCGGGCTGGTCGAGGCCGAGCGGCGCACCAAGGACGCCGGCGAACTGGCCCGCATCGAGCACGCCTGCTCGCTCGCCAGCCAGGCGCTGGCGGACGTGTCCCACCTGCTCGATGCCGAGCCGACGGAAGCCGCGTTCGCGCTCGCGCTCGAGGACCGGATGCGGGGGCTCGGCGCCGACGGGCCGAGCTTCCCGTCCATCGTGGCCAGCGGACCCAACGCGGCGAAGCCCCACCACGACCCGTCGGACCGGCGCATCACCGACGGCGACTGCCTGATCCTCGACTTCGGTGCGCTCTACGAGGGCTACCACTCGGACATGACCCGCACCGCGCTCCTCGGCGAGGTGGATCCATGGCTGGAGGAGGCGTACGCCGCCGTCGAGGCCACCCAGGCCATCGGCGTGGCCGCGGCCCGGCCGGACTTCGCGGGGCGTGCCCTCGACGGGGTGTGCCGGACGGCGCTGACCGGGTCCGGTTTCGGTGACCACTTCACCCACGGCACCGGCCACGGGGTGGGGCTCCTGATCCACGAGGTCCCATGGGCCACTGCCGGCTCGGTCGACACGCTGGCCGTCGGGGACGTCGTGACCGTCGAGCCCGGGGTCTATCGTGCAGGGCTCGGCGGCGTCCGGATCGAGGACACCGTAGTGATCACCGTCGACGGCTGCCGACCCCTCACGCACACACCGAAGGACCTCTCATGCCTGCGATCTCCACCAACGACTTGAAGAACGGGATCACGCTGCAGCTCGACAACGGGCTGTTCACCGTCGTCGACTTCCAGCACGTCAAGCCCGGCAAGGGCGGGGCGTTCGTCCGCACGAAGCTCAAGAACGTGCGGACCGGCGCAGTTCTCGAGCGCACGTTCAACGCCGGGGTCAGGGTCACGCAGGCCATCGTCGACAAGCGGGACATGCAGTTCCTGTACCGCGACGGCGACGACTACGTCTTCATGGACCGCGTGTCCTATGAGCAGGTCCCCGTGCCGCCGTCCGCGCTCGGCGAGGCGGCCGACTACCTGGTGGAGCAGATGACGGCCAACCTCGCCACCTTCGAGGGTGAGATCGTGCAGGTGGAGATCGCCCCGTCCGTCGAGCTGACCATCGCCGAGACGGAACCCGGCGTGCAGGGTGACCGGGTCTCCGGCGCCCGCAAGCCGGCGACGCTGGAGACCGGACTCGTCATCCAGGTGCCGTTGTTCGTAAACCCCGGCGACCGGGTGAAGGTGGACACCCGCTCCGGCGAGTACCTCACGCGGGTCTGACGGGTGGCATTCGACGAGCGCGAGGAGGATCCGCGCTCGGACGCCCGGGAGCGGGCGCTGTCCCTGCTCTACGAGGCCGAATCCAAGGAGGAAGCGCCGCGGCAGGTGCTGGCCGCCCTGCCCGTGCCCCCCGCGGCGCTCGTGGTGACGCTGGTCGAGGGGGTCGAGGATCACCAAGCCGAGCTCGATGCGCTCATCGCGGGGCACGCCCGCAACTGGAGCCTCGACCGCATGCCGGCCATCGACCGCAACGTCCTGCGTCTGGCCCTCTACGAGCTGAAGGACCGTCCGGAGGTGCCGGTGCCGGTCGTCATCGACGAAGCCGTCGAGCTGGCCAAGCGCTTCTCGACCGACGACTCCGGCCGCTTCGTCAACGGGATGCTGTCGGCCATCGCTCCCAAGCTCCGCCCGGGCCGCGATCTTCCCCGCGACCGTCCGGCCGAGGACGATCCGCCCCCGTCCTGACGACATCCGCGGCGACGGCGGCCGCGGCCGCTATGGTGCTGGGAGCCGTCAAATGGGTCCCGTGAGGCCCGTACGGAGGAGGAGTCCATGAGCGCTGCGAGCCCGCGGCCGCCTACCGAGCCGAGCACCGCCCGCCCCCTGCGAGGGGGCGTTTTTCATGTCCGGGCCCAGGTGCTGAGCGCCGACGACATCCGCCGGGCCGTCACCCGCATCGCCCACGAGATCGTGGAGCGCAACCGGGGTGATGAGCACCTGGCCGTGATCGGGCTGGCGAACGGCGGCACCTGGCTAGCCGAGGCGCTTGCCCGGGCCATCGCCGGCATCGAGGGCCACCGGCCGCCGGCCGCGGGGGTCCTCGACGTCAGCCTTCACCGGGACGACATCGGGCTGCGGCCGGTGCTGCCGGGCTCGATCACCACGATCCCCGGCTCACTCGACGGGCGGGTCGTGGTGCTGGTCGACGACGTGCTGTACACGGGCCGGACCGTGCGGGCGGCCCTCGACGCCCTCAACGACTACGGCCGCCCCCGGGCCGTGCAGCTCGCCGTGCTGGTCGACCGGGGCCACCGCGAGCTGCCGATCCGGCCCGACTACGTGGGCAAGAACCTGCCCACCGGCGTCGACGAGGAGGTCCGGGTGAGCCCCGGCGGCGTCGAGATCGGAACGGTGGTGTCGTCATGACGGAGCAGCTCGAGCTCCTCGGTCCGACCGCCGGCCAGGCGCAGCACCTCCGCTCCATCGAGGAGCTGTCGGTGGACGATCTCGTCGACGTCCTCGACCTCACCGACCACATGGTGGAGGTGTGCCGCCGGCCGGTGCCCAAGGTCCCGGCCCTGCGGGGAAGGACCGTGCTCTCGCTCTTCTTCGAGGACTCGACTCGCACGCGCCTGTCGTTCGAGACGGCGGCCAAGCGCTTGTCCGCCGACACCATGACCTTCTCGGCCTCGTCCTCCAGCGTCAACAAGGGCGAGAGCCTGCGCGACACGGTGGAGACGCTCGACGCCATGGGCATCGACGCCGCCGTCGTGCGCCACCGCTCCTCGGGCGTGCCGTGGCAGGTGTCGCGCTGGACGAGCGCCAGCATCATCAACGCCGGGGACGGCTGGCACCAGCACCCCACCCAGGCCCTGCTCGACGCCTACACCATCCGCACCGAGCACCCCGCCGCCCGCTCCGCCGTCGCCGAGGGCCGGCGACCGCTCGAGGGTCTGCACATAGGGATCCTGGGCGACGTCAAGCACTCCCGGGTGGCCCGCTCCAACGTCCAGGCCTTCCAGGCCCTCGGCGCCACGGTCACGCTCATCGCCCCCCGCACCCTCCTCCCGCCCAGCGTGGCAGGGTGGGGGAGCCAGCTCACGGTGACCACCGACCTCGACGAGGTCCTCCCCAAGCTCGACGTGGCCTACGTCTTGCGCATGCAACTCGAACGCCAGGAGCAGGCGCTCGTGCCGACGCTGCGGGAGTACACCGCCCGCTTCGGCCTGACCCCGGAGCGGGCCCATCGCATGCCCGGTGACGCGCTCGTCATGCACCCGGGGCCGATGAACCGCGGGGTCGAGATCGCCCCAGAGGTGGCCGATCGCCCCAATTCGGTCATCACCCACCAGGTGGCCAACGGGGTCGCCCTGCGCATGGCCGTTCTCTACCGGTTGCTCGGCTCGGGCGTACCGCTGACGGGAGGCTCCGATGTCTGAGTTGGTCATCAGGGGCGGCACGGTGGTCGACGCCCGCGGCTCGCGGCGGGCCGATGTGGTGGTGGCGGACGGGCGCGTCGTCGCGGTGGGAGAGGATCTCACCGCCGACGAGATCGTGGACGCCGGGGGCTGCGTCGTGGCGCCGGGCCTGGTCGACCTGCACTGCCACCTGCGCCAGCCGGGCCAGGAGGAGGCAGAGACCGTCGAGACCGGCAGCAGAGCGGGATCGCTCGGCGGGTACACCGCGCTCGTGGCCATGCCCAACACCACGCCGGCCATCGACTCGGCGGCGATGGTCCACGAGGTGCTCGACCTCGGGCGCTCGGCGCTGTGCGACATCCACGTCGCGGGCGCCATCACCGTCGGACGGGAAGGCGAGAAGCTGGCGCCGGTGGGGGAGATGGCCGCGCTGGGCGTGCGGCTCTTCACCGACGACGGCCGGGGCGTGCAGGACGCGCGCCTGATGCGCCGGGCGATGGAGTACGCGTCGGACCTCGACGTGATCCTCGCCCAGCATTGCGAGGACGAGGCCATCGCACAGGGCGGAGCCATGCACGAGGGGGAGTGGTCGAGCCGCCTCGGGCTGCCCGGCCAGCCGCCCGAAGCCGAGGAGCTGATGGTCCAGCGCGACCTGGCCCTCGCCCGGCTGACCGGGGCTCGGGTGCACTTCCAGCACCTGTCCACGGCCGGCTCCATCGCCATGGTGCGGGCTGCCCGGGCAGCCGGCCTCCCGGTCACCGCCGAGGCGACGACCCACCACTTCACGCTCACTCACGCCGCCTGCGCAGGTTACGACCCTGTCTTCAAGGTCAACCCTCCGCTGCGCACGGAAGAGGACCGGAAGGCGGTGAAGTCCGGGCTGGCCGACGGCGCGCTCGACGCCATCGCCACCGACCACGCCCCCCACGCCCCCCACCTGAAGGAGCTGCCCTTCGATCAGGCGCCGCCGGGGATGCTGGGTCTGGAGACGGCGGTAGCGCTGGCCCTGACCGAGCTCGAGCTGCCCGTCGAGCAGGTGCTGGCCCTGATGTCCTGGCAGCCGGCGGTCATCGCCGGCCTGGCCGACCACGGCGGCCCGATCGAGCCCGGTCGCCCGGCCCACCTGTGCGTCATCGACCCCACCCACGAGTGGGTGGTCGACCCAGGAACGCTGGCCAGCCGAGCCCGCAACACGCCCTACGCCGGCCGCCGCCTGCGGGGCAAGGTCCGCCACACGCTGCTCGGCGGCGAGCTGACCGTGCGGGACGGCGACGCCCAGCGATGACGCGCCGGCCCGGATTTCTGCATGAACATGCCGTAGGGTGCATGACCATGCACCCCGAGCTGGTTCTCGCGGCGTCCAGTACCGCTGGGCGAGACGCAAGGCCGCGAGAATCGCCGAGGGGCGCCCGATGAGCGGCGGCAGTGCACGGCGGGAGGGTGCGCTGGTCCTGGCCGACGGATCGGTCTTCGAGGGCGACCTGATCGGAGCCGAACCGGCGAGCGGAGTCGCCGCGGGCGAGGTGGTGTTCAACACGGTCCTGTCCGGCTACCAGGAGGTCCTCACCGACCCGAGCTACGCGGGCCAGATCATCTCGTTCACGAACCCCCACATCGGCAACTACGGAGTGAACCGGACCGACTTCGAGGCCCGGCGGCCGTTCTGCCGCGGCGTGGTGGTTCGCGAACTGGCCCGGCGCCGCTCCAACTGGCGGGCCGACGGTGACCTCGACAGTCTGCTCAGGGGCTACGGCATCGCCGGCATTGCCGGCATCGACACCCGGCGGCTCACCCGCCTGCTCCGTGACGGCGGCGCGCTGCCCGGCGCCTTCGGCGACGCTCCCGAAGCCGTCCTGCGGGCCGTGGCCCGCGGTGAGCCGGGCACGGGCGGGGTCGACCTCGTGCACGAGGTGACGACGGCGAGGCCGTACACGGTCATCGGCCGCGGGTCGTTCAGGGTCGTGGCCTACGACTTCGGCATCAAGCGGACCATCCTGCGCCAGCTGGCGGGGCTGGGCACGGTCGAGGTGGTGCCGGCCGGCACGCCCGCCGCCGACGTCCTGGCCCGGGAGCCCGACGGTGTCTTCCTGTCCAACGGACCCGGGGACCCGGCGATGGTGCCGTACGCGGTCGAGGCCGTCGGCGCACTCATCGGCGAAGTCCCGGTGTTCGGGATCTGCCTCGGGCACCAGGTGCTGGCCCGCGCCATCGGCGCAGAGACGGTGAAGCTGCCCTTCGGTCACCACGGCGGCAACCACCCGGTCCAGCAGGTTTCCACCGGCCGGGTGGAGATCACGAGCCAGAACCACAACTTCGCCGTGGCCGCCGACTCGTTGGCCGGGCGGGCCGAGCTCACGCACGTCAACCTGAACGACGGGGTGTGCGAGGGGATGCGGGTGCTCGGTGCGCCCGCCTTCAGCGTGCAGTACCACCCCGAGGCCGGCCCCGGCCCCCACGACAGCCGGTACCTCTTCGACGAGTTCGCCGGCCTGATGGCGGGCTCCCGTGGTTGGGGCTCCTTCGAGACGACCGCGCCCGAGGGCCACGTGCCTGGCGAGCCGGCCGGTCTGCCCGATCCCGATCCGGTAGGCGCCTGATGCCGAAGCGGACCGACCTCGAGTCGATCCTCATCATCGGTTCCGGTCCCATCGTGATCGGCCAGGCGTGCGAGTTCGACTACTCGGGCACACAGGCCTGCCGGGTCCTCGGGCAGGAGGGCTATCGCGTCGTCCTCGCCAACTCGAATCCGGCCACGATCATGACGGATCCGGACTTCGCGGACCGGACATACCTCGAGCCACTGACGCCCGAGGTGCTGGAGCGCATCATCGAGCGGGAGCGGCCCGATGCCGTCCTCCCGACGCTCGGCGGGCAGACCGGACTCAACCTCGCCATGGCCCTGTTCGAGCGGGGTGTCGTCGGCGTGCCCGGCTGCCCGGAGCTCATCGGTGCCAACGCCGACGCGATCGCCACCGCTGAGGACCGCGAGCGGTTCAAGGTGGCGATGGTGGAGATCGGCCTGGAGGTCCCGGCCAGCGGCATCGCCCACACGGTCGAAGAGGCGCGGGCCGTAGCGGAGGCCGTCGGCCTCCCGGTCATCGTGCGCCCCGCGTACATCCTGGGCGGGCGGGGCACGGGCATCGCGGACACTGCCCAGCAACTCGAGCGCATCGCCGCCGAGGGCTTGGCCGCGAGCCCCATCACGGAGATCCTCATCGAGGCGTCGATCGCCGGTTGGAAGGAGTTCGAGCTCGAGGTGATGCGGGACCGCGCCGACAACTGCGTGGTGGTCTGCTCGATCGAGAACCTCGATCCGATGGGTGTCCACACCGGTGACTCCATCACGGTCGCCCCTGCCCAGACCCTCTCGGACGTCGAGTACCAGCGCATGCGGGACGCCGCCTTCGCCTGCATTCGCCGGGTCGGCGTCGAGACAGGCGGCTCGAACGTCCAGTTCGCGCTGGACCCCACCGACGGCCGCCAGGTCATCATCGAGATGAACCCCCGGGTGTCGCGGTCCTCCGCCCTGGCCTCCAAGGCGACGGGTTTCCCCATCGCCAAGATCGCGGCGCGCCTGGCCGTCGGCTACACGCTCGACGAGATCCCGAACGACATCACCCGGAAGACGCCGGCCAGCTTCGAACCGAGCATCGACTACGTCGTCACGAAGGTGCCCCGCTGGGCGTTCGAGAAGCTGCCCGGGACGAGCGGCCTCCTCGGCACGCAGATGCAGAGCGTCGGCGAAGCCATGGCCATCGGGCGGACGTTCCCGGAGAGCCTGCAGAAAGCCTTGCGCTCGCTGGAGAACGGGCGGTCCGGCCTCAACGCTGACGCGGCCGAATCCGCCTACCGCTCGATGACCGACGACGAGGTGCGGGAGGCCGCGGCCACGGCCACGCCCGAGCGCATCTTCCACCTGGCCGAGGCCCTGCGCCGCGGCGTGACGATCGAGGACCTGGCCGCGGCGACGCGCATCGACGCCTGGTTCCTCGACCAGATGAGCCTCATCGTCGAGGAGCGGGAGGTGCTGGCCGCGATCGACGGGCCCGGCGCGCTGACGCGGAGGGGTTGGCGGCGGGCCAAGCAGCTCGGCTTCTCCGACGCCCAGCTCGCCCACCTCTGGGGCATCTTCGAAGCCGAGGTGCGCGCCCGGCGGGAGGCGGCCGGGGTCCGGCCGGTCTACAAGACGGTCGACACCTGCGCGGCCGAGTTCGAGGCCAGCACGCCGTACCACTACTCCACCTATGAGGACGAGACCGAGGTGCGTTCGTCGACGAAGCCCAAGGTGGTGATCCTCGGATCGGGCCCCAACCGGATCGGGCAGGGCATCGAGTTCGACTACTGCTGCGTCCACGCCTCGCTCGCCCTGCGGGAGGCGGGGTTCGAGACCGTGATGATCAACTGCAACCCCGAGACCGTGTCCACCGACTACGACACGTCGGACCGCCTCTACTTCGAGCCACTGACCGAGGAGGACGTGCTGAACGTCCTCGCCGCGGAGACCGAGGCCTCGGGCGGCGTCGCCCCCTCGGTGCTGGTGGCGCTGGGAGGCCAGACCCCGCTCAAGCTGGCCGGCCGCCTGTCCGGGGAGCTGATCGCCGGTACCAGCCCGGATGCCATCGACCGGGCCGAGGACCGTGAGCGCTGGAACGAGGTCTGCAGCCGCCTCGGCATCCCGCAGCCACCGGGCGGCGTGGCCTCCTCGCTGGAGGAGGCGCTGGCCATCACCGACCGGGTGGGCTACCCCGTCCTCGTCCGGCCCAGCTACGTGCTGGGCGGCCGGGCCATGCAGATCTGCTACGACGCCGGCCACCTCAAGGACGCGATGGCCGGGCTGTTCGGGTTCGGGCTGTTCGGCTTCGGTGACGCGACCACGGAGGGCGGGGGGAGCCTGGACCGCGAGGGAGGGTTGTCGGCGGAGCGCCCGGTCCTCGTCGACCGCTTCCTCGAGGACGCGGTCGAGGTCGACGTCGACGCCGTCCGCGACGCGACCGGCGAGGTGCTCATCGGTGGGGTCATGGAGCACGTCGAGGAAGCCGGCGTGCACAGCGGCGACTCCGCCTGCGTCATTCCGCCCCCCACGCTCCAGCCGTGGCTGGTCGACGTGATCGAGGCCTACACCCGCGCCATCGCCGCCGCCCTCGACGTGCGGGGGCTGCTCAACGTCCAGTACGCGGTGCGGGGCCGAGAGGTGTTCGCCATCGAGGCGAACCCCCGGGCCAGCCGCACGGTGCCCTTCGTGGCCAAGGCGACCGGGGTCCCACTGGCCAAGGTCGCGGCGCGGGTCATGCTGGGCGCCACGCTGGCCGGGCTGCGGGACGAGGGGCTGCTGCTGCCACCGGTCACGAACGGCCACGTCTCCGTGAAGGAGGCCGTGCTCCCGTTCAACCGGTTCCCGGAGGTGGACACCGCGCTGGGGCCGGAGATGCGCTCGACCGGTGAGGTCATGGGCATCGACACCACCTTCGGCCGGGCGTTCTTCAAGGCGGAGACGGCCGCCGGCACGGAGCTGCCGCGGGGCGGCATGGTGTTCCTCTCCCTCGCCGACCGCGACAAGCCGGCCGGTCTGGTGGTGGCGCAGCGGCTCCGCGCCCTCGGGCTGGGGGTGGCGGCCACGCGGGGGACGGCCGACTTCCTGGCTCGCTTCGGCCTCCCCGTCGACCAGGTGGTGGACAAGGTGTCCGACGGCGCCGGGCGGACCGCCGTCGACCTCATGGCTGAAGGGGAGATCAGCTTCGTCATCAACACCCCGCGGGGCAGCGGGCCCCGAGCCGACGGTCGTTCGATTCGCCGCGCCGCCACGGTCCACCGAGTCAGCACGGTCACCACCGTCGAGGCCGCGCTGGCCGCCGCGCAGGGCCTGCACGAGCTGGGCCCGGACGACCCGACCGTGCGCTCCCTCCAGGAGCACCACGCCCGGTGATCCGCCGCCGGAGCGGTGGCCGCGCTCGGCCCGGCCGTTCGCCCGATACGGCCCAGCCACCCGACATGACCGTGCGCATCGGCTCGGTCAGCCTGCCGAACCCGGTGATGACGGCGTCGGGCACCGCCGGCCACGGGGCCGAGCTCGCGCCCTACGTGGACCTCGGCGCGCTCGGGGCCGTCGTGGTGAAGTCCCTGGCTGCGTTCGCGTGGGCTGGCAACCAGGCACCCCGGCTGCATCCGACGCCGGCGGGGATGCTCAACGCCGTCGGCCTCCAGGGGCCGGGGGTGGCGGCCTGGCTGCGGGACGACCTGCCGGGCCTGTTGGGGGTCGGCGCGCGGGTGGTGGCCAGCATCTGGGGGCGGACGGTCGAGGAGTACCGCGCCGCGGCCGACCTCCTGGCACGCGCCCCGGCCGAGGTGGTCGCCGTCGAGGTCAACCTCTCCTGCCCCAACCTGGAGGACCGCCGGCACATGTTCTCCCATTCGGCGACGGCCACCCGGGAGGCGATGGAGGCGACCGTCGGGTGCGGGCGTCCCCGCTGGGCCAAGCTCGGCGCCACGACCCACGAGCTGCCCGACATCGCACTGGCCGCCCGCGACGGGGGAGCGGAGGCGGTGACGCTGATCAACACCCTGCTCGGCTTGGTGCTCGACCCTCGCACGGGCCGCGCCGTGCTGGGCAACGGCGCGGGCGGGCTGTCCGGGCCCGCCATCCACCCTGTGGCCGTGCGCGCGGTGTTCGACGTGGCGGCCGCAGCGCCGGACCTACCCATCGTCGGTGTCGGTGGCGTCGCCACCGGTGAGCACGCCGCCGAGCTGCTGCTGGCCGGCGCCCATGCAGTGCAGGTGGGCACCGCCACCTTCGCCGACCCGCGCGCGCCGGCCCGGGTGATGGCTGAGCTCGAGGCGTGGGCGGCCGACCGGGGCTTGTCCTCGGTCGCCGAGGCCGTCGGCGCCGCGAACCGGGGAGGTCTGCCGTGACGTCACCCCACCCGTCCCGAACCCACCTCGCTCTCGCGCTGGACGTGGACTCGCTCGACGAGGCGCTGGACCTGGTGCGTCAGCTCTCCCCGTGGTTCGGGGTCGTGAAGGTCGGGCTGCAGCTGTTCACCGCCGCCGGCCCCGTCGCGCTCACCGCTCCGCGGACGCTGGGTGTCGATGCCGAACTCGAGGTCTTCGCCGACCTCAAGCTCCACGACATCCCGAACACAGTCGGCGGCGCGGCCCGCGTGATCGGCCGGTCGGGTGCCCGGTACCTGACCACCCACACCGCCGGCGGCGAGGTGATGGTGGCGGCCGCGGTGGAGGGGTTCGAGCGGGGCGCCACCGAGGCCGGACACGCGGCTCCGATCACGCTCGGGGTGACGGTGCTGACGAGCGACGGCGTCGCCGGCCCGGAGTTGTTCGACCAGCGGGTGGCCGTGGCCCGGGCCGTGCGCTGCCCCGGCCTGGTCTGCTCGCCGCTGGACGTCGCCCGGGCCCGCGCCTCGTACCCCGGCGCGGTGACCGTCTGCCCAGGCGTCCGGCCCGCCGGTGCCTCGGCCGACGACCAGGCCCGCATCGCGACACCGGGTGCCACGGCGGCGGCCGGCGCCGACATCCTGGTCGTTGGCCGCGCCGTCACGGCCGCTGCGGACCCGCGGCGGGCGGCCGCCGCCGTGGCCGACGAGGTCGCGGAGGCCATCGGAGCCTGAGCGGGTCCGTCGACGTGCAGGTCAGCATGCCCAAGGGCCGCTGGAAGGGCGCGCTAGGGTGCTCCGCATGGCTACGCCCCCGACCCTCAGCCCCGAACAGCGCGAAGCCGCGCTGCAGAAGGCGGCCGAGGCCCGTAAGGCCTTCGCCGTGACCAAGGAGAAGCTCAAGATGGGCTCGCTGACCTTGGGCGAGGCCCTCGACCGGGCCGACTCGGAGGACGCCATCGGCCGGCTCAAGGTGGTCACCTTCCTGGAGTCCCTCCCCGGCGTGGGCAAGGTCAAGGCCCGCCGCCTGATGGAGGAGATCGGCATCGCCGAGAACCGCCGGGTCAAGGGCCTCGGCGATCAGCAGCGCCAGGCCTTGCGTCAGCAGCTTGGCTGAGCCGCAGCCGACGCCTGCCCCCACATCGAGCGGGAGCTCTCCCCTCGTCATCGTCGTGTCCGGCCCCGGAGGGGTCGGCAAGAGCACCATCGTCGACGCGCTGGTCGACCGGGACGCCCGCCTCTGGCTGAGCCGATCGTGGACGACGCGAGCCCGCCGCGAAGGCGAGGCGGGATCGGCCTACGTGTTCGTCGACCGTGCCGCGTTCGAGGAGCGGATCCAGGCCGGCGGCTTCGTCGAGTGGACCGAGTTCCTGGGCAACTACTACGGCACCCCGACCCCGGAGGTACCCCTCGGGCGGGACCTGGTGCTGGAGATCGAGGTCGACGGGGCCAGGCAGATCAAGTCGCTCCAGCCCGACGCCGTCCTGATCTTCTTGCTCCCGCCCACCCGGGACGAGCAGCAGCGGCGCCTGGTGGGTCGGGGCGACCCCCACGCCAAGGTGGCGCAGCGGCTGCAGAAGGCCGAGGACGAGGAGCCCGTCGGGATGGCCCTGGCCGATTACGTCGTCGTCAACGGCGATCTCGAGCAGACGATCAAGGAGATGCTGGACATCATCGAGGCTCGTCGTACCGACCCCGGCCGTTCGGAACTCGGGCGCAGCGAGCCCTGAGGTGATCCGCCGGTCAGGGGTACCGGCAGGTAAGCTTGTCCGGCTCTCACTGCCGGAGGATGGATGGCGCGCACCCACGACACGATGATGAACCCTGCCATCGAGGAGCTCCTCGGACGGGTCGACTCCAAGTTCGCCCTGGTGACCCTGGCTTCGCGCCGGGCCCGGCAGATCAACTCCTACTTCGGGCAGCTGGGCGAAGGCCTGGGCGCCGTCGTGCCTCCGCAGGTGACCTCGGTGTCCCGCAAGCCGCTCTCGATCGGCTTCGAGGAGATCGCCGCCGACAAGATCGTCCCCGTCGAGCTCCCCGAGGAGCTCGAGGACGGCGCGGCCGTGGCGGGCGACGAGGGGCCCGAGCAGATCGGCTGAACGAGCCGTGAGCGTGCTCGCAGGGCGGCGGGTCGTCCTGGGGGTGTCGGGCGGGATCGCCGCCTACAAGGCCATCGAGGTCTGCCGCCGCCTCGTCGACGCGGGAGCGCACGTGGCGCCGGTGCTGACCCGCGGCGCGGAGCGCTTCGTGGGGCTGACCACGTTCGCGGCGCTGGCCTCGGAGCCTCCGCACACCTCCCTGTGGGACGACGCCGACCCGATCCCGCACACCCGGCTCGGGCAGGCGGCCGACCTGGTGGTGGTGGCGCCGGCCACGGCGCGGCTCATCGGCTCCTATGCCGCAGGGATCTCGAGCGACCTGCTGGTCGCCACCCTCCTGGCCACGAGGGCACCTGTCGTGCTCTGCCCCGCCATGCACACGGAGATGTGGGAGCACCCCGCGGTGCAGGAGAACCTGGCGACGCTGCGGCGTCGCGGTGTCCAAGTGGTGGACCCCGGCGTCGGTCGCCTGGCCGGGGGCGATGTCGGGTCCGGCCGCCTGGCCGATCCCGAGGCCATCGTGGCCGCCGCCGAGCAGGCGCTCTCACCGTCCGACCTGGCCGGCCTCCACGTGCTGGTGACTGCGGGCGGCACTCGCGAGCCCATCGACGCCGTGCGGGTCATCACCAACCGGTCATCGGGCAAGCAGGGTTACGCGGTCGTGGCCGAAGCGGCCCGCCGCGGCGCCAAGGTGACGCTGGTGTCGACCGTGTCCGGGTCGGTGCCCGCGGGGGTGGACGTGATCCCCGTCGAGACGGCGGCCGAGATGGCCGAGGCCGTGTTCGGGCGTTCCGATCAGGCTGACGTGGTCGTGATGGCCGCGGCCGTCGCCGACTTCCGTCCCGTGGCGCCGGCCGAGGGCAAGATCAAGAAGGACGCCGGACCGCCCCGCATCGAGCTCGAGCCCACCGTCGACATCTTGGCCGAGCTGGGCGGGCGCAAGCGCCCCGGCCAGGTGCTGGTGGGCTTCGCGGCCGAGACGTCCGACGTCGCCGAGCACGCCGCCGACAAGTTGCGCCGCAAGCACCTCGATCTCATCGTGGCCAACGACGTCTCCGCCCCGGGCGTCGGCTTCGAGCACGATACGAACGCGGTGACCATCATCGATCGGGACGGCATGGTGCAGAATGTCCCACTGGCCGACAAGCGGCACGTGGCCGCGGCCGTCCTCGACGCCGTCGTGTCGGCGGCTGGTCGTAGACCGGATCAGGCCCCACCGAACAAGCCACAGCACAACCCACAGGAGCATTCGTGAGCCGTTGTTGGACCTTCACCTCGGAATCGGTCACCGAGGGCCATCCGGACAAGATCGCCGACCAGGTCTCGGATGCGGTCCTGGATGCCATCCTGGCCGCGGACCCCGACGGCCGCGTGGCTTGCGAGACGCTGCTCACGACCGGTCTGTGCGTCGTGGCCGGTGAGGTCACGACCCGGGAGTACGTCGACATCCCCACGATCGCCCGCAACACCATCAAGTCCATCGGGTACGACCGGGAGAGCTTCGGCTTCGACGGCAACACCTGCGGCGTGATCGTGGCGATCGACGAGCAGAGCCCCGACATCGGCCAGGGCGTCGACACCTCGGAGGAGGTCCGATCGGGCAAGAGCGGCGAGGACCTGCTCAACGCCCAGGGCGCCGGCGACCAGGGGATGATGTTCGGTTACGCCTGCAACGAGACCGAAGCGCTCATGCCCCTCCCCATCTGGCTGGCCCACCGCATGGCCGAACGCTTGGCCGAGGCGCGGCGCTCCGACGTCATCCCGTACCTCCGCCCCGACGGCAAGACCCAGGTCACGTTCGACTACGAGGGGTCGGAGCCGGTGCGGTTGCGGACCGTGCTCATCTCCACCCAACACGCTCCGGGCATCGACCGGGACTCCATGATCCGGCCCGACCTGATCGAGCACGTCATCCGGCCCGTGGTCCCCGAGAAGTTCCGTGACGACGACTACACCGTGCTCGTCAACCCCACGGGCCAGTTCGTCCTCGGCGGCCCGCACGCCGACACGGGCCTGACCGGGCGCAAGATCATCGTCGACACCTACGGCGGCATGGCCCGCCACGGCGGCGGCGCCTTCAGCGGCAAGGACCCGTCGAAGGTCGACCGCTCGGCTGCCTACGCAGCCCGTTGGGTGGCCAAGCACGTGGTGGCCTCCGGCGCCGCTGCCCGCTGCGAGGTGCAGGTGGCGTACGCCATCGGTGTCGCCCAGCCGGTGTCGATCCTCGTCGAAACGTTCGGCACCGAGACGGTCGACCCGTCCCGCATCGAGCAGGCCGTCCGCGACGTGTTCGATCTGCGCCCGGCCGCCATCATCAACGAGCTCAACCTGCGCCAGCCCATCTACCGCCGCACGGCGGCGTACGGCCACTTTGGGCGGGACGAGCCCGGGTTCACGTGGGAGCAGCTAGGCAACCTGAAGAGCTTCAAGGCGGCGGTCGGGGCCTGAACCAGGCCCAGACCGCAGCCGGGCCGCCGATGGTGGCGCGGGTCGTCCCCGACGTCACCGGCCTCGACAAGGAGTTCGACTACCTGGTCCCCGACGCGCTCCGCGACGCGGTGGCGGTCGGAACGATGGTGCGCGTGCCGTTGGCCGGCCGGCGAGTCGGCGGCTGGGTGGTGGCGCTGGACCCGTCCGACGCCGCGGTGGCGGCCGAGCGGCTGCGTCCGCTGGCCAAGGTCACAGGCCACGGCCCGCCGGCCGACCTGGTTGACCTGGCCCGGTGGGCGTCGTGGCGCTGGGCGGCGGGCCGGTTGCGGCCCCTGCTGCGGGCGGCCTCCCCTCCAGGAGCGGTGCGGGTCCTTCCATCACCGGCGCGATCGGGAGCATCGCCCGGACCGGCCGACGCCTCGGCCGCCGCGCCTGCTGGCCGCAGGGGGAGGGGTCCTGCGTCGTCCGCCGGCATCGGACCCGGTCCCCATGCTCATGCCCGCGGCAGCGCTCGGCCCGACATTGGTCGTCGTTCCCGGAGTCGACGACGCACGCGTGCTCGGGGTCCGGCTGCGGCGAGCGGGCCTGACGGTGGCGGTGGTGCCCCGGGACTGGGCGGCCGCGGCCGGCGGGGTCGACGTGGTCATCGGGCCGCGGCTGGCCGCGTGGGCGCCGGTGCCGGACCTGGCCGCCGTCGTGGTCCTGGACGAGCAGGACGAGGCGCTCCAGGAGGAGCGCGTCCCCACCTGGCACGCGCGCGACGTCGCGATCGAACGGGCCCGCCGGAGCGGGGTGCCCTGCCTGCTCGTGTCACCCGTCCCGAGCCTCGCCGGCCTGCAGGCACTCGGGGGCGGCGGCCGCCCGGTCGCACTACCCAGCCGCAACGACGAACGGGCGGGCTGGCCCATCCTGGAGATCGTCGACCGGTCCCGTGACGAGCCGTGGAAGCAGTCGCTGCTGTCCAGCCGGCTGCTCCAGTACGCCCGGGATCCGGGCTGCGTCGTCGTGTGCGTGCTGAACGCCCCCGGCCGGGCCCGCCGGCTGGCCTGCCGGTCGTGCCGGGCCCTGCAGCGGTGCGAGCGGTGCCAGGCCGCCGTCGCCCAGACCCGCGATGGCCAGCTGCGCTGTGCCCGCTGCGGGCTGGAACGGCCCGTCGTGTGCCAGGCCTGCGGCGCTTCGGCCCTCGTGTCGCTCCGGCCGGGCGTAACGGCATTGGCGGAACAGGTGGGCGCGGCGGCCGGCCGGCCCGCCGTCGAGGTCACGGGTGAGGACGCCGGCGGGCCCGAGCCGTCGGCGACTCTCTTCGTCGGTACGGAAGCGGTGCTCCACCGGGTGCCCCGGGCCGATGTCGTCGCCTTCCTGGACTTCGACGACGAGCTGCTGGCGCCGCGGTTCCGGGCCGACGAGCAGGCGCTGAACCTCCTCGCCCGCGCGGCCCGCCTCGCCGGCCCGCGGGCGGACGGCGGGCGGGTGCTCGTGCAGACTCGCCTGCCCCGCCACGAGGTTCTGGATGCCGTGCTCCACGCCGACCCCGGCCGGCTGGTGGGCGCCGCGCTCGCCCGGCGGGCAGAGCTGGAGCTGCCACCGACCCGCGCCCTCGCCGTCCTGTCCGGTGCGGGCGCCGAGGAGCTGGCCACCGCGCTGCGGACGGCGGATGCCGTGGGCGTCAACGGTCCGGCCGACGGTCGCTACCTGGTCCGGGCTGCAGACGCGGCCGCCCTGGCCGACGCACTGGCCGCCGTGCCCCGCCCCGCCGCCCGCGTGCGCATCGAGGTCGACCCGCCCCGCGTGTGACCGCGGCGGCGGGACGCAACCTGACCCGAACAGGTCGGAGGCGTTCGGCTCAGTTGCCGGGATCCGCAACGAATCCAGAATAGTTCGCGGTCAGGCGCTGGGGGGGTGGGCGGACGTCGAGGAGGCGGTAGCCCTGGTGGGAGGCGCGGCGCACGACGGTGAAGCCTTGCTCGGCCAACCACCGGGCCAGCGAGTCGGAGCCCAGGTGCTTGTGGACCACCAGGTGCGCGGTGCCCCCAGGGGTGAGGCGGGCCAGCCACCGCAGGAGCAGCGCGTGGAGCGCCACCTTCCCGATGCGGATCGGCGGGTTGCTCCAGATCGCCGCGAACCGAACATCGTCCGGCACGTCGTCGGGTGCCGCCACCCGCACGTTGGCCAGTCCGATGTCGCGTGTGTTCCGCGCGCAGAGGTCGCGGGCCCGCTCGTTGACGTCGACTGCCCACACGACCGCGTCCGGGTTGCGTCGGGCCAGCACGACGGCGATCGGCCCGTAGCCGCAGCCGAGGTCGAGCACCGCACTGTCGGGCACGATCTGCTCGCCCCGGCGCAGCAACGTGTCCGTCCCCGCGTCCAGCCGGCGGCCGGCGAACACCCCTCGATCGGTGGTCAGCTCGAGGTCGAGGTCGGGGAGCCGCACTCTCACCGTGCCCTCGTCGGACCGGGCGTCGGGCCGGGCCGGCGAAGTACTGCTGACCCACGGTCCCCCAGGGTAGGGGCGGTATCGTGATCGTCGTGCCCCGCGAGATCCGAGTCTTCGGCGACCCCGTGCTCAAGACCGCGGCGGCCGAGGTCGTGGACATCGACGGCAAGCTCGTCCGGCTGGCCGATGAGATGCTCGAGGTCATGTACGAGGCGCCCGGCCTCGGGCTGGCGGCGACGCAGATCGGCGTCCAGAAGCAGCTGTTCGTCTACGACGTCGGCGACGGCCCGATGACCCTCGTCAACCCGGTCATCAAGGAGAGCCGGGGGGAGTGGGTGTACGACGAGGGCTGCCTCTCCATTCCCCACCTCTACGTCGAGATGGTGCGCCCGAAGGAGGTCCTGCTGTCCGGCTGGGACCTGGACGGCAACGAGGTGGAGATCGAGGCCGATGAGCTGCTGGCCCGCCTCTTCCAGCACGAGCTGGATCACCTGCAGGGCGTGCTGATGTTCGACCGCATGACGCCGGACCAGCGGCGGGAGGCGCTCCGCGAGTACCGGCGCCTACGGGAAGAGCCGCCGGCGACGAGCCCGGCACCCAAGCGTCGCCTCCGCCTGAGCTGAGCGAGCCTCCCGTGGCGCTGGCCGCCGTCCCTCCCGAGCCGCGGCGCCTCGTCTACCTCGGGACGCCCGCGATGGCCGTCGCGCCGCTGCGTGCTCTGTTGGCCGATGGCTGGGACATCGTCGCGGTCGTCACGCGGGCCGATGCCAGGCGGGGGCGGGGCAACAGTCTCTCCGCCAGCCCGGTCAAGGCGGCAGCCGAGGAGCTGGGGCTGCTGGTGGTGCACCGCGTCGAGGAGGTGGTCGACCTCGATGCTGACCTGGGCGTGGTGGTGGCCTACGGCGCGCTCGTCCGGCGCCCGGTTCTCGAACGCCTGCCCATGGTCAACCTGCACTTCTCGCTCCTGCCCCGGTGGCGGGGCGCGGCGCCGGTGGAGCGGGCCCTGCTGGCCGGGGACGACGAGACCGGTGTCTGCTTGATGCAGCTCGAGGAGGGCCTCGACACCGGCCCGGTGTTCGCCTGCCGAACTGTGCCCATCGGACCCCGCACGACGGCGGCCGCGCTCAGGACGGAACTGGTCGCCACGGGCACGGACCTGCTGGTCGATTCGCTGCGGGCGGGGTTGCGCGATCCCGAGCCCCAGCAGGGCGAGCCGTCGTACGCCCACAAGCTGGACGCGGCCGAGCTCCAGCTCGACTGGGAGCAGCCGGCAGCCGTGCTCGACCGGGTCGTCCGCGTCGGCGGGGCGTGGACCACGGTCCGGGGTCGGCGCCTGAAGGTCCTGGACGCGGAGGTGGGGGATCGTCCGGGTGAGCCCGGTGTCCTCGACGGGGTGGAGGTCGGGACGGGCGACGGGTCACTCCGCCTGCGTACGGTGCAGGCCGAGGGAAAAGGGCCGATGAGCGCCGAGGCCTGGGCGAACGGGGCCCGGCTGGCTCCGCACGAACGCCTCGGCGCCTGACGCCGGGCGCGAGGCGGGGCCGGTACGGTCCGGCCCATGAGCGACGCACCCTCGGGGTCAGGTCTCGCCGCCAAGGTTCTCACCGTGTCCGACGGCGTGGTCCACGGCACCCGTGAGGACCGCAGCGGCGTGGCGCTCGTCGAGCGGCTCACCGCCGAGGGTTACACCGTGGTCGACCATCGCGTTGTGGCCGACGGCGAGGAGTCCGTGGCCGCCGCGCTGACGGAGCTGTGCGACGGCTTCGCCGGCGTGGTCGTGTCGACCGGGGGCACGGGCTTCACCCCTCGGGACCTGACCCCGGAGGGCACCCGCCGTGTCATCGAGCGGGAGGCGCCCGGTCTGGCCGAGGCCATGCGCCTCGTGAGCCCGCTGGGTCGCCTTTCGCGCGGGATCGCAGGTATCCGCGGGGGAGCGGTCATCCTCAACACGCCCGGCTCGCCGAAGGGTTGCGTCGAGCAGCTCGAGGCCATCCTCGACGTCCTCCCGCACGCCCTGCGGCTGCTGGCGGAAACCCCCACGGATCACTGAGGGACCCCCTCGTAGACTGGGCGATCGTGCTCCGACTCGTGCTGCCCAAGGGCTCGCTGGAGCGGGCGACGTTGGAGCTGTTCGAGGCCGCCGACCTGGCCGTGACCCGGTCGTCGACCGTTGACTACAAGGCCGGCATCGACGATCCCCGCGTCAGCGAGGTGCGCATCCTGCGGCCCCAGGAGATCCCGTCGTACGTGGCCGAGGGGCTCTTCGACCTGGGCATCACCGGCCGCGACTGGGTGGAGGAGACCGCCAGCCCGGTGGTCAGCCTCGGCGAGCTGCGCTACTCCAAGGCGACCACCAACCCCGTGCGGGTCGTGGTGGCGGTGGCCCAGGACTCGCCGGCCGAGAAGGTGGACGACCTGCCCCAGGGGCTGCGCGTCTCCACGGAGTACCCGCAGCTCACGGCCCGCTTCTTCGCCGATCGGGGTATCGAGGCCGACGTGCGGCTGTCCTACGGCGCCAGCGAGGCCAAGATCCCCGACATCGCCGACTGCATCGTCGACATCACCGAGACCGGGCGGGCGCTGCGGGCCGCCGGACTGCGGATCATCGACACCATCCTCGTCAGCTACACCGAGGTCGTCGCCAACGCCGAGTCCCATGCCGATCCCGCCAAGTGCCACGCCATGGGCCAGCTCATGACGCTCCTGAACGGCACGCTCGAGGCCCGGGACAAGGTCCTGGTCAAGCTCAACGTGAGCCGCGCGGACTTCGAGCGGGTGCTGCCGCTGGTGCCGGCGCTCAAGGCCCCGACGGTGTCGGAGCTGGCCGGGGACGGCGGCTACGCCATCGAGACGGTGGTGCCCAAGAACCAGATCAACGTCCTGATCCCCGCCCTCAAGGACGCCGGCGCCACCGGGATCCTCGAGCTGCCGATCTCCAAGATCATCCACTGATGCGCGGTCGGGTGACGGAGTTCGACGAGGCCCGCGGCCTCGGCACGATCACCGCCGAGGACGGGCAGAGCTACCCGTTCCACTGCACCCAGCTCACCGACGGCTCCCGCCTAGTCGACACCGGCCAGGCCGTGCGCTTCGACCCGCTGCCCAAGCTGGGGCGGTACGAGGCCGGCACCATCGACAAGCTGGCTCCCGGCACGGCGTGAGCGAGCTCAGCGAGCGACGGCGTGCCCGGCGCGCGAGCGTCAGCGAGCCGGCGGGTGATGGGGTCCGGGGGCGCAGCCCCCGAGAGACGCTGGCGTGAGCGAGCTCGAGGACCGCGTCCTGGAGGTGCTCCGGGCCCTCGTGCCCGGGGAGGTCGTCAGCTACGGCGACGTGGCCGAGGACGCCGGCCTTCCGGGTCGGGCGCGGGCGGTGGGGCACCTCCTGGCCACAACGTCCGTGGAGGTGCCGTGGTGGCGGGTGGTCACGTCGAACGGGCGTCTGATCCCAGGGCACGAGGCCAGGCAGGCCGAGCGGCTGCGGGCGGAGGGCGCGCGGATCGCCTCCGGGCGGGTGGTCGAGGCTCCCCTGGGGCGTTTCAGCCGGCGGGAGAGTCCGTGGCCTCCGGAGCCTCCGGGGGGCGTTCGGGCCGTCGGCCGCGCCCTTGATCTGAACGAAGGCCAGGCGGATCTGGGCCAGCGCGTCGCGCAGCGTGTCGATGTCGGGCCCCAAGCGGTCCCCGAGGCCTTCGACGAGGCACGCGAAGGCGTCGATGGCCAGGGCCGCGCTGACCAGGTTGGGCGGGGAGGAGGAGAGGTGGATGGCGCCAAGCTCGTACAGGCCCATGGCGTGGTTGAGCACGACGATCTCGGGCGGGGCCTCCGCCAACCTGGCCCGGGCCTCGTTGATCTCGGCGTCGATCTCGGCCCGCAAGGCCTCCTCGTCGGGATCCCCCGGCCCGGCCAAGCGCTCGTCGGCGGGCGCGGCCGCCGTCGGGGCGGGGGCTGCGGGGTCGGCGCGGCCGACACGGTGCTCGCCATCGGGTGTCCAGAGGCTGCTCACGTCCGCTAACCTACCGGGGACAATTCAACTCCAAGAGGGGAAGAGTCACCGCCCGGGTGCAGCTTCGGTTGCCCGCCGGACGGCGATGGCAACCCCCACCCGGCCACCCGGAGCTCCGCGAGGGGCTCGGCGTGAGCCCGGGTCGATGCTCGAAGGGCGCCCGGAAGCGGCTCCGCGGCGGACATCGGACCGGGCTGGCGCGACGGTGGTCACCGACCTATCCGTTTCCCGGGAGGAACAGCCCATTGCGCAGGAGCGACCGGCCATAGCCACGGCCAACGAGCACCGGATCAACGACCGTATCCGCGCCCGTGAGGTCCGCCTCATCAGCCAAGACGGCCAGCAGGTCGGCATCGTGCCCCTGCCGGACGCGTTGCGGATGGCTCAGGAGAGCGATCTGGACCTGGTGGAGGTGGCGCCCCTCGCCACTCCGCCCGTCTGCCGGATCATGGACTTCCGGAAGTGGCAGTACGAGGAGAAGCAGCGGGCCAAGGAGTCCCGCCGGAAGGCGTCCAACGTCTCGGTCAAGGAGATGAAGTACCGGCCGAAGATCGGCATCGGGGACTTCGACACCAAGACCCGGAAGGTGGCCGAGTTCCTCTCCGAGGGCCACAAGGTCAAGGTCACGATCATGTTCAGAGGCCGAGAGGTGTTCCACCCCGAGCTGGGGGCCAAGATCCTCGACCAGATCGCCGAGCAGGTCACGGAGGTCGGCAAGGTCGAGACGCAAGGCCGCCTCGACGGACGGAACATGACGATGGTCCTGGCGCCGGACAAGAAGCGCTCCACCCCTCGCAAGCACGACGACCGCGGTGCCCAGGCCGCCGAGCAGCCCGCCGACCAGCTCAGCGCCGAAAGCGTCCCGTCCGCGGCCGAAGCCGTCCCGGCCCAGGCCGTGACCACCCCGGCCGTGACCGCCCCGCAGCCCGCAGCCGTCAGCACCGACACCCCCAGCGCCTGATCCACGGCCTCCCACTCGGCCGGGGAGCCGGCCGACATCGAAGGAAAGACCCATGCCGAAGATGAAGACGAGCAAGACCGCGGCCAAGCGGTTCAAGAAGACCGGGAGCGGCAAGCTCCAGCGGCAGCAGGCGATGCGCCAGCACCTGTTCGAGAAGAAGCCGTCCACCCGCACGCGCCGCCTCGACGGCAACGTCGACGTCCATCCGTCGGACGTGAAGCGGATCAAGCGCCTGCTGGGCGAGTGCTGAACGAGTGAGCTGAACGGAGAGGAAGGACAAGCACATGGCACGGGTCAAGCGCGCCGTCGGGTCGAGGAAGCACCGCCGTCAGGTCCTCGAGCGGGCCAAGGGGTACTACGGGAACAAGAGCCGTTCGTTCCGGGCGGCCAACGAGCAGGTGATGCGGTCCGGGCAGTACGCGTTCCGGGACCGCCGGGCCCGCAAGGGTGAGTTCCGGCGGCTGTGGATCCAGCGCATCAACGCCGCCTGCCGGGAGAACGGCATCAGCTACAGCCGCTTCATCGCCGGGCTCCACGCCTCCGGCGTCGAGGTCGACCGCAAGGTGCTGGCCGACCTGGCCGTGAGCGATCCCAACGCCTTCCGGGCGTTGGTGGGCGCCGCCCAGGGCGGCCTCGAGAAGGCTTCCTGACGGCTCCGGCCGACCGGTCGTCCGCGGCGAGCGGGCTGGCCTTCACCAACCCGAAGGTCCAACGGCTGCGGCGCCTCCTGGGGCGCCGCAGTGCGCGCCGGGAGGAAGGCGCGCTGGTCGTCGAGGGTCGGGCCATGGCCGACCTCGCCGTGGAGGCCGGCCACACGATCGAGGCGGTGTTCGTGCCGGCCGGGACCGCGCCCCCGGGCGGCCCGCTGGCCGGGGCGCCCTGCCACGCACTCGCCCCGGGGGTCCTGGAGCGGGTGGCGACCACGGAGACACCCCGGCCGCTGCTGGCCGTGGTGCGCTACCGTCCCGCGGCCGCGGACGTGCTGGGCGAGGCCGGTTTCGTGGTGGTGGCGGCGGGCTTGTCGGACCCCGGCAACCTCGGCACCATCCTGCGCACGGCGGAGGCCGCAGGGGCGGACGCCGTCGCGACGACCCCCGACACGGTTGACGTGACCAACCCGAAGGTCGTGCGGGCCGCCGCCGGCGCGGTTTTCCTGCTGCCCGTGGTCGACCAGGTCGAGCTCGGGGAGGTGCGTTCGTTGGGGCTGCGGCTGCTCGGCACGGCGGCCGGTGGCGGCACGCCCCACACGAGCGCGGACCTCACCGGCCGGGTGGCCGTGGTGGTCGGCAACGAGGCCCATGGCCTGCCGGACGACGCTCCCGTCGACGAGTGGATCAGCATCCCTCACGCCGGCAGGGCCGAGAGCCTGAACGCCGCCATGGCCACTGCGGTCATCTGCTTCGAGGCGATGCGCCAACGCACCCGCTGAGCCCGCCCGCCCCACCGCGCTCGCCTGCCCGCCCGCCGGGCCGCCGGGCTTTCGCCGTCGGCCTTCGCCACCGAATCGACACCGAATCGGTGGCGAATGCCTCGCCGGCGCGAACTGTGAGCACAACGCGCCGTCTTCGGCTCACTCGGCTCAGAGATCGTCGCCCGGCGAATCTGCGGCGATTCGCCGGGCGAGGACCGGCTACCCTCGGCGGCGATGCCCAGGCAGTCGACGCAGCGATTTCGCCGCCCCCGAGCGGTCCTCGGGGGTTCGGCGCGGCGTTCTGCCTGACGCGCCTCCCTCGCCGCTCGGGGGAACTGGACCCGACGGCTCGCTGATGGGAGGACCGGTGTGCATGCGACACCTGCTGACTGCTCTACTACTGCCCCGATGACGGAGGACCTCACGCGCGCCCGGGCCGACGCCCTCGCCGCGGCGGCGGCCGCCCCTGATCTCGATGCCCTGAAGGCCGTCGAGGCCGAGGTACTCGGCAAGCGCGGACCGCTGGCCCGGGCCAAGGCCGGACTCGGGGCGCTCCCCGCCGCGGAGCGACCGGCGGCTGGCCGCGCCGTCAACGAGGCCATGGTCGATGTGCAAGCCGCCGTCGAGGCCCGCCGGGCGGAACTGGCCGCGGGCGCCCGCCACCTCCAACTGGCGGCCGAGCGCCTCGACCTGACCGAAGCGTTGGGCCGGCCCCGCCGCGGCCATGCCCACCTCGTCACCCAGGCCACCGAACGGCTGGAGGACACGTTCATCGGCCTTGGCTTCCAGATCGCAGAAGGCCCGGAGGTGGAGACCGACTGGCACAACTTCGAGGCCCTGAACATGCCCCCGTCGCACCCGGCCCGGAGCGAATGGGACACGCTGTGGGTCGATCACGGCCGGCCCGGCTCCACCCTGCTGCGCACCCACACCTCCCCGGTGCAGATCCGCGTCATGCAGGAGCAACCGCCGCCGATCTACGCCATCATGCCGGGCCGCGTGTTCCGGCGGGACACCGCCGATGCCACCCACATGCCGGTGTTCCACCAGATCGAGGGCTTGGTGGTCGACCGTGGCATCACCTTCACCGACCTGGCCGGCACCATCGAGGCCTTCACCAAGGCGTTCTTCGGCGCCGACTTCAGCTCCCGGCTCCGCCCGTCCTACTTCCCCTTCACCGAGCCGTCGGCCGAGTTCGACATTCGCCGCCCGGACGGGACGTGGCTGGAGCTCGGTGGGTGCGGCATGGTCCACCCGAATGTGCTCCAGGCCGTGGGGCTGGATCCGGAGGAGTGGAGCGGGTTCGCCTTCGGCTTCGGCATCGACCGCATGGCCAAGGAGCGCCACGGCGTGGCCGACCTCCGCGACATGTTCGTGAACGACGTCCGCTTCATCGAGCAGTTCTGAGGTCGGGCCGTGCTCATCCTGCTCTCCTGGCTCAACGAGCTGGCACCGCTCGGCGACGACGTCGACCGCATCGCCGACACCATGAACGAGCTCGGCATGGCCGTCGAGGGGATGCAGCGTGTCGGCGCGCCCGTCCCCGGCGTCGTCACGGCCAAGGTGCTCGAGACCCGCCGCCATCCCGATGCCGAGCGGGTCCACGAGGTCTTCGTCGACGTCGGCGACGGCGCCCCCCTCCACGTGTGGTGCGGCGCGTTCAACATGGAGGCCGGGGACGTCGTGCCCCTGGCCACGATCGGCGCCACCATGCCCGACGGTCGGGAGATCGGGCGCCGCAAGATCCTGGGCATCTCCAGCGAGGGGATGCTGTGCTCGGCCGCCGAACTCGGGTTCGGCGAGGACGCCGCCGGCATCCTCCTCCTGCCGCGGGACACCGCTCTCGGCCAGCCCGTCACCGAGACCCTCGGCGTGACCGAGGACGTCGTGTTCGATCTCGACCTCACCCGCAACCGGCCCGACGCCTACGGGCACCTGGGAGTGGCCCGGGACCTCGCGGCGCGCCTCGGCGTGCCCGTCCACCCCCCCTCGTCGAAGCTGACCGTCGACGGTCCGGACCGGGCCGCGCCGGTCGAGATCCTCGACCCCGACGGTTGCGGTCGCTTCGTCTCCGTCGTCCTGTCCGGCATCGAGGTCGGCCCGTCGACCCCGTTGATGGCCGAGCGGCTGTCTCGGGCCGGGATGCGCCCCATCAACAACGTGGTCGACGTGTCGAACTATGTGATGCTGGAGCTCAACGAGCCCAACCACGCTTACGACCTCGACACGCTCGGCGGCGGAGGCTTCCGCATCCGGCGGGCCGCCACCGGCGAGACCATGCTCACCCTCGACGGGGTGGAGCGCACGTTCATCGCCGACGACCTGCTGATCTGCGACGCCCTTGATCGCGCCATCGGCATCGCCGGCGTCATGGGTGGCGCGGACACCGAGATCAGCGACGCCACGACGACCGTCGCCCTCGAGATGGCCTGGTTCGATCCGGTCGTCGTGGCGCAGACAGCCGCCCGGCTGGGCCTGCGCTCCGAGGCGTCGATCCGCTTCGAGCGGGGTCGTGACCCCTACGGCATCGACCGCGCCGTGGCCCGCTTCGTCGACCTGCTGCGGGCGACCTGCCCCGGTCTCGTCGTCCACGCGGGCGCGATCGACGCCCGCGGTGAGCTCCCGCCGGAGGAACGGTCGGTCCGGGTGCGCCCGGACCGCGTCCGCACCCTGCTGGGCGCGGACATCGAGACGAACGTGATGGTCGAGCGTCTGGCCCCCATCGGCTTCACCACCACGCTCGACCAGGGCGGCGTCATGGACGTCAGCCTGCCCTCGTGGCGCCCGGACTGCCAGGTCGAGGTGGACGTCATCGAGGAGATCGCCCGCCACGTCGGCTACGAGCGGTTGGGGCGCACGGTGCCCAAGTCGGTCGTACCCGGCCGGCTCTCGGCTGTCCAGGCCCGGCGCCGGGTGGTGCGCGAGGTGCTGTACGGGCTGGGGATCAGCGAGGCCATGCCCAACCCGTTCCTGGCGCCCGGCGATCTGGAGCGGGCAGGGCTCGACAGCGACGGGCTGGCCATCGCCAACCCGTTGGTGGCCGAGGAGAGCATCCTGCGCAGCTCGCTCCGGCCCGGCCTCCTCGAGGCCGTCGCGTACAACGCCTCCCACCGGGCCGACGACATCTCGCTCTTCGAGATCGGACGCGTCTACCGACCGGCCGACGAGGTGCTCCCCGACGAGCGGGAGCAGCTCGCGGTCATCCTCGCCGGCCGCGATGGTCCGGCCGCGGTGCCCGTGCTCGTCGAGGTGCTCGCCGCGCTCGGGTGGGCCGCCGTACTCGACATCGACCAGGGCCAGGCCGGTGTGGCCGGTCTGGCCGGCCTGCACCCAGGTCGCAGCGGGTCCGTGCGACTCTCGGGAGATGTCGTGGGCCAGGTCGGGGAGATCGATCCCGGTGTGCTCGAGGCCTACGACATCCCGGGACGGGTGGCATGGCTCGAGCTGGACCTGTCGCTCCTGCTGGCGCTGGATCCCCCGATCGCGCAATGGCGGCCGGTCAGCCGGTTCCCGTCCAGCGACATCGACCTCGCCTTCGTGGCCGCGGACGATGTCCCGGCCGCCGCGGTGCGACGCGCCATCGCCGGTGGCGCGGGGGAGCTCCTGGCCGATCTCGAGCTGTTCGACGTCTACCGCGGCCCGGGCATCGACGCCGGCCAGCGGAGCCTGGCCTTCCGCCTCCGCCTCCAGGCCCCCGACCGCACCCTGACCGACGCCGAGGTGGCGCAGGTCCGGGAGCGGGCCATCGGCGCGGCCGAGCAGCTGGGAGCGGCGCTGCGAGGCTGACGAGCCTCAGTTGCTGGACACGTCGTCGGGGATGCGGTCGCCCATGCGGGCCAGTGCACCGCCCTGGCGCCGGAGCACGTCCCGCCACAGCGTCTCGGGGGCGCGGGTGAATGGGTCGGCGCGGTCGGCGTCGACCACGATCCATGCGTTGGCCGCCAGCTCCTCGTCGAGCTGCCCTGGGGCCCAGCCGGCGTAGCCCCGGAACAGGCGCAGGTCGTCCAACCGGTCGGCGAAGCCGTCCGCGTCGTCGGAGAGGTCGAGGGTCCCCAGCCCTTCGTCGAGATCGGCGGAGCCGTCCACGGAAACCTCGCGCACCCACGCCAGCCCGATGACGGCCTCGGTCTCGACCGGCCCGCCGTCGAACAGGACCGGGTGGCCTGAGACGAGCGGGCGCCAGCTGGGCAGCAGCTCCTCCACCTCTTCCTCGGTCGGGCGGTTGAGGACCAGGCCGAGTGAGCCCTCGTCGGTGTGCTCGAGCAGGAGCACGACAGTCCGGTCGAAGTTCGGATCGACGAGGGGAGGGGTGGCGAGGAGGAGCTTGCCGCGGAGGGACGGGCTCACGGCGACCATCATGCCCCGTTCGGCCGGAGAGCAGACATCGTCGCCAGGCGTCGACCCGAGCGCGGCCGCCCACTCGCATGGTCATGCATCATGCTGTATGATCATGCTGATGGGCCTGTCCGTGGGCATCGTCGGCGCGTCGGGCTACACCGGCGCCGAGCTCCTCCGCCTCATCGCCGCGCACCCGGACTTGACAGTCGTGTACGCCACCGGCGACTCGCAGGCCGGCCAACGGGCCGACACGCTGTACCCGAGCCTCACCGTCGCCTATCCCGGCCTAGTGTTCCAGCCGTACGACGAGGTCGAGGTGGCCGGGCTGGACCTCGTCTTCCTCGGGTTGCCGCACGAGGCCAGCATGGCACTGGCCCCGACGCTGCACGGGCGGGTCGGCTGTCTGGTCGACCTCTCGGCCGCCTTCCGTCTGAAGGACCCCTCGCTGTACCCCACGTGGTACGGGTTCGAGCACGACCAGCCCGGCCTGCTGGCCGACGCGGTCTACGGACTGCCGGAGCTGTACCGGAGCGACCTGCGGGGCGCCCGCCTCATCGCCACCCCCGGGTGCTACGTCACGGCGGCCTCGCTGGCCCTCGCCCCGCTCGTGCGCCAGGGGCTCGTCGAGCCCGAAGGCGTCATCGTCGACGCCGCGTCGGGCGTAACGGGCGCCGGCCGCAGCCTCAAGCACTCGTCGTTGTTCGCCACGGTCGACGGGGACTTCTGCGCCTACGGCCTGGTGGACCACCGCCATACCCCGGAGATCGAGCAGGTCACCGGGGCCCAGGTGCTCTTCACCCCGCACCTGGCCCCGATGAGCCGGGGCATCCTCGCCACCTGCTACGCGCGGCCGGCGGGGCCGGTCACCACGGAGTCGCTCCTCGCCGCGCTGGCCGGCGCGTACGAAGGCGAGCCCTTCGTCGCCGTCCGGTCGTCGTCCCCGTCCACGAAAGCGACGCTGGGGACCAACGCCGCGCACGTCACGGCGCGCTTCGATCCCCGGACGGGCTATGTCGTGGTCCTCTGCGCCATCGACAACCTCACCAAGGGCGCATCGGGCGGCGCGCTGCAGGCCGCCAACGTGGCCCTCGGCCTGCCGGAGACGGCGGGTCTGACGACGGTCGGGCTGCTCCCGTGATCACGACGGCCGGCCCGGACGAGAAGGCCGCGGTCCTGGTCGAGGCCCTGCCCTACATCCGACGCTTCTCCGGCAGCGTGGTCGTCGTGAAGTACGGCGGCAACGCGCTGGCCGGCGGGAGCGAGGCCGATGCGCTCGAGCTGTTCGCGCAGGACATCGTCCTGATGCGATCGGTGGGGATGCGGCCGGTCGTCATCCACGGCGGCGGCCCGCAGATCAGCGAGTTGATGGGCCGCCTCGGCAAGGTGCCCGAGTTCCGCAACGGCCTGCGGGTGACCGACGCCGAGACGGTCGACATCGCGCGGCATGGTCCTGCGCGGCCAGGTCAACCCCCGGCTGGTCGCCGCCATCAACGTGCACGGCGCACTGGCCGTCGGGGTGTCGGGAGAGGACGCCGGTCTTATCAGCGCCACGCCGGCGCCCGGGGACCTCGGCTTTGTGGGTCAGGTCGGCGCCATCAACCCGACGATCCTCGAGCGCCTCCTGAACGAGGACCTGATCCCGGTCGTCGCCACCATCGGCACTGATCCGTCCGGGCAGGCGTACAACATCAACGCCGACACCGTCGCCGGCGCCATTGCTGCCGCGCTGGGGGCCGAGAAGCTCGTCTACCTCACGGACGTCGAAGGCTTGCGCCGCGACGTCGACGACCCCGACAGCCTCATCCGCCAGACGACGGCGGCCGAGCTCGAGGCGCTCGTCGCCGCCGGCACGCTGCGCGGCGGAATGATCCCCAAGGTCGAGTCCTGCATCGCCGCCGTGCGGCGCGGCGTGGGACGGGCCCACATCCTTGACGGGAGGGTTCCCCACGTGCTGCTGCTCGAGATCTTCACCGACGCCGGGATCGGCACCATGGTCACGGTGGGCGACGACGCACCTGGGAGCGTCCGGTCGTGAGCGCCCACGCGTTCCCCACCGACGGTCTCGACGCCTGCCCCTACTGGCCCGTCTTCGGGCCGCCGCAGGTGATGTTCGTGCGCGGCCGCGGCACCGAACTGTGGGACGACCAGGGCCGTCGCTACCTGGACTTCCTGTGCGGCCTGGCGGTCACGTCGCTCGGCCACGCCCACCCCGCGGTGGCCGCCGCCATCGCCACCCAGGCGGAGACGCTGCTGCACGTCTCCAACTTCTTCGCCAATCCCGTGGCGACGGAGACAGCGGTGATGCTGGACGACCTGCTCGGCGGCGGAGGGCAGGTGTTCTTCTGCAACTCGGGGGCGGAGGCCAACGAGGCCGCGTTCAAGCTGGCCCGCAAGTTCGGGGGCCGGGGCCGGCACGTCGTCGTCAGCGCGCTGGGCAGCTTCCACGGCCGCACGCTGGCCGCCCTCGCCGCCACCGGCCAGCCGACCAAGCACGAGCCGTTCCAGCCCATGCCCGAGGGCTTCCGCCACGTCCCCTTCGGCGATCTCGACGCGCTGGCGGGGGCGGTCGACGGAAGCGTGGCCGCCGTGCTCATCGAGCCGGTCCAGGGTGAGGGTGGGGTCGTGCCCGCGCCCGCCGGCTACCTGGAGGGGATCCGTGAGCTGTGCGACGAGCGCGGCGCGTTGATGATCCTCGACGAGGTGCAGACCGGGCTCGGGCGCACCGGCCGCTGGTTCGGCTTCGAGCATGCCGATGTGAGGCCGGATGCCGTGTGCCTGGCCAAGGCCCTCGGCAACGGCATGCCCATCGGTGCCTGCTGGGCCCGTCGCGACGTCGCCGCGGTGCTGCAGCCGGGCGATCACGGCTCGACGTACAGCGGCACGCCCATCGCCACGTCGGCGGCGCGCGCGGTGCTGGCGGAGATGCAGCGGATCGACGCGCCCGCCCTGGCCCGATCGTCCGGCGACCAGCTGCGCCGTGCCCTGGAGGCGACGCCCGGGGTGACGGGCGTGCGGGGCCTCGGGCTGCTGCTGGCGGCTGAGCTCGACGGACACGACAGCAGGGAGGCCGCCGCGGGCTGCCTGGCCCGCGGGCTCGTCGTCAACAACGTGACCCCGACGGCGCTGCGCTTCGCCCCGCCGCTGACCGTCAGCGACGACGAGATCGACGAGGCCGCGGCCATCCTGAAGGAGGTCTTGGCATGATTGCGAGCGAAGCGAGCTCAGGCCGGCCCGGCGAGCGAGAGGAGCGAGCCGACGGGCGATGGGGTCCGGGGGCGCAGCCCCCCGAGAAGTCCTGGCATAGTGCGAGCGAGGCGAGCTTGACCGTCCGCCACTTCCTTGACGTCACCGACCTGACGCCCGAGGAGCTGCGCGAGGTGCTGGCCCTGGCCGCCCGCCCGGCCGCCGACCTGGGACGCCCGCTCGAGGGCAGGGCCGCGGCGCTGATCTTCGAGAAGCCGTCGAACCGCACCCGCCAGTCCATGGAGGTCGCCGTCTTCGAGCTCGGCGGCCATCCCGTCTACACGAGGGGCGAGGAGGTGGGATTCGATACCCGGGAGACGGTCGAGGACGTCACCCGCATCATGGCCGGCTACCACGCCGTGCTCGCCGCCCGGGTCTTCTCGCACCAGGTCGTGGAGCGCATGGCCGCGGTCTCGACGGTGCCGGTGGTCAACATGCTGTCGGACACCTCGCACCCGCTGCAGGCCCTCGCCGATGTCCTGACCATGGAGCAGACCATCGGGCCGCTGGCGGGGACGACCGTGGCCTGGGTGGGTGACTACAACAATGTGGCCCGCTCGCTGGCGGAGGCATCGGCGATGCTCGGTCTCCACGTCCGCCTCGGTTGCCCCGGCGGGTACGACGCCCCGGCAGCGGAGCTCGAGCGCCTGCTGGCGTTGGGCGCGGCCAGCGTCGAGCAGCACGCCGATCCGCTGGTGGCGATCAAGGGCGCCGACGCCGTGCACACCGACGTGTGGACCTCGATGGGCCAAGAGCGCGAGGACACCGCCCGGCGAGCGGCCTTCGCGGGCTTCACCGTCACCGAGACTCTGATGGCGGAGGCGTCGCCCGACGCCCGCTTCTTCCACTGCCTGCCCGCCCACCGGGGCGACGAGGTTTCGGCCGAGGTGATCGACGGCCCCAGATCGGCCGTCATCGTGCAGGGCCACAACCGCCTGCACACGGCGCGCGGTCTGATCGCCTTCCTCGTCGGGGTGCGACCGTGACGGCCCGTGCGGCCACCGTTCGATGACGGCGGCTGGCCGGCTGCCCGCCCGCACGACGAAGGCGCAGCGACAGCACCTCATCGCGCAACTGCTCGGCCGCCACGGGGTGACGAGCCAGCCCCAGCTCGTGGAGTTGCTGGCGGCCGAGGGGATCGACGCCACGCAGGCCACCGTTTCGCGGGACCTGGAGGACCTGGGCGCGGTCAAGGTGCGGGTGCCGGCGGGGGACAGCGTGTACGCCATCCCCGAGTACGAACCCGCCCGGGTCGCGCCCGAGGACCAGCTGCGGCGCGTGATGGCGGAGTGGGTGGCCGAGGTGGTGGCTTCCGGGCCGGTCGTCGTTGTCCGCACGCCACCGGGGTGCGCGCACGTGGTGGCCTCGGCCCTGGACCGCTCCGGCCTGCCGGGGCTGCTCGGCACCGTGGCCGGGGACGACACCATGTTGTGCGTCGCCGAGGAGGCGATGGGCGGCACCCGCCTGGCGGTGCGCCTGCGCGAGTTGGCCGGGCTGCCGGAACCGGCCCGCCGGCGCCGGACCGGCTCGTGACCGACCGGACGCTCTGGCACGGGCGGTTCGAGCGGCCACCGGCCGACGAGTTGCTGGCCTACACGGTCAGCCTGCCCTTCGATCGCCGCCTGTGGCGCCAGGACATACGGGGGTCGCAGGCGCACGTGCGCGGCCTCGGCCGGGCTGGTCTGCTCACCGACGACGAGGTCGTCGCCGTGCTCGCTGCGCTCGACCAGGTGGCCGCCGAGCTGGCCGAGGACCGGTTCACCTTCGTCCCCACCGACGAGGACATCCACACCGCGGTCGAGCGCCGGGTCACCGAGCTGGCCGGAGCGGCCGGCGCGCGGCTGCACACCGGTCGGAGCAGGAACGACCAAGTGGCCACCGACCTACGTCTGTGGTGCAAGGACGAGCTGCCGGGTGTCGCCGCCCGCGTGATCGGGCTGCAACAGGTGCTCCTCGATCGGGCCGTGGAGGCGGGCGAGACCTACCTGCCCGGCTACACGCACCTCCAGCGGGCCCAGCCCGTGCTGCTGGCCCACCACCTGCTGGCCCACGGGTGGGCGCTGGCCCGTGATGTGGACCGCCTCCTGGTGACGGTCGAGCGGCTGGACGTGTCGCCCCTCGGCGCCGGCGCCCTTGCCGGTTCCTCCCTCCCGCTCGACCCGGCGGGGACCGCAGCCGATCTCGGGTTTGCAGCCGTGTTCGAGAACAGCCTCGACGCCGTCTCCGACCGGGACTTCGTCGCCGAGGCGCTGTTCGATCTGGCTCTCGTCTCCATCCACCTGTCGAGGATCGGGGAGGAGTGGGTGCTGTGGACGAGCGATGAGCTGGGCTTCGCCCGGCTCGACGACGCCTACGCCACCGGGTCGTCGATGCTGCCGCAGAAGAAGAACCCGGACATCGCCGAGCTGGCGCGCGGCCGCGCCGGGCGTGTCGTCGGCGACCTCACCGGGCTGCTGGTGACGCTGAAGGGCCTGCCCCTCGCCTACAACCGGGACCTGCAGGAGGACAAGGAACCGCTGTTCGATGCTGTCGACCAGGTCAGCCTGGCGCTCGGCGCGCTGACGGGCATGATCGCCACCGCCACGTTCGTTCCCGAGCGGATGCAGGCGGCGGCCGACACCCCTGCCGCGGCCGCCACCGACCTGGCCGAGTGGCTGGTCGAGCGGGGAACCCCGTTCCGCGACGCGCACGCCGTCGTCGGCGTGCTTGTACGCCGCTCGCTGGCCGGCGAAGGCGCGCTCGGCGACCTGGTCGCCGCCCATCCGGACCTGGGTCCGGACGCCGCAGCCCTGGTGGCGCCGGGCGTCGCCGTCCGTCGCCGCACCACGCCCGGAGGCGCAGGTCCCGGGCCGGTGAGCGTGCAGATGCAGCGATTCGCCACCACGCTCGACGCCGCCCGCAGCCGCGTCACCCGTTTCTGAGGGCGGGCCTCGTTCGGCCCCCTTGTCGGCGAGCCCGCCTAGTCCGCTTCGCCGCTCTCCAGGGCCACGACGCCGCCGGGGCCGAGCGTGCCCACCGAGCGGTAGACGTCGAGCTTCTGGCGCGTGTCAGTGATGTCGAGGTTGCGCATCGTGAGCTGGCCGATGCGATCAAGCGGCCCGAACGCCCCCTCGGTCTTCTCCATCGACAGCCGCTCGGGCTGATACGTGAGGTTCGGCCCGGTCGTGTCGAGGATCGTGTAGTCGTCGCCACGGCGGAGGCGCAGCGTGACCGTGCCCGTGACGGCAGAGCCGATCCAGCGGAGGAGGGGCTCGCGCAGCATCAGAGCCTGAGGATCGAACCACCGACCCTCGTAGAGCAGGCGGCCCAGGCGCCGCCCCATCGTGCGGTAGTTCTCGATCGTCCCCTCGTTGTGGATGGCGGTCATCAGGCGCTCGTACGCGATGTGGAGCAGCGCCATGCCCGGCGCTTCGTAGATGCCGCGGCTCTTGGCCTCGATGATGCGATTCTCGATCTGGTCGCTCATGCCGAGCCCGTGGCGCCCGCCGATGGCGTTGGCGGCGGTGACCAGCGCGACCGGATCCTCGTGTTCGTCGCCGTCCAGCGACACCGGCCACCCCTCGTGGAACCCCACCGTCACGGTTTCGGGCACCACGGCGACCGCCTCGTCCCAGTGGCGCACGCCCATGATCGGCGCGACCAGGTCCATCCCCTCACTGAGTTGCTCGAGCAGCTTGGCCTCGTGGGTGGCCCCCCAGAGGTTGGCGTCGGTCGAGTAGGCGTTCTCCTTGGCGTCGCGGTACGGCAGCTTGCGAGCGCTGAGCCACTCGCTCATCTCCGCCCGGCCGCCGAGCTCGTCCACAAAGGCCGGGTCGAGCCACGGCTTGTAGATGCGCAGGTTGGCGTTGACGAGCAGGCCGTAGCGGTAGAAGCGCTCGATGTCGTTGCCCTTGTAGGTCGAGCCGTCGCCCCACACGTCGACGCCATCGTCCTGCATGGCCTGGACGAGGAGGGTTCCGGTGACCGCGCGGCCGAGCGGCGTGGTGTTGAAGTACGTCCGGCCACCGGTCGTGATGTGGAAGGCGCCGCACTGAAGAGCCACGAGGCCCTCGTGCACGAGCTGGGCGCGGCAGTCGACGAGACGGGCTTCCTCGGCTCCGTACTCGCGGGCGCGGTCGGGCACGCTCGCCAGGTCCGGCTCGTCGTACTGGCCGAGGTCCGCGGTGTAGGCGAACGGGATGGCACCCTTTTCGCGCATCCAGGCCACGGCGGCCGAGGTGTCGAGTCCGCCCGAGAAGGCGATGCCGACCCGCTCCCCGACCGGCAGCGACGTGAGGACGGTGCTCATGCCGGTCACCGTAGCGAGCACGCGGTCGGTCACCGCAGAGGGGATCGGCCGCCCGTAGGCTCGCCCGCCGTGACGTACCGGCACCTCGTCCGAATCCGCTACGGCGAGTGCGACATGCAGAAGGTCGTCTTCAACGCCAACTACCTCGCCTACATCGACGACGCCACGGACACGTGGTTCCGGCAAGCCCTCGGCCCGTTCGAGCAGACGGGCTTCGACTTCATGGTCAAGAAGGTCACCGTCGAATGGCAGTCGGCGGCCCGCTTCGGGGAGGTGCTCGCGCTCGATGTGGAGGTCACGCGGTGGGGCACGTCGTCGTTCGACATCGGGGTCCTGGGCACCGTCGACGACCGGCCCATCCTCGAGGCGTCGCTCGTGTACGTGAGCACGGTGCCGGGCCAGGCAACGGCTCGGCCGGTTCCGCCCGACGTGAGGGCAGCCCTGAGCGGACCGGCATCGTCGTGAGCGGCGGGCCGATGAGGGCCCGCCCGCTCCCGCGCGCCTTCTACCGCCGCCCGAGCGTCGTCGTGGCGCCTGAGCTCCTCAACAAGGTGTTCGCAGCCGGCCGCTGCCGTGGCCGCATCGTCGAGGTCGAGGCCTACGCCGGCCCCCTCGACCCGGCCAGCCATGCCTACCGCGGCCGGACAGTTCGCAACGCAACGATGTTTGGACCGCCGGGCCATCTGTACGTCTACTTCTCGTACGGCATGCACTTCTGCGCCAACACCGTGACCGGCCACGAAGGGGACGGTCAGGCCGTGCTGCTCCGGGCTCTGGCGCCGTTGCGCGGCTTGGACGACATGTGGTCCCGGCGACCGGCCGCCCGTCGCCCCACCGACCTGGCCAGTGGTCCGGGCAAGCTGTGCCAGGCCCTGGGGATCGGGCGGGAGCACGACGGCGCTGACCTGGTCCGGGGTCCGGTGCGCATCCTGGATGACGGTGTCCCACCGCCAGCGGAACCCGAGGTCGGTGTGCGCGTCGGCATCACGCGCGCGGTGGACCGGCCATGGCGTTGGTCCGTGACCGGGGACCCCAACGTGTCCCGTTAGTCATCTGCCGGGCCATCGGCGGCACCCCAGCGGATGTCGGCGCCGTGGAACCCGGAGGTGGCCAGTGTCTCCTCCGTGCCGCCGGGCCACGAGGTCAGGCGCAGCTCGGCGTGCTCGGCCCCAGCTGGTTCCATTCGCAACCACGCGAGCGGCGTGTCCGCGGCCGCGCGGTCTCCCGCCTCGTGCAACGCGGCCTTCATCGCCCGCCTGCTGTCACGTGGCAGGTACTGCAGGACGATCGAGTGGAACACGACCGTGGCCATGCCTGCCGGGAGCTCCCGGACCTGGTCCTGCACCCAGTCGCCTGCGTCGGCGCGGTCGACGGTCACCGGGTTCGTGCGGGCCAGCTCGAGCGCCGTCCGCAGCCGTTCGAAGCGGGCGACCTGATCGGGCCACACGAACGACAGCAGCGTGAGCCGGCCGTCCTCCGCCGTGCCGTCGATCGGCGCGATGTCGCATCCTCGGCGATCGGCGACCGTCACCGGGCCCGACAGGTCCGGGGCCGGCGGGAGGTAGACGTCGTCGAACGCCAGCGGGCTGGCCGCATCCCCCAGCTCGACCCCGTCGGCCGCGTACCGGTAGCGGTCCCAGCGCAGGAGGAGGCCGGCCGAGCTGCCCACCTCCCGCAGACGCAGGGGCAGGCCGGCTGCGCCGGGCGACCAGCGCGAAGCCCGGCGCGAGCAACGCCGCCCGGCCGACCTCGTTCGTCTGCACCCCCTGCTGCATGCGAGCCTCGAGCTCGGGCCGGTGGGCGTCCAGCACGGCCAGGAACGCCGGGACCGGGTCGCCGGCGCTGCGGCCGCCGGCCGACGGGTAGAACTCGGCCAGCTCGGGCGCCTCGCCGCCGAGCACCAGCCGGTGCACGCCGCCGAGGAGCCGCAACGGGACGGCGTCGTGGATGGGGCGGCTGCTGCGACCGTCGAGCAGCGCGGCGCTCGTCCCGCCGCTGTCGTAGTCGTCGCGCCACGGCGGCCAGCAGGCGGGCGTAGAGCGGCGCACCCATCCGCTCGCAGGCCTCGCAGCTGGAAGGTGATGGAGTCCCGGACGGAGTACTCGGGTGCTTGGTTCGGCGGCGTCGCTCACGGTGCGGTTCTACCGCGCCCGCAACCTGGTCGCTGGTCCGGCGCGGGCCATGCCACCATGACCGCACCATGACCGCCACTCCCGATCTGTTCGCCGAGCTCGAGGCCCGCGGCCTGGTGCAGGACTCGACCGACCGGGCCGCGCTCGCTGCCCGGCTCGGCTTCCGGTCCCCTCGGCGCGTACGTCGGTTTCGACCCGACGGCCGACAGCCTGCACGTCGGCCATCTCCTCGGTCAGATCACCCTGCGCCGCTTCCAGCTCGCCGGTCACCGGCCCTATCCGCTGGCCGGCGGCGCGACGGGCATGGTGGGCGATCCGGGAGGACGGAGCGAGGAGCGCAACCTGCTCGACCGGGTCACGCTCGACCAGCAACATCGCCGGCATCAAGCGGCAACTCGAGCGGCTGCTCGACTTCGAGCCCGGGCCCTGCCGGGCCACGCTCGTCGACAACGCCGACTGGACGGCGCCGATGCCCGTCCTCGACTTCCTGCGCGACGTCGGCAAGCACGTCACCGTCAACCAGATGATCGCCAAGGAGTCCGTGCGCAGTCGCATCGAGAGCGAGCACGGCATCTCCTACACGGAGTTCAGCTACATGCTCCTGCAGGCCAACGACTTCCGCTGGCTGTGCGAGCACCACGACGTCGAGCTGCAGATGGGCGGGTCGGACCAGTGGGGCAACATCACCGCCGGCATCGACCTGATCCGGCGTGTGCTCGGCCGCGCCGCCGCACGGCCTGACCTGGCCGCTGCTGACCCTGCCCGGCGGGGCCAAGATGGGCAAGTCGGCGGGCGGCGCGGTCTGGCTGGACCCGGAGAAGACGACGCCCGTACCGCTTCCGCCAGTTCTGGGTCCAGGCCACCGACGACGAGGTCGGCGGGTACCTGCGCCGCCTGAGCCTCCGTCCCCTGGGCGAGGTCGAGGAGCTGGTGGCCGAGCACGAGAAGGCTCCCGAGCGCCGGCTGGCGCAGCGGGCCCTGGCCGACGAGCTGACCGCCCTGGTCCACGGCCGGGAGGCGGCCGACGCGGCGGCAGAGGCGGCCGGCGTCCTCTTCGGCGCCGATCCGCTCAGCGCCTCCGCGGAGGCGTTCGCCGTCGTGCGGCGGGAGGTGGGGGTGACGACCGTCCCCGCCGACGCCCTCGGCGACGTGATCGGTCTGCTGGCCCGCACGCCGTTGGCCGGCTCGAACGGGGACGCCCGACGGACGCTGGCGCAGCGGGGCTACCGGGTCAACGGGCAGGTGCTCGACGAGTCGACGACGTCCGCTGGCCGACCTGCCCCGCATCGAAGGCCGCTACCTGGTGCTGCGCAGGGGCAAGACCAGCTACCACGTGGTGGAATGTGGCGCCGAAGGTTGACGCTCGTGGGGCCGGCCTGTAGAGTCATCAGTCGCCCCTGAGCGCCCCTGCGAATCCGCATCGGGCCTCGGTGGCCAGGTCAGCACCGCCGGTCCCTTCGGGTGACCGTGTGCCGGCCGAGCGATGGTCTCGCTCCTTGACAACGGAAGAGAGGACGGAACGCCAGTGCGGGCGCTTCCACGATCCCCGTTCGCGGGGAGTGTCGAAGCGTTTCACACATCAATTCCAGCCGGGGGCTAACCCCCTCCGGCGAACAAGAGCACGGAGCAGTGCCGCGGTGGGTGTACGACGGGAGCGATCCCGACGGACATCCGGGTGCTGTTCCACAAGGATTGGTCCGAGAGCATCCCAGCTCGAAGACCGACTCTTCAACGGAGAGTTTGATCCTGGCTCAGGACGAACGCTGGCGGCGTGCTTAACACATGCAAGTCGAACGAGATCCATCGAGTGGCAACACTCGTGAAGATCGAGTGGCGAACGGGTGCGTAACACGTGAGGAACCCACCCCGAACTCTGGGATAACAGGCGGAAACGCTTGCTAATACCGGATACCTCCGCCGAGTCGCATGGCTTGGCGAAGAAAGGTCCGCCGGTTCGGGACGGTCTCGCGGCCTATCAGCTTGTTGGTGGGGTAACGGCCTACCAAGGCATCGACGGGTAGCTGGTCTGAGAGGATGATCAGCCACACTGGGACTGAGACACGGCCCAGACTCCTACGGGAGGCAGCAGTGGGGAATCTTGCCCAATGGGCGCAAGCCTGAGGCAGCAACGCCGCGTGCGGGAAGAAGGCCTTCGGGTTGTAAACCGCTTTCAGCAGGAACGAAAATGACGGTACCTGCAGAAGAAGGTGCGGCCAACTACGTGCCAGCAGCCGCGGTGACACGTAGGCACCAAGCGTTGTCCGGATTTATTGGGCGTAAAGAGCTCGTAGGCGGTTCGGTAAGTCGGGTGTGAAAACCTTGGGCTCAACCCAAGGACTGCATCCGATACTGCTGTGACTTGAGTCCGGTAGGGGAGTGGGGAATTCCTGGTGTAGCGGTGGAATGCGCAGATATCAGGAGGAACACCGGTGGCGAAGGCGCCACTCTGGGCCGGTACTGACGCTGAGGAGCGAAAGCGTGGGGAGCGAACAGGATTAGATACCCTGGTAGTCCACGCCGTAAACGTTGGGCACTAGGTGTGGGCTCTTACCAACGGAGTCCGTGCCGTAGCTAACGCATTAAGTGCCCCGCCTGGGGAGTACGGCCGCAAGGCTAAAACTCAAAGGAATTGACGGGGGCCCGCACAAGCGGCGGAGCATGTTGCTTAATTCGATGCAACGCGAAGAACCTTACCTGGGTTTGACATGTAGGGAAAAGCCGTGGAGACACGGTGTCCTTCGGGGCCTTACACAGGTGGTGCATGGCTGTCGTCAGCTCGTGTCGTGAGATGTTGGGTTAAGTCCCGCAACGAGCGCAACCCTTGTCCTATGTTGCCAGCGGATAATGCCGGGGACTCGTAGGAGACTGCCGGGGTCAACTCGGAGGAAGGTGGGGACGACGTCAAGTCATCATGCCCCTTATGTCCAGGGCTGCAAACATGCTACAATGGCCGGTACAAAGAGCTGCTATCCCGCGAGGGTGAGCCAATCTCAAAAAGCCGGTCTCAGTTCGGATTGAAGTCTGCAACTCGACTTCATGAAGCCGGAGTCGCTAGTAATCCCGGATCAGCATTGCCGGGGTGAATACGTTCCCGGGCCTTGTACACACCGCCCGTCACACCACGAAAGTCGGCAACACCCGAAGCCGGTGGCCCAACCCCTTGGGGAGGGAGCCGTCGAAGGTGGGGTCGGTGATTGGGGTGAAGTCGTAACAAGGTAGCCGTACCGGAAGGTGCGGCTGGATCACCTCCTTTCTAAGGAGTGCTCCTCGTCTGAGCCGACCACCAGGTCGACTCGGTCTCGAGGCATTCCCTAGTTGGTGCACTGGTGGGCCGTCACTCGGTTCTGTTGTCGTCGAAGGTTTCGACCTCCGGCAACTGCGCCCAGTGTCGGTTTCGTTCTCTCTTCCGTTGTGAGGGAGTGGTCGTCAGCGTCGAGCCCTTGACGGGTTCCGCTGCGCCGGCCGCTTGACCCTCGTTTCAGCCCCTTGAGAACTGCAGAGCGAGCACGAGCATCTTGTATGTTCTTCCAAGCTACAAAGAGCCAACGGTGGATGCCTTGGCGTCGAGAACCGATGAAGGACGTGGGTGACTGCGAAAAGCTGCGGGAAGCCGTCGACCAGGCGTTGATCCGCAGATGTCCGAATGGGGAAACCCGGCACCCGTCATGGGGTGTCACTCTGGTCTGAATTCATAGGGCCAGGAGAGGGAACCAGGGGAATTGAAACATCTCAGTACCCTGAGGAAAGGAAAGCAACCGCGACTCCCTTAGTAGCGGCGAGCGAAAAGGGAAGAGGCGAAACCGTGCCGGTGTCAAAGCCTAGTGGCGTTGCCGGCGTGGGGTTGTGGGAACTGACAGATGGGGCACTAGACCCATCACGGAGTTATCAAGCTGCTGCGTAGGAGAAGGTGTCAGGAAAGCACCGCCACAGAGGGTAAGAGCCCCGTATCCGAAACGTACGCAGCCTCCGGTCGGAGCTCCCTAGTAGCGCCGGGACCGTGAAAACCGGCGTGAATCTGCGAGGACCACCTCGTAAGCCTAAGTATTCCTCGACGACCGATAGCGAACCAGTACCGTGAGGGAAAGGTGAAAAGTACCCCGAGAGGGGAGTGAAATAGTACCTGAAACCGTTGGTTTACAAACAGTCAGAGCGTCGTCACCTTCGGGTGGCCGCGATGGCGTGCCTTTTGAAGAATGAGCCTGCGAGTTGTGGTACGTGGCAAGGTTAACCCGTGAGGGGGAGCCGGAGCGAAAGCGAGTCTTAATAGGGCGTTTCAGTCGCGTGCTGCAGACCCGAAGCCAAGTGATCTAGCCATGGGCAGGTTGAAGCGGGGGTAAGACCCTGTGGAGGACCGAACCCACGTCGGTTGAAAACGGCGGGGATGACCTGTGGCTAGGGGTGAAAGGCCAAGCAAACTTGGTGATAGCTGGTTCTCTCCGAAATGCATCTAGGTGCAGCGTCGGGCGTTCAGCAATGGAGGTAGAGCACTGGATGGGTACGGGGGCCTACAAGCTTACCAACCCCAGCCAAACTCCGAATGCCATTGCTCCAGAGCCCGGCAGTGAGACTACGGGGGATGAGCTTCGTTAGTCGAAAGGGAAACAGCCCAGACCACCAGCTAAGGCCCCTAATTCGGGACTAAGTGCAAAACGATGTGGGATCGCACGGACAGCCAGGAGGTTGGCTTAGAAGCAGCCACCCTTGAAAGAGTGCGTAACAGCTCACTGGTCGAGTGATCCTGCGCGGACAATGTAACGGGACTCAAGTCCTGAGCCGAAGCTGTGGGTTCCTGCGCAAGCAGGAGCGGTAGGAGAGCGTCGATGGTGCTGCGAAGCCTCGGAGTGATCCGGGGTGGAGCGCTATCGAGTGAGAATGCAGGCATGAGTAGCGAAAGAGGGGTGAAAAACCCCTCCGCCGGATGTCCAAGGGTTCCTGGGCAAGGCTAATCCGCCCAGGGTGAGTCGGGAGCTAAGGCGAGGCCGAAAGGCGTAGTCGATGCACAACCGGTTGATATTCCGGTACCGCCGTGTCCGCGCCAAGCCCAAAATCGGCAACGTCAGAGGCTGTTCTTCGGAACGATTCTGGCCGAGCTGGTGGCGGGTAACTGATGGAGGACGCAGGAGGGTAGGTGAACCGGGGCGATGGTTGTCCCCGGGTAAGCGTGTAGGGGGGTTCCGATGAGAGTTGGAGCCGTAACCCTGAGACGTGATGCCGATCCGCTTCAGGAGAAGTCACTGATCCCATGCTGCCTAGAAAATCCCAGCAGTGAGTTGGCACGGCGCCCGTACCCCAAACCGACACAGGTGGACAGGTAGAGAATACCAAGGCGATCGGGAGAACTGTGGTTAAGGAACTCGGCAAATTACCTCCGTAACTTCGGGAGAAGGAGGGCCCTAGTAGGGTGAAACCACTTGCTGGTGGAGCCTGAGGGGGTGGCACAGACCAGGGGGTAGCGACTGTTTACTAAAAACACAGCAGCGTGCGAAGTTTCAAGACGATGTATACGCTGTGACGCCTGCCCAGTGCTGGAAGGTTACGGGGAACGGTTAGCCGCAAGGCGAAGCTGTGAACCTAAGCCCCAGTAAACGGCGGCCGTAACTATAACGGTCCTAAGGTAGCGAAATTCCTTGTCGGGTAAGTTCCGACCTGCACGAATGGCGTAACGACTTCCCCACTGTCTCAACCACAGACCCGGCGAAATTGAAGTACGAGTAAAGATGCTCGTTAGCTGCAGAAAGACGGAAAGACCCCGTGGACCTTTACTATACCTTGGCGTTGAGCTTTGGCTTGTGTTGTGTAGGATAGGTGGGAGACTTGGAAGCCGGAGCGCCAGCTTCGGTGGAGTCAACGTTGAAATACCACTCTGCGCACGCCGGGGCTCTAACCGAGACCCGTTATCCGGGTCCGGAACAGCGCCAGGCGGGTAGTTTAACTGGGGCGGTTGCCTCCTAAACTGTAACGGAGGCGCCCAAAGGTTCCCTCAGGCTGGTTGGCAATCAGCCGTCGAGCGCAATGGTAAAAGGGAGCTTGACTGCGAGACTGACAGGTCAAGCAGGTGCGAAAGCAGGGCATAGTGACCCGGCCGTGGCTTGTGGAAGCGCGGTCGCTCAACGGATAAAAGGTACCCCGGGGATAACAGGCTAATCTTGCCCAAGAGTCCATATCGACGGCAAGGTTTGGCACCTCGATGTCGGCTCATCGCATCCTGGGGCTGAAGCACGTCCCAAGGGTTGGGCTGTTCGCCCATTAAAGCGGTACGCGAGCTGGGTTTAGAACGTCGTGAGACAGTTCGGTCCCTATCTTCTGCAGCCGGAGGAGTGTTGAGGAATGCTGTCCCTAGTACGAGAGGACCGGGATGGACGCAGCTCTAGTGTGCCAGTTGTCTCGCCAGAGGCATGGCTGGTTGGCTACCTGCGGACGGGATAACCGCTGAAAGCATCTAAGCGGGAAGCCTTTTCCAAGATGAGCACTCCCACAGGGTTAACCTGGTAAGGCCCGTGGCCAGACCACCACGTTGATAGGCCGGAGGTGTACGCACAGCAATGTGCTCAGCCGACCGGTACTAATCGGCCGAGGGCTTGGATGTACATGCTCGTGCTCGCTCTGGAGTCCTCATGGGGCCGCCGCCATCTGGTGGCGCCCAGTTGACAACAGGTTTCCGGTGGCCATGGCGGCGGAGTCACACCCGTTCCCATCCCGAACACGGCCGTTAAGCCCGCCAGCGCCGATGGTACTTGGGGGTAGACCCCCTGGGAGAGTAGGACGCCGCCGGATTTCTTTCGAAGAAGCGCCCCTGGACTCCGGGGGCGCTTCTTCGCGTTGGCCGGATGGGGCGCCGATCGCGGCTCATGATGGCGGCAACACCTCGGGAGGGAGGGGCCGATGCGAGGTGATGACGCATGAGGAAGCGCCGTTTCGCGCGCGACCGTTGCTCGCGCTCTTGGCCGCCGGCCGCGGTCGGAGGAGACTCCAGCCAAGCCACCGAGGGCGGCGGGACGACGGACACGGATGCCGCCGAGATCACGGCGGGCGACACCGGCAGCACCAGCGACACCGCGCTTCCGACGAGCAGCGCCGGTGCCGGTCACGAGCCGCTGGCCGAGGTGTTGGGAGCCGCGCTCCTGGTGAGCGTCAACGGGCCGGACTTCGATGCCGAGCCGGCCTGCTTCGAGGCGGCTGTCGACGGCGCGAGCCCGGCGGCGAAAGAGTCGCCGGTCGGGTGGAAGAGGGGTCGGCAACATGGGCCGATCTGACGGGCGATGAACGTCAGCTGCTCGCGTGGCTCTTCTTCGAGTGCCAGGAGCTCGACGCCGTCGTCTTTGCCCTGGCAGTGGAGACCATCGGCTCGCCCGAAGCGCAAGAGTGCATCGAAGATGCCTGGCGTGACGCTGGGGTGACGACTGAGTTGATCGCCGACAGCCTCAGCTTCGGCACCGGACTCGACGACCTGCCTGGCGACCTGGTGGACCGCATGGTCGCCGACGCGGCCGGTGCGAGCTCGACACGGCCGGGTGGGCGGAGGACATCGCCATCGAGCTCGGCGAGCAGTTCGGCCTGGCTCTGACGCGGCTCGGTGTGTGGGCGAGGCGTACGTATCGACCCTCGGTATCGAGAAGGCCATCCGACGGCGCGTGTTGACCATCCCGGTGCTGTACCTGCCGGACGACGACCAGGCAGCACTGGATCCACAGGCACGGTGCGGGGTCGAGGTCGAGTGGGCTTCGTCGGGACTGCTAGCTGCGGCCACTGACTGCGTCGAGGGCTTTCACGACGGGTCGCCCGTCGTGGTGCCGTGCGAACAGCCCCACGACGTCGAGATATTGGCCGTCCAGGACGTGACGGCCGTCCTTCCGAGCTGGCCCGGCTTCCAGGCGTTGTTCGAGCACAACCTCCAATTCTGCGCCCAGGACCTCGAAGAGGCCCTCGGCGACAGCACCGAGTACGTCGGGTACACGTATCAGCCCTCCCGCCATCACTGGGAGGGCGGTGTCCGCCAGGTTGCGTGCGCGATCGGCACGCAAAGCGGGCCGTGGACCGGCCGCTCTGGTCTCGTACCCACGCCACGAACGCCCGTGGAGGTGAACTCGGTCCTCGTCGGGCAGTGCCTTGCTGGTGCCGAGTTGGTGCAAGGTGAGCTCGGGGACGGTGTTCTCGATGTGGTCGACTGTGCAACGCCTCACCACGGCGAGGTCTTCCACGTGTCCGACCTGCCCGATCCCCCGGGTGCGCCATATCCCGGTGACAAGATGATCAATGACCTCATCAACACGGCCTGCGTGCCGCGTTCGAGGCTTATGTCGGCCGGCCATACATGGACTCGCGGTTCGGGTTCTTCACGGTCCCCCCGAACGCCGACACCTGGGCCGTCGGCGACCGCCGGATGATCTGCTACCTGCACGGAGGGGTCGAGCTCACGAGCACCGCCGCCGGTGTCAACGCGTAGGTGGTCCGTTGCGGAGCACTGCCCGACTCCGTCCCGCCGTCGTGTGTCGACCCCCGGTAGCTTGACCACGTGGCCGATCGTCCTGGGTCTGATTCGTCGCGCCGACGGGACGATCGCGGCATGCCCGACGGGCCGCGATCCCGCCCGCCGCGCTCCGGCGGCGAGGCTCAGGACCGGTCCGGTGGCCGCCCGCCGGGCAGGCCGGGTCCGTCGTCGCACACCTCAGGCCGATCGGGCAGCACGACACCGGCACAGGCCGGCGGAGTGGGGGTACCGTCGCGGGCTGGCGGGCCCGGGGCGGGCGACCGGAACCGCGGAGCAGGCGCGGGCGGACCGGGCGCGCGAGGCGCGGGAGCGACCCGCCGCCGGGCGGCAGGCGCGCCGTCCACGAGCGCGGCTCGGCGGGGCGACGGTGCCGGACGCCCGAGCGGGAACCGAGGCCGGGGCGATGACCTGCGACGAGGGGGGACCGACGGACGCCGGAGACCGGCATCGGGCACCCGGAGGTCGGGCCCGCCGTCCGCGGATCCCGGACGGGACTGCGGCCCGGTACCGGCGACCGGCCCGACGGGCGCTCGGCGGATGCACCAGGTCGGCGGACGACAGGCGGGAGACCGGCCGCTGGACGCCCGGCGACGGGGCGGTCGGCCGCGGCGCGTTCGGGGCCTGGCGGCCGACGGCAGCCGGCTCGGGTGCCACCCCGGCCCCGGGGGGCGTCGCCGCGCACGCCTCCTCCTCTCGAGGCGCCCGACCGCCGCGAAGATACCCGTGTGGATCGACGAGGGGTCGGTCCGCGACGAGGCGGTGCGGGCGACGACCAGGGCGGCCACCGGCGCCGCGCCGCGCCGTCGTCGCCGGCTGCCCGAGGACGTCGTGGAGGACCTCCAGCGAGCCGGCGGCGCCCGTCGCGCGCCGCGGCTGGAATCGCGGCCTGCGCGACGCCCGCGCCGCCTTCGAAGGTGAGCGGTATCGCGACGCCGCGCACATTCTGAAGCCACTGTCCACGGAGGTCCCGGACGTGCCCGCGGTGCGGGAGCTCGCCGGCCTGACCGCCTATCGCCTCGGGCATTGGAAGCGGGCCACGGTGGAGCTGGAGGCCTACCGCCACCTGACGGGAGCGGTGGACGAGCACCCGGTCCTGGCCGACTGCTATCGGGCCCTCCGGCGGTGGCGGGCGGTCGCGGAGCTCTGGGACGAGCTCCGCGAGGCGTCCCCGTCGGCCGAGCTGGTGATGGAGGGCCGGATCGTGATGGCGGGCTCCCTCGCCGACCGCGGCCGTCTCCAGGAAGCGCTGGCCATCATGCAGCCCGCCGCCAACGAGCCGCGGCGGGTGCAGGACCACCACCTGCGGGCGTGGTACGTGCTGGGCGACCTGTACGACCGCGCCGGTGATCCCACGTCCGCGGCCACGTACTTCCGCCGCATCCTGCGGCGGGACCCGCGCTTCGCTGACGTGCCCGAGCGGTTGGCCGACCTCGGAGGTTGAGCCCGCTGAGGGCCCGACGGTCGCCCGACTTCGATGTCACACCCCTCGGCTACCGTGCCCCCTGCTTCCCCCGAGCACCCGATTGCGCCGTCGCGGCGCAGGTGACAGAGCGAGGAAGTGCGATGAACATCGTCGTGTTGCAGGGCGTCGTGAACCGCCCGGCGGAGGTGCGGGAGCTGGCCGACGGGACGACGCTGGCCCTGCTGGACGTGGCCACGGAGACCGCCACATGGCCGGCTCGTCGTCCCGGTGGCGTGGCCGGCGCCCGACCGGGCGCTGCCGAAGGACGGGGCCGAGGTCGTGGTCACGGGCCAGGTCCGCCGGCGGTTCTTCCGGGCCGGAGGGGCCACGCAGAGCCGGACGGAGGTGGTGGCCGACGCCATGAGCACAAAGGTCGCACTACAGTGAGAGCATGATGAAGAACGCCCCCAAGAGAGCCGCCATCTACTGCCGAATCAGCAAGGACCGGATCGGGGACGGCCTCGGAGTCGCCCGCCAGCGCCGCGATTGCGAGGCCCTGGCCAAGTCCAAGGGCTACAAGCTGGTCGCGGAGCCGATTGAGGAAAACGACCTGAGCGCCTTCACCGGCAAGCCCCGGCCTCGGTGGGCCGAGGTGGTGGAGTTGATCGAGGCCGACGCCATCGACGTGGTGGTGGCGTGGCACCCCGACCGGGTGACGCGCTCCGACGTGGGAGCTGGAGGACTTGATCGACCTGCTGGACGCCCACCACGTGGACGTGGTGACGGTGACCGCGGGCGACTACGACATCGAGCACCCCAAGCGGTCGGGCCATGGCCAGGATGGGTGGCGTCATGGCCCGCCTGGAGTCGAGCACAAGTCCACCCGGCTCAAGGCCAAGGCGGCCGAGCTGGCGGCCAACGGGAAAGAACACGGCGGCATCCGGCACTACGGCTACACCCGCCAACGCGACGCCCTCGGCAACATCGTGAAGGGTTCGCCCCGGGTGATCGTGCCGGGCGAAGCCGAGGTGATCCGCGACCTGGCCGCCAAACTCATTGAGGGGGCCTCCCTGTTCGAGCCTCGAGCGCGATTGAAACGCTCGTGGGGTGCCGGCCCCCGGTGGCCGGCGTTGGCACTTCGGGGCCATCCGGCGGGTGCTCACCTCTCCCGCAGTGGCCGGCCTCCGCCAGCACCAAGGGGAGATTGCCGGGGAGGCCGAGTGGGGGCCGATCCTGGAGCGCGCGTGTGGGAGGCCGTCTGTCGTCACCTCCATGATCCGGCTCGGAAGCAGGAGCGCCCGGCGCGGGCCTACCTGTTGACCGGCCTGGTGGTCACCACCGACGGGGCCAAGATGGTCGGGCGGGGGCACAGCTCCACAAGGGGGTGCCGGGCGAGACCACCCGCCGGTGTTACTCGGGGCGCTCCGTGAAGGGGGGCGGTTGCACCATTGACGCCGGCCGCCTGGAGGGCTTGGTGGAGGCCGTGGTGCTTGATTGGTTCGACACCAATGCCTTGCCGGCCGAGGCCAACGGGGTTGATGTGGTGGACGAGGCCCAGCGGCCGAGGTGGCCGCCATTGAGGCCGAGCAAGCCGAGCTGGCCCAAGCTCGCGGCCGCCGGGAGATCACCCTGAAAATGATGCTGGCCGCCAACGCCGGCTTGGAGGAACGCCTGTCAGAGCTTCGGGGCCAGCTCCCGGCGCGACGTTCCCCGCGCTCCAAGGTGGCCCGCCTGGTCGGCCGGCCCGGGGAGCTGCGGGGTCGTTGGGGGGACTTGAGCGTGGATGACCGGCGCTCGGTGGTGGCCTCGGTGGTGGAGCGGGTGGTGGTGTCGCGCATGCTGGTGGGGGCCTCGCGGCGTGGCTTCCCGGCGGGGGACCGGGTGGAGATCGCCTACCGGCCGTGGTTGGCCGGTGAGAGGGCCAAAACCGCCTGACCAGCAATTATGCCAAGTGGATATTCGATCAACGGGTAACTTTCACTCTATGGTCGGCTATGACTTATGGATATTTTCATGGCCTCTGACCAGGGCTAACGCTTGCGAAGCGCTCCACGCTTATGTGCAAAGGTGGACCTGTTTCAAGGTGATTTACTTTTGACTTAGTGCGTTACGTGCCGCCGCCGTCCCTTGTCGGAAGACTCTCCAACGCCACCGGATCACCCAACAGGCCATCGTGGACGAATTCGGCTACACCCCGACCCACATTTCAAGGATCATGCTCGGCTACCTTGCCGGCCCCGTTGTGGATGGCCCGAATCCTGGCCAAGCGGTTCGGCACCGCAGCCTGAGCGGTTGTTCCACCGCATAACCGATTGCCCCGACATGAGGGCACGCCGAGGCCGTCGTCGTAGTGAGCCAGCTCCCCGCGGAGGAAGTCGCGGCCTTTCGTGGCCCGTGAGCGGGAACGGCGCCGGGCCTCGGCATCCCCGACCAGCTCCCCGACGACGTGCTCCGCAAGGTCGCCCGGATCATCGTGGCGCCCCGGCACGTGGGAAGGGCCACCGGCTCCCACCGACGGCCCTCCCACTCCCACCCCCCGTCACCGGCTCGGATCTCAGAAAGGGCTAGCGGTGATGGCAAGCCTATGTGAGCCGGCGCCGGCCGTGAAGGGTCAAGGGATAGTTGCAAATGGAACGAGAGCCGGGCACGAGCGACCGCGTGTGGTTCGCGCGACGACGTGCCATGGCGAAGGCCATCCGGTGCGATGATGCACGGCCGCCGGGGCCGTCCCACGCCGCGCCCCTCCGTGACGAGTGGGAGTTGTGCGGGTGGGAGGACGTGGGGCCGCACGAGGGCTTGGAGGGCTACTACCGGCCCCGCACGGTGCTCTACCTACGCCCCGGGGACTTGGAGGCTCACGCCGGGGAGCTTCGCCCCGTTGAGGCCGTGATGGCTCCGTGGGGCTTGGTGGGACGGCTTGTTGGCCGGGGCCGGGTGGCACCATGAATGAGAACCACGAAGATTGGCTCACCGACAGGGCCATTGATCTTGAGGTGGCCGGGAACGTGGTTACCGCTCCGTTGGTGACGCCGCGGAGCTTCAACGCTTCGGCTTCGGCTCGGCCACTCTCTCGTGGTGCCCGGGGTTGGCCATTCCGTGGGCCGCCCCCTACGACCCCGAGGGCAAGGTGGCGTTGTGGCAGTACCGGCCCGACCACCCTTGGGCCGACGAGGCCGGCCGCCCCGTCAAGTACGTGTTCCCCTCGGGGGCTTCGCCCGGCTTGGCCGTCCACCCTCGCGTGCGTGCGCCGGAGGACGTGGACGCGCTCCTTTACATCACCGAGGGGGTGGCCAAGGCCGACGCCCTCATTTCGGGCCGGCTACTTCGCGGTGTCGGTGGCCGGGGTGTGGAGTTGGATGCTCAACGGGAGCCGCACCCCCACTTGGACTTGGTGAAGTGGAACGGTCGGCTTGTGTTCCTCGTGCCCGACGCCGACACCTCCACCAATCCCTCGGTGTGGAAGGGGATCAAGGGCTTGTGGACGACGCTCCGCCAACGTGGGGCCGAGGTGCGCTTGGTGGTGGTGCCCCCGGTGAACAACGACGACCACACCGGGGTGGACGACTTCCTCGCCTACCACCTCGCGGCCGACCCCGAAGCCACCCCGGACGACATCGTGGAAGCCCTCGCTGACGTGGCCTTGACCGGATGCCGCTCAAGCCCAAGGCCGACGGCCCGGTGGTAGTCACGGACCGGCCCACGGTGGACGTGTCATCGGCTCGGCCCATCTACGACATTGCGGCCGAGTTGGTTGGGGTGCTGGCCGACCGGGGCGACACGTTCCAACGCCCCGGGGAGCTTGTAACCCTGGCCTTGGCCGAGGGCCGGTGGGTGCTGCGCTCGGTGGACTGGGGCATGTTGCTCACGTTGGTGGGCCAACGATGCGACCCCATCACCCCCAAGGGCAAGTCGCACCGTCACGTGGCCCTCCCTCGGGCCGTGGCCGACGTGATCCTTTGTTGGGACCGTGCCCCGCTCCCCTCCATTGCCGGGGTGACCGCGACGCCCATCCTCCACCCCGACGGCTCGGTGGTTAGCGAGGCCGGCTACGACCCCACCACACGGTTGTGGTACGCACCACCGCCGGGCTTCACATGCCCCCGGTGCCCGAGCACCCCACCAAGGCCGAAGTGGCCAAGGCCGTGGAGGTGTTGGACGACGCCCTCGCGGACTTTGGCTTGGTGGGCACGGCCAACAGGGCCAACGCCCTCGCCCTCATGGTCACCCCGGTGGTGCGGCCCCTCGTGCCCCTGGCCCCGTTGTTCGTGGCGGACGCCCCGGTGATGGGATCGGGCAAGGGGTTGTTCGTTGACCTTTGCTCCATCGTTGCCACCGGGGACAAAGCCAATTGCAACCCTGGCCAGGCCGGGTGACGAGCAACGGAAAACCATCCTGTCGGTGCTGCGCGACGGGGCCACCGCACCGGTGTTATTGGACGAGGCCCACACCATTGAAGGCGCCGCCCTGGCCTCGGTGCTCACGGCCAAGGTGTGGAGGGACCGGTTACTCGGGGCCTCGCGCATGGTGAGCGCCGGCAACAACGTGACGTGGTGCGCGACGGGCAACAACGTGGAAGTACGGGGCGACTTGACGCGCCGGGTGGTGAAGGTGCGGCTTGACCCCGACCACGAAGCGCCGGGCACCCGCCCCGGTGGCGACTTCCGCCACCATCCCTTGTTGCCGTGGGCCATGCTCAGTCGGGGTGAGTTGTTGGCGGCCGTGCTCACCTTGGTGCGTGGTGGGTGGCCGAGGGCCGGCCCCACCCCAAGGGGGTGGCCATGGGGAGCTTTGACGAGTGGGTTCACACCGTCGGGGGCATCCTGGCCGTGGCCGGGGTTGACGGCTTCCTCGCCAACGCCAGGGAAGTGTTGGAGCAGTCCGACCCCGACGTGGACGTGTGGTGGGGCCTGCTGGCTCTGGCACGGAGTCACCTCCCCCACTATTGGACCGCGGCCGACTTGGCCGCCGAGGTGGAGGCCGCCGGCCTCGGGGGTGACGAGTTGCCGGCCGACTTCGGGGAGACGGATCGGCCTGGCTTCGCGAGCCGGGTCGCCTATGCCCTACGCAAGAAATGCGGTCGCCGCTTCGGTTCCTGCCGACTCAACCGGGCCGCCGACCCCTCCCGTCACGCTCGCTACTGGATCGAGGTCACCGGATCTGAGCCACGGAGGACTTCCCTTGGTGAGGACGAGAACTCGCAGCGATGCAGGATGCTCAGGACCAGCAGGATCTCCCCAGCCGTTCCAGAATGGTTACAGGTCAAAGCTCATTCCGCGTAGGGATAGGGATCCTGACGATCCTGACCATCCTGTATTCACCTGACGAACACCCGAGCGGCCCGGTTCGGCGGCAGCCAAGCACAAGAGAGAGGATGCAGATGACCGGCGTCCCCGAGCGCAGCGACGAATCCGTCGGCAAGGACACGGCACCCCCGCCGCGCCGTCTCGGCACTTGTATGCAAGTCTTCGCCGGGGTGATGTTGGTTGGTTCCGTCATCATGGCATTCATGATCGCCAACGGAACGTTCCCCGATCCCAAGGCGCTGGCCAACGGTGCGGTGGCCGAGACCGAGACGGTCGGGTAACCATACGTTCAGCGTGTGGATCTTCCTTCGTCAACCGGCAGCGGCATCGTCGCCGCCTATGGGATGTTCAAGCTCGGTTCGTTCGCGAAGGGCAACGTCCCCTTTTACCTGCGGATGATTCACGAAGCCGAAGAGCGGCGGTCAGCCTCCGACGCATCGCCGAACTCCTCGACGCCCCCTGACTCACCGGCCAGCACCGGGCCGTAAGCGGCCTGTCAGCCGACAGCGGGTTGAGCCTCCGACCCCAGCCGCTTTTGGTAAGGCCTCGGCCAGCACCCCCCTCTACATCAGAGTTTGTGTCACAAAGGTTTGCGAAGCGCGCACTTTGGCAAGCGGAAACCTGCCTACCGCTGGGAAGCCGAGCGAAGCGTGGGGGTCGCCATGGCGACCGTGCCCGAGCTTGGGGAGGTGACGCGCGGCCGACGTTGAAGCGTTGTTGAAGATGCAACTACGCGCCGACGGGTGTACGTGCCGCGACCCACACCCCACCATCACCCTCGGGGTGCCCACCACCGTGGAGCACGAAGCCGGTTGCCGCTTCCTCCGCGCCCTTGAGGCCGAGCCGCCGCGGCCCCCTCGAGACGACGCGTCCAGGGTGGGGTGATTCAGCAACGGGGCCACCGGCTTACGTGGTGAGGGACGGATGGCCTTCCCGCGACTCTGAACCACCCAATCCGCACAATGGGCCTTGGCCACTATCCGCAGGTAACTCACAGCCGTCTTCCGCTTGTGCCCCACAGCCGACATGGGGGACCGTCGACCGCGTATTCCATCCCCCCACGCAAAGGACGCCGCCATGGCCATAACCTCCACGCCCGACGACGACAACCCCGCTCGCTTTGTCCAGCTTCCGGCCGTGCCGGCCCACTACACCGCGGTGGAGGCATGGGACTTCGTGTGGTGGTGGGTCTGGATCAATGCTCACCGCTTCCGCCAACTCCCGCCGCCGGCTCGGTAGTCGTCGCGCCACACGTCAAGCCGCGTCCCCCCACCCCGTCATCACCGTCGGGGTGCCCACCACCGTGGAGCACGAGGACCCTTGCCGCTACCTCCGCACGCTTGAGGCCGAGCGGAAGCCCTTTCGGAGGACGATTTCGTCAAAGTTGAGGAGGCGAATCGTCCGGTTCGCAGCGAGGCTTCCTGGATCACTCTGCAAAGGACGATCTGATGAAGACCAGCACCCGGAAGTGGCTCCTTGTCGCGACGGCCGCCACCGCTCTCGTTGCCTGCAGCGGCGGCGAACTCCAGCGTGTCGCGCCCGAGGAAACGGTCGCGCCGATCCCGGCCGATGCCTCCTCCCCGCCCCCCGGCGATGCCTCCTCCCCGCCCCCCGGCGAGGCCTCCTCCCCGATCCCCGGCGATGCCTCCTCCGCCTCCTCCCCGATCCCCGCCGAGAGCGTACCGACCGAAGCGACCGCGCCCGTCGAGCAGGACTCGGCTCTCCGACCCGCCAACGAAGTCCGCGGCGAGCAAGCCCAGCAAGGGGTGATCGGCGGCGACTTCGTGCAGATCATCGACGGTCAGGATCAGGTGCTCCACGTGCGCATCATCGACGTTCAAGAACAACAACTGGATGGCATCTACTACGAGAACCTGCAGCCCCTCGTCACCACCGTACGTATCGAGAATCGATCATCGACTGATTCCAAGGGACTGATCTTCGGACTTGCGTGCGACAACCTGGAGGGCGCGACCATATTTGGCGATACCACCCTCGACTCCTCCGTACAGGACTTACCGGCAGGCTCATTCGTCGAAGGCACGATGTCTCTAGGTCGGCCCTTCGGTTGCGAGGGAGCACGGATCACAGCCATCTACCCGATGACGTGGACCGACGGCGACACGACACTCAGCACAGGAAGCTGGCCTCTCACATAGAGCCTTCCGCCGCTTACGCGGGCGCGCGACCTCCGGCTGGGTGTCAGGCGGCGGGGGAGGAGGTTGTCCTGGCCGGCCGCGAGGACCCGCTGGCTTCACCTCGGTAGTCGTCGCGCCACGTCAAGCCGCGTCCACCAACCACCGACCGCGGGGGCCGTCGCGCACGCCGGCCAACGCGCCGCGGGCCGCTCGCGCTCGGAGGGTGCGCGCCGGCACCCCGAGCCGTCGGGAGGCCTTGGTGATGGTGAGGAGGCCGCCCCACCGCCGCCAGGCCAAGAGTTCGTCATAGTCCGACCGCGGACACGTCTATGACAACGTGAAGAACCCACTGTTCAAGTTGCTCAAGCCGCTGGACCGCATCCACCCCAGCAACCGCTGGATGATCGCCGGAGGGGTCGCGGCCATATTGGTGGCGATGTCCGGTGGGCCAGGTGTGGTGCTGTTCCGACTCCTGTTCCCATAACTCGGTGCCGGCTGGCCGGGTGAAGCTCAGGCCGCCCGGCCCACCGCGCAACGTCCACCGCGGCGCTCGGCCGGCAACCGCCCCGAGGCCGCCCACCGTCAATGGTGCGGGCGCTCCAGCCGGTGAGCTTGGCCAGCTCCGCCACGCTCACCAGGCCCTCCTGGTATTGCGCTTCGGCCCGCCGGCGGTGCTCGGCCCGGGCCGCTTCGTTGACCTCGTGGAGCACGTGACGGCCCAACGGAGCCCGCGCGGTGATGGCCCCCGGATCAGTCTGGGCCACGCGCTCCAGGAGGGGGGCCAGGGCCGCGCACTCCGGCCCGGTCAACACCACCCCGTCAACGATCCTCACGGCCACCATTTTCGGCCACGCGGCCAGGTCGTGCCAGCGGCCGTTGCACCATCAACGACATGAGCCAAGCCCTCGATGACCTCCTGGCCCGAAGTGACGCGCTCGGCCAGTCCCCCTACTTGTCCGGCCGCTGGAGCCAGTCCGAGGATGCCGTCCGCGGTGACGACGCGGCCGAGGATCGGGCCGCCCGCCATCGGTTCGCGGTGAGCACCGCGGTGTCCGGGCGCTCCAGAATCAGACCACCGCCGACAACATCGGCTTGCTCGGTGTCGCCCCGGCGGCCGCCGTCCGTGTGGACGCCGAAGCTCCGGTGCTGGCCCGCCTGGCCACCCCACTCGGCCCCGCGCCCGGCCGGCCGCAGCTCCCGACGTGGCCCATCGTGGAGGCCGTGTTGGACCCCGCCGAAAAGTCCGTGATCTCCAGCCCCATCACCGGCTCCGATGACCAGCCGGCCACCCTGCACACCGCGGCCGCAGCGTGCAACGTGTCCCGCCAGCTCCAGGACTGGTCGGTGCCCGGCTTCGACCTCGATGCCGCCCTCGACGCGGCCGTGCTGGCCAAGCTGGAGGCCGCCCTCCTCGATGACCTCGCCGCGGCCGGGGTCGCCGCGGCCGACCTCACCGCGGCCCTGACCGCGTGCCGGCCCATGGCGAGCCATGTGCTCGGAGGTATCGGCCCGCTGGCCGGACTCGCCACCGAACTGGCCGCCCTCGGCCAAGCCGGACTCCGCCCCGAGGTCATCCCCACCCCGAACACCGAGGCCGTGTTGGTGATCGCCGCCCCGGCCGTGACCATCGCGGCCTCCTCGGTGAAGATCGGGAGCCAGCCCCGCCCCGGCGAGATCGGCCTGGAGGTCGGAGCTTGGGTGTACGGCATGGCCGGGGCCTCGGTGGCCGGAGCCGTCCAAGTCGTCACCGTGGCGTGACCCTCCGCCGGTGATCGACGCGCCCCCGTCGGTCACCGGCCACCTCGGGGGGTGGGGGTGGGGTTGTAGGGCATGAACCGATGCCCCCACCACCCGAGCGCCCGAGCAGGTCGAAGCACGAAGGCCGCCGGAGCCGGCCACCGCTCCGGCCCGAAGGCATCCACCCGCGCCGCGCACGCGCGGTCCTTACCGTTCGGCGTGTGCCATCCGGGGCAACGTTCGCGGACGAATTCTGGCCCGCCCTCTGGGCCACCCTTGTAGGAGCCGCCCTCGGCTTTGGCCTCGCCCTCTGGGGCGACCGGCGAGCCAAGCGACACGCCGAAAACAAGGCGACCTTCGCTGATCGGGAACGCCTAAGGGAGGCAAGAAGTGTATTGAACACGGCGAATGACGAGAACATGGCGATGCTGCAACTGTTGAGAGACCGCGTGGACTCTGGCGCACTCGTGCTGGCCACCCACCTGGACCTCGGAGCTTGGGAGGCCCTCCGCGATGACTACCTCCGGCTCTGTCCGTCATATCAGCGAACGCGTCTGGCGGATAACGGTGCGCACTCGCGCTGGCCGGCTGTGATCGCGCCGTAATGGCCTACTCCGTCGCCCTACTCGATGTGCAAACCAGGGGTCTTTCCTCGCCCGCCGCTGCGCTTGTCGGCGAGCCTCGGGCGGAAGTCCTCGCGGCGATCGATCATGCCCTCGGAGTAGTCCGGGCCGCAGAGGAAGTCTTCAGGCACGGGTGAACCTGGCGGCCGAGCGGGCCGGAGCGCTCGCTGGCATGGTCGGCGGCCCCCGTCAACGGGATAGTGCGAGACTTGTGACGCTGGCCGACGCCGTCGTCTCGATGCGGAGCCGCTCACGCGCCCGCCGCGCGGTGGACGAGGCGCTAGCCGGCGCCTGGGGCGACGAGTCGTGACGGCGGGCCCCACCATCGGTCGGGCCGCCCGAACCGGCACGGCCGGCCGCGGCTACGCTGACAGGACCTCGGGCCGGCGTACACCATCCGGCCCCGAAGCCGTGACCCCCGACCCCGTGAAGGAGTGCCCGTGGATCTCCACGCCCTGCTCGGTGACGATGCCGATGGCCTGCTGAACCACACGTCGAAGGGCATCGCCAAAGAAGACCTGCACCTCCCCGGGCCGGACTTCCTCGACCGCTGCCTGGTGCCGACGGACCGCAGCCCCGCGGTGCTGCGGAGCATCTCGGTCCTGTACAACCACGGCCGGCTGGCCGGCACCGGCTACCTCTCGATCCTCCCGGTCGACCAAGGGATCGAGCACTCGGCCGCGGCGTCGTTCGCTCCCAACCCGGCGTACTTCGACCCGGGCAACATCTGCCGGCTCGCCGTCGAGGGCGGGTGCAACGCGGTCGCTTCGACGTTCGGGGTGCTGGCGGCGGTCAGCCGCCAGTACGCCCACAAGATCCCCTTCATCGTGAAGCTCAACCACAACGAGCTGCTCACGTACCCCAACCGGTTCGACCAGATCATGTTCGGCTCCGCGAGGGAGGCGTTCGACCTGGGCGCGGCCGGCGTGGGGGCGACCATCTACTTCGGCTCCGAGGAGTCGACCCGTCAGATCCAGGAGGTCTCGCGGGCCTTCAAGGAGGCTCACGACCTCGGGATGTTCACGGTGCTGTGGTGTTACCTCCGCAACAGCGCGTTCAAGACCGAGCAGGCCGACTACCACGCGTCAGCGGACCTCACCGGCCAGGCCAACCACTTGGGCGTGACGATCGAGGCCGACATCATCAAGCAGAAGCTGCCGGAGAACAACGGCGGCTACAACGCGTTCTCCGGCTACGGCAAGACGTCCAAGCTGGTCTACGACGAGTTGACGACCGACCATCCCATCGACCTGTGCCGCTGGCAGGTGGCGAACTGCTACATGGGCCGCGATCGGGCTCATCAACTCGGGCGGCGAGTCCAAGGGGGCCGGTGACCTGGCGGCCGCCGTGCGGACGTCCGTGATCAACAAACGCGCCGGTGGGCAGGGACTGATCTCGGGTCGCAAGGCCTTCCAGCGTCCGATGGGTGAAGGGATCGAGCTGCTGCACGCCATCCAGGACGTCTACCTGGACGCCGGCGTCACCATCGCCTGACAGCAGGGCCGGGCCGCATCCCCGGCTCCTGCCGAACCGTGGCCTGCCGGCCACTGAACGCACCCGGCAGGACCGGGGGTGTGACAGGCGTCGCCGCGCCGGCCAGGTGTCCTGCTTCGCGGCATGCCCCGGGTGTACCTTCCGTTCAGAGAACGCACGCCCTGGGTACGACCGCCGTTCACGGAGCACGCAGACCGGGTAAGGAAATCTCCGAACCAGGGCGACGGCGGCGCCGTAGACGCCGATGACAACCCAGAGGTGGGGAGTAGATGACGGACATCGCCGAGCGGCCACACGCGCCAGAGTCCCTGGGCGCCGTGGTCATCCGCTTCGCCGGGGACTCCGGCGACGGGATGCAGCTCACAGGGGACCGCTTCACCAGCGTCAGCGCCTGGATGGGCAACGACCTGGCCACCCTTCCGGAGTTCCCGGCCGAGATCCGGGCCCCGGCGGGGACCCTGGCCGGCGTCTCCGCCTTCCAGGTCCACATCTCGGACCACGACATCACGACGCCGGGCGACGCCCCGAACGTCCTGATCGCCATGAACCCGGCCGCCCTGCGCAACGAGCTGCACCGGGTGGAACAGGGCGGGACGCTGATCATCAACACCGACACCTTCGACGAGCGCAACCTGGAGAAGGCCGGCTACTCCAGTAACCCCCTCACGGACGACTCCCTCGGCGGGTACCGGGTGGTCGAGGTTCCCATGACCTCGCTCACAAAGGAGGCCACGGCGCCGCTGGGCGTCAAGCCCCGCGATGCCGATCGCTCCAAGAACTTCTTCGCCCTCGGGCTCATCTGCTGGGTGTACTCCCGGCCCGTCGACCAGGTGCTGGACTGGATCGACAAGCGCTTCGCCGGGAACGACCTGGTCCGCGTAGCCAACCGCGCCGCGTTCCAGGCTGGCTGGAACTTCGGCGAGACCACCGAGGTCTTCGACCACCAGTACGAGATCAAGAAGGCCGACCTCCCCGAGGGCGAGTACACCCAGATCACCGGCAACACAGCCCTGGCGTGGGGGCTGGTGGCCGCTGGCCAGCAGGCCAACCTGCCGGTCTTCCTCGGCAGTTACCCGATCACCCCAGCCTCGGACATCCTGCACGAACTGTCGAAGCACAAGAACTTCGGCGTGCGCACGCTGCAGGCCGAGGACGAGATCGCGGCCATCGGCACCGCGCTGGGCGCCGCCTTCGCCGGTCACCTCGGCGTGACCACGACCAGCGGGCCCGGTTTGGCTCTCAAGAGCGAGACCATCAGCCTGGCCATCAGCCTCGAGCTGCCGCTCCTCGTCATCGATATCCAGCGGGGCGGCCCGTCGACGGGGCTCCCGACCAAGACCGAGGCGGCGGACCTCAACATGGCGCTGTACGGTCGCCATGCCGAGGCGCCGCTGCCGGTGGTGGCGGCCTACCGGCCCTCGCACTGCTTCGAGGCCGTCATCGAAGCGGCTCGCATCGCGCTCGAAGTACCGGACGCCCGTCATCTTCCTGTCGGACGGGTACATCGCCAACGGCGCGGAACCGTGGCGGCTGCCCGAAGTCGACGCACTGCCCGACATCTCCGTCCCCTTCGCCACTGAGCTCAACCACGCGCGGGACGACGGGACCATGGAGTTCTGGCCCTACCTACGCGATCCCGAGACGCTGGCCCGGCCGTGGGCCATCCCGGGCACCCCCGGGCTCATGCACCGGGTCGGGGGCATCGAGAAGGAGGACGGTTCCGGCAACATCTCCTACGAGCCAGAGAACCACGAGCGCATGGTCCACCTGCGCGCCGACAAGGTCGCCGGCATCGCCAACGACATCCCGCCCGCCGTGGTGCGAGGAGCCGAGGACGCCGATCTGCTCGTCGTCGGGTGGGGTTCCACGTGGGCGGCCATCGATGCCTCTGTGGAGCGCCTGGCGCGGCGGGGCACGAAGGTGGCCTGGGTCCACCTCGTGCACCTCAACCCGCTCCCGGCCAACCTGGGTGAGATCGTGCGCCGCTACCGCCACGTCGTCGTGCCCGAGATGAACCTCGGCCAGCTCTGCCGGCTGATCCGCTCCGAGTACCTGGTCGACGCCAAGTCCATCACCAAGGTGCAGGGCGCGCCGTTCACGGCCCTGGAGCTCGAACAGGCCTACGCCGACGTGCTGGGCCTCACCGTTGGGAGGCCCGCGTGAGCGACACGATCGTCCCCCTGACCAGCAAGAAGGACTGGTCGAGCGACCAGGAGGTCCGCTGGTGCCCGGGCTGCGGCGACTACGGCATCCTCACCGCGGTCCAGATGCTGATGCCCGAGCTGGGCGTCAGGCCCGAGCAGGTCGTGTTCGTGTCCGGGATCGGCTGCTCCAGCCGCTTCCCGTACTACATGAACACCTACGGCATCCACAGCATCCACGGACGGGCACCGGCCATCGCCACCGGGATCGCCGTGGCGCGGCCCGACCTCGACGTGTGGGTCATCACCGGCGATGGCGATGCGCTGTCCATCGGCGGCAACCACTTCATCCATGCGCTGCGCCGGAACGTGAACCTCACGATCCTGCTGTTCAACAACAGGATCTACGGCCTCACCAAGGGTCAGTACTCGCCGACCTCGGAGCTCGGCAAGATCACCAAGTCGACCCCGTACGGCAGCGTGGATCCGCCGTTCAACCCGCTGGCCGTGGCGCTCGGGGCCGAGGCGACCTTCGTCGCACGTACCCATGACCTCGACCGCAAGCACATGCTCGAGGTGTTCCGCGCCGCCCACGCCCACCGAGGCGCAGCGATGGTGGAGATCTTCCAGAACTGCAACGTCTTCAACGACGCCGCCTTCGAGGACATGACCGGCCGGGAGCGGCGGGAGGAGATGCTCATCCCGCTGCACGACGGGCAGCCGATCCGCTTCGGTGCCGACGGGCACCGCGGGGTGATGATGGGCAGGGACGGCCAGCTCCGCATCGTCGAGGTGGCCGACGTCGGCGAGGACGCCATCCTCGTCCACGACGCCGGGCGGGACGACCCGAGCCTGGCCACGGCCCTCGCCCGCCTGTCGACCGACGACCACTCGCCGACCCCGATCGGCATCTTCCGGGCCGTCGATCGACCGGACTACGGCACGGGCATCAGCCAGCAGCTCATCACGGCCGCCGAGCACCGGGGCCCGGGCGATCTGCGCGCGCTGCTGCGCTCCAACGGCACCTGGTCCGTCAGCTGACGAAGGGGCGGACGACGAGACCCGTCCGCAGCTTCGGTGTGAAGAACGTCGACTTCGGCGGCATGAGCGCGCCCTCGTGGGCGGTGCGCTCGATCTCGGCGACGCTCACCGGCCGCACGAGCACGGCGGCCTGGGCCTCGCCACCGGTGAGGGCGGCCAGCACCGACGCGACCCGTGGTTCGTAGCGCAGGACGTGGGGCACGTCGGTCAGCGCGTGCTCCAGGCGGACGGAGTCGAGATTCCGCACGCCCTCGAACCGCTCGGCCCGCGGCCGCAGCAGGGTGGCGGTGCCACCTGGTTCGACGTACGCCATCGCATCGAGCTCCACCAGGGACGCCGCCAACTCCGGGGTCGCCGGTCCGGCCGGCT
>CAWHKS010000023.1:0-98018 GCA_963829955.1 uncultured Acidimicrobiales bacterium
GGGCTCAGCGCTTGGAGTACTGCGGCGCCTTGCGGGCCTTCTTGAGGCCGGCCTTCTTGCTCTCCTTCTCCCGCGGGTCACGGGTGAGGAGACCGGCCCGCTTGAGGCCGGCCCGCATCTCGGGATCCAGGTCGCACAGCGCACGGGCAATGCCCAGGCGCAGGGCGCCGGCCTGGCCGCTGATGCCGCCACCGTCGAGGGTGGCGTCGATGTCGTAGACCTCTTCGGTGCTCGTGACCCGCAGCGCCTCGGACGAGAGCATCCGGTGGGTGGCGACAGGGAAGTAGTCCTCGAAGGGACGGCGGTTCACGGTGATGGCGCCGGTGCCGGGACGCAGGCGCACGCGGGCGACGGCTTCCTTCCGGCGTCCGGTGGTCTGCGTGAGGGGCTTGGTCACGTTCGATCCTCTCCAGCGCTCAGCGCGCCGCGCGCTTCTGTCCGGCCCGGCGGGCGATGGCCTGAGGGAGCTCCCGCGGCACAGGACCCTGCGCGGAGTGCGGGTGCTCGGGCCCGCCGTACACCTTGAGCTTCTTCAACATCTGCCGGCCGAGTGGGCCCTTCGGCAGCATCCCCCGCACCGAGCGCCGGATGGCCTCCTCGGGCTTGCGGGCCAGCAGGTCGGCGTAGCTCTCCTGCTTGAGGCCGCCGGGGTAGCCGGAGTAGCGGTAGACGTACTCGCGCTCGGCCTTGCCGGCGGTGAGCACGACCTTGCTGGCGTTGACGATGATGACGTGGTCCCCGGTGTCCAGGTGGGGAGCGAAGACCGGCTTGTGCTTGCCCCGCAGCAGGCGGGCGGTCTCCGTGCACAGGCGACCGAGGACCAGGCCCTCGGCGTCGATGACGTGCCAGGACCGCGTGATCTCACTGGCTTTGGGCGAGTACGTGCGCATCAGGACTTCCTTCAGGGGAACCGAGTAAGGATACGGGCCGATCTGGGCCGCAGCAAACAGCGGCAGCAAACAGCAGGGGCGACGATCTCGCCCCGTGCACGATCAGTAGCCGACCTCCCAGAGGCAAAGGCCGTCGGGGGGCGCGAGCTGGCCGGCGGTGGCCCGGTCCCGGGCCCGCAACGTGTCGAGGATCGAGCCCGCCGACCGCCGGCCCAGCCCCACCTCCACCAGCGTGCCGACGATCGACCGGACCATCTGGTGGCAGAAGGCGTTGGCCACGATCTCGAAGCGCAGCAGGCGGCCGGGCACGTCGCCCACGTCGTCCCAGCGGGCCGACATGACCCGCCGCACGAGCGTCGCCGGAGGCTCGCCCTCCGGCCGCTTGGGCCGGCGGCAGAACGAGGAGAAGTCGTGCTCCCCGACGAAGGGATCGCAGGCCAGGCGCATGAGCCGCAGGTCCAGCGGCCGGTCGACGTGCCAGGTCGTGCCGGCCAGGAACGGGTCGGGCACGGGGTCGTTGAGCACCGTGTAGCGGTAGCACCGCCAGCGGGCCGAGAAGCGGGCGTCGAAGTCGGGCGCCGCCCACTCGGCCGAGCGCACCACCACCGCCGGTCCGCACAGCGCGTTGACGCTGCGGCGCAGCGCGTCCAGGTCCAGCGGGTCTTCGCTGCTGCTCGTCCGGCACGTCGAGGCTGACGACCTGTCCCCAGGCGTGCACGCCGGTGTCCGTGCGGCCGGCGGCGGTGAGCACCACAGGATGGCCGAGCACGGTGCCGATGGCCTCGGTGAGCGCGCCGGCGACCGTCGCCACCCCGTCGTTCAGGGCGAACCCGTGGAAGCCCGAGCCGTCATAGGCCACGAGCAGCCGGAGCCTGCCGCTTCACTTCACCCGTGCGTCCGGCTTGCCCGGCGCACGGCGACGTCGCTTGACGCATTGCCGAGCGAAGCGAGTAAGAGCCAGCCGAAGCGCAGCGCAGGATGGCGACGAAGACTCAGACCAGTTCGATGCGGGCCATGGGGGCGTTGTCGCCCTGGCGGGGTCCCAGCTTCAGGATGCGGGTGTAGCCGCCCGGCCGCTCGAGGTAGCGCGGCGCCACCTGGTCGACCAGCTTGGCCGTCATCTCCCGATCGCCCAGGAAGGACTGGAGCTGGCGGATGCGGTGCACCCGGAGCGGATCGTCGTCCTGGGCCTTCTTGGCCTTCGTGATGAGCTTCTCGGCCACGGGCCGCAGGGCCTTGGCCTTGGCCTCGGTGGTGACGATGGCCTCGGCGGCGAACAGGGACGCGGCGAGGTTGGCCATCATGAGGCGCTGGTGGGCGGCGTTGCCGCCGAAGCGACGTGAGCGACGGGGGGTGGGCATCGGTGCGCTCCTCAGCCCCGCAGCGACAGGCCGCGCTCGTCGAGCTTGACCTTGACCTCGTCGAGGCTCTTCTGCCCGAAGTTGGTGATGTTGAGCAGGTCGTCCTCGGTCTTGGTGAGCAGCTCGCCGATGGTGTTGATCTGGGCCCGCTTCAGGCAGTTGCGGGGGCGCTCGGACAGGTCGAGGTCCTCGATGGCCAGCTCCAGGTCCGGCGAGCCGGCGGCCACGGAGGCCACCTCGCCCAGCTCCAGGCCCTGGGGATCGTCGGACAGGTTGGCCACCAGGTCGACGAGCGAGCGCAGCGTGGCGCCGGCGGAGGCGAGCGCCTCCTTGGGCGTGATGGAGCCGTCGGTCTCGATGTCGAGCTGGAGCCGGTCGTAGTTGGTGGACTGCTCGACGCGGGTCGGCTCGACGGTGAAGGTCACGCGGCGGACGGGCGAGAAGATGGCGTCGATCGGGATGACGCCGATCGTGCGGTTCTGCGCCTCGCGGTCCGAGCTGAGGTAGCCCCGGCCCCGCTCCACGGTGAGGTCCACGGCGAGGCGGCCCTTGGCGTTGACGGTGGCGATGTGGGCGTCCCGGTTGAGGATCTCGATCTCCGGCGGGAGCTTGATGTCACCGGCGGCCACGTCGGCCGGCCCCCGGATGTCGAGGCGGATGACGACCGGCTCGTCCGAGGTCGGACGTGAGCACGATGTCCTTCAGGTTGAGGATGACGTCGGTGACGTCCTCGGCGACACCGGCGATGGTGTCGAACTCGTGGAGGGCGTCGTCGAAGCGCACCATCGTGATGGCGGCACCGGGGATCGACGACAGCAACGTCCGACGCAGGGAGTTGCCGATGGTGTAGCCGAAACCGGGCTCGAGCGGCCCGACGGTGAACTGCTGACGGTTGCCTTCGACCTCGCCGGCGGCTTCGACGGTGGGACGCTGGATGACGAGCATGCGGGAAGTCCTCGCGTTTGGCTTCTTGGGCGTGTGGTGGGTGGGGCGTTACTTCGAGTACAGCTCGACGATGAGCTGCTCGCGGACGGGAACATCGATGTGCGCCCGCTGGGGGACGTCGCGAACGGTGACCTTGCTGCCGCCGTCGCTCACCTCCAGCCAGCCGACCACGGACCGGTCGAGCACGTCGAGGTTGTGGCGGATCACGATCATCTCCATCGCCTTCTTGCCGAGCGAGACGACCTGGCCGGGCCGGACGCGGTAGCTGGGGATGTTGACCCGCTTGCCGTCGACGTTGATGAGGCCGTGGTTGACGAACTGCCGGGCCTGGGGACGGGTGGCCGCCCAACCGGCGCGGTAGACGACGTTGTCGAGGCGCAGCTCGAGCAGGCGGAGCAGGTTCTCGCCGGTGACACCGGGGAGGCGGGTGGCCTCCTCGTAGGCCCGGCGGAACTGGCGCTCGAGGACGCCGTAGATGTACTTGGCCTTCTGCTTCTCCTGCAGCTGCACCAGGTACTCGCTGCCGCTGGTGCGGCGGCGGGTGCGGCCGTGCGCGCCGGGCGGGTACGGGCGGCGCTCCAGCGCCTTGCGACCCTTGTCGTTCTCGAAGATGTTGGTGCCGAGGCGGCGCGTGAGCTTGACCTTCGGACCGGTGTAGCGGGCCATGTCAGACCCTCCGCCGCTTGGGCGGGCGGCACCCGTTGTGGGGCACCGGGGTCACGTCCTTGATGGCGGTGACCTCGAGGCCGGTGTTCTGCAGCGAGCGCATGGCCGTGTCGCGACCCGAGCCGGGGCCCTTCATGTGGACCTCGACGCGGCGCACACCGTGCTCCATGGCGGCCTTGGCCACCTTCTCGGCCGCCAGCTGGGCGGCGAAAGGCGTGGACTTGCGGGAGCCCTTGAAGCCGACGTTGCCGGCCGACGCCCAGGCGATGGTGTTGCCCTCGGTGTCGGTGATGTTGACGATCGTGTTGTTGAACGAGCTCTTGATGTGGGCGATCCCGAAGGCGACGTTCTTGCGCTCGCGCTTGCGGGGCCGGCGTCCACCGGGCTTGGGCTTGGCCATCGACTACTTCCTCACTGCCTTCTTCTTGTTGGCCACGGTCTTGCGCGGGCCCTTCCGGGTGCGGGCGTTGGTGTGCGTCCGCTGGCCGTGCACCGGGAGGCCCTTGCGGTGGCGCACGCCCTGGTAGCAGCCGATCTCGATCTTGCGCTTGATGTCCTGGGCGACGTCACGCCGCAGATCGCCCTCGACCCGGAGGGTCTGGTCGATGTGCGAGCGGATGCGGGCCACCTCGTCCTCGGTCAGGTTGCGCACCCGGGTGTCGGGGTTGACGCCCGCCGCCTCGAGCACCTTCTGCGCGGACGTGCGGCCGATGCCGTACACGTAGGTGAGCGCGACCTCAACCCGCTTCTCCCGCGGGATGTCGACGCCGGCGATCCGAGCCATGCCGTTACCTACCTCCGGTCCCTTCCTCGAACTCTCAACCCTGCCGCTGCTTGTGGCGCGGGTTCTCGCAGATGACCATGACCCGACCATGACGGCGGATCACCTTGCACTTCTCGCACATCTTCTTGACGCTGGGACGAACCTTCATCGGACTTCCTGGGCCTCACTTGTAGCGATACGTGATGCGACCCCGGTTGAGGTCATATGGCGTCAACTCGACTTGGACCTTGTCACCAGGAAGGATCCGGATGTAATGCATGCGCATCTTCCCGGAGATGTGGGCCAGAACTTTGTGGCCGTTCTCGAGCTCCACCCTGAACATCGCGTTTGGGAGGGGCTCGACGACCGTGCCCTCGAGCACGATCGCATCTTCCTTGGGCTTCGGCAGAGCTGACTCCTTGTACGCGTCACATAGGCCCACGCCAACCCACCACGCCGGTGCTGGTCAGAGGCAGGAGGGACGAACTGGGCCGAGGGGCAATGCTACCGCCGAGGCGGGGGAGTGCCAAGTCCCGCTCCGTGGTCGGGTTCGACCCGCCCGAACGGGCCGACCAATCCGCTGAGCCACCGGTCACGTATCCCCTGCAGAGCTCGACCGCTCTGAGTGGGCAGAGAGTTCAGGAAGCAGTCAGGACGCAGCAGCCATGACAGTAGCCCGGAAGGAGGACTCGCCATGTATCCCGACCATGTGGTGCAACACCCTCACCGGCGAGCGCCTCGACCGTGACCAGCTCCAGATCTGCAAGGAGCAGGCCCACCGGCTGTACGAGGCGAACCGCCACATCTTCGAGGACGAACTGGACGCGCTGGCCGCCCTCGGGGTGATGCCGCCGATGTCCACCGCGGCGTAGGACCGCCCGGCCGCCGTTTCGCCGACGCGGGCCGCGGTCGGCCATGATGCGCCGCATGACGATCTCCGAGCACCCGATCAACACGCTGCAGGGCGAGCCGACCAGCCTCGCCGACTTCCACGGCAAGGCCCTGCTCCTGGTGAACGTGGCCTCGAAGTGCGGGCTGACCCCGCAGTACACGGGCCTCGAGCAGCTCCAGTCGACCTACGAGGACCGGGGCTTCTCGGTGGTCGGGTTCCCGTGCAACCAGTTCGGCGGCCAGGAGCCGGGCACGGCCGAGGAGATCGAGACCTTCTGCTCGGTCACCTACGGCGTGACGTTCCCGCTCATGGAGAAGATCGACGTCAACGGCGACGACCGCCACCCGATCTACACCGAGCTCACCGAGGTGGCCGACGGCGAGGGTCACACGGGCGACATCCGCTGGAACTTCGAGAAGTTCCTCGTCTCACCCGAGGGCGAGGTCGTGGCCCGCTTCTCCCCCATGGTCACCCCCGAGGACCCCGCCCTCGTCGGCGCCATCGAGTCCCAGCTCCCCGCCTGACCGGCGAGAGCTCGGCGGCGGGTCAGCCGCCGACGATGGGGCCGGCGCCGGGGCCGCGGCGGCGGCCCTCGATGGCGGAGATGAGGCGGATGAGGACCTCGTCCGGCGTTCCCACGCCGCTCACCGTGACGAGCAGCCCCCGCGATTCGTAGAAGTCGATGAGCGGGTGGGTCTGGGTCTCGTAGTCGTCCAGGCGGCGGTTGATCGCCTCCTCGGTGTCGTCCTCACGATGGATGATGTCGCCGCCGCAGACATCGCACAGCCACGGCCGCCGCTCGTAGCCGGTGGACGTGTAGTTGGTGCCGCAGTCCCGGCACACCCGACGGCCCGAGAGGCGCTGCAGCACCATCTCCCGGGGCACGTCGAGGTCGATGGCCAGGTCGAGCGCGTTGTCGACGGTGATCTTCTCCATGGCCTCGGCCTGGGCCACCGTCCGAGGGAAGCCGTCGAGCAGGTAGCCACGCGTGCGGGCGTCGGCGCCGCGCAAGCGCTCGTCGACGATGCCGATCATGACGTCGTCGGGCACCAGCCCGCCCGCCTTCATGATGCTGTCGGCGCGCCGGCCGAGCTCGGTGCCCTCCTTCACGGCGGCGCGCAACATGTCCCCGGTGGAGATGTGGGGAACGACGTAGTGACGGGACAGGCGGACGCACTGCGTCCCCTTCCCGGCACCCTGGCGGCCCGCCACCACCATCCGCACGCCGGGGATCACCGGTGGTCCGCCCGGCGGCGCCCGTCGTGGCGCAGCAGCGCCTGCCGACGGCCGGCCCGCGTCACTTCAGGAAGCCCTCGTAGTTGCGCAACATGAGCTGGCTGTCGATCTGCTTCATCGTCTCGAGGGCCACACCGACGGCGATCAGCACGGACGTGCCGCCGAAGGGGAAGCTCTGCACGTTGCCGAGCGCCAGCACCACGGACGGCAGCAGGGCGATGACGGCGAGGAAGATGGCGCCCGGGAGCGTCAGCCGGTTGAGGGTCTTCGACAGGTAGCGCTCGGTCTGCGGGCCGGGCCGGATGCCGGGGATGAACCCGCCCTGCTTGCGCAGCTGGTCGGCCTGCTTGGCGGGGTCGAAGGCGATGGCGTTGTAGAAGTAGGCGAAGCCCACGATCATGGCGCCGTAGATCAGCAGGTGGACCGGATTGGTCTGGTTGACGACCCACTTGTCGATGAACTCGGTGAGCGACTGGCGCCAGCCCGAGGTCGAGTCGCCGAGCAGGTTGGTGATGAGCACCGGCAGCAGCAGCAGCGAGCTGGCGAAGATGATCGGGATGACGCCCGACTGGTTGACCTTCAGCGGGATGTAGGTGCTCTGGCCGCCGTACATGCGCCGGCCGACCACCCGCTTGGCGAACTGGACGGGGATGCGGCGCTGGCCGAGCTCGACGTAGATGATGGCCACCAGCACCAGCAGGCTGACCGCCACCAGGAACAGGAAGAAGATGATCTCCTTCTGCTCCAGGACGGCGTAGTAGGCGTAGGGGAGCTGGCTGACCACCGAGCAGAAGATCAGGATCGACATGCCGTTGCCGATGCCCCGCTGGGTGATGAGCTCGCCCATCCACATGAGGATGGCGGTGCCCCCCACCAGAGTCATGATGATCATCAGGTAGCGCCAGTTGGACGTGCCGTCCGGCAGGAGCTGCACGTTCGGGCCGTTCTGGCCCAGCAGCGAGCCGCCGTAGCCACGGCCGAAGATGAACGTGAGGCCGGTGGCCTGGAGCGTGGCGATGGCCAGGGCCAGGTAGCGCGTCCACTGCGTGATCTTGCGCTGGCCGACCGCGCCCTGCTCCTGCCACTCCTGCAGCTTGGGGATGGCGACGCCGAGCACCTGCATGATGATCGACGCGGTGATGTACGGCATGATCCCGAGCGCGAACACGGCGAACGAGCTCAGCGCGCCGCCCGAGAACAGGTTGAGGAACCCGATGGCGCCCTGGGTCTCGGCCTGCTCCTGGAGCTGGGCCACCTGACCGAGGTCGATCCCGGGCACGGGGAGGTTGGCCCCCAGGCGGTACAGGGCGACCATCCCGAGGGTGAACAGCACCTTGTTCCGCAGGTCCGGGATCTTCAGGACGTTCTTCAGGTTGGCGAACACGCCATGGCTCCTCGGGACAGCCGGGTCCGGGACGGGACAGCAGGGGCTCAGCGGTTGGTGAACTGGTTGCCCTTGGCCGGCGGTCGGCCGGACACGTACGGCAGGGGCAGGACGGAAACCGTACCGCCCGCGGCCGTGATGGCCTGCTCGGCCGAACGGGAGAAACCGTGGGCCTGAACCCGCACCTTGCGGGTGATCTCGCCCCGTCCGAGCACCTTGATGAGGGCGCCCTTGTGGGTCAGACCGTGGGCGTGGAGGCTCTCCGGGGTGATGTCGTCGAGACCGCTGGCGTCGATCACGTCCAGGTTGATCCCCTGGTACTCGATCCGGAACGGGTTGTTGAAGCCCTTCAGCTTCGGGACCCGCTGCTTCAGCGGCATCTGGCCACCCTCGAAGCCACGAGGGACCGTGTTCCGGGCCTTCTGGCCCTTCGTGCCACGGCCGGCGGTCTTGCCGCCGTGACCGCCGGTGCCGCGGCCCACCCGCCGGCGGGCGCGCGTCGACCCGGGCGCGGGCTTCAGGTCGTCGACTCGCATGTCAGTCCTCTTCCTTCTTGACTCGCCGGCGCTTCGGCGCGGCCGGCGCCTTCTCTTCCACCGGCTCCACCGTGACCAGGTGGGGGACGCGGTGGAGCATGCCCCTGATCTCGGGGCGGTCGGGCAGGACGTTCGTGTCGCCGAGGCGGCGCAGCCCCAGGGCGCGGAGCGTCCCGCGGGTCTTCGGCTTGGTGCCGATCTGGGACCGCACCTGCGTCACCTTCAGCATGGCGGTGCCTCCGTCTGCTGCCATCGGCTCAGCCCTCCGCTTCGGCGGGCGCAGCCTGCGAACGGCGCGTCTCGGTGTAGGCCTTGAGCAGGCCTTTGGGCACGAAGTCGTCGGCCGGGATGCCGCGCCGGGCGGCGACCACGTCGGGCCGCTGCAGCGAGCGCAGGCCCTCGATGGTGGCGCGAGCGACGTTGATGGCGTTCGACGAGCCCAGCGACTTGGCCAGCACGTCATGGATGCCGGCCTCCTCGAGGATGGCTCGGGCGGCGCCACCGGCGATGACGCCGGTACCGGGCGCCGCGGGCTTCAGCATCACCCGACCGGCACCGAGCCGGCCGAGGACGGGGTGGGTGATGGTCGAGCCGGCCAGCGGCACGTCGAACAGGTTCTTCTTGGCCTCTTCGGTGCCCTTCTGGATGGCCAGCGGCACTTCCTTGGCCTTGCCGTAGCCCAGGCCGACCCGGCCCGCGCCGTCCCCGACGACGACGAGCGCCGTGAACGAGAAACGGCGGCCGCCCTTGACGACCTTGGCCACGCGGTTGATGGCGATGACCCGCGACTCGCGCAGGCCCGCCGCGTCATTGACAGCCATCAGAACTCCAGTCCGGCTTCCCGGGCGGCGTCGGCCGCCGCGGCGATCCGCCCGTGGTAGAGGAACCCACCTCGGTCGAACACGACCTTCTCGACGCCGGCGTCCTTGGCCCGCTCGGCCACCAGCTTGCCCACACGGGAGGCGCCGGCCAACGTGCCGGTGCCGCCATCGGCCTTCACCGCGGCTTCGTGCGTGGAGGCCGCGGCCAGGGTGCGGCCGGTCTCGTCGTCGATGACCTGCATGACGAGGTGCTTGTTGGAACGGAACACGGCGAGGCGCGGGCGCGCCGCCGTCCCCGTGATGGACTTGCGGACCCGGTTGTGGCGCCGGACCCGGGACTGGCGTCGGTGCGCAGCGATGGTCATGGTCACTTCTTCCCGGCCTTGCCGGCCTTGCGGAGGATGCGCTCGCCGACGTAGCGGACGCCCTTGCCCTTGTACGGCTCGGGCTTGCGGAGCGAGCGGATGTCGGCCGCCACCTGGCCCACCTTCTCCTTGTCGATGCCCTTGACGAGGATGCGGGTGGCCTGGGGGACCTCGAAGGTGACGCCCTCGGGGGCGTCGACGACGATGGGATGGCTGTAGCCGAGCGCCAGACGGAGGGTGGCCGGGCCCTGGGCCTCGGCGCGGTAGCCCACGCCCACGATCTCCAGCTCCTTGCGTGAAGCCGGTGGTGACGCCCAGCGACCATGTTGTTGACCAGCGTGCGGGTCAGGCCGTGGAGGCTCCGGTTCTCGCGGGCGTCGTCGGGCCGCTCGACCACGATCGTGCCCTCGTCCTGGCGGACGGAGATGGCGCCGGGGATGACCCGCGACAGAGTGCCGCCGGGGCCCTTCACGGTGACCGTGCGGTCGGCGATGGTGACGTCGACCCCGCTGGGGACGGTGATGGGTGCCTTGCCGATGCGTGACCACGTGGACATGTCTACCTCCTCACCAGACGAAGCACAGGATCTCGCCGCCCACGCGGCGATGGCGCGCCTCGCGGTCGGTCATGAGACCCTGGCTGGTCGAGAGCACGGCGACGCCGAGGCCGCCCAGCACGCGCGGCACCTTGTCCGCCTTGACGTACTGGCGCAGGCCGGGCTTGGACACCCGGCGCAGACCGCTGATGCTGCGGTCGCGCTCCGGCGAGTACTTCATGCTGATGGTCAGCACCTCGCCCAGGCCCGTGGTGGACGGCGCCACGGCGTAGCCGCTGATGTAGCCCTCCTGCTGGAGGATGGTGGCCAGCGCCACCTTCTGCTTCGAGGCCGGCATGCGCACTTCGTCGTGCATCGCCACGTTGGCGTTGCGGATGCGGGTGAGCATGTCGGCGATCGGATCGGTCATCATCTCGACTCGCTCCTCACCAGCTCGACTTCGTCAGGCCGGGGATCTCGCCGGCATGGGCGAGCTCCCGCAGACAGATGCGGCACAGCCCGAACTTGCGGTAGACGGCGCGCGCCCGACCGCAGCGGCGACAACGCGTGTAGCCGCGGACCTTGAACTTGGGCTTGCCCTGCTGCTTGTTGATCAGTGCCTTCTTCGCCATCTCGAGCGTCCTCTCACTTCCTCTTCGCCGGCCGGCCGCCACGGCCTCTGCCCCGGGCCGGACCACGCCGGCGCTTGGGGTCGTCCACCGCTGTCTCCTCGACGTCCCGCTTGAACGGGAAGCCGTAGGCGTCGAGCAACGCCTTGCCGGCGTCGTTCGTCGTGGCTGTCGTCACGATCGTGATGTCCATGCCCCGGACCTGGTCGACGCGGTCGTAGTCGATCTCCGGGAAGATCACCTGCTCGTTGACGCCGAAGGTGTAGTTGCCCCGACCGTCCCAGGCCGTTGCCGGCAGGCCGCGGAAGTCGCGGATGCGCGGGATGGCCACGCTGATGAGGCGGTCCAGGAACTCCCACATCCGGTCGCCCCGCAGCGTCACCTTCACGCCGATGGACTGGCCCTCACGCAGCTTGAAGCCGGCGATCGAGGTCCGGGCCTTCGTGACGATCGGCTTCTGACCGCTGATCGCCGTGAGGTCCTTGACCGCGCCCTCGATCAGCGACGGCTGGCCCGTGGCCTTGCCGACGCCCATGTTGATGACGATCTTGTCGAAGCGGGGCGCCTGCATCACGTTGTGCAGGCCGAGCTCCTCGACGAGCTTGGCCCGAACCTCGTCCCGGTAGCGCTGCTTCAGGCGCGGCAGCTCGCGCGTCACGGTCGCCGTGCTCATGAGATCACCTCACCGGTCCGCCGGGCCACGCGCACCTTGGTGCCGTCGGACTCCATGCGGTAACCGAGCCTCGTGGGTTTGCCCTTGTGGAGGTAGGCCACGTTCGAGACGTGGATCGGCATGTCCTTGTCGATGATGCCGGCCTGCATCGTCGCCCGGACGGGACGCTGGTGCTTCTTGGCCATGTTGGCGCCCTCGACGATGACCTTGTCCTCCTTGGGCAGGACGCGGAGGATGGTGCCCTCCTTGCCCTTGTCCTTGCCCGAGAGCACGACCACCGGGTCGCCCTTCTTGAGCTTCATCTAGAGCACCTCCGGAGCCAGCGAGATGATCCGCATGAACCGACGGTCGCGAAGCTCGCGCCCGACCGGCCCGAAGATGCGGGTCCCGCGGGGGGTCTGGTCGTCCTTGATGAGGACGGCCGCGTTGTCGTCGAAGCGGATGTAGCTGCCGTCGGGACGGCGCTTCTCCTTCTTGGTGCGGACGACGACGCACTTCACGACGTCGCCCTTCTTCACGGCCGCGCCGGGGATGGCGTCCTTGACCGTGGCGATGAAGATGTCCCCGATCGAGGCGTAGCGGCGGCGGGTGCCGCCCAGCACCTTGATGACGAGGACCTCCTTGGCGCCGCTGTTGTCGGCGACGCGGAGGCGGGATTCCTGCTGGATCACTTCGCCCGCTCCAGGACTTCGATGACCCGCCAGCGCTTCAGCTTGGAGGTCGGTCGGGTCTCCATGATCCGTACGCGGTCGCCGATGTTGACGTCGTTGGCGTCGTCGTGCACGTACAGCCTCTTCGTGCGGTTGACGAACTTGGCGTACTTGGCGTGGCGCACCCGCTCGACGACGGCCACCACGGCCGTCTTGTCCATCTTGTTGGACACCACGACGCCGTCGCGAACCTTGCGCGCGGTGCGGGCTTCGGAGGTCTCTTCCTCAGCCATCAACTGGCCTCCTGTGCTTCCGCCGCCGCGATCTCGCGCTGGCGGATGTGGGTGTTGATGCGAGCGATCTGCTTGCGCACGCGGTTCAGCTCGGAGGTGTTGTCGAGCTGGCCCGTGGCGTTGCGCAGCCGCAGCTTGAAGTGGGTGTCCTTGGCGATCGCCAGCTCCTCGAGCAGCTGTGACAGCTCGAGCTCGACGAGGTCGCCTCCCGGCTTGGGCATCAGAACACCTCCTCACGGGTGATGATCCGCGCCTTGATCGGCAGCTTCTGGATGGCGCGGTCGAGGGCCTCCCGAGCCACGGTCTGGTTGGGGTAGGAAAGCTCGAACAGGATCCGGCCCGGGCGCACGACGGCGACCCAGTGCTCGGGGTTGCCCTTCCCGGAGCCCATGCGGGTCTCCGCGGGCTTCTGGGTGACCGGGCGGTCCGGGAAGATGTTGATCCAGACCTTGCCGCCCCGTCGGGTGCGGCGGGTCATGGCGATACGGGCGGCCTCGATCTGGCGGGCGGTGATCCAGCCCGGCTCCATGGCCTGGATGCCGTACTCACCGAACGCGAGGTTCGTGCCGCCCTTGGACACGCCCTTGAGGCGGCCACGGGCCTGCTTGCGGTGCTTGACCTTGCGGGGCATCAGCATGGCGACTCAGTCCTCGTCGGCCCGGAAGTGGGGGGCCTCGTGGCTCTGGCGGGTGCGGCGGGCGATCTCCTCTTCCTCGTCGAGGAGCTTCTCCAGCTCGGGGTCGGCTTCCTTGATGAGCGTCGCCGCCTCCTCCGCCGGTGCTTCGACCTCGTCGGCCTTGCGGCGGGTGCCGGAGGACACGACCCGGCGGGGCTGCCCCTCACCGGAGGTCTCGCCGACGGCCATGGCCGCCTCACGGGAGATCTTGTCGTCGACCTGGGTCTTGTAGGGGAGGATGTCGCCCTTGTAGATCCAGACCTTGACGCCGATGCGGCCCGAGGTCGTGCGGGCCTCGCGGAAGCCGTAGTCGATGTCGGCCCGCAGGGTGTGCAGCGGCACCCGGCCCTCGCGGTACCACTCGGTGCGGCTCATCTCCGAGCCACCGAGGCGACCCGAGCATTGGACGCGGATCCCGAGCGCGCCGGCCTTCTGCGCGTTCTGCACCGCCCGCTTCATGGCCCGGCGGAACGCGATGCGGTTGGCCAGCTGGTCGGCCACGCCCTGCGCGATGAGAGCGGCGTCGAGCTCGGGCGACTTGATCTCCTGGATGTTGAGCTGCACCCGGTTGTTGCCGGTGATGGTGGCCAGCTCGGCCCGCAGCTCGTCGGCCTTGGCGCCGCGGCGGCCGATCACGATGCCCGGCCGGGCCGTGTGCACGTCCACCCGCACGCGGTCGCGCGTGCGCTCGATGTCGACGCGGCTGACCGCGGCCGTCTCCAGCTCACGCATGAGGTAACGGCGGATCTTCCAGTCCTGGGTGAGGTAGTCCTTGTAGTCACGCTCGGAGAACCAGCGCGACTTCCAGTCCGTCGTGACACCCAGCCGGAAGCCGTAGGGGTTGACCTTCTGACCCATCAGGCGTCCTTCTCGTCATCGTCATCGCTGACGTCGTCGTCGTCATCGCCGGCGGCCTCGACCGTGTCGTCGGCTGTGTCTGTCTCGTCGTCGGCTGTGTCTGTCGTCGTCGTCGGCTGTGTCGTCGTCCGCTGCGTCGTCGTCCGCTGCGTCGTCGTCCGCCGCGTCGACCACGTCGACCTCGTCGACCTCGTCGACCTCGACGTCGAGCACTTCCGGAGCTTCCGTGTCTTCGGCCGTCTCGTCGACCGTCTCCTCGGTGGGCGTCGCCTGGGCGGCGGCCTGACGGCTCTTGGCGACGCGGGCCCGGCGGGAGGCGGCAGGAGCGACACCGGCCCGGCCACCACGGCGACCGGTCGGCTGCGCCGCTTCCTCTCGGCGCCGCTTGCGCTCCAGCTCCTCGTCGGACATGCGGGCCACGATCACCGTGATGTGGCAGGTCCGCTTACGGATGCGGGTCGCCCGGCCACGCGCCCGGGGGCGGAACCGGCGCAGCGTCGGGCCCTCGTCGGCGAAGCAGGCCGCCACGTAGAGCTCGTCACGGCCCTGGCTGTCGTTGTGCTCGGCGTTGGCCACGGCCGACGCCAGCACCTTGCGGATGGTCGCGGCCATCTCGCGCTCGGTGAAGCGCAAGACGTCGTCGGCCCGCTGCACGTCCAGACCCCGGATGAGGTCCAGCACCTGGCGGGCCTTCGTGGCCGAGCCGCGGATGAACTTGGCGGTCGCCCGGGTGCCGACGCGCTCGCCGATCACCGTGGCGCCCTCGTTGGTCCTGGGCCCGGTCATCGCCGACCCTTTGCGTTCTTCTCCTGGCCGGCGTGGAAGCGGAAGGTCCGCGTCGGGGCGAACTCACCCAGCTTGTGACCGACCATGGATTCGGTGACGAAGACCGGTACGTGCTTGCGCCCGTCGTGGACGGCCACGGTGTGGCCGACCATCTCCGGGATGATCGTGGACCGGCGGGACCAGGTCTTGATGACCTTGCGCTCCCCGGCGGTGTTCATGGCGTCGACCTTCTTGAGCAGGTGCTCGTCGACGAAGGGGCCCTTCTTCAGGCTGCGCGGCATGGTGGGTTACCTCCGGCCCTTGCCCGTACGGCGACGGCGGATGATCAGCTGCTGGGACGGCTTCTTCTTGTTGCGGGTGCGGCCCTCGGGCTTGCCGGCCGGCGAGACCGGGTGACGGCCGCCGGACGTCTTGCCCTCGCCGCCACCGTGCGGGTGGTCGACCGGGTTCATGGCCACGCCGCGGGTCTGGGGGCGGACGCCCTTCCACCGGTTGCGGCCGGCCTTGCCCACCTTGATGAGCTCGTGCTCGGCGTTGCCGACCTCGCCCACCGTGGCCCGGCAGTCGATGAGCACCCGGCGCATCTCCGTGCTGGGGAGGCGGAGGGAGGCGTAGGCCCCCTCCTTGGCTACGAGCTGGACGCTGGAGCCGGCCGAGCGCGCCATCTTGCCGCCCTGACCGGGCCGCAGCTCGACGTTGTGGACCACGGTGCCGACGGGGATGTACCGCAGCGGCAGCGCGTTGCCGGGCCGGATGTCCGACCCCTGCCCGCTCATCAGGCGGTCGCCCACCTTCACGTTGCGGGGAGCGAGGATGTACGCCTTGTCGCCGTCCTCGTAGTGGAGGAGGGCGATGCGGCAGGTGCGATTGGGGTCGTACTCGATGGCGGCGACCTTGGCGCCGACGCCGTCCTTCGTCCGCTTGAAGTCGACCACGCGGTACTGCCGCTTGTGTCCGCCGCCCTTGTGGCGGGACGTGGTGCGGCCCTCGGCGTTGCGACCGCCGGTGCCGGAGCGGGGGGCCAGCAGCGACTTCTCGGGCCGGTCCTTGGTGATCTCGGCGAAGTCCGAGACGCTCTGGAAGCGCCGGCCGGCGCTGGTGGGCTTGCGTGTGCGAATGGCCATGGCTCGTCCCTCAGCTCTCGAACAGCTCGATGCGGTCGCCGGCGGCGACGGTGACGATGGCCCGCTTGGTGTCGGCCCGGCTGCCCCGCTTGTTGGAACGGCGGGTGCGCTGGGTCTTTCCCTTGCGGTTCAGGGTGTTGACCTTGAGGACGCTGACGCCCCAGATGGCCTCGACGGCGTCGTGGATCTCCGGCTTGGAGGCCCGCTTGTCGACGACGAACGTGTAGACGTTGGCCTCGATCAGGGCGTAGCTCTTCTCGCTGACGACCGGGGCGATGATGATGTCGCGGGGGTCCTTCACGACGTCTCCTCCTCGTCGGCCTCTTCGACGTCATCGGCCTCGGCTGGCGCCGTGTCCTCGGCCGGCGCCGCGTCCTCGACCTCGACGGCCTCGACGTCGTCGTCCTCGGCCGGCGCCGCGTCTCGTCGGCCGGCGCCGCGTCCTCGGCCGGCGCCGCGTCCGGGTTCTCCTCGGCGGCCGCCGCCTGGCGGCGAGCGGTCTTGCCGATGGGCTCGGCCACGGGCAGCGTCGCTTTCGAGAAGACCACCACGTCGTTGCACAGGACGTCGTAGGCGTTGAGCTCGCCGACCTCCAGGACCTGTACGTGGCGCAGGTTGCGGAAGCTGCGGGCGACGGCCACCTCGGAGCGCTGCAGCACCAAGAGCACCCGCCCGTCGAGCTTCAGGGCCTCCAGCGCCGCCACGGCGTCCTTGGTGCGCGGCGTCTCCCAGCCCCAGCTGTCGACCACCAGCACCTTGCCCTCGGACGCGCGGTCCGAGAGGGCGGAGTGGAGGGCCAGGCGCACCATCTTCTTCGGGGTGCGCTGGGCGTAGCTGCGGGGCTTGGGGCCGTGCGCCACGCCGCCGCCCACCCAGTGCGGGGAGCGGGTCGAGCCCGCGCGGGCGTTGCCCGTGCCCTTCTGCTTGAACGGCTTGCGACCGCCGCCCCGGGCCTCGGCTCGGGTCAGGGTGCTGTGCGTGCCCGCCCGGCGGGCGGCCAGCTGGGCCGTCACCACCTGGTGCATCACCGGGACGTTGGGCTGGATGCCGAACACGCCGTCATCGAGCTCGACGCTCCCCTTGGCCTTGCCGGCCACGGTCAGGACCTTCACGCTGGCCATCAGCCCGCACTCCTCTTCTGGGCGCCCTTCTTGGGAGCCTTGACGGCGTCGCGGACGATCACCACGCCCCCACGGGGACCGGGGATGGAGCCCTTGACCAGCACCAGCTCCCGCTCGGGATCGGCCGACACCACCTCGAGGTTGAGGGTGGTGACCTGCTCGTTGCCCATGCGGCCGGCCATGCGGGTGCCCTTGAACACCCGGCCCGGGAAGGCGCAGGCCCCGATCGAGCCCGGCGCCCGGTGGTGCTTGTGGTTGCCGTGGCTGGCGCCCTGGCCCTTGAAGTTGTGGCGCTTCATGACACCGGCCCAGCCCTTGCCCCGGCTGACGGCGGTGACGTCGACCCGCTCGCCCTTGGAGAGGACATCGGCCTTCAGCTCGTCGCCGACGCTGTAGCCGTCGATGTCGTCCAAGCGCAGCTCGACCAGCCGCACACCCGGCGCGACGTCGGCCTTGGCGAAGTGCCCGGCCTCCGGCTTGCTCAGCTTCTTCGCCTCGCGGTGGCCGTAGGTGACCTGCAAGGCGCTGTAGCCGTCCCGTTCGGTGGTCTTGACCTGGACGATGCGGGCAGCGGAGACCTTGAGGACGGTCACGGGCACGACGCGGTTGTCGTCGTCCCAGACCTGGGTCATCCCTACCTTTTCACCCACGATGGCTCTCGTGGCCATGGCGATCCCTCTGTGTCCGGGCGCAGGCGAACCGGCGCCGTCGTTTCTGTTACGTGCTGCTGACCTGGATCATGCGAACGCTCCGCTCGGCTGGGCCGGCGGAGCGCCTGCATCGGTTGTGCCGGCTGGTCCCCACCCCTCGTCTTCCCGTGAGGCGGGCGCATCCGGACGTCGTCGTGTCGGACCTCGTGACCCGGGAAGGCCCCAGGTGCACGAAGAGGAGATGCTATCGGCTCGGGAGGCCCACGCCAAGCGGCCTTTCAGGCGGTTCACCGACGATCCGATGTCGTCCGGATCGGCGTCTGGCGCCGATCCGGACGACATGGGCGGGGCTCAGCGGACGCCGTGGGCCCGCAGGCGGGCGACGACCCGGTCCGGCGTGAGCGGGAAGGCGTCGAACCAGACCCCGGTGGCGTCGTGGAGCGCGGCGACCACGGCCGGGGCGTAGGGGATCATCGGCACCTCGGCCACCCCGCGGGCCCCCCAGGGGCCCCGGGGGTCCGGCTCCTCGACGATGACCGGGCGCGACCCGGCGGGGGATGTCCAGGATGCCGGGCATGAGGTACGTGGACAGGCGGGGGTTGACGATGCGGCCGTCCCGGACCTGGAGGTCCTCCGTGACCGTGTACCCGTGGGCCTGCACCACCCCGCCCTCGATCTGGGCCGCCACCAGGTCGGGGTTGATGGCCCGGCCGGCATCGACGGCGCACACGGCATCGTCCACGACGATGTGCCCGGTCTCCACGTCGACGGTCAGCTCGATGGCCTGGGCGCCGTAGGTGTAGGCGAAGTTCGGTGTGACGAGGCTGTCCACGTCGTTCAGGGGCTCGGTGGGCGGCGGGACGTAGCGGAACTGGCCCGCCGCGGGGCGATCGCCGGCCCGCCAGCGCTTCTCGGCTTCCTCGGCCGCCCCGAGGATGGCGTTCCCGGACATGAACGTCAGCCGGGACGCGGACGCCGAGCCGGAGTCGCCGGTCACGGCCGTGTCCGAGAAGGTCGCCTGAACATGCTCGACGCCCACGCCGACCGCCTCGGCCGCCATCTGCACGAACGCCGTGTGTGCCCCCTGGCCGACTTCGGCGCCGGCGTGGAAGAGCTCGACGCGGTCGATGCGCTCACCGGCGGCCCCATCGTCCGCCGGCTCCTCGGCGCCGTGGAGCACGATCCGGGCCTCGCAGCGCTCGGGGAAGCCGAACGAGAAGCCGACGTTCTTGAACCCGCACGCGAACCCTCGCCCGCGGCGGAGGGCGCCGGGCGCGGCCGGGCAGCGAGCCGAACGGCGCCAGCTCCGGCGCGGGTCGGAGGGGCTCGGTCCAGCGGGCCGCCGCCGCGCAGCGGTCGATGACCACGGGCAGGCTGACGCCCGGCGGCATCTCGGTGCCGGTCGGGCCCGAGCGAGCCGTCGCGCAGGACGTTGCGCCGGCGCAGCTCGACCGGATCCTGCCCGAGGCGCTCGGCCAGCTTGTTCATCTGCATCTCCGCCACGAACGCGCCCTGCGGGGCGCCGAAGCCCCGGAACGCGCCGCCGGGCACGGCATTGGTCAGCACGGCGTGGCTGTCGACGGAGACGTTGGCGATCTCGTACGGGCCGGTGACGCACAGGTGGAGGTTGCCGAGCACCTTGTTGGTGGTGCAGTTGTAGGCACCGGCGTCGAGGAGGCAGGTGGCCTCGGCCGCCACGACCTTCCCGTCGGCCGTCGCTCCCCAGCGGGCGGAGATGCGACCGCGGTGGCGCTTGTGATGGCCGACCATCGACTCCTCGCGGGACCACTGGCAGCGCACCGGGCGCCGCTCGCCCCGCTCGGCCAGCCGCCACGAGGCCAGAGCCAGCACGATCTGCAGCGACATGTCCTCCCGCCCGCCGAACGCGCCGCCGACGGCCGGGTAGACGACGCGTACCTGGTCGGCCGGCAGGTCCAGGGCGTGCGCGATCTGCTCCTGGTCCTCGTGGGTCCACTGGCCGGCGATGGCGACGGTGATGCGCCCCTCCTCGTCGATCCAGCTCACGCCGGCCTCCGGCTGGAGGTAGGCGTGCTCCTGGAACGGCACCTCGTACGTGCCCTCGACCACCACGTCCGCCTGCTCCCACGCCGCGGCCACGTCGCCCTTGCGGAGCCGGTAGGTGATGTAGCGGTTCGACTCCGGATGGAGGTCGGGCCGGACCAGCACCTCGTCGGTCAGGCCGGCGTCGAGGTCGCCGACGACCGGCAGGTCCTCCCACTCCACCTCGAGCCGCTCCGCCGCCAGGTCGGCGTCCTCCAGGCTCTCCGCCACCACGACGGCGATCCGGTCGCCCTCCCACCGGCTCACGTCAGCGGCCACCCGGGAGCGCCCGGTGGTCTCCACCCCGAGCAGGACGGGCTGGTCGAACATCGTGAGGCCGTACTCGTTGACGGGCACGTCGCCGGCGGTGAGGACGGCGACGACCCCTGGCGTGGCGCGGGCCGCGCTCGTGTCCATGGCCACCATGCGGGCGTGGGGGCGGCCCGAGAACACGACCCGGGCGTGGAGCATCTGACCGGGACGGAGGTCGCCGGGGTAGTCCGCGTCGCCGGTGACCTTGCCCGCGGCGTCGTGCCGCACGACCGAGCGACCGACCGCGCCGTCCGACGCACCCTCCGCGCCGTCATCTCCCGGCGGCCTGTTCGACGGCCTCGTAGAAGCGGTAGTAGCCCGTGCAGCGGCAGAGGTTGCCCGACAGGCCGAGCGCGGCGTCGTCCCTGGTGGGCGCCGGGCACTCCTGGAGCAGCCGGTCGCCGGACATGAGGAAGCCCGGGATGCAGAAGCCGCACTGCACCGCGAACTGGTCGACGAAGGCCTGCTGCAACGGGGCTAGCCGCGTCCGAGCGCCTGCCCGTCCGTGCCCTCGGGGCCAGACCCTCGATGGTGGTGATCTCGGCGCCGTGGGCCCGCGCCGCCGGGACCAGGCACGACAGCACGGCCGCGCCGTCGAGGTGCACGGTGCAGGCACCGCACTCGCCCTCGGCGCAGCCCTCCTTGGTCCCCGTCAGGTCGAGCTCGTCCCGCAGCCAGTCGAGGAGCGTGACCCCGGCCGCGCCGGCCGCGCGCACCGCCCGACCGTTGATGGTGCAACTGACGGGCGTCGCGTCGTCGTGGCTGGCGGCCGGCACCGGCGCGGACGCGGCCCGCGACGGCCCCCACAGGAAGACCGGGCGGGCCGGCCAGCGCTCCCGCTCGCGGCCGTCCCGCAGCGCGGCCAGGGCCCGGCCGACCATGACCGCGATCTCCTCCGAGCGGTAGACGGCGGTGGCCCGCACGTCGTCGATGGGCGTGACGCCGTCGGCGGCGAGGCGGGCGGCCTCGGCGATCGTGGCCTCGTCCAGCGGTGCGACCGACGAGGTGCTCCTCGGCCGCGGTGGCGCTGACCACCGTGGGCGCCACGCTGCCGAGGGCCAGGCTGGCGGACCGCACCGTGGCCGTCGACCCCTCGCCGTCCAGGCCGAGCACCGCGGCCAGGTGGACGATGGAGATGGCCTGGGCCCGACGCTGGCCCAGCTTGACGAAGACGCCACGCTCGCCCTCCCCGAGCGCCGGCACCTCGATGGCCACCAGCAGCTCGCCGGGCTCGAGCACCGTCGTGCGCAGGCCGGTGAAGAACCTCCTGACGGGGACGGTGCGCTCCCCGCGGCTCGACCGCAGCCGGACCTGCGCGTCGAGCGCCCAGAGCGCGGACACCGTGTCGTTGGCCGGGCTGGCCGTGACGAGGTTGCCGGCGACGGTCGCCCGGTTGCGCAGGGCCGGCGAACCGATCTCCACGCAGGCCTGGGCCAGCGGCAGCGCCCGGGACACCACCAGGTCCGAGGCCACCACCTGGTTGTGGGTGACCAGGCCGCCGAGCACGCAGCCGCCCGCGGTCCGGATCGAGGTCGATGCCGTCGAGGCCCTGGATGCGGGTCAGGTCGACCAGGACCTCGACACCCGGCCGGACACCGCGGTCCAGCTCGACGAGCAGGTCCGTGCCACCGGCGACGGGACGTGCCGCGGGGCCGTGCGCGTCGAGCAGGGCGAGCGCGTCTTCCAGCGTCGCCGGCGTCTCGTGGAGGCGCACCCGCTGGCCCCGCCGCTGCAGCTCGTGCACCCCTCACGGCCTCCCGGCGGAGGGACCGGCGCCGCTGTCGTGCACGGCCCCGTTGTAGATCGGTCCGCCCGCCTGCGCGTAGGCCTGCAGCACCCCGACCACCTCGTCCCGGCGCACGTCGAGCACCACCTCGATGCCCCGCTCGGTCAGCCGGTCCGCCCACCCGGCAGGCTTGTCGCCCTCGTCGAAACCGATGGACCGGGCGTCCTCGTCCCGCGCCCCGCACACGAGGCGCGTGACCCCCGCCCAGGGCATGGCGCCGAGGCACATGGCGCACGGCTGGCACGACGTGACCAGCTCGACCGACCGCTGCTCACCGATGGCGTGGGTGCCGAGGCGGGCACCGGCCAGCGCGATGGCCACGATCTCGGCGTGGGCGACCGGCGCGCGCGTGGCGAGGACCAGGTTGACGCCCGCCGCCAGCAGATGGCCGTCCTCACGGCTGAAGAGCGCAGCGGCGAAGGGGCCGCCGGTGGCCGTGCTCGACGTTGCTGCGGGCCAGGCCGAGGACGAGACCCATGCGGGCGTGGTCGTCGGCCAGCGGCTGCGACGGTCGCCAGCTCGGCCAGCATCCAGCCCGGCAGCGGCAGGGACACCGCGGCGGGATGGGCCGGCTCGTCGTCGACAGCTCGGTTCACGCCCAAGTCAGTCATGCCAGTCAGTCATGCCGGTCAGTCATGCCGGTCTCCTTGACGAAACGTACAGGCCGGGCCACGCTCGGAGCGATGGCTGTTCCCGCCGCCGTGCCCAGCACCGGCCTCCATACCGGCCTCCGAGCCGATCACGCCCGCCTGGTGGGCCGGCTGGAGGAGCTGGCCGCGGTCGGCGACACGGGCGACGGCGGGTGCTGCCGGCTGGCCCTCACCGACGAGGACCGGCGGGGCCGGGACCTGGTCGTCGCCTGGATGGAGGACCTGGACCTCGCCGTCTCCGTCGACGCCATCGGCAACGTCGTCGGGCTGTGGGACGTGGGCGACGGGCGCCCCGGTCATGACCGGCTCGCACATCGACACCGTCCGCACGGGTGGCCGGTACGACGGCAACTACGGGGTGCTGGCCGGGCTCGAGGTGATCGAGACGCTCAAGCAGGCGGGCGTGGAGCCGGCACGGCCGCTGGCCGTCGCCTTCTTCACGGACGAGGAGGGCTCCCGCTACGCCCCCGACATGCTGGGGTCGCTGGTGTTCGTGGGGGGCATGGCCCTCGAAGAGGCCCTCGACGTGCAGGGCATCGACGGCAGCCGGCTGGGCGACGAGCTGGAGCGGATCGGGTACGCCGGGCCCCTGCCCTGCCCGAGCCTGACCCCGCACGCCTTCGTCGAGCTCCACATCGAGCAGGGCCCGGTGCTGGAGGCCGAGGGCATCACGATCGGGGCCGTCACCGGCGTGCAGGGCATCTCGTGGCAGGAGCTGACCATCACCGGCCAGTCCAACCACGCCGGCACCACGCCCATGGACCACCGCCACGACCCGGGTTTCGTGGCCGCCGCCCTGACCGCCGAGGTGCGCCACCTCGCGCTCGAGCTGGGCGGCCACCAGGTCGGCACGGTGGGCCGCTTCCGGGTACACCCGGACCTGGTCAACGTGGTGCCGGCGTCGGCCACGTTGACGGTCGACCTGCGCAACACCGACGAGTCGGCACTGCAGGACGCCGAGCGGCGGCTGGCCGAGCGGGCCGACGCGCTGGCCGCCGCCGAGGGGGTCGACCGTCTCCGCCCGGAGCCTGGCCCGCTTCGAGCCGGTGGAGTTCGACGGCAGGGTGGTCGACCTCGTCGAGGCGACGGCGCAGCGGCTCGGCCACTCCGTGCGCCGCATGCCCTCGGGCGCCGGCCACGACGCCCAGATGCTGGCCCGGGTGTGCCCGACCGGCATGGTGTTCGTGCCCAGCGAGAAGGGCATCAGCCACAACCCGGCCGAGCACACCGACCCGGAGCAGCTCGGCGCGGGCGTCGACGTGCTGCTGCACGTGCTGCTCGACCTGGCCGGTGGCGCGCTGGACGGCTCGCCGGCCCCGGGCGACGGAGGCGGGCCGGCATGAGCCGCACCGTGGCGATCGGCGCCGCCCAGATGGGCCCGGTGCAGCGGGACCACACCCGCAAGGACGTGGTCGAGCGGCTCGTCGACCTGCTCCACCAGGCGTCGGCGTCCGGCTGCGAGCTCGTGGTGTACCCCGAGCTGGCGCTCACCACCTTCTTCCCCCGCTGGTTCGTCGAGGACCTCACCGCGGTCGACGAGTACTACGAGCGGTCCATGCCCGGGCCCGACACCCAGCCGCTGTTCGACGAGGCCGTCCGCCTCGGGATCGGTTTCTGCCTGGGCTACGCCGAGCTCACCCCCGACGGCCATCGGTACAACACGCAGGTCCTGGTGGAGCGGGACGGCCGGGTCGCGGCCCGCTACCGCAAGGTCCACATCCCCGGCCACGAGCACCACGAGCCCGATCGGCCGTTCCAGCACGCCGAGCGCCACTACTTCGAGCCGGGGCCGGACGAGCCCGGCGTGTGGCCGGCCTTCGGCGGGCGGGTGGGGATGATGATCTGCAACGACCGTCGCTGGCCCGAGACCTACCGGGTGATGGGGCTCCAGGGGGTGGAGCTGATCCTCTGCGGGTACAACACGCCGATCCACTACGCGCCCGACCCCAGCCAGGACATCCTGCAGGGCTTCCACAACGCGCTGGTCATGCAGTCCGGCGCCTACCAGAACGGGACGTGGGTGGTCGGCGTGGCCAAGGGCGGCGTCGAGGAGGGCGTGGACTCGCTCGCCCAGTCGTGCATCATCGCCCCGAGCGGCCAGATCGTCGCCCAGGCGTTGACCACCGGCGACGAGCTGGTGACGGCCCGCTGCGACCTGGACTGGTGCCGCCGCTACACGGGCACGCTGTTCGACTTCGACCGCTACCGCCGGCCGGAGCTGTACGGCCGCATCACCGCGACAGCGGGGGGTCGAATCGTGACCGCCATCGAGACGGGACACGGTCGGTTTCACCGTCAACGGCACGCCCGTTGCGGTGCGGGCGGACCATCCGCACCTGCTGGCCGCGCTGCGGGAGGAGCTGGACATCACCTCGCCCAAGGACGGCTGCTCGCCGTCGGGTCAGTGCGGCTGCTGCACGGTGCTGGTCGAGGGACGGGCCGTGGTCGCGTGCCAGACGTCGCTGGCCAAGGTGGAGGGACGCTCAGTCGTGACCCTCGAAGGGTTCGAGGAGGAGGAGCGGCAGCGGTTCGCCGAGGCGTTCGCCGCCTGCGGGGGGCTGCAGTGCGGCTTCTGCATCCCCGGCATCGTCGTGCGGGCGAAGGCGCAGATCGACAAGAAGGGCGCGGACCTCACGCGGGGCGACATGGCCCGCCACCTCGGCGCCCACCTCTGCCGCTGCACCGGCTACGTCAAGGTGCTGGACGCCATCGAGGCGGTCGCCGCCGGCAAGGAGCTGGAGGCGTCGCTGCCGGGCGGTGTCGGCACGAGCGGGGCCCGGTACGAGGCGGGCGAGCTGACGCTCGGGGACCGCGGCTACGTGGACGACATCCGGGTGCCCGGGATGCTCCACGCCGCCCTCCACCTGGCCGACCACGCCCGCGCCGATATCCACCGAATCGATATCGAATCGGCGCGGAAGGCGCCCGGGGTGGTCGCCGTGTACACCGCGGCCGACATCCCGGGGCAGCTGCGGGTGGGGATCATCCACACGGACTGGCCGATCATGATCCCCGAGGGCGGCCGCACGTCCTACACCGGTGACGTGCTGGCCATCGTCGTAGCCGAGACCCGCCAGCAGGCCCGGGCGGCGGCCGAGCTGGTCGACGGTGGACTACGGCGTGCTGCGGCCGTTCACCGATCCGAAGGCCGCGCTCGACGATCCCGACCCGGCGGTGTGGGGGACGGACTCCAACACGCTGTCGGTGTCCGAGTACCGGCGGGGGACGCCGACGCCGCTCTCGGCGCCAGCGCGCACGTCGTCGAGGAGACCTTCCGGACCCAGCGCATCGAGCACGCCTTCCTCGAGCCCGAGGCCACGCTGGCCGTGCCCGACCCCGCGGAGCAGACCATGCACGTCTACTCGGGCGGCCAAGGCGTCTGGGACGACCGCAACCAGATCGCCTCGGTGCTCGGCGTCGAGCCCCAGCGGATCACCGTCGAGCTGGTGTCGAACGGCGGCGCCTTCGGCGGCAAGGAGGACATGGCCAACCAGGCCCACGCCGGGCTCGCCGCGTGGTTGCTGCAGCGCCCGGTGAAGTGCGTGCTCTCCCGCGAGGAGAGCCTGCGCATGCACCCCAAGCGCCATCCGATCGAGATGGCGTACCGCGTGGGGTGCGATGCCGACGGCCGGCTGACCGCGGTCCACGCCCGGATGATCGGCGACTCGGGCGCCTACGCCTCCGTGGGCATGAAGGTGCTGGAGCGGGCGGCCGGGCACGCCAGCGGCCCGTACCACGTGCCCACCATCGACGTGCGCTCCGTGGCCGTCCGCACGAACAACCCGATCTGCGGGGCGTTCCGCGGCTTCGGCGCCAACCAGGCCCAGTTCGCCATGGAGGGCTGCCTGGACCGGTTGGCCGAGCGCGTCGGCATCTCGGGCTGGGAGATCCGCAAGCGCAACGTCATCCGGCCCGGCCAGGTCTGGGGACCGGGCCAGGTCATGGACGACGGCTGCCTCGGCGCCGAGCGCTGCCTCGACGAGATCCGGCCGGACTACGACCGGGCCGCGTCGTCCGGGCGGGCGGTCGGCCTCGGGCTCGGCCTGAAGAACAGCGGGCTGGGCAACGGCTTCAAGGAGCACATCCGCGCTGTCGTCCGCTTCGTTGAAGATGGAACGGTCGAGGTCCGCCACTGCTGGACGGAGATGGGTCAGGGGGTCCACACGGTCGCGCTGCAGGTGGCGGTGACGGAGTTGGGGATCGAACCGGAGAAGGTGCGGGTCATCACCGACACCACGCGCGAGCTCGGCGCCGGGCAGACGACGGGCTCCCGCGGCACCCTCATGGGCGCCGGCGCGGTGGCCGACGCCTGCCGGGCGGCGAAGGCCGACGGCTGCCGCGTCGGCGTCGACTACGAGGGTGAGTACCGCGTCGACTGGACGCACCACCTCGGTGAGGTCGAGCAGCCGGTGATCCACTCGGCCTTCGGCTACGCCGCCCAGCTCGTGGTGATGGATCCCGAGACCCAGGCCATCGAGGAGGTGGTGGCCGTCCACGACGTGGGGCGGGCGGTGAACCCGTTGCTGTGCGAGGGCCAGGTCGAGGGGTCCGTCCACATGGGGCTCGGCTACGCGCTGACCGAGGACTTCCCGGCCGACCCCGAGACCGGGCACCCGACGAACATGACGCTCCGCTCACTCGGCATCCTGCGGGCCAAGGACGTGCCGCCCATGCGGCGTGCGGCTCGTCGAGTGCCCGCAGCCGCGATCGCCCTACGGCATCAAGGGCGTCGGGGAGATCGGGCTCGTGCCCACGGCGCCGGCGGTCGCCGCTGCGCTCCACGCCGCCGATGGGGTGTGGCGCTCACAGCTCCCGATGAAGCCCAAGCGCAGCGCCGACGGACGAGGGACTGACGGTTGGGCGCCGTCACGCCGGGGCTGGTCTGCGGCCACCACCACCTCTACTCGGCGCTGGCCCGCGGCATGCCGGCGCCACCGCACCAACCGGCCGCGTTCCTGGAGATCCTGCAGCAGGTCTGGTGGCGGCTGGATGCCGCGCTCGACCTGGAGATGCTGCGCTGGTCGGCGCTCCTCGGAGCCACCGAGGCGCTCATGGCCGGCACCACGGCCATCGTCGACCACCACGAGTCGCCGAACGCCATCGACGGCTCGCTCTCGGTCATCGCCGACGCCTGCGCCGAGGTGGGCGTCCGGGTCGACGTGGCGTACGGCGTGACCGACCGCTGGGACGACGCCGGCCGGCTGCGCGTCGGCGACTGGCCGCCGGCGACCATGACGGACGGCGCACGGCGGGGGCTGGCCGAGAACGAGCGCTTCCTGCGCGCGGGTGGGCGCGGGCAGGTGGGGATCCACGCCGCCTTCACCTGCAGCGACGAGACGCTGGCGGCTGCGGCCGGCCTGGCCGCGGACCTGGGCGTCGGCGTCCACGTCCACGTGGCCGAGGGCGAGATCGACACCGACGCGGGCGCCCGCCTGGAGGGTCTGGCCCGGGACGACTGGCTGCTCGTCCACTGCGTCCACCTCGACCGCGCGCTCCCGGGCACGATCGCCCACAACCCCCGGTCCAACATGAACAACGCGGTGGGCTACGCCCGGCCCGCGGCCCGGGACAACCCGGTCGTGCTGGGCACGGACGGCATCGGCGCCGACATGTTGGAGGAGGTGCGGCTGGCGTACGCCCGACTGCGCGAGGACGACGTGCTGGCCACGCCCGACCTGCCCTGGGAATGGCTGGAGGCCGGGCAGCGGTTCTTCCCGGAGGTGGCCGGCGACGTGGTCACCTGGAACTACGACCACGTCGACTCGCCATGGCACCTCGCCTTCACGCCGGGCGTGCGGGCCCTGCGGGTCGAGGTGGACGGCGAGGTCCTGCTGGACGAAGGCCGGCCGACCAGGGTCGACCTCGACGAGATCCGGGCCCGGGCGGCCGAGCAGGCCACCCGCCTGCACGCCCGCCTGTGACCGCGCTCCCAGCCGACCGAGGAGGCCGACGATGACAGCACGCGTGGCGCTCTACCTGCAGGACGCCCACCCGATCCGGGAGGGGATGGAGCACGCCCGGTACGCGGAGGCCCGGGGCTTCGAGGCCGTCTGGCAGGCCGAGAGCCGCCTCGTGCGGGAGGCCACGGTGCCCATGGCGGCGTTCGCGTCGGTGACGGAGCGGATCAAGGTCGGCTCGGGCGTGGCCGACTGCTGGAGCCGCAACCCGGCCCGGTTGGCGGCCACCTTCGCCACGCTGGACGACCTGGCGCCGGGCCGCATCCTCCTCGGCCTCGGCGCCTGGTGGGATCCGCTGGCCGGCAAGGTCGGCATCGAGCGCGCCCGGCCGCTCACCGTCATGCGGGAGGTGGTGACCGCGGTGCGGGCGCTCCTCCACAACGAGACCGTCACGATGGACGGCGCCTACGTCCACCTCGACGGTGTCGAGCTCGACTACGTGTACCAGGAGCGGCGGGCCAAGGACGTCCCCATCTACATCGGCGCGACCGGGATGCAGATGATGGAGCTGACCGGCGAGATCGCCGATGGTGTCGTTCTCAACTACCTCGTCTCGCCGGACTACAACGCGAGGGCGATGGAGCACCTCGCCGCGGGGGCGACGCGCGCCGGACGGTCGGTGGACGACCTCGACCGCCCGCAGCTCGTCGTCTGCTCGGTGCACGAGGACCGCGCCACCGCGCTGGACATGGCCCGCCTGATGGTCACCCAGTACCTCGGTCAGCAGCCCCACATCATGAAGGCGTCGGGCGTGCCGCAGTCGCTGCTCGACGCCGTCGGCGAGGTGCTGACCTGGCCCGCCACCCACGAGCAGGTCGAGGCGGCGTCGAAGCTGGTGCCCGACGAGATCGTCCAGATGCTCACCGCGTCCGGCACGCCTGACGACGCCCGCGCCCGGGTGGCGGAGTACGTGGCTGCCGGCTGCACCTGCCCGATCCTCTACCCGCTCGGCGACGTGGGAGCGATGATCGACGCCTTCGCCGCCGCCGGGTAGCCCGCTACGGGTACCGAGCCGCCAGCCACTCGGCGACCTGGGCCATGGCGGCGGGGCGGTGGCCCTCGAGGTAGTGGGGGGCGCCCTTCATCTCGATGTAGGTCACGTCCTCCGCGCCGGCGTTGGCCAGGATCTCCTCGGCCTGGCGGACCCGGATCTCGGTGTCGGCCGTGGGGTGCACGAGCAGAGTGGGCACCGTGACCTGGGGCATGGTGTCGGCCAACTTGGCCGCGCTCGACAGGCCCGACCACGTGGACAGCCATCCCCTGGCGGTCATCGTCCGGGCCAGCCCGCCGCGGCCGTAGTTGGCGTCGAGCGGATCCGGGAAGGCGAACAGGCTCCCGAGCGGACGCTCGTCCGGATCGATGGTCAGATCGAGGTAGGCCGGATCGGCCAGCGTGCGGTAGATCGTCAGGTAGCGCATGGCCACGGTCCGGGCCCGCAGGTCCCGCCAGGCCCGGGGATCGGCATCGCGATCGACGCCGGCCAATCGCTGGCGGGCGTCCTCGCTGTCGGCCAGCGCGGCCTTGGCCACGGCGTCGATGCGGGCGACCCGCTCCACCTGCGCGTCGCGGTAGCGAGCCAGCCAGTCGGGTTGGTACGAGCACGGCTGCGGCCACGGGCGCCAGCCGTTCTCGGGGTCGTACATGTCGAGTTCCGGGATCCGGCTGAACGGGTCGTGCTCGTCGGCCACGGACGGATCGATGACCTGCAGCATGAACACGCCCTCGCCCGGGTGCGCGGCCATGCCCACCCAGCCGTCGCCGATGCCCAGCTCCGCCTGGGCCATGGCCATCAGGGAACCGCCGCCGGAGTTGCCGAGGAGCACGACGGCCTCGGCCCCGCGGCGGACCATCTCGTCGTGGGCCGTCTTCACGTCCACGATGCACGCCTCGTGCAGGCAGTCGATGTCGTTCCCCATGTAGCGGGTGCCGAAGCCGAGCACCGCGTACCCGGCGGCGGCCAGCAGGGGGCAGGCGTAGTGGACGCTGAAGTCGCCCGCGGGTGGGACAGGATGACCGCCGTCTTCCACGGGCGCCCGCCGGGCGGGAGCCACAGCAGGCCCCGCACCAGCGCCCCATCCGGGCTCACGAGCCGGACGGACTCCCGAGGCAGCTCGACCCCGGGATCGTCCTCGGGGAGCGGCCAGTAGCCGAGGCCGGACGGACGTCGGCCCCCGAGGTGCACGTCGAGCTCTCGCATCGTCGGGAGCGTGGCGGCCGCCAACGCCGGGGTCAAGCCTGCGGCCCTAGGCTCGACGGACGTGCCCGTCGATCCCGGTACGGCCTTCGCCGTCGTCGGCGATCGCCTGGCTACGGGCTTGGTGGACGTGACGAGCGACCTGGCGGCGCTGGACGGCCGGGGCTTCTGGGCCGTCGTGGTGCCCTTCGACGCCCCGCCCGTGCTCGCCCGCTTCGACGATGTCGGTCCGGCCCGCCCGTGGCCGGGACCACCGTGGCCCGGGATCGCCCGCCACGCCTGGCGGACCAGCCTCGACGAGGCCGGCTTCGCGGCCGGGGTCGAAGCCATCCGCGCCGCCATCGGCCGCGGCGACGTCTACCAGGTCAACCTGACCCGCCGCCTCTCCGCCCCGCTCCCGCACCGGGCCGAGGTGGGCGCCCTGGCCGCCGCCCTGGCCGCCGGCAACCCGGCGCCCTACGCGGCCGCCGTGCACCTGCCCGGCCACGGCGTGCACGTGGCGTCGGCGTCGCCCGAGCTGTTCCTCGGCCGCGACGGCGACCTGCGTCTGGTCGAGCCCCATCAAGGGCACCGCCCCCACGGCCGACGAGCTGCTGCCCAAGGACCGGGCCGAGAACGTGATGATCGTCGACCTCGTCCGCAACGACATCGGGCGGGTGAGCCGCTACGGGACGGTCCGGGTGCCCAGCCTGCTGTCGCTCGAGCACCATCCGGGGCTCGTGCACCTGGTGAGCACCGTCGAGGGCCGGTTGCGGCCCGGGGTCGGCTGGGCCGAGCTGATGGACGCCACCTTCCCCCCGGGTTCGGTGACCGGCGCTCCGAAGATCTCCGCCGTGGAGCACCTGCGGCGGCTGGAGCCCGTGCCTCGCGGGGTCTACTGCGGCGCGGTCGGCTGGGTCGATGCCGATCGGCGGCGAGGCGAGCTCAATGTGGCCATCCGGACCTTCTGGTTCGAGGACGGCGAGGCTCACCTCGGCACGGGCGGCGGCATCACCTGGGACTCGACGCCGGCCGGCGAGTGGGCCGAGACCGAGCTCAAGGCGGCCCGCCTGCTGCGGGTGGCGTCCGGGGTGCTGACGCCCGCCGGCACGTGATTCCCGCGGACCGTACGCTGCCGGCCGTGAACGGCGGGACCGCGGTCTGGATCGACGGCGAGGTCCGGGACGCGCCCGCGGTGTCACCCCTGGACCACGGCTTCCTGGTCGGCGACGGCGTGTTCGAGACGCTCAAGACCGTCGACGGCCAGCCGTTCGCGCTCACCCGCCACCTCCGCCGGCTGGAGCACTCGGCCGCCGGACTGGGCCTCACGCTGCCGTCCGAGGACATCCTCCGGAAGGCCGTGGACGACGTGCTGGCGGTGTCGGCGGCGCCGACCGGGCGCCTGCGCATCACGGTGACCAGCGGCGCCGGCCCGCTCGGGCTCGGCGCGCGGTGAGGACCCGCCCACGCTCGTCGTCACCCACACCGCCACCACGCCGTGGCCGCCGTCGACCCGCCTCGTCACCGTGCCGTGGGCCCGCAACGAGCGGGGCGCCACGGCCGGACTCAAGACGACCAGCTACGCCGACAACGTCGTCGCGCTGCGGGCGGCCAGGGAGCAGGGCGGCGACGAGGCGATCTTCACGGACACCCGCGGCCGGATCTGCGAGGGCACCGGCACGAACATCTTCTACGTCCTGAACGGCCACCTGACCACGCCGTCGCTGGCGACGGGGTGCCTGGCCGGCATCACCCGCGAGCTGGTCATCGAGGTCGTCGACGTGATGGTTGCAGATGCACCGATCATGATGCTGGCCGACGTCGACGAGGCCTTCGTCACCAGCTCCACCCGCGACGTGCAGCCGGTGTCGCACATCGACGGTCGGGAGCTGTCGGCCTGCCCCGGGGCTCGCACCGTCGAGGCCAGGGACGCGTTCGCGGCGCTCGCCGCCCGGTCGCTCGACCCGTGATCAGCCGGCCGACCCGGCCGAGCGAGCCAGGCGGTCGACTGCGGCCAACAGCCGGTCGACGTCATCGTCGGTGATGTAGCGGACGACGCCGGCCCGCACGACGCCACCGGTCTCCGCCAGGCCGAGCGCCTCCACCGGCCCGAGCGCGTAGTTGTGGCCGCTCCACACCGCGATCCTCTCGGCGGCCAGCGCCCTGGCCACCTCCGCCGGCGTCCGCCCGTCGATCGTGAACGCCACGGTCGGCGCCCGATCGGCGAGGTCGTGCGGCCCCCACACGGTCACGCCGGGGATGCCCGACAGCCCATCGAGCAGTGGATCGAACACGGCGCGCTCGTCGGCCGCGATGCGATCCATGCCTTCGTCGAGGAGGTAGCGGGCGGCGGCCGTCACGCCGGCCAGCGCCTCGTAGTTCGGCATGCCCGTCTCCAGCCGCGACGGCCCCTCGTCCCCGGACGCCGTCAGCTTGTACGGCCGCATGCCGCCCAGCAGCTCGGGCTCGACGTACATCGCCGCGGCGTGAGGGCCGTACCACTTGTAGGCGGAGGTCACGAGCGCGTCGCACCCGATGGCGGCGACGTCGATCGAACGGTGCACGGCCAGGGCCACGGCGTCGACGAAGAGCCGCGCGCCGGCGGCGTGGGCGGCCGCGGGCGATGGCCGGCAGGTCCGGCATGGACCCGAGCAGGTTCGACGCGCCCGCCACCGCCACCCAACGCACACGCTCGTCGAGCAGCTCCAGCACCGACTCGGTCGGGAGCCGGCCGGTGCGGGCGTCCATCGGTGCGACCACCACCTCCGCGCCGCGGTCCGCCGCGGCCAGCCGCCACGAGGTGACGTCGGCGTCGTGATCGAGCTGGGTGCAGACGATCCGGTCGCCCGGGGCCCAGTCCCGCGCCAGCGCGCGGGTGAAGGCCAGGGTCATCGTGGTCATGTTCGGCCCGAACCAGATCGACTCGGGCGGCGCCCCCAACAGCTCACCCACGGTGGCGCGGGCCCTGGCCTGCACCTCGTCGCAGGCCGCCGACGCCGCGAAGAAGCCGCCGCCACACCCGTTCTCCCCGCTGGCCGAGAACGTCGCCATCGCCTCGATGGCCGAGTCCACCATCTGGGTGCCCGCCGGCCCGTCGAAGCGGGCCCAGCCGTCATGGCCGACACCGGGGAAGCGCTCCACGCACCACGGCGGCGCAGTCTGGCATGGCTAGGTTCCCGACCATGGAGGTGACCGCGGCGCAGCGGACCGCCTACGCCGACGACGGGGTCGTCGTCCTGCCGCGGGCTGCTCGACGAACGCTGGCTGGAGCTGCTGGCGGCGGCGGTCGAGCGGAACCTGGCCGAGCCGGGCGAGCACGCCCAGCGCTACACCCCGGAAGGCCAGCCCGGGCAGTACTTCGGCGACTACTGCAACTGGGACCGCATCGACGGGTTCCGACGAGGTGGCGTTCGACTCCGGCCTGGCCGGCGTGGCCCGGCAGCTCATGGGCTCGCGACACCTCCCGCTTCTTCCACGAGCACGTGCTGGTCAAGGAGCCGGGCACCCGCGAGGTCACGCCGTGGCACCACGACCAGCCCTACTACTGCGTCGACGGCGACCAGAACGTGAGCTTCTGGATCCCGCTCGATCCCGTCCCGGCGTCGTGCGGCGTGCGGTTCGTGGCCGGCTCCCACCGCTGGGGGCGCTGGTTCGTCCCCCGCCGCTTCGTCGACCACGTCCCCTACGCCGGGCCCGACGACCGCTTCGAGCTCGTCCCTGACGTGGACGCCGAGCTCGACCGCCACCGGATCCTCGTGACCACGGTGGAGCCGGGCGACGTCATCGCCTTCCACTTCCGGACCCTGCACGACGCGCCGGGCACCGAGGGGCTGTCGACGCCGCGGCGGGTGGTGAGCCTGCGGTGGCTGGGCGACGACGCCACCTTCGCGCTGCGCCCGTGGCTGCACTCTCCCCCGTTCGAACAGCGGGACCTCGCCGAAGGCGGCCCGCTCGACGACGACCGCTTCCCGCTCGTGACCTGAGGCCGGCGCGGCGAGCACGGGGCTCGGCGGCGGGGCCAAACTGGAGCCGTGCCGTACAACTCGACGGGGCGGGTGGTGCACGACGCCGACGCCCACATCATGGAGACGCCGACCTGGCTGCGGGACCACGCCGACCCCGACGTCCGCGACCGCATCGCGCCCTTGCGCTACCCGGGCGGGAACGAGCTGCGCCAGACCGGCGACCCGGCCGAGCAGCAGCGCGACCTCGTCGCCGCCTTCGACCGGCTGACCGAACGCCACGGCTCCGAGGAGTACCAGGCCGTCGAGGCCGAGGAGATCATGAGCCGCAAGAACTTCGCCGCCACCGGCGGGTTCATCGCCGACGACCGGCCGCGAGCGCTCGACCTGCTCGGCTTCTCGAGCCAGCTCGTGTTCAACACGTTCCACAACCGGCGGCTGCGGGACTGGGAGCACGGCGGCGACAGCGAGCTCGTCGAGGGAGTGGCGCGGGCCCACAACCGGGGGATGGTCGAGTTCTGCTCGGTGGACGCCCGCCTGCTGCCGACCTGCTACGTGCCCCTCGCCGACCTGGACCGGGCCCCCGCGCTGGCCGGCGAGGCCATCGCCATGGGCGCGGCGGCCCTGCTCGTGGCCTCGGGCTGCCCGCCCGACCACTCGCCCAGCCACATCGGCGCTCGACCCGGTCTGGGCCCAGGCCCAGGAGGCCGGCCTCCCGGTCGTGTTCCACGTCGGCGGGACGGGCGACCTCATCGACCCGGCGTACTTCCGCAACGGGCTGCCCGATCCCGCCGGACTTCCACGGCGGCGAGGAGAACTTCCGCTCCGTCGACTACATGGGCGATCCCCGGCCCGCCGGCCCAGACGCTGGCCACCATGATCTTCGACGGTGTGCTGGAGCGCTTCCCGGACCTGCGCATCGGGGTGATCGAGCAGGGCGCGATCTGGGTGCCGTCGTGGATGCGGCAGATGGAAGCCGCCTTCGAGGCCTTCGCCCGCCACGAGGAGCGGCTGCGGGCGCTGTCGCTGCGCCCGAGCGAGTACGTCCGCCGCCAGATCCGGTTCACCCCGTACCCGACGGAGGACGTCGGCTGGATCATCGAGCAGGCCGGCCCCGAGGTCTGCCTGTTCTCCTCGGACTATCCCCACGTCGAGGGTGGCCGCCGCCCCATCGAGCGGTTCGAGGCGTCGCTCGGCGACGCGCCCGACGACCTGCGGGAGCGGTTCTACCGGACCAACTTCGAGGATCTCATGGGCTCGGCCATGGCGGTGCTGGCTGCCTGAGACGCCGCCAGCACGCCGGGGCCGAGGGGCGTGGCCCGCTCGCCGGGCCCTAGGCCGACTGGATCTTGATCTCGATGTCGACGCCGGCGGGCAGCTCGATGCGCTGCAGGCTGTCGATGGTCTTGGGCGTGGGGTCGACGATGTCGATCAGCCGCTTGTGGACCCGCATCTCGAAGTGCTCGCGGGAGTCCTTGTCCTTGTGGGGCGAGCGGATGACCGTGAAGCGGTGCTTGTCGGTCGGCAGCGGGATGGGACCCCGGACCTTCGCCTGGGTGCGCAGCACCGTCTCGACGATCTTCTTGGTCGAGGTGTCGATGATCTCATGGTCGAAAGCCTTGAGACGGATACGAATGCTCTGAGCCACGTCTCAGCCTTTCACTTGATGATCTTGACGACTCGGCCGGCGCCCACGGTGCGGCCACCTTCACGGATCGCGAACCGGAGACCCTCATCCATGGCGATCGGCTTCCCCAACTCGACCGTCATGGCGACGTTGTCCCCCGGCATCACCATCTCCGTCCCCTCCGGCAACGCAATCGTCCCCGTCACATCCGTCGTCCGGAAATAGAACTGCGGCCGATAATTGTTGAAGAACGGCTTATGCCGGCCACCCTCATCCTTGTTCAACACATACACCTGCGCCTCGAAGTTCGTGTGCGGCGTGATCGACCCCGGCTTGCACAACACCTGACCCCGCTCCACATCCTCCTTCTTCGTCCCCCGCAACAACGCACCGATGTTGTCACCCGCCTGACCCTGATCCAAGATCTTGCGGAACATCTCCACCCCCGTACACACCGTCTTCTGGGTGTCCCGCAACCCGACGATCTCCACCTCGTCACCAGTGTTGACGATCCCCTGCTCCACCTTCCCGGTCACCACCGTCCCCCGACCAGTGATCGTGAACACATCCTCCACCGGCATCAAGAACGGCTTGTCCAACTCCCGCACCGGCTCCGGCACCGAAGCATCAACCGCCTCCATCAACTCCAAGATCTTCGCCTGCCAATCCTCATCCCCCTCCAACGCCTTCAACGCCGACACCCGCACCACCGGCGCCTCATCCCCCGGGAACTCGTACTCGTTCAACAACTCCCGCACCTCGAGCTCCACCAACTCCAACAGCTCGTCGTCGTCCACCGCGTCAGCCTTGTTCAACGCCACCACGATGTACGGCACCCCCACCTGACGAGCCAACAACACATGCTCCCGGGTCTGAGGCATCGGACCATCCGTCGCCGCCACCACCAAAATCGCCCCATCCACCTGCGCCGCCCCCGTAATCATGTTCTTGATGTAATCAGCATGACCCGGCATATCCACATGCGCATAATGACGATTCGCAGTCTCATACTCCACATGCGCAATCGAAATCGTAATACCCCGCGCCTTCTCCTCCGGAGCCTTATCAATCTGATCAAACGGCGTATAATCCGCCAACCCACGATCCGCCAACGTCTTCGTAATCGCCGCCGTCAACGTCGTCTTCCCATGATCAATATGACCCATCGTCCCAATATTCACATGCGGCTTCGTACGCTCAAACTTCGCCTTGCTCATGGCTCTGTCATCCCTCTTGGTGGTTCGTGGGTTGTCAAAGGACGCTGTTGATCGATCTCGACGGAGGTCGGGGACCGGCTACTCGCCCCGTACCCGCTTGATGATCTCGGAGGCGATGCTCTCCGGGACCTGCTGGTACGAGTGGAACTGCATGGTGTAGGTGGCGCGGCCCTGGGTCCGCGAACGGAGGTCGGTACTGTACCCGAACATCTCCGACAGCGGCACCTGGGCCCGGACGACCTGCACGTTGCCGCGGGCCTCCATGCCTTCGATGCGGCCGCGGCGGCTGGAGAGGTCGCCGACGACGTCGCCCAGGTAGTCCTCGGGCGTCACGCACTCGACGGACATGATCGGCTCGAGCAGGACCGGCCGGGCCATCTCGGCCGCCTTCTTGAACACCATCGAGCCGGCGGTCTTGAAGGCCAGCTCGCTGGAGTCGACGTCGTGGTACTGGCCGTCGACCAGCGTGACCCGGATGTCCACGGTCGGGTAGCCGGCCAGCACGCCCGAGGCCAGCGCGGACTGGATGCCCTGGTCCACGGCCGGGATGTACTCACGGGGGACGCGGCCGCCGGTGATCTTGTCGACGAACTCGTAGCCGCCGCCGGAACCGGTCGGCTCCAGGTTCACCTTGACCACGGCGAACTGGCCGGTGCCGCCCGTCTGCTTGATGTGGCGGTACTCGACGGTGTGGACGGGGTTGGTGATGGTCTCCCGGTAGGCCACCTGCGGCTTGCCGACCGTGGCGTCCACGTTGAACTCGCGCAGCATCCGGTCGACCAGCACCTCGAGGTGCAGTTCGCCCATGCCGGAGATGACCGTCTGCCCCGTCTCCTCATCGGTGCGGACCCGGAACGTCGGGTCCTCGTCGGAGAGGGAGTAGAGGGCCTTGCCCAGCTTTTCCTGATCGGCCTTGGTCCTGGGCTCGATGGCCACGTGGATGACGGGCTCGGGGAACTCCATGCGCTCGAGCACGACCGCGTTCGCCTTCTCGCACAGCGTGTCGCCAGTGGTGGTGAACTTGAAGCCCAGCCCCGCGACGATGTCGCCCGCCATCGCCTCGTCGAGGTCCTCGCGCTGGTTGGCGTGCATGAGGAGGATGCGCCCGAGGCGCTCCTTGCGGTCCTTGGTCGAGTTGTAGAGCTCGTCGCCCTTGCCGATGCGGCCCGAGTAGACGCGGAAGTAGGTCAGCTTGCCGAACGGGTCGGCCACGATCTTGAAGGCGAGGGCCGAGAAGGGCTGGTTCTCGTCCGCCTTGCGCTCGACGATGTTCTCGCCCTTGATGTCGGTGCCTTCGGCGGGCGGGATGTCGAGCGGGCTCGGGAGGTAGTCGACGACGGCGTCCAGCATCGGCTGCACGCCCTTGTTCTTGAACGCCGAGCCGCACAGCACCGGGACGAAGCTGAACGCCAGCGTGCCCTTGCGCAGGCCGAGCTTGATGTCCTCCTCGGTCAGCTCCTCGTCGCCGAGGTACTTCTCCATGAGGACCTCGTCCTCGCTGGCCACGATGTCGAGCAGCTTGGCCCGCCACTCCTCGGCCTGGGCCTCGTACTCGGCCGGGATGTCGACGATGTCGAAGCGCTCGCCCTTGTCCGAGGTCTCGTCCCAGACGAGCGCCCGCATGGTGACGAGGTCGATCACGCCCTCGAAGCTGGCCTCGGACCCGATCGGGAGCTGGATGACGGCCGGCACGGACTCCAGCCGGTTCTCGATCATCTCGACGGTCCGGAAGAAGTCGGCCCCGATGCGGTCCATCTTGTTGACGAAGCAGATGCGCGGGACCTGGTAGCGGTTGGCCTGGCGCCAGACGGTCTCGGTCTGGGGCTCGACGCCGGCAACCGAGTCGAACACGGCGACGGCCCCGTCGAGCACCCGCAGCGACCGCTCGACCTCGATGGTGAAGTCGACGTGGCCCGGGGTGTCGATGATGTTGATGCGGTGGTCGTTCCACACGCGCGGTGGTGGCGGCCGACGTGATGGTGATGCCGCGCTCTTGCTCCTGGACCATGTGGTCCATGACGGCCGCGCCCTCGTGCACCTCGCCGATCTTGTAGGTCTTGCCCGTGTAGTAGAGGATGCGCTCGGTCGTGGTCGTCTTGCCCGCGTCGATGTGCGCCATGATCCCGATGTTGCGGGTCCGGTCGAGGGGGAATTCACGCTTGGCCATGGGTTCGCGTCGCTTCGTTCGTCAGTTCGTGGGGGGATCTCGTGGGGCAAAGGCCAACCGCGAGCGAGCCGCGTGTGACCGGTCGTCCATGCTACCGACCAGGTCAGCCAACCTGATCGATGGCCTGCGGGCGTTCATCGGTGCCGGACTGCCGGAGGGTGCCAGGCCGTCCGGCGATCGCCGGTGGACGACCGACCAGGCTACCGCTGAGCGACCAGAACCAGCGCGGAGATCGGGCGTAGGCTCGAGGCCCGTGACGGTCTCACCGCAGCGTCGCTCCGGGGCCGGGCGCCTACCCGGAGAAGAGCCGGGCCACGGCGGTGCTGGTCTTGGGCATCCTGGCCGTCGCCGCTTCCGGCGTCTTCGGCCCGGTTCGCGTGGTGGATGGGGAGCAGGGAGCTGGCGGCGATCGACGCCGGCAGCCGCCCACCTGGCAACAGGGGGATGGCCAAGGCCGGCCGGCTCCTGGGCATCCTGGGAACGGTGCTGATCGTCGGTGCGATGGCCCTCTTCGCCATGGCATTCACCGGCATCATCAAGGTCCCGTAGCGGCCCCTCAGACGCCCGGGGCGACTACCAGCGGTAGTGGGCGAAGGCCTTGTTGGACTCGGCCATCTTCTGCATGTCGTCGCGGCGCTTGACGGAGGCGCCGAGGCCGTTGGCGGCGTCGAGCAGCTCGGAGGCGAGGCGCTCGGCCATCGTCTTCTCCCGCCGGGCTCGGGCAAAGCCGATGATCCAGCGGATGGCCAGGGTGTTGGCGCGCCGGGGACGGACCTCGACCGGGACCTGGTACGTGGCGCCACCGACCCGGCGGCTCTTGACCTCGAGGGCCGGCTTCACGTTCTCGACCGCCCGCTTCACCGTCGAGAGCGGCTCGCTGCCCGTGCGCTCTTCGACGATCTTCATGGCGTCGTAGACGATGCTCTCGGCCAGGGAGCGCTTGCCCCTCAGCAGGATCTTGTTGACGAGCTGGGTGACGAGCACGGACCGGTAGACCGGGTCCGGGTTGAGCTCACGGCGGGGGGCGGGGCCCTTACGAGGCATCGGAGATCACTTCTCCCTCTTGGCGCCGTACCGGCTGCGGGCCTGCCGGCGGTTCTTCACGCCGGCGGCGTCCAGCGAGCCGCGGATGACCTTGTAGCGCACACCCGGCAGGTCGCGGACCCGGCCCCCGCGCACGAGCACGATGGAGTGCTCCTGCAGGTTGTGCCCCTCGCCCGGGATGTAGGCCGTGACCTCGATGCCGCTGGTCAGGCGCACACGGGCCACTTTGCGCAGGGCCGAGTTCGGCTTCTTGGGCGTGGTGGTGTAGACGCGGGTGCAGACGCCACGGCGCTGGGGCGACCCCTTCAGGGCCGGCGTCTTCGACTTGGTCGTCTTGGTGCTGCGGCCCTTGCGGACCAGCTGCTGGATTGTGGGCACGCGCTACCTCTACCGACTTCTGCGGGCGGGACGAAACGAACGAACTCTGGCGAACTGGTCACGCCGGAGCACCAGCGCACAGGACCGATACATGGTACGGGCACCGGGCGGCCGCGGCAACCCGCGCCCACGCAGGCGGCGGGTGGCCGCCGGACCGCAAGCCGAGCGCCGAGCCGGAAGGCCGGCGCCGGCGCGGATCCGCCGGACAGGACCCGCCGCCGGAGCAGACAGCGCCTACGAAGACCGGCCGAGGCTGACCGCCACGTCGCGATGGAGACGGCCGAAGTTGTAGTAGGCCGCGCACGCACCCTCGGACGACACCATGCAGGTCCCGATCGGCGTCTCCGGGGTGCAGGCCGTGCCGAACACCTTGCACTCCCAGGGCTTGATCACGCCCTTCAGGACCTCCCCGCACTGGCAGGCCTTGGGATCGGCCACCCGGACGCCGGGGACCTCGTAGGCCAGCTCGGCGTCGAAGGCGGCGAACTCGGACCGCAACTTGAGGGCGCTCTGCGAGATGAAGCCCAGACCACGCCATTCGAAATGCGGGCGCAGCTCGAACACCTCGGCGAGCACCTGGAGCGCCCGCGGGTTGCCCTCGTCCCGTACGACCCGGGTGTACTGGTTCTCGACCTCGCATCGACCCTGGCGGATCTGGGCCAGGAGCATGGCGATGGCCTGCAGGATGTCGAGCGGCTCGAAGCCGGCCGTCACGAGCGGCTTGCCGTACTGTTCGGGCACGAAGCGGTAGGGCCGGTTGCCGACCACGGTGGAGACGTGACCAGGGCCCAGGAAGCCGTCCAGGCGCAGGTCAGGCGAGTCGAGGATGGCCTTGATCGGCGGCACGATCGTCACGTGGTTGCAGAACACCTTGAAGTTGGGGATGCCCAACTCACGCGCCCGGAGCAACGTGACGGCGGTCGACGGGGCCGTGGTCTCGAAGCCGACGGCGAAGAACACGACATCCCGGTCCGGGTTCTGCTTGGCCAGCTCGAGGGCGTCGAGGGGCGAGTAGACGAAGCGGACGTCGGCGCCCCGCGCCTTGGCCTCCAGCAGGTTCCCGTGGCCGCCGGGCACCCGCATCATGTCCCCGAAGGACGTGAAGAGCACGCCCGGCTTCTCGGCCACCGCGATGGCGTCGTCGACACGCCCCATCGGGATGACGCACACCGGGCAGCCGGGCCCGTGGACCAGCTCGACGTTGGCCGGCAGGACGTGCTCGATGCCGTGCCGGTAGATCGTGTGGGTGTGCCCGCCGCACACCTCCATGAACTTGAAGTGGTCGTCGCCGGCCTGCTCGGTGATGTGGGCGACTAGCCGGCGGGCTGCTGCGGGGTCCCGGTACTCGTCGACGAACCTCATGCGGGCTGGCCTCCCCGAGCCGGTTCCTCCGACGACGGCGCCCGGAAGAGGGCGTCGACCTCGTCGGTGTAGATCTCGCCGAGCATCTGCAGCGAGGCGAGAGCGAGCCGGGCCTCCTCCTCGTCGATCTTCGACATGGCGAAGCCCACGTGGATCAGCACCCAGTCGCCGCACTGCATTCCCTCGTCCTCGAGCAGACCGATGTTGATGGTCCTGCCGACACCGTTGACGTCGACCCGCGCGAGGTGCTCGTGCTCGTCCGACAGCTCGACGACCTGACCGGGGATGCCGAGGCACATGGTGCCGCCTACCCGTCCACCGGCATGGGCCGCGATACTCGAGCGACTCCAGGATCAGCTCGTCGCCACCGACGATCTCCAGGTCGACGCCCGACACGCCGGGCACGCCGACGGCAGCTCGTCACTCCCACTGGTGGCCCCGCACGACGAGCAGCGCACCGACACCGGGAAGAGCACCAGCTCGGCCGTGGCATCCTCGGCCACCGAGCCCATCGCGGCGATGGCGAACGACTGGTCGAAGGCCTCCGGGTGGACGTGGTGCAGCCGGCCGACCCGAATGCGCACCCTCGCCACGGGGCGCCCGCCGGCCCGCTGCTCGACGGCGTCGACGATCGACGCGCACAGCCCCAACTCGTGCATCTAGCCCTCCTTCTCGGCCACGATGGCCACCTTGACGGTGACGTGTGGTTCCACCTTGAGCAGCAGGATGCGGGGCGGCTCCATGCCGAAGTCCCGCACGTCGAAGGTCTTCTCCCCGGCGAGGATCACCATCCCGTCCATCGCTTCCAGGGTCATCTCGTCCTCGTACTGGCGGGTGACTCCCTTGAAGGTCAGGTCGCCCGCCACCCGGTAGCGCCCGTCCTCGCCGGTGCCTCCATGGAGGTCAGGTCCCCGGCGATGGTCGGGAAGCGGCGGGCGTCGATGCGGCGCCGGAGCTCCCGGTCCTCGAGCGGGTTACCCGAGGTCAGCTGGTCGACGTGGAGCTCCAGATGGGCGCCCGGCGCGGCAGCGAGATCGGGCAACCCGCTCGTCCCGAGCTCCAGCTCGAGCCAGCCCTCGAGCCCGCGGTCTCGGTGCGGATGGGATGCAGGGTGGAGCGGGCCTCGATCCAGACGCGGGAGAGCTGGGGACGATCCGGAAGCGGGCCACCCGTCGCTTACATCTTCCGCAACCGCCGGTAGCGGTTGACGTCGGGAGCGCGGTCACCGCGACGAAGATCCCGGCGAGGACCACGACGCCCACGAGCACCGTGGCGATCCAACCGATCACGGCCATGACTACATCTCCCTCATCTTCAGATACCGGGCAACATCGGGAAGGACTCCCGACGACCAGCGCCGCCAGGAGGACCAACAGGATCGACAGGATGAGACGGCGGATCACGCCGGGCTCCTCTCCTCTGTTCGGGACGCACAGCTCGGCGACACCTCGCGCACGGCGTCCACCCCGCGCTCGACCGCTGCTCGACCGCGGGCGAGAGACCGATGCCCTCGTCGATCACCGAGGGTTGGCAGCCTACGACGAGCACCCGACCCACATGGCCGCCCAGGGACGCGAGCATCTGCCAGCACGACCGCCGGGTTCATCGAGTGGGCGTCCATCGCCGGGGTGGCCAGCTCGCCCACGTCGCCCACCTCGCCGACCGGATCCGGTTCGATGATGGCGACGGTGCCCGGCGGCTCCCCCATCGGGACGGCGTCGATCAGCACCAGGGCGTCGTAGCCGTCGAGCAGCTCGTAGGCCAGGTGCACGCCCCGGATGCCGAAGTCCTCCACGCGGACTCCGTCCGGCAGGGTCGGCCGGCGCAGGCGGTTGGCCACCTCGACGCCGAAGCCGTCGTCGCCCAGGAAGATGTTGCCGATCCCCGCGACGAGGATCTTCATGCCGTAGCACCTCCACTTCGTCCGGATGGAAGTACAGGAAGCGTCGCTGCCACTCGAACATCTCGGCGGCCGGGTCGTCGTCCAGGGTGACGGCGACGTGCTCGCCGCCGTCGACGTCCTTGAACACGCCCGCGACGGTGGCCGTGCGGCCGGCGAGGAAGAGGTCGTGGGCGTCGGCCGCCGGGAGGGGCGGAGACGCACCGGCGTGCCCTTGCCGACCTGGACCCCGCCGACCCACGTGGTGTCCGTCCACGGGTCGACCTCGGCGTCGACGCCCGGATCCCACCACGGCAGCGCCGCAGGCTCGACGGAGCCATCGCTGTCGTCGGTGCCTCCTCGATGGGCCGGAGCGAGCGGACCGCGCCGTGGAGCCGGGCCCAGACCTCGGGAGGCATGTCGTCGCAGCGGTCGACGATGGCCGCGGCGCGGCGGTCGGTCCCCCGCGCCTCGGCCTTCTCGTCGTCGGTCAGTGTGAGCACCCGAAGGGCAAGGATCTCGTCGATCTCGGTGGCGTCGCAGAAGTCGCCCGCGCTCTCCGGGGCCACGGCCGGGTGGTCGTAGAGGATGATCGGCGACGACAGCATGACGTCGGCGGCGCCCTCCTCGCCGACGAGCACCGGGAAGGTGCCCTCGTTGCGGCAGCCGGCCACGGCGTCCGCGGCGTCGCCGGCGGGTCGAGCAGCGGACAGAAGGTGCCGTCGTCCACGGCGAGCAGAGTGTGGACGGCGACCAGCGAAGACGCCAGCACCTCGTCGCGTCCGGGCGCTCGATCCGCCGGCCCGATCCATCGGTCCGTGACGTTCGCGACCCGACCGTCAGCTTGACCAGCGCCCCCGGCGCCATCGGCCCAGGCCGTCGACACCCGACCGCTCCGTCCACCGGCGAGCTGAGCGCACCGCCCGGCCCGCGACCTCGCCACCGGGGGCAGAGCAGCTCGATGCGCTCGGCCGGCAGGCAGGGTGAACGGCGCGACCGGACCTCGCCCGCCACCGGGCAGCAGGTCGATCGGGGCAGGTCGATCTCGTGCTCGACGGCCTCGTCCCAGGCGACCCAGCGGACCCCGTCGACGTCGAGCGACTCGGCCGGCTCGAAGCTGGCACCGCTCGCGGTCGCGGCCTCGATGCTCCGGTGCTGCACCTGGAGGCAGCGGATCCGGACGGACAGGGTCGCGGCGGGCCCGGGATCGACGACGACCTCGGTGCGCATCGGCGACCGCTCCGACCCCTCGACCGCAGCCCACGGCAGGCGGGACCAGCACACCGAACTGCCACCGGAGCTGGTTCTTGCGGGCCGAGGCCCGGTACGGGTACAGGACGTAGCCCTCGTAGAGCACCGCGTCGGCCACCGCCCGGGCGGCCGCGAAGCGGTCCGTGCCGCCGTCACGACCCCTCCTCGCCGGCTTCCTTCAGCAGCTGCTCGAACGTGTCGTCCCAGGTGGGCAGGGCACGGGCGGACCTTGAACCGGGTGAGCGCGTCGAGCGTCTCTCGCGACACCCGCACCCAGCCGGCTGTTCGGGAAGTACCGGTCCATCACGTCCCGCCAGACCTGGACCGGGAGGCGGTACGGGCCTCCTCGTGCCAGGCCACCGGTGCCGCCGCGAAGCCGGCGCTTCGCCCGTGGCACGGAAGATCGTGCCCGAGAACAGGAGCAGCAGGGGGACCTCGCCGTCGTCGAGCCCGTGGAGGTACTTGGCCGCCGCGACCTCGAAGTCGTAGGTGCACGTGATCGGCAGGTCGATCTCGGTCGCCGCCGTGAACCCGGTGACGATCGTGGCCGACGTGGGTCCAGAGGAACGGCCGCAGCGTGTCGCCCCACCGCGGCGTGTCGCCGAACAGCTCCACCAGCCGGGCCTGTTCGGCCGGCGTCGTAACGGCGGTGCTGCGGCTCGATCATGATCTGGCAGCGGAGGGCCACAGCGTGAACGGGGGCGCGTCGGAGGCGCATCGGCGTCGTGAGGCGCAGCCGGAGCAACAGGGTGGGCACGGCGGCGTGGGGCTCGGCCCGTGCCCCGAGCACCTCGAAGGACAGGCCGCTCACGACGGCGACCTCGACCGGCGCGGGACCGCCCGCGCACCTCGGCGAAGAACGCTCGAGCGCGTCGTGGGCCTCCTGCGCCGCCGTCGAAGCCCCGCCACAGCCGGCGCAGCTGTCCCGACCAGCTCGTAGCAGGCGTCGATGGGCACCAGGTAGCACTCGGCCGCGCCGCGCCCGGGCGATCGGACGCGGACGAGGAACGCCTCGACGTCGGGCAGCAGCGTGGCGAGCCGGGATTGGCGGCGACCATCTCGTCCCAGGTGTCGAGGGGCAGCAGCGACTCCGTGGCCCCGGCCGGGCTCGGGTAGAAGGCCGCCACCCGGTCCAGGGTCGAGTTGAGGAAGAAGAAGGCCACGCTCACCGGGATCTGCAGCTCGTCCCACTGGCCGGGGGAGAGCTGCGAAGTCGGGGAAGGACAGGTAGCGGTCGGGTACGGCGCGGTAGCGACTGACCGCCGGCGCCGGTCGGGGTGAAGAGCAGGTAGCAGCCGCGGCAGGTGCACAGCGAGGCTGCGCTGCTCGAGGTCGACGACGTGACCGTGCTCGTCCGGGATCGGGCTCGGCGCACATCTCGCACCGCTCGCCCGGGCGGGGGCGCTCGCGGGCTGCGACAGGCGGATCCGGGCGAGGACCTGCAGGGGGTCGTCGTCGAGACCCGCCTGCAGCCCGGCGACGGTCACCGCACGCCCACGGCCGACTGGCGTCCGAGCTCGACGGGAGTCTCAAGCCGGCGTCGGCGCTGGCCGCTCCTCCACGTCGATGACGATGATCTCCGGCGCGGCCTCGCACGATGGCCGTCTCGACCGCCGTGCGCAAGGTGACGGCCGACGACGGGCAGCCGTCGCAGCTGCCGAGGAGCCGCAGGTGGACGGCGCCGGCGGCGGCGTCGATGCGCCAGGAGCACGACGTCGCCCCCGTGGCCGTGGAGGAACGGGCGGCACCGACGTCGAGCGCGGCGCCACGCGCGACGCCAGGTCGTCCGGGTGGAGATCGTGGACGACCATGAGGCTGCCAGCAGCTCGTCGTCGACCAGCCGCGGCAGCAGCTCGGGAGCCTCGGCCCGGACGAGCTCGACGACGCGGGCCAGCCCGGCGCCGTAGAGCTCGGTGACCAGGCGGAGCAGTTCCTCGGCCTGGTCGAACGTGGCCGGGTCGGTCGAGACGCGCAGCTGCTCGAACAGCTCCTCGATCCGGTCACCGATCGCCCGGAGGTCCTCGACCGGGCCTTTGCTCGCGCGGTCCTCGACGGCGTGCTCCACCGCTCCGCCGCCCGTCAGACCAGGTCCTCGTGGTTGAGCATCGTCGGGGAGTGCACCTTCTTCAGCACCTTCCCCTTGCCGAGGTACATGTGCACGCCGCAGGGCAGGCACGGATCGAAGCTGCGCACCGCCCGCATGATGTCGATGCCCTTGAACTTGTCGACCGGGTTCTCCTCGAAGATCGGCGTGTTCATCACCGCGTCCTCGTAGGGACCGGGCGTTCCGTGGATGTCGCGCGGGTTGGCGTTCCACGGCGTCGGTGGATACGGGTGGTAGTTGGCGATCTTGCCGTCCCTGATGACCATGTGGTGCGACAGCACGCCCCGCACGGCTTCGGTGAATCCGCAGCCGATCCCCTCGTCGGGCACCTCGAACGGCTCCCAGGTCTTGGTGCGCCCGGCCCGCACCTCGGCCAACGCCTGCTCGATGAAGTGGAGGGCGGCGCCGGCCGCGTAAGCCTGGAAGTAGGTCCGGGCCCGGTCCCGCTCGATGGCGTTCGACCACTGGGGGATCTTCCACTCGAAGGTGACGGCCGGCTTGAGCGCCGTCTTCGGCAGGTTGATGACGACGCTGTGCCCGGTCGCCTTCACGAAGCCGCCCAGGTCGACGAGGCCGGACAGGGCCGTCGACCAGAGCCGCGCGATCGGGCCACCGCCCGTGTCGAGGGCGAGGTGGTCGGTCCCGTCGAACCAGCGGGGCGACATGACCCAGCTGTACTTGTCGTCGAAGTCCCGCTTCTGGGGCTGGGGGATCGTGTGCTGGTTCCAGGGGTGGTTGCGATCGACCGGGTTCCCGAGCGGGTCCTTGGTGACGAACATCTCCTGGCCTTCCCAGCTGTCGTAGTACGAGCTGCCGAGCAGGATCCGGATGCCCAGGTTGATGTCGACGAGGTCGTTGGTCACCAGCTTGCCGTCAACGACGACGCCGGGTGTCACGCCCATCGCCCGACCCCAACGGGTCATGTCCTTGTAGTTGAAGTTGCACACTTCGGGGTCCTGGAAGGCGCCCCAGCAACCGAGCAGCACCCGGCGGCGGCCGACCTCCTCGTACCCGGGCAGCGCCTCGTAGAAGAAGTCGAACAGGTCGTCGTGCAGCGGTACGACGCGCTTCATGAACTCCACGTAGCGCATGAGGCGGATGTAGTAGTCGGTGAAGAGCTGGATGGTCGCGGTCGTGCCGACGCCGCCCTGGATAGAGGGTGGATGGATGGACGTGCCGCCCTTCCATCAGGCAGAACATCTCCCGCGTCCAGCGGCTGACCTGCAGCGCTTCGCGGTAGAACTCGCCCGAGAACGGGTTGAGCGCCCGCATGATGTCGCCGATGGTCCGGTACCCGTGGTCGCCGGCGTGGGGCGCCTCCGTCCGGTTGGCCAACTCGAGCACGCCCGGATTGGTCTCGGCGACCATCTTCTCGCAGAAGTCCACGCCGACCAGGTTCTCCTGGAAGATGTTGTGGTCGAACATGTACTCGGCGGCCTCGCCGAGGTTGACGATCTGTTCGCCGAGGGCCGGAGGGTGCACCCCGTAGGCCATGTTCTGCGCGTAGCACGAGCAGGTGGCGTGGTTGTCGCCGCAGATCCCACAGATCCGGCTGGTGATGAAGTGGGCGTCCCGCGGGTCCTTGCCCTTCATGAAGATGCTGTAGCCGCGGAAGATCGACGACGTGCTGTGGCACTCGGCCACCTTGCGCTGGCCGAAGTCGATCTTGGTGTAGATCCCGAGGCTCCCGACGATGCGGGTGATCGGGTCCCAGGCCATCTCGACGAGGCCGTTGGCGTCCTTCACGGGTGTCGGTGGTGGCCATGTCCCTACCTCCAGGAGCCTGGTAGCCGGTCAAGAGCTCCTTGCCCGGGCGTCCGCCACTTCGGTTCCTCGTCGACGGTCTTCTGGGTGATCTTCCGCAGCCCGCGGATCGCCGAGCCGTACATCCTGCTGCCGCGGGTCGACACCCTGGAGCCCGGTGGCTCGTCCATGAAGGGCATGAACTTGTCGGGGAAGCCGGGCATCGTGCAGCCGATGCAGATGCCGCCCACGTTCGGGCAACCGCCGACCCCGTTGACCCAGCCCCGCTTGGGGACGTTGCACTTCACGACCGGACCCCAGCAGCCCAGCTTCACGATGCACTTGGGCGACCCGTACTCGGTGGCGAAGTCGCCCTGCTCGTAGTACCCGGCGCGGTCGCACCCCTCGTGGACCGTGGCGCCGAAGAGCCACGTCGGCCGCAGCGCCTCGTCGAGCGGGATCATCGGGCGCCTGGCCCGTCGCCTGGTAGAGCAGGTACAGGATGGTCTCGGACATGTTGTCCGGGTGGGCCGGGCAACCGGGAACGCAGACGATGGGCAGACCGGCCTTCGACTTCCAGTTCCAGCCCAGGTAGTCCGGCACGCCCATGGCGCCGGTCGGGTTGCCGGCCATGGCGTGTATGCCGCCGTAGGTGGCGCAGGTGCCGACGGCCAGCACGGCCAGCGCCTTCGGCGCCAGGCGATCCAGCCACTCGCTCGTCGTCATCGGCTGGCCGGTGTCGGGGTTGTTGCCGAACCCGCACCAGTAGCCCTCGCTCTTGATCTTCTCGTTGGGGATCGAACCTTCGACCACCAGCACGAACGGCTCGAGCTCCCCCCGATCGGCCTTGAAGAACCACTCGATGAAGTCGTCGGCGCCCCCGACCGGGCCACACTCGAAGTCGATCAACGGCCAGTGGACGGCGATCTTCGGGAGACCAGGGAGGGCACCGAGCGCGATCTCCTCGATGCTGGGCTGGGTCGCCGCGGTGAGGGCGACCGAGTCGCCGTCGCAGCTCAGTCCTGCGTTGATCCAGAGGATGTGGACGACCGTCTCGTCCGGAGGCGCTTCCGTGGACGTCACTGCCTGACCTCCCCAGGTCGGCACGCAGAGCGATGCGCGCGGCGCTCGTGCGCCACCTCCTACCTACGCTCCGTAGCCCGATCCGGCAATGAGTGGAAACTGCACTGTGTTCGTTCCGCGAGCCGTGGGTGAGGACGCCGGGAAGCGCTTCTCGCGGCGTTCGATCTCGCATAGCGAGACGAAGGGCCGCGAGATCTCGACGCTCAGCGTCCGGATGTCACGGCGGGCCCCGGGAAGGCGGCGATGGCCGCCTGGCCGACGCTGATGGCGCCGTCGTTGGGCGGCAGCGCCTCGTGGACGAGCACAGCCAGGCCCGCGTCCATCAACGCGTCCTCCACCACCTCCGTGAGCCGCACGTTCTGGAACACGCCCCCCGTCAAGACGACTGCGTCCAACCCGCGCGCTCGCGCCAGGCGGGCGGCCAGCGCCGCGCTGGCCCGGCCGACGTCCTCGTGGAAGCCGGCCGCCAGCAGCGCCGGAGCAATCCCGCGCGCCCGCTCCGCGACCAGCCGTACCAGCAGCGGTCCGGGATCGAGCACGAACCGGCCGTCGACCTCGGTCACCAACATGCCGAACTCGTGCACCGGTGCCACCGACCGGTCGACGGTGCGGGCGAGTGCCTCCAGCTCGATGGCGGCCTGCGCCTCGTAGGTCACGCGCGGCCGGCCGCCGAGCAGGACCGCGACAGCGTCGAACAGCCGGCCCATGCTCGACGTGCGGGGGCTCAGCTCGCTCTGGGCCAGGTCCAGCACCGCCTCGCGGAGGTCCGGGGCGACGTCGGGGAGCGCAGCAGCGACGGCGGACCGGCCGGCCGTCGATGCCAGCCACGCCGCCGCCATCCGCCACGGCTCGCGGATGGCGGCCACGCCGCCCGGCATCGGAACGGTGGCCAGGTGCCCGATCCGCTCGTAGCCGGTCAGGTCCGCCACCAGGAGCTCGCCACCCCACAGGGTCCCGTCAGGACCGAAGCCGAGGCCGTCGAATGCGAGACCCAGCACGGGCTCGGTGCGGCCGTGCTCCACCATGCAGGCGGCGACGTGGGCGTGGTGGTGCTGCACCCCGACCGTGGGCAGGCCGAGGTCCAGGGCGAGCTTGGTCGACAGGTACTCGGGGTGGAGGTCGTGGGCGACGACGGCCGGCTCCACGCCGTAGAGCCGGGAGAGGTGGTCGAGCGCCTGCACGAACGCGCGGTGGGTCGCCAGGTGCTCCAGGTCGCCGACGTGGTGGCTGGGAACGACGATCCAGCCCTTGGCCACGCTGACGGTGCTCTTGAGCTCGGCACCCACGGCGAGGACCGGCCGGGTGGCCGCGAAGGGCAACGGGATCGGCTCGGGCGCGTACCCCCGCGATCGCCGCAGCACCTGGTGACGACCGCCGGCCGGCCCGCACGACCGAGTCGTCGCAACGGATGTGGATCGGACGATCGTGGGTCAGAAGGCCGTCGACCATCGGCCCCAGCCGGGCGACGGCGTCACCGTCCTCGTGAGCGATCGGATCGTCGCTCAGGTTGCCGCTCGTCATCACGAGCGGACGGCCCACGCCTCGAAGGAGAAGGTGGTGGAGCGGGCTGTACGGGAGCATCAGGCCGAGCTCGGGCAGCCCGGGCGCCACGGCGTCGGCGACGACGTGGCCCGTTCGCTTCGGTGCCAGCACGATCGGCCGGCGCTGGGAGGTGAGCACGGCGATCGACTCGCTCCCGAGCACGCACACTGCGGCGGCCGCGGCGGCGTCCGGGACCATGACGGCGAACGGTTTGTCGTCGCGGGCCTTGCGACGCCGCAGCTCGGCGACGGCGGCCGGGTCGGTGGCGTCGACGGCCAGGTGGAAGCCACCGATGCCCTTGATCGCCACGATGGCGCCGGCCTTGAGCCAGCCCACCGCCGCGGCGAGGGCGTCATCTCCTTCCGAGAGCGAACAACCCGTCGGATCGCGCCACGTCAGGCGCGGCCCGCACCGGGGGCAGGCGTTCGGCTGCGCGTGGAATCGGCGGTCCGCCGGGTCGTCGTACTCGGCCTGGCAGGCGGCGCACATGGTGAACCCGACCATCGTCGTTGCCGGCCGGTCGTACGGCACGCCGACGACGATGGTGTAGCGGGGCCCGCAGTTCGTGCAGTTGGTGAACGGATAGCCATGGCGGCGGTCCGCGGCATCGTCCACCTCGGCCAGGCAGTCGACGCACGATGCGCTGTCGATGCTCACCGGGACATCCGGCGCCGCGCCGCTCTCGCTGCTCCACGATCCTGAAGCCGGCCGCGCCGGAGGGCGGCGCCGCCTCCTCGGTCACCCCGGAGACCCGGGCCAGCGGCGGGGCGTCGTCCACCAACCGCCTCGCCAGTTCGGCGATGCGCTCGGGCTCGCCCTCGACGTCGACGAGCACGCCGGCGGAGTCGTTGAGGACGAACCCGGCCAGACCCAGCTCGACGGCGTGGCGGTAGACGAAGGGCCGGAAGCCGACGCCCTGGACGGTCCCGGTGACGCGCAACCGGCTCCGAACCCGGGGGGCAGCGGCCATCAGCAGATCCGTGGCAGAGGGTCGCCGACGAGCATGTCGACGATGCGGGTACCGCCGAACGTGGTGAGCAGGATGACCACGCCGGCCGGCTCCGCCGCCACCTCACCGATGCGGGTCGCCCTCGCTCCCAGCGGGTGGGATCGCCACGCCGCCAGCGCGGCCTCCGTCTGGTCGGGGGGCACGACGGCGATGACCTTGCCCTCGTTGGCCACGTACAGCGGGTCGATGCCGAGGAGGTCGCAGGCGCCGAGCACCGCCGGCTCGACGGGCAGCAGCGACTCGTCGAGGACGACCGCCAGCTCGGCATCACGGGCGAGCTCGTTGCAGACGGTACCGACGCCGCCTCGGGTCGGATCGCGCATCCACCGCGTGGAGGGCGCGGCCTCGAGCAGGCATTCCACGAGTCCGTTGACGGGCGCGGTGTCGGACCGGATCTCGGCATCCAGCGCCAAGTCGCCCCGGGCGAGCATGACTGCCATCCCGTGATCGGCGATGGTGCCGGAGCTGAGCACCACGTCACCGGGCCGCACCTGCTCGGGGCCCAGGGTCCGGCCTGGGGGGACGATGCCCACGCCGGTCGTCGTGATGTACAGCCCGTCCGCGGCACCCCGGCCCACCACCTTGGTGTCGCCGGTGACGATCGCCACGTCCGCGGCGGCCGCGGCGTCGGCCATGTCGGCCGCGACGGCCTTGAGCTCGGCGATCGGGAAGCCTTCCTCGATCACGAACGCCGCCGACAGCGCCAGTGGTCGTGCCCCGGACACCGCCAGGTCGTTCACGGTGCCGTGCACCGCCAGGTGGCCGATGGAGCCGCCGGGGAAGCGAAGCGGTTGGACGACGAACGAGTCGGTTGTGAAGGCCAGGCGATCGCCGGCCGGAAGGGTGAGGGTGGCGGCGTCGGCGAGAGGGCCGGTCGCATCGTGAGCGAAGGCGTCGAGGAACACGGTGTCCACGAGGGCCGCCGACGCCTTGCCGCCGGCGCCGTGGGCCATGGTGACGACCTCGTCGGTCAGCCGGGGTCGGCGTCGCCGATGGGCCTCGATGCGCTCCAGCACCGTGGCTTCGCGGTCGGCGCGGTCATCGGCTTCACCCACGATCATGACCGAGCCGCGCCTGTACGGCCTCCCACAAGGCGAAGGCCAGCGACGCCTGGACCTCCTGGACGCGGTGGACGCTGTCCGAGGGGACGACCAGGCAGTGCTCCACGTCTGCGGACATCGCCATCTCGCCCCCGTCGTAACCGGCCAGGCCGACCGTGACCAGGCCCCGACGACGAGCCTCGGCGAACGCGCCCAACACGTTGCGCGAGCCGCCGCTGGTCGAGATGCCGACGGCAATGTCACCGGCGGTGGCGTGGGCGATGAGCTGCCGGCTGAACACGAGGTCGAAGCCGACGTCGTTGGCGAGCGCGGTCAGAACAGCGGGGTCGTCGGCCAGGCAACAGGCTGGGAGCGCCTTGCCGGACGGTGGGCGGGCGAAGAGCGCGGCCAGGGACGCGGCGTCGGTCGCGCTCCCCCCGTTGCCGAAGCTGAACAGCCGCCCATCGGCGGCAAATGCCTCCGCCATCGCCTCGGCCGCGGCGGCCAGGGTCTCCCCGGCACTCGCCATCACCGCCGTCCGCAGGGCGAGGCTCAGCTCGTGCTTGCCCGCGGCGGAGCGGGCGAGGTCGAGGAGCAACGAGCCGGCGTCACGCTCGTCGCCCTCGATGAACGGGTAGAGGAAGTCGGTCCCCTCAGGCACCGGCGCCCGTCCTCTCCAGGACGGCGATGGCCGTGCCGGCATGGACGAGCAGCAGGTCTCCGGCCCGCACCTCACCCACCGCGAGGGTGTCGACCGTCTCGGAACCGCCCGCGGTCCGGACCTCGGCCATGTCCGCGCTGGCTTCCAGCACCTCGGCCACACGACCCTCGTCGGAACAGGTGATGCAGCCCGGAACGGCATCACACAGCGGCCCGTCCTGCTCGATCGTGAGCAGACCGGGGTGCTCGAAGCAGACGTGCGTCAGCTCCCACAGCAGGTGGTAGAGGCGCACGATGCTGCCATCGTGCGCCGGGGCGGCGGACGCACCGTCGATCCAGAGCACGTGATCGGCAGCGCCCGGCTGCGGACGGGGGCCGGCACCGACCCACACCGTCGTCACGCCCCACGCGCCGGCTCGGCGCATGGCGGACTGCACGGTCGGATCGTCGGCCGTGCTGACTGCGAGGAGCAGATCGCCAGGGCGCACCGTGGAGCGCAGCGCCGGGACGAGGTCCGGGTCGACGACGCTCACCGCCGGCAGGGCCCGGGTACCCATGATGACCGGGTGGACGAACTCGACGGCGACGTGGCGGGCGTGCTCGGGCCACGTCGGGGCCGCGCACCACAGCGTGGCGCCGCCGGCGAACCGTCTCGCCAAGGCCAGTGCCGCCCGGGCCAGGTCGTCCTCCAGGCCCGCGCCGAAGGCCCCCCGAGCCTCTGCCGCACCAGCGTCTGCCATGGGCCCTCCTCGGCGGTCAGGAACGCTGCCCCGCGAGGCGGCGGACTCTAGATCCTCTTCAGGGCGGAATTCGAGACCGTGTGACGACTGCCTCGGGATCACGGGGTCCCCACCAGAAGCTTTGCTTCCGGTGGGGCGTTCTTGTGCAGGGGTTCCGGAGGTCCAGCCCGGCTCCCGGGCCGGACGCGCTACCGTCCCCTCCGAGCGATGGAGACGACGGCCACCGAACGGCTGGCCATCCTCGAGGCGTTCGCCGAATCGGCCAGCGACGCGCTGCTCGGCGACGACCTCGACGGACGGGTCACGACCTGGAACCGGAGCGCGGAGCGCATCTTCGGCTACCCCGAAGGTGAGATCGTCGGTCAGCCGACGCGGCAGCTCTTCCCCGCGCACCTCCAGGACGAGTTGACGCAGCTCTACGCGGGCGTGCTGGTCGGGGACCAGGTCGATCACCTCGAGACCGAGGCGCAGCGCAAGGGCGGGATGCCGATCCCGGTGTCGCTGTCCATCCGGGCCTTCCCCGACGCGTCAGGCCGCACCGTCGGCACGGTCTCGATCGCGCAGGACCTGACAGAGCGGCGGCTCGCGCAGGCCTCCCTGGCCGAGGTCGAGGCCCGCCTCAGGGGCGGGGAGGCCCAGGCACACGTGGGCCGATGGCTGTGGGACGTCGGGACCGACGCCGTCCAGTGGAGCGACGAGCTGCACCGCATCCACGGTGTGGACCCTCTCGATTTCTCCGGCACGCTCGAGGGCCACCTGAGTTGTGCCCACCCACTCGACCGCGATCGGCTGCGTGACGTCATGGCGGCGGCCATCGTCTCCGGCCACCCGTTCGAGCACGAGTACCACATCATCCGCCCTGACGGCGGAGAGCGCTGGATCTACCTGAGGGCCGAGCCGGCCATGAGCTCGGCGGGCGCCGTGATCGGCCTGCGGGGCATCGCGCAGGACATCACCGACGGGCGGTTCACTCCCGACCGACCATCGCCTTGACCCGGTCGACCAGATCCTGGGTGGACATCGAGGAGAGGTCGGTGGCGTCGACACCGGCACGGTCGAGCAGCGACGCCATCTCCCGAAGTGCGCTGGCTGCGTGCGAACGCAGGGCCCGTACCAGGTCGTTGAACTCCTCCGACTGACGGATGGCCTGCAGCGCCTCGAGCACGTCGTCGAGCTCCTCCCGGCCTGCACGCGCACCGAGGAAGTAGCCGGCGGCGAAAGCCAGCACGATCCCCATTCAGCCCTCCACCGGCGCGGGAAGTGGGCCGGGCACCGACTCGATGTGGAGTTGCACGACGACGTCCGGATAGATCCGGAGCATGAGGACCGTCGGCGAGTCGATGTCGAAATCCCGGATGTCGATGACCTGCTCGCCGCTGACCACGACCTTCCCGGCGGGCGTGACGCTCACCTCCACCGTGCCGTCCAGGAGCCTTGTCGAGCCGTGGAAGGTGATCTCACCCTCGACGTGATAGCGCCCGATTGCCCCCGCCGAACGGCAGCTCCGCAGGTCGAGGGTGACCGTCGGGTGGCGCCGAGCGTCGATGCGCCGCAGCAGCTCGGCGTCGTACAGCGCGTTGCCGGATCGCAGGTGACCGACCTCGATCTCCAGGTGGGCCGAGCGGACGCTCTCGGCGCGCACGGTGCCGTCCTCCACCGTGACCTCGAGCTGGCCCGTCACCCCGACGGCCCCGAAGGTGATGGGCCCGACGCTGGATCGCGCCTCGATCAGGACCACGGACCGCTCAGGGTCGATGCAGAACACGGCTGGCGTCGCCGACGTCGCGGACCAGTCGGTGCGGGCCGCGTCGTCGCAGACGCAGCCGAGGGGCGGCTTGGGTCGTAAGTGGGCCCGCCGGCGTTCGATCCGCGACGTCGAGGAGACCGGCGACCAGGGGAGGCCCGTGACAGCAGCCCAACCGCCTTCGGCCTCGGCCAGCGCGGCGTCGATCGTGCCGGTGGCGACGTACCGCCGGAGCACCTGGTCCAGGCAGTCCCGCTCCTGCTTCACGACCCCCATCCACGCCCGCAAGGCACGCTGGCCGTCCTCGGTCAGGCCGTACACCCGCCGCGCCTGCCCGGCCTTGGGCGCGTCCGACCAGGCCTCCACCAAGCCGTCGCGTTCGAGCTGAGCGAGCGCCCGATAGACGCTCGGGCGATCCACCCGACCGAAACGCAGCTCCTCCAGGCCCTTGGCCAGGTGGTACCCGTACGCCGGCTCCTCGGCCAGCAGGAGCAGCACCGCGGGCAGGAGGAAGCGCCGCGGCGGGGCCAGCGCGAAGCGCGAGTGCGGGACCGGTGCCCATGCGGCGTCGGTTCCACGATGCTCCATCGGTCCCCCCGGACCACCCCGAGGCGGGCCGGAGGCCCGTCGCTGGCCATCTCTTCGTACCTGCCATCGGGCGGGGTGTCAATGCGTCCCGGCCGGCAGCCGAGCCGCGTCCCGACAGCAGGCCGCGGCGCCGGTGACCGTGGGCACGGCGGTCTGCATCACCATCGGGACACCGGCTGGTGCCCTCCCTCCCGAGCGGGGCCGGGACATACGGTGAGGACCATGAGCACCGCCCCTGCCCGCGCGGCCATCGGGCTCTGGTCCCGGACCGAGCTCGCGCGGCGCTGGCGCGCCCTCGTGCTCCTCGGCGTGCTGGCCGGCCTGGCCGGCGGCCTGGTGATCGCCGCCCTCGAGGGCGCCGACCGCACGTCGAGCTCGTACCGGCGCATGCGGGAGGAGCTGCGGGGCGCCGACGTCGTGTTCTTCCCCAGCCAGTCGGGCGTGTACGACGCCGACCTCACGCTGCTCGACCAGATCCCCGAGGTCGAGTCCTGGGGTGGGTTCGCCCTGATGCCCAGCCAGTTCCTGGAGCTCCCGCCCGGGACCAGTCCCTTCGTCTTCGTCGGGCCGGACTGGTTCGGCGACATCGAGCGGGCGAAGGTGATCGAGGGCCGTCTGCCGGATCCCGACGCCGACGACGAGCTGGTGCTCAACGAGGCGGCGGCGGCGCTGGGCGACGAGCTCGGCTTCGACGAGGTGATCGGCACGGAGCTGACCCTGGCCACCATCACCTTGGACGAGTTCATCGCCAACGGTCGACCAGGAGCCCGCCGACTGGACCGCGGCCGAGGGTCCGAGGTTCACGATGCGGATCGTCGGTGTCGTCCGCCAACCGATGGTCGGGGCCGTGTCGTTCGCGTCCGACCCGTTCGCGGCGACGGGGCCGGGCTGGGCGGCGGCGCACCTCGACGAGCTCACCCCCTACTTCCAGAACGCGGTCGTGCGCCTGCGCAACGGCGCCGCCGACGTCCCCGCCTTCCGCGAGGGCATCGCCCGCGTCTACGGCCGGGACCTCACCATCAAGGACCTCCACGACGACGTCAAGCGGGTCGAGAACTCGACCGGGCTCGAGCGCACCGGTCTTCTGCTGTTCGCGGCCGCGGTGCTCATCGCCTCGATCGTGCTCGTCGGGCAGGCCTTCCTCCGCTCCGCCCACGCCGGTGCGGACTCGGTCCCGACGCTGCGGAGCATGGGGATGGCGCCGCGGAACCTGGTCCGGGGCATCGCGCTCCCCCACCTGCTGACCGTCGCCGTGGCCATCGTCGTCGCCGCAGTCACGGCCATGCTCCTCTCGACCCGCTTCCCGATCGGGCTCGCTCGCCGGCTGGATCCGGACGTCGGGATGCGGCTCCGCCCGGGCTATGTCTTCGGAGGCGCGCTCCTCGTCGGCGTGGCCGCCGTCGTGGCCACCATGGTCTCGTCGGTCCTCGCCACCCGGGCCAGCCTCCGCCACGCCGGTGGCGGACGCGTCCGCATGGTGGGCGCAGCGTCGCGCGCCGGAGCACCGGTGCCGGCTGCCGTCGGCGCCAGCCTGGCCCTGGAGCAACCGGCCCGTGCCGGCTCGGCCCAGGTCCGTCCCGCGCTCCTCGCCACCGTCGGCGCCGTACTGGGCGTCGTGGGCGCGGTCACGTTGGTGGGCGGCATCGACGACGCCCTCGCCAACCCGGCCCGGTCCGGGGTCAACTGGGACGTCACCGTCGACGGCGTCGACGAGGAGATCGCCGAGTCCGTGCGGGACGACCCGCGGGTGGAGGACCTCGCCCTCGCCCGCCGGACCGCCAGTCAGGTCGGCGGGAAGGACGCGCCCGTCTACACCGTCGAATCGCTCAAGGGATCGATGGGCTTCAGCGTCCTCGAGGGCCGAGCCCCCGAGGGCCCGGACGAGGCACTGTTGGGCGCCCGGACGGCCAAGGTGCTCGGACTGGGCATCGGCGACGAGGTCACCGTCGGTCCGACCACCGTGCCGTCGAGCGTCGTCGGCATCGGCCTCCTGATCCAGACCGCCCACGGCGCGTTCGACGAGGGTGCGAGCGTCAACCCCGCCGCCTTCGACGACCGGTACGGGGACCTGAGCGAGGACCAGCTCGAGAACATCCTCCTGGCCGGCGTCCCGAAGGCCGAGGACCGGCAACCGCTCATCGACGAGGTGCAACAGTTCGGTCCTCTCGCCTACGAGCCGATTCCCGTCCCCGACGTGAGCCAACCTGGCCAACGTCCGCCGGCTGCCCTACCTGCTGGCCGGGTTCCTCGTCGTGCTCGGCCTCGGCGCCGCCGCGCACGCCCTGCTCACGGTGTCCCGCCGCCGGCGCAAGGAGCTGGCCGTCCTGCGCGCCATCGGACTGACGCCCGGCCAGACCGGGGCGTGCGTGGCCTGGCAGGCGGTCGTGGTGGCCGGGATCGCCCTGATCATCGGGCTTCCGCTGGGCCTCATCGTCGGCCGCCAGGCGTGGCGGGCCGTCGCCGATGCCGTGCCCTTGATCTACGTGGGCCCGCTCGACGCCGGCCTCCTGCTGCTGGCCGCGCCGGTGGCGCTGGCCGGCCTGCTGCTCCTCGCCCTTCCCCCGGCCCGCCGGGCCGCCCGGCTCCGGACGGCCGAGGTCCTGCGGGCCGAGTGATCAGCGGGAGAGCCCGCGGCGCTCCCGCCTCCAGCCTGGGCCCGCAGCGACCCGATCGGTCAGGCCTCGACGGCCCCGTTGTCGTCCGAGGAGTAGGTGCCCGAGATGCTGGCCAGCCACTCGGCCGGGTCTTCGGCGTCGGACGAGTAGAACTCCATCGGCTGGTAGTCCGGGGCCTCGATGTCGAACTCCCGGTACCGCGGCATGCCGGTCCCGGCGGGGATCAGCTTGCCGATGATGATGTTCTCCTTGAGACCGAGGAGCCCGTCGGCGCGGCCGTCGATGGCCGCCTCCGTCAGCACCCGGGTGGTCTCCTGGAACGACGCCGCCGACAGCCACGACTCGGTGGCCAGCGAGGCCTTGGTGATGCCCATGATCTCGGGCCGGCCCTCGGACGGGCGGGAACCGCCCTCGACCATGGCCTTGTTCATCTCCCGGAACACCCGCTGGTCGACCCGCTCGCCGGGCAGGAACTCGGTGTCGCCGGGCTCCTGCACGCCGATGCGGCGCGTCATCTGGCGCACGATCAGCTCGATGTGCTTGTCGTGGATGGACACGCCCTGGTCCCGGTAGACCTTCTGGACCTCCTCGACGAGGTACTGCTGGGTCTCGCGGACACCCTTGATCTCCATCAGCTCCTTCGGGTCGTACGGCCCGTCGGTGATGGGATCGCCGGCCTTGACCTCGTCGCCGTCGCGGACGATGAGGCGGGACTGGGACGGCAGCGTGACCTTCTCCTCCTCGCCGTCGTCGGTGACGATGGCGACGGGGATGCCGCGGCCCTCGTCCTCGGCGATGCGGACCACGCCGGAGGCGCGGGCCAGGCGGGCGGCGCCACGAGGCGTACGGGCCTCGAACAGCTCCACGACGCGGGGCAGACCGCCGGCGATGTCACGACCGGCCACACCACCGGTGTGGAAGGTCCGCATCGTCAGCTGCGTGCCCGGCTCGCCGATGGACTGGGCGGCGATGACGCCCACGGCCTCGCCGAGCTCGATGGGCTTGCCCGTGGCCAGCGAGCGCCCGTAGCACAGGGCGCAGATGCCCTGCTCGGCGTCACAGGTCAACACCGAGCGCACCCGCACCCGGTCGACGGCCTCGTCGTGGCGCAGCCGGTCCACCGTCTCGTCGTCGAGGATGGTGTTGCGCTCCACGACGCTGCCGTCGGACAGCGTGACCTCCTGGGCCAGCGCCCGCCCGAAGAGCTTGGTCTCCAGGTAGTTGCGCTGCTTGGCCGTGTCCGGGGCGACGTTGTCCACCCAGAGGCCGAGCGTGGTGCCGCAGTCGTCCATGCGGACGATGAGCTCCTGCGCCACGTCGACCAGGCGACGGGTCAGGTAGCCGGAGTCGGCCGTCCGCAGAGCGGTATCGACCAGACCCTTGCGGGCGCCCGGGGTGGCGATGAAGTACTCGAGCATCTCGAGTCCCTCACGGAAGTTGGACTTGATCGGCCGGGGGATCATGTCGCCGCGGGGGTTGGCCACCAGGCCGCGCATGCCCGCGATCTGGCGGACCTGCATCATGTTCCCGCGGGCGCCCGACCCCACCATCATGTCGATGGGGTTGAACTCCAGCGACCGGAGCCCCTTCTCCATGGCCTCCCGGACCTGCTCGGTGGCCTCGGTCCAGATGCGGACCTCCTGGTTGCGGCGCTCGCCGTCGGTGATGATGCCGCGGCGGAACTGGTTCTCGACCTTCTCCGCTTCCTTCTCGAACTTGTCGAGGAGGCCCTTCTTCTCGGCCGGCGTCTTGACGTCGTCGATGGAGATGGTCAGGCCGGACTGCGAGGCGTACCGGTAACAGAGGTTCTTGACGTTGTCGAGGGCCTCGGCCACCTCGGCCTTGAGGTAGTTGTCCGACAGCCGCTCGACGACGACGCCCATCTCCCGCTTGCGCATGCCGGCCGTGATGTGGCCGAAGCGCTCGGTGTAGTCGGCGGGCAGAGCCTCCTCGAACAGCAGGCGACCGGGCGTGGTCTCCAGCTCCTCGCGGACACCGTCGTCGTCCCGCGCGCCGATCAGCTTGATCTCGGAGTGGATCTCCAACAGCCCCTCGTCGAGGGCCCGGAAGACCTCCCACGGGCGCCGGTACACGCGGCCCTCGCCCTTGGCGCCCGTGCGGGCCGCCGTGAGGTAGTAGCCGCCGATGATGATGTCCTGCTGCGGGGTGACGATCGGGCGACCCGACGCCGGCGACAGGATGTTGTTGGCGCTCAGCATGAGCACCCGGGCCTCGGCCTGGGCCTCGGCCGACAGCGGCAGGTGCACGGCCATCTGGTCGCCGTCGAAGTCGGCGTTGAAGGCGGTGCAGACCAGCGGGTGGATCTGGATGGCCTTGCCCTCGACCAGGATCGGCTCGAAGGCCTGGATGCCGAGGCGGTGCAGCGTGGGCGCCCGGTTCAGGAGGACCGGGTGCTCCTTGATGACCTCCTCCAGCACGTCCCAGACCTGCGGGCGGCGGCGCTCCACCATCCGCTTGGCCGACTTGATGTTCTGGGCCAGCTCCAGGTCGACCAGGCGCTTCATGACGAAGGGCTTGAACAGCTCCAACGCCATCAGCTTGGGCAGACCGCACTGGTGCAGGCGCAGCGTCGGGCCGGCCACGATGACCGAGCGGCCCGAGTAGTCGACGCGCTTGCCCAGCAGGTTCTGGCGGAAGCGGCCCTGCTTGCCCTTCAGCATGTCCGACAGGCTCTTGAGCGGGCGGTTGCCCGGCCCCGTCACCGGCCGGCCGCGGCGGCCGTTGTCGAACAGGGCGTCGACGGCCTCCTGCAGCATGCGCTTCTCGTTGTTGACGATGATCTCCGGCGCGCCGAGGTCCAGCAGCCGCTTGAGGCGGTTGTTGCGGTTGATGACGCGGCGGTACAGGTCGTTGAGGTCGGACGTGGCGAAGCGGCCGCCGTCGAGCTGGACCATCGGGCGCAGCTCCGGCGGGATCACCGGCACGGCCTCGAGGATCATGGCGCCGGGATCGTTGGCCCGGCGGCCGTGGTCGTCACGACGGTTGAAGGCGGTGACGATCTTGAGGCGCTTGATGGCCTTCTGCTTGCGCTGCACGGACAGCGGCTTGCGGCCCTCGGCGGGGTCGATGGCCTCGCGGAGCTTGATCTCCTCCTCGTCGAAGTCGATGCGGGCGATCAGCGCCTTGATGGCGTCGGCGCCCATGCCGCCCTCGAAGTAGTCGGAGTAGCGGTCGCGCAGCTCACGCCACAGCAGCTCGTCGTCGATGATCTTGCGGCTGTGCAGGCTGCGGAACTCGTCCCACGTCCGCTGCAGCAGCTCGAGCTCCTGCTCGCCCCGCTCACGGATCATGGCCACGTCGCGCTCGACCGCCTTCTGGCGGTTCTTGACGTCGCTGTCCTTGGCGCCCTCGGACTCCAGGGACGCGGCCTCGTCCTCGCCCTCCTTGAAGCGGCGGTCGATGGTGAGCTCGATCTCCTTGGTGATCGCGTCGCGCTCCTCGAGGTACTCCTTCTCCAGGTTCTCGAGGTCGGTGTGGCGCTTGTCGTCGTCGACCCAGGTGACCAGGTTGGCGGCGAAGTAGATGACCTTCTCGAGCTGCTTGGCCTTCAGCTCCTCACGGGGCTCGATGCCGGCCAGCAGGTACGCCAGCCAGGAGCGGGTCCCGCGCAGGTACCAGATGTGGACCACGGGAGCGGACAGCTCGATGTGGCCCATCCGCTCGCGGCGGACCTTGGAGCGGGTGACCTCCACGCCGCAGCGCTCGCAGATGATGCCCTTGAAGCGCACCCGCTTGTACTTGCCGCAGGCGCACTCCCAGTCCCGGGTGGGGCCGAAGATCTTCTCGCAGAAGAGCCCGTCCTTCTCCGGGCGCAGCGTCCGGTAGTTGATGGTCTCGGGCTTCTTGACCTCACCGTGGGACCACGCACGGATCCCGTCGGCCGTCGCCAGACCGATGCGCAGCTGATCGAAGCTGTTGACGTCCAACATCAGAACCTCACTCCCTCACGTCGCCGCTCGTCTTCTTCGTCCGAACCCCGCTCCGGCCGGCTGATGTCGATGCCGAGCTCCTCGGCCGTCCGGTACACGTCCTCGTCGATCTCGCGGATCTCGACTTCGGCACCCTCGGCGTTGAAGACCTCGACGTTCAGGCAGAGCGACTGCATCTCCTTGATGAGCACCTTGAAGCTCTCGGGGATGCCGGGCTCGGGGATGTTCTCGCCCTTGACGATCGCCTCGTAGACCTTGACCCGGCCGAGGACGTCGTCGGACTTGATGGTGAGCAGCTCCTGCAGGCAGTAGGCGGAGCCGTAGGCCTCCAGGGCCCACACCTCCATCTCGCCGAAGCGCTGGCCGCCGAACTGGGCCTTCCCGCCCAGGGGCTGCTGCGTGATCATGCTGTACGGGCCGGTCGACCGGGCGTGGATCTTGTCGTCGACCAGGTGGGCCAGCTTCAGGATGTACATGAAGCCGACGGTGATGTGCTGGTCGTACGGCTCGCCGGTGCGGCCGTTGTACAGCTGGGTCTTGCCGTCGATGCCGATCTGGCGCTGACCGTCGATGCCGTCGGGCTGCAGGTTCTCGAAGATCTGCTTGATCGTCGGGTGCCGGCCGGCGTCCTCGACCTCGTCCCAGTGGGCGCCGTCGAACACCGGGGTGGCCACGAACACGGCCGGGTCGGTGGTCGGGCGGGTCTTGGTCTCGGTGCCACGGACGGCGGCGTCACCGACGACGTCCTTGCTGCCCGGGTCCGTCCAGCCCCAGCGGGCGCAGTAGCCGAGGTGGGCCTCGAGCACCTGGCCGACGTTCATGCGGCTGGGCACGCCGAGCGGGTTGAGGATGATGTCGACGGGCGTGCCGTCGGCCAGGTAGGGCATGTCCTCCAGCGGCAGGATCTTGGAGATCACGCCCTTGTTGCCGTGGCGGCCCGCCAGCTTGTCGCCGACGGAGATCTTCCGCTTCTGGGCCACGTAGACCCGGACGAGCTGGTTGACACCGGGCGGCAGCTCGTCGCCGTCGTCCCTGCTGAACACCTTGACGTCGATGACCTTGCCGGACTCGCCGTGGGGCACCTTCAGGCTGGTGTCGCGGACCTCCCGGGCCTTCTCACCGAAGATGGCGCGCAGCAGGCGCTCCTCCGGGGTGAGCTCGGTCTCGCCCTTGGGGGTGACCTTGCCCACGAGGACGTCGCCGGGGCCGACCTCGGCGCCGACGCGGATGATCCCCCGCTCGTCGAGGTCACGCATGATGTCCTCGGACAGGTTGGGGATGTCCCGGGTGATCTCCTCCGGGCCCAGCTTGGTGTCGCGGGCGTCGACCTCGTGCTCGTGGATGTGGATCGAGGTCATGACGTCGTCGCGCACCAGGCGCTCGGAGAGGATGATGGCGTCCTCGAAGTTGTAGCCCTCCCACGGCATCAGCGCGACGAGGAGGTTCTTGCCGAGCGCCAGCTCACCGTGGTCGGTGCTGGGACCGTCGGCGATGATGTCGCCCTTCTTGAGCTTCTGGCCCTCGCGCACCCGCGGGGTCTGGTTGATGCAGGTGTCCTGGTTCGACCGGCGGAACTTGGCCAGGCGGTACACCTTCTTGCCGGTCGGTCTTGTACTCGACCGTGATCGAGTCGCCCGAGACCTCGAGGACGACCCCGTCGTCGTCGGCCTGGATCAGATCGCCGGCGTCGCGGGCGGCGCGGACCTCGATGCCGGTGCCGATGTACGGCGCCTCGGAGCGCACCAGCGGGACGGCCTGCTTCTGCATGTTGGCGCCCATCAGGGCCCGGTTGGCGTCGTCGTGCTCGAGGAACGGGATCAGCGCGGCGCCGACCGAGACGATCTGCTTCGGGCTGACGTCCATGTAGTCGACCTCCGACGGCGGCACGTAGCCGATGTCGGTGGTGGCGCCGAAGAAGCTCTCCGCCTCCAGCATCCGCCGCAGATCCTCCAGCGAGGCGGCCTGCGGCGACCGGCGCACGAGCACGCGGTCGTCCTTGAAGGTGCCGTCGGGGTTCAGCGGCGTGTTGGCCTGGGCGACGACGTAGTTCTCCTCCTCGTCGGCCGCCATGTACTTGATCTCTTTGGTGACCTTGCCGTTGGTGACCTTGCGGTACGGCGTCTCGATGAAGCCGAACTCGTTCACCCGGGCGTAGGTCGACAGAGCGCCGATGAGGCCGATGTTCGGGCCTTCCGGCGTCTCGATCGGGCACATGCGGCCGTAGTGGGAGAAGTGGACGTCGCGGACCTCGAAGCCGGCCCGCTCACGCGAGAGGCCACCGGGGCCGAGCGCCGACAGGCGGCGCCGGTGGGTCAGCCCGGACAGCGGGTTGACCTGGTCCATGAACTGGGAGAGCTGGCTGGTGCCGAAGAACTCCTTGATGGCCGCCACGACCGGTCGCACGTTGATGAGCGACTGGGGGGTGATGGCCTCCACGTCCTGGGTGGTCATGCGCTCGCGCACGACCCGCTCCATGCGGGACAGGCCGATGCGGACCTGGTTCTGGATCAGCTCGCCCATGGAGCGGATGCGCCGGTTGGCGAAGTGGTCCTGGTCGTCCAGGCGGTAGCCGGGCTCGGTCTTGGCCAGGTGCAGCATGTAGCTGACGGCGGCGAGGACCTCGCAGCGGCTGAGCACGTTCTGGTCCGGGACTGGGCAGGTCGAGCTGCTCGCCGCTCAGGCCGTAGAGCTCGCCGAGGCGCGCCACCTCCGCGCCGAGCTTGCGGTTCAGCTTGTAGCGGCCGACCCGGCTGAGGTCGTAGCGGCGGCTCTCGAAGAACGCGCCCTTGAAGTAGTTGCGGGCGGACTCGACCGTGGGCGGCTCGCCCGGGCGGGCCCGCTTGTAGATCTCGACCAGCGCCTCGTCCTGGGTCGGGGCGATGTGGCGGTCCTTCTCCCACTGGCCCTCGAGGAAGTCGAAGTGGGCGACGAAGCGGTCGAGGAAGCCCGGCGCGTGCTCCTCGTCGTACCCGAGGGCGCGCAGCAGGGTGAAGATGCTCATGCGGCGCTTGCGGGCGACGCGGGTGCCGGCGGTGACGTCCTTGCCGGGCTTCTGCTCGATGTCGAACTCCATCCACTCACCGCGGTAGGGATGGATGGTGCCCTTGACGAGCTGGTACTTGGCCAGGTTGCGGAGCCGGAAGCGCTCACCGGGCTCGAAGATGACGCCGGGGGACCGGACGAGCTGGCTGACCACCACCCGCTCGGTGCCGTTGATGATGAACGTGCCCTTCTCGGTCATCATCGGGAACTCGCCCATGAAGACCGTCTGCTCCTTGATCTCGCCGGTGTTCCGGTTCATGAACCGGGCCCGCACGAAGATCGGAGCGGAGTAGGTCATGTCCTTTTCCTTGCACTCCTCCACCGAGAACTTGGGCGGCGGGCGCAGGTCTTCGTCGTCCGGATCGAACTCCAGCTCGAGCTGAAGGGTCTCGCTGAAGTCCTTGATCGGGGAGATGTCCCGGAAGGTCTCCGCCAGGCCGTGGTTCAGGAACCACTCGAAGCTGCTGCGCTGGATGGCGATGAGATCCGGCAGGTCGAGCGGCTCTGTGAGGTTGGCGAACGAGTAACGCTCACGCGTCGACGAACGAGAGGCCACGCTGACTCCTCAGTCTGCTGGTGCGGGTGGGGCGGCGACGGGAACCGGGGCGCGCCAATTCCACAAGAACTTGCAGCGAAAAGACAGCTGACCCACGGCTCAGCCGATCCTATCGGCGCCTCCACGCGGAGTCAACCGCTTCGGCGAAGCCGTCGCGGTACCCCACAGGGCTGTGGAAAGGGTAAGGGTCGCGGCCCCGCGCGTCAAGGGTTGGCGTCCCCGGGAGCGGGTCCCCGTGTCCCGCCGGCGGGGCCTGTCCGGCGGATCCGCGCCGGCGCCGGCCTCACGGCTCGGCGCTCGGCTTGCGGTCACCCCGGCCACCCGCCGGCTGGCCATCCCCGCTCCCGGGTCCGGACCCTCGACGGCCGGCCCGCTCTCGGGCGGGCTGGCGGGGCGGCCGAAGGCCGCCCCGCTTCTTTTCCCTACTGGTTGACGTCGCGCTCGGGGACAACAGGCGCTGCGGGTGGCGAGAGGAACCGCAAGCCGGCGTCCCGCCGAAAGGCGGGCGACGGCGCGGATTCCCGTCGACAGGACCCGCAGTGCCGGGACCCAGAAGGGACTACTTGACCTCGATGACCGCGCCGACCGCTTCGAGGTCGGTCTTGGCCTTCTCGGCGTCCTCCTTGGACACCTTCTCGAGCACCGCCTTGGGCGCGGCGTCGACCAGGTCCTTCGCCTCCTTGAGACCCAGCTTGGTGAGCTCGCGCACCACCTTGATGACCTGGATCTTCTGGGCGCCGGCGGTGGCCAGCACGACGTCGAACTCGTCCTGCTCCTCGGCGGCCTCGGCCGGCGCGGCGGCGGCACCGGCGGCCGCGGCCACGACCACGGGGGCGCCGCGGTGACGCCGAACTTCTCTTCGAAGCCCGGAGAGCAGCTCGGACAGCTCGAGCACGGTCATGCTCGAGATGCCTCGAGGATGTCGTCTTTGGTGAGGGTTGCCATGGCGGTTTACTCCTCTTCGTGGTCCTGCGGGTTCGGATTCCGCGGTGTCGGCAGTGTCTCGGCGGCATCGGCGTCGGGCCTCGGACCGCCGGCTGTCGGTCGGTTCGTCGGTGGTGGGGGTCTCGGCGGGCGCGGCTTCGTCGCTGCCGCTGGTCGATGAGGGCCTTGAGGCCGTAGGCGAAGTTCCGCGGCAGGGCCTGCAGCAGGCCGGCCAGCTTGACGAGCGGAGCCTGGAAGGCTCCGGCGAGCTGGGCCAGCAGCACGTCGCTGGACGGCAGGTCGGCCAGCGCCTCGACGTCCTTGGCCGTGACGACCTTGTCGCCGAGCAGGCCGCCCTTCAGCACCAGTGCCTGGTGGCCCTTTGCATAGTCCCGCAGGGCCTTGGCCACGGCGGCCGGGTCACCCTGGACGAAGGTGATCGCCGTCGGTCCGGTGAGCATCGAGTCCAAGCGGTCCTCGACCACCTCTCGGGCGGCGAAGCGCACCAGGGTGTTCTTGTAGACCTTGTACTCGCCACCGGCCGGGCGCAGCGCCCGTCGCAGCTCGGCGAGCTGCTTGACGGTGAGTCCGCGGTACTCGGTGAGGAGCGCGGCATCGGCACCGGCCAGCTTCTCGCGGACCTCGTCGACCACCGCGACCTTCTCCGGTCTCGGGTTCTCCATCATCGACACCTCCTTTCGTTGCTCGGGCGCTCGCAAGAACGAACGCCATCGAGCACCAGGGTGTCGAGGAGTTCGCCTCGTCTGGCTGGCCCGCAGTGCGGGCCCCTTCGCCGCCCGGGGGCGGACCAGAGGTCTTGGGCGAGAGCCGGTTGTGTTGGGCCGGACGATCGTACCGGCCGGCGGCGTGCTTCCCAAGCGGCCGGCCTGTCAGGCGATCAGCGCCGGTCAGGCTCGCTCGGTTGGGCGGCGGCTCGGGCTTGATGCGGTTGGTGTCGACCTTGACGCCCGGGCCCATGGTCGACGACAGGACGATCTTGCGCAGGTAGCGGCCCTTGGCCGAGGCCGGCTTGGCCCGGTTGATCTCGTCGAGCACGGCCTGGAAGTTGGCCGACAGCGCCTCGGGGCTGAAGCTGACCTTGCCGATCGGGACGTGCACGTTGGCGTACCGGTCCGTGCGGTACTCGACCTTGCCGCCCTTGAAGTCGGAGACGGCCTTGCCGACGTCGGTGGTGACGGTGCCGGTCTTGGGGTTGGGCATCAGGCCCCGCGGGCCGAGCACCCGGCCGAGCTTGCCGACCATGGGCATGAGGTCCGGCGTGGCGATGGCCACGTCGAAGTCCATGTTGCCCTTCTCGACCTCGGCGGCCAGGTCGTCGGTGCCGACGAGGTCGGCACCGGCGGCGCGGGCCTCGGCTGCGGCCTCCCCGGCCGCGAACACCGCCACCCGCACGTCCTTGCCGGTGCCCGACGGCAGCGAGACGGTCCCCCGGACCATCTGGTCCGCCTTGCGGGGATCGACGCCCAGCCGCACGACCAGCTCGACCGTCTCGTCGAACTTGGCCGGCGCCAGGCTGCGCACCAGGTCCAGCGCTTCGACGGCGCTGAACAGCTGGTCACCATCGAACCGCTTGGCGGCGTCGGCGTACTTCTTGCCTGTCATGAGTGGCTCCCTCGGTGGTTCGGATCGTCCGGGCGAGGTGGTCCCGGCTCGATCGGGTCAGTGGTTCAGACGACCTTGAGGCCCATGGAGCGGGCGGTGCCCCGCACCTGCTCGACGGCCGCGTCGAGGTCGTAGGCGTTGAGGTCGGGCATCTTGATCTTGGCGACCTCCTGGAGGTCGTCCTCGGTGACGGTCCCGACGACGTCCTTGCCGGGCGTCATCGACCCCTTCTCCAGGCCGGCCTTCTCCCGCAGCAGGACGGGGGTGGGCGGCGTCTTCAGGATGAACGTGAACGCCCGGTCCTCGAAGATGGTGATCTCGACGGGCACGATGGTGCCGACCTGGCTCTCCGTCGCCGCGTTGTACTGCTTGCAGAAGTCCATGATGGCCACGCCGTGGGGGCCGAGCGCGGTGCCGACCGGCGGGGCCGGGGTGGCCTTGCCGGCAGGGATCTGGATCTTCACGACGGCCGCGACCTTCTTCTTGGCCATGTTCCTGGGTTCTCCTCGCGTGGGGCGGCTGACAATGATGCAGGGCGCGGAGCCGGGTCACAACCCGGCCGGCGCCCCGGCGGGTGTGGGTCAGATCTTGGCGACCTGGCTGAAGTCCATCTCGACCAGGGTCTCCCGGCCGAAGATGTTGACCAGCACCTTGAGCTTCAGGTGATCGACGTTGATCTCGGCCACGGAGCCGGTGAAGTCGGCGAACGGGCCTTCCTTGACCCGGACGCTCTCGCCCACGTCGTACTCCAGCTTGGGCTTGCTGTGACGCGGCGTCTCGGCACCGTCGCCCTTGGCCGACAGGAAGGTGTCCACCTCCCGCCGGCTGAGCGGGGTCGGCTTCTGCCCGAACCGGCCCTGGCCGACGAAGCCGGTGACGCCCGGGGTGTTGCGGATGACGTACCAGCTGGCGTCGTCCATCTCGCAGCGCACCAGCAGGTAGCCGGGGAAGACCTTGCGCTGGACGACCTGCTTGCGGCCGCCCTTGAACTCGACCACGTCCTCCATGGGGATGACGACCTCGAAGATCTTCTCCTCCATGTTCATGGACTGGATGCGGGCCTCGAGGTTCGACTTGACCTTCTTCTCGTAGCCGGACTGCGTGTGGACGACGAACCACTGGCCGGGCCGCAGCCACGGGCTGGGCTCGGCCGGCTCCTCGCTCCTCGGCTCTCGTCAGCTCGTCGACGGCCTCTCGTCGCCTCGATCTCGAGCGTCCTCGGCGGTCCCGGCCTCGACGACCTCGGCCTCGGCCTCCGCGACCTCAGCCTCCGCGACCTCGGCGGCCTCGACCTCCGGTCGGCGACTCGGCCGTGGCGACTGTCGCCGGCGTCGGTGGTCGGCGTGTCGGCCACGTCGGTCACGTCGGTCATGTCGGTGTCGGTCACGTCGGTCTCGGTCATGTCGGTTTCGGTCATGTCGGTGTCGCTCATCGGTCGAACAGCCACAGGGCGCCGGTGCCGAAGATGAAGTCGAGCACGGTGACGGCGGTCGTGAACACCACGACGGTGATCAGGACCAGGATCGAGTAGCTGCGGATCTCCGCCCGGGTCGGCCAGGCGACCTTGCGCAGCTCGGCCCGCACCTCGCGCAGGAACTGGGGGAACGACGTGCGCTCCCGCTTGGCGCGGGGAGCCGGCGCGGTGCGCGTCGGGGCGCCCTCCGCGGTCATGGCGCCCATCTTCTTCAGCTGGCGCTTCTGCTGCCGGTTGTAGTTCTCCATTGACGACACCGTTTCGACGACGACGAGGGGCGGGACGGTGAGCAGGGCAGGAGGGACTCGAACCCCCGACCGTCGGTTTTGGAGACCGATGCTCTTCCAACTGAGCTACTGCCCTCGGCAGACCGGACGACCCGGCCGGAGAGCCAGGGTACCAGCCGGTCGCCCGGGGCCGGCAGGCGGCGCGGGGCCGCCTCCCGGCTAGCGGGTCTCCTTGTGCATGGTGTGACGACGGTCGTTCCGGCAGTACTTCTTCATCTCGATGCGCTCGCGGTCGTTGAGCTTGTTCTTCATCGTGATGTAGTTGCGGTGCTTGCACTCGGTGCACTCGAGGGTGATCTTCACCCGCTTCTCAGCCTTGGCCACGTCTCAGCCTTTCACTTGATGATCTTGACGACTCGGCCGGCGCCCACGGTGCGGCCACCTTCACGGATCGCGAACCGGAGTCCCTCGTCCATGGCGATCGGTTTCCCCAACTCGACCGTCATCGCGACGTTGTCCCCCGGCATCACCATCTCCGTCCCCTCCGGCAACTCGATCGTCCCCGTCACATCCGTCGTCCGGAAATAGAACTGCGGCCGATAATTGTTGAAGAACGGCTTGTGCCGACCACCCTCATCCTTGTTCAACACATACACCTGCGCCTCGAAGTTCGTGTGCGGCGTGATCGACCCCGGCTTGCACAACACCTGACCCCGCTCCACATCCTCCTTCTTCGTCCCCCGCAACAACGCACCGATGTTGTCACCCGCCTGACCCTGATCCAAGATCTTGCGGAACATCTCCACCCCCGTACACACCGTCTTCTGGGTGTCCCGCAACCCCACGATCTCCACCTCGTCACCAGTGTTGACGATCCCCTGCTCCACCTTCCCGGTCACCACCGTCCCCCGACCAGTGATCGTGAACACATCCTCCACCGGCATCAAGAACGGCTTGTCCAACTCCCGCACCGGCTCCGGCACCGAAGCATCCACCGCCTCCATCAACTCCAAGATCTTCCCCTGCCACTCCTCATCGCCCTCCAACGCCTTCAACGCCGACACCCGCACCACCGGCGCCTCATCCCCCGGGAACTCGTACTCGTTCAACAACTCCCGCACCTCGAGCTCCACCAACTCCAACAGCTCATCGTCATCCACCGCATCAGCCTTGTTCAACGCCACCACGATGTACGGCACCCCCACCTGACGAGCCAACAACACATGCTCACGGGTCTGCGGCATCGGACCATCCGTCGCCGCCACCACCAAAATCGCCCCATCCACCTGCGCCGCCCCCGTAATCATATTCTTGATGTAATCAGCATGACCCGGCATATCCACATGCGCATAATGACGATTCGCCGTCTCATACTCCACATGAGCAATCGAAATCGTAATACCCCGCGCCTTCTCCTCCGGAGCCTTATCAATCTGATCAAACGGCGTATAATCCGCCAACCCACGATCCGCCAACGTCTTCGTAATCGCCGCCGTCAACGTCGTCTTCCCATGATCAATATGACCCATCGTCCCAATATTCACATGCGGCTTCGTACGCTCAAACTTCGCCTTGCTCATGGTGAGGCGTTCTCCTGTGGTGTGTGGGTGTTGACGCTGTCTCGGGGCTTGGACTTGACGGGTGGTGGTAGCGGCGATCGGGATCGAACCGATGACCTTCCGATTATGAGCCGGATGCTCTGACCAACTGAGCTACGCCGCCCGGTGAGGCTGTGTGACCTGCTGGTGTGTGGGTGACCTGCTGCCGGCCGAGCCGGCAGTCCGGCCGGGCCGACCAGGTTGGCCGAGCCCTCTGTGGGAATCGAACCCACGACACCAGCCTTACCATGGCTGTGCTCTACCGACTGAGCTAAGAGGGCGGGCGCGGCAGAGCCGCGGACCGGCGAGCCAGCATAGCGGCCGTCTCCCGGGCCCGACCACGCCGTAACCGGTGTCCCACCGGGCCACCGGCGTCACCCCGGATAGCCTGCGCCGCCGATGACGGGCGAGCGGCCAGCCGAACAGGCAGTCGAGCGGACGATCCGGATCCGGCCCGCCGAGGAGTCCGACAGCGAGGCCATCCGCGCCATCTACAACCACGAGGTCGAGCACTCGACGGCCACGTTCGACCTCGTTCCCCGCTCGCCCCGCGAGCAGCACGACTGGCTGGCCAACCGCTCGGGCGCGTTCAGCGTCATGGTCGCCGAGTGGGACGGCGAGGTGGTCGGCTTCGCCTCCGTCTCCCCGTACAAGGAGCGGGCGGCCTACCGCACCACGGTGGAGGACTCGGTGTACGTCCGCCGCGACCGCCACGGGCTGGGCATCGGCAAAGCGCTGCTCCTCGCCCTGCTCGACGCCGCCGAGGCCAGCGGATTCCACGCCGTCATGGCCCGCATCGAGGCCGGGGGGACGGCATCCCGCGCGCTCCACGAGGCGTGCGGCTTCCGCCTCATCGGGATCGAGCGGGAGGTGGGCCGGAAGTTCAACCGCTGGCTCGACACCGCCCTCATGCAGTGCCTCCTGCGGGAGCGGCCCCGCTGAGGGGAACCGTCACGGAGCCGGCGTCGAGGGAGCAGGCTCGATCCAGCCGTCGTGCCAGACATCGCGGCGCTCGGCGGCCAGGTCGACCGTGGGGTCGATGAATGGCGCGGCGGGACGGCCGTTCAGCGAGACGTAGGCGTCGGCCCGCACCTGGACCGCCGGATGTCCGGCTTCGCGCGCGCGCCCGCGCCAGCTCGAGCGCGGCCTGGTGGATGAGATCGGGCTCGGTGGCCATCAACCGCCACTGATCGGCCGTGTAGAGGGCACGGGCGTCGTCCGTCCACGCCTCCCCGGTGACGGGATCGGTGAGACGGAACGTGACGTCGCCGGCCCGCTCGACGGCCAAGACGTTCCAGGAGAAGCGGTACCCCTCGTTCGTCCAGCGGGCATCGCCGGGGTACAGCAGGTGACGGAGAGGGAAGACCACCTGGAGCACCACCCAGGCCAATCCGGCCACCACCGCCAGCCGTTGTGCCCGTGAGAGGGTCCGAGGGCTCCCGGCGTCGTCGGGCTCGGCGTCGGCCTCGTTGGGCGGGCGCGACCGCAACCACCGACCCCATCCTTGGCGACGCGGCCAGCCGGGCGTGAAGAACAGGGTGGCGCCGGCGACCATCAGCCACGGGAACACGCCGATCGGGAAGAGCCGCCAGGTCACCACGTGGAAGACGACCACGGCGACGAAGGCGAACAGCCGGGTCCGGCGCCAGAGCAGGAGGACGACGATGGTGCAGTCGAACACCGCGCCGGCCAGGGCCAGGGCGTGGGCGGTCCAGCGCTGCTCGAGCAGGCCGTCGAAAGGACCGAGCCCGTCGAGCGCGGGGAGCCACAGGCGCAGCGGCAGCGCGTGCACCAGCCAGTCGCCGTGGAGCTTGGCGATCCCGGCGAACACGTACACCACGCCGACCTGGGCACGGAGGAGCCAGAGCACCCCACCGCCACGGTGCGCTCGCCGCTCCGCCTCGCCGAGATCGAGAGGCTGGCGTCCGCCGGGAGGAAGCAGAGCAGGAACGCCATCAGGCTCACGAACACGTAGTGGTTCAGGTAGGTCGTGACGTCGATGAGCTCGATCCAGGTGAACCCGAGGAAGAAGGTGGCGATAGCCGGCCGGTAGTGCCAGCCCACGGCCACGAGCGCGGCGGCGACGCCGACCACGGCCAAGAGGACGAGCATCCCCGCCGGCGACGGCTTCGGCACCCAGCCGAACCCCAGGTACGTGAACCGGTGGGTGGGCCCGGCGTAGCGCGTGGTGGCCCAGCCCCGATCGATCAGCCGCACGACCGAGAGCAGGCCGACGAGCCCGAACGCGATGCGGAACACGCCGAGCGAGGCGCCATCTACCCGGCGGGTCCACCGATCAGCCCGCGGTCGGGCGATTGACGGCCGTTGGTAAAGCACCCCTAACATGACGCGGAACCCACCCTAGTCAGGAGCCCCACATGCGTTTGCCCCGCCCAGCCCGCCTCGCCATCCCCGTCGTCGCCGGCACCCTCCTGGTCGCCGCCTGCGGCTCGGATGGCTCGGATGACGGTGGCGATGCGGCCGGGACGGTCGGGACCAGCGCGGCCGCCGACACTGCACCCGGGACCGTGGCCGGCACCACAGCAGGGGCCGCGGCCGATCCCACGCTCGCCGAAGAGGTGGCCACGGCCTATGCCGACGGTGTCTTCGCGTCCTACGACGCGTCGGTGGCCAGCGCCGCCACCATGCAGGAGGCCATCCAGGCCTTCATCGCCGATCCGACCGACGCGACGCTGGATGCCGCGAAGGTGGCGTGGCTGACCGCTCGCGACGACTACGGCCCGACCGAGGCCTTCCGCTTCTACGACGGCCCCATCGACAACCCTGACGACGGGCCCGAGGGCCAGATCAATGCCTGGCCGATGGACGAGGCCTACGTCGACTACGTCGACGGCGACGCGGCGGCCGGCATCGTGAACGACACCGCCGGGTTCCCGGAGATCACCACGGACGTCATCGTCTCCGCCAACGAGGAGGGCGGCGAGACCAACATCTCCACCGGCTGGCATGCCGTCGAGTTCCTCCTCTGGGGCCAGGACCTGTCCGACGACGGGCCCGGGAGCCGGCCGGTCACCGACTACACCACGGAGGCCAACGCCGAGCGGCGCGCCGCTTACCTGGAGCTCGTCACCCAACAGCTGATCGACGACATGACCAGCGTGCGTGACCAGTGGGCCGCGGAGGGCGGCGCCTACCGGACCGAGTTCCTGGCCGATCCGACCCAGGCCATCAGCAACATGGTCCGGGGCATCGGCGCCCTCAACACCGGCGAGCTGGCCGGTGAGCGGATGACCGTCGCCTACGAGACGAAGGACCGCGAGGACGAGCACTCCTGCTTCAGCGACAACACCAACGCTGACGTCGTCAACAACATCAAGGGTGTCCGCATGGTGTACCTGGGCGAGTTCCCGGGTGCCAGCGGCTCGGGCCTGACCGTCCTCGTGGCCGCCGTCGACCCCGAGCTCGACGCCACGCTGCGCGAGCAGCTCGACGCCACGCTGGCCCAGGCCGAGGCGTTCCCCGATACGTTCGAGGCGATGATCGCCGCGGACGACGGTTCCCCCGAGCGCACGGCTGTACTCGACGTGATCACCGCGCTCGAGGAGCAGGGGACCACGTTGGCCGAGGCCGCCCAGGCGCTCGGCGTCCAGGTGAACTTTGAGGTCTGAGCGCCCGATCGCTCTCAGGGCGGTGCTGGCCACCGCGTTCGTCATCGGCGCCGTCGGAGCTGCGTGCTCCGGCGGCACGGATGCTCCCTCCGCACGTGAACCTGCTCGATCCACGGCCGCCGGCCCGACCGTCTCGACCGCGGCGTCGACCGCGGGCGCCGGCCCGACCCCGATGCCTGACGCGGCACTGCTGGGCGGCGAAGGCACCGTGGACGATCAGTCGTCCATGGCCTTCAGCCTCCCGCTGAAGACGCTGCCGGCCGAGGATCGCCGCGCCTTCGCTGTCGGCAACAACTTCTTCAACGACAACTGGGTGACCGCCCCGGCGTCGACATCCGGGCGCGACGGCCTCGGGCCGACGTTCAACGCCCAGTCCTGCTCGTCCTGCCACTTCCAGGACGGCCGGGCGCAGCCGCCCACCCCCGAGGATCCGACCGAGCTCGGCCTGCTCGTGCGCCTCAGCGTGCCCGGGCCCACCGGCGGTCCTGAGCCGGTGCCCGGCTACGGCGACCAGCTCCAAGACCGGGCCAACAACGGCGTGCCCGCCGAGGGCCAGATCAGCATCAACACCATCGAGCAGCCGGGCGAGTACGACGACGGCACGCCGTACTCGCTGCTGGCCCCGACGTATGACATCGCCGAGCCGGCCTTCGGACCGCTGCCCGACGACCTCCAGATCAGCCCCCGGGTGGCCCCCGCGGTGATCGGCGTCGGGCTGCTCGAGGCCGTGCCAGAGGCCGACATCCTCGCCGCCGCCGATCCGGACGACGCCGACGGCGACGGCATCTCAGGGCGACCCAACGAGGTGGCCGACGTGGTGAACGGGGGCACCTCCCTCGGCCGATTCGGCTGGAAGGCCAACGTGCCGTCGGTGGAACATCAGAACGCCGGTGCCTTCCACGGCGACATCGGCATCACGTCCTCGCTCTTCCCGGACGAGAACTGCCCGCCCGAACAAACGGCGTGCGGGGCGGCGCTCAGCGGCGGGGCGCCGGAGCTGGACGCGGCCAAGCTCCAGCGCGTCACCTTCTACACGCGGACCCTCGCCGTGCCCGCCCGGCGGGACGTCGGGCAAGCCGAGACGACCGAGGGCGAGGAGCTGTTCGGGAGCCTGGGCTGCACGTCCTGCCACCTGCCCGAGCTGCGCACCGGTGAGAGCGACGTCGCCGCCTTGAGCGACCAGGTGATCCGTCCCTACACCGACCTGCTGCTGCACGACATGGGTCCCGGCCTGGCCGATGGCCGGTCCGACGAAGAGGCGACAGGCAGCGAGTGGCGCACGCCGCCGCTGTGGGGCATCGGCCTGGTCGAGACCGTGAACCGCCACACCCGCTTCATGCACGACGGACGCGCTCGCAACCTGAGCGAGGCCATCCTCTGGCACGGAGGCGAGGCCGAGGCGTCCGCCGATGCTTTCCGCCGCGCTGCCCGCCCGGGCGCGCGACGCTCTCATCGCGTTCTTGGAGTCGTTGTGAAGCTTGCTCCCCTGGCGGTCACCGCTGCGCTCCTCGCCGGCCTCGCCGCCTGTTCGGGTGGCGACGACAGCGCCGGCACCACCGCGGCCTCCGCCGCCGCGTCCGGAGGGCCCGACCTGCCCGCCATGGTCGACGAGATCATCGTGCCCCGCTACCAGACCTTCCAGACGGAGGCGGCGCAGCTCGAGACCGCGATCGCCGACCTCTGTGCGCAGCCGGGAGCGGCACCGCTTGACGCCGCCCGCCAGCAGTGGGCTGCGACGCGCGAGGCCTGGCGGCAGACGGTGGCCTTCGGGGTCGGCCCGGCCATGACCTTGCGGACCCCGTCCGCAGTCGACTTCGCAGCGTCGGAGACGAAGGTGCAGGAGGTCCTCGACGGATCCGAGCCCCTCACCGCCGCGGCCGTGGCCGATCTGGGCGCCAACGCCCGCGGGCTCGGTGCCATCGAACAGCTCCTCTACGGGGAAGGCTCCGACCCCCTGACCACGCCGGACGGCGCCCGCCGGTGCGGATATGCGGCCGAGACGGCGGTGCTCGTGGGTCAGGCCGCCGATGACGTGGCGGCCGCCTGGGCCGAGGGAGCTCCCGATCGGACCGAGTTCCTCGCCGACGAGTCCATGGCGCGCGACGAGCTGTACAACCAGCTCATCGCCACGCTCCAGAGCGTCGCGGACAAGCGCCTCAAGGTCGCGGTCGGCTACGACGACGTCGAGCCGAACCCGGAGGCGGCCGACACAGGCGCCGCCCAGCGGGGGCTCGACGACATGGTGGCCGAGCTCGACGGAGCCCTGGCCTCCTACGACGCCGTCCTAGGCGCGGATCTCGAAGCGGCGTCCGAGGACGCCGCCCGTCGCACCCGGGGCGGCTTGGTCGACGGCCGCGACATCCTCGTCGCGCTGCCGCGGCCGCTGGCCTCGGCCGTCGAGACCGAGCTCCCCGCGGCCCAGGAAGCCCTCGTCGCGCTGCAGGACTCCAAGCGCGCCTTGGCGACCGAGGTGGCCAGCCTCCTGGGGCTGACGCTGACGTTCAGCGAGTCGGACGGCGATGCCTGATCGGGCCTGTGCTGTGCGCCGGACGGCGGCCGCGGTCGCGCTGCTCACGCTGGCGGCCGGTGTCGGCATCGTCCGGTGGACGTCCGCGGGCAACGGCGGCGGCGAGGACGAGGGTCCGCGTGCCCGAGGGCCGGCTCCCCTGCCCGTCGAGGCGTCGTCGCTGTATCAGTTCGACGACCTGGCCTCGATGGTGGTGGCGTCCGATCTCGTCGTGCGCGCCCGGGTCGACAGCACCGCCCGCGGCCGGCTGGTGGGCGAGGGGGACGCGGCTGTCGTCTCCCGCATCGACACGCTCGAGGTCGAAGAGGTCCTCGCCGGTGACGCCAGCCTTGATTCTGCGGCATCCACGCTCCTCGTGGAAGAGGAGGGTTGGCTGGGCGACGGGACGGCCATCGCCGTCAACGGGCTGGCGCCGAGCGAGGCCGGCATGGACGCCATCTGGTTCCTCGACCGGCGACCGGACCCCGAGGTTCCTGGCTACTTGGTCATCAACCACCAGGGCCGGTTCGTGGTGGACGGCGACCGGCTCGAAGGCGCCGACGGGAAGGACCCGCTGGTCGCTGCACTGGAGCCCCTGGGTCCTGACGGGCTGACGAGCGCCGTGCGCCAGGTGGTCGGCGCCAGCGGCTAAGCAGGCGCCCGATGGCGACCTTCGTGTTGGTCCACGGTGCGTGGAGCGGTGCTCACGGCTTCCACCTGGTGCGACGGCGACTGTGGGCCGCCGGTCACGAGGCGTTCACGCCCAGCCTCACCGGCGTGGGCGAGCGGGTGCACCTCACCGGCCCCGGAGTCACGCTCTCGACGCACGTCGCCGACGTCATCAACAGCGTCCTGTACGAGGACCTGGACGCCATCGTGCTGGTCGGGTTCTCGTACAGCAGCGCGGTAGTGACGGCGGCGCTGCCCCACCTCGCCGACCGCGTCGCGCACCTCGTGTACCTCGACACGTTTGTCCCGAACGACGGCGACACCGTGGGCCAGCTCGCCGGTGGACCTCCCCCAGGACCGATCACCGTCGGCACGCCGTGGCTCGTCCCGCCCACGCCTCGGACCTACGACGACCCGCTCGAGGCGGCGTTCTCCGAGCCGCGCCGCGTCGCCCATCCCGCCGCCTGCTTCACGGAGCCGATCCGTGTGCCACGGCCGATCGAGGACTATCCCTTCTCACGCACCTACGTGCGGGCCACCGCCGACGCCCCCGACGCACCGGGCGCGGCCGCCTTCGACGCCGCCGCCACCCATGCCCGGACGTCACCGGCCTGGCGTTGCCACGACATCGCCACGAACCACATGATCGCCCAGAACCGCCCGGACGAGCTGGTGGCCATCCTGCTCGACCTGGTCGGCAGCGACGGGCCGTAGCTCCCGCGAAACTCCTGGTGGGCCGGGGTGGATTTGAACCACCGTAGGCTGTGCCGGCAGATTTACAGTCTGCTCCCTTTGGCCACTCGGGCACCGACCCAGGGGGCCACACGCTACCGGAGCGGCCCGAGCGGGCGCACGCCGATGCGGACCGTTCCCGACGCTACCCTCGGCCTCATGCCCAGTTTCGACGTGGTGTCCGAGGTGGACCATCAGGAGGTCCGCAACGCGGTGGACCAGGCGCAGCGAGAGCTGTCCACCCGCTTCGACTTCAAGGGCACGAACTCCACCATCGAGCAGAACGACCTCGCGCTGACGCTGCGCTCGAGCAGCGAGGACCGGCTGCGGGCGCTGCGCCAGGTGCTGGAGGAGCGGCTGGTCAAGCGGGGGGTGTCGCTCAAGGGTCTGGAGTACGGCAAGGTCGAGGAGGCGGCCAGCGGCACGGTGCGCCAGACCGCCACCATCGCGGTCGGCATCTCCTCGGACAAGGCCCGCGAGATCAATCGCATGATCAAGGAGAAGGGCCCGAAAGGTGTGTCGAGCCAGACGCAGGGCGATCAGGTCCGGGTGACGGGCAAGAAGCGCGACGACCTCCAGTCCGTGATCGCCCTCCTCAAGGAGGCCGACCTCGCCATCCCCCTCCAGTTCACGAACTTCCGCGACTAGATCGCCGCTCGGACTAGCTGGTGACGTCCTTGGTGGCGAAGCTGGCCCAGGCCGCGCCGAGGAAGACCACGAGGTAGACGGCCTGGAGCGCGACGCCTCGTTGGATGCCGCGCCAAAGGATCGGGTCCCGGAAGAGGTCGACGAACGCCAGCCAGTAGTGGGTGGGCAGGTAGGGCTTGATGGCCTGCGTGGCGTCGATGAGGTCGAGGACCTGTGAGGTCACGAACGCGGCGAGGGCGGTCGAGCGCGGCGGCCAGCGGCGAGTCCGTCCGGGTTGAGGCGAAGAGCGCGATGCCGGCCAGGCCCAGCATCGACCACCCGATGTAGAGGATGGCGAGGACGGTGCGGACCAGCGCCTCCCTCGTGCTGAGCCCGGTCCCCGAGAGCGAGGTCAGGGGCTTGATGCCGAACAGCGAAGCGCCGGCGATGAGGTTGACGATGGCCACGATGCCGATGGCCAGCGCGATGAAGGTGAGCGCCATGATCACCTTCGACGCGATGAGGCGACCGCGCGTCACAGGGCGGGCCAGGAGGTAGCGGAGCGTGCCCGCCGACGCCTCGCCGGCGATGGCGTCGCCCGCCACCACGGCCACCGCGACGGGCAGGAAGACGGGCAGGATCAACGCCAGCGCGGCGGCGGGGAACAGCACGCCGTTGTTGAGCACCTCGCTCAGGAGCGCGGGGCCTGAGCCGGGCGCCGGGCGCGATGCCGGTGACCTTCAGGAAGATTCCGACCACCACGGGCAGGCCGGCCAGCAGCGCGATCGTCACCCAGGTCCGGGGACGGCGGACGAGCTTGGACAGCTCGACGGCGATCACGACGACTCCTCGGGCGCCGGATCGACCGGCGGATCCGATGGGGGGTCGATCGGCGCATCGATCGCGGTGCTGCCGGTCAGGCCGAGGAACACGTCCTCGAGCGTCGGGCGCTCGCGGGCCAGCTCCCGGATGCGCACCCCCTGGTTGACCAGCAGGCTGTTGACCCTTTCGGCCGGCTCGCCGTTGAGGTGGACCCGCAGATGGGTCTGGTCCAGCCACTCCACCGGGATGCGGCGGGAGCGCAGGACGCCGGCGGCCACCGACGCGTCGGGCGACTCGATGCGCAGGACGCCGGTCGGGGCGAGGAGCGCCTCCACGCGGTCCTGGGCCACGAGGCGCCCGTTGGCCATCATCGCCGCCCTGGTGCAGATCAGCTCGACCTCGGACAGGAGGTGGCTGGACAGGAAGACGGTCGTGCCCTCCTGGACCAGGTCCACGAACAAGGTGCGCAGCTCGTGGATGCCCTGCGGATCGAGGCCGTTCGTCGGCTCGTCGAGGATGAGGAGCCGGGGGTGCCGGAGCAGCGCGGCGGCCAGGCCGAGGCGCTGGCGCATGCCCATCGAGTAGGCCCGCACCGGCCGCCGGCCGACGTCGGCCAGACCGACCCGATCGAGCACGTCGTCGATGCGGCGGGTCCGCGTGGTGCGGGTGCCGTTCTTGCCGGCGGCGTCGAACAGCGTGAGGTTCCGCCGGCCGGACAGGTGGGGGTAGAAGCCGGGGCCCTCGATGAGCGCGCCCACCTGCGACAGGGCGTCGTCGCCCCGCTTGGGGATGGGGCACCCGAGCACCTCGACTGTGCCCGCCGTCGGGAAGACCAGGCCCAGCATCATCCGGATCGTGGTGCTCTTGCCCGCCCCGTTCGGACCCAGGAAGCCGAACAGGTCGCCCTCGTGGACCTCCAGGTCGAGCTCGTCGACGGCCAGCAGGCCGCCGGGGTAGCGCTTGGTCAGCCCGTCGGTGCGGACCACGACGTCCGAGCTCATTGCACGCCCTGCTCGACGAGGTCCTCGGCCAGGCGGTCCAGCTCGGCCACGGTCACCGGCCCACCGAGGATGAAGGCCGTGCCACCATCGGCGAAGATCATCCCGTTGACGAGCGGGGTGCGGATGACCGCCGCCGTCTTGCCCCACGGGCGGTCGCTGGTGGGCAGGCTGCGGAGGGTGTCGGTGATGAACTCCTGGGGCAGCGCCAGCACGCCGACGGAGGTGTAGCCCTCGCCGTAGATCGCGGCGGCGGACGCACGATCCGTGGCCCGGGGGAGGCCGGCCAGGGTGTCGGGCAGCAGCGTCCGCGAGTACCGCTCGATGGCCTGCACGAGGTCCAGGTCCTCGTCCTGTTGCCGCTCGCCGTTCGCCGGGGGCTCGAAGCTCACGAGGTCGGGATCGGGGCGCTCCTGCTGCAGCTCCAGGAAGCCGGTCTGGAGTGACGGGTTGTCGCGGCTCTTGGCCGTGACCTCGACGTGGAGCGGCAGCCCGGTCTCGGCATCGGCCCAGATGTCGATGGTGTCGATGGTCGTCTCCGGAGCCGAGGGCCGGATCCGCACCCCGTCGCCGTCTTGTCCTGCGATGCGGCGGGAGCCGAGCGTCCTCCAGCTCGTCGGGCTGGGCCGCTGCCAGCAGCCGGCGGGCCAGGTCCGGGGGCGTGAGATCGATGGGGATCGGAAGGCGCAGCTGCGTCTCGCCCTGCACGAAGACGGACCGGTGGGTGCCCGAGTCCCACACCCACATGCCGTCGGGCTGGCCGTACCGGTCGCGCTCGCCGCCGGAGTAGAGCAGGTCGGTCCGCCAGGCGTCCGGCCCGTCGTACCAGAGGCGCATCCGGGACGTGTCGCTCATGAGCGTGCTCAGGTCGGCCGCCCCGGGAAGCTCGGGGAGCCGGAGCGCCCCGCGGCCCTCCGCGTACCCGTGGTAGGGCCGGTCGGCCGACGCCTCGATGCGCTCCACCAGCGTGTCGAGCGGGACGTCCGTCCGCTCCACCGGCAGGGCGTCGACCACCGCCGGCAGGCTGAGCAGGACGAGCATGCCGGCCCCACCAGGCCCCAACGCCACTGTCGGCGCGCGGCGGCCAGGAACCCATGCATCGGGGCGACGCTACCGGCGCGGACGAGGCCTTCGCCCGGCACTCCGGCCCGCCGGCACGGGCCTATTCCTCCTGGGGGGCGGCGGCGGCGCGGGTGCGGATCTCCTCCACGATCGACTCGTCGGCCAGCGTCGTGGTGTCGCCCAGCGTGCGCCCTTCGGCCACGTCGCGCAGGAGCCGCCGCATGATCTTGCCGCTGCGGGTCTTCGGGAGGTCCGGGGTGAAGATGATGGTCCGGGGCTTGGCGATGGCGCCGATCTCGCCGGCCACGTGGTCGCGGAGCATCTCGGAGTGCTCGGGCCCGGGCTCGAAGCCGGACCGCAGGGTGACGTAGGCGATGATGGCCTGGCCGGTGGTCGGGTCGTTGGCGCCGACCACGGCCGCCTCGGCCACGCTCGGGTGCGACACCAGCGCCGACTCCACCTCGGTCGTCGAGATCCGGTGGCCGGAGACGTTCATCACGTCGTCGACCCGGCCGAGCAGCCAGAGGTAGCCGTCGTCGTCCAGCTTGGCGCCGTCCCCCGCGAAGTAGCGGCCGGGGAAGCGGCTCCAGTAGGTCTCGCGGTAGCGGTCGCGGGTCGCCCCAGATGCCCCGCAGCATCCCCGGCCAGGGCTGCGTCAGCGTGAGGTAGCCGCCACCGCGGGTGACGACGTTGCCGTGGTCGTCCACCACCTCGGCGCCGATGCCGGGGAGGGGGAACGTGGCCGAGCCCGGCTTCAGCGTGGTGGCGCCGGGCAGCGGGCTGATCATGATGGCGCCGGTCTCCGTCTGCCACCAGGTGTCGACGACCGGGCAACGACGGCCGCCGATGTGCTCCCAGTACCACATCCACGCCTCGGGGTTGATGGGCTCGCCCACCGAGCCGAGCAGCAGCAGCGACGAGAGGTCGTGCTTGGCCGGCTCGGCGTCACCCCACTTCATGAACGTCCTGATGGCCGTCGGTGCGGTGTAGAACTTCGTGACCTTGTACTTCTCGATGATCGCCCACAGGCGGTCGTTGCCGGGGAAGTTGGGGACGCCCTCGTAGATGACGCTCGTGGCGCCGTTGGCCAGCGGCCCGTAGACGATGTAGCTGTGCCCGGTCACCCAGCCGACGTCGGCCGTGCACCAGTAGACGTCGGTGTCCTCGTGGAGGTCGAACACGTACTTGTGGGTGAAGGCCACCTGGGTGAGGTAGCCGCCGCTCGTGTGCATGATGCCCTTGGGCTTCCCGGTGGTGCCCGAGGTGTAGAGCAGGTAGAGCAGCTGCTCGGCGTCCATCGGCTCGGCCGGGCAGTCGGCGTCGGCCGTGGCCATGAGGTCGTGGTACCAGTGGTCGCGGCCGTCCTGCATGTCGATCGGGTTGCCGCCGCGGCGCACCACGACCACGCCCGTGATGGAGGGCGTCGACTCGAGAGCGACGTCGGCCTGGGGCTTGAGCGGGAACACCTCGCCCCGGCGGTGGCCGCCGTCGGCGGTGACGAGGACCTTCGCCTCGGCGTCGTTGATCCGGTCGGACAGCGACGACGAGGAGAAGCCGCCGAAGACCACGCTGTGGGCGGCGCCGATGCGGGCGCAGGCCAGCATGGCCACGGCGGCCTCGGGGATCATCGGCAGGTAGATGTTGACCCGGTCGCCCCGCTCCACGCCGAGGCCCTTCAGCACGTTGGCGAAGCGCTGGACCTCGGCCAGCAGCTCGGCGTAGGTGATCACGCGGCTGTCGCCGGGCTCGCCCTCCCAGTAGAAGGCCACCTTGTCGCCCCGGCCCGCCTCGACGTGGCGATCGAGGCAGTTGCGGGCCACGTTGAGCTTGCCGCCGATGAACCACTGGGCGAAGGGCAGGTCCCACTGGCAGATGGTGTCCCACTCCTCGTCCCAGTCGAGCAGCGCCGCGGCCTGACGGGCCCAGAACCCCTGGTAGTCGGTGGCCGCCTCGTCGTACATGAAGGTGCCGGCGACCAGCGACGACTCCTTGAAGCTCTCCGGCGGCGGGAACGTGCGGTTCTCGAGCAGCAGGTCGTCGATGGCCTGCGTCGGCTCGTCGGCCATGGGCGGTACCCCCCAGGTGTGCGGCACGGACCTGCGGGAATCTACTGGTCGGCGTGCATCCCGGCCGGGGCCGGCTCAGGCTCCCTGGTTCATGTGCAGCGTGGCGTGACCGCGACGAGACTAGGGCGGGCGTCACGGCTGCGTCGCGACGACCCACTCCGCGACCGTGAACCCGCCGAGGCCGTCGGGGTCGGTCAGCGCCTCGGCCTCCCGGATGCGGCTGCGCCCGGCGAGCGCGGCCAGGTCCGGGGCGGCGGCACCGGCTTGCCAGAGCCGCCGGCCCTCCTCGACCAGCTCGTCCAGGCCGTGGTGGACGAGGAACTCGGCCTGGGTGGTGACGGCGGACGGTCTGGGCAGCTGGTCGAGGGCGACGTCGGCGGTGATGTCCTGCGTGCCGGGCTCGGCGAGGTAGTGGCCGCCGCGCTCGTGGCGACGGTAGGTCCGCAGCCACTCCCGCCATGGGAGCGCCGCCATCTCGGCCGTGGTGCGGGCGTAGTCGATCACGACGACCCGGCCCCGGCTGACCGCGCTCGACCGCCGCTCTCACCCAGGCCGCCGCCTCGTCCTGGACGGGGGCGCGGGCGCCGTGCGGGGCGACGGGAGGAAGGCACGGCGGGAGCTCGGTGAACGGGCGCAGGACCTCGACGAGCCGGCCGTCGGGGCCACGTCGACGAACGCCTCCTGCCAGCCGCCGTCGAACACGGCCAGGCGGAAGGGCAGGTTGTCGAGCAGCTCGTTGGCCAGCACCACACCCTCGAACGCGCTCGGCCACCGATTCGACGTCGAATCGGTGGGGATGTCGAGCGTGCGCGGCACGCTGGGCGGATGAGCGTTCGGACATGACATAACGGAGCGCGCCGGCCCGCAGCACGGCCGGCTCGGCGGCGAGCACGGCCCGGGCCAGGGTGCCCGGCCCGGCCCCGGCGTCGACGACCGTGAACGGCGACGGCCGGCCCAGCTCCTCCCACCAGCCGTCGAGGGCGCGGGCCAGCACCGCCCCGAACAGCGGGCCGACCTCCGGCGAGGTCAGGAAGTGGCCGCCCCGGCGGCCCGCCTGCCCGCCGGTGGCGTAGAAGCCCCCGTCCGGGTCGTACAGCGCCGCTTCCATGAACGCCGCGAACGGCATGGGCCCGTCGGCGCGCAGGCGCTCGACGAGCCCGGCGATCACGACCAGTCAAGGGAGCCAGGGCTTCGGTGAACGACCCCAGGTCGCCGTAGCGCAGGACGACCTGCGGGATCACGCCGATGACGAGCGTGGCCACCGCCGTCAGCCCGAGCGCGAGCGTCAGCGGCTGCGGCACGCGGATCGGCGCCACGTCTCCGTCGGGCGCGTCACCCATCCACATGGCCCGCATGACCCGGCCGTAGTACCCGAAGGCGATGACCGAGTTGATCGGCACCGATCACCGCCAGCACCGCGCCCGGCCGTCGTGCCCGGTGCCAGCACGGCCGTGAACACGCCGAACTTCGCGATCCAGCCGCCGAGGGGCGGGACGCCGGCCAGCGACGCCATGAAGATCGTCATCACGGTGGCCAGGCCGGGGGCGTAGCTGAACAGCCCGTCGTAGCTGGAGATCTCGCCCGAGCGCGTCTTGCGGGCCACGGCCAGCACGACGGCGAAGGCACCGAGGTTCGTGGCCGCGTAGACGATGAGGTAGGTGATGACGGCCTGCAACGACTCCGCTCGAGCGGCTGGATCGCCGGCCACGGCCAGGGGCATGAGGATGAACCCGCCCTGGCGAGATGGACGAGTAGGCCAGCATCCGGACGATGTTGGTCTGGCGCAGCGCCAGCACGTTGCCGACCGTCATCGTCAGGACGGACAGCACCCAGAACATGGGCTCGTACACGTCCTTGGCCGAGGGGAAGCCGACGTACAGGAGCGTCAGGAGCGCGACGAACCCGGCCGCCTTCGACGCCACCGACAGGAACGCCGTCACCGGCGTCGGCGCGCCCTCGTAGGTGTCGGGCGCCCAGCTGTGGAACGGCACCGCCGACACCTTGAACGCGAAGCCGACGACGATGAACACCACCGCCAGCGAGATCACCGGGACGTTGCCGCTGTCCCGTCACCGCGTCCGCCACGCCGGTGAGGAGCGTCGTCCCGGCCACCCCGTAGAAGAGCGACATGCCGTAGAGCATCACGGCCGAGGCGAACACGCCGAGCAGGAAGTACTTCATGCCCGCCTCGTTGCTCTTCTCGTCCCGCTTGCGCCACGCCGCCAGCATGTACGCAGGGATGGAGAGCAGCTCGAGGGCGACGAAGATGCTGACCAGGTCGCGGCTGGAGGCCATCATCACCATGCCCAGGACCGAGGACAGCAGCAGGAAGTAGTACTCGCCCTGGTAGTAGTCGCCCTCCTCGACGTAGGTGGTCGACAGCAGGACGACGACGTACCCGGTCAGCAGGAAGAGCGCCTTCAGCACCAGCGAGAAGTTGTCGACCACGTAGCCGCCCCCGAACATCGAGCGGTCCGTGCCGTCGACGGCGAGCGTGAGGATCGGCACCAACGCGGCCAGCAGGCCCAGCCCGGCGATGGTCGAGGTCGCCCACTTCTGCCGCTCGGGCAGGAACAGGTCGGCGACGAGCAGCACCACGATGGCGCCCGCGAGGACGATCTCGGGCGCGAGCGCGTGGTAGTCGACCGCGGGCGACTGCCACGGGGCGAGCTGGGCCAGCACCGTCACTGGCCTCACTCGCCGTACGCCTGCAGGGCCAGGTCGACGGCAGGGCTCATGACCTCGAACAGGAAGTTGGGGTAGACGCCGAGGACCAGGATGCGCGATGAGGAGCGGCGTCCACGCGATCCACTCCGGCAGCTCGACGTCGTGGATGTGACCGTCGTTCGCGAACTCCGCTGTCGGCTCGCCGAAGGCCGTGCGCTGGTAGAGCCACAGCAGGTACGAGGCGGCCAGCACCGTGCCCACGGCGGCGATCACCATGTAGACCCGGAAGACCTCGACGTTCAGGCCGTCGACCGGGCTGTAGGCGGAGAGGATGGCCGGGAACTCGCCCCAGAAGCCGGCCAGGCCGGGCAGCCCGAGCGAGGCCATGGCGCAGAAGCCGAGGATCCACCCCAGGTACGGCGCCTGTTTGAGCATCCCGGACATCCGCCGGATCTCGAGCGTGTGGTAGCGCTCCTTCACGCTCCCGGCGACGAAGAAGAGCATCCCCGTGATGAGCCCGTGCGCCACCATGCCGAAGATGGCCGCGTTGAAGCCGAAGGGCGTGAGCGTGGCGATGCCGAGCATGACGAAGCCCATGTGCGACACCGACGAGAACGCGATGAGCCGCTTCATGTCCGTCTGGGCCAGGCAGCAGAGCGCGCCGTAGATGATGCCGATGACGGCGAGGAGGCCGATCCACGGCGCCCACTCCTTGGCCGCGTCGGGGAGGATCGGGATGGCGATGCGGATGAAGCCGTAGGTGCCCAGCTTCAGGAGGATGGCGGCCAGGATGACCGAGCCCACCGTGGGCGCCTGGGTGTGCGCATCCGGCAGCCACGTGTGGAACGGGAACATCGGCACCTTGATGGCGAAGCCGAGGAACATCCCGCCGAAGATCAGCAGCGCGGTCGTGCGGGTGATGCTGTCGCTGTTGGCCATCAGGTACTCGATGGAGAAGTTGCCGTCCGGCGCCGACGCCGCGCCGCTCTTGAAGAACAGCGCGATGAAGGCCAGCAGCATGAACGCCGAGCCGAACAGCGTGAAGAGGAAGAACTTGAGCGACGCGTACCGCCGCTGCTCGCCGCCCCAGACGCCGATCATGAAGTACATCGGCAGCAGGACGATCTCGAAGAAGACAAAGAACAGGATGAGGTCCTGCGCCACGAACGTTCCGGCCATGCCGACCTGCAGGAGCAGGATGAGCATGAGGAAGGCCTTGGCGTTCCCCGGCTCGGGAATGTGGTTCCAGCTGTAGACGATCACCAGCAGAGTGATGACCATCGTGAGGATGTAGAGCGGCAGGCTCATCCCGTCGCAGCCCATGATGAACCGGGAGCGGATGGCGTCGATCCACGGCTCGTCCACGAAGAACTGCAGCGTGCCCGCCCGGTCGTAGTCGAAGGTGGCCAGGGTGACGACGCCAACGGCGGTCGTGGCCAGCGCGGTGAGCAGCGCCACCACCTTGAGGAGCTGCTCCTCGGTCCGCGGGATGAAGGCCATCACCACCATGCCGACCACCGGCAGGAAGACGCCGACGGGGAGCAGCCAGTCGTTGGCCGTATCGGTGAGGTAGACCATCGTTCTCCTAGACCACGATCACGAGGATGAGGGCCCCGACGGCGGCCGCGCCGAACAGCAGCGCACCGTAGAGGCTGACCTTGCCGGACTGGACGGGCCGCAGGGCCTCGCCCGAGCCCTCGGCGACGGTGCCGGCGCCGTTGACCACCCCGTCGACCAGACCCTGGTCGAGGATGTCGTACGTCGCCTCGGCGGCCTTCACCGCGCCCTTGCCGACGCCGTTCACGACGCCGTCGATGACGTTCTGGTTGATCCAGTTCATGGCGCGCGCCACGGGCCCCGACACTCCGGCCACCACGCCCTGCTCGTAGAGGAAGTCGAGGTAGTACTTGTTGAGCAAGAAGCCGTAGCCGGCGCGGGCGACGCCGTTGCGCTCGGTGAGGCCGACCAGGCGGGCGTCACGGCGCCCGTAGAGCGCGACGCACACCAGGCCGCTCAGCCCGATGCCGGCTAGGACGAGCAGGATCGATATCGCCGCCTTCGACCACGCGAACTCGGCGTGGGTGAGCTCGGGCGCGAAGCAGGCGGAGCCCTCCGGGACCTCCTCCGCACAGGTCACGGCTTCTGCCGCGGCCTCGCCCTCGACGGCCTCTCCCTCGGCGGCTTCCCCCTCGCCCTCGGCCGGCGCCGCGAGCGCCAGCTCCTCACCGGCCTGCACGGCCTCGCCCTCGTCGTAGAGGAGCGCCACGCCGGCGGGCTCCACCCACTCCTTGAACTTCTCGATGTTGAAGGCCGGGGCCTGCAGGAAGCCGGCCACCAGCGCACCCGCCGCCAGCACCACCAGCGGCACGGTGATCAGCCAGTTCGACTCGTGCGGCCCGCGCTGGTCGCCGTGATCCCCCGCATGGTCCCCGTGGTCACCGGCGTGGCCGTGATCCGGGGCGTGGACGTGACATGGTCCGTGTCGTAGCCCGGGCCCTGCGGCGCCTCGCCCTCGGCCACGGCACCCTCGGCCGGGGTGTCGACCAGCTCGTGGCTGGCGACGCTGGCTGCCACGACACCGGCATCGACCAGCACGCGGTCGTCGTCCAGCTCGTGCTCCTCGTCCCCGTGGGACGCCAGGCCGGCCGACGCGCCCCGGGGCTTCCCCAGGAAGGTGAGGTACACGCACCGGGTCATGTACGCGGCGGTGAGGAACGCGCCGAAGAGACCGATGATCTGGAAGACGCGGTAGCCGTTGGCACCGGCGTTGTCGATGATCTCGTCCTTGGAGAAGAAGCCGGCGAGCGGGGGCAGCCCGGCCAGCGCCAGGGTCGAGATCACGAACGTGCCGAAGGTGATGGGCATCTTGCGCCACAGCCCACCCATGTCCTTCTTCATGTCGAACGAGTGGTGCGACGCGGAGTGGCTCACCGACCCGGCACCGAGGAAGAGGCAGGCCTTGAAGAAGGCGTGGGTGAAGATGTGGAACACGGCCGGGAGCCACGCTCCGACGCCGAGGCCCATCATCATGTAGCCGAGCTGCGACACGGTCGAGTAGGCGAGCACCCGCTTGATGTCCACCTGTACGAAGGCCAGGAGCGCGGCGATGACGATGGTGATGCCGCCGATGACGGCGATCAGGTTGACGTTGCTGTCACCGATCCTGAAGCCCTCGAAGAACACCGGGTAGAGCCGGGCGACCAGGTAGACGCCGGCCACCACCATCGTCGAGGAGTGCAGCAGGGCCGACACAGGCGTCGGGCCGGCCATGGCGTCGGGCAGCCAGGTGTGCAGCGGGAACTGGCCGGACTTGCCGATGGCGGCGATGAAGAGCGCCACCCCGGCCCACAGCAGGACGGTCCGGCTGGCGTCGCCGGAGAGCGCCCAGCCGGAGATGGCGAAGATCGAGAACCCGTCGCTGCCCAGGTTCTCCTGCGCCCAGCCGTTGACGCTGAAGAACAGCACCGACATGCCGACGAGCAGGCCGATGTCTCCGACGCGCACCGTGAAGAACGCCTTCAGCGCGGCGCGGGCGTTGGCGTAGTCCTCCCACCAGTGCCCGATCAGGAGGAACGAGCACAGGCCCATGATCTCCCAGCCGAGGATGAACTGGACCGTGCTCTCGGCGATGACCATGCACAGCATCCCGGCCGCGAACAGCGTGAGGGCCGAGAAGAAGAACGTGAAGCGGCGGTCGCCCTTGACGTACTCGATCGAGTACAGCTGGATCAGCATGGCGATCAGCGTCACGACGAACATCACGGAGACCGACAGGCCGTCGATCTGGATGCCGAGCGTGAACTTGAAGTCGCTGACCTGCCACCACGTCCACTGGCGGATGACCGGGAGGTACGAACGCCGCGACCTCGTGGCCGCCCTCGGCCTGGGCGGGGATGATCGACCGCCCGAACGAGGCCAGCGTGCCCAGCGCGCCCTCGTGCCCGGCGGCCGAGTAGTGGTCGACCCGCTGGATCCACTGGTAGACGGTGCCGCAGGCGATCACGAACGACGCGGCCAGGGTCCCGAAGCCGATCTCCGCGCCCTTCAGCGGCATGCGCTTGCCGAACAGCAGGATGACGAAGTAGCCGACGGTCGGGATGACCGGGATCAGCCAGGCGTTCTCGAGGAACCACATGGCCCGCTCAGCCCTTCATCTCGGACAGCTCGTCGAGCGCGATGGAGCGACGGTTGCGGTAGATGAGCAGCACCAGGGCCAGGCCCACGCCGACCTCGGCGGCCGCCACGGCGATGATGTAGAGCGCGAACGCGGAGCCGGCCGCCGCGTCCTCCCCCGAGCGCTGGAGCGCGAAGGCCAGCAGGTTGAGGTTGACCGAGTTGAGGATCAGCTCGATCGACATGAGGACGAGCACGGCGTTCTTGCGCGCCAGCACCCCGTACACGCCGATGGCGAAGAGCACGGCGCCGAGCAGCAGGAACTGGTTGATGAGCACGGCGGCGACCTAATCCTTGCGGGCCAGGACGATGGCGCCGACCATGGCGGCCAGCAGGACGAACGACAGCGCCCAGAACGGGATCAGGTAGGGGCCGAAGATGGAGTCGCTGACGTTCTGGACGGACTGGATGGCCGGGTCCTCCGGCAGCTCGTCGTCTCCGAACGCGTCGAGCGAGCACGTAGACGAGCGTGCCGCCGAGCACGAGCGCGACGATGAGCGCGAGCGGCCAACTGCGGTTGTTGAGGTCGCGCTCCCTGCCGATCTGCGCGCGCGTGAGCATGGTGCCGAAGATGAACAGCACCATCACCGCGCCGACGTAGACCAGGACCTGGGTGACGGCGACGAACTCCGCCGCCAGCAGGATGTACTGCGCGGCGGCGCCGGCCAGCACCAGCACCAGCCACAGGGCGGCGTGCACGACGTTGTTGGAGGTCACGACGCGGATCGCCCCGAGGATCATCAGCGCGGCGATGATGCCGAAGGCGATGTTCTGGGCGACCACTACTTCTTGCCCTTCTTGTCCGCGCCGACCTCGAGGTCAGGCGCCTCGGGCACGGTCTCCATCCACTCGCCCAGCTTGTCCTTGTCGTGGAGGAGGTCGGCGATCCGGGGCTCCGAGTACTCGTACTCCGGGCTCCAGAACAGCGCGTCGAACGGGCACACCTCGACGCAGATGCCGCAGTACATGCACAGCGCGTAGTCGATGTCGAAGCGGTCGAGCGCCGACACCGTGCGGGGCTTGCCGCCGGGCCGGCGGGGCGGGGCCTTCTCCTTGTGGCCCTCGATGTAGATGCACCAGTCGGGGCACGAGCGGGCGCACAGCATGCAGACCGTGCAGTTCTCCTCCCGCAGCGCGATGACGCCGCGGGCCCGGGTGGGCGGCGCCTCCTTCTCCCGTGGGTACTGCACCGTGTTGGCGCCCTGGGTGATGGTGCGGGCCATCGTGCCGAGCGTGACGCCCAGACCCTTGATGACGCCGGGGACCTTGGGCATCAGAAGCGCCACCTTGAACACGGCCGTCACCATGATGTTGGCCAGAGCGAGCGGGATGAGGACCTTCCAGGCGAACCGCTGGAGCTGGTCCTCCCGGAAGCGGGGGTAGGTGAAGCGGATCCAGAAGATGATCCCGGCCAGCAGCACCAACTTGCCGAGCAGGACCAGCGGCCCGACGACGTTCATGAAGTCCTCGGTCTGGTCGAACCAGGCCCCCGGGAGGGCCCAGCCGCCCAGGAAGAGGGTGGCGGCCACGGCGGCGAAGGCGCCGGCGGCGGCGAACTCGCCGATGAAGAACAGCAGGAACCGGAAGCCCGAGTACTCCGTCATGTAGCCGGCCACCAGCTCCGACTCTGCGATGGGCATGTCGAACGGGGTCTGGGTGAGCTCGGCCTGGATCGCGATCATGAAGATCACGAAGCCCAGGAACTGCGTGATGACGTAGGGGCTGCCGATGATGTCGATCCCGAAGATCGCGCCCTCGCTCTGGGCGGCGACGATCCCCTGCATGTTCATCGTCTCGGCCTGGATGACGACGCCGACCACGGCCAGCACCATCGGGAGCTCGTAGGCGATCAGCTGGCCGGCGGCCCGCAGGCCGCCGATCAGCGAGTACTTGTTGGCGCTGGCCCAGCCGGCCATGAGGATGCCCAGCACCGAGATGCTCGACACGGCGAGCACGTAGAACACGCCGACCTCGAAGTCGGCGAAGACCGCGTCGGGCCCGAACGGCACGGCGACGTAGATGAGGAACACCGTGAGCACGACGACGTAGGGCGCCATGCGGAAGATCCGCAGGTCGGCGCCGCGCGGGCTGATGTCCTCCTTCTGGATGAACTTGCCGACCTCGGCGAAGAGCTGGAGCGAGCCGTACGGCCCGGCCTCCATCGGCCCGAGCCGGCTCTGCATGAAGCTCATCATCTTGAACAGGAAGAGGTAGACGAGCGTGCCGGCGGGCAGCAGCACGACGAGCAGCACGCCGAGGACGCGCAGCAGCGACTGTCCCCAGTACGGGATGCTGACGGCGAGGAGGCTCATCGCCCGCTCCCGGTCACCGGTCGATGTCCCCCAGGATGAAGTAGAGCGAGGCGAGGATGGCGATGATGTCCGGCACGTACACGCCCCGCAGCACCCACGACGCGATCGAGATGTTGTTGAAGCTCGCCGTGCGGATCTTCACGCGGAACGGTCCGATGTCCCCCCTCGAGACGACGTAGTAGCCCATCTCGCCGAGCGGGTTCTCGGTCGAGACCCAGGCCTCCCCCTCGGGCACCTTGATGATGCGGGGCACCTTGGCCATGATCGGCCCGCTGGGCATGGAGTCGACGAGCTGGTCGACGATCTTCGTGGCCTCCCGCGTCTCCTGGAGGCGCACCCACACCCGGGCGAACACGTCGCCGTCGGGGTGCGTCCACACCTTCCAGTCGCACTTGTCCCACGCCATCGGGAGCTGCTGGTCCCGCCGCAGGTCCCAGTCCACGCCCGAGCCCCGCAGGTTGGCGCCCGAGAGGCCGTAGCTGAGCGCCACCTCGGCGGGGATCACCCCGATGCCCCGGGTGCGGGCCTGGTAGATCTCGTTGCCGATCAGCAGCTCTTCCATCTCGTCGCAGAACCGGCGCATCTTCTTCATGACGGCCTTGGTCTCGTCGATCCAGCCCTTGGGCAGGTCGTCCTTGAGGCCGCCGATGCGGTCGAAGTTGGGATGGAAGCGCCCGCCGGTCGCGCCCTCGATCAGGTTGAGGACGTACTCCCGGTCGCGGAACGCGTAGAAGACCGGGGTCGAACGCGCCGAGCTGCACGCCGAGATCGCCGAGGAACAGCGACACGTTGGCGATGCGCGAGAGCTCGAAGAGGATCGTGCGGATGTACTGCGCCCGGGGCGGCGCCTCGACCTCCATCAGCTTCTCGCAGGCGAGGATGAACGGCACCTCGTTGGCGAAGCTGCCCAACCAGTCGATGCGGTTGATGAGCGTCGTGACCTGCGGGAAGGTCCGGACCTCGGTCAGCTTCTCGTAGCCCCGGTGCATGTAGCCGGCCACCGGTTCGGCCCAGATGACCTGCTCGCCGTCGAGCCGGGCCACGATGCGCAGCGTGCCGTGCGTGGCCGGGTGCTGGGGGCCGATGTTGAGGGTCATGCCCTCGGTCTCGAGCTCCACGTTGACGCGCGCGTCGGCGGCCTGCCCGGCGATGTACCGGAGCTGGTCGCGATCGGTGACGGCCGTCATCCGCCTCGCCCTCCGCGTCCACCGCCGCCTCGCCCCGGCCTCGCCGTCGGGAGCGGGCGTCGCCTCGGCCGGCGCCGCCCCTTCTTCTCAGGGTCGAACTCGGCCGGCATCGGCTCCACGTCCACGATCCCCGGCCACGGCTTCACCATCCGGGCCAGGAGCGGGAAGTCCTTGCGTAGCGGGTTGCCCTCGAAGTCGGACGGCAGGTAGAGGTGGCGCAGGTCGGGATGCCCGAGGAAGTTGATGCCGAACATCTCCCACGCCTCGCGCTCGTGCCAGTTGGCGCCGGCGTAGACGCCGACCCAACTCGGCATCTCGGGAGACTCCCCTTCGGCGACGTCCGGCACGTCCGCCTTCAGGGTGAAGCCGAGGTGGCGGCTGGAGCTCGAGAGGCGGGCGAGGAGCTGGAACCGGGTGTCGCCACCGCAGTAGCCCTGACGGACCGCGGTCTCCCGCTCGGGCGGAGGCTCGGTCGGGTCGTCCTCGCCCCTGCCGTAGGGCGACGGCAACCAGTCCATCACCGAGAGGAAGCAGAAGTAGTCGAAGCCCAGCGCCTTCGCGGCCTCGCCGGCGCGCACCCACTCGTCCGTGCGGACTCGGACCCAGAGGTCGTCGTTCGGCTTGTG
>CAWHKS010000024.1:0-37574 GCA_963829955.1 uncultured Acidimicrobiales bacterium
GCGGCGTCAGCTGATCTGCGACGGCGACCGACCGTCGAATCCGGCTCTCGTCCCGACGCACGCACGGCCGACGATGGTACCCAGGGCCTGCTCGGACCTGGCATCGACCGTGTCGTCACATGGCAACTGTCTCTGGACTCGAGCTCGCCGCGTCGAGCCGTCGAACTCGCCGCTGGACGAGCCTGTTGGCGCCGATGGCGGCGATCTCGGTGACGATTGCGATGAGTCGGAGAGCGAGCGACGCGCCCACGAGTGGGCCTGTGCCGACGTCTGGCAGAAGGGCCACCAGGACGAGCTCTCTGACACCGACGCCTGCGGGCACGGGCACAGCGAGAAAGCCGATCACCCAGCTGACGGCGTAGGCAGAGAAGGCCACGCCCGGGGAGACCTCGTCGGCGAGTGATGCGAGCAGGACTGTGAAGGCCCCGCAGAAGGAGGCCAGACCAAGGAGCGCCCAGGCGAAGCAGTGCAGGATCTCGGTCTGGGAAGGCAGACGGTCGACAGCCGGAAGCCGGTGGATCACTCGCCGGGCGGTGGCGAGGGCGATTGCCATGATCTTGCGCCACAGCAGCGCCACGCTGGCGAGCCCACATGCCGAGACCACCCGTACCCAGGTTGGGAGCTGGATGTCGAAGGCCAGCCCGACACCGAGCACACCGCCGGCCACCAAGGAGCACAGCGCAGCCACGGGGAACGCGATCGCTACGCGTCCGAGGGGCAGGCCCGTGGCGGTGGCCAGGTTCACTTGGCTTGCAGCCTGAAGGAGTCCGCCGGCCGGGAGGTACTTGCTGAGCTGGGACGCATAGAAGCCTCCGGCCAGGCGCACGCGGCTGAAACGCGAGTGGACGTGGTCGCCGAAGACCGCGGATCCAGGCCCGAGCGACTGCGATGAGCGCCAGGAGGGCCAGGCTTCCGGCCGCAACGAGGCTTCCAGGGCCGGGCATGGCCTGTGTGCTGGCCTCTTGCAGCGATCGGCGCGTGACAAAGGCCAGGGCCACGAGCCCCGCCAAGAGCACGAGGGACTGGAGAAGTGACCTGCGGGTCATGAGAACGCCTGGTGCCGCTTCGAGCAGGCCACCGCCGTACCTACCTTGGCCTGAGCAACCCGCCCCGTTGATGACCGCAGGCGCTTCGCATCTGCGGCGACTGACCAGTAGCGTGTCTCGGTCGCTGGCGCGAGTGTGCAGCTCGCGCTCGGCAGCCCGTCCGATTCCGTCCATCCATCGAAGGCAGAGTTCATGCGCGTCCCGTTCAAGGCCCGGGTGTTGGTCGAGAGGCTCTTGGGCAGATCGGTGTTCGAGGCCAGCTACTACCGGGAGTCTCAGTAGCACGCGTCTGATGAACCTCTTCGCCCACGTCGACCTCGACCGGTGGAAGGGAATGCGGGTGTTGGAGGTCGGCGCCGGCCTCGGTCATCTCGGGGAGGCGTTCCAGCAGCTCGGCTTCGATGTCAAGTCGACCGATGGTCGCCCTGAGCATGTGAAGGCGATGAACGCTCGCGGGCTCGACCGCGTCGATCCTCGATCTTAACGCTGCGAGTGTCGATGACTTCCGAGGCTTCGACATCGTCCTCGCTTTCGGCGTGCTGTACCACCTCGATCAACCAGATCGCTTCCTCCGGGCGTGCGGCGAGGCATCCCCGGTTCTGCTCTTGGAGCTCGGCCGTCTGTGACGACGCGGAGCCGGTGATTAAGTGGGTGGAGGAAGCGCAAGGTTGGCGAGGAACAGACCAGGCACTGCGGGGCAAGGGGTGCCGTCCGAGTCCGGCGTGGGTCGAGCAGGCTTGCGCCGACGCGGGGTTCACGGCGGCACGAGACATCTCGAACCCGTTGGGCAATTGGGAGATCGGCTGGTTCGACTGGACACCCATGGGCACCGGGGAGAGCCGGCGCGACGGCGTCAACTTCCGCAAGATGTGGGTGTGCGAGCGATGACCGCTGACCGGCCTGAGGCTCCTGCTGCCACCCGACTTTCCGGCCCGGAGACGAGACGATGAAGCAGATCTTCCGGCGGGTCATCGACCCGCGAAGGGCGCGTACCAGTGCTCGAACTCCCGGTTCCCCACCTCGGGATGAACCAGGTACTCGTTCAGACGAACTACTCGTTGATCAGCTCAGGTACGGAGTCAGGCACGCTCGCGAAGACCCCAACCGAGCTCGTTCGCCAGACCATCTCCGATCCGTGGATGAGGCACGTCGTCAAGCAGACGATCTTCGCGACTGGCGTCAGCCAGACGGCTCGGCGGGTGTGGCAGGAGATGATCACTCCGCGTGAGATCGGGTACAGCGGGGCGGGTCGCATCCTCGCAGTCGGTGACAGCGTCGAGGGCTTCGAGATCGGCCAGCCCGTCGCCTTCGCTGCCAGCGGTCACGCGGAGGTCGCGGCGCCCGCGGTGAACCACGTCGTACCCGTTCCTGATGATGTCGATCTGCGGCACGCGGCCTTCGTCACCGTCGGCGGAATCGCCACGCAGGCGCTGCGTCGCGCTGAGCCCCAGTTCGGCGAAGTCGTCGCCATCTACGGACTCGGGCTCGTCGGGCAGCTGTGCGCTCGCATCGCGATCGCGGCCGGATGCGTTGTCGTCGGGATCGACATCAACCCTGCCGCGAACGCGCTGGCCGCGGCTGCAGGGGCAACGCTCGTCGTTGACCCACGCGATCCGGAGTGGAAGCGGCGGATCATGGATCTGACCGGCAAGAATGGCGTCGACGCGACCATCATCTGCGCCAGTTCGGACTCAGCGGAGCTCATCAATTCGGCGATGGAGATCACCCGCCGCCAAGGCCGCGTGGTTCTCGTCGGCTACGTGAAGCTTGAAATCCACCCGAAGAACTTCCTCTACCGGGAGATCGATCTCCGCTACTCGAGGGCGTACGGGCCGGGTAGCTATGACACGAGCTACGAGAAGGGAAGGGTCGACTACCCATTCGGGTACGTCCGATGGACCGAGAAGCGCAACCTCGACGAGTTCATCCGCATGATCACATCGGGTGTCGTCGATCCCGAACCGCTCATCGCGCGGGAGTTCCTGATCGACGAGGCGCAAGACGCTTTCGATGCCATCCGGACGGGCACGCTCGGCGGTGTCGCGGCCCTCATCCGGTACAGCGAGGACCCCGACCTGCGTCGGACGCTCACCGTGGCTTCGCGGCCGAAGGCCGAGGGGTCGGTCGGCATCTCGCTCATCGGTTTCGGCAATCACGTCCTCGGCAAGCATCTGCCGAACCTGCGGAAGATGCAGGGGTCGAGCTTCGTTGCATCGCATCGGCCACCGGCCGTCATGCGGCGGCGACGGCTGCCCGAGCCGGTGCCACGACGGTGACCACCGACGTCGACGAGCTTCTTCGAGACGAAGCGACCGACGGCGTCCTCGTTTGCTCCAGCCAACCTGAGCACTATGACCACATCCGAGCGTGCATCGAGGCCGGGAAGGCGGTCTTCGTCGAGAAGCCGATGGTGACGCGGCCTCGACCAGTTCGGAGAGCTGCTGCGCCTGATGCAAGGCCGCGACGCGCTCGTCACGCTGGGGCTCAACCGCCGCTACTCGCCAACGATCTCTGCGCTGAAAGATGCGATGGTCGGTCCAGTCGACTTCGTCGAGTACCTCATCACTCAGCCATTCGTGCCCGCCGACCACTGGACGCTCGACCCGGTCGACGGCGGCGGGCGTCTCATTACCGAGGGCGAGCACTTCATCGACCTCTGCAACCTGCTGATCGGACGGCGCCCGATCTCCTGACAGCGCAAGCTCTGGGGGACAAGCCCGACGATCTGCGCACACTCTGCAACTTCTGCGCTCACGCTTCAGTACGAGGGTGCGTCCGCGCTGGTCGTGTTCAACGAAAGTCGGGGCAGCCGGATTTCCGCGAGAGCGAGTGACCGCGATGTCCAGAGGTCGGGTGGCGATGCTCGATGACTTCGCGAAGCTGACGGTGCACGGTCAGGAGGTGAAGAAGCAGGGGACCGGCCTACGGAAGTCGATGGGACATCGCGGAAGAACTCGATCAGTTCGTGCGTGCCATCCGAGGTGAGCCCAACCACTTGCTCAGCTGGGCGGACGCATCGATGGCAACGTTGTGCATGTTCGCGGCTCAGGAGAGCATCCGAACCGGCGCTCAGGTCAATATCGCCGCCTACGGCTCGTACCTGATCGAATCGACCCACAGCGCACCCGACGAGGTCTGACGGTCTCCCCTGCGGGATGGTCTCCTAGGCCGGGGGTACTTGTGTGGCGGGTTTGGACATGCGGACGACGAGGTCGGCGAGCAGGCCGACGTGATCGTCTGCAGCGAGGCGAAGAGGATGAGGAGGGTATTGGCGGCGAGGCTGAAGTCCCGCGACCGTCCAGTCGTAGATCGAGCTTGGCGAGGCCGACGGCGAGCAGGACGAAGCCGACGGGAAGGAAGACCCGCAGCGGGCTGTACGACAGCACCATGCGGATGACCTGCAGGAAGTACCGCTTGGTATCGCGCCACCAGTGGAACTTCGAGTGCCCGGCCCTGCGGCGCGTAGTCGATCGGCACGTACTTGATCGAGTAGCCATTGCCCAGGAAGGACATCGTCAGCGTCGTCACGCACGAGAAGCCAGGCGGAAGCTGGTGTACGTACTGCATGCCGACGTCCCGCCGGAAGGCCCGGAGGCCGGAGTTCAGGTCGGGGATCTTGACCTGTACCAGGTAGCTGGCCAGCGAGCGGATGAACCACTTCGTCGGCACGCGGAAGAGCTTGACGGTGCCCTCCTCCGTGCGGCGGGCACCCACGACCTGGTCGTAGCCTTCCATGGCCTTCACAAGGGATGGGATCTCATCGTTCGGATAGCTCATGTCGGCGTCGGTCCACACCACGATGTCGTCCGACGGCCGCGGTCGTGCCCGTGCGGCGGGCGCTGCCGCTGCCCCGGTTGGTCGGCGTGGCGGATGAGCCGGATGTCTGGGATCGCCGCCAGCTCGATCTCGGAGCCGTCGTCCGACCCGTCGTCGACCACGATGATCTCGTAGGTGTACGGGGAGGCTTCGAGCGCTGCCCGGATGCGGTCGATCTCGGTGCGCAGGTGACCCTTCTCGTTGTAGACGGGGAGGACGACGCTGACGTCGCATGCATCGGCCGAGGGCAGGAGCGGACATCGCGGGGCCATGGTAGCCGTGAGCACCGTCGGCGGGCGCTCCGGAGGGCGTGTGAGGACGGACGGAGAGATCACCGGCAATGAGGCCGGCCAGACCACGCCTCGGCGGACTTGGCTACGCGGCGTCAAGGGCGACGGGCTCTCGGCCGTGCCGCGCTGGTTCGAGCTCGTGGCGACCTTGCCGGCTGTGGCGTTCGCCACGTTCGGAGGCACCGTGCTCGTGCTGGCCATGGCGGGCGCGTACTCGTTGGGTGCAGCGGCCGCCCTCGGGATCCCGCTCACCCTGGCCGGTTGGGCCGTCGCCGTACGAGGGCCGTCGGCCCGGCGCGGTCCGTGGCTCGGGTCGAGCACATCGCAGCAGCGGCCGCGCTCGTCATCGCCCTAGCCGGCCTGGCGTTCACAGGCCTCCACGTTGGCCAGCACGTCACGATCGACCGGGACCCCGGCTCGTACAGCACGACGGCCCGGTGGATCGCCCGTGACGGATCACTGACGGTCGACGCTGCCGCGCCGCTTCGACGGTCTGTCTGGCCTGACCTATCAGTCGGCCGCGGTCTACGACATGGGAGGCGGCCAGCTCGAGTTCCAGTTCAATCACGCCGCCAGCGCGGCGATGGCGCTCGCGTTCGACGTCGGCGGCCAGCGATTGCTCTTCCGGCTCCCTGCGATGGCGGCCGCCGCGGCATTGCTCCCTGTCTACGCGGTCGCTCGGGCGATGGCCGGCCGGGCCTGGCTGGCACTGGCGGTGACCGGCGGCTTGGCGGCCTGCCTGCCGTTCTGGTTCTTCGGCAGAGGTACCGTACTCAGAGCCGTTCACGATGCTCGTGCTCTGGGCGGGCATTCTCGCGTTGATCGCTGCTTTGGCGCGTCAGACGATCGCGGGGGCCGCAATGGCGGGAGGGCTCATCGGCGCGACGGTGATGACCAGGGTCGACGGCACCGCCTACCTGATCCCCGTCGTCGTCGCCGCGGGGTGGATGTGGGTGGGCAATCGCCGGAGGCAGGGGGCGGTGCTCCTCGTCGCCGCCGCGCTGCCGGCGCTCGTAGGTGCGGCGGACGGCCGCTGGTTCACCGGGGCGTACTACGCCGATCTCTCCTGGTCGCGTCGCCAGCTCACCGCCCTGCTGCTCGTCGCCAGCGTGGTCACCGTCATTGCCGCCCTCCTCCGGCGCTCGCCTTCGGCCGGTGACGGACTGGTTCCGCCGACCCCGCGTGGCGATGGTGTTGGGTGCCGCGACAGTCGTCGTGCTGGCAGCCGCGTGGTTCGTTCGTCCGCTCGTGATGACTGATCGGGGCACAGCCAACCCTCTCGTCGGGCTTCGTCAGGCGGCACAGGGGCTGGCCGTCGATCCGACTCGGCAGTACTCGGAGGAGTCGTTGCGATGGATCTCCTGGTACGTGGGCCCGCTCGCGTTGGCCCTGGCCATCGTCGGTGCCGGCGTCCTCGTCCACTGGGCGTTAGTCCGGCGACAACCCGCCGAAACCGTGCTCCTGCTCTTCTTGGCCTTCGCGGGTGCGATCTACCTCTGGGATCCGAGCATCACACCCGAGCAGATGTGGGCCATGCGTCGCTTCGTCCCCTTGGTGCTGCCGGCCTGCTTCGTCCTCGCCGGTGGGACTATCGCATGGGCGTCGATGGCACTGCAGCGGCGGCGCCAGCTCGCGCGCGCCTCTGCGATGGGCGTGCATCATCGGTGCGTCAGCCGTCCTGGTCATACCGCCCGCGATGGCGACGGCACCGATCCGGAACGCCGCTGAGCAGGCCGGGTTCCTCGATGCCGTGGAAGCGGTGTGCCGACAGGTGCCTGAAGGAGGCGGCATCGTGGTGGCCGGTCCTGTGGCCGCCAACACCCTGCCCCAGACCCTCCGAAGCTGGTGTGGCGTCCCCGTGGCGTCGCTGACGAGCACCGCCACGCCTGCCGACCTCGCGGCGGCGGCGAACGCATGGGCCGATGACTGCAAGGTGCTGGTGCTCGTCACCCAGAACGAATCCGGCGCGGAGCCCTTCCTCAGTGGCGGCGTGCCCATTTCAGCAGTGGCCACCGTGACGAACACGCGGCTGCTCGAGCGCGTCGTCGAGGAGCCTCCGGAGAGATACAGCAGCGAGCAGCTGAGCCTGACGGCCACGCCTGTGCCGGCGTCTCGGGTCTGCCCGGCGGCGCCCGTCACGGGAGGGTGACGAGCCAGTCCGAACCGATCTGCTCGGCCGTCGCTCCGGGCGGTCGGGCCTCCACGATGGCCTGCGCGACCTCGGCCGGATAGGAGCGATCGGGCCCACTTCCCATGTGGATGACGATGTAGCGCACCCCTTCGGCGCGCACTCGCTCGACGGCGCGCTGGTCCGGGAAGTCGTTCAGGACCGATGCCAGCTCCGCGTAACCGTCCGGATAGGCGCCCGAGTAGCCGTTCACACGCGGTCGCCAGTCACCGATGCTGGAAAGCATCCGTGGCCCCTCGACCAACGGTGGCGCGCCCGTGTCGCCAGGCACGGGGATCGGCAACTCGACCACCGGACCCGGTGGCAGCTGCTCCAACCGCTCGTACACGGCCAGCCTCGGCTCGCTGGAGTCCACGGGATGCCTGATCGGCGTGACGTACAGCTCAGCCAGCACACCGACGCACACGGCGATCTTCACCACCACGCGCAGGCCCGGGGCAGCGACTCGCAACAGCCATTGGAGGCCGAGGGCGGCTAGGACTGCCGCGAAGAGCAACGCCGGGACGGCAAGCCGGGACACGGCCTGCATGCTGTCGAAACCGGGCACGAAACGGTAGAAGAACCGGAACGGGCCAGGCACACCGAGGACCGTCGCCCCGACGGCCATGCTGAGGGACACGACCGCACCCACGCCGAGCAGCCCGAGCTCGTGCCATCGCGCGCCCGGCACCGGTTCGCGCCGAGCGCGCCCGCCGTCCGCCGCGACCCTCCAATGAACGAACGCGGCGACGAGCCCGGCGATGGCGAGGGCCAACGCCACGAACCCGAGGAAAAACCCGTGCTCCACCGGTGCCGCCTCGACCCGGACTGCTCGCTCGTACAGGCTCTGATAAAGCCACGTGCCCGGGGCAGGTGCTACGAGATCCCGGAGCTTGAGCCCGTACGCGGCCACCAGTGGGCGCTGGAACCCGGCTGTGCTCTGGAACCGCAGGTAGACGAGGGCCAGAGGGATCAGGAGCACCCCGGCCGTGAGCGCCGCCGCGCCAACGGTGCGCCACCAGGCTGCTCCCGGGTGGCCCCGCCGACGCACGAGCTCGACCGCCAGCACCGAGACAAGGCAAAGGGCCCAGATGGCGCCGTAGTAAAGGCAGGCTGTAGCCAGCGCGAAGGTCGCCAGCCCGAGCAGCACGCCGTCGCGGATCCGCTGTGTTTCCAGGGCGACGAAGAGGAGGAGGAAGGCGAGGGGGAACGAGCCCAGGGTGAGCAGCTGGAGGTGGCTCATGTGCTCGAAGACGTATCCCGAGAACGAGAACACGAACGCGGCCAGGACGGCCACGCCTCGATGACCGATCAGCCGCCGAGCGAGCAGGTAGGTGGTCACGAGGCAGAGAATTGAGAGCAGGATGACGATGAGGTTGTGAGCGAACACCGCACTGCCGCCAAGGGCCAGGACAGTGGCGAAGACCGGCACCAGCGGCAGCATCATCTCGGAGTAGAGGATCGAGCTCCCGAATGGGTAGAAGATGTTGCCGTCGAAGAATCCCCCGACATCGTGCAAGAGGGCATGGCTCTCCCACGAGAGGATCCAGGTGTTGAGCGCGGGATCACCGAGGTTCCACGGCAGCGTCCCCGTCATCGACGACCATGAGGGTCGGTACATCACGAGGACGACGATGGTGAAGACAACACCCAGCCCGATGCCGAAGTGGCCGCCGCTTCTCTCGTGTGGTTCCGGTCGCGCGACCGGGGCAGTCACGCCGCTTTCCGGATGATCAGCCCGAAGGACGTTGCCGCCGTCGGGCCCAGCTTGATGCGGAGGTGCACGTCCGTGTACGGCTCGGCGTCCTCGTGTTGGTCGCGCGGATCGTCGCTCGGGAGGCAGAAGTTGCACTCGAGCCGATGCCCACGTCGTCTCAGTTCACGGGCCAGGCCGGCCAGCTCAGCTCGGCGGTAAAGGACCACGGCTCCGAGATCGACGATCTTCGCCGAGTCGTGCACGTCGTACTCCGTGGTGTGCACGGCGAGGCCGCCGGGCCGCAGGCAGTCCATGGCCTCCAGTACGAAGTCGAGCCCGGCGCGTGGAGAACCGAGATGCTCGAAGCAGCACGACGACCACAGCGCGTCGAACCCCCGCAGGTCGGCAGGGATGGCGCGCATGTCGACGGGGCGGAAGCTGACCAACCGATCGAAGTCGTTCCGATCGCACAGGTCGTCTCGTACCAGGGCCTCCAGCGAGGTGGCGTGCTGGTTGGTCTCCGCCCACTGACCGGCTTCCTGAGGCGGCTGGTCCGTCGCCAGAACCTCCACGCCGCGAGCGGCCAGGACGGCCGGAAGTGCCTCCGTGCCCACACCGAAGCCGAGCGCTCTGCGTCCGGGCCGGAGCATCTCGGCGCCGTCGAGTGCCTCGAGCGTGTAGCACCACTCCCACAGCTTGCGGTGGAACATCATCCGGTGGTTGAGCGCCTCGGTCCATCGGCGGAAGGCCGGGTCCTCGATCTGGGCGGCGGTCACGGCCTGCGAAACCGGCTCGGTGAACGTCGGCGGGCGCCGGGAGCGCACGGTGTCGCTCACTCGGGCGCGTTCGGCGTACCAATGGCCGGCGACAAGAGATGGGGATGGTGTCGGCACGGCAACCGTCTCAGGGGCGCAGGGCCAGGTAGGCGAGCATGTAGCAGGACTCCGGGTCCCCGTAGATCCCCGGATGGCGCAGCAACTCGGTCACGTCGAACTTGCCGCTGGCCGCCGTCTCCGGCATGTGGGAGAGGCCGTAGCTGACCGGCACCTCGAAGCCATGGCGGGTGAAGAGCTCGAGCATCTCGGCGTGGTGGTACTCCACCTTGTGGTCGGGGTTGATGAACTCGGCCGGTCCATCCTGCACCTCGAGCGCCGTGACGGCGCGGTTGGGGGTGTCGAGGGCGAGGAACCCGCCGGGGCGCAGCACGCGGTACGTCTCGGCGAGGACCTGATCGCCCTCGTCGCGAGTGACGTGCTCGAAGGTCTGGCCGCTTACGACCAAGTCCACCGAGCAGTCAGCGAACGCCGAGAGGTCGGTCATCGAGTGGTAGTGGTAGCGGACCCGGCCCTGTGGCGTGACGTGCTCGACGGGCTGCTGCCCATCCACGTACAACTCGTGGCGCGCATCGCTTGGAAGGTCGATGATGATGAGTTCGTCGAACGAGTGCGGGTAGCCCATGAAGACGAGCGATCCTTGAGGGTTGTCGCGGGCGACACCACCGAGGTCGACGATTCGGCGGCCGGCCGGAAGACTGTGCACCCACGCAACACGGCTGGCGTGCATGGCGTGGAACGGGTGCGTGTATTGACGGCCGCGGAACTCGGAGGAGTCGCGCAGCGCGCCGGCGATCTCCGCCCGACTCGTTCCGGCGGCCATCGCGGCGAGGTAGTGAGCTGAGCCGGTCGGGTCCGGATCGCGGCCGAGCAGCAGCAGGTAGGCGAGCTGCAGGTAGTCGGCGTCGGACAGACCATCCAGGTCAGAGCTCGTCTGTCTGCGACGAACCCGTGCCATCAGCGTCTTCGTCATGAGGCCAGCGTGGAACTCGGGGGCTGGTGTTGCACCGAGACCTTCACCGACACGGGCATGGCCACCGTTCCGACGCGTCGGTCCGGGTTCATCACCTCGAACCAGTGCCGCTGCTCGCTCCAGTCGTACACGGTTCCCTCGTCGTGGCTGTGGACGCCGACCGTGATCGGATACGTGCCGTCGAGCAGAGGCACCGACTCGATCTCGAAGACGACCTCTCCCGGTCCGGACACCGACTCGACGTCACGGCCGAGGAGTTCGGTGTTGATGCCGAACAGATCGCGGCCGTCCCGGTTGTCGTAGATGCCGATGCCGAACACGACGTCCGAGACCGGCTCGTCGGCGTCGAACCGGATCCTGATCGACAACGGCTCCCCCGGATAGATGTAGGGCCGGCGGTCCTGGTGCGGATGCTCGACCTCGATCTCGGTGATCCGGACCTTGAAGTTGCGCTTCGCCTCCTGCGTCGCACCATGCGAGAGCGAGGGGGTCGCCGAGTCGCCCCTGCCCGCGGCGGTGGCATCGTCGCTCTGTTGGTCGCTGTGCTTCGCCTCCAGGCGGGCTCGCCGCTCGACCTGCTGCTCCAATAGGTGCTCGCGGAAGGTCCGGATGGCTGTACCGGGAGTTCCGAAGGCCACCAGCCGGCCGTGATCGAGGACGGCGACGCGGCTGCAGATTTTGCGCATCAGGTCGGGCGAGTGCGAGACGATCACGATCGTCTTCGCCTGCTGCTGGAACTCGCTCACCCGGTCCAGGCACTTGCGCTGGAAGTTCTCGTCGCCGACCGCCAGCACCTCGTCGATGAGGAGAACGTCAGGGTCGACGTTGACGGCGACCGCGAATCCGAGGCGGGCGTACATGCCGGACGAGTAGTTGCGGACCTGGGTGTCGATGAAGCCCTCCAGCTCGGCGAACTCGACGATGTCATCGAACCGGGTCTCCAGCTGCTTCTTGGACAGCCCGAGGATCGCGCCGTTGAGGAAGACATTCTCACGGCCGGTCAGCTCGGGGTGGAACCCTGCTCCGAGCTCCAGCAGGGAGGCGATGCGCCCCCTCACGCGGACCTCCCCCTCGGTCGGCTTGAGGATGCCACCGATCATCTTGAGCAACGTGGACTTTCCGGAGCCGTTGTGGCCGAGGAGGCCGATCGTCTCGCCGGCGTCGATCTCGATGGTGACATCGCGCAGGGCCCAGAACGGCGTCGAGCCGGTACCCCGCCGCCGGCGGACGACCCGCTCCTTCAGGGAGCTGGGCCGGTCGCCCTGGAGCTGGAACCGCTTGGAGACGTCCCGGACGTCGATGGCGACAGACATCTCAGATCTCCTCGGCGAAGTTGCCCTCCGCCCGGTCGAAGACCATGACGGCCAGCACGAGGAGGATGAGGGCGCCGGCACCGACGATGCCGAGGTTGCGCAGGTACCAGAGCTGGTTCTCGTCGGGTATGAGGGCCTGTGGCACACCATCCGGCCCCGGGTTGCCGTACGTGCGGCCGTAGATGCCCCGCTGCATGGCGAGGGTGACGGACGTGACCGGGTTGAGGAGCATTACCCAGGAGCGGTCGCCGAGCCGGCTGGCCAGGAGGGAGTAGGCGTAGGCGATCGGGGTGAGCCAGAACCACGCCAGCATCAGCACGTCCACCAGGTGCCTGGTGTCACGTGCGTACACGTTGGCCGCGGCCAGGAAGATGGCGAACGCGGAGGCGAGCAGCAGCAGGACGATGAGGGCCGGCAGGACCAACCAGACATAGGCGGGATCCACCGACCAGCGCGTGATGACGAGCGCGAACGCCATGACGATGAGCTGCAGGAAGAAGTGGATGAGGGAGGCGCCGACGTTGGCCAGCGGCAGGATCTCCCGCGGGAAGTACACCTTCTTCACCAACGCACCGTTGTCGACGATGGCGCCGGTGCCCGTGAGGAGGGAGGAGCTGAAGAGGTTCCACGCCAGGAGACCTGACAGCAGGAAGACAGCGAAGTTGGGGATCCCTGCTTCGAGCACCACCTCGAAGACGTAGTAGAAGACGGCGAGGTACAGGAGCGGGTTCAGGAGTGACCACAGGAAGCCCAGGGTCGAGCCCTTGTAGCGGACCTTCAGCTCCTTGCGCACCAGCGCCACGAGTAGCTCGTGGTAGCGCACGACCAGCCGCAGGTGGCCGAGGACGCTGCTGCGCGACATGACCAGCGTGGGCGCCTCGAGGGCTGCGTCGGCCGCGGTCCCGGTCTCGGGCGACCGATCAGCGGGAGCGGAATCGGCCGCGATCATCGTCTGTCGATGCTATCCAGCACCCACCCGTCCGCGGCTGCACGCTGCCCGCCGGCGCCGGCGCCGCTCCGTGAACTCGGCCGCTGTCTGCGTAGCATCCGCCCGATGCTCCGACGGCTCGCCTACAGCATCCCGCCCCTGCGCCGGCTGTACCACCGCGTGGACACGCTGGCCCAGAGGGTGGATGAGCTGACGCGCGAGCTCGCCGACTTCGATCGCTCGCTCGAGGAGGACAAGCTGCCAGGGCTGGTCGGCGAGCACGTCGATGCGATGGTGGTGCGATCCCGGTTGGAGGCGGAGCAGGCGTTGCGCGACGCACTCGTGGCGCGTCGGCGTCGGGGTGGAGCTCGACCCCGAGCTCTACCTGGCGCTGGAGAACCGCTTCCGGGGAGACGCCGGGTCGATCGAAGGGCGACTCGAGGTGTACCTCCCGTTCGTGTCGCCGCTCGCCCAAGGCCCGTACCCGCTGGTCGATCTGGGGGCAGGGCGGGGCGAGTGGCTGAAGCTGATCGCCGAGCACGGGATCGCCTGCCACGGCGTGGACGAGAACCCGGCAATGGTGGCCGAGGCCCGCGCAGGCTGGGATGGACGTCCGCCACGCCAGCCTCTTCATCGTACCTGGAAGAGGCGCCGGACCACAGCGCCGGTGCGCTGACGCTGTTCCACGTCCTCGAGCACCTTCCCTTCTCTGCCGTGGCCGAGGTGTTCCGACAGGCCGCGCGGGTTCTCGTGCCGGGAGGTGTGCTGATCGCAGAGACACCCAATGCCGCCAGCGTGGGTGTGGGCGCGACGACGTTCTGGGTTGACCCCACCCATGTACGACCGCTCTACCCGTCGCTGCTCGAGTTCCTCGCCGACCGCAACGGGTACGAACGGGTGCAGTACCTCTTCTTGCACCGGGCGCTCGATCCCCTCCCGCAGTCCGACCCGCCCCAGACCCTGGATGACGCCGTGGCCCGGCTCTGGGAGGCGATCTTCGGTCCGCAGGACCTCGGCTTCGTCGCCTGGACGCGCAACCCCGAGGCCTGAGCCGGCAACAGGTGCTGCGCGGTCAGCCCGCCCCGCGGCGGGCGATGGCCGTCTGCAAGCACGCCTCGACCCGGTCGAGGACGATGTCCCACGCGTAGGTGGCTGCGACGTAGCGCTGGCCCGCGTCGGCCAGCGCGTCGCGCGTGGCCGGCTCGGCCTCCAGGAGCTCGACCGCCGCCTCGAACTCCGCGAACCCGCCGACCGGGATGGCTCCGCCGGACCGGCGGGCCTGGCCGACGAGGACCGGTGAGCGGCTGGACACGACGGCGGGCGCCCCGCAGGCCCACGCTTCGGCCAGGACCAGCGAGAAGCTCTCGTTGGTCGACGGCTGTACGAGGGCCAGTGCCCCGGCCATGGCCGCGTTGCGGAACGCGGTGGAGACGAATCCGGTCGTGATCACGTCCGGGTGCGAAGGCAGCTCGACCGTGCTGCGACCGACCAGCACCAGCCGGAGCGGCCCCGGCCGCCGTTCCTTGTGGGCGGTGAACCAACGGAGGATCGTCAAGGCGCCCTTGTGCTCGTCGATCCGGCCCACGTAGACGAGGTACGGCGCGTCGCCGAGCCCGGTGGCCGACTGCAGGCCGGCGACATCGATCTCGGGCCGGAGCTCGATGCCGGTGCCGATGACATCGCCCGGTCGAGCACAGCCGAGGCGGCGTTCCAGCAGCTCTGCCTCCTCCTGCGAGTTGAAGTAGAGGCGGTCGGCGTGGTGGAAGAGCGTGTCGTACAGCGGCTGGTGCAGCGCCGGCTCGTCGTGCGCAGTGGGTACGAGGACGGTGGGCAGCAGGGCGGAGGCGATGGGAAGGCCCACGACCGTCGGCCAGTAGAGGTAGGTCATGAACACGGCGACGTCGAAGTCGCGCGCGCGGGTGCTGATCCACTCCTGCATCCCCTCGAGCACCGGGCCCTGAGCGATGAGCCAGCGTTGCTGCTCGTGATGGTTCAGGTCGTCTCCGCGCCGCATGCGGCCGTCGAGGACGAAGAACTCCGGGGTGCGCTCATCCTCGACGGGCAGGCGATGGACGACGACCCCATCGTCCTCGTGCGTCCCTGCTTCGTAGTGGTTGGCCCAGGTCACGTAGTCGACCGCGCAGCTGGTCAAGACCTCGACGCTGTGCCCGCGGGCGACCAACCGGTGGGCGACGTCCCGGGACTCGGCCTCGGCGCCGCCGAGGACTTCGGGCCCGAAGCGCTGGACCACCCAGAGGATCCTCAGTCCCACCCCGGTCAGACCACCTGGGCCAGGAGATCCAAGAAACTGGGCCATGAGGTGCGACGGATCCAGCTCCCGGAGTCGCAGGGTGCCCGCTCGCTGCATCGCCGACCGGAGCTCGCTGTCGCCGAGGACGGTGGCCGCGGCCTCCGCGAGCTCGAGAGGGCCGGAGTTCGCATCGAGGACCAGGCCACCGCCGGCGACCGTCGTCGGCAGGGCGCCGCAACCGCGGACGACGACCGGGATGCCGAGGGCCATGGCCTCGAGCGGAGGTACCGCGAAGCCTTCGTGCTCACTGGCGTTCACGTACACGCTCGCCCGTCGCAGATAGGTGGCCAGGCCCCGATCGCTCAATCGTCCGGTGAACGTGATCTCTCGTAGCTCGAGCTCCTCGGCGAGGAGGACCAGCGCCTCGCGGTAGAGGGGCTGGCGTTCGACGCCGGCGACCACCAGACCGACCTCGCGGTGGTGGACGTCCTTGAGCACGCGCACGGCCTGCACGAGCAGTTCGTGCCGCTTGTGGGGGAAGAGCTGCCCGATGGCCAGCAGGTAGGGAAGGGTCTGCTCGTGACTGATCCGCGCGTCCAGCTTCGGGTCCGGTCGATAGCGGAGCAGGCGGTTGACGTCGATCCCGACGGGCACGACGTGGATCGGGTCGTAGCCCGCGGCCTCCAGGTCGACGGCGTTGAAGGGTGAGTCGGCCACCGCGAGGGACACCTTGGGCCGGAGCTGACGGAGCTCGACCCGGCCCCAGTCGAGCAGGGTCGCGACCCACGGGTCGAGGTTGGTGAAGAACCCGCTGGGCGTCATGTTGTGGTACACGAGCACGATCCGCTCGTCGCGGCCCATGAGGAAGTGGGTCAGGAGGGGTTCGCCGATGCTCGCGTGGTACACGATGATGCGTTCCGGGCTCGGCAGGAGCGGGAACTTCGACAGGGGGAGCACGTCCCGCTTCTCGCCCTCGTCGATGTGGACGGCGTAGAGCTCCGAGCGGGCCACCTTGCGCAGCTCGTCCCGGATGGCCCGCGCCATGCCGCTCACGGCGTCGCCGGGCGCAGCTCCGGCCAGGACCTGATGGATCTCGAGTGTGGGGCTCAAGCCGGATCGGAACCGGCTGCCCGGGCCTCCATGGCGCCCATTCGGGACTCGAGGGCGTCGAGCCGGGCGCCGACCTGCTCGAGCACGGCCAGCCGATGCAGCAGCTCGTCGATCCGCTCCGGGGTCCACGGGGACGCCGGGGCCGCCGAGCCGTCCGGCCCGACGTCGCTGCCGGTCGCGGTGGCGGCCTGCGCCGCCAGGCTCGATCGCACGATGGCGGCGAGAACGGCATCCGTGGCCTCGCGGTGACGCTGCACCTGCTGCAGGATCCCGGCCGTCTGCCGCGTCACCAGCTTCGCCATCGCGCCGTGGACCGCCGCGCCCCCGGGGGAGCGCGACGTCGTCGCGATCAGGGACGGCGAGAACGGGGGGATGGCCCGGAGCCGGGCGAGTGCGGTGTCCAACTGCATCGTGGTGCGACCTGTGCCCATCACCGCGTCGAACGGGGCGTCGAGCTGCTCCTCGTAGCCCGGTGGGTACTCGCCTGCCGCCCGCCGCTCATCCACCTTCTCTCGAATCCGTTCCAGCGCGCGGTCCAACTCGGAGGGCTCTGTCATGGCCGCAAGCTATCGCCCGGGCGTGCGGCGCCTCATCCGGCTGTCAACCACTCCGAGAGCACGTCCCACAACTGGTGGCGGACCCGGTCGAGCTCGAATCGGGCCGCTCGCTCCGGTCCCGGTCCCGGGCCCCGGCGCGGACGCGCGACCGCCGCCTCGACCGCCGAGGCGATGGCGTGCGGACGCTTGTCCGTGATGCAGATCCCCGCATCGCCGAGGGTCTCGGCGACCGCGGAGGAAGCGTGGGCAACGATCGGCAACCCATGGTGCATGGCCTCCACGAGCGGCAGGCAGAAGCCCTCGTGCTCCGACGCGCTGACGAAGACGTCGGCGTTGCGGTAGTACGCCGCCAGGGTGCCGTCGTCGACGGGCCCCGTGATGGCCACGGCGTCCCCCAGGTCGAGGGCGGCGATGAGATGCCGAAGGGCGGTCTCGTAGCGGGGTGAGTCCGTCCGGCCCACGAGCCACAACCGCGAGCCTGGACTCGTGACGCGGTGGAGCGCGAAGGCCAGCACCAGGTCGTGCTGGGCCTTGTTCGGCACGAGTCGGCCCACGAAGAGCCAGTCGATTCCTTGCTTGTCCTCGGCGGGGCTTCCCAGCGGTCCGTTCTCAGGATCAGGGCGCAGGTTGGACGGGTCCATCAGCAGCGGGACGACGACCGGATCGCGAAAGCCAGCCTGGCGGAGGCCATCAGCATTGAAGGACGAATCGGCGATGCCGAGGGTCGCGGACTCCGCCAGGGTCCGGAGTTGCCGGTCGCCCCAGGCGGCGGCCTCCTGGACCGCCGGTTGCCCCCAGCCAGCGAAGAAGCGCGGCGGTGTGACGTTGTGCGAGCACACCGCCAGCCTCCGGACATGCCGGGCCACGTAGTCACCGACCCCGGACCCGACCGCGAACTGGTAGAGGGCGGCGCCGCCGTCGTACGAGTCGAAGGGCCGGCAGAACGTGTCGAACTCGGGCGCCCAGGCGGCGGCGTAGACGGTGGAGTGCAGTCCCTTCTCCACCAGGAGGTCCCGCACGAGGCGCGTGTGGACGCCGACGGCGTCGCCTTTCAGGAGCGACGGAACGAACTGGTGGAGCACCGGCAAGGCTGATCTTGCTAGCACGGCCCCTGGCTACGACATGGTCGGTACGGAGCCTCTGCGGTCTCCCCGTCCGCTCGGAAGGTGTCCGATAACCTTCCCGCGCCGTGACCGGTCCTCCCACGCCCGAGCCGTCGGTCGCCGGCGAGGCGGCTGCCGTGACGTACCCGGGGGACGATGAACGGGTGTTGGCTCGGGCGTGGGCGCGCGCGGTGGTGGCATCCAGCGCCGAGACCGACCTCGCTGGGCCTCCTCTCGACGGGGCTCCGGGCGAGATGCCCGGACTCATGGACGCGCTGGCGATCGACACGGAAGTTCCCGTCGACTCTTCGTCGCGGGTCAAGTCCGCGGGCAAGCGTGCGCTGAGGGGCGCGCAGCGCTGGTACGTGCGCTACCTGGCCGAGCAGGTCGAGCACATGGGCCGAACCATCGGCGGTGCACTGGTCGGTCTCGATGCGCGGCTGCGCCGGGTCGAGGAGCAGGCAGGGGTGCAGCACGCGATGCTGAGGGCCGAGGTGCTGGCCTCATCGGCTCCAGCGCTCGATCCGGCCGTGCCGGCCATCTGCCTGTCGGCGCTCGCTGGAGCGAGCGGGCGGGTCGTGCACGCTGAAGCCGGCGGTGGCGACCTCGTGCTCGCCCTGCAGGCCGCCGGGATCGACGCCTACGGGGTGGACCCCGGGTTGGGGGTCGAGCCGGGTCGCAGCGACCTGGAGATCTGGCGCGTCGATGTGCTCGAGCACCTCCGGAGCCTCGAACCTCGGTCGCTCGGCGGTGCGGTGTTGTCCGGCATCGTCGACCGGCTCCCGCCGGGCGAGCTCGTCGCGTTGGTCGACGTCGTCTGGGCCGCGCTCGAGGAGACGGCGGCGATGGTCGTCGTGACGACCGACCCTCGCTGGTGGTTGCGCCTCGGCTCGGTGCGGGCCGACCTCGCTCCTGGTCGTCCTCTCAATCCGGAGACCTGGGTCCACTTGTTCGTCGAGCGGGGCGCGACGGACGTGACAGCGCACGCAATCAGCTCGGCGGGGTCGGTGGCGGAGTCCGTCGACACGGCGGCGGATCCGCGGCTCTCGCTGCTCGTCGCCGAACTGTTCCCGCCATCCCACCACGTGGTCGTGGCGCGGCGGGTCCCGGAGTCCGGCCTGGACTCGTGAGGACGTCCCGGCTGGATCAGGTCGTCCCCATCCTGCACTCCGGCGACGCAGTGGGAGTGCACACGCTCCACGTGCGCGACCTGCTGCGCGAGCACGGAGTCGAGTCCGAGATCTTCACCGTTCTGCCCGATCCCCGTACGGCAACCTTGACGCGGCCGTTGCGGGAGCTGGGACCGGGCCCGGTGCTCTACCAGATGGCCGTGGTGTCCGAGGCGGCCGGCCTGCTGCTCGAGCGCGGGCGCCCGTTCGCGATCGACTACCACAACATCACGCCTCCCAGGTTCTTCGCCGCGTGGGACCAGGCGCTGAGCGCGGCGACCGGGGCCGGTCGACGGCAACTGAAGGAGTTGGCACCCGCCTCTGCGCTGGCGATCGGAGACTCGTCGTTCAACGCCCAGGACCTCGTCGCGGCGGGCGCACCGCGCGCCGAGGTCGCACCCGTGCTCTTCGACGTCGAGCACCTGGGCAGCCCCGATGCCGGTGCGCTCGCCCGACTGGTCGAGACGAAGGGACCAGGACGGGCGGACTGGCTGTTCGTCGGCCGCGTCGTCCCCAACAAAGCGCAGCACGACCTGATCCTGGCCTTCGCGTGGTTCAGGCGCCACGTGGCCTCGGACGCCCGCCTATTCGTCGTCGGCACGGCGGCATCGACCCGCTATGCCTCGGCGCTGGCCCGCCTGAGGACCAGCTTGGCTCTGTCGGACGCCGTTCACTTCGTCGGCGAGGCGGCGCCGGAGATGTTGGCCGCGCACTACGCAGCTGCCGATGTGTTCGTCTGCCTGTCCGACCACGAGGGGTTCTGTGTGCCGGTCATCGAGGCGATGCACCACGGCGTCCCGGTCGTCGCCTACCGGTCGAGCGCGGTGGCCGAGACGATGGGCGACGGCGGCGTCTTGTTGGAGGCCAAGGATCCCTGCACGGTGGCCACCGCCGTGGCTGAGGCCCTCGCCGGGCGTGATCGCTTGGTGCAGGCCGGCTCCGAGCGGGCCCTCTCATTCGCCCTGGGCGTCACGAGGCCGCGCATGTGGGCGGTCTTGGAGGAGTGGATCAGCCGCTGAGCGTGACCCGGCCGAGCGCCGACTGCAACTGATCGAAGGCGCGGGGCCACGTGAACCGGTGCTGCACGGCCGCCCGGCCGTAGTCACCGAGACGGGCGGAGAGCACGCGGTCGTAGGACAACCGGCGGACGGCATCGCCGATCGCCACGTGTTCCGGCGGCACGACGAGACCGGCGCCCGTCTCTTTGACGAGCTCGGCCAGGCTGCCTCCGTCGTCGCAGACGACCAGCGGTGTGCCGGCGGACATCGCTTCGATGGCGGTGAGGCCGTAGTCCTCGTCGTAGGCCGGAGCCACGACGCACAGCGCGGTGGCGTACAGCTCGTCCAGCTCCCGGCCGGTGGTGTGGGTCAGGAACAGCACCCGCCCCGAACCGGGCCGCCCCGGCAGCGGCAAACGCCCCGCCGGCTCACGGCACCACAGCTCCTCCGCGGCGATGGTGGCGCCCCGGTCGAGGTGGCGATCGATCCGCTGGACGAAGCTCAGGCGGTTGCCGGTGCCGACGCAGATCGCCGGGACCTCCGGGAGCTGGTGGGCCGCGGCGACGAAGAGCTCCGTGCGCTTGGGGAACTCGTGCCGGCTGACGCACAGCACGTGACGGCGACCGTTCTCCGCCGGCTCGCCCGACGAGCCCGACGCCCCGGACCCCGACGTTCCGGTCGGCGCGGACCCCGACGCCACGTCGAGCGCGATGGGCGCGTGGCCGAGCCCCGCGTAGAACGGCAGCACCCTTTGCACCCGGTTGAACTTGCGGAGGCGCTCCCGGACGGTCTGGCTGGGCACGAGGAACTGGCTGACCCCGGCCAGCCCGGGCGCGTCCGCCTCGCGGACGAGGGCGGAGAGCTCGCGGTGCAACTCGGGATCGTCGACCGAGCCCGAGCTGATCATCAGCTCCTCGAGGTCGTAGAAGATCCGGTCGTGGTGGTAGAAGAGCGCGATGTGGCGGTCGTGGCGGACGGCCTGCGACGGCGGCTGCGTCGAGATGACGACATCCGCGTCCCGCAGGTCCAGACGCCGGAACGCCGCCAGCTGCGTCATGTGCGTGATGTATTCCGGCGCAGCCCGCTCCAGGGCGCGGGTGGGGACGAGCCCGAAGGCGACATCCGGCGCCGTGTCCGTCCGCACGGTGAGCACCCGCACGACGTGACCTTGCGAGCGGAGCCAGCGGGCGACGCGCTGCACGACGCGCTCGAAGCCGCCGATCACGCCGGAGTCCGGCTTGACGATGGCGATCTGCTGCGGTTTCACCGGAGCGACGAGGCCAGGACCCGCCCGCTCACCGGTCGTCGCCGGCCGTGTCGGCGCGCTGCGCCTCCAGCTCGGCCAGGCGGGCCTCGGCGGCATCGAGGCGGGCGGTGAGCTCCTCCAGCGCGGTGACCGTGAGGTGGTTGAACGCGGCCTGGTCCCGCAGGAAGACCTGCGAGGCCTTGAGGACCGTACGCTTCATCCCCCGCTGGCGGCCGACGGGCGTGATGGTGTCCACACCCGCCCGCGTGGCCAGCGAGGCCACGACGGAGTCCGAGCTGACGGCGTCGGGTTCGAGCGGCTCGGCGCTCTCGTCGGTGGCGGCCCGGGCGACGGTGCGAGCCTCGGTCACGAGGTCGTAGCGCTCCTCCGGACTGTGCTCGCGGCCCGTGGCCATCGCGGTCAGGACCTGTCGAGCTTGGTGCGCTCGGTCTTGAGGTCGTGGTCGACCATCAGCCTCACGAGCTCGTCGAAGTCGACCGCGGGCCGCCAGCCGAGCACGTCGTGGGCCTTGCGACGCGTCGCCGACCAGCAGATCCACCTCGGCCGGGCGCAGGAAGCGCGGATCCTGCTTGACGTAGCGCTGCCAGTCGTCGATGCCGGCGTGGGCGAAGGCCCTCGAGACGAACTCCTCGACCGTGTGGGTCTGGCCCGTCGCCACCACGTAGTCGTCGGGCTCGTCCTGCTGCAGCATGGCCCACATGGCCTTGACGTAGTCGCCCGCGTAACCCCAGTCCCGCTTCGGGTGGAGGTCGCCCATGACGAGCTCTTCCTGCACGCCCAGCTTGATGCGGGCCACGGCGTTGGTCACCTTGCGGGTGACGAACTCCAGACCACGACGCTCGGACTCGTGGTTGAACAGGATCCCGCTGCACGCGTGCAGCCCGTAGCTCTCGCGGTAGTTGACCGTGATCTGGTGCCCGAAGACCTTCGCCACGCCGTACGGGGACCGCGGGTGGAAGGGCGTCATCTCTGTCTGCGGCGTCTCCCGTACCTTGCCGAACATCTCCGACGACGACGCCTGGTAGAAGCGCATCGGGTTGGCCTGGCTGCCGCCGACCATGCGGATGGCCTCCAGCAGCCGCAGCACGCCCGTGCCGGTCACGTTGGCGGTCAGCTCGGCCTGCTTCCACGACATGGCCACGAACGAGATGGCGCCCAGGTTGTAGACCTCGTCGGGCTGGGACTGCTCGAGGGCGCCGATGAGCGACGGCAGATCCTGCAGGTCGCCGGACAGGAGCTCGACGAAGGGCAGCTCGGCCTGCACCATGACGCCCTTGGGGTTGTTCTGGCCCTTGACCAGGCCGAACACCTGGTAGCCCTTCTCGTGCAGCAGCTCGGCCAGGAACTGCCCGTCCTGGCCGGTGATGCCGGTGATCAACGCGCGACGCATCGCCTCGGTCCCTTCCATCGTGAGGGCGCGAGCCTACTGCCGGCCGTCCGACCGGCCAGGTCACACGGCGGCCACGGGAGGCGACCGTCGGGTCAGACGACGGCCGGGTTGACGGCCTCGGGATCGATCTCGTAACGGGCGATGGCCTCCGCCACGACCTCCGTCTTGACCTCGCCGAGCTCGGCCAGCGCCGACAGGACGGCGACGACGACGTGGCCGGTGTCCACCTCGAAGAAGCGACGCAGGGCCTCGCGTGTGTCCGAGCGACCCATGCCGTCGGTCCCGAGCGGGACGAAGAGGCGGTCGGGCAGGAAGCGGGCGACCTGCTCGGGCACGATCTTCATGAAGTCCGTGACGGCCACGATCGGCCCGGACGAGTCGGACAGCAGGCGGCGGACGAGGGGGACGCGCTGCTCCTGGCCCGGGTGGAGCCGGTTGATGCGCTCGGTGGCCAGGGCCTCGTCCCGCAGCGCCTTGTAGCTGGTGGCGGACCACAGCTCGACGCCCACGTCGTAGTGCTCGGCCAGCTCCTCGGCGGCCTTGCGGGCGGCGCCCTGGGCCGAGCCCGAGAACAGCAGGGTGGCCCGCTTCGAAGGCCCGGCCGGAGCTTCGGCCCAGCGGTACAGGCCGTCGATGATCCCCTGCTCAGCACCGACGGGCATCGGCGGCATCTGGTAGTTCTCGTTGTAGAGGGTCAGGTAGTAGAAGACGTCCTCGGGCCGCTTCCCGTACATGCGCTCGGTGCCGTGGCGGATGATGGTCGCCATCTCGTAGGCGAAGGCCGGGTCGTAGGCCCGGCACGGCGGCACCGTCGAGGCCAGCACGAGGCTGTGCCCGTCCTGGTGCTGCAGGCCTTCGCCGAGCAGCGTGGTCCGGCCGGCGGTGGCGCCGAGGAGGAACCCGCGGGCCCGCACATCGGCCGCCTGCCAAATGAGGTCACCGACGCGCTGGAAGCCGAACATCGAATAGAAGATGTAGAAGGGCACCATCGGCACGCCGCGGCTGGCGTAGCTGGTGCCGGCGGCGATGAAGCTCGACATGGCGCCCGCCTCGGTGATCCCTTCCTCCAGGATCTGGCCGTCGGCGGACTCGGTGTAGGAGAGCAGGAGCTGCGCGTCGACGGGCTCGTACTTCTGGCCGTGGGCGGCGTAGATCTTGATCTCCCGGAAGAGGGAGTCCATGCCGAACGTGCGGGCCTCGTCCGGGATGATGGGCACCACCCGTTGCCCGAACGCCGGATCGCGAGCCAGGTTCCGCACCAACCGAGTGAACGCCATCGTGGTCGACACCGCCTGGCCGCCCGAGCCGCCGAGCACCTCCTTGAACGCGCCGTCGGCGGGCAGCTCGATGGCGCGACGGGTCCGCGTGGTCCGGCGGGGGAGGGGGCCGGCCAGAGCGCGGCGGCGCTCCATCATGTACTGGTACTCGACCGAGTCCTCCGGCGGGCGGTAGTAGGGCGGTACGTCGCCCTCGAGCGCGGCGTCCGGGATCTCGTCGTGCAGGTACAGGCGGTCGCGCAGGACGCGGAGCTGCGGGCCGCTCAGCTTCTTGATCTGGTGGGTGGCGTTGCGGCCCTCCACCTCGGGGCCGAGCGTCCAGCCCTTGATCGTCTTGCAGAGGATGGCGGTCGGCGCGCCGCTACCCAGGTTGTCCGTGGCCGACTTGTAGGCCGCGTAGAGCTTGCGGTAGTCGTGACCGCCGCGCGGCAGCCACCGGAGGTCCTCGTCGGACCACCCCTCGACCAGCTTGCGCAGGCGCGGGTCCGGCCCGAAGAAGTGCTCGCGGATGTACGCCCCGGACTCCACCGAGTACCGCTGGAACTCGCCGTCGACGGTGGTGTTCATCTTGTTGAGCAGCACGCCGTCCTTGTCCTGGAGCAGCAGCTCGTCCCAGCGGGAGCCCCAGATCACCTTGATGACGTTCCAGCCCGCGCCCCGGAAGTAGGCCTCGAGCTCCTGGATGATCTTGCCGTTGCCGCGCACCGGGCCATCGAGGCGCTGCAGGTTGCAGTTGACGACGAAGACCAGGTTGTCGAGCTGCTCCCGGCTGGCCAGGCTCAGCGCGCCGAACGTCTCGGGCTCGTCGCACTCGCCGTCGCCGAGGAAGCACCAGATGCGAGACGTGCTGGTGTCGTCCAGCCGGCGGTTGTGGAGGTACCGGTTGAACCGGGCGTGGTAGATGGCCGTGATCGGGCCGAGGCCCATGGAGACGGTCGGGTACTCCCAGAAGTCCGGCATCAAGCGGGGATGGGGATACGAGCTCAGACCGACGCGGCCGATCTCGGTGCGGAAACGGTCGAGGTCGTCCTCGCTCAACCGGCCCTCGAGGAACGCCCGGGCGTAGACGCCGGGCGCGGCGTGGCCCTGGAAGTAGATGTGGTCGCCGGGCTGCCCGTCGTCCTTCCCGCGGAAGAAGTGGTTGAGCCCGACCTCGTAGAGGCCGGCCGAGCTGGCGTACGTGGACAGGTGACCGCCGATCCCGTCGGCGTGCTTGTTGGCCCGGATGACCATCACGGCCGCGTTCCACCGCAGGTAGGCGCGGATGCGCCGCTCGACGTGCTCGTCGCCGGGGAACCACGGCTCCTCCTCGGGCGGGATGCTGTTGACGTACGGCGTGGAGACGGTGGCCGGGAAGCTCACCTGCAGTTGCCGGGCCCGGTCGAGCAGCGCCGAGAGCAGATAGCGGGCGCGGTTCTTCCCGTGGGTGTCGACGACCGCGTCCAGCGACTCCAGCCACTCACGGGTCTCGGCCGGATCGCTGTCCGGGAGCTGGTGCATGAACCCGTCGAAGATCATGCGTCCATTCTCTCACCGGGTGCCGCATGGGAGGATGCCCGGATGCCCACAGCCGCCCCGGTCGTCGTCTACACGGACGGCGCCTGCTCGGGGAACCCCGGCCCCGGCGGGTGGGCCTGGGCTGTCGCGCCGTCGGGAACGCCGTCGGCTTCGGGCGGCGAGGCCCGCTCGACCAACCAGCGCATGGAGATCCTGGCCGTGCTCGAGGCCCTGCGGTCGCTGGACGGCCCCGTCGTCGTCGTCTCGGACTCCACGTACGTCGTGAACTGCTTCCGGGACCGCTGGTGGGAGAGCTGGCTCCGCAAGGGCTGGATCAACTCGCAGCGCAAGCCGGTGGCGAACCGCGACCTCTGGGAGCCCCTGATCACGCTCTACCAGGCCCGCGCCGACGAGGTGTCCTTCCAGTGGGTCAAGGGCCACAGCGCCGAACCCATGAACGACCTCGTCGACGCTATGGCCGTCGCGGCGATCCCCCGCTGACCGGCCCGGCCCCCGTTCTGCGGTTCTGCGTCATTCGATGGGCCCCCGCACGTCCCTTGATCAGTCCGCCAACAACGGGAAGGAACCCAAAGTGCTTGGACTCATCACCGCCATGATCGAGGAGACGCCACGCGAGCGTGTGCTCTACCTCTTCGCCGAAGAGTGCCTGGCCGGAGGCCCGCACCGTTGGGTCAACACGGTGGCCGTCCAGTGCGCTGACTGCGGCGCGCAGCCCCGCCCGGAGGTGGCTGCGTAGAACGGCTTGGCCGCCCGGCGGCGCGGCGGCCCGCGGCTACGGCTTCAGGGGGCGGTCCTGCTTGTCCTTTCTGGCGGCCTTCTGGGCCTTCTTCCACTCGCGCACGCGGGCGAGCGACTCGGGGGAGTCGATGTCGGCCACGGAGCGGGGGACGGGGTCGGCGAACGGACCGGCCGCGGCCTCCCAGCCGGCCGGCCGCACGCCGCGGCGCTTGGCCAGGATGGCGACGAAGATCTGGGCCTTTTCCTGGCCGTAGCCCGGCAGCTCGCGCAAGCGGCCGTAGAGCTCGGCGCCGGTGTCGACGCCCTCCCAGAGCAGCTCGGCCTTGCCGTCGTAGCGCTCGACGATGCACGTGCAGAGGTCGAGCGTCCGGCGTGCCATGACCGCGGGGTACCGGTGGAGGGCGGGCTTGGCGCAGAACACCGCCACGAGCTCGTCGGGATCCATGGCCGCGATCCGCGCCGCGTCCAGATCCCCGAGGCGGGTCCGGAGTGACGCAGGGCCCATGAAGGCCCACTCCATCGGCACCTGCTGGTCGAGCAACATGCCGATGAGCAGGGCCAGGCCGTCGGTGTTGAGCAGCTCGTCGGCCGCCGCGTCGCCGGTCACGTGCAGCGTGCCTGCAGCCACGGACCGGACACTACGGGGTTAGCGTGCGCGCCCGGAATGCGCGTAGAGCTGTCGATCGTCATGCCCTGCCGGAACGAGGCGGAGACGCTCGAGACCTGTGTCGCCAAGGCTCGCCGCTACCTCGACGACTCGGGGGTCGACGGCGAGATCATCGTCGTCGACAACGGCTCCACGGACGGATCGGCGCCGCTGGCCCGTCGGCTCGGCGTGCGCGTCGTGGAGGTGCCGGAGCAGGGGTACGGCTCCGCGCTCATGGGCGGCATCCTGGCGGCGCGAGGGACGTTCATCGTCATGGGCGACGCCGACGACAGCTACGACTTCTCGGCGCTCGAACCGTTCATGACCGCCCTACGCGACGGCGCCGACCTGGTGATGGGCGACCGGTTCGCGGGCGGGATCGACGACGGTGCCATGCCCGCGCTCAACCGCTACGTCGGCAACCCCGCGCTCTCGTTCCTCGGCCGGCTCTTCTTCCACACGGACATCCGCGACTTCCACTGCGGGCTGCGCGGCTTCCGCCGCGACGCCATACTCCGGCTCGATCTCCACTCGCCGGGCATGGAGTTCGCCAGCGAGATGGTGGTGAAGGCCAGCCTGGGCGGGATGCGGATCGACCAGGTCCCGATCCGCCTCCACCGTGACGGCCGCTCCCGGCCCCCGCACCTGCGGGCCTGGCGGGACGGCTGGCGGCACCTGCGCTTCCTGCTCCTCTACAGCCCGCGCTGGCTGTTCTTCTACCCCGGGCTGCTCCTGCTGCTCATCGGCGGTGGGTGCGGTGTCGTGCTGACGCTGACCGACGTGACGATCGGGCCGGCCACGTTCAGCATCGGCACGCTGGCCGTCTGCGCGGGCCTCGTCCTCATCGGCTACCAGTCGGTCTGGTTCGCCCTGCTGTCCAAGTCCTTCGCCAGCCGCGAGGGCCTGCTGCCGGACGACCGGCGGGTGACGCAGTTCCGTCGTCGATTCCCGCTCGAGCTGTGGCTGGCGCTGTCGACCGTCGCCGTGGTGGTCGGGGGCGCGGCGCTGCTCGCGGAGGCGGCCGGGTGGGACTTCCAGCCGCTCGACCCGACGCGCTCGATGCGGGTCATCATCCCGTCGGTGACGATTCTCGTGCTGGGCCTCCAGACCGCGCTGTGCAGCCTGCTGCTGAGCATCCTCGGGCTGCCGTCAGCTCGCCCGACCGCTGAGACGGTGCTCGAGCAGCGACGTGACGACGTGGCGTGAACCGACTCGACCGACTGCTCCAGGACTGGCGGATCGGCCGCGCCGTCCGCTTCGTGCCACCGGGGTCCCGCGTGCTGGACGTCGGTTGCCACGACGGGGCGTTGTTCCGCCGGCTCGGCCCCGGGCTGCGTGAGGGGATCGGGCTCGACCCCGCGCTGGCGGGCACGTTGACGGGCGACCGCTACCAGCTCCTGCCCGGCGCCTTCCCCGCGGATGCGCCTGACGAGCCGGCCTCGTTCGACGCCATCACGATGCTGGCCGTGCTGGAGCACGTCCCGCTGGACCAGCAGCCCGACCTGGCCGGAGCCGTCCACCGGCTGCTGAAGCCCGGCGGCCGACTGATCCTGACCGTGCCGTCGCCCCGGGTCGACACGATCCTCGACGGTCTGATCCGGCTCCGCCTGCTGCACGGCATGGAGGCCGAGCAGCACTACGGCTTCCAGCCCGACCACGTCGAGCCGTTGTTCCTCGGCGCCGGGCTGACCCTCGTGGAGCACGCCACGTTCCAGCTCCGCCTCAACCACCTGTTCGTGTTCGAGCGTCCGCCGCGCACCCCCTGAGTAGCGTCGGCGTGATGGTCCCGCCGGACGAGCCCGCCCCCAACGCGCCCCTGGCCGGCCGCGTGCTCGGCACGGAGGACGCCACCCCGCTCGACTTCTGGGTGGCGGTGGCCGAGGGCTCGATCCTGCAGCTCGACGACGTCGTCGCCCTCGAGCGCGTGCTGCCGTCGGGCGACGAGGTCCGCATCTACGGCGTCGTCTCGCAGGTGCGGGCGCGGCACGAGGGTGCCCGCTTCGACAGCGACGTCTTCCTCATCGAGGACGGTGTGCTCCCGGCCGAGGTCAGCGAGTCGGCGCAGATCCTCGCCACCCGATTCGAGCCCGAGGTGTTCGTCCCTCCGCTGCCGGGCACGCCGGTGCGGCGAGCCGCGGGAGCCGATCGCTTCGAGGCGCTGTTCTTCGATGGCATGGAGCGCCGCCTCCCGGCTGGTCTCACCCGGGACGACGAGCCGCTCTACCTGGATCTGGACTTCGTCGACGGCACCCGCGGCGCGCACGTGAACATCAGCGGGATCTCGGGCGTGGCCACGAAGACGAGTTACGCGACCTTCCTCCTCTACTCGCTCTTCGAGTCCGGCGTGCTCGGCGCGGAAGCCGTCAACACCAAGGCTCTCGTGTTCAACGTGAAGGGCGAGGACCTGCTGTGGCTGGACCGGCCCAACCGGCGGCTGGACGAGCGGCAGGCCGCCCGCTACGGCCGGGTGGGCCTCCCCGTCGGCGCCTTCCCCAGCGTGGCGTTCTTCGCGCCACCCCGGCGCGGCGCGCCCACGCCCGTACCCGACGTCGCCAGCCGCGACCGCGACATCGTGTCGTTCTTCTGGACTCTCGAGGACTTCTGCCGGCAGGAGCTCCTGCCGTTCCTGTTCGCCGACGCCGAGGACGACCGCCAGCAGTACACGATGGTCGTCCACAACGTCACCGCCCGGCTCCGGGAGGCGGCACCGGCCGGAGACGGTGCGGTCTCGATCGAGGGCGAGGTGGTGCGGAACTTCCGTGCCCTCGTCGACCTCGTCCAGTCCCGCCTGATGGACGAGGACGGTCGGCCAGATCCTCACTGGGCCGGCCCGGCCATCGGCGCCGGCACGGTCAACGCGTTCATCCGCCGCCTGTTCGGGGCCGTGCCCCACGTGCAGCACCTCGTGCGCGCGGACGTGCCCGACCCCGAGCGTCACCGCGTCGCCCTGGAGCGTCAGGTCACGGTCGTCGACCTGCACAACCTCAACGACCGTGCCAAGCGCTTCGTCGTCGGGGTCGTGCTGCGCAAGGCCTTCGAGGACAAGGAGAGGGCCGGGCAGGCGCGCCCGTTGCAGTTCGTGGTGCTGGACGAGCTCAACAAGTACGCGCCACGGGACGGGTCGAGCCCGATCAAGGAGATCCTTCTGGACGTGGCCGAGCGGGGCCGCTCGCTGGGGATGATCCTGCTCGGCGCGCAGCAGACGGCCAGCGAAGTCGAGCGGCGGATCGTGGCCAACTCGGCGGTGCGGGTCGTCGGCCGCCTCGACGCCGCCGAGGCCGCGAGGGGGGAGTACGGCTTCCTGCCCGCGGCGCAGCGCGATCGGGCGAAGATCCTGAAGCCGGGGACGATGCTCGTGGCGCAGCCCGTGCTGCCGGTCCCGCTCGTGGTCGAGTTCCCGTTCCCGGCCTGGGCGACCCGGGTCAGTGAGGCCGGCCCGATGGGCCCAACCGACGTGACCGGCCCCACCACCGGCGATCCGCTCCCGCGATCCTTTCGAGGGCCTGCCGTGAAGTTCCTCCACACCGGCGACTGGCACGTCGGCAAGACGATGCGGGGGCGCAGCCGGGCCGACGAGCACCGCGCCGTGCTGGACGAGATCGCCGCCCTGGCCGCGGCCGAGCAGGTGGACGCCGTGATCGTGGCCGGCGACCTGTTCGACACCGCGGCACCCACCGCCGAGAGCGAGCAGATCGTGTACGGCGCGCTGCTCGCCCTGGCCCGCTCGGGCGCCCACGTCGTGGTGGTGTCCGGCAACCACGACAACGAGCGACGGCTGCAGGCCGTCGCGCCGCTCCTGGAGCTCGGGCGGGTCACCATGGCGGCGTCGTTCCGGCGGCCCGACGACGGCGGCGTGATCGAGGTCAGCTCCCGGGACGGCGGTGAGCAGGCCGATGTGGCCCTGCTGCCGTTCCTCTCGCAACGATGGGTGGTCCGGGCCGACGAGCTGATGGCCACCGCCGCCGACCAGCAGGCGCAGGCCTACGGCGAGCGGCTGCGTCACCTGATCGGGGCGCTCACCGCCGGCCTGCGTCCGGATCGCGTCAGCGTGATGGTGGCCCATCTCTTCGCACTCGGCGGGCTGCTCGGCGGAGGCGAACGGGAGGCCCACACGATCTTCGACTACGGCGTCTCGGCCACCGCCTTCCCGCCCAGCCTGCAGTACGTGGCGCTCGGCCACCTGCACCGCAGCCAGACCATCCCCGGGCCGTGCCCCATCCGCTATGCCGGCTCACCGCTGCAACTGGACTTCGGCGAGACCGCGGACGTGAAGAGCGTGCTGCTCGTCGAGGCGCACCCCGGACGGCCCGTCGAGGTGGAAGCGCGGGTGCTGCGTAGCGGCCGTCGCCTGCGGACCCTCGACGGCTCCCTCGACGCCGTGCTGGCGCAGGCGGGGACGACGGGCGACGACTTCCTGCGGGTCCGGCTACGGGAGACGCCCCGGGTCGGCCTGGCCGAGCAGGTGCGGGAGAGCTTTCCCGAGTGCGTCGACGTCCAGATCTTCCGGCCCGAGGACGCCTCGGCCGCCGGCCGGTCGGGGCCGTCCGACCAGGACCGGCTGGATCGCGCCACGCTCGACCCGACGGCCCTGTTCCGCCGCTACCTGACCGACACCCGGGGCGCCGTGGACGACGATCTCTTGTCGCTCTTCACCGAGTTGGTCGAGGAGCAGGCCGGATGAGGCCGGTCCGTCTCGAGATGGAGGGGTTCACCTCGTTCCGCGAGCGGACCGTCGTCGACTTCGAGGCGGTCGAGTTGTTCGCGCTGTCCGGCCCGACCGGGGCCGGCAAGTCGAGCGTGATCGACGCCATGATCTTCGCCCTCTACGGCACGGTCCCCCGGCTGGGCGACGAACGGCAGGTGGCGCCCGTCGTCTCGCAAGGGCGCACGGAGGCGCGGGTGCGGTTGGACTTCGACGTCACCGGCGAGCGGTGGACGGCCGTGCGGGTGGTGCGGCTCCGCGACGGCCGGGCGACGACGCGAGAGGCACGGTTGGAGCGGGCGGGAGAGGTGGTGGCGGGCAACGCCCGGGAGTTGGACGCCGAGATCGCCGCCCTGCTCGGGCTGACCTCCCAGCAATTCACGACCTGCGTGGTCCTGCCCCAGGGCCAGTTCGCCCGCTTCCTCCAGGCCAAGCCGGCCGAGCGGCAGGATCTGCTCGTCCGGCTGTTGGAGCTGGGCCTGTTCGACAGCGTCCGCGAGGCGGCCGGGCAGGTGGCGGGGCGCCTGGAGGGGGAGCGGACGGAGCTCACGTTTCACCTCGCCGCCCTGGCCGCGGCCACCCCGGAGGCGGTGGCCGAGGAGCAGGCGCGCTGTGAGCGGTTGGAGGCCCTCGTGCGCGCCGTGGAGGAACGCCTGCCCGCGCTCACTGCGGCCGAGCGGCGTCGTGACGAATGTCGCGCCGGAGTGGCCCGGCGGGCGCGCAGCTGAAGCTCCTCGATGGCCTGCGCCCTCCGACCGACGTCGAGGTCCTGGCCGGCCGCGTCGATGAGGCCCGGGCTCGCGTCGCCGCTACCGAGGAGGCGGAGAAGGGCGCCATCGCCGCGCTTGACCGGGCGCGCGGCGATCGGCTCGCCGCCGGCGACCGTGGGCCACTCGAACGCTGGCAGCGCGCCCACCAGGAGCATCCGGCCGTCGAGCAGCGGGCCAAGGAGGCCGCAGCCGACCTGGAGAGGGCGGGCCAGCGGGCCACCGCCGCCGCAGCGGTGCACGACGCGGCGGCCCGCGAGGTCGAGGCCCTCGCGACCGCGTACGACACGCTCATCGCCCAGCACCGAGCCGCGGCGCTGCGTGAACTGCTCGTGATGGGCGAGCCGTGTCCGGTGTGCGACCAGCCCGTCACGGCCGTCCCCCACCACGACGAGCCCGCCGAGCTGGCGGAGGCCAGGGCGGCGCGGGAGCAGGCAAGCGGGCACGCTGCCGCCGCGTCCGGAGCGGCCCGCGACGCCGAGGTCGCCGTGGCCCGGGCGGAGGAGCGGGCCACGCGCGCCGAAGCGGACCGGCAGGCCCACGACACCGCGCTCGAGGGGGCACCACCTGCGGCCGAGGTGACGGCCGGGCTGGCCCGCCTGGCCGCCGTGGACGAAGCGGCGGCCGTGGCCGAGGCCGCGCGCGACCGCGCCGCGGCCGAACGGCAGAAGGCCGCCCGCCAGCTCGTCTCCGCGACCGAGGCCGAGCAGACCGGATGGCAGGTGTTCGATCGCGCCCGCGACGGCGTGGCCGAACTGGCGCCGCCCCCGGCCGACCGCTCCACGCTGGCCGGCGCGTGGGCGACCCTGACGGCGTGGTCGACCGAGCGCCGCACGGACCTGGCGGCCGAGCTGGCCGGGCTGGAGTCGGAGGCCTCGGCCGCCGACGACGAGTGCCGGAAGCGGGCCGGCGAGCTGGACGGCGCGCTCTCGGACGCCGGTCTCGAACCGGGCGGCCAGCCCCATCGGGACGTGGCCGTCGAGGCGCGGGCCCGCGAGCGCGCAGCTCGTGGTCACGCTGCAGGAGGCGGCGGCCGAGCACGCGCGGCTGACCGAGCGCGATGCCGACCTCGCCCGCCGGGTCCGCGTCGCCAGCGCGCTGAAGCAGGAGCTGCACGCCAACCGCTTCGAGAAGTGGGTGCTCGACCACGTGCTGCACGATCTCTGCGCCTCGGCGTCCACCCTCCTCCACGAGCTCTCCGACCGCGCCTACTCGCTGTCGGTGGACGAGCGCGGCTCGTTCGTCGTGATCGACCACCGGAACGCCGACGAGGCCCGCCTGGCCCGTACGTTGTCGGGCGGCGAGACGTTCCTGGCCTCGCTCGCCCTCGCGCTGGCCCTGGCCGAGCAGGTGGCCCGCTCGGGCTCCGGCGCCCGCCTCGAATCGCTCTTCCTCGACGAGGGCTTCGGCACCCTCGACGCCGCCACGCTGGACGTCGTCGCCGGCGCCATGGAAGACCTGGGCGCGAAGGGCCGCATGGTCGGCCTGGTCAGCCACGTGCCCGAGCTGGCCGAACGGGTACCTGTGCGCTTCGACGTCCGTCGCCAGCCGCGCTCCTCGGTCATCGAGCGGGTGGACCAGTGAGGTTCGCGGTCGAGACCTGGGCGCCCGAGTACGGGTCCCCGGCCGAGGGTGGCGCCCTGGCCGAGACCGACGTGGCGGTCGACCTCGACATCGAGCAGCCGGCCGCGCGCTGGGCGCCGATCACGCCGCCGCCGCTTGCCCCGGCGGACCAGGAACTTCCGGCGCTGTTCGTCGACGGCGTTCGCCGGATCGAGGCGCGGGTGTGGGTGTCCGGCGCCGACGGGGAGGCGCGCCCGGGCATCTGCGCCACCTACGCCGCCGGTGTCGTCCGGTGCTGTCCGCCCATCACATCGAGCGTGGCCTCGGGCCGAGCGCCCGGCCGGGCCCGCGTCGTCGCCACCGAGGTGGCCCGCGCCCTCTTCTGTCGCGCCGCGGGCGCGGCACCCATCGACACCCGTTGCGGTCCGTTCGGGTTGCGGGCCACGCCGGCCGACGACCCCGACACGCTGTCGCTGGCGCTCCAGGGCGCCATGGCGGACCTCGAGCTCCAGGTCAGCGCCGGCGCCGCGGCCCCCGGCGAACTGCTCGTCGTCGACGGCCCCCTCGGCGCCAGGCGAGGGCTGCCCGGCACGGTCGGCTACATCAAGACCCACCATGTCAGCTACCTGCCGACGGCGATGCACGGGGTGATCGGCGCCCTCACGGCGGGACAGCGCACGCCCGTGTTCTGCATGGGAGAGCGGTTCGCCCGTCACAGCTGGTATCTGCGGTTGCCCGGCGAGGTCAGCCATCCGTGGGCGGGCGTGGTGCGCTGCGAGGCAACGGTGGACATCGGACCGGAGCAGGCCATCGCCCTGGCCGACCGCCTCGCCGCGGTGCTGCCGCGCTACGGGTCGTCCCCGCACAAGGATCCCCGCGCCCCGCAGAACCTCTTCCCGATCGCCGGCCTCGAGCGCGAGCTGCGCCGCCGCCTGGGCGACCCCCTGCTCATCCAGCGAGCGCTGCGCGAGGCCGCCCAGCATTCACGGCTGGACCAGGGCGCTCCTGCCGCGGGGTCCCCGCGGACCGGAGCTCCATGACCGCCCGCTACGACGTCGTGGTGGTCGGGGCGGGCGCCATGGGCTCGGCCGCGGCATGGTGGCTGGCCCGGCGGGGTCGGTCGGTGGCCCTCGTCGAGCAGTTCGACGCCGGGCACACCCGCGGCAGCAGCCACGGCGCCAGCCGCATCTTCCGCTACGCCTACGACGATCCGGTGATGGTCAGGCTGGTGCTGGAGGCCCGTCCGCTCTGGGACGAGCTGCAGGACGACGCCGGCGAGACCCTGCTCGAGGAGATCGGCGCCATCGACCACGGCGACCCGCCCACGGTCGAGGCGCTGGCCGCCGCCATGAGCGCCGCCAGCGTGCCCAACGAGGCGATGCCGCCCGCCGCCGCGGCCGAACGCTGGCCCCACCTGCGCTTCGAGGGGACCGTCGTCCACCAGCCCACGGCTGGGCGGTGCCTCGCCGATGTCACCGTCGCCGCGCTGCTCCGACGGGCGAGCGATCACGGCGCCGACGTGCGCTGCGGGGTCGGCCCGGCGACGGTCAGCCTCGACGGTGACGGTGTCCGCGTGCGTGCCGGCGACGAGGAGCTCGAGGCGCCGGTGGTGGTGGTGACGGCCGGCGGCTGGGTGGCCGGCACCATCGGGCCGGCGAGCCCCCTGGGGCTGCCCCTACCACCCCTGCGGGTGAGCGAGGAGCAGCTCGTCCACTTCCCGCCCACGGTCGAGCGCAACGAGTGGGAGCGGTGGGCCAGCTCGATCCACCACGCCGACCGCTTCTGGTACATGCTCCCGTCGCCGGGCGTCGGCTTCAAGGTCGGTGGCCACCACGAGGGCGACGTCATCGACCCCGACCGGCGGCGGGAGGGACCCGATGTCGACTACGTCGACGGGCTGGTCCGCTACGTCGAGGAGTGGGTCCCCGGCGTCCGACCCGAGCCGATGGCCGGCACGACCTGCCTGTACACGACGACCCCGGACGACCGGTTCCTCGTGGACCGCCGAGGGCCGATCGTCGTCGGCTCGGCCTGCTCGGGTCACGGGTTCAAGTTCGTGCCCCTCATCGGCCGCGTCCTCGCCGACCTGGTGGACGGTGTCGAGCCCGAGGGGCCGTACCGGCGCCTGGCCGACCCCTGGTGACGGGGGGCGGCCACTACCCTCCGGCGGCGTGGCGGCCTTCAAGAAGCTGTCGATCTTCTTCCCGATGTGGAACGAGGAGGCCTACCTGGCCCGGGCGCTCGGCGCCGCCCACGAAGCGTGCGAGTCGCTCCTCGCCCTGGACGAGATCGGTGACTACGAGCTGATCATCGTCGACGACTGCTCGTCCGACGCCACCGGGCGGCTGGCCGACGAGGCCGCCGAGGCCGATCCCCGGGTCGTCGTGGTCCACCACCCTCGCAACCGCAAGCTGGGCGGCTCGATCAAGACCGGCCTGGCCACCGCCACCGGTGACCTCGTGCTGTACACCGACGCCGACCTGCCCTTCGACATGGACGAGCTGATCAAGGCCTGCCGGGTCCTGCGCCACTACGACGCCGACCTGGTCAGCGCCTACCGGCTCGACCGCACGGGCGAGGGCTACATCCGCAGCATGTACTCGACCATCTACAACGTGCTGGTCCGGGTCCTCTTCGGCGTGCGGGTCAGGGACATCAACTTCGCGTTCAAGCTGTGCCGGCGATCCGTGCTGGACCACATGACGCTCGTCAGCGAGGGATCGTTCATCGACGCCGAGCTGGTCGTGCGGGCCCACAAGCTGGGGTTCAACATCGTCCAGTTCGGGGTGGACTACTTCCCCCGGACCCGCGGGATGTCGACCCTGAGCTCGCCGGGCGTGATCGTCACGATCCTGCGGGAGATGTGGGCGCTGCGCCGGGAGCTGCGGGCCCTGCAACCCGTCACGCCGGCGTGACCCTGACGCCGGTCTGACACGCCCAGCGGCCCCGGCCGTCGGCCCTGTCCCTGCGGGGGGTTGACGGGGGGCCGTTGGTACCATGGGTCGCTGGCCTGGCCCCGGACGATCCGGCGCGCCAGGGCACGAACCCACCGAATCGGAGCGGAGCTGCGACGTGCCACCAGTCGACCCCACCACCGTGCGCAGATGGGCGCCGGCTGCCGTGGCGGTGGTGGCGTTCGCGGGCGTGGCCGGTTGGGGCATGATCGAGCGCTCCCGTGACGACGAAGCGGGAGCGGCCAACGCCTCGACGGTGGTGAGCACGTTCTCGTCCCCGCCTCCCGAGACGACCGCAGGGGCCAGCACGACCAGCCTGGTCAAGCGAAGCCTGGCCCTGGAGCTCGTCGAGGGTGCGTCAGGGGCGGACGTGAAGATGGTGCAGGAGCGCCTCTACGACATCGGCTTCGATCCCGGTGGCGTCGACGGCGTCTACGGCCCGTCGACGATCCAGGCCGTCTGGGCCTACGAGAAGCTGGTGCTCGGCACGCCGGCCGACAAG
>CAWHKS010000025.1:0-139695 GCA_963829955.1 uncultured Acidimicrobiales bacterium
ACGCCGCCGATCAGTTGCTGATCGATGCCCTGCGCGGCTCCGAACCGCTCCGCGACGGCACGCCACGTGGCGTCTGGCACGACGCACTCCCCATCGGGGAGCCGTAGCCGCACTGCTGCGGCAGTTGGTCACGGGCGGAATCGACACGATGCACGCACATCGCACGCTTCGTCGGTGGGCCGACACGGAGCCGGCGATGATCAAGCGCCCGGCCGAAATCGCGCTGTCGACTGAAACAGGCTGCCAGGCACGTGCCAGGATCGGCGATCTCCTCAGCGCACTGGACCTGGGGTCGTCGTCCCAAAGCTCGGTCGCCGACGCCGAGCGATCATCGCGCGGCCTTCGGATCGCGCAGATCGTGCTGGCCCCCGGCCTCGACGGCGCACTGAGCCGAGGCGGACTCGGAGACACCGGCGGCGTCGCCAGCCTGCTCGTGTCACTCGGTGAGCATCTCGCCGCACGCGACGACGTCGACCACGTGGTCACCATCGGTCGTGGTGACCTCAACGACGCGATCCGGGGGCCGGTGACCTCACACGACGGGGGGCTGACCTACGCCACGATCACCGTGGGCGACAGGCACCGTCCGGCCGAGTCGGCCAACGACGCGTGGGAGCACCTCCCCGGCATCGAGCGTGACATCCGACGCACGCTGCACGATGCGCGACCGCTCGATGTGGTCCATCTCCGTATGGCCGACGTCGGCACGCTCGCAGCAGCGTCAGTCGCCGCAGAGCTGCGACTGCCGGTGTGCTTCAGCCTCGCCCCCGACCCACACCACCTCGTGCATTCGTTGCAGACAAGAGGGGAGCTCGACGAGGCGTCGTTTGTTCAGCTCGACGCCGACGCTCACATCTGGGTCCGGGCTCGCCTCGTCGAGCAGTTGGCCGCGGAGTCCGATCGCATCGCGCTGTTCCCCGGCTCTCGAGCCACTGGGTTGATCGACGAGCCGACGACTCGCCACCACGGGCAGCGGCGCGCGGTTGTCGCCGAGGGTGTCGACGTGGCGCTTGCTCGCCGGGCGGCAACCAGGCAGCGAGCAGCAGCCTTCGGTGCATCGACCGCCCAGGTCGAGGTGAGCACCGGCGTGCTCGACGAACTCGCCCGCCGGATCCCGAACTCTCGCCGCGAACTGCCGATCGTGCTCAGCGTCGGGCGCCTCAACCCCGTCAAGGGAATGGAACGCGTCGTCGCCGCCTGGGCGAACGACCACCTGCTGCAACGCACCTCGAACCTTGTGATCGTCGGCGGCGCGCTCGACCAGCCATCCCGGGTGGAACGGCAGGTGCTCGATGCCATCGATCGAGACCTCCCCCCGACCGATTCCCGTCGGGCCGGGCTCGTCATGCTCGGTGGACGTCCGCGTGCCGACATCGCCCACCTGTTGGCGAGCGTCGCCGGCGGTGGGCATGGCAGTTGGGCGCCGGGCGGCGTGTACGTCGACGGTGCACTCAAGGAGGAGTTCGGCCTCGCCGTCCTCGAGGCACTCGCGGCCGGACTGGTGGTGGTGGCACCGAGCACCGGTGGGCCGTCGAGCTATGTCGAGAACGGCGACACTGGCATCCTCGTGCACCCCGGCGATGCGCTGGAAACCGCGATCCGGGGTGCCTTCACCCTCGTGGATCGGCCCGGGCGTGCGGACAGGGCCTGCACGATGGTCGAGTCGAGCTACTCGATCGAAACCATGGCAGCCAAGCTCGTGGCCCTCTACGCATGACGCTGCTCGTGCTCAGCCCCGACTTTGCGTCGCACTACGGCCCGCTCGCGATCCTCGCCGATGCGGCCGCGGCGCGCGGGCGTCGTGTGGTCGTCGCCAGCGGCGACGCGATACGGCCCCGTGTCGAGCGCGACGGCTTCGAGTGGCGCCCGCTCCGGCTCAGCGCCGGAGCCAACGATGGCCTCGTCCGGCCGGACGGCGCGATCAATCGATTCATCGAGGCGACGCGGCGGGGTGCGGTCGCCACGTTGCACCATCAGGCAACGGAGCGGGCGCGTGATCTCCTGTGGGAGCCGGAACGGGTTGCTCGCGAGATCATCTCGCTCGTCGAGCAACTCGAGCCCGACCAAACCCTGGTCGACCACGTTTCCTTCGCCTCCACGCTCGGTCTCCACGCCAGTGGACGTTGCTTCGTCACCCTCGTGCCTGGCCACCCGTCCCAGCTCCCCGTCGGCCGCGAACGCTACGGCGTCCCGCCGGAATGGCCAGCGCCCTGCATCCCCGACGCCACCGACTTCGCCCACCTGGAACGACTCGCCGACGACGTCTCGGCTGCATTCACGGCGTGCTGGAATGCCGCCCTGGCGGAGGTGGCCCCCGGTGGTCTCCCGGTAGCCGACGCGATGCGCATGCACGGCCGCAGGGTGCTCTACAACAGCGACGCAGCGCTCCTCGCGCCCGATCGGCGGGCCGCGATCCAGCACGAGCACCGCTTCGTCGGACCGCTCGTGCGTGACGAGAGCTTGCCAGCGGCGTACGCCTCCTGGCTTGCAGGCGGCGACGGCCGGCGCAACGTGTACGTCGCGCTCGGCACGTTCCTGTCGCTTCGATCCGATGTGCTCGTGGTGATCGCCGACGCGCTCCGTCGCGCCGGTGTGCGTGCCGCCGTCGCCATCGGCGACACGCCGATCGATTCGCTCGGCCCGATGCCGGATGACTGGATCGTCGACAGGCGGCTGCCGCAGGTCGCGATGTTGTCTGCTGCCGACCTTGCCATTCATCACGGTGGCAACAACAGCGTGCAGGAGTGTCTGGCCGCCGGAGTCCGCCAATTGGTGCTGCCGTTCTCGACCGATCAGTTCGCCAACGCGGCCGACCTGGCCCGAACCGGGCGCGCCGCGGTGGCATCGCCGAACCATCTCGACGCCGGTTGTCTTGCCCGCCAGCTCGCCGAGTTGCTCGCCCCCCCTGCACCGATACCTGTGCCCCGGCTCACCACCGACGAACTCGTCGATGCCCTGTTCGCATGACTATCGCCCCCAGCCGACTTCCGAAGGTGAGACCATCGCAGCCATGACCGGCGACGCACGAACTGACACGAGAGCGGCCGGCACCGGCCAGCGCGTCATCGACGACGAGGAGCTGAAGCAGCTACGCCGCGTCAATGCGGCGGCCGGGCTGCTGCATCTCGCCTCGGCGATCCTCATGCTTTCGCTCAACAACGGCTTCCGGATCGGCATCAGCGGGTTCTGGCTCAACGGCCCACCGGGAACTCCGGTCGAAGACGGCATCATCACCCAGGCGTTCACGTATCCGCTCGCCGTCGCCGTCGCGGTCTTCCTGCTGCTGTCGTCGCTCTTCCACTTCCTCATCGCGTTCGGGATGAGCGAGCGCTATCGCGACGAGTTGCAGCACCAGCGGAACCGGTTCCGCTGGGTCGAGTACTCGTTGTCGGCGACACTGATGATCGTCATCATCGCGACGATCACGGGCATCACCGACTTCACCGCGCTGATCGCCATTGCCGGCGCCAACGTCGCGATGATCCTGTTCGGTTGGGTGATGGAGATGGTCAACGAGCCAGGCCCGACCACCTGGTGGGGTCCGTTCTGGTTCGGCTGCATCGCAGGGGCCGCGCCGTGGATCGCCATCGTGGCGTCGCTCGTCTACGGCGTCAACTCGGTCGACGGCGCCGAGCGTCCGCCGACCTTCGTCTACGGGATCATCGTGTCGCTGTTCCTGCTGTTCAACTGCTTTGCCGTGAACCAGTCGCTTCAGTACCGGCGGATCGGCAGATGGCGCGACTACGTGTTCGGCGAACGCATCTACATCGTGCTGAGCTTCGTCGCGAAAAGCGCACTGGCGTGGCAGGTGTTCGCCAACATCCTCATACCCTGACCAGGTCCAGAGATCGGAGTCCTCGGATGGTTCGAGCGTTGGTTCAGGTGAGCGAGGCAATGACGGCTTCACCGCAGCGCCGCCCCGAGTAGAGGGCGCCCTGGATGGAGGCGGTGTCACGGTGATCGCCGCACACGAACATGCCGTCGCCGAGATCGACCCGTTGCTTGGGAGAGAACGGGGGATGTTGGCGAGGTTGGCCGTGGGCGATCGCATCGGTGCGCAGGTGACGCCAGTCGTCGACCGGGCGGCCCCAGATGCGTCGCAGCTGGCCCCTAACTGTGGGCTCGATGTCTGGATCGTCGACACCCGGACAGGCGGCTGCGATCAGAACCGATCCCTGCGGGGCGTACTCGCGAGCGACGCTGCTGATCACCGCGATGTTGAGGGCCGGACCCGTACCCGTGCCGTCGAGCACGATGTAGCGATCGGGGATCGGTGCGGCGTCGGCCGCCAACCAGACGCATGTTGCCGGATTCGACTCGACTGGTGGCAGTCCGAGCAGCGACACGGCACGCGGGCCTTCGACCGCAACGACAACGCGTGTGGCATTGATCGAGTGACCATCAGCAAGCGACACTTCACACGGTGCGACACCGATGACCTCGGTGTCGAAGTGGATCAAGCCGTCGGGGAGGCGAGCTGACAGCTGGTCCGGAATCGTTCCCATCCCGAGCGCCGGCACGGCGACATCTCCCAAGATCAGGCTCCGCAGGATCACGTCCAACATGCGGCGGCTGGTGCGCAGCGACGGATCGAGCTGAAAGCCACCCACCAACGGCCGGAAAAGCCCTCGATGATGCGGTTGCTGAAGCCCTGTTGTTCGAGTGCTGTCAGGGTGCTGATGTCGGGTTGGCGAAGCAGCTCGGGGGCGGTGGACCTCGTCACGCGGCTTCGTTGGCCGAGGATCCGCAGCTTGTCGGCAATGGTGCCGACCGGGGCGAACCCGGTCCTCAGCAACGTGCGAGGGCGCCGAATCGGATCACCGACGAGATCCGTCGACGTGCCGTTCCACACGAGCGCACCCGGCTCGAACCGACGCAAGTCGAGCACGTCGAGATCGAACTGGGTCTGCAGCTCTGGATATGCCGTGAGCAGCACCTGGAAGCCCCGGTCGAGCCGGAACCCGTCGACGACGTCGGTGCGGACTCGGCCGCCGACACGGTCGGATGCCTCCAGCAGCACGACATCGTGGCCAGCGCGGTGCAGGGTGTTGGCGGCTGCCAGACCCGCCAGCCCGGCCCCCACGATCACTACTTCGGCCGTGCGGGGGAGCGGCCGGCGATCTATCGACGAGTGGGAGGTCACGGCGTGGTCCTTCCTGGAGTCCATTCAAGCTGGATTAAATTCGACTGAACAATGTTAAAGCGACCCGCGAACGCGGTAGGTCCCATCGCCGACCGTTGGGAGGTTCGGCCCCACCGACGCAAGGCAGCACCAGGCCTTCACGTGATTGCGGGCGAGAGTCCTGGATTCACACGCCCTTTCACGCCCCCTGGTCGAGTTTGCCGCTCGTGACCTGCGCGCCTCCGTGGACGGACGGGGGTTCAGGCGCCGAGCATTCCCTCCAGCACTCGGACCGGCGAAACCCCTGGTCAGACGGGTTGTGACGTGCCGACCCGTGAACTGCACGGATCACGTCACGACTCAGGAAACACCTGGTAGATGACCATTTCTTGCGCGGTGGAGCTGGGGGGAATCGAACCCCCGTCCATCAGGCGGTGACCGCCCGTGCTACGACCATTCCCGAGTGCGGGGCTCACGGTGCCCCACCGCCGGGTCGGCTGACCTCCGGGAGGAGGTCCACGGCTCGTCTTTCCGAACCGTCAGCAGTCTTTCCTGCCGTCAGCCTGCTTTCAGGCTGTCATCCTCCGCTTCTGTTGCCGGGCTGCGGTGGAGCGGCCCCGTGCGGCCTTGCGGCTCACGATGGCTGTCGATTCACCTGAAGATCAGGCGGCGACAGCGAACTGCGTGTTGGCAGTTTTTGTTGGTGCCCCGTTTAGCGAGTCTGAGCAACTCGGGTCGCACGCTCGATCAGCGACACTGACGTCGAAACCTGTCAGCCCCGTTGAGTTTGCCCGACCATTGTACCGGCGGAGTTGCGGAGACATGCCTGGTTTCGGGCCGGAGACCGGCCCGCTAGTCGGCAGCTCCCGGCCGACTAGGCGGGAACCCAGGCCGCGTGGAAGCCGTAGGGCACACGGGCGGGCAGTTCCACCTCCGCGATCGGGCCGTCGGCGACCTCGGTTGCATCGATCACGACCAGCTCGCTCTTGTCCGTCGCCTCGTCGTGGACGTAGGTCAGCAGGTACCCCTCGTCTTCTCCGGCACCGGCGGGGACGAAGAGCCACTCCCCGCTGTGCGCGGCGGGCTCGGTGTCCCACACCTCATAGTCACCGGTCGTCATGTCGCGTTTGATGACGCCACCGAACTCGGCGGTCTCGGGGTTGTCGCGGGTCTCGACGAGGTAGCCGTAGCGATAGTCACGGCCGACGAGGCGTGGGTCGCGCGACGGGAGGTCGCCCGTGCGGTCCATCTCGGACACCTCGTCACGGACGCCGCCGGTCGCGGTGTTCAGCGTCCATCGCCGCAACGAGGCGTCACCGCCGAGCACCTCGCCATCGACGAAGACGCTGGCGAGGCGGCACACGTCGACGATGACCTCGTCACCGCGTCGGAACACGTTGATCCCGTGGAACACGTAGCACGGCTCGATGTCGAACCACCGCAGCCGGTCGGCACCGCCGGCGAGCGGCATCACGCCCACCCGGGCACCGGCCTCCGGACGCCACTGGTACGGGAACGCCCCGCTGGCCGGATCCTCGATGTACTTCGTCGCCGCCTCGAGGTCGAACACGACCGGGAGATCCCAGAACACGGCATCGGTCTCTGTGATCGCGAAGTCGTGCATCATCACGCTGTTCGGGAGATCGATGGTCTCGACGTGGCTCATCGAGCCGTCCGGCTCTGTGACGTGGTAGGTGAGGTAGGGCGGCACGAAGCCGTAGCCGAACGAGTGCAGGCGACCGGTCGCCGGGTCGATCTTCGGGTGAGCGGTGAACGAGCTCGTCAGCACCCCGCCGAAGTCGTGGGGGCCGATGGTCGCGAGGTCGGATGGGTCGACGCCGTACGGCAGGCCGACCTCCCCGCTCGTGAGGAGTCGCCCAGCGTGCCAGATCGCCGACACGTTCGACTGGTTGGACGCGCCTCCGGGAGCGCCCTGTCCGAACCCGGCGCCGGCCTGGTACATCGTCGTGTTGACGAACCGGTTGGCGTACATCGTCGCCTTACCGTCCTCGAAGCGGACCCCGTGCACCATCCCGTCCCCGAAGAACCAGTGGGGTGAGTCGCCGCTCGCCGGGTTCGACCCGTTGCGGACGTAGAGGCCGTTGAGCTCCCGTGGGAGCGCGCCGCGGACCGTCAGCTCGGTGTGCATGACCTCGCTGGCGACCGGGGCGAAGTTGCCCTGCAGCCACCACGGCCGTGCCGGATCGACGGCCGCCGTAGTGGGCGGCGCCGTCGTCGGCGCGCCGGTGGTCGGTGGCACGGTCGTCGTGGACAGCGTGGTGGACGACGGCAGCTCGGTGGTCGGCGGGGATCCGCCCGTCGACGGACTGCCGGAGCGGCCGCACGCAGCGACGACTGCTGCCAGCGATGCCACCCCACCCGCGCTCAGCGACCACCGGATCACCTCCCGCCGGCTGGCTCCCACGGATCGTCAGTGTGTCATGCAGACCAGGCGTTCGGCTCTAGTCCAGATGGCCCTTGCGCTGGCGGCCGAGGGCTCTGGCCACCTCCCGGTTGGCGTCGCGTTCGGCCATGGCCTGGCGGTGGTCGCCCTTGCGCCTGCCCCGGGCCAGGGCCAACTCGACCTTGGCCCGCCCGTCCTTGAAGTAGATGGCCAGGGGGACGACGGCCAGCCGCTCCTGCGCCACACGGGCGCCGATCTTCTCGATCTCTTCGGCGTGCAGCAGCAGCTTGCGGGGGCGGTCCGGGTCGGGGGCGTCCGAACCCGTGGCGAAGGCGTACGGGGCGATGTGCACGCCTTCGAGCCAGGCGTCCGTCTTGCCGAAGCGCGCGTACGCATCAGCCATCTGCACCTCGCTCGCCCGCAGGCTCTTGACCTCGGAGCCGCGCAACACCAGCCCGGCCTCGAACGTCTCGAGGATGGTGAAGTCACGCCTGGCCTTGCGGTTGCTGGCGACGAGCTTGGTGCCGGAGGGACTCATGGGATCGTCGAGGCTACCGACCACCACGACCCGAGGGGCCCGCCTGGATAGCCTCGCCCGCCGATGCTCACGTTCACCGACGGCGCGCTGGCCGAGATGATCGCCCACGCCTACCGGTGCTACCCGGAGGAAGCCTGCGGGCTGCTGGGGGGAGACGCCGCTCGATCGCGGGTGAGCGTCTTCTATCCGTGCCGCAACGCCGCCGAGTCGGCCCGGGTCTACACGGTCGAGCCCCGTGACCACCTGCTGGCGCAGCGGGATGCCGACCGGCGGGGCCTCACCGTCCTCGGGGTGTTCCACAGCCACACGCACACGGAGCCGTACCCGAGCCCGACCGATGTCGAGCAGGCACCCGACCCCGACTGGCACTACGTGATCGTGAGCCTCAAGCGGGAGGCTCCCGAGACCCGTAGCTACCGCATCGTCGGGGGAGACATCGCGGAGGAGGCCGTCGCCGTCAGCGGCTGAGTGCCGTCCGGATCGCTCCGGAACACCGCGGCCGCAACGGCCGTCGCGGCCGCGGTGACCACGTAGACCCCGAGCGCGGCGGTGAGTCCGAACCGGTCAGCAAGGAGCGCGGCGGCGAGCGGCCAGAGCGCGCTGGGCAGGGAGAGGTAGCCGATCACCGCCGCCGTCGTGCCCGGCTGGCCGGGGCGCAGACCGAGGATCCGGGCCTGCACCGTGGTCCAGAACAGCGCGCTCGATGCACCCGCGGCGAGACCGAAGACCACCTGGAACGGGATGGCCGGCGCCACGACGATGCCGAGCACCGAACCGGCCAGCAGGACGGTCGGGGCGACGGGCAATCGATCCGGCCGCAGGATCGCGCTGACCGACGGCGCCGAGCGCGAGCGCACCGGCGCCAAGGACGCCGCCGACGAGCACGCTCCCGCCGACCAGGACGGCGACCGCGTGCGACTGCCCCCGCTCGACCTCGAGGAACGCGATGGCGAAGCCGAGGAACGGCTCATCGAGGGTGTCGAAGAGGAGCGCCACCAGCGCCAGCAGCCACACCCTTCGGTCCCGGAGGCACGAGCGGACGTCGGACACCGCGGAGGACGGTTCGGCCGCGGGCTGCGGACGCGGCAGGTCCTGAATGGCCAGCGCGGCCGCATACGCGAACGCCGCGATCGCGGAGACGATGAACGGGACCCGCCAGGACCACCCCAACGCCGCGGATCCGGCCAGGAGCAGGGGTCCGATGAGGTCGCCCACCTCGGCGCCGAGGTTGCCGGGAGCGAGGACCCGCACCAGGTCGTCGCCGGCAAGGTCGACGAGGGCCACCTCGCAGGCGGCCAGCATGGCGTCAGAAGCGAGGCCCAGCAGCAGGGATCCCATAGCCAGGACCCACCAGTCCTGTCCCAGTCCCCAGCAGGCCAGGCTGAGCCCGTAGCCGAACGCGCCGAGGGACGGCCAGGACCCGCCGGCTCATGCGGTCGGCGGCTATGCCGGCCAGCCCTCCCACGAGCCCGCCCACCCACATCAGCGTGAGCAGGACGGCCACCTGCCCGTAGGTCAGGTCGAGTTCGGACCGTAGGGGCTCGATGGAGCCGGTCGGGAGGAAAGAGAACCACTCGTCGAACAGCCGGACGGCGACGAGCGTCGCGACGAGTGACAGGGGGGCGCGAACGAACAGTTCGAGCTCCCGCCATCGAGGACGGCGACGAGGTCAGTAGTGGGTGAGGCGCGGCATCGGGTTCCGAGCATAGGGCGGGGCTCCCGCCTGGTCGGGCGAGATAGCCGCCGCGGGCTCGTGGAGTCCGGGGCTGTCGGGAGGGCGAGGGCCCCGGTAGAATCCCGACTAAGCGAATCGGATTAGCCGGGAAAGGGCAGGCCGATGCCGGTCTACGAGAACGTGCTCGACATGATCGGGAACACCCCGCTCGTCGACGTCAGCGCGGTGTCCCCGAACCCGCACGTTCGCATCCTGGCCAAGATGGAGAGCCAGAACCCCTTCGGCTCGGTCAAGGACCGCATCGCCCGCTCCATGATCGAGACGGCGGAGAAGGAGGGCTACCTCCACCCCGGCCAGACGATCCTCGAGCCCTCGTCCGGGAACACCGGCATCGCCCTCGCCGCCATCGCCCGCCTCAAGGGGTACCCGATCAAGATCCTGATGCCCGAGAGCGTGAGCATCGAGCGCCGGCAGATGCTCGAGGTCTACGGCGCGGAGATCATCCTGACCCCCGGTGCGGAGGGATCGAACGGGGCCGTGCGTCGCGCTCAGGCCATGGCCGACGAGCATCCCGAGTGGGCGTTCCTGTACCAGTACGGCAACGACGCCAATCCCCGGGCGCACTATGAGGGCACCGGGCCGGAGATCTGGCGGGACTGCGAGGAGGTGACCCACTTCGTCGCCGGCCTCGGGACCAGCGGCACGCTGATGGGGACGGGCACCTACCTCAAGGAGCGCAATCCCGACATCAAGGTGATCGCCATCGAGCCGCCCCTCGGTGAGCGGGTCGAGGGACTGCGCAACATGGAGGAGGGATACATCCCGCCCGTGTTCGACCGCTGGGGTGGCCCGGACCTGCTCGATCGCAAGCGCGTGGTCCGCCCCCGGGAATCGCTGGAGTGGACGCGGCGCCTGCTGGCCGACTGCGGCATCTTCGCCGGTATCTCGTCCGGGGCGGCACTGGCCGGAGCGGTGAAGGTGGCCGGGGAGATCGACGAGGGCGTCGTCGTGTTCATCGTCTGCGACGGCGGGTGGAAGTACCTCTCGACCGGTGCCTATACGGACGATCTCGACGCCGCCGAGGCGCGCGCCGAGCAGATCATCTACTTCTGAGACGCCACTGAGCCGACGCCGGCTCGCCGTCCGGCGAGCAGGAAACCGAGGGTGACCAGGGTCGTCGCCTTGGACCCGGCCGTCCGGAGGTGGCCCCAGCGCTCGAAGATGTGCGCCCAGCCGTCCTGGACGCCGTCGGCGGTCGCCTCGAACATCTCACGGGGGTAGAAGCGGTCCTTTCCGCCCCCGATGACGAGCGTCGGGGCGGTGATGCGGGCCAGGTCGTCCTCGACATCGAAGACGTCCTCAGCGTCGACCGTGATGAGCATGTCGTTCGGATCGCCCCGCGCCATCGAGCGGGCCGCGAGCCGCGCCACCGGTCGGACCGGTAGCCGCACGGACTCAGGCATCGTCAACTCGATCACCTTCGACCATCCCGCGGCTGGGTCTCCCGCTCTGGTCAGGCGAGCCAGCTCGGCCTGCGACGCGCGCCCGTCTGGTCCGAGCTTGTAGGCGGCAGCGACCACGACCAGCCGGCGCACAAGGTCAGGCCGATCGGCCGCGAGTTGCAGCGCCACGGATCCGCCCGTGCTGGTGCCGTGCAGGACCACGGGTTCGCCGAGGTCGTGCTCGATCGCGCTCGCGATGTGGCCGGCGATGTCGGACATCGACTGGCCGGGCTGCAGTCCTCTCCTGCGGTTCACCAAGAAAACGGTGAAGTCGTCCGTCAGTGGGGCGACGGCGCTCAACGTCATCCGGCGCTGCCAGCCCTGCGGGATGTCGTGCTGCGGCGACAGCCCCTGCACCATCACCAGTGGCGGCCCCTGCCCGAGGCGCAGGAAGGGGATGTCGCCGTGGAGGAAGCCCTCGGACGTTCGCGCTGCCATCGAACACCTCCGCGTCCCCGCCGTCGTGCCGTCCAGCATGACACTCCTTCATGCCGGGAGCGCGAGGTGACCGGTCGGTAGCCTGCGGCGGTGGACCGGCCCATCGGCATGTTCGACTCCGGCTTCGGCGGCCTGACCGTCGCGCGCGCGGTGATCGACGTGCTCCCGGCCGAGGACCTGGTCTACGTCGGCGACACCGGCCGCTATCCGTACGGGCCGCGACCGCAGGACGAGGTCCGGGTGTTCGCCCGCGAGCTGGCGTGGAGCCTGGTGAAGGACTTCGACGCCAAGGCCGTGATCGTGGCCTGCAACACGGCCGCCGCCGCCGGGCTCGGGGAGCTGGCCGCGGAGCTGCCCGTCCCCGTACTGGGGGTGATCGAGCCCGGCGCCCGGGCGCTGGTTCAGGCGACGCGGTCAGGCCGGGTGGGGGTGATCGGCACGGTCGGCACCATCTCGTCCGGCGCCTACGCGAGGGCGGTCGAGGACACGGGCGCGCCGGTTGAGCTCACGTCGGCCGCCTGTCCGGGCTTCGTGGAGTTCGTCGAGCGGGGCGAGACCGAGGGTGAGCAGGTGACGATCCTGGCCGAGCGGCTGCTGGCCCCGATGCGCACCGCGGGCGTGGACACCCTGCTGCTCGGGTGCACCCACTACCCGTACCTCGCCCGGGTGATTGCCGACGTCATGGGTCCGGAGGTCGTGCTGGTCAGCTCGGCCGACGAGACCGCTTTCGCGGTGCGGGGGGAGCTCGAAGCGCTCGGCCTGCTCCGTTCGAGGACGTTCTCACCGCCGGCCGTGCACCGCTTCCTGTCGTCGGGTGATGTCTCGTGGTTCGCGGAGCTCGGTCGCCGGCTGCTGGGCCCGGAGCTCTCCCACGCCGGGCGCTGGACCCCGACGGTCATGTTCAGCACAACCGCGACCACCGCGACCGCAACGACCGATGCCGACGAGGTGCACCAATGAACCGTCGTGATGGCCGTCAGCCCGACGAGCTGCGCCCGATCAGCTTCGAGCGGGACTTCACGACGATGGCCGGCGGCTCCGTGCTGGTCGCCTTCGGCGGCACCCGGGTCCTCTGCACCGCCAGCGTCGACGACGACGTGCCGCGTTGGATGAAGGGACGGGGCAGGGGTTGGGTGACGGCCGAGTACTCGATGCTCCCCGGCTCGTCGTCGGAGCGAGTGGATCGGGAGGCGGTGAGGGGCAAGCAGGGCGGACGCACCATGGAGATCCAGCGGCTCATCGGCCGGGCGCTGCGCGCGGCCTGCGACCTCGTGGTGCTCGGCGAGCGGCAGGTCGTCGTCGACTGCGACGTCCTGCAGGCGGACGGGGGCACCCGCACGGCGTCGATCTGCGGCGGCTACCTCGCGCTGCACGACGCGCTGGCCCGGCTCGTGAAGGGTGGCCAGCTCGGTCAGCACCCGCTGCACTCGCTCTGCGCGGCGATCAGCGTCGGCATCGTCGACGCCACGCCGGTGCTCGACCTCCCGTACGTCGAGGACTCCAGCGCCGAGGTCGACATGAACGTCGTGATGCTGGCCGGTCTCGACGGTCAGGAGTCGCGCTTCGTCGAGGTGCAGGGCACTGCCGAGGGTACGGCGTTCACCCGGGGCGAGCTGGACGAACTGCTGGCACTGGCGGAGGTCGGGCTGGGCGAGTTGTTCGCGCTCCAGCGCGAGTACGTCGCGGTGGCGCCCGATCGACGGCCGGGGAGCGGACCGCGGGCGTGAGGCACCAACTCATCTGTTCCTCCGCCAACCCGGACAAGGTGGCCGAGATCGCGGCGATCGTGGGCGGCGTGGTGGACCTCCTGCCGCGGCCTCCCGAAGTTGCCGACGTGGTGGAGGACGCGGACACCCTGGAGGGCAACGCTCGCCTCAAGGCCGCCGCGCTGGTGCAGGCGACGGGTTTCGCGGCCGTGGCCGACGACACCGGGCTCTTCGTCGACGCGCTCGGTGGCGCGCCGGGCGTCTGGTCGGCTCGCTACGCGGGGGAGCGGGCGAGCGACGCGGACAACCGGGCCAAGCTCCTCGCCGCGCTCGCTGACGCGCCAGCCGGCCCCGGACGGGCGGCACGGTTCGTGACCGTCGCGCTGGTGCGCTGGCCCGACGGCCGTGAGCTGAGCGTGGAGGGCGTCAGCGAGGGTGAGATCGCACCGGCCGAGCGGGGGAGTGGCGGCTTCGGCTACGACCCGCTCTTCGTACCCGCGGACGGTGACGGCCGGACCTTCGCCGAGATGTCCGATGCCGAGAAGCACGCGCTGTCGCACCGGGGCCGGGCGTTCAGGGCGCTGATGGAGGCGCTCAGGTCGAGCCCTGGGTGAGGGCGAGGTCGGCCACGAGGCCGCGGTGGTCGCTGCCCGGTACGTGGAGCTCTCGCACCCCGGTGGGAACCACGCCCGGGCGGAGGAGGGCGTGGTCAAGCCGGACGAACGGCGGGAGGTCCCACGCCACCGGCCACGACGTCGAGAACCCGCGGCCCATCCACTCGTGGACGTCGCGCAGGCCGCGGCCCAACAGATCGCGGAAGGGGGGATGCCAGCGCGAGGCGTTGAAGTCGCCCACGACGACGGTCGGTGGTCCGGGGGTGGTGGCGGCGTCGCCGATGGCGTCCAGGCTGTCCGCCCACTCGCGGCTCGTCCTCCCGTCCGACACCGGCGGGAACGGGTGGACCACGAAGACACGGACGGGCTGGCCGTCGACGTCGAGCCGTACCTCCATGCCGAGTCGCGAGCCGATCCGCCGGATCTCGCCGTCGACGATTGGGAACTTCGAGTAGAGGCCGAGCCCCTCCGAGCTCCAATGCGGCCTGGCCAGCCGGTACGGGTAGCGCTCGTCGACGCCGAGTTGCTCCAGCTGTTCGGCCATCGCCTCGTTCATTTCCACCACGGCGAGCACGTCGGCGTCCGGCGCCAGCACCGACTCACCGGCCGTGGCGGAGGCGTTGTGGTGGTACACGTTGGCGAACGCCACCGAGAACCGAGGGGCACCGGGTGCTACGTCCCGCCGGCCCCCCGGGAAGGCGATCGGTGCGCTCAGGACGAGCAGCGCCAGCGCGATCCCAGCCGCGGTGAGGGCCAGCGCGCCTCGCTGCCGCCACGCGGCGACGACCGCGATCGGGAAGGCGGGCAGCAGCAACCACGGCGTCAGGCTCTGGATGACAGGCAGCGGGCCGATGCGGCCGAAGCCGAGGGCCTGGGTGATGGCCAGCGCGCCCATGGCGGCCACGGCGAGCCACGCGAGGAGCCACCCGGTCTGGCCGGGCCAGCTGTTCGCGGCCCGCGACTCGACGGGTCGCGCCGTGTCCCGGCTCTCGGTCACCAGCCCCGCAGATCGACCGGCCAGACGTCGACCACCACGCCGTCGCCGTCCACGACGTGGACCTGCTCGTGCTTGGCCATCGTCGGGTCGATGTGGGCCGGCCAGACCCGCACCCGGTCCCCGAGTCGAGGCGCCGCCGTGCCCTCGTCCGGAGCGAAGGTCAGGTGCTCGTCGGAACAGAACCAGACGGTGGCACCGTCCACGGATGGGTTGCCGTGGTCCATGCCCAGCGCCTTGAGGCCGACGTCGAGGACGGCCCACTGCGGTCGGACGGAGATGACGGTGCCGACAACGGACAGCGCCAACCCAAAGGGCTGCCCGAGTGACCCGAAGACCAAGGTTGCGTACTGCGTGTCCATCAGGGCGTAGCTGCCGGCCTGCACCTCGGTCACCCGTGTGTGCAGGTCGAAGGTTCCCGTGCCGCCAGACGACACGATCTCGCCGCCGACCTCGGCATGGGCCGCGTGCAGGAGATCCACGGAGGCGTCGACGGCGGCCCTCTTGCGCTCCAGGTCGGTCTCCATCATGACGTGGCCCTCATAGCCCATGACGCCTTGCACCTCGAGGCCGCGGCGGCGCGCCAGCTCGGCCAGCCGACCGGCATCGGCCGGAGCGCACCCGCAACGGGGCAGGCCGACGTCGACATCGATCACGATCTCACGGAGCCCGGCCGCGGCGGCGGCGTCGATCGTGCCCTCGCTGTCGACGGCGACGATCATCCGCACGTCGTCGGGAGCCGCGGCGACCGCGGCCGCCATGGCTCCGAGCCGCCGCGGGTCGAGTACCTCGTTGGCCAGCAGCAGGTTGCCGCCCAGGCCGGCGGCAGCCATCCCCAGCATCTCGGCCGGCGTCGCGCAGGTGAAGCTCTCGTGGCCGTGGCGCCTCTGCGCGGACGCGATGGCCGTGCACTTGTGGGCCTTCACGTGCGGACGTAACCGCGCCCCGGGGAGAGCGTTGGCCATGGCGGCGAGGTTCTGCTCGAACCGCGCCTGGTCGAGGACGAGCGCCGGTGTCGGCAGGTCGGCGATGTTCACGCGTCGTGACCGTCGCGCAGTTCGAAGGCCAGGAAGCCGCGGGAGGCCAGCGTCACGGGGTAGGGATCAGTGCCGACCTCGGGGAACGGGACGTCGCCCAGGAGCTCCAGCGGGCGGGCGCCGACGTGCCCTGGGAGAGGGATGGCGGCCGGCTGCGCCTGCCGGTGGAGGTTGGCGACGCAGAGAATGGGATCCTGCGCCTCGCCGTCGACGCCGCCCCTGATGTAGGCGAAGACGGCGGGGTTGTCGACGGGGACCATCGTGAACGTGCCCACGGACAGCTGGGGGTGCTCGCGCCGGACGGACAGGATGTGGCTGAGCCAGCGCAAGAGCGAGCCGCCGTTCTGGCGTTGGGCCTCGACGTTCAGCGCCTGGTAGCCGTACACCGGATCGCTGATGACCGGCAGGTAGAGGGTCTCGGGGACGGCCGCCGAGAAGCCGGCGTTGCGGTCGCCCGACCACTGCATCGGCGTGCGCACCCCATCGCGATCACCGAGGTGGATGTTGTCGCCCATGCCGATCTCGTCGCCGTAGTAGAGGACGGGGCTTCCGGGGAGGGTGAACAGCAGCCAGTAGAAGAGCTCCGTCAGGGGCCGGCTGTTGTGGAGCAGTGGGGCGAGCCGGCGGCCGATGCCTGAGTTGCGTCGCATCATCGGATCGGCCGCGTACTCCGCGTACATCTCGTCCCGCTCCGCGTCGGCGACCATCTCGAGGGTGAGCTCGTCGTGGTTGCGCAGGAAGAGTCCCCACTGGCAACCGTCGGGCAGCTCGGGCGTTTCGGCGAGGATCGCCTCGATCGGTCCCCGTTCGCCGCGCTTGGCGGCCAGGTACATCCGGGGCATGAGCGGGAAGTGGAAGCACATGTGGCACTCGTCGCCGCGCCCGAAGTACGGGAGCACGTCAGTCGGCCACTGGTTGGCCTCCGCCAGCAGCATGCGGCCGGGGTGGCTCGCATCGAGCGCCGTCCGCAGCCGCCGCAGGAAGGCGTGCGTCTCGGCCAGGTTCTCGCCGTTCGTCCCGTCGGCCTCGTAGAGGTACGGCACAGCGTCCAACCGGAAGCCGTCGAGCCCGATGTCGGCCCAGTAGCGGACCATGTCGACGATGGCCTCGCACACCTCTTCGTTGCGGTAGTTGAGGTCGGGTTGGTGGGAGAAGAAGCGGTGCCAGAAGTACTGCTCCCGCTGGGGATCCCAGGTCCAGTTGGAGCGCTCGGTGTCGTGGAAGATGATGCGAGCCTCGGACCACCGTTGGTCGTCGTCGCCCCACACGTACCACTCGGCCTTGGGATTGGTGCGGTCCTGGCGGCTCTCCTGGAACCACGAGTGCTGATCGCTGGTGTGGTTCATCACGAGGTCGGCCACGACGCGGATGCCCCGCTTGTGGGCCTCGTCCACCAGCTCGATCACGTCGGCCAGGACGCCGTAGGAGGGGTGGACCGTGAAGAAGTCGCTGATGTCGTACCCGCCGTCGCGCAGCGGCGAGGCGTAGAAGGGCAGGAGCCAGACGCAGTCGACGCCCAGCCAGTCCAGATGATCGAGCCGCTCGGTCAGGCCCCGCAGGTCGCCGTTGCCGTCGCCGCTGGAGTCGGCGAACCCCCGCAGGAAGACCTCGTAGAAGACTGCTCGCCGGTACCACTGGGGATCGTCGAAGCCGGGCCGTGCCATCGGGGGGCCATCCTGCCATTGCGGGCCCCTCCGGTAGGGTTGTTGCGAACCAGTCATCCATCCGTCACGTGATCGCAACACTCACTGACCACGGTAGAATTGAGCTCGCGAGCCCCCGATCGCGGCCGCAGGATGGAAGTGGAGGGCCCCCCTCGATGTTGGATGTCGCCATCCGTCGCAGCCTCAAGACCGCGTCCTCGGACGGGTCCGACGTCACCGGAAACGAGCTCGACGTCCCCACCGTGTGCCGTTTGGATGGTGCGCTCGACAGCAGCGCGGCACCCGTTGTACGCGCCCTCCGTGGGCGTCTGGCCCACGCGAAGACATTGTTGGTCGACCTGCGCGGCATCGCGGTGTTCGACCGACCAGGGCTCGGCGCGCTGGTGGGCGTGCTCCGCGGCGCGCATCCGGGTGTCGGCCGTGTGCGCGTGTGCGCCGATCAACCCGCCCTCGTCCGCCTGCTGCGGGCCGAGGGTCTCGACCGTCTCTTCCCGTTGGTCTCGCGGCCCGATCAGCCGGCGGTGGCCGCCCGCCCATGAGCGTCGGGGCGCCCGCGGAGCCAGAGGAATCCGCCGTCGAGGTCGGCCACGACCTCGTCATCGTCGCCAACCGACTGCCCGTCCACCACGAGTCCGGCGACTCGCCGTGGGAGCCCAGTCCAGGGGGGCTCGTGCGGGCGATGCTCGGCGTGATCCGGACCCGCCGAGGCGCCTGGGTGGGGTGGTCGGGCCTCGCCGACGACGCCGCCACGCCGTTCCAACACGAAGACATCCCGCTGGTCCCCGTCCCGCTCTCGACCGACGAGATCGCCGGCTACTACGACGGCTTCGCCAACGACACGCTCTGGCCGCTCTACCACGACGCCATCCGCGCTCCCACGTTCGAGCAGGAGTGGTGGGAGTCGTACGTGACCGTGAACGAGCGCTTCGCCGAGGCCGCCGCGCAGACGGCCAGCAAGGGCGCGGTCGTCTGGGTCCACGACTACCACCTGCAACTGGTCCCGGCCTTGCTGCGCGAGCGCCGGCCGGACCTGCGCATCGGGTTCTTCTCGCACATCCCCTTCCCTCCGCAGGAGCTGTTCATGAGGCTGCCGTGGCGGGAGGAGATCCTGCGCGGGATCCTCGGCGCGGATGTGGTCGGGATGCAGCGGCGGGGCGCGGCCGAGAATCTGGTGCAGTGCTCGCGTCGCTTGCTCGATGCGCACGGTGCCGTGCCGGGCCTCACGCTCGACGGCCGCCGGCTCGAGGTCGGGGCGTTTCCCATCTCGATCGACGTGGCCGAGTTCGAGGAGCTGGCGGCCCGGCCGCGCACCCGGGCCCATGCCGAGCGGCTGCGCGCCCGACTCGGTGATCCCGACGTGGTGCTCCTCGGCATCGACCGGCTGGATTACACCAAGGGCATCGACGTCCGCCTGGAGGCGTTCCGCGACCTGCTGGCCAGCGGCGACCTCGATCGGCGCCGCTGCGCGCTCGTCCAAGTCGCCGTGCCGACGCGGGAGCGGATCGAGCACTACGCGGACGAGCGCCGCCGGGTCGAGCAGCTTGTCGGCGAGATCAACGGCGAGTTCAGTCGCCTGGGCTACCCCGTCGTCCACTACCTGCACCAGAACGTCCCGATGGAGGAGCTGTCGGCGCTGTACCAGGTGGGTGACGTCATGCTGGTGACGCCGTTGCGGGACGGCATGAACCTCGTGGCCAAGGAGTACGCGGCCTCGCGGGTGGACGGCGGCGGCGTGCTGGTGCTCTCGGAGTTCGCCGGCGCGGCCGACGAGTTGGGCGACGCGCTGCTCGTGAACCCCCACGACCGGGAAGCGGTCCGGGCGGCGATGGTCGAGGCGGCCACGATGGACCCGGAGGAGGCCCGGCGCCGCATGGCCTCCATTCGGGCCGTGGTGCGGGCCAACGACGTCGGCCGCTGGGCCCAGGGCTTCCTCGGCCGGCTGGACCCGGCCCTGGCCGCCTGAGCCGCGCTGCGGGATCATCCCCCTGGGATGCTGTCCCGGCGGGCGAGGTGCCGTAGAACGTCGGCGTGAGTGACGGCCAGACTGAGCTGGTGATCGAGACCGGACGAACGAGGCACGCCCTCCCACCGGATGTGGTGCGCTCGCCCAGTGACGTGCTGCGGCTGGTCGTCGGCGCGGTGCTGCTGCTGACCCTTCTGCTCGTGCAGTGGTTGTGGGGCGAGACCCTCGTCACCTTCGCCGGCGAGCTCCTCGCGGGACTGAGCGCGTTGCCGTCCTGGCTCGTGGGAGTGGTGGTCGCCGGCACGCGGGTGTTGGCCGTCGTGGTCCTCGTGGGTGGGCTTGTCCTCACCGTGCGAGCCGGCGGCGCGCGGATGGTGGGGACGGCGGCCGCGGCGGCGGGCGTGGCGCTCGTGCTCCAACTGCTGCTCGAACGTCTGGGTCCCGACGCCGGGACGACCGTCCTCGACATGCCGGATGCGCTCGGTCCGCTGCTCGAGGAGAGGTTCCTGCCCACCTCAGGTCTTGCCGCGGCGGTGGCGGCCGTCACCGCCGCCGCCCCGTGGCTGAGCCGCCGGGCCCGCCGCCTCGCGTGGCTCCTAGTGATCGGCCTCGTAGTCATTCACTTCCTGGCCACGCCGGCGTCGTTCGACTCGGTTCAGGCTCTGCTCGTCGGCTGGGTCGCCGGCGCCGCCGCCCTCGTCCTGCTCGGCGCACCGTCACGCCGTCCGACCCTGGAGACCGTGACGAGCGGGTTGGCGCGAGTCGGCGTGCCCCTCGCCCGGCTCGACCAGGCCAGCGTCGACGCCCGCGGCTCCACGCCCTACTTCGGCGCCACGGTGAACGGCGAGAAACTGTTCGTGAAGGCGCTGGGTGAGGACCAGCGCAGCGCCGACCTGCTCTTCCGGGCCTACCGCTGGATCGACCGGCGGGACCGGGGCGACGAGCGCCCGTTCTCGTCGCTCCGCCGGACCGTCGAGCACGAGGCGCTCGTGGCGTTGGCGGCCCGGGAGCACGGCATCCGCACGCCGCGCCTCGTCGCTTTCGCCACTGCGGATCCGAACAGCTTCGTCCTCGCCTACGAGGCGGTGGCGGGCCGGTCTCTCGACCGCGTCGCTCCCGATGAGGTGACCGACGACGTCCTGGCCGCCATCTGGGCGCAGGTCGGCGAGCTCCGACGCCACCGCATCGCCCACCGCGACCTGCGGCTGGCCAACATCTTCCTGGCCGAGGACGGGGCGGTGTGGCTCATCGACTTCGGGTTCAGCGAGCTCGCCGCGTCGGACACGCTTCTCGCCACCGACATCGCCGAACTGGTCGCGTCGTCGTCGCTCCAGGTCGGTGCCGAGCGGGCGGTGGGCCAGGCCCGCGCCGCGCTGAGCGCGGAGGAGCTGGCCGCGGCGGCGGGCCGGCTCCATCTGTGGGCGCTCAGCGGCGCGACCAGGACCGGTCTCAAGGAGCGCGCCAGCCTCCTCGACGACGTGCGCCGCGGCCTCACCGGCGCGAGTCAGATCCAGTCCTCCTGACATGGCCGAAGGACTGACAGCGGCCGAGGTCGGCAAGGAGATCTCGGAGCATCGCAAGCACTCGCACAGCGAGGAGGACGAGACCGGCCGCGACCGGCGCGTCACCATCATCGAGGCCGCGCTGCTTGCCGTCGTCGCGCTACTGGCGGCCTGGTCCGGCTACGCCTCGGCGAAGTGGAGCACGGAGTCCCGGCTCGACCTCGCTCGAGCCTCGACCGCCCGAGTGGAGGCCGACCGGGCCGAGGGTCAGGACGCCGAGACGCTCGAGTTTGACTCGTCGACCTTCGATGCCTGGTTCACCGCATACGTGGCCGGAAACGAGGAGGCGATGGAGATCGCGGAGCGACGCTTCCGTCCCGAGTTCCAGATCGCGTTCGAGGCGTGGCTGGCAGCGGACCCCGCGTCAAACCCTGATGCTCCCCCCGGCCCCACGTACATGCCCGAGTACGAGCGTCCTGGAGCGGAGGAGTCCGAGCGGCTCGACGCCGAGGCCGAGGAACACTTCGCCGAGGGGGCGGAGGCTGGCGAGGTGGCCGACCGCTACGTACGCATCACGGTGTTCCTCGCGACGGTGCTGTTCCTCGTCGGCATCAGCGGTCACTTCAGGGTGCGGGCCGCGCGCTACGGGCTGGTCGGGTTGAGCGTGTTCATCCTCGTCCTTGCGCTGTTCATGCTGATCCGCTCGCCGCTGCCGCCGGCGTGATCCGGGCGACGAACAGCCGGTAGTCGGCGTCGTTCTGGTCGGCGTAGGCGTCGGCGAACGCGGTCATGGCCCGGGCCATCGACGATCCGCTCCCGAGATAGGCGGCGAGGGCAATCGGATCACCCGAGCGCGCATGGGCCCGGGCCAACGTGTACCCGCAGATCTGCGCGTACACCGTCATGCGACGGGGATCGAAGGTCTCGACCGCCGCCGAGCCCTTCTCGTCCCAGAGCTGGCGGAAGTAGTAGTCCTGGCTCTGGCCGTCGATTCCCACGTAGCGGGTCCATCCCAACAACACGTCACTCACCGCCTGCGTCTGCCGCTGGCCCTCGACGACGCGCTGGCCGTGCTGCGTGTACCTGCTCCGTCCGAGGTGCGGCTCCAACACCGACGCCTCGGCCTCCTTGACCTGGAGGAACAGCGGATCCTCGTCGTCGCGGCCGACGAAGAGCCCGACCCAGCAGCGCGTCCCCACGCTCCCAACGCCGACCACCTTCCTGGCGACGTCGACCAGCCGGTAGCGGTCGAACAGCGCGCGCCGGTGCGGCAGGAGCGTGCGGCGGTACTGATGCAGTGCGGCCCGGATGTGGTTGAACAGTTCGGCATAGTCGGTTCCGCTGACGAGCTCGCTCATGCGCTCGAGGAGGGGCGGCCTGCTCACGAAGCGCAGTTCGCCGTCGTCGAGGGTGGTGAGCTTGGCCAGGGCACGGAGACGGTCCTTGCTCTCGACCTTCCGGACCGTGCGGGTGAACTGCTTCCGGAAGCTCTTCGGCTCGTCGGCGCTCCACCGCTGGACCAGGTCGTCGACCGTCAGGCGGGTGTACCAGATGTCGAGGTTGCCCTTGGCGGCCATCTCGGCCATGGTCGAGCAGTAGGTCGTCACGAGTGCGGTGACGACGGCGTCGCCGTCGCGATCGTCGAAGCCATTGGCCCGCGAGGCGATCTCGAAGCTGGCTGCCAACCGCTTCAGGTCCCATTCGAAAGGACCCGGAAGGGTCTCGTCGAAGTCGTTGATGTCGAACACCAGGTTGCGCTCGGGCGAGGCATAGGCGCCGAAGTTGGCCAGATGGGCGTCGCCGCAGAGCTGCACCCGCAACCCGGTGCTCGGGACGGACGCCAGGTCCGCGGCCATGATGATGGCGGCGCCGCGGTAGAAGGCGAAGGGCGACGCTGACATCCGCTCGTGGCGCACGGGCACGAGGTCGGGAGCGCGGGTGGTCTCCTGCTGCAGCAGCAGGGCCACCGGGTCGGGGCGTTCCGTCGCCGGTGACCACTCGCCGAGTGTGGTCCGCCTGACCTGCTCACGGGCTCGCCGGCCGGACAGAGCCCGCTCCGATGGGGTCAGGTCGGCGCCAGGGGATCGATCGCGAGCAGTCACCACGGGCTTCATCAGATCACCCCTTCCGGATGACGACGCTAGGGCTCCGCCGGGCGATGCTGCGACCGGATGGTCCGCACCTGCGCCAGCGTGACGCGCGCATCATTTTCAATCAACAACCCATCCCCTACCACGGAGGTCACCCATGTCCGTCCTCGCCGCCGAATGGGGCACCGGCCAGGTTTTCTGGTCGATGCTCTGGTTCTTCCTCTTCTTCATCTGGATCTGGTTGCTGATCATGGTGTTCGCGGACATCTTCCGCAGCCACGACATGGGCGGCGTCGCCAAGTTCCTGTGGGTCCTCTTCGTGATCCTGGTCCCATATCTCGGCGTGTTCGTCTATCTGATCGCCCGCGGCCACAAGATGGGTGAGCACGCCGCCCAGGACGCGGCTCGGCAGGAGGCAGCGTCACGCCAGTACATCCAGTCCGTCACCGCCTCGAGCACGGCTGACCAGATCGCCAAGCTGGCGGACCTCAAGGCCAGCGGCGCGATCACGGAGGCCGAGTACGCGCAGCTGAAGGCCAAGGCGCTGGCCGGCTAGTCGTCTGCGGCCTCCTGGCGGGCTTGCGCGACCGTCCGCTTCAGGAATCCGTCGAACGGCCACTCGCCGGTCGTGTACCGGGGGGCGAGGCGGGAGATGCCCGACCACGCTCCCCGGATCACGTCCTTCGGGTAGGACATGGCGCCGGCGTGGCGGTGGAACTCCTCCTCGTCTTCGAGCGCCACGGTCCCGTCGCGCACCTCGAAGTCCAGGTCGAGGTCGATCCATCTGATGACGCCGTCGGCGGCGGGGTCGACCGGGACCGCGGCATGGAGCACGATCTCGACGATGGCGCCGCCGTCGGACATGGCGCACAACACCCACCACTCGTCTGTCGAGGTCATCCAGAGCTCGTCGTGCTCCAGCCGTTCGGTGAAGCCCTTCTCGGGACGCGCCCGGGACGAACCCGCAGGCGCGTACCAGGAGAGCAACGGGGGCTCGACCGCGACGAGGTGAGCGTCGTGCACGGACGTCATGCGGCCGTCCCACTTGAGCTTCTCGATCCGGATCGGGGTGCCCACACGCACATCATCCATCGTGAAGCGCCATCGGGCCGCACGGCGCCACGGCGACGCCCGAGGACCGGTCTGCGAACATGGGCGGCGTCGACCCGGAGGTGGACCCCGATGACCGGCACCGAACACGCCGAACACACCGAACACACCGACCACACCGCGCACGCTGGGCGCTCGACCCCCCGCCACGGGGCGGGCATCGACCGCACGGCCGAGTGGGAGGAGCTCCGCCGCCGTCACCTGCGCCCTCGCGGCACCCGTCCGGCCTCGTCGGCCCGCGGCGTCCACCACGTCGCCCTGCTGTCGTCCGACGTCGAGACGACCATCCGCTTCTACCAGGAGCTGCTCGAGTTCCCGCTCACCGAGCTGTTCGAGAACCGTGACTACCAGGGCTCCACGCACTTCTTCTTCGACATCGGGCACGGCAACGCGCTCGCCTTCTTCGACCTCCCCGGCCTCGACCTCGGCCCGTACGCCGAGGTGCTCGGTGGGCTCCATCACCTGGCCATCTCCGTCGAGCGGCAACGGTGGGAGCGCATCCGGGGCCGATTGGCGGAGGCTGGGATCGCGGTGCACGAGGTGGGCGGGACCTCGCTCTACTTCCCCGGACCGGACGGCGAGCGCATCGAGCTGATCGCCGATCCTCTCGGCGAGATGTACGGCTCGGCGGTCGTCTAGGAGCCGTGCTCGTGCTGGCCGCGGACGACCCGCTGGCGGTGACGGCGACGCGAGCCGTCCAGGCCGGCGATCTCGAGACGCTTGCCCGCCTGCTCGCCGAGAATCCGGCCCTGGCGACGGCCCGCATCGGCGACCCCGACGGGATGTCGCGCACGCTCCTGCACGCGGCGACGGACTGGCCCGGCCACTACCCGAACAACACGGCGACGGTACAGGCGCTCGTGACCGCGGGCGCCGACGTGGACGCGCGCTTCGCCGGGCCGCACCGCGAGACGCCGCTGCACTGGGCGGCCAGCAGCGACGACGTCGAGGTGATCGACGCGCTCCTCGACGCCGGTGCGGACATCGAGGCCGACGGCGCCGTGATCGCCGGGGGCACACCGCTCACCGATGCGGTCGCCTTCGCCCAGTGGAATGCGGCGCGCCGGCTGGTCGAGCGGGGTGCCCACGTCCCGATGCGCGAGGCCGCCGCGCTCGGGATGCTCGACCGCCTCGACGAGTTGTGCGCGGCCGACGAGCCACCGTCGGCCGACGACTTGACCCAGGCCCTATGGTACGCCTGCCACGGCGGCCAGCGGGAGACGGCCGAACGTCTCCTGGGCCTGGGGGCGGGCCTGAACTGGGTGTCGACGTGGGACGGGCTGACGCCGCTCGATGCCGCTCGCCGCAGCGGAGCCGATGACCTGGCCCGCTGGCTGGCCGATCAGGGCGCTCGCCCGGCGGCGCGAAGCGACGAGCCGCCCCGCTGAGCCCACCTCGGGTACAGGTGGACCGCACGTTGCCAGGTGGTGGTGGACCCCGTTGCCGGCACCCCGCTCGTCGTCCCATCGGACGCCACACGAACGTCGGCGACGAGGTCTCCGTGCCGAACGGTCATACGGGCGGCCTGCCAGGTTGTATTAGGTATAGCCTAATAAGTACGGTCGGCGCGAGGAGGGAGACGCCATGCGCAGGATCGACGCCGCCGACCTCGTGCTCGTGGCGCTGCGGAAGGCTGCGCTGCTGTCGCACTGGATCCCCGGGCTGGGGCTGCGCATCGAGCAGCCCGGCCGGCCCGGTCTGCGGGTCGCCGGGTGGCTGGCCGACACCCCTTCGACCGACATCGAGTTCCACCCTTGCGAGTTCCGCGGTCTCGTGCTGCAGCGCATGCAGGCCGACCTGGTGGGCCTGGCCGGGCTGATCGCCACCGACGGCGCCGCGCTCCGCATCGGGCACATCACCGCCGCCGGCACGGCCGTCGGTCACCAGGGCCTCGTGCGCCACGAGCTCGACGAGGCCAACGCCGTGCTGGCCTTCGCCACTCTCCTCGACGTCTCCACCCTTACGAGGGTCGGCGTGGCCGCCGGTGCCCATCCCGCGGGGAGCAGCAACGGCGTGCGGGTCGACTTCAGCCGCGACGAGGATCTCCGGGTCACGATGGTGCACAGCACCTTCGCGACGGGCTGCCCGGTCCTCGAGAACCGGGTGCTGGAGGGGGTCCTCGGCCTGGCGACGACCTACGCGGCCGAGGAGGTCGCCCTGACCGTCAACGGGTGGCCGGCAGAGGACTGACGCAGGCCGCCCCCTCTGCACCGATTCGATGCCGATTCGGTCGCTCGTCGCCGCCGGAGGTCTGAGGAACTCGCGCTGTTTGCGGCTCACCGGCCTCAGACCTCGCGTCCGGACATGTCGATATCGATTCGGTGGCGATGGGGCCGAGCGCGAATCCGTCAGGGCTGGTCGGCGATGGCCTTCGACAGGGGTGACGGGAAGCGGGGAAGGATTCGCCGGCCGGCGAGCCAGGTCGTGAGCCGGTCGGCCACGGTTCCGACGGCCTGACGGCCCTCGGCGCCGATGTCCTCGAGCAATTGGAGCTCGACGTCGCCGCCCTCCCGCTGGCGCCAGCCGCCGACGATCCGTCCGTCCCACCAGATCGTCGGTCCGGCGTTTCCACTGGTGTCGAAGAGGTCAGCCTTGTGGGGCCCGAGGTACCACCCTCGCTCGCTCCAACCCATCGTCGTCGGATCGAGGGGCGGGAGCAGCGCCGCCCACGGCGGGACGGCGTCAGTGGGTTCTAGGTCGTCGGGGAGCACGAAGCCGGTCTGCCCGTCGAGGTCCACCTCGACCGCTCCCACGTCGACCAGCGCCCGGCGAACGGCGGTGAGGGTCGAACCGAGCCACCACTTCAGATCGGCGACGGTGCCCGGTCCGAAGGCCCGTAGCCAGGCGCTGACCAGCCCCGCCAGGCCCTCCTCGGCCGTCAGCGTTTCGATGGGCTCGCCCAGCCAGGACGCCATCGACGCCCAGCGGGGACGGGAGACGGCCCAACCTCCGTCGTTCGTGCCGCGGACGATGCGGCCCTCGGCGGACAGGATCGTCAGGACACGCGGCCCGACCGACACCTGCCCGCCCCAAGAGCGGCCCTCGCCGTAGGTGATGGCGCCTTCGAGCAGCGTGATCTCCTTGCGCAGTTCCGACGACGTCGCCTCCCGTCCACCGGCCAGCGCGGCGAGGACGTGCTCGCAGGCGTCGGCCAGCCACCGCTCGCCGTCCACTCGGAGCCCCGCGGCCTCGACCTCCTTGACCAGCCGGCGGCGTTCGGCGTCGGCGACGCGGATGCTCGCCCCGGCCTGAGCGAAGGGCAGCAGCTCTCGCGGGAACACGAACAAGGTCCGGCGCATGGCCAGGTGCTTCACGAGGGAACGATCGGCGTAGATCGCACGATCGAGGTCGGGCACCGTCATCTCGTCCATCCGCGCCCACGACGACAGGTAGACGGTCGCCGGATCGGTTCCATGGAGGCAGGCGACGCTCCTGGCCGCCTCCACCACGTCGCCGGCGCGGTGGCCGGGCGCGAGCCGGTGACGCACGGCCAGCCGGGCCCGGCGCTCGTCGACCGTGATCCGTTTCACGCGGCCACGCCGGGAACCACGCCGTAAGCGTCCAGCTGGAACGACCCGAACTGGGAGCGCACGGCGAGATCGTCGCACACGGACATTCAGCCGCTTCTCCACGAAACCTCCAGATCGCCTCCAAGCACTGGCGCACCGGTGTCCGTACCTTGACGACGAGTCCCCGAACACGAGGGAAGACGACGGGGAAGGCCGGAGGAAGGCCCACTCCGTACGTTCGACCGAGCGGTCCGGCCATGACCAGTGGTCGTGGTCCTGGCCCCGCTCGCCCTCGAATCGGAAGGCGAACCACACACACACACACCACCCAAGGAGACACGACGTGACCGTCACCGAGAACCCGATCCGCAACGGCGTCGACACCGCCACCCTCTTCGCCACCCTCGATGCCGTCCGGGGTACCCCCGAGATCGCCAACTTCCAGTTCCGCGCCACGAACCGTTGGGTGAGCGGCACCCACAACCAGTCCACCCTGCACGGCTTCTACGGCGCGATGCAGGAGATGACCCACAAGCAGCCGTTCACCTTCGATGCCGACCACCCCGAGGTGCTGGTGGGCAAGGACAACGCCCCGACCCCGGTCGAGTTCCTGCTCCACGCCATCGCCGCCTGCCTGACCGCCGGCATCGCCAACATCGCCGCGGCCCGGGGCGTGAACCTTGACTCGGTCGAGTCGACCGTGGAGGGCGACATCGACCTTCTCGGGATCCTCGGGCTGTCGGACGACGTCCGCAACGGGTACAAGCAGATCCGCATCTCCTTCACCCTGCGGGGCGACGATCCCGAGAAGCTGGCCTCGGTCGTCGAGCAGTCCCGCCGCCGTTCCGCGGTCTACGACGTCCTGAGCAACGGCGTCCCCGTCGACATCTCGATCGACGCTGGTTGACCGCATCCGACCCCTCCTGGGCCGCCGATGGCCCGCCCCGTTCGCGCGGGGTCGGGCCATCGCGGCACCGCCTTCCCATCCGGAGAACCCTCATGCCCGCCATCCACACCCTCGTCATCGGAGCCGGCCAGGCCGGTCTGGCCATCAGCCGGTGCCTGACCGACGCGTCCGTGGACCACGTGGTGCTCGAGCGGGGACGCGTCGCTGACCGCTGGCTCGGCCAGACGTGGGAGTCGCTTCGGCTCCTCACGCCGAACTGGGCCTCGCGGCTGCCGGGCTGGAGCTATGCGGGGCCCGATCCCGACGGCTTCATGACAGCGGCCGAGTTCGCCGGGTACCTGTGCGGATACGCCCGCTCCTTCGACGCACCGATCGAGGAGAACTGCGACGTGCGCTCGCTGCGACGCGCCGAGGGCGGCTTCGCGGTCGACACGTCCAAGGGTCGCTTCCACGCGGCCAACGTCGTGATGGCGACCGGCTGGTGCGACAAGCCCCACGTGCCGCCGCTCGCCGACCGGCTGCCGTCCTCCGTGACGCAACTGACGCCGAACGGCTACCGCTGCCCCGATGACCTCCCCCCTGGCCGGGTGCTCGTCGTGGGCGGATCGGCGACGGGTGTCCAGCTCGCCGACGAGCTCGCCCGGACCGGCCGGGAGGTCGTCCTGGCCGTCGCAGGCCACAGCCGCATCCCCCGCCGCTACCGGGGGATGGACATCTGGTGGTGGCTGGACCAGACCGGCACCTTCGCTGTCACGATCGACGAGGTCGCGGACCCGGCGCGGGCGCGAGCGGAGGGAGCGCTGCAGCTCATCGGCCGTGAGGACCACCGCGACGTGGACCTGCCGGCGCTCCAGCGCCTCGGTGTGCGGTTGGCCGGCCGGCTCGTCGGCATCGACGGCAACCGCGCGCACTTCGCCCCCGATCTGCAGGCTTCGACGGCAGCCGCCGACGAGCGGCTGACCCGCCTGCTGGCCCGGATCGACGGTCACATCACCCGCAGCGGCCTCGACGCCGAGGTGCTCCGTCCGACGACGACGGCGGGCCTGCGCCCGGACGAGTCCCTGACCCGGCTCGACGTGCGGTGCGAAGGCGTCGGCGCGGTCCTGTGGGCCACCGGCTATCGGCGCCCGTACCGGTGGCTCCAGGTCCCCGTCCTCGACCGGGCCGGGGAGATCCGGCATCGGCGCGGCGTGACGCCCGTCGAGGGCCTGTACGTGATGGGCCAGCGCTTCCAGTACCGCCGCGACTCCAACTTCATCGACGGCGTCCGTCACGACGCGGCCTACCTGGCCGAGCACATCGCCGCCCGCCGGCGCCAGACCGCCCACCGGTGAACCCCACCGTGAGGCCGAGAGGACCGACCATGGACCAGCCCACCTCCCGCCACGACGTGGTCGTCGTCGGCGCGCGCGCCGCCGGGGCCGCCACCGCGATGCTGCTCGCCCGGTCCGGCCTCGACGTGCTCGTGGTGGACCGCAGCCGCTACGGCGCCGACACCCTGTCCACGCATGCGCTCATGCGCGGCGGCGTCATCCAGCTCCACCGGTGGGGCCTGCTCGACCAGGTCGTCGCCGCCGGCACCCCCGCCGTGCGGCGCACCCGGTTCACCTACGCGAGCGACGAGGTCACGGTGACGATCAAGCCCTCACACGGCGTCGACGCCCTCTATGCGCCGCGGCGCACCGTGCTCGACCCGATCCTGGTCGACGCCGCGTCCGCCGCGGGGGCGCAGGTCCGCTTCGGGACGACGGTCGGCGGCATCACCCGCGATCGTCAGGGCCGGGTGGACGGTGTGGTCGGTCGCGACGCCGATGGCCAGCAGGTGCGTCACGCCGCGGGCCTCGTGATCGGCGCGGACGGGCTGTTCTCGGCCGTCGCCCGAGCCGTCGATGCGCCCGTCGAGCAGTCAGGCACCGGAGCCACTTCGATCGTCTACGGATACTGGCCCGATCTCGAGGTCGACGGCTACCACTGGGTGTTCCGCCGGGACGCGGCGGCCGGGATCATCCCGACGAACGACGGGCTGTGCTGCGTGTTCGCGGCCGCCACCCCGGACGGTATGGGTAGCGGCGGGCTGGACGGCTTGCGGCGCGTGGTTCGCCGAGCGGACCCGGCTGTCGGCGATCAGGTGGCCTCCGCATCTCCGGTCGCGGGCGTCCGGGGGTTCAGAGGGGTGCCTGGACACCTCCGCGTCCCGTGCGGCCCGGGTTGGGCACTGGTCGGCGACGCCGGCTACTGGAAGGACCCCATCGGCGCCCACGGCCTGACCGATGCGCTCCGCGATGCCGAGCTGCTGGCGCGGGCCGTCATCGCGGCTGCCGCTGCAGGAGGCGAGCCCGCCGCGCTCGACCAATACCACCAGATCCGCAACCAGCTCTCCGTTCCGCTGTTCGACGTGGTCGACGCCATCGCCGGCATGCGCTGGACGGACGCCGAGATCCCCGAGCTGCTGCTGCGGCTCAACTCGGCGATGACCGACGAGGTCGAGCTGCTGGCCCACCTCGGCGACGAACGCGCGCTGGTCGGTCTCCGCTGACATCGAGGCGGTCCGTCACTGCTCGAGGAAGTGGTCGACCTCCGTCAGGAACTGCGTCCAGGCCGGCTCGGCCGGGCGCAGGAGGTGGTTCCGGCTGTCGAGCGGCACGAAGCGGGAGTTCGGGACCAGCGAGGCCAGGAGGTGGGCCTGCTCCTGCGGGACCCGCAGCTCGTCACGGGCGTGCAGGATCAAGGTGGGCGCTTGGACTCGGGTCGCGGCACCCGTCACGTCGAGCATGGCCCACGACTCGAGCATCCGCGCCGCGTTCTCGGCCGACGTCGTGCGTCGCAGCAGCTCGGCGAAGGAGTCCCACAGGTCCGGTGGAGCGTCCGGGATGAACGTCGAGGTGAAGAAGCGCCGGAAGGCGGGGTCCGGCCTACCCCAGCCCAGACGCGCGACTTCGAACTGGAGCTCCGCCTCCCTTCGCTGCTCGTCGGTGGTGGCCCGGCGCAGGCGCCCATGGGCGTAGGCGCCGAGCAGGATCAGGTGGCTGACCCGCTCCGGATGGCGCGCCGCGTAGCTGATGGCGATCGGTCCACCCTGGGAGACACCGAGCAGTGGGAAACGATCGAGGCCGAGATCGTCCACCACGGCCTCCAGGTCCTGCACAAAGGCGTCGATGGAGAAGTCGTCGACGTCGTGCGCGGACAACCCACAGCCCCGCTCGTCGTAGCGGATGAACTGGTGGTCGCGGGCCAGCCCGACGAGCCAGTGGCGCCACACGGGGCTCTGCCAGTCGTAGTCGAGGTGGGTGATCCAGTGCGCGGCCCGCACCAGTGGCGGGCCCGTGCCGACCGTGGCGTAGGCGATCCGCGTGCCGTCGGTCGCCGTGCAGAAGTGGATGTCCTGTCGCAGCCCGGGGGGCACGGCGAGGACCGGTCGGTCGCCGTCGCCGGGCTCTTCCTCGACCGAAGCGATGAAGCGGTACCCACGACCGTGGACGGTCTGAACGACACGCTGGTCCCGCCCGGTGTCGCCCACCGCCTGGCGCAGTTGCTTGATCCGCGTGGTCAGCGCCGACTCCGACACGAAGTCGTGACCCCAGACGGTCTCGAGCAGCTCGGACTTGGTCACCACCCGGTCCCGCTGCTCGACCAGATGCGCCAGCACGTCGAACACCTGCGGCTCGACGTGCACGAACTCGTCGCCCCGGCGCAGCTGGTAGCGGGTGGTGTCGAGGACCGTGTCCCCGAAGCGGTACCGCACCGGCCGATTCTGACGCCTCGGCGCGCCAGTCGAGTGCAGGCCGGCAGGCCGCTACTGTTGCAGTTGCATGACAGTTGCATTCCTGGGGGAAATGCTGAGGTGAGGAGCTGCCGATGAAGTCAGTGTCCACACGGCGCCGCGCGCTGGGGGCCGCGCTCGCCGCCGCCTCTCTGGGTGCCGCCACGATGGCGATCGAAGTCGGTGCGGCGGGGGCGAAGGCTCCGCCGCCCGGATGCGACAACCGGAACAACGACACCGAGCGCAAGCTGCTGGAGTGCGTGACCGTCGAGGGCGTGCGCGAGCACCAGGCGGCGTTGCAGGCCATCGCCGACGCCAACGACGACACCCGGTCCTCCGGCACGCCGGGCTACGACGCCAGCGTGACCTACGCCGCCGGGAAGCTGCAGGCCGCCGGCTACGACGTCACGATCCAGGAGTTCGACTTCGAGTTCTTCGACGACAACTCGAGTGTGCAGACCGCGCCCACCCCGGGGGATTACCCCGTGTTCAGCGCGCAGTTCACCCCACCGGTCGCAGGGACCGGTACCGGTGTCCTTGTCCCGGTCGATGTGGTCATCCCGCCGGGATCGGCACCGAACTCCAACACGAGTGGGTGCGAGGCGGCGGACTTCGCCGGTTTCCCGACCGGCGGCGTGGCCCTGATGCAACGCGGGACCTGTGCGTTCACTCAGAAGGTGCTGAACGCCCAGGCGGCCGGAGCATCGGCGGCGATCCTCTTCAACGAGGGCCAGCCGGGCCGCGACGGGTTCATCATCCCGATCGGTGACGGGACGGGCATCGAGATCCCGGCGGTCGGCACCAACTTCGCCACGGGTGAGGCGCTGTTCAACGCTGCGGCCGGCGGGAACACCCAGGCCACGGTCATCGCCGATTTCGTGCTCGACACCCGCTCTGCCGCCAACGTGCTGGCCGAGACGAAGACCGGGAACGACGGCAACGTCGTCATGGTCGGCGCCCACCTGGACTCGGTGCTCGAAGGTCCGGGCATCAACGACAACGGGTCCGGTGCGGCCACGGTGCTGGACGTCGCCGAAGCCATGCGGAAGCTGAAGCCGAACAACACGGTGCGGTTCGCGCTGTGGGGGGCGGAGGAGTTCGGGCTGCTCGGCTCGGAGTTCTACGTCGGCAACCTGTCGCCGGCACAGCAGGATGCCATCGCTCTGTACCTGAACTTCGACATGATCGGCTCGCCGAACTATGTGCGGTTCGTGTACGACGGTGACAACACGCTCAATGTTCAGCCACCGCCGCCTGCCGGTTCGGCGGCCATCGAGCAATTCTTCACCGACTTCTACGGTGCTCGGGGGCTGGCCAGTGAGCCGACCGCCTTCGACGGGCGGTCCGACTACGGCCCCTTCATCGCGGCCGGTGTCGACATTCCGGCCGGTGGCCTGTTCACGGGCGCTGAGGGCGTCAAGACCCCCGCGCAGCAGGCGGTCTACGGCGGGACGGTCGGGAGGCAGTACGACCCCTGCTACCACCTGGCCTGTGACACGTTCGACAACGTGTCGCTCCCCGTGCTGGACCTCAACGCCGACGCGGTCGCCGCCGCCACGTTCGCCTTCTCGCAGAGCACGGCGACGGTCGACGCGCAGCAGGCCAGTGCCACCGCGGCGTCGGCCGCCCGAGCCGGCAGCGGCTTCACCGTGCGAGGCAACCGGGCCACCGGCTGACCTGATGTCGAGCTCGGTCGGCGGCGGGCTTCGGTCCGTCGCCGGCCGCCGGCCGACGCGCTCAGTCGTGCCGGGTGCCGGCGATGACGGCCCGGTCGCGGGGCAGGCGGACCCGCAGCACGGTGCCGGCCGGGCTCGCCTCGATGGTGATGGTGCCGTGGTGCCGGTCGGCGATGATCCGCCGTGAGATGTCCAGGCCCAACCCGGTACCCCGGCCGACCTCCTTCGTCGTGAAGAAGGGTTCGAACGCGCGGGCCTGGACCTCCGGCGGCATGCCTGGCCCGGTGTCGCCGATCTCGACCACGAGCACGTCCGGTTCGGTCCGCGTCGAGATCCGGAGCGTCCCGTTCCCCTCCATGGCGTCGATGGCGTTGTCGATCAGGTTCGTCCAGACCTGGTTGAGCTCGCTCGGGATCGCTTCGATGCGGGGAGCGTCGGCGGCGTAGTCGCGCACGACCGTGACGTCCTCGCCGAGCTTGTGCGAGAGCATCACGAGGCTGCTGTCGATGCCCTCGGTGACGTCGATGACCTGGAGCGAGGCGCGGTCGAGCTGGGAGTAGGACTTCACGGCGTCGACGAGCCCCGAGATCCGAGCGGTCGAGTCCTTCACCTCCGACAGCAGCGACCGGGTGGAGAGGGTGCCGGCCACCCAGTCCAGCCCGGGTTCGAGGGTGTCGGGGGACAGGATGGTGGCGACGCCGACGCACCAGTCGACGTCGACGCCGGCCGTGGCGAGCGGGGGAGCGATGCGCCAGGCGTTGACGACGCCGCGGGCTTCGAGCCAGTCGGAGATCGCCTCCTCGCGGTCGGCTAGGGCGAGGGGGTCGACGGTGACCGGTGTGGCGTCGAGGTCACGGCGCATCCGGTCGAGCGCGATGAACTGCTCGCGGGTGAGCGAGCTCTCCGCCAGGTGGGCGAGGGACGCCATCAGCGTGTCGCACGTGTCCTGCAGGGCGTCGACGGCGCGGGCGCTGGCAGAGGCGGGGTTGTTGAGCTCGTGGGCCAGGCCCGCGGCCAGCGTGCCCAGCGCGATCAGCGCCTCGCGCTGGCGCGACAACGAGTCCATCATGCGGACGGTCTGGAAGAAGCCCTCGATCAGGTGCACGCCGAACGGGAACCAGGCCCGCGTCAGCTCGCCGAGCGCGTCCGAGGGCACCCGGAACATCCGGCCGTCGCTGGCGCCGCGTCCGGTGGCGAGGTAGCTGCTGGTCTGGTCCCAGGCTCGGAAGCCGCCGGCCCACAGCCCAGGGCGGTCCATCGTGCGCATCACGACCGGCTCCTCCCGGCCGGCCTGGCGCACGAGGTCCACCAGCCCGTCGACCAGCACCCACCACGAGTCGGCGGGCTGGCCTTCGTGGAAGAGCTCCATCCCCTCGTGGAACGGCACCTCGTCGCCGGCGGCGAGCAGTTTCGCGAGCTGGTCGTCGCTGACGCCGTCGAAGATGAACAGGGTGCGGAGGTCGTCGAGCTGCATCAGGTCATCGCCAGGTATCGGTGGACGAGGTGAACGGCCATGCCGCCCTCGCCGACGGCGGACGCCACGCGCTTCATGGACTCGAGCCGCACGTCACCGGCGGCGAACACCCCCGGCACGCTCGTCTCGAGGGCGAGTGGTGGCCGGGCCAGCGCCCATGGCTGGCTCCCTTCCATGAGCATGAGGTCGGGGCCGGTGATGATGAATCCTCGCTCGTCGCGGGCGACATCGCCGCCGAGCCAGTCGGTACGGGGGGACGCGCCGATGAACACGAACAACCAGTTGGTGCCCACGTCCTCCTTCGTGCCCACGGTGCGGTCGGCGAGGGTGATGCCTTCGAGGTGCCCGTCGCCATGGCCGGCCACCACCTCCGTCGTCAGCCGCACCTCGATGTTGTCCGCGGCGTGGATCCGCTCGACGAGGTAGCGCGACATCGACTTCTCCAGCGAGTCCGAGCGCACGAGCAGGACGACGCGCCGGGCATAGCGGGCGATGTTGAGCGCCGCCTGGCCGGCCGAGTTGGCCGCGCCCACCAGGTAGACGTCGTCGCCCTCGCATGACCGGGCCTCACTGGCGGTCGCGCCGTAGTAGACCCCGCGGCCGCCGAGGTCCTCGAAGCCGGGTGCGTCGAGCCGGCGGTAGGACACGCCGGTCGCCACCAGGACCGTGCGGGCGTCGAACTCGGCGCCGCCGTCGAGGTGCACGGTGCGGGCCGGCCCGCTCGCCTCCAGGCCGACGACATCGCGGGCCAGCACCATCTCGGCGCCGAACCGCTGGGCCTGCGCGACCGCGCGGTGGGCGAGATCGGCGCCGGACACCCCCTTGGGGAAGCCGAGGTAGTTCTCGATGGCGGCGCTCTGGCCCGCCTGTCCTCCCGGTCCCTCGCGCTCGATGACGACCGTCTGGAGTCCCTCGGACGCGCCGTACACCGCCGCGGCCAGGCCGGCGGGGCCCCCGCCGACGACGCACAGGTCGTACAACGGCTGGCGAGCGATCGTCCGCAGCCCGAGGGCGTCGGCCAGGACGATCACCGACGGCGCCCGCAACGGCTCGCGGTCGGGGACGAGGACGAGGGGCAGGTCCGCCGGGTCGGCGTCAGCGGCGCCCTGGAGCCGCTGGGCCTCCTCGTCGTGCTCGAGGTCCAGCCAGCGGTAGTGGATGTGGTTCCGGGTGAGGAAGGTCTTGATGTCGTGGCTGCGCTCCGACCAGCGGTGGCCGACGACCCGCAGTCCACCCTCGACGCCGGGGTGTTCCTCCCGCCAGTCGCCGAGAAGATCGTCGAGGACCGGGTAGAGGCGCTCCTCCGGAGGGTCCCACGGCTTCAGGAGGTAGTAGTCGAGACCGATGTCGTTGATGGCCTTGATGGCGACGTCGGTGTCGGCGTAGGCGGTCAGGAGGACGAGCTTGGCCTCAGGCGCGAGCACCCGAGCCTGTTCGAGGAACTCGACCCCCGTCATCTCGGGCATCCGCTGATCCGACGCGATCAGCCCCACCTGCCGGTCGCGCAGCGCGAACTCGGTCAGGACCTCCAATGCCTCGGCGCCCGATGCCGTCCGGATGATCTGGAACTCGGCACCGTATTGCCGGCGCAGGTCGCGGGAGATGGCCTGCGAGACCGCAGGATCGTCGTCGACCGTCAGGATTGCCGGTTTCGCCACCTCTACCTCTCGCCAGCCCGGGACGGACCTTACAGGGCGGTGGCACGCCGCTGGCTGTGACAACGGGCGCCCGTTTGGGCTGTGGTCGACGGGCGATGTGGGTGGTCGGTCGTGCGGCAGGCCATGCTGCGCCCATGCGGTACGGCGCCTTCTTCTCCCACCCCGACATCGGCAACGACCCGGTCATGATCCGCGACTGGGCGCAGGCCATCGACGGCGCGGGTTTCGACCGGGTGCTGGCCGCCGAGCACGTCGTGGGTGGTCACCCGGACCGCGCCGCCGGGCATCAGCCGATCCACACGAATCGGGTGCCGTACCACGAGCCCTTCGTCCTCTTCGGCTTCATGGCGGCCGTCACCACGCGCGTGGAGCTGATGACCTCCGTGCTCGTGCTGCCCCAGCGGCAGACGGCGCTGGTTGCCAAGCAGGCGGCCGAGCTCGATCTGCTGTCGGGCGGCCGCGTCGCGCTCGGTGTCGGTGTCGGACGCAACTTCATGGAGTACGAGGCGCTGGACCAGGACTTCACCACCCGGGGCCGTCGCCTCGAGGAGCAGGTGGAGGTCCTGCGGCGGTTGTGGACCGAGGAGTACGTGACGTACGAGGGGCGTTGGCACCACCTGGACCGCATGGGCCTCAACCCGGGCGCCGTGCAACGACCGATCCCCATCTGGATGGGATCGTTCCGCGGCGCCGTGGTCGACAAGGTGCTCCAGCGGACGGCCCGGATGGCTGACGGTTGGCTCCCGCAGTTCCCGCCGGACGACGAGTTCGCCGGCGTCGCCGAACGATTCTGGGGTTACGTGTCCGATGCCGGGCGCGACCGGGCCGAGGTGGGGATGGACTGCCCGATCACGGTCACGCCGGACGACGATCCGGACTCATGGGTGCGCGCGGTCGAACGGTTCGAGGCGCTCGGCGCCACCCACGTCCGCGTGATGACCGCCGGCGGCGGCTTCCGCACGCCGCAGGAGCACCTCGACGCCGCGTTGCGGTGGCTCGAGGTCGTCTCGGGTCGTTGAGCCGCGGTGTCGCGGATCAGGCCTGCGCGGGCTCGCTCGGGGCAGGCGGGCCGTACTGGTTGGGACCGGGCGTCCCTTCCATCACGTAGAAGACCACGAGCACGATGAAACCAAGAGGGATCACGCCGAGGAGGAGCCACCAGCCACTCCTGTCGGTGTCGTGCAGTCGGCGGATGGCGACCGCGATCGACGGAACGATCATCGCGAGGCCGTAGATGACCGCGAGGACGAAGAGATAGGTCCACGCCAGTATCAGAAGAAGGAGAATCGCAGTCACGATGAGGTTGGCGAGGTAGAACCACCAGTACTCGGCCCGACCGGCGCGGCCTGTGAACTGAGCGAAGCGTTCGAGAACGACGACCTTCCACCAGGTGATCAGCGGCATCCCGCCCCCTTTCAAGTCGACGGGACGCTAACAGTGCGTGACGAGCTGCGGCGCCGTGCCGTTCAGGTCGCCGATGCCGTGCGGCGCGCGACCGACACGCTGTACGCCCCGGGACGGGCGAGGAGGATGGGGTCGTCGGTGAGCCCGATGCCGTCGGTGACGCGGGTCGGATCGAACACGAGCACGTCACCATCGTGCTCCCGGTCGAACGCCAAGCCGGTGAGCTCCAGCCGGCCGAGCTCCACGACGGTCCGCTCGTCAGGCCACACCGCCGTCGGGTCGTCGATCGGGTCGTCGGCCTCGGCCACCGTGACCCGGAGAGCGAAGACGGCCGGACCCCGCTCGAAGCGCGACGCCAGCTCTTCACGCAGGTAATCGGGCGAGCGGGCGGCCGCCTCCTCGTCGCTCAGGCTGTCCTCACCCTCCCCAGGGACGAAGTGGTAGCGGCCGTGACGTACCGTGCCGTCGGCGGCCTCGAACCGGTAGGCGTGAATGCCGTGATAGGCAAGGGCGGCATAGCTGGACGGGATCGGGTGGGTGATCGCGGCGTTGACCGCAGTCATGGCCTCGGGATGCTCGGCCAGGTAGGCGCCCACGCGGGCGAAGTCCATCTGTCCGGTCGCGGGATCGATCTGCCGCGCCTCGTTGAACGCCAAGAGATCCGCCGGGGTGCGGGCGAAGAAGGCCGGGAGGGAGAGGGTGACGAGGTCCGTCGTCGTAGCATCCGGCAGGTAGAACTTCACGGCCATGCCCCGGCCGTCGCGAGCCGCGTCGGGCGCTCCCGGATCACCGCTGCCGTTCGAGAAGCGGACATGGGCTCGGATGGGCGGGCCGGACAGGTGCGCCGCTCGACTGAGCGCCTCGGCCCCCGCGGTCGGGAGGAAGGTCGCCGCGCAGAGGACGCCCTTGGCGTGAGCCGCTCGGTGACCGGCGTGCACGCCGTAGGCCGAGTTGATCGATTCGACCAACCTGGTCGAGAGGTCCTCGTCGGTCATTGCACGCCACCCTACGTGGGTCGCTGCTCGGGCGGCGCGGGTGCCGTTCAGGCTGGCCGACTCGTGGGTACCGCTGGCACCGGGCAAGGTGTGTGCCGGAGGGTGTGATGGGAGGAGGGAAGTCATGGCAGAGGAGTTCGAGGACCGGGACCTGTCGGGAGCGACGTTCTGGGGTGTCGACCTCACGGGCGCGACGTTCCGGGACGTCAACCTGACGAACGTGACGTTCAAGGGCTGGCTCGTCAACGTCGACATGGACGCCCTGATCGACCGGGTCGTCATCAACGGCGTCGATGTCACGGCCTTCGTGAACGAGCACGACCGCTGGTCTCCGGTGCGTTCGAACCTGCGGGCGCCTGATCCGGAGGGGATGCGGGCGGCGTGGGCTGCGCTGGAGGATGCCTGGGCGACGACCACCGCTCGGGCGCGCCAGCTGCCGGAGGAGAAGCTGCACCAGTCGGTCAACGGGGAGTGGTCGTTCGTCCAGACCCTGAGGCACCTCGTCTTCGCGACGGACAAGTGGTTCACCGTTCCGGTCCTCGGCGAGAGCTTCCATCCGACGGTGCTCCCGAACAGCGGCTCGGACGGTCTCGACTGGCCGGGCCGGGATCGCGCCGCTGACCCGACCTTCGCCGAGGCGCTCGAAGTTCGGGCCGGGCGGGCGAGGCGCTTCGGTGAGTTCCTCTCGACGGTGACTTCGTCCGAGCTGGACCGGATCGTCGAGGTGCTCGAGAACGGGCCGAACCCCGTGCGGGAGTGCGTGTACACGGTGCTGGAGGAGGAGTTCGAGCACAACCGCTACGCCCTCCGCGACCTGGCCGAACTCGAGTAGCCCATGGTCGTGACCGCGGGCACTCTCAGCACTCCTACGCTGCGGAGCAATGAGGGAACTGCTGGCGCTGTCCGAAGGGTTGCCAACGCGCGAGGTCGAGGCCGGCCACGTGCTCGTGAGGGAGGGTGAGAGCTCGGGGGCGCTCTACGTGCTCGAGCGTGGTGCGCTGACGGTTGCGCGTGCTGGCGTGACCATCGCCGTGATCAGCGCGCCCGGCTCGTTGGTCGGTGAGGTCGCCGTCCTGGTCGGCGGCAACCACTCTGCGACGGTGACAGCCACCATTCCCTCCGCCGTCAGGGCGGCAGAGGACGGTGAGGCCTTCCTCCGGTCGTCGCCTGAGATCACGCTCCTGGTGGCCAAGGAGGTGGCGCACCGGATGCAGGGCCTGGTGGCCTACGTGGCCGAGCTCAAGGTCCAGTACGACGACGGACCCGGGCTCGAGGTCATGGACGAGATCCTCGCCCGGCTGTCGGTGTGGCGCACGGAGGCCCTGGAGCAGGCCGCGGAGAAGGAACCTGACCCGCAGCACTGACCCCTCGCACGCGCGCGCGGCTCAACAGGGGTTGGGTTCATCGGATTTCACAACTTCGAGAACTGCTTCACCTTCGCCGACTGGGGACCCAGCGGCAGGGGTTTGAGCGACAACGACCCAGTTCGAGTCGATGACTTGGTTCCTGTCTTGGCCCGTCGCGTCTTGGCTGCGCGAGAAGAACACGCCAGCGCTCTGAATCGTGTCCTGCGCGACTTGGAGATTCAAACAGACGACGTTCGGCATCAAGGCCGGTGATGGCGTGGTCGGCGGGGACGTGGTGGTCGGCGGAGAGGTCGTGGTGGGTGGCGAGGTCGTGGTGGGTGGCGAGGTCGTGGTGGGTGGCGAGGTCGTGGTGGGCTGTGACGTTGCGGTTGGCACCGTGGAGGGTGACGTCGCGACCGACGCTTCCGGCGACGCTGAGGAGCCGCATCCGATCGAAATCAAGGACAATGAGACCAGGACGAGCCCAAATCGATTTCGTGCAGCCCAAAGAGGCACCGGAGCGACAGTACCCGCGTCGCGACCTTAGCCGAGCAGCTTGGCCTTCTGTGCCTCGTACTCCTGGTCAGTGATCGCGCCACTGGCCTTGAGCGCAGCCAGTCGCTCGAGCAACTGGACCACGTCTTCCCGCGAGCTTGGTGGAGACGCCGGCGGCGCCGCGGGCGCTGCCGTGGGCACGGGCGGTGTCGATTGGACCGCAGGAGGAGAGTGTTCGCTCATCGGGTGACCGCAAATGCCACACTTCCTCTTGAACGCTTTTCCCATGCGCCACAGGCCGAGCGTCGCGATGTCCGCTGTCGCGCGGCCCGCCTTGGCGCCGGCCGCGCCCATGCTCGAACGCGTGCACTTGGCGCAGTCTCGGCAACCGTATTCTCCGCGGCCGGGCATAGGACCTCAGTTCAGACTGCACTCGCGCTCACCTCAAGATACGCCGCCGAAGGACTTCATGCATTGAGTTCGCTCAAGGCACGCAACCTGGACGGGACTCCGGCTACGACGGGGGCTTGGATGCTCGATCGACCATCCGCGAGTGATTGATGGCGTGTGAGCACACCTGGATGGCAGCGTCGGGGTGGAAAGTGCACAGCCGCGGCCGGTCGCGCGTTGCTGGCCGTCGTCCTCCCATGCCGACGACATGAGGTCACGACCGGTGACGATCACCGGGGCTGGGCTGACTCGCAAGTCTCACCGGGACTTGCGCAACCGCTCGAAGGCCAGATTGATCAGCTTCATGCGGTCGCCTGCGACCTCCCGCTCGCCCGGGGCGGCACCCGCGACGTCCGGGTGCCAGCGCCGTGCCTCTCGGTGGTAGGCGTCTCGAAGCTCTCGATCGGTGACAGGTGGTTCGAGTCCCAGGATCTCGTCCGCCTCGGCATCGGTCATTCCTGTCGGTTCGCGCGACAGGCAGGAGCTGCAAACGCAGCGTCGGACCCGACTGGACACCTAGCCGTTGGATCAGGTCGAGCTGTTGGGGTGTCATCTGACTCGGGGGGCGTGCGCGAGAACGGCCCGCCCCTCGGCGTCGGTGAGAACGCCCATGAACGGATTGTTCTGTCGCAGGTCGTGGTCGTCGTCGCTGCTCCCGATGAGCACGTCGATGATCGCCTCGACAGGCCCGTTGAGCAGCTCGCCCCATCGATCGAGCCAGACCGCTGAGCGAGGCGTCGGGTGATGCGCCCCTAGTCGGACGAGGCCGGCGCGTCCCTTGGCGAGCACGGCGTCGGGGTCGGCGGTGAGCTTGGCGGCGACCGCGATGCCGAGACGACGGCTGCGCTCAGCCTCGGGGCGGCGAACAGGACCGACTACCGAGATGGCGCAGCCGCCCGCATCAGCCAGGCGTTGGACGACGGACCAGGTCGGTTGCTGACGATGTGTTCGTAGGCGGTGACGTTGGGTCGCGAGGTGGCGGCTCGGCGCGCCAGCTCGCTGGTCGTCAGGTCACTGCGCGTTCGGATCTCACGCACGACGTTCACGGTTGAGACCGTATCGATATCGATACAGTCCTCACGCGGTGCGGGCGGGGAGATTCGAACTCCCACTCCTTGCGGAACCGGGACCTAAACCCGGCGCGTCTGCCAGATTCCGCCACGCCCGCGACGGTGGCAGCACAGCCTGCCACAGCGGTCCGCGAAGCGGTCCCGGCTCCGCTTGTGTCACAGGTGAGCGCGCTCCAAGGCCGACGGACATGACACAAGCGGGACGGAGCAGCTCAGGCCACGGGGAGCCATGCCAGCACGAGCTGGGCGACCTGGATGTCGGTGCGTTCCAAGCTCACCGGCACGGAGTCGACCGCCGCCGCCTTCTCGTCCCACGCCCCCGTGATGCGGAGCAGGTCCTCCGACAGCGCCGTCTCCACCTCGGCCATCTGCGCGCCGATGGTCCCGACCTTGTTCTGGGCGGCGTCGAGCCGCTCGCGCGCCGCGCTCGAACGGGACCGACGGCCGGCCGCGCTCCGCAGCTCGCCGGCCAGCCTGGAGCTGCCGCGCCGCCCGCCGAGGAAGCTGTCGAGCAGGCTGCCTGCGGTCGAGAGCAGCTCCTCCTGCTGGCGGCCGGACGCTTCCTCGGCCAGCACGTCGGCCCGGTCCTGCGCCGTCTGCAACTTCTCCTGCAGCCCGCGCACCTTGGTCTCGTACTTGTCGCGCAGCTTGGCCGCCTCCTCGTCCGCCTTGGCGGCAGCCGCCTCGCGGCAGCGGGCGATGAACTCGTCCTTCGTCTCGCCGGCCCGCGAGTAGAGCTTGAGCTGACGGTTGGCGAAGATCTCCATCGTGCGAGACCGTGCCAGCTGCGCCACCAGATCCTTCTCGAGCGTGGACCAGAAGGTCTTCTTGGCGATCGGCGCGGCCGGCAGGACGTAGTTGACAGGCCCGGGCGCGGCCGGCTGGAGGTCCCGGTCGTCGTAATCGACCGCGGCCGCCTCGGCGGGATCGGCGGTCGCGGTCAACGGGTGGAGGACCACCTCGTACTCCTCGTCGGCCACGAGGTCCGCTCGTTCTTCGTCGTACCGGAGGCGGATCCGGGCGACGGCGGCAGCGGCGCGGCGATCGGTGCCCGCCGCGCCGCCGACCGCGCTCAACCACGGCGCGGCCTGATCCACCCACGTCACGGTCACGCCCTGGGCGACCTCGGGCATCATCGGAGTGGCGTCGTCGGTCGTTCCCGATGCAACGACGCCAGGCTGCGGCCGCCGGAGCCGCGGCGGCAGGACCGGCCTCGACAGCACCGGCCTCGACAGGAGCCGCTTCGACAGGTGCCGCCGCCGGAGCACCCGCCGCAGGAGCCGTCTCCCGTTGCGAGGGCATCAGGCTGGCGATCTGGTCGCGGGTCAACGGTCCCCGCAAGTAGCTCATCGCCCAACGCGAGGTCAGGGTGACAGGTGCTTGCTGGCCGGCTCGGCGTAGAACGAACTCCCGCTGGGCCAGTCCACCGATGGTCGCGCCCACCGTCTGCACGTCGACCCCGCCGTCGGCCGCGCTCATGCCGTCCAGCAGCCGTGCCTTGTCCCGCTCGGTCTGCAGCCGCCCGACCATCCAGGTCCCGGCGTTGGAGATGGCCTTGTAGTCGATGTCGACCGGGTTCTGCGTCGCCAGGACCATCCCCACGCCGAACGCTCGCGCCTGTTTCATCAGGGTCATGATCGGCTTCTTGGTCGGCGGCTCCGCGGTCGGCGGGACGTAGCCCATGACCTCGTCCATGTAGACGAGGGCCCGCAGGTCCGTGGTGCCACTCTGCTTGCGCATCCAGGTGATGACCTTCGACAGGAGGAGCGCCACCACGAACTGCCGCTCCTCGTCCGACAGGTGGGAGATGGTGACGATGGCGGCCGACGGCTTGCCGTCCGGCGCCCGCAGCATCGCGGCGACATCGAGCGGCGGCCCGGCGCTCCAGGCCGAGAACGACGGTGACGCCAGCAGCCCGTTGAGCTTGATGGCCAGTTGCGTGCGGTCAGCGGGCGGGAAGAACTGGTCGAGGTCGAACACACCCAGCTTCCGCAGCGGCGGCTGCTGCACTTGGCCGACCAGCCCGCCCAGGTCGAGCGAGTGCCCTTGCGTCCACGCGGTCTCGATCAGGTTGCTCAGCAGGATGTGCTCGCGCGAGGACAGCGGATCGGCGGAGATCCCGACCAGCCCGAGGAGACCCGACACGTAGCCCTCGATCTCGTCCCGCACGACCTCCATGTCGCTCGTGTCCGCCGGAGCCTGGAGGGAGCCGACGATGTTGAGCGGCACCCCGGCGGTCGATCCCGGTGTGTAGATGGTCGTCCGCACACCGTCCCGCAGCGCCTTGATCCGGTCGGGGGTGATCCCCCAGCCGGCCAGCCCGTCCTTCCACGCGGTGGCCTGCTGCTCGGCGAACGCGTCGGGCGTGACGCCGGCCTTCTGCGCGTCGCCTTCGTTGATCCACGGGCGGAAGTCCGCCGGGGCCAGGTCCGGGAACATCAGGCAGAGATTGGTGAGGTCTCCCTTGGGGTCGATGAGCAGGCACGGCACCCCGGCCGTCATCGCCTCCTCGATCAGCACCACACCGAGACCGGTCTTGCCCGACCCGGTCATGCCCACGATGACGCCGTGCGTCGTGAGGTCACCGGTCGGGACCGTGGCCGCGGTGCCGGTGCGCTCGTGCGACGCCGGATCGACGAGCTCCCCGAGGTGCAGGTCGGCCATAGGGCGACTGTACGCGGCGCACTACCGTGCGCGGCCATGGGCGCGAAGACGTTCCGGGGTTGGCCGCCGGAGGCATTCGACTTCTACCAGGGGCTCGAGTTCGACAACTCGAAGACCTACTGGCAGGCCAACAAGGGTCGTTACGAGGACGCGGTCCGGACCCCGTTCGACGCGCTGCTGGCGGACCTGGCCGAGCCGTTCGGTCCGTTCCGGCTGTTCCGTCCGTACCGGGACGTGCGATTTTCGAAGGACAAGAGCCCGTACAAGACGGCCGCCGCGGCGGCCAGCGAGACCGAGGGCGGCGCCAGCCTCTACATCCAGCTCTCGGCCAGCGGCCTGTTCGTGGGCTCGGGCTACTACCACATGGCTCCGGACCAGCTGGCCCGCTACCGGGAGGCACTCGACGACGACGCTCGGGGCGAGGCCATCGTGACGATCTGCCGGTCGCTGGAGAAGGCGGGCCACGAGCTCGCCGCCCACGACGAGCTGAAGACAGCGCCGCGCGGCTTTGCCAAGGACCACCCCCGCATCACCTACCTCCGCCGGAAGGGTCTCGTGGCCGGGCGGACCTTCCCCGTCGCCTCGTGGATGCACACGCCAAAGGCGGAGGACCGCGTCGTCGAGGTGTGGCGGCAGCAGACGGCGATGAACCGCTGGCTCGATGCCAACGTCGGGCCGAGCGAGCTCCCACCCGAGGACCGGGAGCGGTGATTCCGCAAGCCGTGACTTGACAAATTCGGCAGCAGCGGCGCAGGCTCGGAGGATGATGCTCGATCAAGCGACCAGGGCCGGTTCCTTCGACGACCTCCAGCGCGACGGTCGGCTGCTGACCAAGGTCGGATCGCTCCCGGTGCTGGTGGTCTGGAACGACGGCCGAGCGTTCGCCATCGAGGACCGTTGCCCCCACCTGGGCTTCCCGCTCCACCAGGGGACCGTGGAGGCTGGACTGGTCACCTGCCACTGGCACCACGCCCGCTTCGATCTCGTCAGCGGGTGCACCCTCGACCCCTGGGCCGACGACGCCATCGGGTTCGACGTCAGCATCGAGGACGGCGCGGTCCTCGTCGCGGCAAGGCCCGACGCCGATCCGGTCGGCCGGCTCCGGCGCCGCCTGCGGGACGGGCTCGAGCACGGCATCACCTTGGTGACCGCCAAGGCAACCCTCGGACTGCTGGAAACCGGCGGACCGGAAGCGATCGTCGCGGAGGCGCTCGACTTCGGCACCACCTATCGCGACGACGGCTGGGGCTCGGGCCTCACGGTGCTGGTCGCGATGGCGAACCTCCTGCCGCTGCTCGATCCGGCGGACCGCCCGCTCGCGCTCGTGCAGGCCCTCGCCTTCGTGAGCCGCGACACCCGCGGCCGCGCTCCGCGCTTCCCCGAGCCGGCCCTGGGCCACGAGGGCCACGACCTCGAGCAGGTCGGCGCCTGGTACCGGCGCTTCGTCGAGACACGGTCGTCCGACGCCGCCGAGCGTTCGCTGGCCACACTCGTCGCCGCCCGCGAACTCGCCGCCGCAGAGCGGATGATGTTCGCGGCCGTCACCGACCACGTCTTCATCGACGAGGGACACACGCTGGACTTCACCAACAAGGCGTTCGAGGCCGTCGCGCTCGTCGGCGAGTCCTACGCGCCGGTCGTCACGTCCCTCGTCTCCCAGACCTGCGCCGCCGACCGCAGCGAGGAGAGCGGCGAGTGGAACCACCCCCACGACCTGGCGGCGCTGGTCCGTCGCGCCGAGTCCGAGCTGCCCGCCGCGCTCTCCGCCGGCGCCGCGGCCGAGGGCGCCGGGGCGTCGCCGCTCGATGTGGGCAAGCTCGCCTGGTCGTTGCTGGAGGAGGACCCCGAGGTCGTGGTCGCCGCCATCCTCGACGCCACCCGGGACGGCGCGACGCCCGAGCAGCTCGGTCGGGCGCTGGCCTACGCCGCGGCGCTGCGCATCACCCGCTTCCACCTCAACAACGACCCCGGTGACTGGAACAGCGTCCACCACTCCTTCACCACCGCGAACGCGCTGCACCAGTCCCTGGTCCGCCATCCGACTCCGGAGCTGCTCCGCGGCGTCATCCACGGCGCGCTGCGCGTGTACCTCGACCGCTTCCTGAACGTGCCGTCGGCGCGACTGCCGCAGGCGTCGTCGGGCTCGCTCGAGGATCTGGCCCGGTGCTGGGAGGTGCAGGGCGCGGTGGACGAGGCCGGCGCGGCGGCGTACGGCTTCCTCCGCGGCGGGGGCCGGCGCGAGGACCTCATCGCCGCGCTCGGCCGGGCACTGGTCCAGGAGGACGCCGGCTTCCACTGGTTCCAGGTCGTCGAGGCCGGGGCCCGCCAGGCGTTGGCGTGGCCCGAGGGTTCTGAGGAGTCGGCGCTCATCCTGGTCGGGGTGGCGCGCTTCCTGGCCGCGCACACGCCGACTCGGCGTGAGCTGGCGACGGTCGTGCGCACGGCGGCCCGCCTGCGGCGGGGCGAAGCGCTGTACGTCGACAGCTGAGTGGCGCCCGCGCTGCTGGGGGTTGCGACTACCCCTTCACCGGGCGGCCGTCGCCGTCGAACTCGAGGTCAGCGAGCTCTCCCGGCTTCACCTCGGCATCGGTGCCGAGGGCCACGCTGACCTTCTGGTAGTTCCACTTCATCACGTCGAGCGTGAGCTCGACGAGCTCCTCACGGCTGAACCAGTGCCGGGCCTGCGCCCGCAGCTCAGCGTCGATGGCGCCGGGTTGCGTCATCAACGCGTCCGCCACCCGCAAGGCGACTTTGTGCCGCTCGGCGAGGTCGCTGGTCTCGTAGTGGTCGAGCTTCGCCGCCGTCACCTCGTCCAACCCTGCCTGCCTGGCAACTGCCAGGCGGAGGGACATTCAAGTGCGGCAATCGTGATGGCGGGCGCACCGCAGGCGGACGAGCTCGGTCGTGACCGGATCGAGCTCCGGTAGCTGCACGACCGCGGCCTGCCACGCGTCGAACGCGGATCGAAGGGCCGGGGACGTCCTCGTGCCTGCCGGGACACGACGTTCGCGGTTCATGAGCCGACCGGCTCGAGCAGGCGCTCCCAGGCCAGCCGCAGGCGCTGCCGTTGCTCGACGACGAGCAGCGCGGCGGTGAAGTCGGCCAGCCCCTGCGGTCCGAGGTGCTCGGCCACCGTGGACGCCATGTCATCGCCCAAGCCGGCGACGTCGATGACGAACTGCTCGCAGAAGGCCAGGCAGGCGCGCTCCCGCGCACCGAACCGGGGCGAGATCGGCCACGAGGAAAGCTCGGCGAGCGCGGCTTCATCGAGCCCCGCCGCGACGGCCGCGTCCGAGCGGGCCTGCGCTTCGTCGGCGCACCCGAGCAGCATGGCGATCCGCACCCGGCACAGCTCCAGGAGCACCGGATCGACCGTCGACCAGGCCGCCCGCTCGAGGGCGGCCAGGTGCGCGGCGAGGGCCGGTTGGACCGAGAGCACGGCCTCGAGCACCGCCGCCGTCCCGCTCGGACGCCCGCGGTCGCTCACGGGCCGAGCGTACGGCAGGCCCGCAGCTTGCTCCGCCTCAGGCCGAGAGTCGGGTGACCGCCCGAGCCTGGTCGTCGCCCGACTCGTCGCTCGTGCGGGGCGACACGCGGTAGGCGCAGCGCAGATCACCCGAGAGGAGGTGTTGCGCCCGCGTCACCTCGACATCGTCGCCGAGGGTCTGGCGGAACAGGTCGAGTTCGGCCCGGCAGAAACCTTGGCAGGCGGTGGCGGCATCGCAGATCGGGCAGTGGTGCTCGAGGAGCAGCATGTCCTGGCCGTCCGGAACGGCCTCGGCCAGGTAGCCCTCGGCGGACCGCAGTTCGGCGAGACGCCGCACTCGCACTTTGACACTTGTCCGTTCGGGGTCGGGGAGCGCCTTGCGGTAGGCGGCCACCTGCCGCGCCGAACGGCGGGCGACGATGTCGTCGAGGCCCTCATCGCCGACGGACTCGCGGATGGCGTCGATGAGTTCGACCGTGAGGTCCGCGTGGCGATCGGGGAAGAGATCGTTGGCGAGGGGCGTGAGCTTCCAGTGCACCGGGGGACGGCCCCGCCCCTGCGGAGGGGCGCTCGTGCGCTCCACGAGGCCGGCCTGCTCGAGGGCCTCGAGGTGCTGCCGGACAGCGGTGTCGGTGAGCTCGAAGTCGGCCGCCACTTCCGGGGCCGTGAGCGTGTCGGCCCGCTTCAAACGGTCCAGGATCCGCCGCTTGGCGTCCGTCAACTCGGCCATGAGCGCAGGTTAGCGGCAAATACCAAAGCCAACGCTTGATGTATGAGTGGGAGGCGGCGCACCGGGGTACGGTCCGCCGCATGCCTGCGATCGCCCGTCTGAGCCTGTTCGCCTTCGACTGCCCGGACCCGCACGCCCTCGCCGACTTCTACTCGGCCATCACGGGCTGGCCCGTCCAACCCTCGGACGGGGACTGGGTACAGCTGCGCAGCGACGGCGGCGCCACGATGGCCTTCCAGCGGGCGCCCGACCACGTGCCGCCCGAGTGGCCGAGCGCCGAGAGCTCGCAGCAGGCCCACGTGGACTTCGACGTGCCGGACCTGGCCGACGGCGAGAAGCGCGTGGTGGCGCTCGGCGCCCTCAAGGCCGAGGTGCAACCCCGTCCCGATGACTTCCTTGTCTTCCTCGATCCCGCCGGACACCCCTTCTGCCTCGTCCTGGAGGACTGACCCGGCCACTGACCGATACAGCCTTTGGCAGGATGGCCGGCGTGCCCACGTCCACGACCTCTGACGCGCTCGTCAACCAGCTCGGCCTGGCCGACACAGTGGTCGACGCGGAGAGCCGCCGCCGCGCCGTCACCCGCTTCCGCGAGCAGGGGATCGTCCTGCCGACCTTCGCGCAGCTCGCAGACCCGTCGACGCTCGATGCCGAGCTGACCACAGGCGTCGACAAGGACGCCGCCGATCCCCGCAACCTGTTCCGGGTGCACTGGTACAACGACCTCGACGGCGGCGCCGTCGCCGTGCCCGAACACGTCGTGCTGCCGTCCTCGCTGACCGGCGTCGAGAGCCCGATCATCGTCGTCTTCGGCGATCGCTTCCCGATGATCACCGCCCACAAGGTCCTGGCCGCCTATGCGTGCCTGGCCCCCCGCGTCATCACCGGGCAGTTCGATCCGACCCGCCACCGGGCCATCTGGCCGTCGACCGGTAACTACGCCCGCGGCGGTGTGGCCATCAGCCGCATCATGGGTTGCCGCGGGGTGGCCGTGCTCCCGGCTGGGATGTCACAGGAGCGGTTCGACTGGCTGGACCGCTGGATCGCCGAGCCGGACGACGTCATCCGCACGCCCGGCACCGAGAGCAACGTGAAGGAGATCTACGACGCCTGCCACGAGCTGGCGGAGGATCCGTCGAACTTCGTGCTCAACCAGTTCGCCGAGCTCGCCAACCACCTCGGTCACTACGAGGTGACCGGGCGAGCCCTCGCCGGCGTCTTCGAGCACGTGCGGGCGGCGCGTGCCGAGGGACAGTCCGGTGGCGACCTGCGACTGGCCGCCTTCACCTCGGCCACGGGATCGGCGGGCACGATCGCGGCGGGCGACCGGCTGAAGGAGGAGCACGGCACGCGCATCGTCGCCGTCGAGGCGTTGGAGTGCCCGACGATGCTGGAGAACGGCTTCGGCGAGCACAACATCCAGGGCATCGGCGACAAGCACATCCCGCTGATCCACAACGTCATGAACACCGACGTCGTCTGCGCGGTGAGCGATCGCGCCACCGACGAGCTCGACGTGCTGTTCAACACGCCCGAGGGCAGAGGCTTCCTCGCCAGGCGCAAGGAGGTGCCCGACGACGTCGTGGCATCGCTCGGGCACTTCGGCTTCTCGTCGATCGCCAACGTCCTGGCGGCCATCAAGACGGTGAAGCTCCTCGATCTCGGGCCGGACGACGCCGTCATCACCGTGGCCACCGATGGCGCGGCGATGTACCCGAGCGAGCGGGCCAAGACGACCGCCCGCCGGTTCGGTGGTTCGTTCGGGGCGCTCGACGCCGCCGAGACCTTCGCCGAGCACCTCGGCTCGGCCAGCACCGATCACATGATCGAGACGAGGGAGCGCGATCGCACGCGCATCTTCAACCTCGGCTACTACACGTGGGTCGAGCAGCAGGGGACGCCGTTGGAGGTGTTCGAGGCCCGCCGGTCGCAGTCCTTCTGGACCGGCCTGCGCCGCTACCTGCCCGTCTGGGACGAGCTCATCGCCGACTTCAACGGCGAAGTGGCGGCGGGGGAGTGAGCGCCGGCCCGACGGTGGAAGGCTTCCGGTGCCGGGTCTGCGGCGCCGGAGGTCGACGTGGCGACGGCACATCCCTGGCGATGCCCGAACGCCACGGCCGCCGATCGACATCACGTCCTCGACATCGTCCGCCGGCCAGGGCCGTTCGAGGCCGCCGACGATGCCGATCCGCTCGTCGCGTACGGCGGTGAGCTGGCCTGGCAGTCCTTCGCGCTGGCCAACGGGATGACCGTCGATGCCACGCACGCGCTGGTCCGCCAGCTCGACGCCCGGGTGGCAGCCGTCGACGGGACAGGGTTCCGGACGACGCCGTTCGCCCGGGCCGACAAGCTGTCCGCCGACCTCGGCTTCGCGGCCGACGGTGGCGTGTGGGTGAAGGACGAGACCGGCAACGTCGCCGGCAGCCACAAGGCCCGACACCTGGTGTCGGTCCTCCTGCACCTGAAGGCGGCCGAGCTCGTGGGCCTGGGAGGACGCGAGTCCGGCCTGGCCATCGCCTCCTGCGGGAACGCGGCGCTGGCCGCCGCCACCCTCGCCGCGGCCGATCACCGGGAGCTCGAGGTGTTCGTGCCCACGTGGGCGAGCTCTGCGGTCCTCGAGGCGTTGCACCGCCTGCGGGCGACGGTGACGGTGTGTCCCCGGCGCGACGACGATCCTCCCGGCGATCCGTGCGTCCACCGCTTCCGTGAAGCGGTCGGCGCCGGCGCGGTCCCCTTCAGCGTGCAAGGCCCCGAGAACGCGCTGGCCCTCGACGCCGGCCGGACCCTGGGCTGGGAGATCTGCGACGGGGCGGGTGGGGCGCTCGACCGGGTGTTCGTCCAGGTGGGCGGCGGGGCGCTGGCCGCCTGCGTCGGGCGGGCCTTCGCCGACGCCGGCGTCCACACCCGCCTGCACGCGGTCCAGGCCGCGGGCTGCGCGCCGATGGAGCGCGCATGGCGGAAGGCCCGTGCGCTCGGCGTGGCCCACGCGGCCGAGCACTGGGAGGAGTGCATGTGGCCGTGGGAGGACGAGCCTTGCTCGGCGGCCGACGGCATCCTCGACGACGAGACGTACGACTGGCTCGGCGTCTTGGGCGCCGTCGAGCGCGATGGGGGCTCGGTGGTCGTGGCACCGGAGGCGGCCATCGTCGAAGCCCGTGAGCTGGGGGTGGCGTCGACCGGGATCGAGGCCAGCGCCACGGGGACGGCCGGCCTGGCCGGCCTGCTCGCGATCCGGGACGAGATCGGCGACGGCGAGCGGGTGGCCGTGGTCTTCAGCGGCGTCGAGCGCTGAAGGGGCGACCGGCGCCGGCGGCCAAGGGGCGGCCGGCGGGTTCTCCCGCTCGGAGCGAGGCTGGAACGGCACCGCTAGCCTCGCCCCCATGTCGGAGCTGACCCTGCCCATCGCGCTCGAGCCCTCGGGCCTCAACGCCCAGACCGAGATCTTCAACCGGTTGCTCAAGAGCCGCATCATCATGCTGGGCACCGACGTCAACGACGACATGGCCAACCAGGTCTGCGCGCAGCTCCTGTTCCTCGATGCCGAGGAGCCGGGCAAGGACATCTGGATGTACATCAACAGCCCGGGTGGCTCGGTCACCGCGGGCATGGCCATCTACGACACCATGCAGTTCGTCGGCTGCGACGTGGCCACCGTCTGCCTCGGGCTGGCCGCCTCGATGGGCCAGTTCCTCCTCTGCGCCGGCACGGGGGGCAAGCGGTACACGCTGCCCAACGCCCGGATCATGATGCACCAGCCGTCGGCCGGGCTGCGGGGCCAGGCGGCCGACATCGCCATCCAGGCCGAGCAGCTCACCTACACCAAGCGCCGCATGGCCGAGCTGATCGCGCTCCACACCGGCCAGCAGGTCGAGCAGATCACCGCCGACTCCGAGCGCGACCGTTGGTTCACCGCGGAGCAGGCGCTCGAGTACGGGATGATCGACAACGTCATCGTCAAGCGCACGGAGACCGATCAGTCCTGATCCGGCCCGCCGCCCGTTCAGCGGGCTACGGGTTCGCGCCTGGCGCTCGTCGCGCCCGAGAAGAGGAGCGCGACCGCGGCGGGGACGTAGGGCAGGCCGACCGATGCTGCACCGAGCAGGCAGGCAAAGGCCAGGACGCCGCCGCAGGCGAAGCGGATCTGCCGTGCGCGCCGCGAGCCGGATGCCGCCACCGCGATGCCGGCAATCGCCACCGGTACCGCGAGGACGAGGGCGACGCCGGCTCCCTCGCTCTGCAGCAGGCTCGACGTGGACGACTCGGTGACGACCGTCCCGTCGGACGAGGCCGTCACCGATGTCGACCGACCCGTCGGGGCGAACAGCCACACGACACCCATGACGATCGCCCACGCCAGCGCGCCCAACGCCCATCGGGACGCCACCCTGCCCGACGGCCGCCGTGTCACCTGATGGCTCGTCGCGGCCCCGTCGTGCCCTTCGAGGCCGGCTGGCCCGCGGTCACGAGCAAGGCGAGGAGCTGGCCGGCCACGGCCCGATGATCGGGGCCGTCCGGATCGATGACCGAGGCGATGACCACGCCGTTGACCACGGCCAGCACCAGTGCCGCCATGGCCCTTGGCTCGACCCACGCCGGCAGCCGGCCCGCGGCGGACTGCGCGGCGATGTCGGACGCAAGGCGCGCCCGCAGTTCGTTCCACAGATCACCGAGGCCCGCCCGGACCTCCGACGAGTGGGGCGCGGCCGCCAGCGCGGCGAGGTACACGGGCACGTCGTCTCGGGCCTGATCGAAGAGCTCGTTGAGCATCACCACCGCGGCGGTCGCCCGCTCGATCGGTGGCCGGTCCGAGCCCAACAGCTCCCACACCGGAGCCAGCAGCTCCCGCGCTTCCGCCACCAACGCCTCGGTGACCAGCGCCTCCTTGGTGCCGAAGTGGTAGGGGATCGCCGCCAGGTTGGCCGACGCCCGCCGGGCGATCTCCCTCGCCGTCACCGCGGGCAGGCCGAGGTCGCGGATCGCCTCCCGCGTCGCGCTCACCAGGCGGTCACGGGTGGTCGCGGCAACCATGACCTGAATCATACGTACGTATGAATGGGCCCGGCAAGGACGAGCGGCGCGGCGTCAGGGAGCCACGGGTGGCACCGTGCCCGGCGCGGGCACGGTGGTCGTCGTCGTTCCGGGGATCGTGGTCGCACCTGGCACGGTCGTGGCGGTTCCGGGTGGCGCGGCGACGAGTAGTTCCACCCCGCAGGTCGTGCGGGCGTAGGCCCTGACCTCGTCGATGGGCCGGGTCGCGGCGACCGCCTGGTCGCGCAGGCGGTCGGCGGTCGCCGGATCCGTCAAGTCCTCGGTGGCGACGGCCTCGACGAGCTCGGTGACGGTCTGCCACTGCTCCTCGATGGCGAGAGGAGCGATGTCGGCGAGGTCCCGGTAGCGCTCGACGAAGGCGTCGAGTTCGTCGGGATCGGTGGGCACGACGGCCAGCAGGGCCTGCTCCTCGGCCAGCCGTTCACAGAAGCGGTCTTCCCGGCTCCCCTCGTCGCACGAGGCGAGCACCAGCAGTGCGGCGCCGGTGGCCAGCACGGCACGGAGGTGGGGGGCCACGACCGCCGAGTTTCACAGGCCCGCGCCGCCGGCGGGCGGCATCCCAACCGGGTCAGCCGGGCGGCGGGCCGAGCTGGAGGAGCAGCCAGCGGGCGATGACGTCCGCTCCCTCACCCGCGAAGTGAAGCCCGTCGGGGCGCAGCTCGATGCCGTCGATGACGCGGATGCAGGTGGTGCCTTCCGGGCAGATCAGTGCGTGCAGGTCGATGACGCCGACCCCGCCCACCGCCTGCGCCGCGCCTTCGTACATTCGATTCAGGCAGTCCGTCTGGCGATCGGTGATCGCTTGCGTCTCGGGACTGGCCACGCTCAAGTGACGGTTGTACGGCGCGAGGACGATCCACACCCGCGCCGCGGCCGCCTGCAGTGCCCGCATGTTGGCCTCGATCGACGCCTGGAACCACGCGTTGTACCGGCTGTCGCACGGGCGCAGCCATTCGCCGTCGAACTGGCGGTCGAGGCCGGAAGCACCGAAGACCATCAGGACGCCGTCGTACCCGTCCTGCTGCACCCGCGCGGGCCACTCGGTGATGGCGTTGACGCACGGGTCCTGTACCTCGACCCCGTTGTAGAAGCGGATCTGCGGGCGTTCCGGGCGCCCCGGGGTGCAGCCCACCCGGCCGGCCACCGTGACGCCCATGCCGTTCACCGCCTGTTGCGGCAGCGAGCGGCGCAGCGCGTAGGCGACGGAGTCACCCACTACGAGCAGATTCTTGGGCGCCGGGAGCGTCGGGGCGACGGTCGTCGTGGTGGTGGGAGCGGTGGTCGTGGTGGCGGCTGTGGTCGGCGCGGCCGTTGTCGGTGCTGCTGTTGTCGGTGCGGTGGTCGAGGTCGTGTCGGCGGCGGTCGTGGGCGGAAGGGTGGTGGTCGCCGACGTCGTCGGCGGTTCGGACGTGACGGGCGTTGTGGTGGCCGAGACGATCGGCTGGTCCTGCGTGAGCTGGGCCAGCACGCGATCGGCTCGTGCCGCGCTCACGGGTGAGGCGGACGGCCAAGCCAGGACGGCAGTAACGACGCCGACGACGCACACGGCGCCACCGAAGAAGCGGATGTGCAGCGGGCCCCGCCGGAAGCGGTAGGGCCGCTCGATCAGGACGTAGGAGATGGAGACGAGGACGGCGGTGATTGCCAGGCGCGACATCAGCAGCCGCCACCCCTCGACGTGGAGCTGGTCCGGGCCGAGCAGCGTGAAGACCGGCCAGTGCCAGAGGTAGATCCCGTAGCTGACCTGCCCGATCAGCACGAGCGGCGCCCAGCCGAGCGCGCGGTTCAGCCGGCCGGGGGTGGGCGCCACGCTGCTGGCGAGGACGAGGGCTGCGGCCACGGCGAGCAGGGGGAATCCCCCGCGGTACAGCCACGGGCCGGGACGGCCGATGAACCAGGCGGCGACGATGCCGACCAGCGCGACCGGGGCGAGGAGATGGAGCCAGTGCCACACGACAGGGGCCACCCGGTGGCTGCGCGTCCACAGCAGGATGGCGGCGCCGCAACCGACGAGGATGGACGCGACCCGTGTGTCGGTGCCCAGGTAGGAGCGGGCACCGTCGGTCCCCGGTTGGAACAGCAGGCACTGCGCGGCGACGGACGCGACGATGGCGACACCGGCGACGGCGAGCAATGCACGCGCCGGTCGGCGCGCCAGCTTCCACACGACCACCGCCAGCACCGGCCATAGCACGTAGAACTGCTCCTCGATGGCCAGGCTCCACGTGTGGTTCAGCGGTGAGGGCGTGCCGAACGCCTCCCAGTAGGAGGCCGGCCCGCTGAGCTGCCACCAGTTGGCGATGTAGATGGCCGTCGCCACCACGGATCGGCGCAGGCTGAGGCCAGAGCTGCGCTCGACCAGCCACGGGGACATCAGGATGAGGACCGCCAGCAGCAGCCAGAGCGCTGGAAGGAGGCGGCGGGCACGGCGCCCCCAGAAGGTGGCCAGGCTGAACCGGCCACGCCCGAGATCGTCCAGGATCAGCCGGGTGATGAGGAAGCCCGACACCGTGAAGAAAAGGTCGACGCCCAGGTAGCCACCGTCGAGATGACCGGCATGGAAGGCCACGACGGCGAGGACCGCCAGGCCGCGCAACCCGTCCAGCGTCGGCACCCACGTCATGCGCGGGGGCAACGGCGGCGGAGGCGGGAGCGGTGTCGTCATGGGGCAACGTGCGCGTTCGTGATGTGAATCGCCCGTCCCCCCAGCACACGAGAGGCTAGTCACGGCGCGGCCGCCAGGGCCAGCGCGGCGTGGCCTCTTGACCTGGTGTTGACCACCAACCGTGATCTGATCGCGCGGAACGCGGTCGAAGCGGGACCGCCCGTGCCGATGAATGCGGATCGGGCAGGCCGACAACCCCGACACAGCCCCCTGCTACGTTGCCGCCACGGCTTCCCCGCCGTTCGCCATGGACCTCTTCGGGCTGTCTCGCCCGTCGGTTGGTCGTCCGTCGGAAAGGGGATCGCCGTGCTGGCCATCGTCCCGTCAGCCATGTTGCTCGGTGCCGAGGGGCGCCCTGTCTCGGTCGAGGTGCACGTCTCCAACGGCCTGCCGGCGTTCAGCGTCGTCGGCCTGCCGGACGAGGCCTGCCGTGAGTCGAGGGACCGAGTCCGCGCCGCACTCATGTCGAGCGGCCTGACCTGGCCGCTGAGCCGCATCACCGTCAACCTCGCCCCGTCGGGCGTGCGCAAGAGCGGGTCCGGCCTGGACCTGGCGATCGCCGTGGGGGTGCTGGTGGCCTCGGGAGCCGTCGACTCGGCGGCGCTCACGGGCCTGGCCTTCCTGGGCGAGCTCGGCCTGGACGGTTCCATCCGGCGGGTTCCCGGCATCGTGCCGCTGGTCGCCGCGCTCGAGGACCAAGTCGTGGTGGTCCCGGGCGGGTGCGAACCCGAAGCCCGGCTGGTCGCCCACGCGGAGGTTCACTCTCTCGGCACGGTGGCGGAGTTGGTCGCCGTGCTGGCCGGCACGGCCGGCTGGCCTCCACCCGGCCCACCGCCGCCACCCGCCCCGGTCGAGCCGGCTCCCGACCTGGCCGACGTGCGCGGGCACGCCATGGCCCGCATGGCGGTACAGGCCGCCGCCGCCGGCGGACACCATCTCCTCCTGCTGGGGCCGCCGGGTGCGGGGAAGACCATGCTGGCGCAGCGACTGCCCGCGTTGCTGCCGGGGTTGGAGCGCGCGGTCGCGCTCGAGACGACCATGATCCACTCGGCGGCCGGCCTTCCGCTGCCCGGCGGCTTGGTCTCGCGGCCGCCGCTGCGCGCCCCGCACCACACGGCGTCGCTGGTCGCCATGGTCGGGGGCGGGACGGCGAGCATGCGGCCGGGCGAGGTCTCGCTCGCTAATGGGGGCGTCCTCTTCTTGGACGAGCTCGGCGAATTCCAACCTGCCGTGCTCGACGGGCTCCGTCAGCCGTTGGAGGAAGGGGTCGTACGGGTGACGCGGGCGAGGGCGTCGGTCCAGTTCCCGGCTCGCTTCCAGCTCGTCGCCGCCATGAACCCCTGCCCGTGCGGTGCGGGCGGCCAACCCGGAGCCTGCCGCTGCGGGGAGGCGACGCGGTTCCGCTACCTCAGGCGCGTGTCGGGCCCGCTGCTCGACCGGTTCGACCTGCGCTTGGAGGTGGCTCGGCCCGGCGTGGACGACCTGCTCGGTCTGCCCGCCGGAGAGTCCTCCGCCGCCGTCGCCGCGCGGGTCAGGGCCGTGCGGGAGATCAGCGCCGCGCGCGGCTACCAGCTGAGCTCGGACATCCCGGGGCCGCTCCTCGACGAGGTGGCGCCGCTCACGAGCGCCGCTCGGGCCGTACTGCGGCGGGAGCTCGAGTCCGATCGGTTGAGTGGACGCGGCCTTCACCGGGTGCGTCGCGTGGCAAGGACGCTCGCCGATCTCCACGAGTGCCACGGTGCCATCGACGAGGAATGGGTCATCACCGCGCTCAACCTGCGCATCGATCCCCTCGAGCAGGCCCGGCGGGCGGCGTGAGCGGCGGTGCCGCGACCGAGGCGGAGCTCGACGCCGAAGCGATGCTGCCCGAGGAGGCGTTCGGCGCCGCATTGGCCGGCCTCGATGCCATGACACCGCGCCGCCTGTGGCTCCTCGCCCGGGCCGGGGGGTCGCTGCGGGCGTTGTGGCGGGCCATCCTCAGTGGCGAGCCGGGCGACCATGTCCCGCTGGGTCATCTCATACGGGAGGCGCCGGAGCTGACCGCCACGTGGTCACGCTCGGCAGCCCGAGTCGACGTCGCCGCGCTCTGGGACCGGTGCCTCGGTGGCCCGGGTGATGCCGTGAGCATCGTGGGGCGGCCCGGCTACCCGGTGGACCTGGCCGACGATCCCCTCCCGCCCGGCGTGCTGTTCACCCGCGGCTCGCTCGATGCCCTGACGTCGCCCAGCGTGGCCATCATCGGCACCCGCCACGCGACCGTCGGCGGGATGGAGGTCGCCGCCGCGCTCGGGCGGGAGCTGGCCTCGGCCGGCATCGCGGTGGTCTCCGGCCTGGCCAAGGGCATCGACGGCGCAGCCCACCGCGGCGCGCTCTCCGCCGACCATGGCGCCGCACCCATCGCGGTCGTGGGCAGCGGGCTTGACACCGTCTACCCGCGCTGCAACACCGGCCTCTGGGAGGAGGTCGGCCGGCGGGGCCTGCTCTGCTCGGAGGTGCCGCCGGGGACCGCGCCGGCGGCCCACCGGTTCCCAGCCCGCAACCGCATCATCGCCGCGCTGGCCGACGCGGTGGTCGTCGTCGAGTCCCGGGCGCGGGGTGGTTCCCTGCTGACCGTCTCCGAAGCCGGGTCGCGGGGCGTTCCGGTCATGGCGGTGCCGGGCTCGGTGCGCAGCCCGGCCTCCGAGGGCACCAACTTCCTCCTGGTCGATGGCGCCACGCCCGTGGTCGACGCGTTGGACGTGTTGGTCACGTTGGGGTTGGAGGCGCGGCCGTCGCAGCGTCGCCGGCGCCGTGACCGGCGGCCCGCGCCGGCCCCCGGCGATCGGGAGCTGCTGGAGCTCTTCGGAGCTGACGCGCTCACGCTGGACACCGTCGTCCTGCGCTCCGGCCGGCCGCTTCCCGAGGTGGCGGTGGCCCTCGGCCGGCTCGAGGTCGCCGGCTGGCTGATCCGCACTGGGGCGTGGTTCGAGCGGACTGGTGCCGGAGGCGGGACATGACCGGTCAGTACGCTGCGGCCGGTGGCGTGGCGCCTCGACACTTTCGCCGAATCGCTCACCCGCGCCTCCCCCAACACCGTGGCGGCCTACCGGCGCGATCTGGAGGGATTCGTGGAGTGGGCCGGCCGAGCGGACATCGAGGACCCGGCTGCGGTCGATCGCATCGTGCTCCGCCGTTACCTGGCGTTCCTCGGCACCGCGCGGCTTCGAGCCCCGGAGCATCGCCCGCAAGGCCTCGTCGCTGCGGCGCTACTTCGCCTGGCTCCGGCACGCCGGGATCATCGACGCGGATCCCGCTCGCTCGCTGCGGGCCCCCGCGGGCAAGGGCCGGCTGCCTCACGTGCTGAACGCGTCCGAGCTCGAGGTCCTGCTGGACGATCCCCCGGCCCGGGTCACCGAGGACCCGCTGGAGGTCCGGTTGCGGGACGACGCGATCCTCGAAGTCCTCTACGGATGCGGGCTACGGGTCGGGGAGATGTGCCGGCTCGACCTGCCGGACGTCGCGCTACGAAACCGCACACTCACCGTGTGGGGCAAAGGAGGCAAGCAGCGCCAGGTGCCGCTCGGCGAGCCTGCCGCGGAGGCCCTGGCCGGCTGGCTGGCCCGGGGGCGCCCACTCATGCTGTCGGGCGACGTCAGCCCGCCCCCCGGCGACGAGGCGGCGCTGTTCTACAACCGCCGTCATCACCGGCTGACCCCGCGGGACGTCCGCCGACTCCTCGACCGGCGGGCCGCGGCGCCGACGCACCCCCACGCGCTGCGTCACACCTACGCCACTCACCTGCTCGACGGGGGCGCGGACCTCCGAGCGGTGCAGGAGCTGCTCGGGCACGCCGACGTGGCCACCACGCAGCTCTACACCCACGTGAGCAAGCAGCGGCTGAAGCAGGTCTACGGCGAGACGCACCCCCGGGCCTGATCCCCTGGCCCCCGGTCAGCGCACCTGGCCAGGCCCCACGAACTCGCGGCCACGCGCCGCCTCGCCGCCGTCGAGACCGCCGAGGTGCCGCCATGCCGCTCACCCATACCCGTCCCGTCCGTCCCGGGCCGGTTCACCACACGATGCTCGCCCTGCTGCTGGGCGTGGCCCTGCTGTTCGCGGCGCCGCCAGTCGCCGGCGCAGGCCCGCCGTGCCTGGCGCCGCCCGTGCCCGCACGTGTCGCCGTGCCCTTCCGGAGCCCGGGCTGCCGGTGGTGCCCCGGTCAGCGGGGACTGGAGTACGGGAACCGGCCCGGGGTCACGGTGCGTGCCGCGGGGCAGGGCACGGTGGTGTTCGCGGGACCTGTCGCCGGCGTGGTCTGGGTCACCGTCGACCACGGCGGCGACCTGCGCACCAGCTACGGGCCGCTGCGCAGGGTGCTCGTTCGCCGTGGCGCGTCGGTGGTGGCCGGCACGGCTATCGCCAGCGCGGCCGGCGCGCTCCACTTCGGGGTGCGGATGGGCGGGCGCTACGTCGATCCGGCCGGCTTGCTCGGCCAGCCCGTGCACCTCGTCCCACGGCTCCTGAGCCCGACCGCCAGCGTTCCACGGCCGCCAGCGGTCCGCTGTGGGCGAGGCGTCGCGTCGGGACCTGCCTCGCAAGAGGCGCCGGCTCCGTTTCGGTTCGCTGCCCGGAGTCGCTAGCCTCGTCCGTTGCCCGGGTTCCGTCCGGGCTCGACCACAACGCGCTCGGTCCTTCCCTGCGGTCGCCTGCCCGGATCGGGCGGGTGCAGGACCGAGTGCCGGCAACCGCAGCGAAGGAGGACCTCCTCATGGCCGTCGTCACGATGCGACAGCTGCTCGAAGCAGGTGTGCACTTCGGGCACCAGACCCGCCGGTGGAACCCGAAGATGCGGCGATTCATCTTCGGCGAGCGTTCCGGCATCTACATCATCGATCTGCAGCAGACGCTGCCCAGCATCGATACCGCGTACAGCTTCGTGCGGGACCTGTCCGCCGACGGTGGGACCCTCCTCTTCATCGGGACCAAGAAGCAGGCCCAGGATCCGATCCAGGAGCAGGCCGAGCGGTCCGGCATGCCGTACGTCAACCAGCGCTGGCTGGGCGGGATGTTGACGAACTTCGAGACCATCGCCAAGCGCGTGGCCAAGATGCAGGAGTACCAGCGAATGCGGGACTCCGGCGAGTTCGAGGCCATGCCGAAGAAGGAGGCGCTGATCCTCGGCCGCGAGCTGGAGAAGCTGGAGCGCAACCTCTCCGGCATCCGCGCCATGTCACGCCGTCCCGACGCCGTGTTCGTGCTCGACACCAAGAAGGAGCACCTGGCCGTCGCCGAAGCCAACAAGCTCGGCATCCCGGTCGTGGCGGTCGTCGACACCAACTGCGACCCCGATCTGGTGCAGTACGTCATCCCAGGGAACGACGACGCCATCCGGGCCAGCCACCTGATGTGCCGGGTCATCTCGGATGCGGTCATCGAGGGCCGCTACATCGCCAGCAAGCGCAACCCGGCCGTGGCCCCGACGGCGGCTGCCCCGGTGCGCTCGCCCGAAGAGGAGGAAGCGTTCCGCTCCGACCAGGCCCAGGCCCGCCGCCAGGCGGCCGCGGCCCAGGCCGAGCGCGATGCCCGCCTCTCGGCCCAGCGTGTCGCCAGTGCAACCGAGGAGCCGGCCGCCACTGAGGAGGTCGCCGCCGAGATCGCGGTCGTCGAGGCCGCTGCCGAGGAGGTCGCAGTCGAAGAGGCCGCGGTCGAAGAGGCCGGTCGCGGAGGTCGCAGTCGAGGAGGTCGCAGTCGAAGAGGCCGCAGTCGAAGAGGTCGCGGTCGAGGAGTCGAAGAGGCCGCGGTCGAAGAGGCGGCCGCCGAGGCGAGCGTCGACGAGTCCGCACCCACCACCGAAGCCGCAGCCGCCGCTGACGAGGCGGCCGCCGCAGAGGACGCCCCGGCGTCCGCAGAGACCACGACCGAGACGGAGTCCTGACCCCCATGTCCTTTACCGCCAAAGACGTGCAGACGCTGCGCCAAGCGACGGGCGCAGGGATGATGGACGCCAAGCGCGCCCTCGAGGCTGCTGACGGCGACTTCGAGATCGCGGCGCAGTGGCTCCGGGAGAAGGGCCTGGCCAAGGCCGCCGAGCGGTCCGACCGGGACAACACCCAGGGCGCGGTCGCTGTCTTCGTGGACGGCGGCGTTGCCAGCATCGTCCAGCTCAAGTGCGAGACGGACTTCGTGGCCTCCTCCGAGCGGTTCAAGACCCTGGTGTCGGACATGGCCGCACTGGTCAACGCCAAGGGCACCGAGGCGACGGCCGATCGCGCCAAGGAGATCGAGGAGCTGCAGCTCACCCTGAAGGAGCACATCGAGCTGGGCGACGTCGTCCGCTTCGAGGCCGGCGACGGCAACGTGCTCGACTCGTACCTGCACGTCCAGGGCAATCGCGGCGTCAACGCCGTCCTGGTCGAGCTCTCCGGCGGGACGGCCCAGCTGGCCCACGACATCGCGGTGCACGTCGCGTTCGCCCGCCCGAAGTACCTGCGGCGGGAGGACGTGCCAGGCGACCTCGTCGAGAAGGAGCGGGCCACGCTCGAAGCCATCACCCGCAACGAGGGCAAGCCGGAGCAGGCCATCGGCAAGATCGTCGAGGGCCGGCTCAACGGGTACTTCAAGGAGGTCTGCCTGCTGGACCAGCCCTACGCCAAGGACGACAAGCAGTCGATCGGCGAACTCCTCGGCGACGCCACGCTGGTGCGCTTCGCCCAGGTCGAGATCGGCTGAGCGCCCGATGGGCGCGATCTCGCTGGACGGAGCCGAAGAACCCTCGCCGCGGTGGCGGCGGGTGGTCCTGAAGCTCTCCGGCGAGGCGCTGGCCGACGCCTCGGGCTTCGGCCTGTCGCCGGCCGTCCTCGATCAGATCGCCTCCGAGGTGGTCGAGGCCCGCCGTGAGTTCGGGGTCGACCTGGCCATCGTGGTCGGCGGGGGCAACTTCTGGCGCGGCCTGAAGGGCGCGGGCCAGGGGATGGACCAGGCCCAAGCCGACTACATGGGCATGATCGCCACCGTCATGAACGGCCTAGCCCTCCAGGACAGCCTGGAGCGTCTCGACCAGCCGACCCGGGTCATGACGGCGCTGGAGATGCCGAAGGTGGCCGAGCAGTACATCCGGCGCCGCGCCATCCGCCACCTCGAGAAGGGCCGGGTCGTCATCTTCGCCGGCGGCACCGGGAACCCGTTCTTCACCACCGATACCGCGGCAGCCCTCCGGGCCGCCGAGATCGAGGCCGACGCCATCCTGAAGGGCACCCACTCGGGTGTCGACGGCGTCTACAGCGCCGATCCCAAGCTCGACCCCGAGGCCACGCGGTACGAGCACATCTCGTACATCGACGTCATCAACCAGGGTCTCAAGGTGATGGACGCCACCGCCATCACGTTCTGCATGGAGAAGGGGTTGCCGATCGTGGTGTTCGACCTGCTCGGGGACGGCAACATCCGGTCCCTCCTGCAGGGTCGCCGCGTCGGTACTCTGGTCGCATGACCGAGCGAAGCGAGGTCCAGAGAGCACAGCCGACTCTCGCCACGCAGTGGCGAGTCGATCGTGCCTCCCGCCGACAGGCGGAGGCATGATCGAGGACACCCTGCTCGACGCCATCGACAAGATGGAGAAAGCAGTGGAGCACGTCCAGGGGCAGTTCGCGACGGTGCGGACCGGCCGCGCCACGCCGGCCCTCGTCGAGAAGCTGATGGTGGAGTACTACGGCGCCGATGTGCCGCTGCAGCAGCTGGCCGGGTTCCAGGTCCCCGAGCCGCGCCTCCTCGTCGTGAAACCCCACGACCGCAACGCCATGGGCGCCATCGAGAAGGCGATCCGCGACAGCGACCTCGGCATCGCCCCCTCGAACGACGGTGTGGTGATCCGCCTCAGCTTCCCTGCGCTCACCGAGGAACGCCGCAAGGAGTACGTGAAGCTGGCCAAGCACTACGCCGAGGACGGTCGCGTCGCCGTGCGCAACATTCGGAGAGACGCCCGCAAGCACCTCGAGGGTTCCGAGAAGAACCACGAGATCTCGGCCGACGAGCTCGAGCGCGCCGAGAAAGAGATGGAGAAGATCACCCACGAGCACGTCGACAAGATCGACAAGGCGCTGGCTCGCAAGGAGCATGAGCTGCTCGAGGTGTGAGCGGAGGAGGCAGCAATGGCAGACGAGCGCGACGAACCCGGAGAGGAGCAGGAACCCGCCGAGGGCGTGAAGATCGTCGACGACGACGACGGGCCCGCGCTGCGATTCGGGCCCGAGGACACCGGCCCGCTGCCCCACTGGACGGAGCCGCCCACGGGTGAGGTCCCGAAGATCCTGGCCGAGGAGCCGCAGGACGACGTCGACCCTTGGTCCAGCTTCTCGGGGCAGGCTCCGGTCTGGCGCGACGACCAGAGCGAGACACCCGACGCCGATCTCGACCTGACGCCCCTGACCGGCGACCTGCCCCCCGTCGACCCCGATGCCGGCGGCGAGCTGTTCGGATCGGGCGAGCCCTCCAGGCCCGTCGAGCGCACCACCCGCACGGCCACCGGCGAGCAGGCGCGGGTGACGTCGATCCGCACCCGACGTGAGGCACCCGTGCCCCCGCGGGCCCGTCCCGAGAACACCGGCTCGGTCCCCCGTGGGAGCGGTCCGTCGACGCGGGATCTGCCGATGGCGATCGCCGTGGGCTTCGGTCTCGCCGCGGTGTTCCTGTTGTTGCTCAACTTCGGCGAGCGCTACGTGGTCGGCCTGGTCGCCGTGGCCCTCGCGGTCGCCGGCGTCGAGTTCTACGACACCGTGCGGAGCAAGGGCTACCAGCCGGCGCAGTTCATCGGCCTGGCCGCCATCATCGGCCTCCCGCTCGCCGCGTACTGGGTGGGGTCCGATGCGTTGCCGCTCATCGTCGTGCTCTCCTTCTTCGCGACGGCCGTGTGGGGCATGGCCTCCGGGAGCGTTGACAGCGGCCCGTTGCCGAACACGGCCATCACGATGTTGGGCGTCGTTTACCTCGGCGTCCTCGGCGCCTACGGGGCGTTGATCCTTCGCCTGCCCGAGGGGTGGGGCAAGGGGGTGCTCCTGGCCACCGTCGTCGGCGTGGTCGCCAACGACATCGGCGCTCTGTTCGTCGGCTCCAGCGCGGGCCGCACGCCCTTGGCGGCCTGGATCAGCCCGAACAAGACGGTTGAAGGCGTGGTCGGCGGGGCGTTCCTGACCGTCATCGCCCTGGCTGTCGTCAAGCTGCTCAAGGTGGACCCGTGGGAGACGGGAAGCTGGGGCAAGCTGCTCCTGTTCGCCCTGGTGATCGTGATCATCACGCCGATCGGGGACTTCACCGAGTCGATGTTCAAGCGCAACCTGGACGTGAAGGACTTCGGCACGCTGCTCCCTGGTCACGGTGGTGTCCTTGACCGGTTCGACGGCTTGCTGTTCGCCATGCCGGCCGCCTACTACGCCGCGCTGGTCCTCGAACCCTGGGTCGCCTAGCGCCGCGCCGGCCGGCGAGAGCAAGGCCTCCCGGCCCGATCGCTGAGTGCGGCTACGGTGCCCTGTCGGGGGGCACGACATACGTCCAGGGGAGGACCTCATGCATCGGACCTCACGACGCCTCGCGGCAGCGTTGATCGCAGCTGCCTCGCTGTTCGTCAGCGCCTGCACCGGCGACGACGACGCCTCCGGAGACACCACGGAAGCGGGCGGCGCGACGACTCCCGCCGCCGGTGACACCGCCGAGACCGCGGCCCCCGGCACCAGCGGTGGCAGCGCGTCAGGCGACACGCTTGCCGCGGTGCAATCGGCCGACGTCGTTCGCTGTGGCACACGCGACGACCTGCCCGGGTTCGCCGTACTCGACTCAGCTGGGGAGCACGTCGGGTTCGACGCTGACTTCTGCCGCGTCATCGCGGCCGCCGTGCTGGGTGACGCCACGAAGGTCGAGTTCGTCGACGTCGCGACGGATGATCGCTTCACCGCGCTCCAATCCGGCGAGATCGACGTGCTGGTGCGCAACACGACGTGGACGGCGACTCGCGACGGCACCGAGGCCGTGCAGTTCCTGCAGCCGACCTTCTATGACGGTCAAGGGATGATGGTCGCTGCCGACAGCGGCATCACCGATCTCAACGGACTCGTCGGCGGCGTCGTCTGCGCCGCGGGCGGCACCACGACCGAGGGCAACATCGCCACCGAGTTCGAGCGGCTCGGTCTGGCTCCGCCGGAGGTCCTGTCCTTCGACGACGTCGCGCTGTTGCAGCAGGCGTTCCAGGAGGGTCGCTGCGACGGCTGGTCATCGGACCGCAGCCAGCTCACCGGGCTTCGCTCGAACTACCCGGACGGGCCGGATTCGCTGGTGATCCTGGAGGGGACATTCTCCAAGGAGCCGCTCACGCCCGGTGTGCGGGACGGCGACTCGCAGTGGGCCCAGGCCGTGCAGTGGGCCATCTTCGCCGCGATCCAGGCCGAGGAGTTCGAGCTCACTCAGGCGAACGTGGACGCCGAGCGGGAAGGTTCGACCAACCCCAGCGTGCAGGCCTTCCTCGGGAACGAGATCGAAGGAGCTGTCCTCGATCCCGGTCTGGGACTCCCTCCCGACTTCGCGTACCAAGTGGTGAAGCAGGTCGGGAACTACGGCGAGATCTACGACCGGCACATCACGCCGCTCGGGCTCGACCGGGGGACGAACGCGCTCTGGAGCGATGGAGGTCTGCTGTACGCCCCGCCCTACCGCTGACGTGACGGCCGATCCGGCCCAGCGCGATGACCTCGACGATCCGGCCGCGACGTAGCCAGTCGCGGCCGCCCCCGTGGCGAGACGTCCGCGTCTTGCAGTGGGTGTTCCAGATCGCCGTCCTGGCGGTCATCGTCGCCGTCATTGCCATCCTGGTCGGCAACGTCAGGGAGAACAGCCGCTCTCTCGGTATCCCGACCGGCTACGACTACCTCGACAACCCGGCGTCATTCCCCATCCCCGACAGCGACTTCCGCCAGCGCCAACCGGTCCGTGACGCCCTCGTCATCGGTCTGGTGAACACGCTCCGGGTGTCTCTCGTCGGCATTGTGTTGGCGACCGTCCTGGGCACGGTCATCGGCGTCGCTCGGCTGTCGCGCAATTGGCTGTTGCGCCACGCCGCTCGCGTGTACGTGGAGGTCATCCGCAACCTGCCGCTGCTCCTCATCCTCACGTTCTGCTACGCCGGCTTGGCGCTCGTGGCGTTTCCCCGCATCGCGGACGCGTGGGAGCCCGGCGGTCTCGTCGTCATCTCGAACCGTGGCGTCGTGCTGCCGTGGTACGACGGAGGCGGCGGTCTCTTGGCGGTGCTCGGGCTGGCGATAGTGGCCGCCTTCATCACCTATCGGCTCCGCCGTCGCACCGCGGACCGCACGGGGACGCCGGCTCGCAGCGGTCTCTGGGCGGTGGGCGCCTTCGCCGTCGTGGCCGCGGCGAGCTGGGTGGTCGTCGGCGTCGGGACGAGCGTGCCCGCCCGCGAAGGCAACGCGGTGACCGGCGGGGTGCGCCTCAGCCCCGAGTTCTTCGCCATCCTCTTCGCGCTCGTGATCTACACGGCCAGCCACATCGCCGAGATCGTCCGCGGCTCCATCCAGGCCGTGGCCCGCGGGCAGGGCGAAGCGGCGGACGCGCTGGCGTTGTCCGGCTTCCAACGGCTGTGGTACGTCGTGCTCCCGCAGGCTTTCCGTATCGCCGTGCCACCGCTCGGCAACCAGTACCTCAACCTGACGAAGAACTCGACGCTCGGCGCCACGGTCAGCTACTTCGAGCTGGCCCAGGTCACGTCCATCGCGGTCGCCAACGGCGCGCCCGCTATCCCGTCGTACCTCCTCACGCTCAGCATCTTCATCGTGCTGTCCCTCGTGCTGTCCCTCGCGGTCAACATCGCCAACCGCCGTCTGGCCCTCGTGGAGCGATGACATGAGAGCGGCGACATGAGCCGGTTCGTGGCCGAACCGTCCGGCGGCGCGATCCGGTGGCTGCGCCGGAACCTGTTCCGCAACCCCATCGACGGTGCCGTCACCGTCGTGGGTGGCGTCGTAGCGGCGTGGGTCATCTGGCGATTGGTCCGCTTCGTGCTCGTCACCGGGCGGTGGGAGATCGTGGAGGTCAACCTGCGGTTGTTCATGTACGGGCGCTACCCGGAGGTCCACGTCCTCCGGCTCTCGGTGGCCGTCGTCGTGGCCGCTCTGGTGGGCGGACTGGTCGCCGGCGTCGTCCACTCCCGCCAGGTGCGCGCCGGCACGAGCACCGTGGAGCGGATGACGCCGGCCCGCCGTCTTCTCGACCTTCTCGAGCGCTTCTGGCCGCTCGGGATCGGGATCGGGATCATCCTGTCGATGACCCGGACCCCCGGCCCGACCGTCACGGTCGCGGTGGCGGTGATCGCCGCCGTCCTCGGCCGGATCGCAGGCGGCGTGCTCCCGCGCCGTCTGCACCCGGTGGTCGCGATCGCCGCAGTCGCCACGCCCTTCGTGCTCATCTGGTACCTGGCCGACGCCGTGGGCTGGAACGACTGGACGGGAATGATGCTCAACGTCTTCCTCGCGGTGTCGTCGATCCTCCTGTGCTTCCCGTTCGGCGTCCTGCTCGCGCTCGGCCGGCGGTCGCGGCTTCCGCTGCTGCGCGGGATGTGCACCACGCTCATCGAACTGGTGCGGGGCGCCCCGCTCTACGTGCTGTTGCTGATGGCCAACGTGGCCCTTGGTTTCTTCGTGCCCCAGGAGTTGGCGCCGGGCAAGGTCGTGCGGGCCATCGTGGTCTTCACGATCTTTACCGCGGCGTACGTCGCCGAGATCGTCCGGGGCGGATTGCAGAGTCTGCCTTCGGGCCAGGAGGAGGCGGCCAAGGCACTTGGCCTCTCGCCGACGCGGATCACGTTCCTGATCGTCGTGCCGCAGGCGTTGCGAAACGTGATCCCGGCCGAGGTCGGCCAGTTCATCAGCTTGTTCAAGGACACGACCCTGGCCGGCGCCGCCATGGGTCTGTTCGAGGTCCTGCGGGTCTCGGAGGCCGTACGGGCCCAGCCGGAGTTCGCAGGCCAGAACCTCCTCCCGGAGACCCTCGGCTTCGTCGCTCTGCTGTTCTGGGTGGGGTCCTACACCATGTCTCGTGAGAGTCAGCGCGTCGAACGCAAGCTGGGGGTGGGCCAACGATGACCGAGCAGGACGCGGCCGAGGTGGTCGAGGCGGGCGAAGCCGATGCCACGAAGGCCGCTGGACCGGGTGACCCGATCATCGAGATGGAGGGAGTGGGCAAGCGCTTCGGCGATTTTGTCGCGCTCCGGGACGTGGACCTGTGCGTGGGCCGGCGGGAGGTCGTCGTCGTCATCGGCCCGTCGGGTTCGGGCAAGTCGACCCTGATCCGCTGCATCAACCGGCTGGAGGAACATGACGCCGGGCGGATCGTGGTCGACGGGGTGGAGCTCTCGAACGACATCCGGAACATCCAGGAGATCCGGCGGGAGACGGGGATGGTCTTCCAGCAGTTCAACCTCTTCCCGCACCTCACCGTGCTCGACAACGTCACGCTGGCGCCCCGCCAGGTCCTCAAACTGCGCCGCCGCAACGCTGAGGAGATGGCGATGGCGCTGCTCGAGCGGGTGCGCATACCTGAGCAAGCGGCCAAGTATCCGGGTCAGCTGTCGGGGGGCCAGCAGCAGCGGGTCGCCATCGCCCGGGCCTTGGCGATGAAACCGAAGGTGATGCTGTTCGACGAGCCCACGTCGGCCCTCGATCCCGAGATGATCAACGAGGTGTTGGACGTCATGAAGGACCTCGCCCACGACGGCATGACGATGATCGTCGTGACCCATGAGATGGGCTTTGCCCGGGAGGTGGCGGACCGGGTCGTGTTCATGGCCGACGGGCAGATCGTGGAGGTGGGCACGCCCGAGCACTTCTTCCTCGACCCGCGGGAAGACCGGACCAAGCTCTTCCTCTCCCAGATCCTTTGAGGAACGACCGGCCCGGTGAGCGCCCACTTGCGGGGGCTGGGAGACTGATCGCATGACCGTGCGAGTCGCCATCGCCGGAGCAAGCGGCTCGATCGGCACGCAGGCGCTCGACGTCATCCGGGCCGAGCGCGACCGCTACACGGTGGTGGGGCTCGGCGTGTCCTCGTCCGTCTCGACCCTCATCGACCAGGCCCTCGAGTTCCGGCCGAAGGTGGTGGCCGTCGCCGACCCGCTGGCGCGGGCCGAAGCAGCGGCCGCGCTCCCGTTCGCGGAGGTCGTCGCCGACCTGGCCGAGCTCGTCAGCGAAGCCGACGTGGTCGTCAACGGCGTCGTGGGCTTCGCTGGCCTCCCCGTCACCCTCGCGACGCTGGCCGCTGGCCGCCGGCTGGCCCTGGCCAACAAGGAGAGCCTGATCGCCGCCGGGCCCGTCGTGCAGCCGCTGCGGGCCACGCCGGGCGCCGAGCTGATCCCGGTCGACTCCGAGCACGGCGCCGTGCACCAGTGCCTCCGGGCCGCCGACGGCGGGACCCGTCAGCTCGACCGCATCGTCCTCACGGCCAGCGGCGGCCCCTTCCGGGGGAGGACGGCCGAGGACCTCGCCGCGGTGACGGTCGAGGACGCGCTGGCCCATCCGACCTGGTCGATGGGTCCGAAGATCACCGTGGACTCCTCGACCCTCATGAACAAGGGCCTGGAGGTCATCGAGGCCCACGAGCTGTTCGGCGTGCCCTACGACCGCATCGAGGTCATCGTCCACCCGCAGTCCGTCGTGCACTCGATGGTGGAGTTCAGCGACGGGTCCACGATCGCCCAGCTCTCGCTCCCGGACATGCGCCTGCCGATCGGCTACGCGCTCGCGTACCCGGCGCGCATCGGGACGCCCTTCGGACGCATCGACTGGACGACCCTCCGGCGGCTGGACTTCGAGGCTCCTGACCTGGGCACGTTCCGCTGCCTCGGCCTGGCCTACGAGGCCGGCCGAGCGGGCGGCACCGCCCCCGCCTGGCTCAACGCGGCCAACGAAGTGGCGGTCGAGGCGTTCCTCGACGGAAGGATTCGCTGGGCGGCCATCCCCGACGTTTTGGAAGGGGCTCTGTCCAGGCATGATGGGACGGTGCCGGACTCCGTTGACGCCGTGATCGAGGCGGACAGTCGGGGACGCGCCGCGGCGTCCGCCGTCATCGGCGCGATGGGAGGAGCGGATCGATGACCATCGGCACCCTCGTCCGCAGCGATCCGCAGGATGCACCCGGCCTCAGCCCCGGTCAATCGGCCCTCCGGCTGGCCATCGCCCTGGGGCTCTTGGTCTTCCTGGGCTTCGCGGCGTCGTGGGGCGTCGTGTTCTTCGTTGTCGCGCTGCTCCTGTCGATCGTGCTCCACGAGCTCGGCCACTACATGGGCGCCCGCTGGGGCGGGATGAAGGTCACCGAGTACTTCATCGGGTTCGGCCCCCGCATCTGGAGCACCCGCCGGGGCGAGACCGAGTACGGCGTGAAGGCCATCCCCCTCGGCGCCTACGTGAAGGTGCCTGGGATGAGCAACCTGGAGGAGATCCCTCCTGAGGACGAGCCCCGCACCTACCGCGCGCAGTCCTACGGCCGCCGTGTGCGCATGGTCTTCGCCGGGCCGGCCATGAACCTGCTCGTGGCCCTCGTGCTGTTCATCGCCTTCTTCGCGGCCCACGAGGAGCGCATCATCAGCGATCCGCGGTGGCCCACCATCGACACCCCCGGGGACGCGACACCGGCGGAGATCGCCGGGCTCCTGGCCGGCGACCAGATCATCAGCCTCGACGGCGTCGACGTGACCGACTTCGATACGTTCCGCGAGACCGTGCGAGAGCTGCCGGGCGAGACCGTCCCGCTCGAGATCGAACGCGGCGGCGTGCGGCAGGACCTGACCGTCACCCTCGGCGACCGCAACCCGGGCACCGGAGAAGGAGGCATCGGCTTCCTCGGGGTGTCGCCGGCGGTCGACGTCGACTACGTCGGGCGCAACCTGCCTGAGGCGGTGCAACGGTCGTTCACGGAGTTCGGCACACAGGTCGGTGGCACCGTGGTCGGCATCGGTCGCATCTTCAGCCCCTCGGGGCTCAACCAGCTCTGGGAGACCGTGAGCGGTGAGCGGGCCGACAATCCGACCGAGCGGGCCAGCTCGATCGTCGGCATCGTCCGCGAGGGCGGCCGGGCGGCCGACACCGGCTGGGTCTATTTCATCGGCCTCCTGGGCGCGGTCAACCTTGCCCTCGGCATGTTCAACCTGCTGCCGCTGCTCCCGCTCGACGGCGGACACATCGTCATCGCCACCTATGAGCGCCTGCGGTCACGCGGGGGCAGCGTCTACCGGGTGGACATGGCCAAGGTGATGCCGATCTTCGTGATCCCCCTGATCCTCCTTTTCACGGTGGTGATCGGGGCGTTCTGGCTCGACATCACCGGGTCCTGAGTTGGCCGTCGCACGGCGGCCCACCCGCCAGATCATGGTGGGGTCGGTGCCCGTCGGTGGCGACGCGCCTATAAGCGTCCAATCGATGACCATCACGAAGACCGCGGACGTCGAGGGCACGCTCCAGCAGATCTACGCGCTGGCCGCCGCTGGCTGCGACATCGTCCGTTGCACCTGCAACGAAGCTGAGGCGGCTGAGGGGCTGGCGCAGATCGTGCCCCGGTCGCCCGTACCGATCATCGCCGACATCCACCACCAGTACCGCATGGCCCTCGCCGCGCTGGAGGCGGGCGTCCAGGGGCTGCGCCTCAACCCGGGCAACATCCGCCGGGCCGAGCACATCAAGGCCGTGGCCAGCGAGGCGCGGGACCGCAACGTGCCCATCCGCATCGGCGTCAACGGCGGCTCGCTGGACGACCGGCTGTACAAGAAGCACGGCGGCATCACGCCCGAGGCCATGGTCGAGTCGGCGCTCGTCGAGCTGGCGTACTTCGACGAGGTCGACTTCGACCTGGTCAAGATCTCCGTCAAGGCCTCGAGCGTGCCGCTGATGGTGGAGGCGTACCGCCAGCTCTCGGAAGCCACCGACCATCCGCTCCACCTGGGGGTGACCGAGGCCGGGCCGCCGCCCGCGGGCCTGGTCAAGGCCACTGCGGGCATGGCGACGCTGCTCCTCGAAGGCATCGGCGACACCATCCGCTACTCGCTCACGGCCGATCCGGTCGAGGAGGCCAGGGCCGGGCGGCAGCTGCTGGAGGCCCTCGGCCTGCGGGAGCGCAAGAACGTCGACCTCATCGCCTGCCCGAGCTGCGGCCGCGCCGAGGTGGACGTCATCGACGTCGCCAACCGCGCCCTCGAAGCCTTCGGCGAGCGGCAGCTCCCGCTGCAGGTGGCGGTGATGGGCTGTGTGGTCAACGGGCCGGGCGAGGCCAGGGAGGCCGACCTGGGCATCGCCGCCGGCAACAAGCGGGGACATCTGTTCGTGAAGGGCCGGAACGTGGCCGTCGTGCCCGAGGAGGACATGGTCGACGCGCTGGTCGAGTGGGCCGAGTTCATCAACGAGCACGGCACCGACGCCGCCATCGCCCGCGCCGACACCAGCATCGCCGAGCGCGAGGCGCAGCGGGACCGGTCCGTCCTCCTGGCGGCGCAGGGCGAGGACGCCAACCATGCCGGGGAACGCATCGTGGAGATCCGCAAGACCGTCAGCCAAGGCTGACCGTCAGGGCTGAACCCGACCAGAACAGGGGGTGGCGAGGAGCCGGCGAGCACTACCCTCGTCCGTTCATGGCCAAGCGCAGTGTCCTCACCCCTCAGGCCGAGGACTTCCCCCGTTGGTACCAGGACGTCGTGGCCAAAGCCGAGCTGGCCGACAACGGCCCCGTGCGGGGCACGATGGTCATCTTCCCGTACGGGTACGCGCTATGGGAGCGGATGCAGGCCGAGGAGGACGCCCGCATCAAGGCGGCCGGCGCGCGGAACTGCTACTTCCCGCTGTTCATCCCCGAGAGCTACCTGCACCGGGAGGCGGAGCACGTCGAGGGTTTCAGTCCTGAGCTGGCCGTGGTCACCCACGGCGGTGGGAAGGAGCTCGAGGAGCCCGTCGTGGTTCGGCCCACCAGCGAGACGGTCATCGGCGAGTACATGGCCAAGTGGATCCAGTCCTACCGCGACCTACCCCTGCTGTGGAACGTGTGGGGGAACGTGGTGCGCTGGGAGCTGCGTCCCCGCTTGTTCCTGCGGACCAGCGAGTTCCTCTGGCAGGAGGGGCACACCGCGCACGCCACCTACGAGGACGCGGCGGCCTACGCCGAGCGCATCCTGCACGAGGTCTACGCCGACTTCATGGTCAACGTGCTGGCGATCCCGATCGTCAAGGGCCGCAAGACCACCCGGGAGCGTTTCCCGGGAGCCATCAACACCATGACCTGCGAGGCCATGATCCGCGACGGCAAGGCCCTCCAGATGGCCACCAGCCATGAGCTGGGCCAGAACTTCGCCCGGGCCTTCGAGATCCAGCACCTCGACGCCGGCGGCCAGCAGCAGCTCTGCTGGACCACCTCGTGGGGCTCGTCGACCCGCATGGTCGGCGGGCTGATCATGTGCCACGGGGACGATGCCGGCCTGCGGGTGCCTCCCCGTCTGGCCCCGACGCAGGTCGTCGTGGTGCTCGTGAAGGACGAAGACGGAGCCGGCGCCGCCGCGGAAGCCTTGGTGAAGGAGCTCGACGCTGCCGGAGTGCGGGTCGAGCTCGACGCCCGGGTGGACGTCAGCTTCGGCCGGCGCTCCGTGGACTGGGAGCTGAAGGGGGTCCCGGTCCGCCTCGAGGTCGGCCCGCGAGACCTGGCCGAGGGCGTCATCACCGTGGTCCGGCGTGACCTGGGGACGAAGGAGTCCGTGCCACTCGGCTCGGTCGCTCTCGACGCTCCAGCCCTCCTGGAGTCCATCCAGACCGACATGCTGGCGGCGGCGACCGCCGCGCGGGACGCCCGGACCCACGAAGTGGCCAGCGCCGACGCGGCCGTGGAGGCGTCGGCCGACGGGTGGGCGATCATGGATTGGGACGCCCTGCGGGCCTCCGACGGCGAGGCCAAGCTGCGCGAACAGGGCATCACCGTGCGCTGCCTGGTGGCTGGGGACGGCTCGCTACCGGCCAGCGAGGACGCCCCGGGCAACGTCGCCTACCTCGGTCGGGCCTACTAGCCGGTCCAGAGCACCCCACCGGCAGCGGAGCTTCCGGCGGGGAACCCCGCCAGTCCCAGGGACGCGGTCAGAACGTCTCAAGGTTCGGACCCGAGCGGAGGCTAGACTCGTTCGGTCCTTAGTCGTCTATGGCGAAGGCGTGGGCGGTTTCCGTCCACGCCTTTTGTGTGAAGGAGGTGCCGTCCAGGTGAGCGTGTCGGACCGGGTCCGGGACCTCGTCGCGCCCATCTGCACGGACCTCGGGCTCGAGCTCTACGACGTCGAGCACACCGGCGGCAAGGTCCGCGTGACGGTGGAGCGGCCCGGCGGTGTGGACCTGGAGGCACTGTCGATCGCTACCCGGCTGATCTCGCGTGAGCTCGACGAGCGCGACCCTGTGCCGGGCCGGTACCAGCTCGAAGTGTCGAGCCCGGGCCTGGAGCGCTCGCTGCGCCTGCCCGCGCACTTCCAGCGGGCCGTCGGCTCCACCGTCAGCATCCGCCTGCACCCCGGCGCCGGTGAAGAGCGCCGGCTGGCGGGAACGCTGACCGACGCCGACGACGAGGGGATCACCGTCCAGGTCGAAGGCACCGGCGCGGTGCAGGTGCCCTACGGCGACATCGAGCGCGCCCGCACCACCTTCGCCTGGGGTGGCCAGCCCAAGCCGGGCAAGCGGCCCGCCGCCCAGCACACCCCCGCTCGCCGCGAATCCGCAAAGGAACAAGCATGAGCATGAGCAACATCGACATGGTCGACGCCGTCAGGATGCTGGCCGCCGATCGCGGGATCCCGGTGGACACCCTGCTCCAGGTCCTCGCCGATGCCCTGGTCACGGCGTACAAGCGCCGTCCCGACGCCGCCGACGAGGCCGAGGTTCAGATCGACGCCGAGACCATGGACATCCGGATCTTCGCCTACGACATCGACGAGGTCGGCGACCTGGTCAACCGGCGCGACGACACGCCCGACGACATGGGCCGCATCGCCGCCCAGACCTTCCGCCAGGTCCTGTCCCAGCGCATCCGCGAGGTCGAGCGGGACCGCAAGTTCGAGGAGTACGCCAACCGCGAGGGCGACATCGTCACCGGGATCGTGCAGCAGCTTGACAACCGCTACACGCTGCTGGACCTGGGCAAGGTCGAGGCGCTCCTGCCCCAGGCCGAGCAGGTGCCCTACGAGCGTCCGGAGCCCGGCGCCCGCCTGAAGGCGTACATCGTCGAGGTCCGCCGCACGCCCAAGGGCCCGCAGATCGTGGTCTCTCGCACCCACCCCGGCCTCATCAAGCGCCTGTTCGAGCTCGAGGTGCCCGAGATCGGCGACGGTGTCGTCGAGATCAAGGCCTGCGCCCGCGAGCCCGGCCACCGCACGAAGATGGCCGTCCTGTCCAACGACCACAACGTGGACCCCGTCGGCGCCTGCGTCGGCGCACGCGGCGCGCGGGTGCGGATGGTCGTGACCGAGCTGCGGGGCGAGAAGATCGACATCGTCCCCTTCAGCGAGGACCAGGCCGACTTCGTGGCCAAGGCGCTGTCGCCGGCCAAAGTGAAGGAGGTCCGGATCCACGAGGACACCGGCATCGCCGAGGTCATCGTGCCCGACTTCCAGCTCTCCCTGGCCATCGGCCGGGAGGGCCAGAACGCCCGGCTGGCCGCCCGGCTGACCGGTTGGCGCGTCGACATCAAGAGCGAGACGCAGCGGGCCGAGGAGGATGCCGGCATCTTCCGCTCGGACGAGCGCTACGAGCGCGAGGAAGGCGTCGAGTACGCCGAGGGCGAATGGGTGCCGAACGCCGAGTCGGGCGAGCTGGAGTGGCACGCCGCCGACGGCACCGTCGTCAGTGCGCAGGAGTGGGCCGCCGGCGGCGAGGCCGAAGGGACCGAGGCGCCCGAAGGGGCCGAGTCGGCCGAAGGTGGCGAGGGGCCCGAGTCGGCCGGATCCGCCGAGTCCGCCGACGGCGAGGCCCAGGTCACGACGGACGAGGTCACGAGGAACGAGGGCGCGACCGACGAGGTGCCAACGGGCGAGGTAGAGGCCAGCCCGACCGACGCCACGCCCGAGGAGGCCAGTGGCGCCTCCGAGGAGGCGGCCGAGGCGGCGCTGGACGAGGAGGCGGCCATCGAGGCCGATCTCGACCCGATCCAGGACGCGGCCGACGCCGAAGCGGCCCAGCGGACCGACGAGCAGGAGTAGGCGACGACAGCCATCAGCCCTGGCGGCGAGCGGCCCGAACCGCTCCGCACGTGTGTGGGGTGCCGCCGGCGGGCCCCACAATCCGCGCTGGTCCGGTTGGCACTCGGCCCCGACCACGGCATCCTGGTTAGCCGAACGGCTCCCGGGCGGGGCGCGTGGCTCTGCAGAGGGTCGCTCACCTGCCTGGAGCGAGCGGTGAAGCGTGATGCGTTTCGCCGGGCGTTCCGCCGCTCGGTGACGTCCAACTCGATCGCAACCCTGCGGGACACGTTGGTGAGATCCCCGCAGAACATGGAAGAATCGTCGACCGCCGGGTTGTCGCCCGGGGTCGGAGATCGACAAGGGAAAGGTTGACCGCGTCCGTGCCGAAGAAAGTCAGGGTCCACGAGCTCGCTAAAGAGCTCGGCCTCACCAACAAAGAGGCCCTCGACCTCTGCATCGCCCTGGGCATCGACGCGAAGTCCCATTCCTCCAGCATCGAGGACACGCAGGGGGACCGGGTACGCCGGCGCGCGCACAAGGACGGCCTGGTCCGGGAGCACCAGCCCGAGGAGCCGGCCCCCGTCAAGCGCACGACCAAGAAGGCGGCCGCCACCACGAAGAAGGCCGCCGCAGCGGCCGAGCCGCCGGCCGAGGGGGGCGGCGTCGCCGTCGTCGTCGAGGACGCCCCTCTGACCCGGGCCGAGCCGGAGCCCGAAGTCGTGCCCACCGTGCCCGCCCCCTCCGCGCCGGTCGAGAGGGCCCCGGTCACCCGGGCGCCCGAGGTGGCAGCCGCCGCCCCGACCGGGACCGTCGCGCCGGTGGTGGAGCCCGAGGTTCAGGCCGTGCCTGCGGCCCGTCCGGCGCCCGCCCCTGAGGCCGAGGCGCCCCCAGTCCCGCACGCCGCTCCCGCCCCGGTCGAGCAGCCTGCCGCCGCTGCCGCCGCACCCGAGGCCGAGACCGTGGTCGAGCGGCCCGCCGAGGACGGCGAGCACCGCATCATCTCCAGCCGTCAGGCCGTGGAGCCCGAGCGTCCCATCGCCCGGCGACCGGAAGGTCCCCCGCCGGGCGCCGCCAGCCGCGCCCCTGCGCCCGCGCCTGCGGCGCGGCCCGCCGCGCCGGCCCGGCCCGCCACTCCCGGCGCCCGTCCCGTCCCCCGCCCGCGGGGCGTCCCCTGTCGGCCAGCGGCAAGCCCATCCCGCCGCCGCCGGGTCGGCTGATCTCGGAGACCGGTCGTCCGATCCCGCCCCCGCCGGGCGGACCCCGATCCTCCCCACCCGCGGGTCGCACCGGTGGCCCTGGCGGCCGCACCGGTGGTCCGGGCGCGCGCCCGGGCGGGCCCGGCTCCCGGCCGGGCGGTCCTCCCGGCGGTCGCGTCGGCGGGCCCAGCCTCGGTCCCCGCACCGGTGGCCCCGGTGGTCGCCCCGGTGGTCCTGGAGGCCCCGGTGGTCCCGGTGGCCGTCCCGGCGGTCCCGGTGGGGGCGGCCGGCGTCCGCCGCAGCGCAAGCGGGGAGGTCGCCGGCGCCGCAATCGTGAGGAGCTGCAGCCTCAGCAGCTGCTGGCCAGCTACTCGCCCAACAACGCGCCCGTGCCCGAGGGCACGATCGTCGTCGAGCGGGGCTCGTCGGCCCAGGAGTTCGCGCCCAAGCTGAACCGGACGGCGGCGGACGTCGTGCGCTTCCTGCTGCAGCAGGGCGAGATGATCACCGCGACCATGGCGCTGACCGACGAGCAGATGGAGCTGTTCGCCCTCGAGGTCAACGCCGAGCTGCTGCTGGTCGAGCCCGGCCAGCAGGAGGAGATGGAGCTCCAGGCTCTCTTCAACGACGACGATGACGACGACGAGGAGGCCCAGCGCGGGCGTCCCCCGGTCATCACCGTGATGGGCCATGTCGACCACGGCAAGACGACGCTGCTCGACAAGATCCGCTCCGCGAACGTCGTGGCCGGCGAGGCGGGCGGCATCACGCAGCACATCGGCGCCTACCAGGTGGACCGGGCCGGTCACGAGATCACGTTCATCGACACGCCCGGTCACGCTGCCTTCACCAAGATGCGAGCGCGAGGTGCTCAGGTCACGGACATCGTGGTCCTGATGGTGGCCGCCGACGACGGCGTCATGCCCCAGACCGTCGAGGCCATCAACCACGCCAACGCGGCCGAGGTGCCGATCGTCGTCGCTGTCAACAAGATCGACAAGGAGAACGCCGACCCGCAGCGGGTCCTGACCCAGCTGGCCGAGCAGGGTCTGGTGCCCGAGTCCTGGGGTGGCGACACCATCACGGTCGAGATGTCGGCGCAGCAGAACCTCGGTGTCGACGACCTCCTCGACCAGTTGCTCGTCGTGGCCGAGCTCGAGGAGCTCACGGCCAACCCCACCGGCCGCGCCAAGGGCGTCGTGCTCGAAGCCAACCTGGACGTCGGTCGCGGCCCCGTCGCCACGATCCTCGTCGACAAGGGCACGCTCAAGCCCGGTGACCCGATCGTGGCCGGCGCTGCCTGGGGTCGGGTGCGGGCGCTGCTCGACGACAAGGGCGCCCAGATCAAGGAGGCCGGTCCGTCGACGCCGGTGCAGGTGCTCGGTCTTTCGTCGGTGCCCAACGCCGGCGACGAGTTCCGGGCCGCGCCCGACGAGAAGACGGCCCGCACCGTGGCCGAGGCCCGCGAGCAGCGGGCTCGGGTCAAGAACCAGCGGGCCGACGCCCGGGTCCAGAAGGGCGTCAAGCTCGAGGACATCTTCACCCAGATCCAGAAGGGTGAGACGGCCACGCTGAACCTGGTGCTCAAGGCCGATGTGCAGGGCTCGCTGGAGGCGCTCACCGAGAGCCTCCGCAAGCTTGAGCGGGATGACGTCCGGCCGGTGTTCGTGCATCGCGCCGTCGGCGGTATCTCCGAGAACGACATCACGCTGGCCGCCACGACCAACGCCACCATCATCGGCTTCAACGTCCGGCCGGATCGCAAAGCCCGTGAGCTGGCCGAGGCCGAGAACGTCGAGATCCGGACCTACGAGATCATTTACCAGATCATCGAGGACATCGAGCGGGCGATGGTCGGTCTGCTCGCACCGGAGTTCGAGGAGGTCGTCACCGGCGAGGCCGAGGTGCGGGAGATCTTCCGGGTTCCCCGGGTCGGTGCCATCGCCGGTTGCTTCGTGCGGTCGGGGGTCATCACCCGCGGCAGCAAGGTGCGCTTCCTGCGGGACGGCGTCATCATCTGGAAGGGCTCGATCACGTCGCTCCGCCGGTTCAAGGACGACGTCCGCGAGGTCCACGACGGCTTCGAGTGCGGCATCGGCCTGTCCGACTTCCAGGATCTGAAGCAGGGTGACCTCATCGAGACCTTCGAGGAGCGTGAAATAGCGAGGACCTAGTCACCCGTCGGCCGATCCGGCTCGGCCGGTCGGTCGACCGAAGATTGGGCGGCCGAAGGCCGACAAGCGAACTCGCAGGAACGGAGTGAGCGAAGCGAACGAGTGACTGCGAAACTCGCCTCGTGTTCGTGCTGGCCTACGAAGTCGAGCTGCACGTGGGCTCATCGCAGTCGTTGAAGGACAAGCGCCAGGTGGTCAAAGGTCTGCTGGACGGCTCCCGGCGGCGTTTCGGCGTCTCGGCGGCCGAGATCGGCTTCCAGGATCAGTGGCAGCGGGCCCTGCTGGGGTTCGCCGTCGTGGCGTCGACGGAGGGCCTCGCCATCGAGATCATGGACAAGGTGGACCGCTTCGTGTGGTCCCATCCCGAGCTGGACGTGGTGCGGACCGACAGGAGGTGGTTGGAATGAGCAAGGCGAACCGTTCCCGCCCGGCGCCGTCTCCCAGGAGCAGGTCGGGCAAGGGCCCCCGGACCGTGCGCCTGGGGGAGCTGCTGCGCGAGGTGGTGGCCGAGGAGTTGGAGCGCATCGACGATCCCCGCCTGGAGCTCGTGAGCATCACGTCGGTCGACGTCGACGCCGATCTCAACCGGGCCATCGTGCGCTACGACTCCGTGGCCGGTGAGGCCGGCGACGCGGAGATCCTGGAGGCGTTCGCCGCCCGCCGGGTGCGGCTGCAGGCCGCGGTCGGTCGCCAGATCCACGCCCGCAAGACGCCCGTCCTGCAGTTCCGCCCCGACGAGGTCATCCGCCAGGCCGAGCGCATCGAGCAGATCCTGCGGCAGGAGCGGCGGGAGGCGGCGGCAATCGATCCCGACGGGGACGACGCTGGCCCGGCGTAGACCGCCCGTCGTCCACGGACTGGTCGTCGTCGACAAGCCCGCCGGGGTCACCAGCCACGACGTGGTGGCGATGCTCCGCCGCCGGTTCGGCGAGCGACGCGTCGGCCACTCGGGCACGCTGGACCCGGGCGCCACGGGTCTGCTCCTGGTCGGCGTCGGTTCCCTCACCAGGGCGCTGCGGTTCCTCACCGATCTCCCGAAGACCTACACGGGCGAGGTCGTGCTCGGGGTGGAGACCAGCACGCTCGACGCCGACGGGGAGGTCGTGGCCCGCCACGACATGGCCGGTGTGCGTCCCGACGACGTCCGGGCCGCCGTCGACGAGCACCTGACCGGTCCGATCCAACAGGTGCCGCCGATGGTGTCCGCCCTCAAGGTGGGCGGACGGCGTCTCCACGAGCTGGCCCGAGAGGGCGTCGAGGTGGAGCGGCAACCCCGGCCGGTCCTTGTCCACCGATTCGATATCGAATCGGTGGAGGGTGACCCCCTGGTGTACCGCATCGAGGTGGAGTGCTCGTCGGGGACCTACATCCGGTCGCTGGCGGCCGACCTCGGGCACCTGCTCGGCGGTGGCGCCCACCTGCGCAACCTGCGGCGCACTGCGATCGGCTCGTTCACCGAGGCCGACGCCGAGCCGCCCGAGGTCGCTCCGCTCCGCCCACCGGCCGAGGCGCTGCGCGACTACACCGCGCCGAGGTGGATTCGGCGACCGCCGGCCTGGTCGCCCACGGGCGGGTGCTCCCCGCGTTCGCCGGACCGGCGCCGTGGGCGGTCATCGGCCCGGACGGCGACCTGCTCGCCGTGTACGAGCCCCACGGTCCCGACGGCGGGTCGGCCAAGCCCTCGGTCGTGCTGGTGACGAACGGATAGCGTGCCCGCCCGTGCAGGTCATCAGCGACCTCAGCGTGCCGCCCTGGCCCGGCGTGCGTTCGGTCATCACCATCGGCGCGTTCGACGGTGTCCACGTGGGCCATGCCGCCGTCGTCGCGCAGGTCCGCGCCTTGGCGGCGGAGGCCGGCGCCCGCAGCGTCGTCGTCACCTTCGACCGGCACCCGGCCAGCGTGGTACGCCCTGAGTCGGCGCCGCGGCTGCTCACCGACCTGCCCACCAAGCTGGAGCTCTTGGCCGAGACCGGCCTTGATGCCACGGTCGTGCTGAGGTTCGACGAGGCCCGGTCCCAGGAGTCGGCCCGTGACTTCGTGCAGGAGATCCTGGTCGACGCGCTGGCCACCCGGACCGTCGTCATCGGCGAGGACTTCCACTTCGGGCGCCACCGGGAGGGCAACGTCGCGCTGCTCCGCCAGCTCGGACCGGCCCTCGACTTCGAGGTGCAGCCCGTGGCGCTGGTCGAGCGGCCGGATGGCGTCGACGAGCCGGTCAGCTCTACGGCCATCCGCCGCGCCCTGGCTGGCGGCGAGGTCGACGTGGCAGCGCGGTTGCTCGGCCATCTCTACGAGGCGCGGGGGCCTGTCGTCACCGGCGACATGCGAGGTCGCCTGCTCGGCTTCCCCACCGCGAACGTCGAGGTGCCGAACGCCATGTGCCACCCGGCCGACGGCGTGTACGCCGGCTGGTACGTCCGCCCGGACGGTTCCGTCCACCCGTGCGCCATCAACCTGGGCCGGCGACCGACCTTCTACGAGCACGCCGACCACTCGCTGCTGGAGGCGCACCTGCTCGACTTCTCGGGCGACCTCTACGGCGAGCCGGCCCGCGTGCGCTTCCAGTCGTTCCTGCGCAGCGAGCGCAAGTTCGACGGCATCGACGCCCTCATCGCTCAGCTCAAGCACGACATCGAGTCGACCCGCCGCGTGCTCGGCGCCTGAATCTTCGTCGCCCGCCCATGGCGGGCTCCTACTCGCTCCGCTCGGCAATGCGTCGAGCGTCGTTGCGGTGCGCTGGGCCTCTCTTGATCAGCCGGGCCGGACGCACCGGCTTTCACGACCGCTGATCCCGGTCAATCAGAGTTCGGCCAGATCACCTTGCCGTCGTCGCCGTACACGCCGGCGATGAGCGCGTCGTCGTACGTCCCTTCGATCGGCGGCTTCGCCGTGAAGATGCCGATGGCGTCGTAGGCGTCGAGCTGGGCCTGCAACTCGGCGGGGTCGATCAGGCCGACGGGCTCCCCATCGGGCGTGAACTCGGTGACGAGAGCCGACTCGGTCCTCCAGCGGAACTGCTCGCCTTCGGGGGAGAGGAAGTTCTCGTTGCCGTTGGCGTTGATCAGGTCGACGGCGGTCTGCGACGCCGCGTCAGGATCGGCGATGGCGTCCTCCATGCCCCTCATGGCGGCCCGCACGAAGTCCTGCGCCGCCGTCGGATGCTCGTTGATGAACCCGGCGTTCGTGTAGAGGATGCCGAACGACCCGGGGATGTCGTCCTTCGACGGGTCGAGCAGCGTGAATGGCACGCCCGCTCGCTCCAACTGGCCGGGCTCGTTCGACTTGTACCCCGTGAAGGCGGCGAGGCCCGGCAGCTCGCTGTGCACCAACGGGTCGAAGCCCTCGATGCCGACCGTCGTGTAGTCGGTGCCCTCGACCAGGCCGGCTTGGGCGAGCATCGCCTCGAGCGACGGCTGCAGCTTGCCCTTCACCCCGATGGTCTTGCCCTCGAGATCGGCCGGCGTCGTACCCTCGCCCTCCTTGACGATCAGCCCGTCGATCGCCGTCTTCCCCTCCAGGGCGACGACGACGAGATCGGCATCGTTGGCGGCGTTGAAATCGGCGATCTCCGCGTACGACCCCACGCTGGCGAACTGGGACTCGTTGGCGGCCACGAGGGTGTAGTTGGCCACGGAGAAGCTCGGCTTCAGCTCCACATCGAGGCACATGGCGTCGAAGTAGCCCTTGTCCTCGGCCACGATGACCTCGACGATCGAGGCCGAAGCGGAGAAGTCGAAGCCCGACAGGTAGGTGATGGTGCCGGCGGCCTTGTTGGCCTCGCAGCGCTCGGGTGAGATCCCTGACGCGGTCACCTCGCCGGCCGCGTCGGCCGCGTCGGCACTGGCGGGTGTCGTGGTCCCGCCGCCGTCCGCCGCCCCGTCGTCGCTGCCACAGGCAGCGAGCAGGGCGAGCGGGACGCACGCGGCGAGAACGGCGGTGACGGCGGGAGTGCGCTGGCGCGCCATATCGATCCTCCAGGACTGGTCGGTCGGGTTGTGCCAGCGCCCAGCGGGCTTCCGTGACCGTGCGAGAGGTGGTCCCGGAACCCGATCTGCCGAGCGATGTGAGGCTACCGGACCGTCCGTGTGGAGGCGTGCCAGTGGAGGACCCGCCGCTCCACCACGTTGAGAACCAGGATGGCCAGCCCTCCCAGTATGGCGACCGCATAGATCGAGGCCCAGAGCTGGCGGGTCTGGTTGAAGTCGATGGCCTCCTGGATGCGGCGGCCGAGGCCCTGGTCGACCAGCGCGTACCACTCGGCCAGCACGGCGCCGATGAGCGAGAGCCCCACGCACGTCCGGGTGGCGGAGAACAGGTAGGGGAGCGCGTACGGCAGGCGGACGCGTCTTATGACCTGCGACGTGGGGGCATCGACGATTGTCATGAGATCGAGCGCCGCGGGGTCGGCCGAGCGCAGACCGGTCGTCACGGCGAAGAGGAGGGGGACGAGGCAGATCAGTCCGGTGATGAACACGATCGGCTTGAGGCCGCGTCCGAGCCATAGCACCGCGGATGGTGCATACGCAACGATCGGCGTGACCTGGATGAGCACGGCGACCGGCGTGGAGGCGTGTTCGAGGAACCGGGACCGCGCCATGACCGCGCCCCAGAGCAGCGCGACCGCCAGCGCCACGAGGTATCCGAGCAGTGCCTCCCGGGCCGTCACCAGGGTGTTGCGCCAGTAGAAGCCCGGCTGACCGAACAGCTCGTCGAGGATCGTCGTCGGCCGCAGCAGCACGAACGTCCGGACGTCGAAGGCCCGGACCAGCAGCTCCCAGACGCCGAAGAACACGACGAGTCCGATGACCGGTGCCACGAACCGGCCCACGCGCGCCCACATCGTGCTCACTGGTGCACCATCGGATCGTGGGAGGGGTCACAGCCGGCGCCGTGGCCAGGTGCACCAGTGAGCTGTCCGCCGCTTTGCGGCGGACACTGCACCGTGACATGGAGCTCGCTCCGCTCGCTCATGGCCGTCCCCCGGCGCGGAGGCGGCGGCGCAGGTCCGTCTCGAGCGCGAAGAACTCGGCTGTCTCCTCCTGCTCCGGCTGGCGAGGCCGGGGCAGCCCGATGGTCTCGTCGGCGTCGACCCGCCCCGGCCGACCCGTCATCACGACGACACGGTCGGACAGCATCACCGCTTCGGCGATCGAGTGGGTGACGAACACCACCGTGACCTGACGCTGCTCACACAGGCGCAGCAGGAGGTAGCGCATCTCGGAGCGCGTGATCTCGTCCAGGGCCGCGAACGGCTCGTCCATCAGCAGCACCGGCACGTCGAGGGCGAACGCGCGCACGAGCGCGACCCGCTGCTGCATCCCGCCGGAGAGCTCGTATGGATAGGCGTCGAGGAAGTCGCCCAGCCCCACCTCCTGCAGCAGTGTGTCGACCCCCTCGGCGTCGAGGCCGCTGCGCCGCCGGCCCACCGTGGTCAGCAGGCGGGCGTTGGCCCGGACGGTGCGCCAGGGCAGGAGGCCGGGGGACTGGGGGACGAAGCCGAGCTGGCGGTCCGATCGGGCCTCTGCGGGCGACCGGCCGCCGATGGTCACCGAGCCGCGGTCGATGTCCAGCAGCCCGGCGATGGCCCGCAACAGGGTCGTCTTGCCGCACCCGGACGGCCCGATGAGGGTGGTGAACTGCCCGGGCGGCACCACCAAGTCGAAGCCGTCGAGCGCCACGGTGGTCCCAGCCGCCCCGAAACGCTTGGTGACGGCGGAGACCTCGATGGCCAGCCCCGTCGTGCGCACGGCCGGGCACGCTACCCACGCGGCCGCGGGATCCTGCTGGTATCCTCGATGCGTCCGTTGCGGTTACGGCGCGTGTGCGTCGCCGACTGCGGCGAGATGCATCCCGGATCTCCCGGCGGTGCGACCTTCCCTGCTGGTCGGGGAACGGCAGCGAAGGATTCATCACATGGCAGACAAGCAGTCCACGATCTCGGGCCATCGAGTACACGAGACCGACACCGGATCTCCCGAGGTCCAGATCGCACTGCTGACGGACCGGATCAACCAGCTCACCGAGCACTTGAAGGTCCACCAGAAAGATCACCACTCGCGGCGTGGTCTCCTCATGCTCGTCGGCCGTCGCCGGCGCATGCTGGACTACGTCCGCAAGACGGATGTCGAGCGCTACCGGGCGATCATCGCCAAGCTCGGCCTCCGTCGCTGAACAGCTGAAAGCAGACAATCAACCAGAGCGGCACCGACGAGTGCTGCGGAGCGGCTCGGTCGGTTGTCAGTCGAGAGCTCCCGGGCATCGTCCGGGGCCTGCCGACTGGGAACTGACCTGCCGCTCCCGATCGGTCGTCACGGGAACGTCCCGAGGGCGGCCGGAAAGGACACCCAACCATGGCTGAGGCCATTCGGGTCAGCGGGCCGGTTTCCGGCACCGACAAGACCCTCACCTTCGAGACAGGCCGGTTCGCACTGCAGTCGCAGGGCGCCGTTCAGGTCTCGCTGGGCAAGAGCAGCGTCCTGGCGACCGCCAATGCGGCGTCGGGCGTGCGGGAAGGCATCGACTTCTTCCCGCTGACGGTGGATGTGGAGGAGCGGGCGTATGCCGCCGGGAAGATCCCGGGCTCCTTCTTCCGCCGGGAAGGGCGCCCCACCGAGGACGCCATCCTGACGTGCCGCCTGACCGACCGGCCGCTCCGGCCGTCGTTCGCGAAGGGCTTCCGGAACGAGACCCAGATCGTGGTCACGGTCATCGGGGCCGACCAGGAGAATCCGCACGACATCATCTCCATCAACGGCGCCTCGGCGTCGCTGATGATCTCCGGTATCCCCTTCGAGGGACCGATCGGCGCCGTGCGCCTGGCCTACAGCCAGGACGGCACCTGGATCCCCCACCCGACCTACGAGGAGGGCGACACCGCCACCTTCGAGCTGGTCGTAGCGGGCCGTGAGCTCGACAACGGCGACGTCGCCGTCATGATGGTCGAGGCCGGTGGCACCGAGAAGTCGTTCAGCTACTTCGAGGCCGGCGCCCCCAAGGTCACCGAGGACGTCGTCGCCGACGGCCTGGAGGCCAGCAAGGTCTGGATCAAGGAGTCGATCGCTCTCCAGCGACAGCTGGTCGAGCAGGTCGTCGCCGCGCAAGGGCCCATCGAGCTGATGTCCTTCACGCCCGTCCTCGACTACGGGGACGACGTGTGGGAGGCGGTGGAGCGGGTGGCGACACCCAAGCTCGGCACCGCGGTCACCATCTCGGCCAAGGCCGAGCGCAACGCGGCCACCGACGCCGTGAAGGACGAGGTCATCGCCGAGCTCGCAGGGTCAGCGGACTCGCCGGGCGCCTTCGCCGGGCGCGAGAAGGAGCTCAAGGAGGCGGTCCGCTCCCTCACCAAGAAGCTGGTCCGCAAGCGGATCATCGAGGACGGCGTGCGCATCGACGGTCGGGGCATCACCGACCTGCGCCCGGTTTCGGCCGAGGTCGGCGTCCTGCCCACCGCGCACGGCTCGGGCCTGTTCCAGCGGGGAGAGACCCAGGTGCTCAACGTGTGCACGCTGGCCATGCCTCGCATGAACCAGCTCATGGACACGCTCTCGCCGGAGACGACCAAGCGGTACATGCATCACTACAACATGGCGCCGTGGGCCAATGGCGAGGTGGGCCGGGTCGGCTCACCCAAGCGTCGGGAGATCGGCCACGGTGCCCTGGCAGCCCGGGCGGTGCTGCCCGTGGTGCCCAGCCAGGAGGAGTTCGCCTACTCGCTGCGCCTCGTCTCCGAGGTTCTGTCGTCCAACGGCTCGACGTCGATGGCTTCGGTGTGCTCGTCGTCGCTGTCCCTGATGGACGCCGGCGTGCCGGTCAAGGCTGCCGTCGCTGGCATCGCCATGGGCCTGATCTACGAGAACGGCAACTACACCACGCTGACCGACATCCTCGGGGCCGAGGATGCCTTCGGCGACATGGACTTCAAGGTGGCGGGCACGGCCGACGTGGTCACCGCCCTCCAGCTCGACACCAAGATCGAAGGCATCCCGGCCGACGTGCTCAAGGCCGCTCTCGGCCAGGCTCGTGAGGCCCGCCTGCAGATCCTCGAGGTCATGAACGCCACGATCAGCGAGGCCAGGCCCGAGGTGGGCGAGACGGCCCCGAAGATCGCCTCGTTCCAGATCCCGATCGACCGCATCGGCGAGGTCATCGGTCCCAAGGGCAAGGTCATCAACACGATCCAGCAGGAGACCGGCGCTGACATCGCCGTCGACGACGACGGCCAGGTCGGCACCGTGACCATCGGGTCGCCCGACGGCCGCAAGGTCGAGGCGGCCAAGGAGCGGATCATGCTGATCATCGATCCGCCCTCGGCCAACGTCGGCGAGGTCTACACCGGCAGGGTGGTCAACATCACCAAGTTCGGTGCCTTCGTCAACATCCTTCCCGGCCGCGATGGCCTGGTCCACATCTCCAAGCTGGGCCGGGGCAAGCGCATCAACCGGGTGGAGGACGTGGTCGACCTCGGTGACGAGATCGTCGTGCGCGTCGACGAGATCGACGACCGCGGCAAGGTCAGCCTCAGCCCGGTCGGCGACGACGGCGATGCCGCCGATGTCGAGTCCTCGAGCGGCGACACCTCTTCATCGGGAGCCTCGGGTGCATCCGGGGGATCGGGGGCATCGGCCGAGCGGTCGTCCGCTCCCAGCCAGCCGGCCCGGGACACCTCCGAGGTCAGCTTCGAGGAGGCCTTCGACGCCGAGGCCCGCGAGGTCTTCGGTGATCTCGGGCCCGAGACCGCCACGGCCTCGTCTGGGTCTGGCGATGGCGGCCGTCGTGACGGAGAGCGTCGCCGGCGGCACCGCTGAGCGCACAGCCCGTCACCCATGTGACGCAGCTCCCGTCGGGGCTGCGGGTCGTGACCGAGCGCGTCCCCACGGCGCTCTCGGTCGCGGCCGGGGTCTGGGTCGGGGTGGGAGCTCGGGACGAGCCGGACGCGCTGTCCGGCGTCTCGCACTTCCTGGAACATCTGCTGTTCAAGGGCACCGAGGAGCGCAGCGCCCGGGCCATCGCCGCCGCCGTGGATCGGGTGGGCGGCGACATGAATGCCTTCACGGCGAAGGAGTACACGGCGTACTACTGCCGGGTCCCGGCGACCGAGCTGCCGCTCGCCCTCGAGCTGCTCGGCGACGTGCTGACCGTCCCCGCACTGCGGGACGGGGACGTGGACAACGAGCGCCAGGTCATCCTCGAGGAGCTGGCCATGGATGACGACCTCCCGGAGGACGTCGTCCACCGCCTGCTGGCCGAGGCCATGTTCCCGGGCCACGCGCTGGGCCGGGAGACGGCGGGGACGATGGCGACGGTGGAGACCATCACGCCCGACGACGTCCGTGCCTTCTTCCGCCACTGGTACCGGCCGTCCTCGATGGTCGTGGCCGTCGCCGGCGCCTGCGATCACGACCGCGTGCTGGCCGACGTCGAACGGCGCTTCCCGGCGACGGGGCCGGTCGATCTGCCGCAACGGGAGGCGCCCGCCAGCGAGCCGGCACCGCTGGTGGTGGACCGGCGCCGCACCGAGCAGGTCCAGCTCGCGCTCGGCTTCCGGGGCCTTCCCCGTGGTGACGCTGACCGCGAGGCGCTCGACGTCCTCAACCACGTGCTGGGCGGCGGCCCGTCGAGCCGACTGTTCGAGGAGATCCGCGAGCAGCGGGGTCTGGCCTACGCCGTCGGCTCCGGCACGGCGTCGTACGCCGACGCCGGCTCACTCGTCGTCTCGGCGGGGACGGCGCCGGCCCAGGTCGGCGAGGTGCTCAACCTCATCGACACCGAGGTCGCCGCGCTCCTGACCGACGGAATGACTGAGGACGAACGCGAGACGGCCGTCGGCTACCTCACGGGAGCGTTCGTGATGGGCCTGGAGGACAACGGCAGCCGGATGGCCCGCCTGGGTGCGCTGCTGACGACCACGGGCGCCGTCCGCCCGGTCGAGGAGCAGCTCGAACGCTGGCGGGCCGTGACGCCGGCCGACGTCGCCCGCGTGACCGAGCGGATCCTGGACCAGCCTCGGTCGCTGGCCGTCGTCGGACCGGTGTCGGAGGCCTCGCTGCGCCGCGGTGGTCGCCGCCGGGCCACGCCTGCCTAGCATTCGGGCATGTCTGCACAGGAAGAGCTCCCGCGCTGGCGCGGGATCAACCACCTCGCCCTCGTCACCGACGACATGGACGCGACCGTCCGCTTCTACCACGGCGTGCTCGGCGCCCGGCTGGTGGCGACCATCGGCACTCCCGGCTTCCGCCATTACTTCTTCGACGTCGGGCCCCAGAACACGGTCGCGTTCTTCGAGTACGAGGGCCAGGCCGTGCACCGCTTCACCAAGCCCGCGGGCGTACCCGATCCCAGAGCGACCCAGTTCGACCACCTGTCGCTCAACCTGCCCGACGAGCAGGCGCTGGAGTCGCTCCAGGCTCGCCTGAAGGAGCACGACTGCGAGGTGACGGACGTGGTCGACCACGGGTTCGTCCGCTCGATCTACTTCACGGACAACAACGGGATCGCGCTGGAGGCGTCGTGGTGGGTCACGGACGCCACCGGCCGCCCGGCCGACCCCGGCGACGACCGCCTGTTCGCCGACGAGAACCCGGTCCCGGCCGTGCGCGAGCTGGTCGAGTCGGGCGTCCTCGCGTCGACACCGGCGACCCGCCTGGCCCACGGCCCCGACGACGACATCGTCGACCCTGCCTGACGAGTCCGACCTCCGGCCCGGGGCTGTTCCTGATCAGTGGGTGATGCCGGAGGCGACCAGCTGGAAGGCCAGCAGGCGGGCCTCGTCCCGCCAGGTCTCGTAGCGACCGGACGGACCGCTGTGGCCGGCGCCCATCTCCGTGCGCAGCAGCAACGGCCCCCGCGTCGTCGCCACCGCCCGGAGCTTGGCCACCCACTTGGCCGGTTCGTGGTACATCACCCGGGGGTCGTTGAGGCCGGCCGTGACGTAGATGGCCGGGTATGCCGTCCCCGGCTCGACGTTGTCGTACGGGGAGTAGCCGAGCATGTAGCTGGCGTAGGGCTCCTCGCGGGGGTCGCCCCACTCCTCCCACTCGCCGATGGTCAGCGGGATGCTCGGGTCGCGCATGGTGGTGACGACATCGACGAACGGGACCGCGGCCACCACCCCGGCGTACAGCTCCGGTCGTTGGGTGAGACAGGCGCCGACCAGGAGGCCGCCCGCGCTGCCGCCCCTGATCGTGACGCGGTCCGGCGATCCGTACGCCTCGGCCACGAGGTGCTCCGCGCAGGCGATGAAGTCGGTGAAGGTGTTGCGCTTGGCCAGAAGCTTGCCGTCCAGGTACCAGGCCCGGCCGAGCTCGCCGCCCCCGCGTGGGTGGGCGAGGGCCCAGACGGCGTCCCGGTCGAGCAGTGACAGGCGGGCGATCGAGAACCACGGCGGGCGTGAGTACTCGTACGCGCCGTAGGCATAGAGCGACAGTGCGGCCGTGCCGTCGAGCGGCGTGTCTCGGCGCCACACCACGTCCACGGGGACCGGCGTGCCGTCGGGGGCCTTCGCCCATTCGCGCGCCGACTGGTAGTCGGCCGGATCGAACCCGGCGAGCACCGGCACCTGCTTCAACAACCGTCGCTCGCCCGACACAACGTCCTCCTCGTAGACCGAGGGCGGCGTCACCAGCGACTCGTACCCGAATCGGAGGATGGAGGTCTCGTACTCGGGGTTCATGCCGATGCCGACCGAGTGGACGGGCTCGTCGAAGGACAGCACGCGCTCGTTGCCGTCGGCACCGACGATGTGGAGCTGCTCGCAGGCCTGCGACCACTCGTGGAGGACCAGGTGCCCGACGAAGGGCTCGACCTGGGCGATCCGCCGGCCGGCCTCGTGGGCCACCAGGTCACTCCACTGCTCGACGCCGGGGTTCTCGCAAGGAGCAGTCACGACCTTGAAGTCCGGCGCGTCGAGGTTGGTGAGGATGACGAACCGGTCGCCCCAGTGGTCGAGCCGGTACTCGACATCCGGCTGCCGGGGGGCGACGAGCCTCGGTGCGCTGAGCGCGTCGTCCGCCCGCAGGACGAGGACGTCCGTGGAGGTCGTGCACTCGTCCGTGATGACGATCCACTCGCCGCTGCGGGTGAGGCCGAGGTCCACGTTGAAGCGCTCGTCGTCTTCCTGGTGAATGAGCACGTCGTCGGTCTGGCTGGTGCCCAGTTCGTGGCGCCAGACCTGATGCGGCCGCATCGCGTGGTCGGGCACGGTGTAGAAGAGATGGCGCCCGTCCGCCGACCAGGCCGTGCCGTAGTACGTGCCCTCGATCACGTCGGGGAGATCGACACCGGCGTCGAGGTCCCTCACGCGCAGGGTGAAGACCTCGTGGCCGTTGAGGTCTGCCGACCAGGCGAGCAGCCGGTGACCCTCGCTGACGTCGAACGCGCCGACCTCGAAGAAGGACTGGTCCCGGGCCTGCTCGTTCTCGTCGAGGAGGACCTGCTCGGTGGCGGTCTCGGGGCTCGACCCACGACAGTGGATGGCGTACGAAAGGCCCTCGACCGTGCGGCTCACGTACCACCAGGGCCCCTTGCGGGACGGCACGCTCTGGTCGGTCTCCTGGGTGCGGGCCTTGATCTCGTCGAAGATGGCGTCGACGAGATCGGCGTGATCCTCGAGCCAGGCGTCGGCGTAGACGTTCTCGGCCTCGAGGTAGGCCACCGTGTCCGGGTCGTCGCGGTCCGCCAGCCAGGCCCAGGGATCCTCGACCGGTCCGGTGGGGCGCTCCCATACGTGGGGCACTCGCTTGGCGACGGGAGGCTGCGGCGGCGCGGACACGGGGGCGAAGGGTAGCGATCCCGGCCGGTCGGGTCCGCTCCCGAGCCGACCGGTAGCCTGCCGCCCGTGCGGGTGTGGATCGACCAGGACCTGTGCACCGGCGACGGCCTGTGCGTGGACCACAGCCCCGACGTGTTCGTGCAGCTGGAGGACGGCATCGCCTACGTGGCCGAGGTCGGCTACCCGCTCAACGACCCTGGCGGGTCCGGCAGCCTGGCCCGGGTGCCGGGCCGCCGGCACCAGCAGGTGATCGACGCCGCCCTCGACTGCCCGGGCGAGTGCATCTTCATCGAGATGGATTGAGCGCGGAACTCACAGCAGGTGGTCGTGACCGGTGGTCTACGGTCCCGCTCGTGATGGCTTCCCGTTGATCCGCTGACCGCGACGCCCGCTTCCACCTCTGGGCGTCGCCGCTCTCGCTTCGACGCGTCCCTGGAGGTCTCACGTGCGCTACCGGCGCCCGACGCGCTCGCCGCGTCCCGCCCGCCGCGTCATGTTCGTGCTCATGGCGGTGATGGCCGCTGCGGGAACGATCGCGTTCACCGTCGCGCCGCTCTACCGGCTGCAGACCGTCGGGCTCGACCCGTTCCAGCTCGTCGTCGTCGGCTCGGCCATGGAGGCCACGGTGTTCGTGGCGGAGATCCCGACGGGCATCGTCGCCGATGCCGTGAGCCGGCGGCTCTCGATCATCATCGGGCACACGGGCATGGGCCTGGGATTCCTGGTCGAGGCGGCGTGGCCCACGTTCGCCGGGGTGATGGCCGGGCAAGTGTTGTGGGGGCTGGCGTACACCTTCACGTCCGGCGCCACGACGGCGTGGCTCACCGGCGAGCTCGGCGACCCTGACCGCACGGCGCTGTCCAGCCTGTTCCTGCGGCTGAGCCGGACCGGGTCCGTCGCCGCTCTCGTCGCCCTCCCGGTGGCCTGGCTGCTGGCCGGCGGCTCACTGCGGGCGCCGTTGGTGGCGGGCGGGGTGCTGGAGCTGGGTCTGGCCGCGTGGCTCGTCGTGGCGATGGGGGAGGAGCGCTTCACGCCCACGCCCCGCCACGAGCGCTCGACCGCGCGCCACCTGGCCGGCATCGGCCGGGCCGGGCTGCACGCCATGCGGCGCAATCGCGTCCTGGCCTGGTTCGCCCTGTTCGCCCTGGTCGTGGGCGGAGCCAGCGAGGCGTACGACCGCCTCTACGAGGCCCAGCTGCTGGGCCCTGTCGGGCTCCCCGACTGGTTCGGCTGGTCGCCGCTCGTGTCGTTCGCGCTGCTGTCCATGGCCTCTGCCGTGCTCGGCATCGTCGTGCCTCCGCTGGTGGAGCGGGCGCGACCGGCGGCGTCGCTCCAGCGCCACACTCGCTGGCTGCTCGTCCTGACCAGCCTGCAGATCGTCGGGCTGCTGGTCTTCGGCCTCACCGGCCTGTTCATCGTGGCGGCGGTGGCCGCCCTCGTCATCGAGCGGTGCCGCAGTGTGCGGGACACGCTCCTGTCCTCCTACCTCGTGCCGCTCACGCCGCCCGCCGAGCGGGCGACCGTGCTGTCCGCCTTCGGTCAGGCCGACGCCATCGGCCAAGTCGTCATCGGCCCGGCCTTCGGCATCATCGGCCGCGTCATCAGCATCCCCGCCGCGCTCGTCGCGAGCGCCGTTGCGACCACGCCGGGCCTGGCTGTCATCGCGTCGGCCGGCCGGGCCCGCGCCGCGTCCGACGCCCGGGACGGATCGTCAGGTCCCCCGGGCGATGACCCGGTGGCACCTGCGCGGGCATAGGCTCGCGACGTGAAGCGCTCGAGCGTCGGTCACTTCAACTGCTCGATCGCCCGTGCGCTCGATGTGGTCGGGGAGTGGTGGACCCTGCTGATCGTGCGGGACGTGTTCCTCGGCATCAGGCGCTTCGAGGCCATCCAGGCCGATCTCGGTATCGCTCGGAACGTGCTGTCGGACCGTCTCTCCACCCTGGTCGAGCGCGGTGTGCTGGAGAAGCGTCGCTACCAGGACCATCCGGAGCGCCACGAGTACGTGCTCACGGAGATGGGCCGCGATCTGGCGCCGGTGCTGACCACACTCATGCAGTGGGGTGACGAGTGGCTGAGCCCGGAGGGCCCGCCCATGGTGACGCTCCACCGGGACTGCGGGCAGCCTGTCCAGTGGGGACAGACGTGCCCGCACTGCGGCGTCGCCGTGGACGCCAAGGCGCTGCGCATGGTCAAGGGGCCGGGCTGGCGCCCTGTGACGGATGCCGCACGCCCCGTCGCCTAAACACCGTTGCATGACGAAACCCTGACGGGTTACCGTCTGGTAATGATGACCGAAGGGGAACGGCCGTGATCGACGAGCCGACGGGTGAGGCCGTAGCGCTCACCGAGGGGCCGGTGGCCCGTGGAACCGGCGCGAACCCGGCTGACTGGCACCAGACGGCCTGCATTCTGTGCGAGTGCAACTGCGGGATCGAGGTGCGGCTCGGCGGCGAAGACGGCCGCCGCTTCGAGCGCATCCGTGGCGACAAGGCCCACCCGGCCTCGAAGGGCTACACGTGCGAGAAGGCGCTCCGGCTGGACCACTACCAGAACGGCCGGCACCGCCTCACCAGCCCGCTGCGACGACGCCCGGACGGCACCTTCGAGGAGATCGACTGGGACACAGCGATCTCGGAGGTGGCGTCACGCCTGGCCCAGGTGCGTGACACACACGGCGGCGCATCGATCTTCTACTTCGGTGGCGGCGGCCAGGGGAACCATCTGGGTGGCGCGTACAGCGGCGCCACCATGCGGGCGCTCGGCGGCCGCTACCGGTCGAACGCCCTCGCCCAGGAGAAAACCGGCGAGTTCTGGGTCAACGCCAAGCTGCTGGGCACGATGGTGCGGGGCGACATGGAGCACGCCGAGGTGGCACTGTTCATCGGCAAGAACCCGTGGCAGTCGCACGGTCTCCCCCATGCCCGCACCACGCTCAAGGAGATCACGCGTGATCCCGACCGCGCGCTGATCGTCATCGATCCCCGCCGGAGCGAAACGGCGGAGCTGGCCGACTTCCACCTGGCCGTCAGGCCCGGCACCGACGCGTGGTGCCTCGCCGCGCTGGTGGCCGTGCTCGTGCAGGAGGGTCTGGTCGCGCGGTCGTGGCTCGACGAGCACACGGTCGGGCGCGCCGACATCGAAGGGACCTTCGGCGCCGTGCCCGTGGCGGACTACGCGGCGATGTGCGGCGTCGACGAGGAGTTGCTCCGGGCGACGGCGCGCCGCATCGCCAGGGCGTCGAGCGTGGCCGCCTTCGAGGACCTCGGCATCCAGATGAACCGCCACTCGACGCTGGCCAGCTACCTGGAGAAGCTGCTGTGGCTGCTGACCGGCAACTTCGGCAAGCCGGGCACGCAGTACTCGCCCACCGCTCTGGTGGCGTTGGCCCGCGGCGACAGCGGCGGGAAGGGCGGCAAGGGCGGCAGGACGAGCCCGGTCGTCGGTGCCCGGATCATCGGTGGGCTCGTGCCCTGCAACGTCATCGCCGAGGAGATCCTGACCGACCATCCGGACCGATACCGGGCCATGGTGGTGGAGAGCGCGAACCCCGCCCACTCGCTGGCCGACAGCAACCGCATGCGGGAGGCGCTGGAGGCGCTGGACGTGGTGGTGGTCGTCGACGTCGCCATGACGGAGACCGCCCGCCTGGCCGACTACGTGCTGCCGGCGCCGTCGCAGTACGAGAAGTGGGAGGCCACGTTCTTCAACTTCGAGTTCCCGGCGAACGTGTTCCACCTGCGGCGACCGGTGCTCACGCCCCCGGACGGCGTCCTCCCGGAACCTGAGATCCACGCCCGCCTGGTCGAGGCGCTCGGCGTGATCACCGATGACGACCTGGCACCGTTGCGCGCCGCGGCAGACGAGGGTCGGGCGGCCTACGCCGAGGCCTTCTTCGCGGCGATGTCGGCCAACCCCGCGCTCGGAGCGCTGGCGCCGATCGTGCTCTACCGAACGCTCGGTCCCACCCTGCCCGACGGGGCGGCGGCCGCGGCGGTGCTGTGGGGAGCGGCGCAGCGCTGCGCGATGAGCTTCCCGGACTCCGTGCGGCGAGCCGGCTTCACCGGCGAAGGACTCGAGCTGGGAGAGGCGCTCTTCGAGGCCATCCTGACGAGCCCGTCCGGCGTGACGTTCACCGTCGACGACTACGAGGACTCCTGGCGGCGGGTGGGGACCGAGGACGGACGCTTCCATCTCGTGATCCCCGAGCTGCTGGAGGAGCTGGCGGGCCTCGCCGACGGGCCGCCGTCCGACACCGAGTACCCGTTCGTGCTGTCGGCCGGGGAGCGGCGCTCCTTCACTGCCAACACGATCTTCCGCGATCCCTCGTGGCGCAAGAAGGACCCGGACGGCGCGTTGCGGATCAACCCGGACGACGCGGCGCGCCTGGGCGTGGAAGACGGCGGCAAGGCCCGGGTGACCACCCGCCGGGCCAGCCTCGTGGTCGTCGTGGAGGTGTCGGACATCATGCAGCCCGGTCACATGTCGCTGCCCAACGGGCTCGGGGTCGACTACCCGGAGGCCAGCGGCGTCGTGGCGGCAGGGGTGGCGCCCAACGAGCTCACGGCCCTCGAGGACCGGGACTGGCTGGCCGGCACGCCCTGGCACAAGCACGTCCCGGCCCGCCTGGAACCCGTATGAGCGTCGACGCCGACGCGCGGGCCTGGATCGAGCGCTACGCCGCCCTGCTCGGGTTGCCTGTCCCCAGCGAGCCTGAGATCGAGGCCCTGCTCGAGCTGGCGGGGCTGGCCGCCCACGCCTCGCAGCGCCAGGCGGCACCGGTGGCGTGCTGGCTGGCCGCCCAGGCACGCCTGTCGACGGCGGAGGCCCTGGAGCGCGCCCGCAGCCTCGACACCTGAAGCCCGCCAGGCCTGTGGCATTGGGGCGGCGAATTGTTACTATCTCCGTAGTGCAAATTCCCGCCTACCTGCCCAACCTGCCCGGAAGGGTGTGAGCTGCCATGGCTGTCGCTGACCTGGACCTCGGTCGCTACAAGCTCGGCTGGTCCGACGACCTCGAATATGTCTTCAAGCCCGAGAAGGGCCTGAGTGCGGACGTCGTCGATCAGATGTCCTGGTGGAAGGGCGAGCCGGAGTGGATGCGTCAGGTGCGCCTGCGCAGCCTCCGGATGTTCGAGCGCAAGCCCATGGCGCCCTGGTTCGCCGTGAACATGCCGGACATCGACTTCCAGGACATCTACTACTACATCAAGCCCACCGACGCGCAGGTCGACGAGTGGGACGACCTGCCCGAGCAGATGAAGGCCACCTACGAGAAGCTGGGCATCCCCGAGGCCGAGCGCAAGTACCTGGCCGGCGTCACCGCACAGTTCGAGTCGGAAGTCGTCTACCACCGCAACCGGGAGGACCTGGAGGCGAGGGGCATCCTGTTCTGCGACATGGACACCGCGCTCCGGGAGTACCCGGAGCTCGTGCGGCAGTACTTCGGAAAGGTGATCCCGCCCGGGGACAACAAGTTCGCCGCCCTCAACTCAGCGGTGTGGTCCGGCGGCAGCTTCATCTACGTCCCGCCCGGGGTCGAGTGCGAAATGCCGCTCCAGGCCTACTTCCGCATCAACGCCGAGAACGCCGGCCAGTTCGAGCGCACGCTGATCATCGCCGACGAGGGCGCCAAGGTGCACTACATCGAGGGCTGCTCGGCGCCCGTGTACACGTCGGACTCGCTGCACTCGGCGGTCGTGGAGATCATCGTCAAGCCCAGCGCGCGGGTGACCTACACGACCATCCAGAACTGGAGCCCGAACGTCTACAACCTCGTGACCAAGCGGGCGCGCGTCGAGGCCGAGGGCCACATGGAGTGGATCGACGGCAACATCGGCTCCAAGCTGACGATGAAGTACCCGTCCGTGTACCTGGTCGGTCCGAAGGCCACGGGCGAGGTGCTGAGCGTCGCGTACGCCGGCCCGGGCCAGCACCAGGACGCCGGGGCCAAGATGATCCACGCGGCGCCGGAGACCACCTCCAAGATCGTGTCGAAGTCGATCTCGAAGGACGGTGGCATCACCACCTACCGCGGGCTGGTCCGGGTGGACGAGGGCGCCCACGGCTGCAAGAGCCACGTGCAGTGCGACGCACTCATCCTCGACGAGGACTCCGAGAGCCGCACGCTGCCGTACATGGAGGTGGCCGAGCGCGACGCCGAGATCGGTCACGAGGCGACGGTCTCCAAGATCGCCGACGAGCAGCTCTTCTACCTGATGAGCCGCGGCCTCTCGCAGGAGCAGGCGATGGGCATGATCGTCAACGGCTTCATCGAGCCGGTGACGAGGACGCTCCCCATGGAGTACGCCGTCGAGTGGAGCCGCCTGATCGAGCTCCAGATGGAGGGCTCGGTCGGCTGAACGCGCCACCGCCGCAGCGGGCCCTAAGACCGCTGCGGCGACGGGCGTAGCAGCTGGGGTATCAGCTGTGGTGCGGCGGCTCTACCCCGTAGTGCCGCGCGATGTCCTCGGCCTCGCGGGAGGTCGGTGCCGTCTCGTGCGCGGCCGGCGCGTCCTTGATGGTGTCCTCGGTGAACGGGACCACAAGATCGCCGCTCTCGGAGAAGTACGCCTGGTCGAGCGGGACGAGCGGGCTGCGCCGGTGGAGCAGACCGAGATTGACTGCGATCCACTGCGGCTCCAGCGTCCGGTCGTCGTAGAAGACGTTCGCGACCTTGCCTACCGGATGGCCGCGGCTGTCGATGACCTTGGCGCCCATGTGCTGGTGCTGGTCGATGTTGGCCACGATGGCTTCCTTTCCTTCGGCTCCCTCGTCGCCCGCAGCCCTCGAGGTACCCGCTGGCCCGGCGCGACAAACCGGCGCCCGCCACGCGGCAGAATGAGGGCCATGCCGATGCGGGAGGAGTGCAAGAACTTCGAGAGCAGGACCTACGCCAACGGCGAGACGGTCCGGAAGTGCAACCTCGATCTTGCGCCTGACGCTCCCTGGCGCTGCCCCGATCCCTGCTCCGGGTACGAGCGCCGCCTGGCCGACGTGAACTGGTCTCACGGCACCCTCGTGACGCCGGCCAGCCCGGACGAGCCCCCTGGTCTGGACGACGGGTCCGCGGCCGCGATCCTGGACGAGGCCGAGGACATCATCAACGCCATCGGCCCCGAGATCGTCGCCGACGTGCAGGCCAAGCAGCGCAAGAAGCGGGGCTGGAAGCGCTTCCGCCGCGGCTGATCCCGGAGCGCCGCGGGCCTCTCGGCCGCCGCCGGGGCCTCCGAATTTCCCCTATCACGATGGTAGAATTCCCTGTCGTGCCCGCCTTCACCGCCGACGCCGCACGACAGCTCGGCGGGCCCTCCTGGTTGGTGGAACAGCGCCTGGCAGCCGCTGAACGCTTCGCCGATGCCCCTTGGCCGACGACGCAGGAGGAGATCTGGCGCTACAGCCGGATCGATGAGCTCGACCTCGACCGCTTCACCGCTGGCACCCTCGCCACGACGATCGACGGTGCCGACGGCCTGCTCGTCGAGGGCGGTGCGGCCGGGGAGCTCCTCGGATCGGTCATGGTCGAGGCGGTCGACGCCTTCGCCGAGCTGAACCGGGCCTTCGCCCTCGCGCCCACCGTGCTCTCGGTGCCGGCGGGCAAGGCCGTCGCCGACCCCGTCGTCATCACCCACGAGATCGCGGGGCGGGGAACGGCCGGGTTCCCGCGGCTGGTCATCGACGCCGGAGCGGACAGCGAGATCACCGTCGTCGAGCGGTTCACCTCGGCTTCGGACGCCCAGGCCCTGCTGGCGCCGGTGCTGGAGCTGCGGGCCGGGCCGGCCGCCCGCGTCCGCTACCTGGCGGTCAACGAGCTCGGTCCCGAGGTGTGGCAGATCGGCGCCCAGGCGGCGGTCGGGGAGCGGGACTCCACGACCCTCATGGGCGCGGTGGCGCTGGGTGCCGACTACGCCCGGGTGCGCACGGACAACACACTGCAGGGGCAGGGCGCCAGCGCTCGCCAGATCGCCGTGTTCTTCGCCGAGGGCGATCAGATGCACGACTTCCGCACCATCCAGACCCATGTCGGCCCGCGGACCACGAGCGACCTGTTGTTCAAGGGCGCGGTGGCCGGCCGTTCGCGCAGCGTCTACACGGGCCTCATCGAGATCGGCCACGAGGCACGGGGAGCCAACGCGTTCCAGACCAACCGCAACCTCAAGCTCAGCGACGAGGCATGGTCGGAAAGCGTGCCGAACCTGGACATCAAGACGAACGACGTGCGCTGCAGCCACGCCTCGACGGTCGGCCCGATAGACGCCGACCAGCGGTTCTACCTCGAGAGCAGGGGCGTGCCGCCCACGGTGGCCGAGCGCCTCATCGTGCTCGGCTTCTTCGACGAGGTTCTGGACCAACTCCCGGCGCCGGCACTCGTGCCCGAGCTGCGGGCCCAGGTCCTCGCCAAGCTCGACCGGAGGGAGGCCTGATGCCGAGCTCGGTCACCGTCGGGGCCCTCGCCGACCTGGCGCCCGGCACGGCCCGCAAGGTCGAGGTCGGCGGTCACCTGGTCGCCCTGGTCCGCATCGAGGACGACGTGTACGCCATCGGCGACACCTGCAGCCACGCCAACGTCTCGCTGAGCGAGGGCGAGGTGCTGGCCGAGGACCGGGAGATCGAGTGCTGGAAGCACGGCAGCACCTTCTCGCTCCTGACCGGCGAGCCCCAGACGCTGCCGGCCACCCAGCCCGTGCCGGTGTTCGAGGCCCGGGTGGAGGACGGCCAGATCGTGGTCGTGGTTCCGTGAGTACGCTCATCGTCGCGGGGCTGCGAGCGTCGGCCGGCGGCGCCGAGATCCTGCACGGCATCGATCTCACGGTCGGCGCCGGTGAGGTGCACGTCGTGATGGGCCCGAACGGGGCCGGCAAGTCCACGCTCTCGGGTGTGGTGATGGGCAAGCCCGGCTATGAGGTGACAGGCGGTCGAGTCAGCCTCGACGGTCGTGACGTGCTGGCCATGGACCCGTATGAGCGGGCGGTGGCCGGCCTCTATCTGGCCATGCAGTACCCGATCGAGGTGCCCGGGGTCCGCCTCGAGGCCATGCTGGCCGAGGCGCTCATCGCCCGCGGGCGGAGCACCGACGGGCTTGCGACCCAACTGCGGGAGGAGGCGGCCCGCATCGGCTTCGACGACCGGTTCCTGGAGCGTCCGCTCAACGTGGACCTGTCCGGCGGGGAGAAGAAGCGCAACGAGACGCTGCAACTGGCCGTGCTCCAGCCCCGCATCGCCATCCTCGACGAGTTGGACTCAGGCCTCGACGTCGACGCCCTGCGGGCCTGCTCCCGGCGGGTGGAGGCGGCCACGCACGAGGACGGGCTCGGCGTGCTCGCGATCACCCACTACAACCGGCTCCTCAACGAGCTGAAGCCCGACCGCGTCCACATCCTGATCCGGGGCCGCATCGTGGCGTCGGGCGGTCCGGAACTGGCGGACGTGCTCGAGCGGGACGGCTACGGCGCTTTCGCGCCGGTGGAACCCGAGCCGGCCGTGGCGACGGGAGGCGCAGCGGCGCCCGACCCCTTCGCAGACCCCTTCGCCTGATCCGGCCCGGTCCGCCGCGCAGCGTGACGGCCAGCGGCCGTCCCGGCACAGGCAGTACACAGATGGGGACTGGTTCGACCGCGGGGCCGCCGGTGTGCCACGGACCGGGCGAACGGGTGCGCGACCATCTTGACGTGTCATCGTCCCGTCGGGCCCGGCCGCGCCTGATCGTCCTCGGTGGCTCCCTGGGCCTCGGCCTGCTGGCCGCAGGCATGGGAGCGCTGGTGGCGTCGGCCCGGCTGTCGGAGACCCCTCCGTCCGTCGGCGTCGGCACCCTGCCCTTGACGACGGTGGTGGCCCCGGCCGGCGGTGGCAGCCCGGCGACCACCGCCGCGGTCACGCTGGCGCCCGATGCGACCGCCGGCGTTGCCGAGGCCTCGGCGCCGAGTGGACCGGCGACCGTCCCGCCGGTGGACCTCACCGGCGAGTTCGCGTCGTTCGACGAGAGCCTTCGCTCGGCGCTCATCGGGAACGGCGCGCTCGCCGTGTCGGTCGCCGTGGCCAAGGACGGTGAGCTGATTCACACGGCCGCGTACGGGGTCGCCGACCAAGCGACCGGGGAGGTCGTCACCCCCGCGCACCGCTTCCGGGTGGCCAGCAACTCGAAGCTGCTCACGGCGACCGCGATCCTCGAGCTCGTCGAGGCCGGCGAGCTCGGCCTGGACGAGCCGGTCCTCGGCCGGCTGACCGATCGGTTGGGGGTGACACCGACCGAGCCCGGCATCGCGGCCATCACCCTGCGCCAGATGCTCAGTCACACCTCCGGCTTCCCCGAGTACCAGCGCACGTTCTTCGGTGGCGCCGCCGCGAACTGCGAGGAGGCTGCCCGTCGCGGTCTGACCGGTGCGCTGCTGGGGCCGCCCGGGACGGTGTACCGCTACAGCAACATGAACTACTGCCTCATCGGCCTGCTGCTCGAGGAGCTCACGGGCGAGTCGTACGAGGCCGTCATCCGGGAGCGGGTGCTGGAGCCCCTGGGGATCAGCGACATGCGCATGGCCGGGACGTACGACGTCAAGCCGGGCGACGTCGCCCACCCGACCACGCCGGGCCGCACCTTCATGGAGGCACTCGGAGGCGCGGGCGCGTGGATCGGCACCGCGTCCGATCTGGTGACCATCGTCGATGGCCTGGATCGCACCCGCCCCGGCTGGCACCCGCTCTCGGAATTCACCCTCGCCCAGATGCGACTGCCGCAGCCCAACATCCCGTACTCAGCCGGGCAGTGGTACGGCCTCGGCCTGCGGGTGTGGGCCGACGGGACCTGGGGGCACACCGGCACGGTCGAGAATGCCCGGTCGATGGTCCTCAGCCGGCCCGACGGCATCACGTGGGCGGTGGCGATCAGCGGCAACGCGCCGTCGAACACGGACCGCATCAGGACCTACGTCGACAACGCCTTCGCCACGATCGGCATCACGGCACCACCGGTCACCGCCGCACTGCCGCCTGCTCCCGCCCGCGACCAGCGTGGCGACGACGGCAGCCCCCTCGACAGCACCGGCGTCCACCTGACCCGAGGCGGTCCTGGCAGACTCGCTGCGATGGACGCCGCGCCGCTCGTCGTACTCGCCATGGGCTCGCGCTCGGACTGGTCGGTCGTGGAGCACACGGCGACGACGCTCGACGAGCTGGGCGTCGCATACGAGGCGAGGGTGGTGTCGGCCCACCGGACCCCCCACCTGATGCCCGAGCTGACGGCGTGGGCCGAGGGCGCCGGCGTGGAGGTCATCGTCGCCGCGGCCGGAGGGGCCGCGCACCTGCCCGGCATGCTCGCCGCCCACACGGTGCTGCCCGTGCTGGGCATCCCGGTCCCCTCGCAGCACCTCCAGGGGCTGGACTCGCTGCTGTCGATCGTGCAGATGCCCGCAGGGGTCCCTGTCGCCACGCTGGCCATCGGGCGGGCCGGTGCCGTCAACGCCGCGCTGCTGGCCGCCGCCATCGTGTCCGCCGGGCGGCCAGAGCTGCGGGCCCGGCTGCAGGCGTGGCGGGCCGCTCAGACCGAGGCGGTGCTGGCCGCGCCCGATCCCCGCACTCCGTGACGCCGCTGCGCCCGGTGCCGGCGTCCGTCACCGTCGGCATCCTCGGTGGCGGCCAGCTCGGCCGCATGCTGGCGCTGGCCGGTGTCCCGCTGGGCATCCGGTGCCTGGTGCTGGAGCCGGCGGCGCATGCCCCCGCGGGCGCCGCGGCCGAGGTGCTGCCGGCGCCCTACGACGATCGCGGCGCGCTGGAGGAGCTGGCCCGGCGCTGCAGCGTCGTCACCATCGAGGTGGAGCATGTGCCCGTCGAGTCCTTGGCCTGGCTGGCCGACCGCCTCCCGGTCCACCCGTCACCAGAGGTGGTCGCGGTCGGGCAGGACCGGCTGGCCGAGAAGCGTCGGCTGGCCCGCCTCGGCATCCCCACCGCGCCGTGGGCCGACGCCGGCGAGTTGGAGCACGGCTTCCCCGCGGGGACCATCCTCAAGCTGAGCACGGGCGGCTTCGACGGCCGGGGCCAGGCCCGCTTGGAGCCGTCGGCCTCCGGAGCCGAGGTGGCGGCCGCCCTGGAAGCGCTCGGCGGATCGGCGGTGGCCGAGGAGGTGGTGGCCTTCGACCGCGAGCTGTCCATCGTCGCTGCTCGCAGTCCCGTCGGTGAGATGGCGGTGTACCCCGTGGTCGAGAACCGTCACGCCGACGGCATCCTGCGGGAGTCCATCGCGCCCGCACCGGGGCTGTCCCCGTCGCTGCAGGACGAAGCGGTGCGCCTGGTCGTCGACCTCATGGACGAGCTCGGGCACGTCGGCGTCATGGCGCTGGAGCTGTTCGAGGTCGACGGCGCGCTGCTGGCCAACGAGCTGGCGCCCCGCGTCCACAACTCAGGCCACTGGACGATCGAGGGCGCGGTCACGAGCCAGTTCGAGCAGCACCTGCGCGCCATCTGCGGGCTGCCGTTGGGCGACACCGGAATCCGGGGCCCTGCGGCGATGATGAACGTCATCGGCACCGAGGCCGAGCCCGGTGACGTGCTGGCGGTCCCCGGCGCGCACCTCCACCGCTACGGGAAGGAGCCGCGCCCGCACCGCAAGATCGGGCACATCACGGTGGTGGGCGCCGACGAGCGCCAGCGGGACGAGCGGCTGGCCACCGTCCGGGCGGTGGTGGGGCGAGCCGAGGTCAGGCCGGCGTCATCGCCATGAGGCGGGCGATGCGGTCCTCCGTCGACGGGTGGGTCGAGAAGAGCCGCGCCATGTCGACGCCCCGCTTGGGGTGATGCGCCTCGGCCAGCGGGTTGTGGATCCACATCGACGCCTGCGACGGGTTGACCGCCATCGGGACCTGGTGGGCCATCGAGTCGATGCGCCCCAACGCCTCCGCGAGAGGCCGACCCGTGCGCAGCAGTTCGGCTGCGCCCCGATCGGCCTCGTACTCGCGTGATCGGGAGATGGCCATCTGCAGCAGGCCGGCGGCCATCGGAGCGAGGATGCTGGCGGCCAGGAGGACGAGCGGGTTGGGCCGGTCGTCGTCGTCACCGCCGCCGAACATCCCTGACCACAGCGCCATGTTGGCGATGAAGGAGATGGCCGTGGCGATGGCCGCGGCCACCGAGCCGATGAGGATGTCCCTGTGCTTGACGTGCATGAGCTCGTGGGCCATCACACCCTCGAGCTCGTCCTTCGGCATCTGGCGCAGCAGGCCAACCGTCGCGCAGACCACGGCGTGCTTGGGGTTCCGGCCGGTGGCGAAGGCGTTGGGCTGCTCGCTGGGTGAGATGGCGACCTGTGGCATCGGAAGACCGGCCCGCTCGGCGAGCGACCGGACGAGGCCGTAGAACTCCGGCGAGTCGGCCTCCGTGATGATCTGGGCGTGGGCCGAGCGCAGAGCCAGCTTGCCGCTGAACCAGTACGTGCCGCCGACCGTGACGAGCGCGATCACAAGCCCGAGGAGCAGCGCGGTGGTGCTGCCGCCGCCCAGGACGCCGGCGACGAGGATGATGAGACCACCCAGACCGCCGAGCAGCACGGTGGTCTTCACGGTGTTGGCGAACATGCCCGCAAGCGTATTGCCGGCGGGCTCGATCTTGGCGCGCGAGCCGGCCTCCGTTTTGTGGAGTGAGACGCGAAGTGACGGATCGTCAGCTCCGGACCGACGCCACTACAGTCGGCAGCACCGCGCCTGCCACTGGGGGTCGACGATGCGGGTCTTCTCGTTCCACTTGATGCCGTACCCGGGCCTCCCGGACGACTACGAGGGTCCCGCCTGGGTCACCGTGCCGAACGAGATGTTCGACCCGCAGGTGGGCCACGAGATCTACAACCGCTACCTGGACGAGCTGATCTACGCCGACGAGCTGGGCTTCGATGGCGTCTGCATCAACGAGCACCACCAGAACGCCTACGGGCTCATGCCCTCGCCGAACTTGATGGGTTCGATCCTGGCCCGGCAGACCAAACAGGCGAAGATCTGCATCGTCGGCAACGCGCTGCCCCTCTACGACCCGCCGACGCGGGTGGCGGAGGAGTTCGCCATGATCGACAACATCTCCGGCGGGCGGTTGATCGCGGGCTTCGTCGTGGGTGGCGGGCCCGAGTACTACAGCTTCTCGATCAACCCGGCCCACGCCCGCGAGCGCTTCTACGAGGCCCATGAGATCGTCATCAAGGCGTGGACCGAACCGGGGCCGACCGAGTACATCGGCAAGCACTACAAGCTGCGCTTCATGAACACCTGGCCGCGGCCGATCCAGCAGCCGCACCCCGAGGTCTGGATCCCGGGGGCGGGGTCGCTGGAGACGATGGAGTTCGTCGCCAAGCACCACTACGCCTACATGGGCATCCCGTACTTCCACATCAGCGTGTTCGACCGCCAGTTCCGCATGTTCCGGGAGGCCTGTGAGCGCGAGGGCTACACGTACGAGCCGAGGCAGGCTGGCTGGCTGGAGCCCATCTACGTGGCCGAGACGGATGAGCAGGCCCGGGCCGAGTACGAGCCCCACTTCTGGTACTGGGCCCGCAAGCTGCTGCCGGGCATCGAGATCAGCCCGCCCGGCTACACGTCACTGCGGTCGATGGAGAACATCCTGAAGGGTCGCCACCAGTTCGCGCTGTCGCTCGAATCGTGGGACCAGGTCGTGGACGGTGAGTACGCCATCGTGGGGTCGCCCGACACCGTGTTCGAGAAGCTGGTGGAGAACATCGAGCGGCTCGGGACGGGGAACCTGCTCGGGTTGTTCCAGCTCGGGACGCTCCCCGCCGACCTCACCCGGCGCAACCTCGAGCTGTTCGCCACCGAGGTCATGCCCCGCCTCAAGGCGCGCTTCCCCGAGGGCGAGGCGATCCTGAACCAGCTGAGCCAGGCGCAGGTCTGAAACGTGGAGACCCTCTACGTCGACACCCACGTCGGCAAGGTCCAGTACCGCCGCGGCGGGACGGGGCCGGTCCTTGTCTACCTCCATTCGGCCAACGGCGAGGGCGAGGGGCTGCTGCTCCTGGACGTCCTCGCCGAGCGCTTCGACGTCATCGCGCCGATGTTCCCCGGCTTCGGCGACAGCGAGGGGCTCGACCAGATCGACGACATGGAGGACGCGACCTTCCACCTGCTCGACCTGTTCGAGCGTCTCGATGTCGAGCGTCCGATCCTGGTCGGCTCTTCGCTCGGGGGCTGGATGGCGGCGGAGCTGGCGACGCGCTACCCGGACCAGGTGTCGCGTCTCGTGCTCGTCAACCCCGCCGGTCTCTACCTCGCCGGCGCGGAGATCAAGGACATCTTCGGCCGGGGCGTGGCAGAGATGGTCCCCGACCTGTACTTCGACCAGCAGCACCCGATGGCACAGCTCATGCTCCAGTTCGCGGCGCTGGCCGCCGACCGTGACGCCGAACTGCCCTTCGAGATGGTGAAGCCCGTCTTCCAGACCATGGCCGCCACCGCCAAGCTCGGCTGGGACCCGTACCTGCACAACCCGAAGCTCCGCAAGCGGCTGTGGCGGGTCTCGGTGCCCACGCTGGTCGTGCGAGGGGCGGCCGACACGCTCATCCCCGAGCCGCACGCCCGCACCTACGCGGCGGAGATCCCCGGCGCGACCTACCGGGAGATCGAGGAGGCGGCGCACATGGTCATGATCGAACGACCTGACGCGCTGGCCGCTGCCATCGCGGAGTTCGCCCCGCCTCCGTGACGGCCGTCCCGGCCGGCGCCGTCGCACCGACGCCGGTCCGCTTCACCGCGGGCTGGGTGGTGGTGGCGGCCTCGTTCACCGTCCTCCTGGTCAGTTCGGGCCTCGGTTTCTACGGGTTGTCCGTGTACCTGGCCGCCATCACCCGTGAGCAGGGGTTCTCCACAGGATCGGTGTCCGCGGCCACGTCCGTGTTCTTCATCGTGTCGGGCATCACGGGGCGGCTGGTGGCGCCGCTCATCGCCCGTGTGGACGTGCGCTGGGTGCTCATGGGCGGCGCCGCGCTGTCAGCCCTGTCGCTCCTGCTCCTCGGTCGGGTGACCTCGATCGCCCAGATCTTCCTCGTCTATGTGTTCTTCGGCGCGGGCTTCGCTGCCGGTGGCCTGGTGCCGACCACGACGGTGCTCACGCGCTGGTTCCACCGTCGCCGGGCGCTGGCGTTGTCGGTCGCCTCGACGGGACTGTCCGTCGGAGGGCTCACGCTCACGCGGATGGCGTCGGGCCTGATCAGCGACGAGGGCATGGAGGCGGCGACGCCGTGGCTCGCTCTGACGTACCTCGTGATCATGGCCATCGCCGTGCCCTTCGTCTACCCGAGCCCGGCGGCGCGCGGACTGCGGCCCGACGGCGCGGTGATCGCCGAGGGTGAAGAGGCGCCCGCCATCGACGGGGTGCCGTACGAGCGGGCGGTGCGCTCCCGGTACTTCATCCTGGCCACCGTTGCGTTCGTGTGCTTCATGGGCGCGCAGGTCGGTGGCATCGCACAGCTGGCCAAGCTGGGGGAGGAGCGGGTGGATGTCGACGCCGGTGCCCTCGCCCTGTCGGTGCTGGCGCTGTGCAGCGTCATCTTCAGGCTGATCGGCGGCGCGCTCGCGCCCCGGCTCCCGCTCACGGGGATGGCGGCCGGGTTGGCGGTCGTGCAGACGTTCGCGCTGGCCGCGCTGGCGTTCGTGGGCGGCGAGGCCGGCCTCCTGGCGGCCTCCGCGCTGTTCGGCGCCACTGTCGGCAATCTGTTGATGTTGCAACCACTCCTGATGGCCGAGGTGTTCGGTGTGCTCGACTATCCCCGCGTGTTCTCGTTGAACCAACTCATCGTCTCGGCCGGCGTAGCCGTGGGCCCGTTCCTACTCGGCGTGCTCCACGACTCCAGCGGGTACCGGCTGGCGTACCTGGTCGCAGCAGCTCTGTCGTTCCTGGGCGCGCTGCGTTGTGGTCGGCCGGGCCGGCGGATCGGACCCGGGCGGCATTGGCCTGATGCATCCGAACGTGCAGCGGGTGGTCGCCGCCGCCGCAGACCTCGGCCTCACCATCGAGGTGCGGACCTTCCCGGAGGGCACGAAGACGGCCGCCGACGCCGCGGCCGCGATCGGCGTCGAGGTGGGCCAGATCGTCAAGAGCCTCGTGTTCGCCGTGGACGGCCACGTCCTGATGGCGCTCGTGTCAGGCGCGAACCAGCTGGACGAGCGCAAGCTGGCGGCGGCCGCGGGCGGGGCGAACGCAGGCCGCGTGGACGCCGATGTGGTCCGGGAGGCGACGGGCTTCCCGATCGGAGGCGTCCCGCCCTTCGCGCACGCCACCTCGCTCCGGGTGTTCGTCGACCCGGATCTCCTCGAGTGGGACGAGGTGTGGGCCGCCGCCGGCACCTGGCACGACGTCTTCGGCATCACCCCGACCGCGCTCGTCCGCGCCACCAACGGCGACGTGGTCGACCTGCGGAAGGGCTGACGGCGCTCCGGCCAGGGTTCTCTAGGCTCCGCGTCGGCGGCCACGAAAGGAGTCCTCCATGGAACGAGCCCGGCGCCGGTCCTTCATGGTCGGTGCGCTGTCGTTGACGGCACTCATAGCGGTCGCCGCCTGCAGTGACGAGGAGAGCGCCAGCGAGCAGGTGTGCGATGCGCGGTCCTCGTTGCGCGATTCGGTCGAAACCGTCACCAGCGACCTCCGCGAAGGCAACCTCGGCGAGGCCCAGGATGCTGTCCCGGAGGTGCGCGAGTCCTACGACGAGCTCGTGTCGGCGCTCGGTGATCTGAGCGAGGAGGAGAGGTCCGCTCTGCAGCCCGAGGTGGACTCCCTTCGCTCGGCCGTCGAGGCGCTGCCTCAGGCGGACAGCCTCGAGGACCTCGGTTCCGGCATCGACGCCGTCGTCGCCGACGTCCAGGGCATCTACGACTCGATCACCCAGTCGCTGGACTGCTCCTGAGGCAGTGCATGCAGGCGTGCTAGCATGCCTGCATGGCCCAGATCACGATCCGAGCCGGGGAGGACCTCATTCTCCGCGTCAAGCAGTGCGCGTCCGAGCAGGGGAAGTCGATGAACGAGTACGTGACCATCGTGCTCGAGGTGGCCACCAATCCCTCCAACGCCTCGACCGCGGGCGAGCGCGTGCGCGAGCGCTTGGCCAGGGCGGGGCTGCTGGCCGAGCTTCCTCCGTTCGAGGGAGTTCGACCGAGTCGCGCTGAGTTCGAGGCCGCAGCCCGGGAGGCGGCGCAGGGCACCCCGCTCTCCGACATCATCAGCGAGATGCGGTGACCGCGTTCTTCGACGCCTCGGCGCTCGTCAAGCTCTATGTGCAAGAGCCAGAGAATGACGTCGTGCCCAGCGTCGATGACCCACCGATGATCTCCGAGCTGACTCGAGTCGAGCTGCCCGCTGCGTTCTGGCGGAAGCACCGGCTCGGCCAGCTCAGCGCCCACGCCGCGGCGCGCCTGTCGAGCGAGTTTGCGGCCGACTACTACGGGGAGGGAGGTGAGCCGCGGTTCGCGGTCATGCGCATCTCGGACCCCACGGTGTCCATGGCGGCGCGCCTGGTGGCAAGGGCGGACCTGCGGGCCGGTGACGCCATCCAACTCGCCGCGGCGCTCGTCGCCCGGCATGTGGGTCGCGAGGTGACGGCGTTCGCCGCTTTCGACGCCCGCTTGCGCACCGCGGCGGCGATCGAGGGCTTCACGCTGGTGCCGTCCTCGCTGGCTGCCGGCGGTCGGCCTCCGTCGTCGGAACGACCGTACGATTGACGGCCATGGACACCCCCTTCGACCATGTCCTCACGACCGTCGACGAGTTGCGGGAGCTGTACCGCCAGCCGTCCCGCCTGGTCCAGGCCAAGAAGGTCGGCACGCTGGACGACGCGACGCGGGCGTTCATCACCGCCTCGCCGTTCGTGCTGCTGGCGACGTCCGCCGCTGACGGCTCGTGCGACGTGTCACCCCGCGGCGGCCCGCCCGGCTTCGTGCGGGCGCTGGACGACCGGCGCCTGGCTCTCCCCGACCTCAGCGGCAACAACCTGCTCGACTCCCTCGTCAACGTGACGTCGAACCCCCACGTGGGGATGCTCTTCCTGCTCCCGGGCCGCGATGAGACGCTGCGGGTCGACGGGCGGGCCTGGGTGACCGTCGACCCGACCGTGCTCGAGCGGTGGGACGACGAGCTGTCACGGCCGAAGACCGCGGTCGGGATCGAGGTGGAGCACGCGTTCATCCACTGCGCCAAGTCCTTCCGCCGGGGCCGGGTGTGGGACCCGTCGTCGTGGGCCGAGCTGGCCACCGCGCCGGACGCTTGCGAGCTGCTGGTCTCCCACATGAACCTCGATGTGGCGCCTGCCGACGTCAGGGCCAACCTGGAGCAGGGCTACGCCCACGACCTGACGGCCGAGCGGGTCAGCTCCTAGCGTCCGCGTCAGTCGCGGTCACTTTCCCCGCCCAAAGCGTGGAACCTGACCGTCTTGCGGGTCAGCTCCTAGCGTCCGCGTGAGCCGCGGTCACGTTCCCCGCCCAAAGCGTGGGACCTGACCGTCTTGCGGGTCAGCTCCTAGCGTCCGCGTCAGTCGCGGTCACGTTCCCCGCACAAAGCGTAGAACCTGACCGTCGGGCGGTCACCTGGCGCGATTTGTGCGGGGGAGGTGACCGTGCCGCTTGCCGGCCGCCCGTCGAGACGCGGGTCAGTTGGCGCTGGGGTCGGTTGTCTCGGCGTCGTCGAGACCCTGGGCCAGGGTGTTCCAGGCCAGGGTGGCGCACTTGATGCGGACCGGGTACTTCACGACACCCTGCAACGCCTCGAGGTCGCCGAGCTTCACGTCCGGCGCACCCTCCTCCGCCTGGCCGTTGTCGTCGTGGTCGTGGCCATCCTCGATGGAGAGCAGTGCCTTGAAGGCCTGGACGAGCGCCCGGGCCTCGGGTAGCGAGCGGCCCTTCACGGCCTGGGACATCATCGAGGCCGAGCTCTGGCTGATCGAACAGCCTTGGCCCCCGATGCGGATGTCGTCCACCACCCCGTCGCGCACGGCCAGGTAGACCTGCACCTCGTCGCCGCACAGGGGGTTGAACCCCTCGCTGCGCACGGCGGGCGGGCTGGGCAGCTCACCGCGGTTCCGGGGGTTGCGGTAGTGGTCGAGGATGATCTCGCGGTACAGGTCTTCGAGGCCGGGCATGGCGGCGGTGGTCCTCCTGGTCCCCCTGGTCCCGTTCAGAGACCGAAGATGTCGGTGGCGGCGTCCAGGGCGTCGACGAGCGCGTCGGCGTCCGGGCGGTCGTTGTACAGGTAGAAGCTGGCCCGGCACGTGGCGCCCACGCCCAGCACCCGCATCAGCGGCTTGGCGCAGTGGTGCCCGGCCCGGATGTAGACGTTGGCCTGGTCCAGCACCTGGCTCACGTCGTGGGGGTGCAGGTCGCGGAAGGTGAAGGACAGCGTCGCCCCGCGGACCTCGACGTTGGTCGGGCCGTGGATCGTGATGTCGTCGCCGTAGCGCTCCTCGAGGGCGCCCATGGCGTAGCCAGCCATCTCCATCTCGTGACCCCGCACGTTCGTCATGCCAAGGTCCGTCAGGTAGTCGAGAGCCGCCCCGAAGCCGACCGCCTCGGTGATGGGAGGGGTCCCCGCTTCGAACTTGTCCGGCAGCGGGGCGGGGGCGAACCCGTCCAGGCGGACATCGGAGATCATGTTGCCGCCGCCGAGGAAGGGCGGCATGGCCTCCAGCAGCTCCTCGCGTCCCCACAGGACACCGATGCCGGTCGGACCGCACAGCTTGTGGGAGGAGAAGGCGACGAAGTCAGCGTGCATCGCCTGCACGTCCGTCGGGTTGTGGGGCACGAACTGGCAGGCGTCGACGATCGCCAGCGCACCCGCGGCATGAGCGGCGTCGGAGAGGAGGCCAACGGGGTTGATGGTCCCGAGGACGTTCGACATGGCGGTGAACCCGAAGGCCTTGGCGCCGTCCAGCAGCCGGTCCAGATCGGTGAGGTCGAGCTGGCCGTCCTCGGTCAGCGGCACCCAACGCAGCTCGATGCCCCGCTCGGCGGCGAGGAGGTGCCAGGGCACGATGTTGGCGTGGTGCTCCATCTCGGTGAGCACGACGACGTCCCCGGCGGAGAGTTGGGAGCGTCCCCACGAGTAGGCGACGAGGTTGAGCGCCTCCGTGGCGTTCTTGGTGAAGATCAGCTCGTGCGCGTGGGGGGCGTTGATGAAGCGCTGGGCCTTCCGGCGGGCACCCTCGTAGGCCTCGGTGGCCTCGGCGGCCAACTTGTAGGCGCTGCGGTTGATGGGCGCGTACGACGTCTCCATGAAACGGCTCATGGCGTCGATGACGACCCGCGGCTTCTGGCTGCTGTTGGCCGAGTCGAGGTAGACGATCGGCCGCCCGTCGACCTCGATGTCGAGGATCGGGAAGTCCTTGCGGATCCTGGCGACGTCGAGCGTGCTCACGGCGCCGTGCTCCCGGCCCCGGCGCGGAACGCCTCGTAACCCTCCCGCTCGAGTTGCTCGGCCAGCTCGAGCCCTCCGGAGGCCACGATGCGACCGTCCACGAGGATGTGCACGTGATCGGGAGCGAGCTCATTGAGCAGGCGCTGGTAGTGGGTGATCAGCACGATGCCGAGCTCGGTCCGGTCCTTGCGGACCTCCCGGATGCCCGCGGCGACCGTGCGCAGGGCGTCGATGTCCAGACCGGAGTCGGTCTCGTCGAGGATGGCCAGCTCGGGCTCGAGGATGGCCATCTGGAGGATCTCGTTGCGCTTCTTCTCGCCCCCCGAGAAGCCTTCGTTGAGGTAGCGGTCGGCGAAACCTGAATCCATGCCCAACCGCTGCATCCACTCCATGATCGACAGCCGCAGCTCCAGCACGGACAGGTCGACGCCCTTGCGGGCCGACAGGGCCTGACGCAGGAACTGGATGACCGAGACGCCGGCGATCTCCTGCGGGTACTGGAACGCGAGGAACATCCCGGCCTTGGCTCGGACCTCGGTCGGCCAGGCGGTGATGTCGTCACCCTGGTACAGCACCCGGCCCTGCGTGATTTCGTACTCGGGGTTGGCGAGGAGGACGTTGGCCAGAGTGCTCTTGCCCGAACCATTCGGCCCCATGAGGGCGTGGATCTCCCCGGGCTGGACGACGAGGTCGATCCCCCGCAGGATCTCGGGGCCCGGCCGGCCGCCCACCTCGCCCACCGGAGGAGCCGGTCGGGCGTGCAGATCCTCGATGCGGAACAACTCGGCCACGGTTCTGAGTCTATTACCACTACGCGCATAGTGGTAATGCCTTCGACCTGCGACGACCTCCCTCCACCGGCTCGTCACATCGGCCGGCGAGCAGGCAGACTGGCCGGCGTGAGCGATCCCGGTTCCAGCCCCGACCAGCCCCTCGACAGCCCGCGCGACTGGGTCAACGAGCACATCGGCCGCTACCTGGCCACCGGCGGCCAGGACGGCCACGAGTGGAACGGCACGTCCTGCCTCCTGCTGACCTACCAGGGCGCCGAGTCCGGGACATGGCGGCGTACGGCGCTGATCTACGGCCGCCACGGCGATGCCCTCGCCCTCGTCGCCTCCAAGGGTGGCGCACCGACGGATCCGGCCTGGTACCGCTCGCTCGTCGCCCATCCCGACGCCCGGGTGCAGGTGATGGACGAGGTCTTCGCCGTTCGGGCGAGGACCGCCGATGCCGACGAGCGGGCAGCCATCTGGCCGGTGATGACCGCGCAGTGGCCGGCCTACGACGAGTACGTGGGGAAGGCCAAGGCGGCCGGGCGGGAGATCCAGGTGGTCGTCCTCGAGCGGGCCTGATTCGCGACGCGCCGGGCCGGCCGGCCTCAGCTCCGGCCACCCTCCAGGCCGAGGCCGGCCTGACGGGCCATCACGATCGCGTTGGAGCGGTCCGAGGCGTGCACTTTGGTCAGCACGTTCGAGACGTGGTTGCGGACGGTCTTGGGGTTGAGGACCAGCCGGCGGGCGATCGTCTGGTTGTCGAGGCCCTGGGCGATGAGCTCGAGGATGTCGAGCTCGCGGTCGGTGAGCGTCGGGAACGCCTTGTTGCGGGTGGGACGACTTCGGGTCTGGGCCAGCTCGCTCACCGCCTGGGCCAGCTCCTGGTTGAGTACGACGTCGCCGCCGGCGACCGCCCGCAGCGCCCACTCCATGCGCTCCGGACCCGTGCCCTTCACGAGGTAGCCGCGAGCGCCGTCGCGCAGCGCGGTCAGCAGGGTGTCGTGATCCTCGGACATGGTGAGGAGGATCACCTTGACGTCCGGATGGCGCTCGACGAGCAGTCGGTTGACCTCCAGGCCCGAGCCATCGGGGAGACGGACGTCGAGGAGCACGATGTCGGGCCGGGTCTCCTCCACCAGGGCCGAGACGTCCCCCACCCGCTCGGCTTCGCCCACGAGCTCGATGCCATCCATCTCGGCCAGCACGCGGCGGCGAGGCCGAGGCGGAACAGCGGATGGTCGTCCACGATGAGCACGCGCAGCGTGTCAGGGGCCGTCGTCATGGCAGCACCGCCGGAAGGCGGACGTGCAGGTGGGTGCCGTGGGGCCGACGTGGGCCGAGGGTCACGCTGCCGCCGAGCTCGGCCGCCCGCTCCCGCATCGCGGCGAGACCGACGCCACTGCCGGCACCGTTGCCGCTGCGTCCGCTCAGCCCGACACCGTCGTCCACCACGTCGATCTCCACCACATCACGGGCATCGATGCGCAACCAGCAGGTGGCGGCCTGGGCGTGCCGCACCACGTTGGTCAGCGCTTCGGTGACGATGCGGTAGACGGCCACCTCGACCGCAGCGGGGAGCGCGGGCTCCTGCCCGGGGAGCTCGACGTGGAGCTGGACGGCGCCGTCGATCGAGCGCGCGAACTCGGCGACCGCGCCCATCAGCCCGAGCTCGTCCAGCGCTGACGGTCGCAGGTCCCGCACGATCCGCTTGACCTCGCCGACGGTGGTGTCGACTTCGTCGGCCAGGTGCGACAGGAGGTCCATCGTGGGACGGCCGGCGTCGGTGCGCTCGAGCTGGCGGATGGCGGTGCGCAGGCCGAGGGAGATGCCGGTGAGGGCCGGGCCGAGACCGTCGTGGAGATCCCGCCGGAGCCGGCGCCGCTCCTCCTCGCGAGCGGACAGGACGGCCAGGGATGACCGGCGCAGGTCGGCGGCCAGGCGGACCCAGCTCACGGCCAGCGCGAGAGGCGCCGCGAGCTCTTCGAGCGTTGCCTCGTCACGCGGCCGCAGCGACGGCGCGTCAGCCCAGCCCACGATCACGCGCCCTACCACCTCGTCGTGGTGACGGAGCAGGAGCTCGTGGCGGCGGCCGAGCCCGGCCCTCGGCGCGTCGTCGGCCTCGTACTCCGCGGCCCGCTCCCACCCGGCCCGGGAGGCGACCTCGATGACCACGGAGTCGAGGCACATCTCCCGGCCGAGGCTGGTGGCGAGCGCGGGGAGCAGGTCGTCGCCCGGACCGACCGCGCTCACGTGGGCCATCACCTGGCGGACGAGGGACAGCGTGTCGTCGCGGGAGCCGTAGACCAGGCGATCGACCAGCTCGCGGATGTGCTGGCGGGCGGGCTCGACCAGCAGCGCGATCACCCCCGTGGCGGCGACGAGCAGCCACGTTGGCCCGCTTCCCCCGACCATGCGGCCCAACCCGGCGACGAGGCCCGTGTAGATGACGACGATGCCTGCGGCCAGCAGCACCCACTCCAGGAACTGGTGCGAGGCCCGCTCCAGGCCGCTCGGGGCGAGGCGCACGATCTCGATGAGGGCACCGACCACGAGGAGCGGGACGGTGGCGATGAGCAGCATCGGGGCCACGACGTTCGGCGCCGTCAGCCACTCCGCCGGACCGTCGAACAACGACGGGAGGACGCCGAGCACCGCGACAACGCCGCCCGCCAACAGCCACGCCGGCAGCGGATCGTCGCCACTACGGCGCCGCATTCTCCAGCGCACCGCCAGCAGGACGACGGCCGTGACGGCCACCAGAGCGACGATGGCAGGGCCGGTCCAACCGTCCGGGTCGATGGCGGTGACGGCGATGCCGACCGCGGCGAGCACCATCGCGCCGCGCACGCGGATGTCCCGTCGCCAGGCGCGCGGGAGCAGGGCGAGGAGGACCAGGGTGGCCAGCGTTCCGCCGCCCACCAGCCACATCCAGGTCGACAGGTCGGCCAGCCACTCCCAGCGCACCGCCTGCTCCCGGCCGAGCTCGTAGCCGCGGTACTGCGTGGACAGCGCGTCGAGCAGGGCGCAGACGCCGACGACGAGGAACAGCCCTCCGAGCAGGCGCCGGTCCCGGCGGGCCGTCAGGATGGCGGCGGCCGGCAGGTAGGCGACGCCGATCACCAGGCCGGCCACCAGCCACCAGTTCTGGCCTTCGGGCTCGTCGCCGGCGTTGGCCACCCGCAGGGCGACCACCGCCGCGGCGATGACGAGGGCGACGCCGAGCGCCAGCCCCACCCGCGCCCGGGTGGCGCCGGCCAGACCGGCTGCCTGATCGCCCGGTCGCGCCACTCGAGCCTCCGTTCTGTGCCCTCGGTGCCCCTCTGCGCCCCTCTGCCAGGAGCGCCGTTCACCCAACCGTACGGCGGTGGGCGTCCCGCGGGCATGGTACCGGGGTCCTGAGCGCGGCTCGGGCCCAGATCGGGACCCCAGCCCGGTGTTTCCGGGACGGCCGGAGGGGCACGGTTCGAGGGTGACCAGCGCCCGCGTGCAAGACGGCGCCCTGGCCGCGGCTCGCCCGGTGCTGGTGAGCGGCTGGGCGGGAGCGGTGGCTGCGGCCGTGGCCGCGCTGGCGGCGGTGGCCGGGTGGCGGGGCGCCGACGTGCCCAACTACCTGTTCCGGATCGAGCTGTTCCGCCGGGACGGGTTCACCATCTGGAGCTCGGCCTGGTACGGCGGGCACCACACGCCTGGCTACAGCGTGCTCCTGGCCCCACTGGCGGCCGCGGTGGGACCAGTGCTGGTCGGGGCGGGGAGCGCGATCGTCGCCGCTGTCTGCTTCGACCGGCTGCTCCGGCGCCTGCCCGCCGTCGAGCCGCGGCGAGCGACGATCGCGTCGGCGCTGTTCGCGGCGGGCACGGTCGTGAACCTGGCCGTCGGGCGACTGGCGTTCGCGCTCGGCCTCGCGCTCGGGCTGGCTGCCTTGGCCACCGGACGGCGAACGGCGGTGGGTGGTGTGGCGGCCGCCGTTCTGTCGGTGGCGACCGCGCTGGCCAGCCCCGTCGCCGGGTGCTTCCTCGCCCTGGCCTGGTTGGCGATGGCCATCGCCTCGCGCCGGCGCGGACCCCTCGTGTGGGCGTCGTGCGCGCTGGCTCCAGTGGCCGTGCTGGCTCTCCTGTTTCCCGAAGGCGGACGGTTCCCGTTCAGCCTGGGTGCGCTGACGGTCACCCTCGCCGTGTGCTTCGCGGCGTGGGGGCTGCTGCCCCGCGCGTGGAGCGCGGTGCGGATCGGCGCCGCGCTCTACGCGGCGGCCGCGCTCGTCACCTTCGCCGTGCCCAATGCCTTGGGCGCCAACATCACCCGGCTCGGTATGTTCGTCGCGCTCCCCCTCCTCGTCGCCGCGCCGCTGCGGCGCCCGCGGCGCGTCCCGATGGCGGCGATGGTCGTGCTCGGTCTGTTGTTCGCCTGGTGGCAGTGGTCCCCGGCCATCGACGCCATGACCCGCAGCAGCCGCGACGCGTCGACCGAGGCGACGTTCTACGCGCCGCTGCTCGAGTACCTGCGCCAGGCCGACCCGCCGGCGGAGCGCATCGAGATCCCGTTCACGAGGCGGCACTACGAGGCGGTGCACGTCGCGCCCGAGGTGCCGCTGGCCCGGGGCTGGCAGCGGCAGCTCGACATGAAGCTGAACCCGCTTTTCTACGAGCCCGGCGGGCTCGGCCCCCGCGAGTACCACCAGTGGTTGCACGACACGGGTGTCGACTACGTGGCACTGCCGGACGCTGAGCTCGACGCGTCGGCGGAGGCGGAGGTGGCGCTGCTCCGACGCGGCCAGCCGGGACTCGAGCGGGTGTGGGAGGGCGACGACTGGACGGTGTGGCGCGTGGTCGACAGCCCGGGCCTGGTGGACGGGCCGGCCGAGCTGGTGGAGCAGACAGCGGACACGCTGACGCTCAGGGCCTGGTCGGCCGGCACCGTTCTCGTCCGTGTGCGGCCGAGCCCCTGGTGGACGGTCGACGGTTCCGGCTGCGTGGCCGAGACCGCCGAGGAGGAGTGGGTGCGGGTGGAGGTGGAGCGTCCCGGGCCGCTCGTCCTGCACCAGGTGCTGGTGGGAGAGCGCGTCCGCTGCCCGACCTGACGCCGGTGGGCGAGGATGGAGGGATGCGAGCCGTCCTCCTCGTCCTCGACGCGCAGCCCCACCGCCACGTCGATCCGGCGGTCACGCCGGTGCTGTGCGAGCTGGCGGCCGCCGGCGGGTGTGCGGTCGACGGCGGCCGGGCGGTGCTGACGAGCGCCACCTACCCGAACCATGCCAGCTTCGTCACCGGCACGGATGCCGCCGGGCACGGTCTCTACGCCAACCACGTCGTGCGCGATGGCCGCGTGGCGCGGGCCTACGAGGTGGGCCCGGCCGGGCCGACCGTGTTCAGTGCCTGCCGGGACGCCGGCCGCCGGGCTGTGGCCGTGTTCGGTGACCACCACCTGGTCCCGGTCATGGGCGCCGGCGACGCCGCCACGCACTGGCCGCCCGAGGGCCAACTGCCGGAGGACCACCGTCTGGACGAGTTCGGGTACCTGCACGACTCCGGCACGATCGAGGTCTTGTGCGAGGCGGCCGCCGGCCCGTGGGACGTCCTCGTTGCACAGCTCAACGGGCCGGACACGGCCGCGCACCTCTACGGACCGGACAGCGACACCGCGCTCGCGATCTACGCCGAGACGGACGCCTGTCTGGGGTGGTTGGTCGAGGCACTGCAGCCCCGGTGGGACGACACGGTCCTCATGGTCGTCAGCGACCACGATCAGACGGCGGTGAACGACGACGAACCCATCGATCTGCAGGCTGTCGCGGCCGCGGCCGGAGTCGATGCCATCGTCATCCTGGAGGGCGACGGCGCGGTGATCGTCGGCGACGACCGGACTGCCGGCGCATGGCTCGACGGTGTTCCCGGTGTGGACGGCACCTCGGAGCTGGCGCCGGGGTGGCGGTTCGTGTCGGCCGAGACCGGGCGTTGGTTCGCTCCTGCCGGTACCGCCGTGTCGCTGCGCGGCGTCCACGGCGGGTCGTCGACGCGGACACAGGTGGCCGTCGTCGCCGGCGGTCACCCGGCCGTAGCGGCCATCTCCCGTTCGCTGGCCGACCGACCCCCGGACGCGCCCGACTGGGCGGTGACGCTGGCCGATCTGCTCGAGATCGAGCTGGCGGGGGCCACCGGCCGCTCGCTCCTCGCTTGAACCGACCCGACCTCTTCCGGAGCCCGCTCGACCGCCGGATCACCGCGCTCGCACTGCCGGCCTTCGGCACGCTGGCCGCGGAGCCGCTCTACCTCGTGGCCGACACCGCCATCGTCGGCCGCCTCGGGACGGACCCGCTCGCCGGCCTCGCCCTGGCGGCGTCCGTGCTGCTCTTCGTCACCGCGCTGTGCAGCTTCCTGGCCTACGGCACCACGCCCCGCCTGGCGCGCGCCCGCGGAGCGGGGAACGAGCCCGGCGCGGCCAACGTCGGGGTCCAGGCGCTCTGGCTCGCCCTCCTGCTCGGGTTGCCGCTGGCGCTGGCGCTCGCCGTCCTGGCCCGGCCGCTCTCGCTTCTGCTCGGAGGCGAGGGTGCGGCGCTCGATGCCGCCGTCACGTACCTGCGCATCAGCGCGTTCGGGGTGCCGTTCATACTCGTGGCCCTCGTCGGTGCCGGTGTCTTTCGCGGCGTGGCCGACCTGCGCACGCCGCTGGCCATCGTGGCCGTCGCCGCGCTGACCAACGTTGCCGTCGAGCTGGTGGCCGTCTACGGCCTCGACCTCGGCATCGCCGGGTCGGCCTGGAGCACGGTCCTCGTGCAAGTCCTCGCCGCCGGGGCCTACCTGCTGCTCATGCGGCCCCATCTCCGCGCCGCGGGTTCGCATCGCCCCGACCGGGTCGAGCTGAATCGGCTGCTCCGGTCGGGTGCGCACCTCGTCGTGCGGGTGCTCTCGCTCATCGCGGCATTCGCGATCGCCACCGCGGTGGCCGCCCGGGTCGACACGCCCACCGTCGCCGCGCACCAGGTCGTCAACACGATGTTCACCCTGTTGGCGCTCTCCCTCGATGCCTTCGCCATCCCCGCCCAGACCCTGGTCGCCGAGGCGCTCGGGGCGAGTGACGTGGGCCTGGCCCGGCGGGTCGGCGAGCGGGTGCTCGTGCTCTCGGTGGTGGTGGGGATCGGCGTCGAGCGCGGTCGTCGTGATGACGGCGCCGCTGTTGGCGCGGGTGTTCAGCGCCGACCCGGCCGTCGTCAGCCGGACCGTGGCCGGCTTGGTCGTGCTCGGGCTGATGCTCCTGCCCGGGGCCGTGGCCTTCGCTCTCGACGGGGTGCTGATCGGCGCCGGCGACGTGCGCTTCCTCGGCCGGGCCATGCTGATCGCGCTGGTCGTCTACTTGCCCTTCGCCGTGCTGCCCCTGGCCTGGCCGGCCCTGGGCATCGTCGGCGTGTGGAGCGCGCTGGCCGTGTGGATGGTGGCCCGGGCGGTGCTCATGCACCGCCGCTTCCGGGGACCGGCCTGGCTGCAGTGAGCGGCCTCCGGGGGCTCACCAGCCCCGGTCGACCCACTCCTGCAGGTGCGGTCGCTCGGTGCCGATGCTGGTGTCGTCGCCGTGGCCGGGCAGAACGATGGTGTCGGCCGGGAGCGTGAACAGCTTCGTGTCGAGGGACGAGATGATGGTGGCGAAGTCGCCGCCCTCGAACGTCGTGTTGCCCGGGCCACCCGGGAACAGCGTGTCGCCGCTGAAGAGGATCGGGCTGCCGGCGACCTTGAAGCAGATCGAACCCTCGGTGTGGCCGGGGGTGTGGATGGCGTCGAGGCGGACGCGGCCCACCTCCACGACCTCCTTGTCGTCGAGGAAGACGTCGTAGCCCACGTCCTTCAGGCGGGGCGCGTCGAGCGCGGTGACCGCCACCTCGTAGCCCAGCCTCCCGCATGGCCGGCACGGCCTGGATGTGGTCCCAGTGCCCGTGGGTCTCGAGCACGCGCCGCACGTTGAGCGACTGCGCCAGCTCGAGGAGCTTCTCGTGCTCGTTGGCGGCGTCGAGCAGGACCGCGTCGCCGGTCTCGCGGCAGCGCAGGACGAACACGTTGTTCTCGTAGGGGCCCACGACGAGCTTGTGGATCTCGATCTGCTCGTCCTCGTAGTGCAGCGTCATGAACTCCAGTCTGGCACCGGGTTCGACGAGCGGGACGTCCGGCCGTACGGATGGCGGCGAAGTCCGAGGCGTTCGCGCCGCCGGCGGCGCGTTCGGCTCAAAGCTTCCGCTGTAGCGGGCGCCGTATCGGCGAGGTCCTGAGGCATTCGCGCTGTTGCCGGCCCGTTCGGCTCATAGTTGCGGCTCGGGCTCAGGTCGAGATGACCTCGAAGCCGAGAGAGAGGGCGACGGGGATCTGGCCCGGATCGAAGGTCAGGAAGTGCACGGGCCGCGGGAGGCGGTCGGCGGCGGCGAGGTGGAGGGCGTCGGACAGACGGAGGGGCTGGGCCCGGGCGAGCTCGGCGGCCCGGTCGAGGCAGGCGGCGTCGACGGGCACGACGGCCAGGCGGTCCCAGTCGAGTCGTACGGCGTCTTCGAGGTCGTCGCGCAGCTCGGGTTCGTCGGTCAGCCGGTCGATGAGGACCAGGGCCTCGGTCAGGGCCAGCGCGCTGGCGCACCACTCGGAATCGGCGTCCATGGCCTCGGTGGCGACCTCCCGGGCCGGGATGGCCAGGTGGCGGGCGACGAGCGCGCTGGTGTCGAGGGCGAGCGTCAACGGTCAGCCCCGCTGCTCCCGCAGGAGCCGGTCGAGGCGGGCGCCGGCCCAGACCGGGACGGGCGGGCCCGGGGACGGCCGGTCGTGGCGCCGGGGGGCGAGGACGAGGCCGCGGGCGACGAGGTCGTCGAGCGTCAGCGGCGCCGGACCGAGCGGCTCCAGCGGACCGAGCTGCGCGGCCGGCCGGCCGGCCACCGTGATGACGGTCCGCTCGCCCCACTCGGCCCGCCGGACCGCCGCCGCCACGTTGGCCCGGAACTCCCGGATGCTGACCCTGTGCACGACGCTCACAGTAGCGCTGGCTCATGTGTACACAGATGTACATCCGACGAATCGACGTCGATTCGCCAGCCGAGCAAAATGGACGACATGAACTTTGCCTTCAGCGAGGAGCAGGAAGAGCTCCGCAAGACCGTGCGGTCCTTCCTCGACAGCAAGTCCCCCGAGACCGAGGTCCGGCGCCTCATGGACACCGAGGACGGGTACGACCCCGCCGTCTGGTCCCAGATGGGCGAGCAGATGGGCCTCCAAGGCCTCGCCATCCCCGAGGAGTTCGGCGGCTCGGGATACAGCTTCGTCGAGCTCGGCGTCGTGCTGGAGGAGATGGGCCGCGCCCTGCTCTGCGCGCCGTACTTCTCGACCGTCGTCCTCGCCGCCAACACACTCCTCCAGAGCGGTGACGACGCCGCCAAGAAGGACTTCCTGCCCGGCATCGCGTCCGGCGAGACGATCGCCACGATCGCCTACACCGAGCCCTCGGGCAAGTGGGACGAGAGCGGCATCACCATGGAAGCGACGCAGGACGGCGGCGGCTGGACGCTCAACGGCACCAAGATGTTCGTCCTCGACGGGCACACGGCCGACCTCATCATCGTCGCCGCCCGCACCGAAGGCGGCGTGAGCCTCTTCACCGTGGTCGGTGATGCCGACGGCCTCACCCGCACCGCGCTGTCCACGATGGACCAGACCCGCAAGCAGGCCAAGCTCGAGTTCGCCGGCACGCCCGCCCGCCTGCTCGGCACCGAGGGCCAGGGATGGGCCGTGCTGTCGACTGTGCTCGACCTCGCCGCGGTGGCCCTGGCGGCCGAAGAGGTCGGCGGCGGCCAGAAGGTCCTCGACATGGCCGTCGAGTACGCCAAGGTCCGGGTGCAGTTCGGCCGGCCCATCGGCTCGTTCCAGGCCATCAAGCACAAGTGCGCTGACATGCTCCTGGAGGTCGAGTCGGCCAAGTCCGCCGCCTACTACGGCATGTGGTGCGCGGCCGAGATGAACGACGAGCTCCCGTCCGTGGCCTCGCTGGCCAAGGCGTACTGCTCAGAGGCCTACTTCCACGCCGCGGCGGAGAACATCCAGATCCACGGTGGCATCGGCTTCACCTGGGAGCACCCGGCGCACCTCTACTTCAAGCGGGCCAAGAGCTCCGAGCTGCTGTTCGGCGACCCCACCTACCACCGGGAGCTGCTGGCCCAGCGCATCGGCATCTGATCACTGGTCGACGTGCGTCGAGTGCCACTGCCATGCGGTGGCGATGATCTCGTCGAGCTGCTGCGTCGGCTCCCAGCCCAAGGTGGACCGCACGAGGTCGTTGTTCGAGAACAGAGCCACAGGGTCTCCCGGCCGGCGGCCGACGTAGACCCGCGGCACCTCGCGCCCGGTGACGCGCTCCGTGGCGTCGATGACCTCTTGGACGGAGGTGCCTACGCCGGTCCCGACGTTGAGCGCCACCGTCGACCCGCCGCCAGCCAGGTGGTCCAGGGCCTTGACGTGCGCGTCGGCCAGGTCGTCCACGTGGATGTAGTCGCGGATGGCGGTGCCGTCGGGCGTGGGGTAGTCGGTGCCGAACACGTCCAGCGGCGGGCGCTTGCCGAGCATGGCCTTCATCGTGTGGGGGATGAGGTTCTGTGAGAAGTTCCAGTCCTCGCCGATGGACCCATCGGGCGCGGCACCGGCGGCGTTGAAGTAGCGCAGGCTGACCGACGTGACCCCGAGGGTCCGGTCGTACCAGCCCAGCATCGCCTCGATGATGCGCTTGGTCTCGGCGTACACGCTCTCGGGATGCAGCGGCGCGTCCTCCTTCACGGGCACGTGCTCGGGCGTGCCGTACACGGAGCAGGACGAGGAGAACACGATGTTCCGGACGTCCGAGGTGTGCAGCGCTTCGATCAGGCGCTGGGAACCGGCGACGTTGTTGGCGAAGTAGCGATCGGGCTGCTGCATCGACTCGCCGACGGCCTTCAGCGCCGCGAAGTGGATGCACGACGTCACGCCGTGGTCCTTGACCAGCTCGGCGGACGAGCTCGATGTCGCCGATGTCGCCGATCACGAGGGGAGCCCCGAGAGCGGCGTCCTTGTGGCCGAACTCCAGGGTGTCGAGGACCACCACGTCCCGCCCTTGTGAGCGGAGGAGGCGGACGGTGTGCGAGCCGATGTAGCCGGCGCCGCCGGTGACGAGCACGGTCATGGGGGCCGAGCATATGGGCCGATCCCTCGTGGCTACCCTCGCCCCCGTGGCGCTGGTGGTTCTCATCCTCGTGCTGGCGGCCGTCACCGTTTTCGGCATTGCGGCCGTCACGGTCGGTAGGGAGGCCCGCCGCCTGGACGGCGTGGCACCCCGGGCGGTGTACGTGCTGGACGAGGCCGTCGAGTTCGTAGCCGACACGCTGCCCCCCGGCGCCCAGGCCCGGCTCACCCACGACGACGTGCGGGCCTTGCTCCGCGCCCACATGGCGCAGCTCCGCCGCAAGGGGTTCCAGCCGCCCGTCGCGGTGGATCAGATGCAGGAGATCGTCGACCCCGTCGTGATCGACGAGACCGACGCGGTCGCCTACCTGATCGGGCAGGCCGACGACCTGAGCATCGAGGTCACGGACGAGGACGTCGCCCACGTCGTCGAGGCCCACCTCGCGTACCTCGACGCCATCGGCGCCATCGGCCCGGAGGCGGACGAACCGGCCGCCTAGCCCGAAGGAAGGCGACCCCGGCTGTGATAAGACGCGCCCGTGGAGGACGTCTTCTGGTGGCATTCCATCGATCTGCGTGACAGCGTCACTCCCGGGAGAAAGACCCCAGACGTTCTGGAACACGAGTGGTCGAACCTCCGTCTCCCAGATCTTGCATCCCGTTCCGTGCTCGATATCGGCTGTTGGGACGGATGGTTCTCGTTCAGGGCCGAGCGTGAAGGTGCGGCTCGCGTCGTCGCCCTCGACCACTACGTCTGGTCGCTCGACCTCCCGCGTCAACAGGCCTACTGGGCCGACTGCCGCGATCGCGGGGTCACTCCCGAGCCGTACCACGAGAAGCCCGAGCTGTGGCACCCCGAGACGCTTCCGGGCAAAGCCGCGTTCGACCTCGCGCACAAGTCACTCGGCAGTCGCGTCGAGCCTGTCGTCGGCGACTTCATGACGATGGATCTCGACGGGCTCGGCACGTTCGACGTCGTGCTCTTCCTCGGCGTCATCTACCACATCGAGGAGCCGCTGACGGCCATGCGGCGCCTGCGCGAGCTGACGGGATCGCTGGCCGTGATCGAGTCGGAGGCGGTGGTCGTCGACGGCTCGACAGGACCACTGTGGGAGTTCGTGCCCGGTGGGGAGATCAATGCCGATGTCGGCAACTGGTGGATCCCGACCGAGGCGGGAATGCACGCGCTCTGCCGCGCCGGCTGGGTTCGGAAGCGTCGACACGACAGCGGGTCCGCCCGAAGCCGGTGGGCGCTATCGGCTCACCGTCCACGCCACCGTCTGACGCCTAGATCATCATGTTGAGCTGATCGACGACCGCCTGGCCCCAGCCGCCCTCGCCAGAGATCTCGATCCGGTCGGCTCTGTCGGCCGCGCTGTGCCGACCAACGGCCAGGACCAGGAACGTCTCGGAGTCCATGCTCACGGTCACGTCCGGCGTGCCGGCGGGGTCCGGATCCACCACCTTCGCCCGGCCCTCCTCGACCAGCACCGGGACCGTCCGCTCGACCGGCCCCGTGATGTGCATCAACGTGAGTGATCCCTCCGGCGCGCCCGCTCGCTTGCCGACGACGATAGGAAGGGTCCGCAGGAGCCGATCGGTGGTGTGCTCGGCCGGGCCGCCATCGAGATGGCCCGGTTGCCCGACGGCGCGCCGGATGTCCTGCTCGTGCACCCAGCAGTCGAGGATCCGGATGGACAGGAAGTCGAGCATGGTGCCCGGACCAGTCGGAGTCATGGCCTCCTGCGCGAAGTAGGCATCGTCGGCGTTCCGCAGTGTGTCCAGCCGCAGGTCCACCAGCTCCTCGAGCTCGCCCAGGACCTGGGCGCCTGACTGACCGCGCCGCTTCTCCACCTCGCGCTCGTTGAACTCGCCGATCGGGTTCTTCACGTGAGCTGACGGTGTGAGTTCGATCTCCGACAACGGCAGACCCTGCAGCATCCGCTCCGTGCCGATGAGGTGGGAGACGTGGTCCTTCACCGTCCAGCCCGGGCAGTCCGTGGGCAGCTCCCACTCCTCGTCCGAGAGCGGCTGACCGACGGCGATCGTCGCCCTCAGGGTCTCCTCGAGCAGGTCGGTCGTGCGGCTGGCGTCCATGCTGGCGGACCGTAACCGGGCGAGGTTGCGGCCGCTATCGTCCGCCGCCATGGAACGGCCGGCCCGGTTCGAGCACCAGCGCTACCTGGGCGACAAGCGCTCGCAGGTCGTCTACGACCTCGACCACTGGGACGATCCCGCGGTCATCGAGGAGCTGATGGAAGCCGAGACCTTCCTGTGCTTCGGGCCGGACGAGCTGTCCGAGGCCCACAACCGCGGCTACCGACTGGCCCGACCCGGTCGCCGGTCACGTCGGCACGCGTCGCCCCGTTGAACAACAGCTTCACCTCCGGGACGCTGACCCTCGCCTGCCACCTCGCCTACCCCGCCGGGCGCCGGACCGCCGGACTGCCCTCGCTGATCCTCTGCCACGGGTTCCCGCTCGGCCCGCTCGATGCCCGTCAGTCCGGCGGGACCTTCCCCGAGCTCATGGACCGCATCGCCAACGAGCTCGGCTGGGCGGCCCTGACGTTCACGTTCCGCGGGTGCGGCCAGTCGAGCGGGGACTTCTCGCTCCAGGGCTGGATCGACGACCTGCGGGCCGCCATCGATCACCTCGAGAGCGTGGCGGAGCCGGACGGCGTCTGGCTGGTGGGGACCAACACCGGAGGATCGTTGGCGGTGTGCGTCGGCGCCGAGGACGCCAGGGTCCGCGGCGTGGCGATGCTCGGCGCTCGGGCCGACTTCGATGACTGGGCCGCCCACCCGCGCCGCTTCCTCGAGCACGCCGCGTGAGCTCGGTGCCATCCGTCATCCGGCCTTTCCTCCGTCGTTCGAGGCCTGGGCCAGGGAGTTCCGCCGCTTCCGGCCCCTGCCCGCCGCCCGGCGACTGGCCCCACGGCCGCTGCTGGTCCTGCACGGCGAGGATGACCCGTACGTCCCGGTGGTCGACGCCCGCCAGTTCGTGGAATACCACGGGAGCGCCGAACTGCGACTGCTGCCCGGCGCCGGTCACCGCCTGCGGCACGATCCCCGGGCCATCGCCGTCCTCATCGGTTGGCTCGACCGCCAGCGCACGGTCGCCCGCCACTAGCCGGGGTCGATCACGCTGATCGAGCGACTGCCGACGTTGCCGACGTACAGGTGGTCGGTGCCGACGGCGATCTCGTCCGGCCTGGCACCGACGGGGATCGGTTCTCCGACCTCGAGCGTCGACGGGTCGATGCGCACGACCGTGCCGTCGCCCTGGTTGGTCACCCACACGGCCCCGAAGCCCTCCTCCACCTTCCACGGGCTCTGACCGACCTGGATGCTCCCGGTCTCCGTGCCGCCGGCGGGATCGATCGAGCGCGATCCGGTTCTCGCCCGAGACAGTCACCCAGAGCTGGCCGCCGATCAGCCGCACGTCGACCGGCTTCGCCCCGACCGAGCTGACCGTGACCTGGTGGCTGACCGGATCGATGATGCCGATGCTGCCCACGCTGTGGAACGTGACCCACAGGCGGCCGTCCAACGTCTCGATGCCGTTCGGCGTCGACGCGAGGTCGATCTGGTCGACGACCGCCCCGCCCCTCACTGCAACCACGGAGCCGGCGGCGCCGGTACTGGACCCGTGCACGGCCAGCCAAAGCGTGTCGCCGCTGACGACCCCCGCGATCGGACTGCCGTTGATCGGGATAGGTGCACCGCGGACCGTGCCGGTGGCCAGGTCGACCGCCGCCAGCGCCCGTCCGGCGAAGCGTGTCACGTAGAGCGCGCCGTCCCACTCGATGATGTCGTTGCCGAGACCCGGGCTGCCGAGGTCGACCGTCCCGGCGGGTTGGGCATCGGGACCGGGTTGATCGAAGCGCTCCACCCCTCCGGCGATCGCCGCCCAGAGCGCGCCTCCGGCCACCGTCACCTCCGCAGGCTCGCCCGAAGTCGGCAGCTCGCCGACCACAGACGGCGTGACCACCTGAGGCGCCTCAGTGACCCCCGTCGCACTCCCCGCTGTGGACTCCGTGGTCGTCGCCGTCGTGGTAGCTGGCGTCGTTGCCTCGGTGGTAACTGCCGTCGTGGCGGTCGTTGTGTCGTCGTCGCCCCACGAGAGCGCCCACACGATCGCCCCGACGACCATCAGGAGGGCGATGAGCACCGCGATCACGACTGGGAGACCCAGCCTGCGGAGGCGGTCGCCCAGCCCATCGCTGGCCGGTGCGGGCGGGGCGGGTGCGACAGGCGCTTCAGTTGGCGCCGCAGCTCCTGCCACCGCCGCGGCCGTTCCTGCCGTGACCGCAGCCGATCCCGGAACCCCCGCAGCAGTCGGTGGAGTCGCCGCAGCCGCGCCGGTCAGACTCTCCGCGATGGCGTCGGCCAAGCGGTCGGCATCGGAGTGGAACCGGCCGTCGCTGATCTCGATCGCGTTCCGACGGGTCAGTGCATGCAGGTCGGCCGGCAGCTCGCCCACATCGGGAACCTGGGCGTCGTCGACCAGCACGGGAATGACCCGCTTCCTCAGCTCCAGCGCCCTGCTGACCTCGAGGTGGACGTAGTCGTTCGGCTTGGTCAGCCGGACCACGCCCTGCTCGTCACGCAACGTCACCCACGCCGGCCCGATCACCACGATGACGACAGAAGCGCTGGCCAGGGTTGACTCGATGGCCTCGACGAAGTCCTCACCGGGATCGATCGAATCGACGTCCATGAACACCCGGTCCTCGCCGAACCGGGTGACGAGGCGGTCGTACAGCCGTCCGGCGTGCCCGGGCGCGTCGTCCCGCCGATAGCTGACGAACACCCCCTCGGCCATCGCGCAGGCTCCTCCAGGCACCGACTTTGCCTCATCGGGCGCGGGTTTGCGAGCGTCTCGCCAGGACCGTCAGTCCGGAACCCAGTAACCCTGCTTCGTGATCGGGTCCACGGTGAGCAACTGGAGGCCACGGGTGTTGGCGGCCGGCCAGGCCGCCGGGCCGACGTAGAGATCAGCCTCGGGCCAGGCCCCACCCGAGGCTCGGAACGCGACGAACGCGCTGTCGTCCAGCCAGAACGGGAGCCCGTAGTAGGTGTTGACGGCCATCTGATCGATGTCGTAGGCGACGGTGGCGGGGCGTCGCTCGCGCAGCGCGCGGTACACAGGACTGGCGGCGTCGTTGCTGGTGATGGTCCTCGACGCCGGCACGACATCCTTGTAGGCGATCCACGCGAAGCCGAGGAGTAGCACCGCCGTCACGGCGGCGGGGCGCACCTTCGCCAGCAGGGCTAGGAGCGCCGCCACCACGACCGCGCCGATGGTCACCGGGGCAACGAACGGCGACTCGACCCGGCTCCGGGGACCGATGCCCAGGAAGGGATCGAGGGCCGGCATCGTCAGCGGATGATGGAGCCCGGTGTAGCTGATGCCGCGCCGCAGGGCGACCGTGGCGAGGCCCAGCAGGCCGATCCCGACCGCAGCGCCGGCCAGGACCTGGGGAACCCATCTGCGGGCCCGTGGCTCGAAGAGCGCACTGACACCGAGCGCCAGCAGCGTGGGCACGAGCGCGTCGTTGTAGCGCCCATAGAAGATGTAATCGACGCGTAGCGCCCCGCCTGTCGATTCCACGCCGGCGGCGATGGTGGCGATCGACACGGCGAGGATCACACCGACAAGCGAGGTGAGATAGATCCCGGCCGGCCATCCGGTGATTGGGAGGCGAGCGGTTGGTGGCGACGTCGCGGTCTGATGTCGGGTCCGGGTCGGCCGTCGGACCGCCGGGCCGGAGGCCGCTCCTCACGAGGACGATCAAGCCGAGCACGACGACGCCGGCGGTCGCCGCGAGGAGGTACCAAAGCTGTCCAGCGGCGGACCGCAGCAGGTCGACGGGCCAGGCCGCCAGCACGTCATTGATCGCGACTGGCTGCCGGTCCGGTCGGGGATCCCGAGCGCGCCGCGAACGCTGCGTCGTGGAGACGGCCAATCACCCACCAACCGGCGACGAGGACCGCCAGTCCGAGCGCGCCCGCCGCGCGCAGATCTCGGCGACGAAGGATCGCACCAGCGAAGAGCAGACGCGGCGATCGGTGACAGCAAGGTGAAACGCCCGTGCACGCCAACCAGGTAAACGATGACGACTGCGTGTGCAGCGAAGGAGGTGACGCTCGGACGTGCGAGCGCGTACGACGCGGTCAGGATCAGCAGCGCTACGCCGACGCTGGCCACGATCTCGACCCACGCGATACCGACGTGCACCGCGATGGCCGGGTAAGCGACTCCGACGGTCGCGGCGAGAAGCGCCGCTCGATGCGTCGCGACCGCGACGTACCGGCTGACCAAGTAGAGCAGGCTGGCGAGGAGCGCGCACAGCACGACGTTCAGGAGGAGCACGGAGCGGTAGAGCAGCTCGGGATCCTCAACGAGGATGAAGATCGGCACGAGGAGCAGCGGGTAGCCCAGCCCGTAAAAGGCTGCAGAGTCCATCCACCAGCGTGGGCCGCCCGTCAGCCAACGCGCGTTGCCGAGGTAGCCGGACTCGTCGGCATAGACGACCGGCGCGCGGTGTCGAAGAGCGAGGGTCAGGTAGACCGCGGCGACCAACGCCATGAGGATGGCCAGCTCAGTGCGCCGGCGCCGGGGGACCGGTGAATTCCAGACCCCGCACGGCTCCCGACGAGTCTTGCGCCGAAGGTGCCTCGGCGCGGGACCCGTCGTCGATCAACGTCGGTCAGCCACTCAGCGAACGGCGGTGATCATCACGTGCCAGCCGATGGCGCGACCGAGGATGCGCCGGATCGCGCAACGGCAGTTTGGTGCACAACGGACCGAACCCGTACGTGAAGGGATAGGCGCAGGCCACGTCCACCTTCGAGAAGTCCGCGAACAGTCGCCGGGCGCTGCGGCGGCTGAACGTGTACACGACCGGGCAGTGGTCCTTGCGGTGGCGAGGCGACTCGTAGGGGAGGCGCAGGACGCGGTGCACGAGGTTCACCAGCGACCAGCGGTGGTAGAGCATCACGTACGCCGCGCCGCCGGGCGTAGCACGCGATGGACCTCCTTCACCGAACGCTCGATGTCAGGTGTGTGGTGCAGCACACCGAAGGAGTACGCGGCGTCGAAGCTCTGGTCGGCGAAGTCCAGGCCCTCGGCGTTCCCGAGCCGGAAGTCGATCGAGACGCCGCGCGCGGCGGCGAAGTCGCGGGCGACCGTCAGCGCGCTCTCGGTGAGATCCACCGCGGTGACGTCGAAACCGCACTTCGCCAGCTGGATGCTGTCGACCCCGATGCCAGAGCCGACCTCGAGCAGCCGGCCGTGGCTCCCCGTCAGCGAAGCGAAGAGCTCCTCCAAGTGGTAGTGCGTGCGGTAGCGCCGCTGCTCGATCTCCGAGAAGTAGGCGTCGGAGCCACGCTTCTCGGCGGTGTAGTACTCGTTGTTGACGTGGGACTCCCAGAAGTCCTTGACGTTCTCCACCGTGGGGGCGGGCTCGGTGGTCATGACGTCGATCCTTTCACGAAGATGTCGCGCCAGAGCTCGACGCCGATCATCTGCCAGATCATGAAGTAGTGCCAGCGGAGGCGGGGCGTCGGACGCGCCGCCAGCACCCTGCGCACGAACTCAGGGTTGAACACGCCGCTCTCGGCCAGCCGGGCCGGCGTGAGCAGGTCGCGGGCCATCGTCCCGAGGTCCTTGTCGTACTGCTCGACCGGGTCGAACGTGAAGCCCCACTTCTTCTTGTCGAGCACGCGGTCGGGCAGGACGCCGCGGAGCGCCTGCTTCAGCACGCCCTTCATGCCCGCACTGAAGCGGACGTGGTCTGGGATCCGGGCCACATAGCGGACGAGCTCGAGGTCGAGGAACGGGACGCGGGACTCGACGGAGTGGGCCATCGACATTGTGTCCTCGTTGTGGAGGAGATCGCTCACCATCTTCGTGGCGAATTCCGCCCGCAGCACCTCGCCGGGCAGGGATCCTCCACCGGTGAACAGCCCGTCGAACTCGCCTCTCGTCCTGGTCGTCAGCCGCTCGAGGAAGTCGGCCGTGTACACCCGCCGCAGGAGGGGCGTGTTGAAGTCCCACGCGTTGCGCAGCAGCAGGTAGTGGCGGGCCGGGTCGCCGGCCGACGCCAGCCACTCGACCTGGCGGACGGCGAGGTCGAGCTGCGGCTGTCCGAGCGCCTCACCACGGCGGCCGGCGCCGTCCAGCACGGGGGCGAGACCCCGGAGCGCCGTCGCGGCGAGGCCCTGCCGGAGCCGCTCGGTACGGCCTAGGTAGCCGTAGATGTCGTAGCCCGCGAAGAGCTCGTCGCCGCCCAGGCCGGACAGCGCCACTGTGACGTGCTCTCCGATGAAGCGGTGGAGCAGGTAGAGCTGGAGCGAGTTGACCTTCGGCTCCTCCGTGTGGCGGATGGCCTCGGGCAGGTGCTTGAGCGCGGGCTCGTGCAGCACGACCTCGTGGTGGTCGGTCCCGTAGGTCTCGGCGACGAAGCGGGCGTCGTCCAACTCGTCGGTGGGCTCACCGAAGCCGAGGCTGAAGGTCTTGATGGTGCCCGTCCCGCTCTGGCGGAGCATCGCCACGATCGTGCTCGAGTCGATGCCACCGGACAGCGACACGCCGACGGGCACGTCCGACAGCAGCTGCCTGGTCACGGCCTGCCGAAGGTGGTGGCGGATCCCTTCGGTCCAGTCGGCCAACGAAGGGACTTCGTCCGGCTCCCAGTCGACCGTCGTGTACGGGTATTGGCTCGAGCTCCCGTCGGCCACCTCGAGGACGTGCCCAGGAGGCAGGCGACGGATGCCGCGGAAGAACGTCCGCTCGCCGGGGACGTAACGGACGTTCATGGCCAGATGGAGGCTGGCGTCGTCGAGCTCGGGTGCCATGAGACCGCTGGCCAGGATGGCCTTCGCCTCGGAGCCGAACGCCAGGCGGCTCCCATCCTCGCTGTAGACCACCGGCTTCACGCCGATCGGGTCGCGCACCAGGAACAGCTTGCGGCGAGCGCGGTCGTAGAGGGCGAAGGCGAAGATGCCGTTCAGGCGGGAAGCGAATCCGATCCCCTCTTCCTCGTACAGGTGAGGCAGGAGTTCGGTGTCGCACGTGGTGTGGAGCCGGTGGCCACGCTGCAGCACGTGGGCGCGCAGCTCGGGGTAGTTGTAGGTCTCGCCGTTGTAGACCACGACGACCGAGCCGTCCTCGTTGCTCATCGGCTGCGCGCCGCCGGGGACGTCGAGAATGGCCAGCCGCCGATTGCCGAGGCAGATGCCGTCGCCGACGAAGAACCCGTCGCCGTCCGGACCGCGGTGCGCGATGGTGTCGGTCATGGCGCGGATCAGGTCCGCGTCGCCGAAGCCGACCGTGCCGGCGATGCCGCACATCAGGCGCTCAGGCCGCCATCGGGCACGTCAGGCCGCCCGCCCGAACCCGGACTCGAAGTAGTCGACCATCCACGCGGTGACGTCGATCTTCTCGGACAAGAGCTGCTCGCGGGCTCGTGCCCCGAATGCCCGGGGATCGTCGGCCAGGAGCTTCTCGGCGGTGGCTATGGCCTCGTCGAAGCGGTCCTCGGTGAAGTGGCGCACGAGGCCGTAGCGGCGCCCCTCGTCGTCGGTGTACCCGCGGCCGGTGGTGGCGACGAACACGGCGGGGACGCCGAGGACTGCTGCCTCGGACGACATGGTGGCCGACTCACCGACCACCAATTGCGCGTGGGCCAGGACGTGGTGGATGTCCTCGACCGGCCCGGTGAGCTGCAGCGGGGCCAGGTCGGCCGGCAGGGGCGACTCGGAGGACAGCAGGACGCGCCCGTGCTGTTGCAGCGTCGTGACCAGGTCACGCTTCTGGCCCGCGGTCAGGCCCTTCTCCTTGCGGTCGTGCACGGCCTGCCATGACACGAAGCGCACGACGATGAACGGCTCGTCGGATGCCAGCCCGAACGCGGCCAGCCGATCAGGGTCGGGCCGGAAGCGGTCGGGATGGAGATAGGCCAGCTCGTGATAGCCGGCGTAGCTGCGATGGTGACCCCGCACCTTGCCCTGGTAGCAGTCCGGCGTGCACACGCTGTGCGCGAGCGGGTAGGTGAACCAGTTGGTCTGCCGGGCGAACTCGGTGTCGTAGAAGACGACCGATGGAACCCGCCGGACGGCGCCGGCGACAGCGATGGACGGCCCCATGATGCCGGTCATGACGTCGGGCCGGAACCGTTTCATCACCCCCAACAACCTCGCGGTGCGCTGGAACATCTCGGTCACCATGCCCACCGCGCCGGAACGCTGCGTCGAGAGCTGCTCGTACGGGAGGCCGTACTCATCCAGAAGCTCGAGCGAGCGGTCCTTCTCCCTGGCCGTGACCAGGAGCTCGTGGCCGCGCTCGGTCATCTCGCCGTGGAAGTTGCGGAAGAAGTGGACGTGGGCGGGATGGAGGATGTCGATGATGATCCGCAACGGTCAACCGCCCTCCGCCGACTGGCCGGCCGGGCGGACCGCGGTGGCCAGCACGCCCGCACCCCACGCCGGCCTGGAGCTCTTGCCGAGCCAGGAGACGGCGAGGAGCACCGGGAAGGCCAGGGCGTACAGTCCCTTGCGGCGCTGGTCGGCGCCGCTGATGACGTAGGAGATGTTGTTCGTGACCGTCTCCAGCAGGCCGTACGTCGCCTGGTGGGACGTGACCTCGAAGCCGGCGGTCTCCAACTTGGTCACGAGCTCGTCGGCCCGGTAGCCGGGACGGACGTGGCCGGGCACGTCGAAGTTCACGCGACGCCCGTAGACGAACCAGCGCCGCTCGTAGCCGGGGACATGGACGACCAGACGGCCCCCGGGCCGCAGCGAGTCCCACAGCGCCCGCATGGCGCTGACGTCGTCCTCGACGTGTTCGAGGTTGTCCACGCTGACCACCATGTCGAACTGCTTGTCGAAGCCGAGCTGCGTGACGTCGCGCACGTCGAACCGGCACCGCGTCAGCCCGGCCAGCGCCGCCACCTCGTTGGCACGTGCGACGACGTTCGGGTCGCTGTCCACGCCGAGCACGTCGGCCTCGGGATGGCGCTTCGAGAGCTCGTAGGAGACACACCCGGGCCCGAGCCGGCGTCAAGGATCCTGCGGTAGTCGCCGGCCGTGGCGGGGAGCACCCGCCGTAACCGGATGCGCAGCCCGTTGGCCGGAGCACCCAGGATGCGGGCGTAGAGCCGCTCGAAGCGGCTGCGTGACGGGTCGAAGCGCCAGCTCCCGGCCTGGGAACCCTCTCATCGGTCTGCCTCCTGGGTCACGCGGCGTGTCTCGAGGCGCAGGGCCAGCGCCCACGACATCCAGGCCTGGCACCAGCGCAGCTCCCGGATGTTGGTGCGGATGCCGCGCCGCT
>CAWHKS010000026.1:0-82435 GCA_963829955.1 uncultured Acidimicrobiales bacterium
ATCGGGCCGCCTGGTGCTCGGCGATCGCCGGCATCACCCGCTCGCCGTACGCGGCGAGGGTCTCGTCCTTGGCGTCGTGCTGGAGGTAGATGGCGAACTGGTCCACCCCGAGGCCCTTCAGCTCCTCGAGCCGTTCGACGTGGCGCTCCACGGGCCCGAGCAGGCAGAACCGGTCCACGATCTCGTCCGGCACGAACGCCGTGTGCGGGTTGCCGGCCTGCCCGTGCTCGTTGTAGTCGTACCCCTGCCGTCCCTTGATGTAGTCGGTGAGCGCGGCGGGCACGCCGCTGTCCCCCGAGGCGCCGTAGCGGGCGACGATGTCGGCGACGTGGTTGCCGACCATGCCGCCGAACCACCGCGTCTGGTCGCGCTGATGGTCGAGGTCGGTCCCGACGTAGGCCGGCGCGGCCACGCAGATCGTGACTTCTGCCGGGTCCCGGCCCGCGGCCTCGGCCGCCTCCCGCACGGCCTTGACGGTCCAGGCCACGATGTCGGGGTCGGCGAGCTGCAGGATGAAACCGTCGGCCACTTCACCGCACAGCGCGAGCGCCTTGGGGCCGTAGGCCGCCATCCAGATGTCGAGGCGGCTCTTGGCCGCCCACGGGAAGCGCAGCGTCGAGCCCTTGTAGTCGACGGCCCGACCGTTGGCCAGCTCTCGGATGACCTGGATCGACTCCCGCAGCGTGGCCAGGTTCGTCGGCTTGCCGTTGGTGACCCGCACCGCGGAGTCGCCTCGGCCGATCCCGCAGATCGTGCGGTTGCCGTACATCTCGTTGAGCGTGGCGAAGAGCGACGCCGTCACCGTCCAGTCCCGGGTCGCCGGGTTGGTGACCATCGGGCCGACGAGCACCTGGCGGGTCTCGGCGAGGATCTGGCTGTAGATGACGTAGGGCTCCTGCCACAGGATGTGGGAGTCGAAGGTCCACACGTGGCTGAAGCCGTACTGCTCGGCGCGCTTGGCCAGCTCCACGACCCGCCACGAGGGCGGCGTGGTCTGGAGGACGACGCCCAGGTCCATGCGCTCGTGTCCCGTCCCGGCCTCAGCGCACCTGGGGGAAGCCGAGATCGACCGTCGACGTCGCAGGGTCCGGCCAGCGCGAGGTGACGACCTTGGTCCGTGTGTAGAACTGGATGCCGTCGGGTCCGTACATGTGCAGGTCGCCGAACAGCGACGCCTTCCAGCCCCCGAAGCTGTAGTAGGACACCGGCACAGGGATGGGCACGTTGATGCCCACCATGCCGACGTTGCAGTCGAACTGGAACTGGTGTGCGGCACCACCGTCGCGGGTGAAGATGGCCGTGCCGTTCCCGTAGGGGTTGTCGTTGACGAGGCGCAGTGCCTCCTCGTAGGTGTCCACTCGCATCACGCTGAGCACCGGGCCGAAGATCTCGTCCCGGTAGCAGTCCATGGCCTCGCCGACGTCGTCGATGAGGGACACGCCCAGGAAGAAGCCGTCGCCCGGCACCGTCTGCCCGCGGCCGTCCACGACGACCGTGGCGCCCTGCTCGGCGGCGCGTGTCCAGGTAGCCGGCGACCTTGTCGCGGTGCTCCCGCGTGATGAGCGGACCCATCTCGCTGTCGGGCTCGTTGCCCGGCCCCACCTTGAGCTTCGGCAGGCGGGCCTTGATGGCGTCGACCAGCGGATCGGCCGCGTCGCCGACGGCCACGACGACCGAGATGGCCATGCAGCGCTCACCGGCCGAGCCGTAGCCGGCGCTGACCGCGGCGTCGGCGGCCATGTCGATGTCGGCGTCGGGCAGCACGACCATGTGGTTCTTCGCCCCGCCGAGCGCCTGTACCCGCTTCCCGTTCCGGGTGCCGGTCTCGTAGATGTAGCGGGCGATCGGCGTCGAGCCCACGAAGCTCACGGCGGCGATGTCCGGATGCTCGAGGATGCGGTCGACCGCGACCTTGTCGCCGTGGACGACGTTGAACACGCCGTCGGGCAGGCCGGCCTGCTTGAGCAGTTCGCCGATGAACAGCGATGCCGACGGATCCTTCTCGGACGGCTTGAGGATGAACGTGTTGCCGCAGGCGATGGCGTTGGCGAACATCCACATGGGCACCATGGCCGGGAAGTTGAACGGCGTGATCCCGGCCACGACCCCGAGCGGCTGGCGGATGGAGTACACGTCGACGCCCGTCGAGGCCTGCTCGCTGTACCCGCCCTTCATGAGGTTGGGGATGCCGCAGGCGAACTCGATGTTCTCGAGGCCGCGGGCCACCTCGCCCAGCGCGTCGCCGAGCACCTTGCCGTGCTCTGACGTCAGCAGCGAAGCGATCTCCTTGCGGTTGGCGTCGACAAGCTCGCGCAGGTGGAACATCACCTCGCTGCGACGCGACAGGGACACGGCACGCCAGCCGATCAGCGCCTCCTTGGCCGTGGCGACGGCGCGGTCGACCTCCTCGACCGAGGCGAAGTCCACCTCGGCCTGCTGCTCACCTGTGGCCGGGTTCCACACCGGGCCCGTGCGGCCCGAGGTCCCCTCGACGGTCTGCCCGCCGATCCAGTGGTTGATGCGTCGCATGGTGCCGACCTCCCTGGCTGGCTAGTTCAGGTACCCGCACAGCCCCCGCTTCAGGAACTGCCCGTGGCCCTTGCGCCCCACGTACTCGTCGTCCTCGATGACCACCGTGCCGCGGGACAGGACGGTGTCGACCTTGCCGTCGATGACCGTGCCCTCCCAGGCCGAGTGGTCCATGTTCATGTGATGGCTCTTGCCCAGTCCGATCTCGGTGCGGCCCTTGGGGTCGTAGATCACGATGTCGGCGTCCGAGCCCGGAGCGATGACGCCCTTCTTCGGGTAAAGCCCGAACATGCGCGCCGGCGTCGTGGCGCAGGTCTCGATCCAGCGGGTGAGGCTCAGCTCACCGTTGACGACGCCCTGGTAGATGAGGTCCATTCGGTGCTCGACGCCGCCGATGCCGTTGGGGATCTTGGTGAAGTCGCCGAGGCCAAGCTCCTTCTGCTCCTTGAAGCAGAACGGGCAGTGGTCGGTCGAGACGCAGACGAGCTCGTTGGTGCGCAGCCCCTTCCACAGGTCCTGGTGGTGGTGCGCGTGCCCCGTGCGGATGGGCGGCGAGCACACGTACTTGGCGCCCTCGAAGCCGGGCGCGGCGAGGTGCTCCTCGAGCGTCATGTAGAGGTACTGGGGGCAGGTCTCGCCGAACACGTTGGCGCCGCTGTGGCGGGCGGCGGCCAGCGCCTCGAGCGCTTCGCTGGCCGACATGTGCACGATGTACAGGGGCACGTTGCCGGCCACCTTCGAGAGCACGATGGCCCGGTTGGTGGCCTCGCCCTCCAGCTCCGAGCGGCGCACGATGCCGTGGTACTTCGGATCTGTCTCGCCCCGAGCGAGAGCCTGGGCGGCGAGGACGTCGATGGCGATGCCGTTCTCGGCGTGCATCATGATGACGGCGCCGTTCTCCGAGGCCTTCTGCATGGCCCGCAGGACCTGGCCGTCGTCGCTGTAGAAGACGCCCGGATAGGCCATGAACAGCTTGAAGCTGGTGACCCCCTCGTTCTCGACGAGGTAGTCCATGGCCTTCAGCGCGTCGTCGTCCAGGCCACCGATGATCTGGTGGAAGCCGTAGTCGATGGCGCAGTTGCCGTCGGCCTTCTCGTGCCACGCGCCGAGGGCCTCGATGACGTTGCCGCCGTAGGTCTGCACGGCGAAGTCGACGATCGTCGTCGTGCCGCCCCACGCCGCCGCGCGCGTGCCGGTCTCGAACGTGTCCGACGCGAATGTGCCGCCGAATGGCAGCTCCATGTGTGTATGCACGTCGATGCCGCCGGGGACGACGTACTTGCCCGTGGCATCGACGGTGCGATCGGCGTTGACGCCGTGGGCCGCGGTGGTACCGGGGGCGTAGAGCGCGGCGATCGTCTCGCCGTCGATCAGCACGTCCATCGGGACGACCCCGGTGGTCGAGATGACCTGGCCCCCGGTGATGAGGGTGGTCGTCGCCGTGCTCATGGTTCGCTCACGCTCATTGCGCAACCAGCTCGTCGTAGGCGTCGGGCCGGCGATCCCGGTAGAACTGCCAGCGGTCGCGGACCGTCTTGATGAGGTCCATGTCGAGGTCCCGCACGATCAGCTCGGGCTTGTGGTCGTCGGCCGTATCGCCCACGAACTTGCCCTCCGGGTCCACGAAGTAGCTCGTGCCGTAGAAGTCGTTCTCGCCCAGCGGCTCGATGCCGACGCGGTTGATGGCGCCGATGTAGTACTCGTTGGCCACAGCCGAGGCCGGCTGCTCCAGCTTCCACAGGTAGGCGGACAGCCCGCGGCTCGTCGCCGAGGGGTTGAAGACGATGTTGGCGCCGTTCAGCCCGAGCGCCCGCCAGCCCTCCGGGAAGTGGCGGTCGTAGCAGATGTAGACGCCGACCTTGCCGACCGCGGTGTCGAACACCGGGTACCCCAGGTTGCCGGGCCGGAAGTAGAACTTCTCCCAGAACCCCTTGACCTGCGGGATGTGGTGCTTGCGGTACTTCCCGAGGTACGTCCCGTCGGCGTCGATGACGGCTGCGGTGTTGTAGTAGACGCCGGCCTGCTCCACCTCGTACATGGGCAGCACCAGCACCATCCCGAGCTCCTTGGCGATGGACTGGAAGCGCTGCGTGGTCGGCCCGTCGGGGATGGCCTCGGTGTAGTCGTAGTACTCGGCCTCCTGCACCTGGCAGAAGTACGGGCCGTAGAAGAGCTCCTGGAAGCACATGACCTGGGCGCCTTGGGCGGCCGCCTCCCGGGTGGCCTCCTCGTGCTTGTCGATCATGGACGCCTTGTCGCCGGTCCAGTCCGTCTGCAGCAGCGCCGCCTTGATCACGTTGGCCATCTGCGGGCCTCCTCTCGCTCTGTCTCGCTCTCGTCCGTGCGTCCCCTCGAAGCCCGCGATCGTAGATGCACAAACGAACCGCAGCAATCGGCGCTCTGTACCAGTCACAACCGCGTACAGGCGCGGTACGGTCAAGGCATGAACGGCTCGGGCGGCTCGGGGACCGTGGCGGCCAGCGCGCTGGCGCGGCGCATCGACGGCGGGTCGTCCCGGGCCGTCGCCACCTCGATCAGCCGCCTGGTCACGAGCGGCGAGTTGGCCCCGGGCACCCGCCTGCCGACCGTGCGGGCGCTGGCCAAGGCCCTCGGCGTCAGCCCCACCACCGTCAACCAGGCCTGGCAGACCCTGGGCCGCGCCGGCGTCCTGGAGACCAGGGGCCGCAACGGCACCCACGTCCGCCCGGAGCCCGGCCGCCGCGGCCCGCAGCGCTACCGCCGCATGAACGCCGGCCCCGGTCCGCTCACCCTCGATCTCTCCCTGGGCACGCCCGACCCGGACCTCCTGCCCGACCTCGGTCCGGCCCTCGCACACGTCGCCGGCCGCCCCCTGCCCCAGGGCTACCTCGTCGATCCCGTCCTCCCCGAGCTGGCCGAGCGGCTCCGCGACCGCTGGCCGTTCCCTCCCGGCCACCTCAGCGTGGTCGACGGGGCCATGGACGCCCTCGATCGCCTGACCGCGCTCACCGTACGGCTCGGCGACGTCGTGCTGGTCGAGGAAGCCGCCTTCCCTCCGGTGCTCGACCTGCTGGACACCGTCGGCGCCGAGGTGGTGCCGGTGGCGATGGACGACGAGGGCATGGTGCCCGACGCGCTGCGGGCCGCCCTCGCCCGGCGACCGGTGGCGGTGTACGTGCAGCCCCGGGCCCACAACCCACTCGGTGTGAGCGTGACCGAAGCGACGGGCGGCGGCCCTGGCCAAGCTGCTCGAGCCGACCGGGGCCTGGGTGTTCGAGGACGACCATGCCGGGGACATCTCCACCAGCCCGCTCGTCAGCGTCGGCCGCCACCTTCCGGCGCGCACGGTGCTCGTCCAGAGCTTCTCCAAGTCGTTCGGGCCCGACCTGCGCCTGGCCGCGGTCGGCGGCCCGGAGGACCTGGTCGGCGAGCTGGTGGCCCGGCGCCTGCTCGGCGCCGGCTGGTCCAGCCGCCTGCTGCAAGGGGTGCTGCTGGAGCTCTTGGCCGACCCCACCACCGCCGAGACGCTCGCCCGTGCCCGCCACGCCTACGCCGACGCGTCGGCGGGACCTGTCCGATGCGCTGGCCGCGGCGGACGTGGCGACGACCGGCGGGGACGGCATCAACCTGTGGGTGGAGGTGGTCGACGAGCAGGCCGCCGCCTACCGTCTGGCCGCCGGGGGCATCGGCGTCGCCGTCGGCTCACCGTTCGTGCCCGGGCGGCCGCTCCGCCACGACCACATCCGCGTCACGTCCGGGCTCCTGCGGGACGACGTGGACCGCGTGGCCGGGCTGGTGGCCGAGGCCGCCGCGCCGCCCAGCCCGCGCACCCGCGCCTGGTGACTGCTGTGCTGACTACTTCGGCTGCATGCGGATGGCGCCGTCCAGGCGGATGACCTCGCCGTTCAGGTAGTCGTTGTCGACGATCGCCATGGCCATGCGCGCGAACTCGTCCGGCCTGCCGAGCCGCTTCGGGTACACGACCGAGTCGCCGAGCGCCTTCTTGGCCTCGGCCGGGAGCAGCCCGAGGAGCGGGGTGTCCATGAGACCCGGAGCGATGGTGCAGACCCGGATGCCGACCACCGAGAGGTCCCGCGCCGCCGGCAGGGTCATGGCCACCACGCCGCCCTTGGACGCCGAGTAGGCGAGCTGGCCGATCTGGCCGTCGAACGCCGCCACGGACGCGGTGTTGACGATGACGCCCCGCAGCCCGTCCTCGAAGGGCTCGCTGCGGGAGATGGCCGACGCCTCGTGCGTCATGCAGAGCATCGTGCCCAGCAGGTTGATGCTGAGGACCCGGTCCCACTCGCTGCGGAGGTGGGGAGTGCCGTCCTTGCCGATGGTGCGCACCGCCGTGCCGGTGCCGGCGCAGTTGATGCCGACCCGCAGCGGGGCGTCCTCGGTGGCGGCGGCCACGGCCTCGGCCACCTGCTCCGCGTCGGTCACGTCGCACTTCACGAACTTCACGCCCAGCTCCGACGCCAGGGCCTCGCCCTTCTCTGTGTTGAAGTCGACGACGGTCACGATCGCGCCGGCCGCGTGGAGCCGCCGCACGGTGGCCTCGCCGAGCCCGGAGGCTCCTCCGCTGACGATCGCTGCTGCCCCGGTGACGTCCATGGCGGCGCAGACTAGGAGGGCCGTTCCTCCCCTGCCACCTGCGGCCCGCTCCGAGCCGCCGTAACCTCCGCCCGACATGACGGCACCGACGGCACCGACGGTGTCGACGTTAGGGCCGAGCGTGACGACGCTGGAGGCGATCCAGCAACGCCTCCTGTGGTTGGCCGTGAGGATCGTCGACTATGCCAACCACGACAGGGCCAATCACGACAGGGCCATCAACACGACAGGGCCGACCACGACAGGGCCGACCACGACCGGTCGCCGGCCGAGATCAAGGTCGGCGGGCACCAGGCCAGCTCGGCCTCGATGGTCGGGATCATGACCTCTCTGTGGTTCGGCCACCTCAACGGCGACGACAAGGTGGCGGTCAAGCCGCACGCCTCGCCCGTGTACCACGCCATCAAGTACCTGACGGGCGAGCTCGACCGCTCGTACCTCACGCAGCTCGGGCCTTCGGCGGCCTGCAGGCCTACCCCTCGCGGACGAAGGACCCCGACGTCGCCGACTTCTCCACCGGCTCCGTCGGCCTCGGCGCGGTCGCGCCGCTGTTCGCGGCCATGGCCCGCCGCTACATCGAGTCCCACTTCGGACCGCAGCGGCCGGCGCGCTTCATCGCCCTCGTCGGCGACGCCGAGCTCGACGAGGGCAACGTGTGGGAGGCCATCGCCGACCCCGCGCTGCAAGGCCTCGGCAACGTGATGTGGATCATCGACGTCAACCGGCAGAGCCTGGACCGGGTCATCCCCGGCATGAAGGTCCACAAGCTCATGAAGTTCTTCGCCGACTCCGGCTGGCACGTCGTCGAGGCCAAGTACGGCCACCTGCTGCGGGCGGCGTTCGCCCGGCCGGGCGGCGAGCACCTGCGGCGCCACATCGACGACATGTCAAACGAGGAGTACCAGTCGCTGTTCGCGCACCGCGGCGCCGCGCTGCGCGAGCGGTTCCTGGCCGGCGCCAGCGAGGAGCTGGTGCAGTTCCTGCGCGACGTGCCCGATGAAGAGCTGGCGCCGCTGGTCCAGAACCTCGGCGGGCACGACCTGCGCGTGCTGGCCGAGGCCTACCGTGCCGCTGACGCCGAGCCGGACCGGCCGAGCGTCGTCTTCGCCTACACCGTGAAGGGCTGGGGTCTTCCCATCGCCGGTGATCCGCTGAACCATGCCGCGCTCTTGTCGCGGGCGCAGATCGACGCCTTCCGGTCGGAGCTCGGGCTCGATCCGCGAGCATGAGTGGGACCGGTTCGACGCCGACTCGACCGCAGGACGGCTGTGTGCGCTCGTCGGCAGCTCGATCCTGAACCGGCCGCCGAGCCCCCGCCCTGTCCTGGATCTCCCGAGCGAGGTCGGGATAACGATCGGCCGGCCGGTCTCGACGCAGGAGACGTTCGGCCGGCTCCTGACCGGCCTCGCCGCGCATCCGGCCGCGGCGCAGCGTCTGGTCACCACCTCGCCCGACGTCAGCGTGTCGACGAACCTCGGCGGCTGGATCAACAAGATGGGCGTCTTCAGCCCCGCCGAGCAGCAGGACTTCCTCGGTACGGACCGCCTGCTCCGCTGGCGCCAGAGCCCGTCCGGTCAGCACATCGAGCTCGGCATCAGCGAGATGAACCTGTTCCTCAGCCTGCACGCGCTCGGCCTCGGCCACGAGCTGCACGGCGAGCACCTGCTGCCGGTCGGGACCGTCTACGACCCCTTCGTCTGCCGCGGTCTCGATGCCTTGATCTATGCCCTCTACAACGGGGCCCGCTTCGTGGTGGTCGGCACGCCGTCCGGCGTCTCGCTGGCGCCCAGAAGGTGGCGCCCACCAGTCGACCATCACGCCCTCGATCGGGATCGAGCTACCCGGCCTGACGCTGGCCGAGCCGGCATACGCCGCCGCCCTCGACTGGCTGCTGTGCGACGGTCTGGCCCGCCTGGCGCGGCCCGACGGCGACTCGCTCTACCTCCGCCTGTCGACCCGGCCGCTGGACCAGGCACCGTTCGCGGCGGCACGGGAGCGTCTCGGTGACGCCGCGCTCCGGGCCGACGTGCTGGCCGGCGGCTACCGGCTGGTCGAGCCCACGGAGGGCGCCGCCGACGTCCTGCTGGCAGCCAGCGGTGCCGTGATGCCCGAGGTGGTCGCGGCGGCCGAGCTCCTCGGCCAGGAGGGCCTGCGGGCCGCGGTCATCGACCTGACCAGTGCCGACCGCCTCTACCGGCAGTGGCGCGACGGGCTCCGGGACGCCGGACGTGAGGGCCGGACCGGGTCCGTCGAGCGCTCGCAGCTGGCCCGGCTCATCCCACCGGCGGAGCGGGCTTCGCCGATCGTCACCGTCCACGACGCGGCCAGCCACGCCCTGGCCTGGCTGGGTTCGGTGTTCGGCACCCGGGTCGTCCCCGTGGGCGTCGACGCCTTCGGCCAGTCCGGCTCGGTGGCCGAGCTGTACGAGGCCTTCGACCTCCTCCCCGAACAGCTCGTCAATGCCGCGCTGGTGGCGCTGGGCTGACGGCCCCGCCCACGCTGCGCTCCGAGGCCGCCGGTAGCGTCGAGACCGCATGCACGGCGAGCGCGATCCCGAAGAGGACACTCTCACCATCCCCGCCACCCACCTGCACCCGTTGTGGCGGTACGGGCTCAGCCTGGCGTGGGCTGCGGCACTCGTCGGGCTCCTGGTGCCCGAGAACCAGGGGTACGACCTCGGCAAGCGGCCGTTCTGGTGGGACGGCGTGCTGCTCGTGGTGGCCGTCGGTCGTCGCGATGGTGGTGCTCGTGCTCAAGGACTGGCGCTGGGCCCCGCTGGCCTCGATCGGGCTCAGCCTCGTCCTCGTCGCGCTGGCCGTGCCGGACCTGGACGAGAACGCCGGCATCGCCGTCAAGCAGCTCATCATCGCGGCCGGCATCCTGCTGGTGTCGATCGGCTCGCTCAGCGCCTGGTCGCCGCGGTCGAGCACCTGAGCGAGCTCCCCAACCCGGGACCGGGGAGCGACGCCACGCCCCGCGAGGTCGGCGACGCTGGTGAACCGCTTCCCGGGCTCGGCAGCGCGGCCGTGCAGGATGCTTGCTATCGCACTGGCTACGGTGCCGCGCGGGTCACGTCCGGGGCCCGGGGGAGGAGCGAGGGGATGTCCGAGCGTCGGAGCGTCAGCGCCGAGGAGCTGGCCGAGCAGATCAACGTCGGCGAGATCGACACGGTGCTCGTGGCGTTCCCCGACCTCCAGGGCCGCCTGATCGGGAAGCGGACCAACGCCCGCTTCTACCTCGAGCACGTCGCCAACGGCGAGGGCACGGAGAACTGCAACTACCTCATCGCCACGGACATGGAGAACGTGCCCGTGCCCGGCTACCGGTTCGCCAGCTACGACCTCGGCTACGGCGACATGGTCGCCATGCCCGACGAGGACACCATCCGTGTAACGCCGTGGCTGCCCAAGACCGCGCTGGTCCTCGCCGACCTCCTCGACGTCGACACCCGCGAGCCGATCGAGGTGTCACCGCGCCAGATCCTCCGCCGCCAGGAGGAGGCCGCCGGGGCCATGGGGTTCACGCTCCCACGTGGCCAGCGAGATCGAGTTCTACCTCTTCCACGACAGCCTGGAGGAGGCCTGGGCGAAGGGCTTCCGCGACCTGCGCCCCCACGCGCCCTACTACGAGGACTACCACATCCTCCAGACGTCGAAGGACGAGTACGTCATCGGCGATCTCCGGCGCCACCTCGAAGATGCGGGCGTGCCGGTCGAGTTCTCGAAGGGCGAGGCCGGGCGGGGGCAGCACGAGATCAACCTCGAGTACACGACGCCCGTCGAGATGGCCGACCGCAACCTCGTCTACAAGAACGCCGCCAAGGAGATCGCCCACCTCCATGGCCGTTCGGTGACCTTCATGGCCAAGTGGAACTGGGACGACACCGGCTCGTCGTGCCATGTCCACTCGAGCCTGTGCGACGCGACGGGGACATCGGTCATGGCCGACCACCACGCCGAGCACGGCATGACGGACACCTTCCGCTGGTACCTCGGCGGCCTCCTGGCGACGGCCCGGGAGATGAGCCTGCTGTTCGCGCCGACCATCAACTCGTACAAGCGGTTCCAGCCCGGATCATGGGCACCGACCGCGGTGGCTTGGGGCGTCGACAACCGGACGCTCGGCTTCCGGAAGGTGGGCCACGGCGAGGCCACGCGCGTCGAGTGCCGCATTCCCGGCTCCGACGCCAACAGCTACCTGGCCTTCGCCGCGACCCTGGCCGGCGGGCTACACGGGATCCGCAACAAGATCGACCCTGGCGCCCCCTACCTGGGCAACGGGTACGAGGGTGACGATCTCCCGCGCGTGCCGGCGTCGATCGTCGAGGCGATCGACCTGTGGCGGAGCAGCGAGGTGGCACGGGAGGCCTTCGGCGACCAGGTCCACCACCACATCCTGAACATGGCCGAACAGGAGTGGCTGGAGTCGAACCGCTGCGTGACCGACTGGGAGCTCCGCCGCTACTTCGAACGCATATAGGGCGGCGCGAGCGAAGGTACGCCCCCGGGGGCGAACACGGCCGGTTGGCCGCCGGTGTGCCAGAAGACGACGTCGTCACCCGGGCCCCAGCGGCCGGCGGTGGCGAGCGACAGCAGGCCGGCGAAGGCCTTCGCCGTGTAGACGCGATCGAGCACCCAGCCGCCGTGACGCGCCGCCCACAGGAGCGCGTCGTCGGCCTCCGGGGTCGGTACGGCGTACTCGTCGCCGAGCGCCGATGCCCTCCAGGCGGACGTCGGCCTGATCGACGAGACATCGCCCATCCCGAGGTGCGCGAGCGTCTCCTCCGCCAGCTCCGCCGTGTACGACTCGGCCAGCAGGATCCCCTTGGCCACGGCGAACGCCACGACGTCGGGGACGGCCTCTCCCCCGGCGACGACCGCGGCCCGGCCGGCCAGCAATCCGGCGTGCGTGCCGCCGCTGGACGAGGCGTGAACCACCGCCCGCGGGTGGCAGCCGGCCTCCGCGCACTGCTCCATCAGCTCCAGCGAACGCCGCCGCGAAACCGGCCGCTCCGATCGGCGTGCTGCCCCCGATGGGAATGGTGAACGGACGCCTGCCCTGCGAGCGGAGCTCCGACGCCAGCTCGTCCTTGGCCCCTCCAGCTCACCCCAGTCGTCCGTGCCGGCGTGGTGCGACCGGGCACCGAAGAGCGCCGAGAGGAGCTGGTTGCCCGCCGGTCGCTCCGGCGCTGGACCGCCGAGCACCAGATGGACGTCCAGGCCGAGCCGGGCGCCCGCGGCCGCCGTCATCCGGCAGTGGTTGGACTGCCCGGCCCCGACGGTGACGAGCGTGTCGGCGCCCTCGGCCAACGCCGAACCGCACAGGTGCTCGAGCTTGCGCGCCTTGTTGCCACCCATCCCCAACCCCGTCAGGTCGTCGCGCTTGACCCAGAGGCGGGCACCGCCGGGCAGGAGCGGCCCGCGCTCCAGCGGTGTCGGCAGCGTGGCCAGCTCGGCGCGCGGCTGCGCCGCCACCGCCGCCGCCAATCGCTCAGCGCTCACGTCGTGTAGTCGGCGTTGATTCGCACGTACTGATCGGACAGGTCGCAGCCGTACACCGTGAACGCGCCGTCGCCGATGCCGAGGCTGACGTGGATCAGCACCTCGTCGCCCTTCATGTACCGGGACAGCGCGGACAGGCCCTCCTCGTCGACGGGACGGGGGTAGACCTCCTGGCCGCCGAAGCGGATGACGACCCGCTCCTGGTCGATGTCGGCGTCGTCCGAGCACTTGCCGATGGCCATGGCCACCCGCCCCCAGTTCGGGTCGGCGCCGTGCACGGCGGTCTTCACCAGTGGCGAGTTGACGATGGCCTTGGCCACCCGCTTGGCCTGGCGCGTCGTCCGCGGCGCCCGTCGACCCTGACCTCGATCAGGGTGGTGGCGCCCTCGCCGTCCCGCGCCACCTGCCGGGTGAGCGAGAGGGCCACGGCGTGCAGCGCCGCCTCGAGGTCGGCCGGCAGCGACCGGGCCCGCGGCACCACTGGCCATGATGGCGGCGGTGTCGCTGGTCGACGTGTCGGTATCGATGCTGAGCGCGTTGAACGTCCGGTCGATGACCCGCCGGAAGAGCTGGTCCAGCTCGGCCGTCCCGACCTCGGCGTCGGTCACGAACAGCGTGATGAGCGTGGCCATGTCCGGCTCGATCATCCCGACGCCCTTGGCGATGCCGACCACCCGGGCCGCGCCCGCCTGGGCTTCGGCGATCTTCGGGACGGTGTCCGTGGTCATGATGGCCCGGGCGGCGGCGAGCGTGTCCCGGCCGCCGAACGGCGCCGCCAACCCGCGCAGGTGGGCCCGGACGCGGTCCATCGGGTAGCGACGCCCGATCACCCCGGTCGAGGCCAGCAGCACGTCGCTCGGCTCGGCGCCCAGCGCGGCGGCGACACCGGCCACCACCTCGTCGGCGTCGGCGTCGCCCGAGCGCGCCGTTGGCGACGTTGGCGTTCTTCGAGATGACGGCGAACGCCTGCAGGCGACCGTCGGCCACGTGCCGTCGGCTGACGGTGACGCTGGGGCCGGCGAAGCGCGACCGGGTGAACACCGCCGCCGCCGGGCAGGGCCGGTCGGCGGCGATGACGGTGAAGTCCGCGGTGTCGTCCTTGATGCCGATGTTGGCGACGTGGCACGAGAACCCGGCGGGCAGCTCGACCGTGGGATCGTCCATGGTCAGAGCCTGCCAGGCCGGCTCCCCAGCGGCGCGACGCGCCGACGCGGGCAGGAGCGCTACGGCGCGGACGCTCCCGACACGGGGCCGAGCAGCTTGAAGACCGCGCCCGTCGGGTCGGCCAGCGTCGCCAGCCGCCCGTACGGCGTGTCCTCGGCGGGCTGGATCACCGAGCCTCCGAGCTCGAGCGCCTTGGCGATGGTGGCGTCCGCGTCCTCGGTGCCGAAGTACACCGACCAGTGCGCGGGGACGCCTTCGGGCAGGAACCCCGAGGCGTCCATCACACCGGCCACCTGCTCCTCGCCGTCCTTGGCGGTCGTGTAGCGGAACTCGGGCGTGTCGCCCATCACCTCGGTCTCCCAGCCGAACACCTGCCGATAGAACTCGATGGAGGCGTCGTAGTCGCGGGTGTGCAGCTCGAACCAGTTCGGCGTTGACGTCTCCCCGACGACCTCCAGGCCCGGGTACGTACCCGGCTGCCACATGCCGATGCCCGCACCACCGGCGTCGATGACGAACCCCATCGTGCCGAGGTCTCCGACGGGCATGGGCGGGACGATCACCTGCCCGCCGTTGGCGGCCACGGCCTCGGCGGTCTTGGCGGCGTCATCGGTGGCGAGGTAGATCGACCAGACATCGGGGACCCCGGCGTCCGGCTGGGCCTTCATGCCGCCCGCCACACGCACACCGCCGTGGGTGAAGTTGAAGTAGCCGCCGAACTCCTCGTTCGGCTCCTCGGCCGTCCAACCGAACAGCTCGCTGTAGAACGCACGGGATCGGTCGGGATCGGACGTCATCAGGTCGACCCAGCTGGGTGCTCCGACCGGGACGCTGGTTCTCGTTGGCATGAGGTTGTCTCCTGTGCTCGTGGATGGACTGGGATGTGGACGCCCGCCGTCCGCGAACTCATCGCCGGAGGACCGTCAGTGTGGCAGCGCCTCGACCAGCAGCCGGCAGACGGGCCAGGTCCCTTCCGACGTGTTCGAGATGATCGTCCAGGTCAGCGCGCGGCCAGGATCGTGGACGCTGCGGAACGAGACGCCGGCGTCGTACCCCTCGAGGAACACCGCGTCGCCGGACTCGAACATCCAGAAGCCCAACCCGTACCGCCGGTCCTCTTCCGGGTACTCGCTCCGCGGTCGCACCATCTCCGCTACCGTGGCCTTCGTCACGATCCTCCCCTCGAAGAGAGCGGACCAGAACGAGGACATGTCGGTCGGTCGTCGAGTAGACGCCACCGTCCCCGTTGCCACGGACGGGGAGGTGGAAGACGTTGGTCCGCGAGACGTCCTCCATGTCGAGGTAGCCGAGGGCGACGCCACCGGGCAGCTCGTCCGAGCGGAGGAACTCGGTCTCGTGCATCCCGGCCGGCACGCAGACCCGCTCCGCCACCAGGTCGTGGTACGGGCACGCCACTGGCCCGCTCGGCCAGCAGGGCCAGCACCATGTAGCCGCCGTTGTTGTAGGCGAAACGATCATCGGGCGGGAAGCTCATCGGGTAGCCGTCGAGGCGGGGGAGGAAGTCCTCTGTCATCACCAGCTCGTGGACGGCGCCCATCACGTAGTCGTCGATGCCGTTGCCGGCCTCTTCGTCGAGGTAGTCACCGATGCCGGACCGATGGCCCAGCAGGTGCTCGACGGTGACGCGGTCGTCGATCAGCGGCAGATCCTCGCCCAGGATCGACCGCGCGGTGGTGGCCAGCGACAGGGTGCCCTCGTCGACGAGCGACATGACGGCGAGGGCGGTGAACCCCTTGTTGCCGCTGGCCAGCGCGAACCGGGTGGTGGGGGTGTTGGGGATGCGCCAGCCCCGGTGGGCCCACCCGTACGCGACGTCGAGCTCGACCGCGCCGTCCCGCTCGATGCGCACCACGCCCGAGAAGTCGATCTCGCGGGCCACCTCGTCGACGGCGCCGGCCAGGTCGGTCATGACTGGAGCTCCAGGAGGCCGGCGAGGGTCGGGCGGAACCCGCAGGCCTCGAGGTAGAAGGGCTCGCAGGGGCTCGTCGAAGTCCACATGGAGGAGCTCGCAACCTGCGGCGCGGGCCCCATCAGCGGCCACCGCGACGACCTGCCGGCCGATGCCCTCGCCACGGGCGCTCGCCGCCACCATGGTGTCCTGCAGCCAGGCGTGGACCAGCCCGTCGCAGACGCACGTTCACGAAGCCGACCAGCTCGCCGTCCCGGCGGGCGACCACCCAGCCAAGGCTGTGCGCGGCCGTGAGCTCTCGCCAGTTCCACTCCGACTCGTCGAAGAGGCGGGTCTCGAAGGCCTCGGCGTGCAGCCGGTTCACCTCGTCGTTCGTGAAGCTCCCTCGCCACTCGAAGGTGATGTCGTGGGTCGCGTCGGCCATCGGCGCGACGCTACCGGGCCGGGTCAGCGCGCCAGCTCGAGATACCGATCGTCGTCGTAGGACGAGAGGAAGCTCCCGAGCTCGTCGACGACGTGGCTCATGGACCGGCCGGCGAAGAGCAGCGGCTGGTACACGGTGATGTCGTACGGGGTCGTTCCCATCGCAACGATGTCGAAGTCGCGGATCTCGGCGCGACGGAACGCGTCGAGCTCGCCGAAGGACGACAGGAGCCCGGCGCCGTACGTACGCAGCTCCCCGGCCTCCCAGGCCACGCCGAACTCGAAGCTGAACCAGAACACCCGGCTGAAGAACTCGTGGGCGGCGTCGGTCTCCGCCCGCTGCGAGGCCTCGCCGGCCAACTGGTACAGGTCGGCGAACGACGGGCTGGCCAGCATGTTGGCGTGCCCGACCAGCTCGTGCACCACGTCCGGCTCCGGCGTGTACAGCGGCACCGAGTGGTGGCGGACGTACTGCGTCGAGCAGAACGTCCGGTCGGCCAGGCTCCCGTAGAACTCACGGGTCGGGGACCAGGCCGGGGACCGGACGCATGCGAAAGCCGGTCAGCGCGTCGAGACGGGCACTGACCTCGCGGAGCTGCGGCACGCGGTCGCGGGGAAGATCCAGCCGCGCCGCGGCGTCCACGTACTCCCGCACCGCGTAGCGCTCGTGCTTGGCAGCCAGCTCCCCGGAGACCAGCGCCCACAGCGCGTCCTCCTCCGGTGCGTAGACGACGTCCGGGATGGGATCGCCGGGCCGGTACGCCGCGCCGACCTCGGCGATGGCGTCCCGTCGTGCCCGGTACTCAGGATCTGACGCGCCCGGGTGGTCGGCCGCCAGGTCGACCGCCGGCTCCGCTCAAGGTCGACGGTCGTGCGCATGGCTCCAGTGAACCAGCGGAGGAACCGATCATCCAGCCATCAGCCCAAGATCGAGACGACTGTCAGTCAGAGCGACTGACAATCGACAGATCGTCTGGCTACGATGCGATCGTGGTCGAAGACGTCCAGCTCGACGCGGTCGACGCTGCCCTCGTCCGGGAGCTGGTGGCCGACGGCCGGCTGTCGATGAACGAGCTGGCGGCCCGGGCCGGGGTGTCGAGGGCGACGGCGTACAGCAGGGTCGAGCGCCTGCGCCGGGACGGCGTCATCACGGGGTTCACCGCCACCGTCGATCCCGCCCGCGTCGGCTACGGGGTGACCGCCCTCATCCTCCTCAACGTCCGCCAGAGCGACTGGCGGGAGGCCCGGGACGCCTTCCTCGCCATCCCCGGCCTCTCGTACCTGGCCATGACCAGCGGCGCGTTCGACATGGCGATGGTGGTGCGGGCGCCCGGATGTCCACCACCTGCGGGACGTCGTGCTGGGCGAGTTGCACGACATCCCGCACGTCCGCAGCACGCAGACGGTCTTCGTGCTCGAGGAGCACGGGCCGCTCCCGCTGCCCGAGGGCGGCCCACCGTGAGCCGCCCGGACCGGACCGGTCAGGCGGCGTAGGCCTCCTCGGCGTGCTGGGCGAGGTCGAGGCCCTTCCTCCTCCTGGGCCGGCGTGACGCGCAGTCCGATCGTCTTGTGCAGCGCCATGCCGATGATGAAGGTGACGACGAACGAATAGGCGATCGTCACCACCGACGCCACGGACTGGTCCCAGAGCAGTGAGAGCCCACCGCCGAGGAACAGGCCCTCGTCGACGACCGCCGCGTTGATGGCCGAGTCGGCGAACAGACCGAGCATGAGCGAGCCGGCGAGACCGCCGACGAGGTGCACGGCGATCACGTCCAGGCTGTCGTCGAGCTTGAACGCCCGCTTGATGCCGAGCGCCAGGTAGCAGACGGCCCCCGTGACGAGACCGATGTAGACCGGTGCCATCCCACCGACGAAGCCGGCGCAAGGGCGTGATGGCGACGAGGCCGGCGACGGCACCCGAGGCGGCCCCGAGCGTCGTGGCGTGGCCGCTCTCGCGCCCGCTCCACGACCAACCAGCCGAGCATGGCGGCCGATGCGGCGAGGAAGGTGTTCATGATCGCCTGGGCCGCGATCCCGTCGGCGGCGAGCGCCGAGCCGGCGTTGAACCCGGCCCAGCCGAACCACAGGATGCCGGTGCCGATGATGGTCAGCGGGAGGTTGTGCGGGCGCATCGGCGTCTCGGGGTAGCCCTTGCGGACCCCGAGGATGATCACGAGGGCGACCGCGGCCGCGCCGGCGTTCATGTGCACCACGGCGCCGCCGGCGAAGTCGAGCGCGCCGAGCTCGTAGAGGAAGCCGCCGCCGAAGACCCAGTGGGCGACGGGCCCGTAGACGAGGATCAGCCAGAGGCCGATGAAGATGGCGTAGGCGCTGAACTTGAGCCGATCCGCCGTCGCGCCCGTGATGAGGGCGGGCGTGATGATGGCGAAGGTCATCTGGTAGGCGCAGAACAGCACGAAGGGGATGGTCAGGAAGCCGAGGAAGCTGTCCGGCCCGCCGGGCGCCGCCCCCGGGGTGACGTCCTTCAGGAAGGCGTAATCGAGGTTGCCGATGAAGCCGCCGTTGCCGGCGTCACCGAAGGCCAGGCTGAAGACGATCGCCACCCAGAGGATGGCCAGCAGACCCATGGCGAAGAAGTTCTGCATCAGCATCCCGAGCACGTTCTTCGAGCGCACCATGCCGCCGTAGAAGAGCGCCAACCCCGGCGTCATGAACAGGACCAGGGCCGTCGAGATCAGTACCCAGGCGGTGTTGCCGGTATCCACACCCACTCCTTCGCTCGGTCATGTGAGATAGGCGAAAGATTCGTCACCGTTCGTTACGCGGTTGTTTCGCCGCTGGGACGGCGCGGGCACGGACACCTTCGACCGGGGCGGCATGAGATCGACACGAGGGCGGCAGTCATCTGACGCCACTCTGAACGAGCGCCGAGCTTCAGCGCTCGGCGGCCTCCCGGGGGACCTCCAGCAGGTAGCCGCGTCCGCGGACGTTGTGGAGCTGGAGACCGACCTCCCGCACCCGCCGGCCGACACGCCCCATCACGGCCTTCATCGCCACCGCGTCCGAGCTGCCGCCGGTCTTGGCGTAGACCTCCCGCAGCGCATCAGCCCCGACGAGCCGGCCCGCATGGTCGACGAGCTCTTCCACGACCGCCACCTGGGACGGAGGGATGGGCACCCATCGCCCCCGGAGCCAGAGCAGACCGTGCTCGTCAAGTCGCGGTGCGGCATCGAGCGGGACCCGCGACCGCAGCGTCGCCTGACGGGCCATGACCTCGCTCACGTCGACCGGTGCCCGCACCCAGTCCTCGAGCACGTCCCAGCTCTCGGGCGGCGGATGCCCCTCCGCGACCACGAGCAGCCGGGGCCGCCCGGCCCGGGCCAGCTCCCGCCGCCGCGCCTCCTGCGCCGGCCAGTCGAGCAACGGCACGTCGGGCACGTGCGGATCTGCGCCCACGGCGCGGACGGTACCGGTCCTGGACCATCAGCGCGACGCGCCGGCGCGGGTGGCTGCCGACCACCGGCACGGCGACCGGCGCCCCCTCCTCGTGGCGCGGCGCGGGCACCGTGCGCAGGAGGAGGAATCCGAGCGCTCCCGCGGCGGCGCTGGCGACGAGGATGCCGATCTTGGCCGACGACACGAGCGCGGCATCGTCGAACGAGAGGCCGGTGACGTAGAGGGCCACCGTGAAGCCGATGCCCGCAGTGACGGCGAGGCCGACCATGTGGCGCCACGTGACGGACGCGGGCAGCCGGCCGACGCCGAGCCGGACGGCGAGCCAGGCCCCGCCGAACACGCCGATCGTCTTGCCCAGCACCAGCCCGGCGACGACCCCGAGCGTCACCCGCGCGTCGAGCCCCGCGACATCGAGCCGGACGCCGGCGTTGACGAGTGCGAACAGCGGCACGATGCCGAACGCCACCCACAGGTTGAGCCGCCCCTCGATGCGCTCCAGCGGGGACGCCGTCTCCCTGGCGTAGCGGGCGAGGTCCTCGGCCGCCACCTCGTCGCTGGTCTCGATGCGGTCGACCAGACCGTGGGCCACGTCGCCGAACTCGGACGGATCGTGGAACGGGCGGGTCGGGGTGAGCAGACCGAACACCACGCCGGCGATGGCGGCCTCCACCCCGCAGCGGTACATCGAGTACCAGCACACCGCGCCCAGCGCGACGTAGGGGAGCATCGACCTCACCTCGAGGCGGTGCAGCGCCAGCGTCACGAGGACGCTGAGCACGGCCAGGGCGAGCCACGCCAGCCGCACGTCGTCGGCGTAGAAGATGGCGATCACGACGATGCCGCCGACGTCGTCCACCACGGCCAGGGTGAGGATGAAGATGCGCGCGCCGAGTGGCACGCGGGATCCGGCCAGCGTGACCACGCCGACCGCGAAGGCGATGTCCGTGGCCACCGGGATGCCCCAGCCGCTCGCGCCCGGGTGGCCGGCGTTGAGCAGGGTGTAGATGAGGGCGGGCACGAGCATGCCGCCGAGCGCGGCGATGGCCGGGAGGGCGGCGGCCCGGCGGTCGCGCAGCTCGCCGGTCACGAGCTGGCGCTTGATCTCGAGGCCGGCCAGGAGGAAGAAGAGCGTCATGAGCCCGTCGTTGACGACGGCGTGGAGGTCGAGCTCGAGCTGCACGAGCGAACCGAAGCTCAGATCGAACGGTGTGCTCAGGAAGCGCTCGTACGACTCGTGCCAGGGCGAGTTGGCCCACACCAGCGCGGCCGAGCGCGGCGACGAGCATGACGATCCCGCCCGCCGCCTCCACCTGGGTGAAGCGGAGCGCGGGACGCACGAAGGCCCGGGGTACGAACCGGTCGGAGTCCTTCCACGTCGGTCGGACGGCGGGAACGGTGCCGTTGGCCGGCCGCGGTTCGCTCACGGCCGGCCCGACGCGCCGGTGCTCGGGGTCCGGAGGGTGGTTCCGGACCCCGAGCCCGACATGACGCTCACGCGTCGACAGGGACCTTCCTGGCGGCCGGTGCCCCTGGTCGGGGCGTTGGTGCCGACGCCGCTGAACGAGCCCTGGAACTCCGGGTAGGCCAGGACGCCCATCTCCGGCAGGTCGAGGCCGGCCATCTCGTCCTCCGGCGTCGGGCGGATCCCGCCCTTCGTGAGGGCGTTCTGGATCTTGAAGAAGGCGAAGGCGATCCCGAAGATCACGGTGGCGATGACCGCCGCCCCGAGCAGCTGGGCGCCGAACTGGCTCCAGTCGCCCTTGATGATGCCCTCGACGCCGGTGGAGTCGGAGCCGTTCCAGCCGGCGCCGTAGCTGCCGTTGGCGAAGATGCCGACGGCCAGGACGCCGAAGCAGCCGCACACGCCGTGGACGCTGACCGCACCCACGGGGTCGTCGACCTTGAGCTTGCGCTCGACGAAGAACACCGACTCGATGACGAGCACGCCGGCCACGCAGCCGATGACCGCGGCCGCCCACGGCGCGACGAAGGCGCACGGGGCGGTGATGGCCACCAGCCCGGCGAGCATGCCGTTGGCCATCATGCCGGGGTCTGGCTTGCCGGTGCGGAACATGATCCAGAACATGGCGACGATCGATCCGAAGGCGCCGGCGATGGCGGTGTTCGTCGCCACGACGGCGAACTGGACGTCGGTCGACGCCAGCGTCGATGCGGCGTTGAAGCCGAACCAGCCGAACAGCAGGATGAACGTGCCGAGCATCGCCATCGGGATGTGGTGGCCGGGCAGCGCCCGCGGCGTGCCGTCCTTGGCGTACTTGCCGATGCGGGGACCGAGCACGATGGCTCCGGCCAGCGCGGCCGCGCCACCGACCATGTGGACGACGCCGGAGCCGGCGAAGTCGACGTACCCGGCGCCGAGGCTCATGGTGTCCCACGTCTTGGCCAGCCAGCCGCCGCCCCACGTCCAGGCCGCGAAGAGCGGGTAGTAGATGGCGCCGCAGAACAGGCCCCAGACGACGAAGCTGTTCCACTTCCAGCGCTCGGCCATGGCGCCGGTCGGGATCGTGGCCACCGTGTCCATGAAGGCGACCATGTAGAGGAAGAAGCCGACGAGCGCCGGCGTGATGCCTCCGCCCGACAGCGCCCAACCGCCCTTCCACAGGAACACCCAGTTGCCCGACCCGACGAGCGAGCCACCGATCGGGGTGTCGAGCCCGAACAGGGAGTAGGAGAAGCCGCCGAAGGCGAGGGGGAAGCCGACGAAGAAGAAGCCGATGAACCCGAGGCCGAAGATGGCGAAGTTGGTGCTGACGACATGGGCAGCGTGCTTGGCCCGGCAGAAGCCGGTCTCGACCAGCGCGAACCCGGCCTGCATGAAGATCACGAGGACGGCGCCGATCACGACCCACAGCAGGTTCGTCGACACCGCCAGCGAGTAGACGTCGGAGGTCGTCGCCGCGGGGTCGAACTCCTGCCCGAAGGCCGGGCCGGCGCACAACAGCGACAAGGCCGCGCCGCCAACGACGGCGAGCAGTGCTTTCTTCTTCACCTGATGGTCTTCCTCTCGCTCGGACCCCGCCGCACGCAGCGGACCCACGGGGCTACCTGTCAGGTTCCTGTTTAGGAGACGTCCATTTCGTGAGCGTTCGCCGCTGGTGTTCGTCGTCGTATCGCTCGTCTGGCGTGTTTCTGACGCGAACCCCGTCAACGGGCGCCGTCGCGGTCCAGCCACTTGTGCGGCGTCTCGGGCACCGGGCCGGTGGCGAGCGCGATCGCCTCGTCCACGGTCACCGTGCGCTGGAGGAGCATGCGGTGCGCGGGACGGACGAAGCCATGCCGCACGGCAGCGTCGACGAACTGCACCAGCGGCTCCCAGAACCCGTCGACGTCGAGCAGGACGACCGGCTTGGCCTGCAGCCCGAGCTGCGTCCAGGTCAGGGCCTCGGCCAGCTCGTCGAGCGTGCCGAAGCCACCGGGCAACGCGATGAAGCCCGCCGACAGCGAGGCCATGAGCGCCTTGCGCTCGTGCATCGAGCCGACGACGTGGAGCGTCGTCAGGCCCCGGTGGGCGACCTCGGCCTGCTCGAGGAACTCCGGGATGACACCGGTGACCTCGCCGCCGGCGTCGAGCACCGCGTCGGCCACCACGCCCATCAGCCCGACGTCGCCGCCGCCGTACACCAAGCCGATGCGCCTGCCGGCCAGCGCCCTCCCGAGCCGATCGGCCGTGTCCGCGAAGCCGGGCGCCGTCCCCGCGTTGGACCCGCAGAACACGCACAGCCGCAACACGGCGCCGAGTCTCGCGGAGCGCAGTTGCGCGGTGGGACCGCTGGGCACCACCCGGCTACCGCTCGGTAACGTCAGCGGCCATGACTTCCCCGGACCTGGAGGCGGCGGCGGCCGCCATCGATCTCGCGCACCACGTCGTCGGGCGGGGGGTGCAGCAGCTGGCCGAGAGCGGAGGGCCGGAGGTCCATCAGACGCTCGCTTACGACCTGGCCCACACCGCGGCGGGGGTGGAGATGGCGCGCTCGATGCTCGACTACGGCGCGACGGGGGAGCTCGAAGCCCGCCTGACCTGCGCGTTCGTGGCCGAGGCGCTGCACGACCTCGAGAGCCGCCTCATCGGACGTCAGGCTGCGTGGGGCCTGGATGACGATGCTCCGCTGACCGGCGCCCGCGACTTCCTCGCCACCTACCGGCATCCGGACTTCCTGGCGGACCTGGCCACGACGCCCGGCCTCCGCCACCTCGATCCGGACTTCGAGCTCGTGCAGGACAGCTTCCGGGCCTTCGCCGACAAGGAGATCGCACCCGTTGCCGAGCACGTGCACCGGACCAACGGCGACGTTCCCGAGAGCATCGTCGCCGGCCTGGCCGAGATGGGCGCCTTCGGGCTGTCGGTCGCCCGCCGAGTACGGCGGCTGGTCCGAGGGCGGTGACAGCGAGTACCTGGGCATGGTCGTCGCCACCGAGGAGCTCTCCCGGGTTTCGCTCGGCATCGGCGGCTCGCTCATCACCCGACCGGAGATCCTCACCCGGGCCCTCGTGAGGGGCGGGACCGAGGAGCAGAAGCAGGAGTGGCTGCCGAAGCTGGCGCTCGGGCGAGGTCATGGCCGCGGTGGCCGTCACCGAGCCCGACTACGGCTCGAACGTGGGCGGGATCAAGGCCACGGCCACACCGGCGGAGGGTCCGGACGGAGAGCCGGGCTACGCCATCAACGGGGTCAAGACCTGGTGCACGTTCGGCGCTCGGGCCGACGTGCTGATGCTCCTCGCCCGGACCGATGCCGACCGCAGCCTGACGCATCGCGGCCTCTCGCTCTTCGTCGTTCCCAAGCCGCGGGGCGAGGGGCACGGCTTCGAGTTCACGCAGGACGGCGGCGGCCGGATGGAGGGGCGGCCGATCGACACCATCGGCTATCGGGGCATGCACTCCTACGAGATCGCCTTCGACTCGTGGTGGGTGCCGGCCGCCAACCTGGTCGGCGGCGAGAGCGGCCTCGGCCGCGGCTTCTACTTCCAGATGGAGGGCTTCGAGAACGGCCGCCTGCAGACGGCGGCCCGGGCGGTCGGCGTGATGCAGGCGGCGTACGAGACCGCGCTCGACTACGCGGCCAACCGGACCGTCTTCGACCGGCCGATCGGCGACTACGAGCTGACCAGGGTGAAGCTCGGGCGCATGGCCGCCGTCATCCAGGCGTCCCGCCAGTTCTCCTACGTGGTGGCGCGGCTGATGGCCAGAGGCCAGGGGACCATGGAGGCGGCGATGGTGAAGGCGTACGCCTGCAAGGCCGCCGAGTGGGTGACCGCGAGGCCATGCAGATCCACGGCGGCTACGGGTACGCGGAGGAGTACGCCATCAGCCGCTTGTTCGTGGACGCCAGGGTCCTCTCGATCTTCGAGGGGACCGACGAGATCCTCTGCCTGCGGGTGATCGCCCGCCGCCTCCTTGACCAGGCCGGTCGGGGTTAGCCGCTGTCGGCGCTGGAGCGCTTGAGGCCGGCCCGCTCCCCGCGGGAGACGAACTTGATGGCCATCTTGCGGCTGGCCTCGTCGATCATCTCGTCGCCGAACATGACCGCACCCTTGCCCTCGTCCTCGGTCGCATCCCGGTACGCCTCGAGGATGTCCCAGGCCCGGTCGAACTGCTCCTGCGTGGGCGAGAACACCTCGTTGAGGATCGTCACCTGGTCCGGGTGGAGCGCCCACTTGCCGTCGTACCCGAGCGTCCGCGTGCGCTTGCAGTAGTCCCGGAAGCCGTCGCTGTCCCGGATGTAGAGGTACGGACCGTCGATGACCTGCAGCCCGTTGGCCCGCCCGGCCATGAGGATCTTCGAGAAGACGTAGTGGAAGTGGTCACCCGGGTAGTCGGCGATCTGGACCCCGCCGGTCAGCACCGGCATCTCCATCGAGGCCGCGAAGTCGGCCGGGCCGAAGATGATGGTCTCCAGCCGTGGCGACGCGGCGCAGATCTCCTCCACGTTGATGAGACCGCGGGTCGTCTCGATCTGGGCCTCGATCCCGATGTGGCCGACGGGCAGGCCGGCCGCCTGCTCCACCTGCGCCAGCAGGAGGTCGGTGGCCACCACCTGGGCCGCGCTCTCCACCTTCGGCACCATGATCTCGTCCAGCCGGGGGCCGGCCCCGCCGACCACGGCCATGATGTCGTAGGCCGTCCACTTGGTCGACCAGTCGTTCACACGGACGCACAAGACCTTGTCGCCCCACTCCTGGTCGCGGATGGCGGCGACCACCTTGTCCCGCGCCGCCTCCTTCTCCTTCGGCGCCACCGCGTCCTCGAGGTCGAGGAACACCATGTCGGCCGGGATGCCGGGGCCCTTGCCGAGCATCTTCTCGGAGGAGCCGGGGATGGACAGGCAGGAGCGCCGGGGCAGGTCCCGTGAACGTTCGGACATGTCCCTCAGGCTACGAGAAGGGGGTCTTCGGGCGCTCCTGCGGCACGCCGTCGATGATCAGATCGACCTTCTCGTTGTAGAAGCAGACCAGCCCGGCGACCTTGGCGCTCTCGGCCAGCGGGCTGCGGTACATCCAGACGAAGTCGTCGTACCGGCGGTCGCCGACCTGGACCGACCAGTAGTTCGCCGTGCCCTTGTACGGGCACTGGGTGACACGTTCGGACGGGGTGAGGAGCTCGGTGCGCACGTCCGAGAGCGGGAGGTAGTAGCGGGGAGGAAGCCCTGTCTCGAACAGGACGTGCGGCCGGCTGGAGTCGGCCAGCTCCACCCCGTCCACCATCACCTGCACCCGGCGCGAGCTGGCCAGGATGTCGACGCGGCTGTACGGCGAACGCGGGTGCACGTAGACCAGCTCGTCCTCCTCCAGCCACTCGTCGAGGGCCTGCCACTCGAAGCGCACGAGGTCGCGCAGCTCCTCCAAGGGCGAGTCCGGATACGCCCAGGCTCCGTCGCGGGCGACGGCCTCGCCGGCGTGCACGTCGTAGTAGACGGCGTCTCCGCGGCTGGGTGAGTGCTCGGTGCGCCCGGACGGCTCCAGGCGGGCCCGCACGTCCTCGCGGGGGAGGTAGTAGGCGGGGTAGTAGGGGATCTCCCAGACGAGCCGCGGGCGGAGGGTGTCGACGACGACCTGGCCGCCGAGCACGGCCCGCACGCGCTTGGCGCTCGGCTCGACTCGTACGCGGCCCCGGCTGCTGGTGCCGGTGCGTGGTGCTGGTGCTGGTGTCGGTCATGCCTTCAGGGTACGGCCGGCACCGTCAATAGGTTCCGCCAAGCTTCGTGTGGTCCCAGCTCATCACCCGCTCGACGTCGATCACGACGCCGACCCGCTTGGCCGCCTGGGCCTCGATGAACGGGTCGGGCCTCGGCGGTCAGCGCCGCCGGGCCCGTGTGGCGCCCTGCCACGCTGAGGGCGATGGCGATGATGGCGTCCCGGTCCTCGATGATCCGCCCCTGGCCGACCAGCTCGACCCCCTTCAGGGTCTCGTAGGTGGTGCCCTCCTCGGCCAGCGCGCTCACCTTGGGATCCCGCCGGAGGTTGAGGATCTTCTGGCTCTTGCCGAAGGTCCAGAACGCCACCTTCCCGTCGAGGAAGCCGTACCACATCGCCGCCAGGTGAGGATGGCCGGACGGCCCGATCGTGGCCACGTTGAGCGTGCGGGTCCCGGCCAGGAAGGCGTCGACCTCCTCCGGGGACATGGAGATCTGCTGGCGGCGGCTCGGCATGCGGCCACCCTAGGCAGCGGGATCGGCACGGGGCCCGGCCCGCGACGGCTCGTCAACCAAGGGGCTGGTGCGCGTCCACGGCCGGCACCGGCGCGTGCTCGCCACCAGCGGATGATGCCGGCGAGGGCGATGAGCGCGAAGCCGAGAACCATGGCGCCGAGGGGTCCGCTCCAGCTCCGAGTCGTCGCTGAACCAGTCGGCTTCGGCGAGCCCGCCGATCACACCGACGATCCCGGCCACGACGAGCGCCGGCGCGCCGGTCGTCTTGTCCGCGATAGGCGAACGCGCGCACCAGCAGCAGGGCGAGCAGCAGGAGGACCATCCACTGGAGACCGCCGTAACCAGTGCGACCGGAGAAGCGGTCGGTGCCAACGAAGGTCATCACTGCGCCGCCGACCAGGATCACGCCGAGCACGACGCCGATCCGCGGTCCCGGACAGCGCGCCGGACGCCACGACAGCGCCACGACCGCGGCGCCGAGGACGGCGGCCACCACCCGCAGCGCGTGGAACGTCTCGTTGTACGGACCACCGGCCTCGTCCAGGAACACGAAGTTCAGCCCGAGGTCGAAGAAGGACGAAAGACCCCGCCGGCGCCGATCAGCCATTCGTGGCCCGACGCCCGGGCGCCATGTACAGGAGCGCGATGCCGACGATGAGCGCCGATCGTCGCGGCCCAGGCGTCGAGGTCCTGGACCAGGACCGCCCTCGAGCAGCGTAGCCGTAGTCGGCGAAGACCGGCTTGGTGCATGGCGATCATAGTTGAACGATGACCGCAGCCAGCCGACCGAGCCCGGCGACGAGGTCCCGCCGGCCGAGACGCCGACGGCGCACGCTCTCGGGACCCGTCGGCCGCGGCGGGGCGACTGCGGCCGCTCGGCTCGGGCTCGGGTGCCGGCATACGCGATCGACGGCGGTAGCGACCGGCACGGGTTCCGACCATCGCCGGCTCGGGAACGGACGCGACGATCGGCTCCGGCTCCACCGCTGGGCGCAAGGCGCAGGCGCAGGCAGGGTGGGCAGCTCCGCGATTCGGCTCGAGGGTCGAGCGACCGCTGATCTCCGGCTCGTGCTCGGCCGGGTGCTCGGGCTCGACGGGGGACGCGGTCGATGGCGGCGGGTCGGGCGCGGCGGGGCGCGAGGGGGCGCCGACACCGGGGTCTTGAGCAGCGCTGCGAACTCTGCCGCCGGTGGCGGGCCGGTCGGCCGGCTCCTTGGCCATCGTCCGGCGCACGGCGTCGGCCACGCCCGGGGACACCCCGCGGTCGCGCAGGTCGGGGATCTCGACGTTGCCGATGCGGTTCAGCACCGTGAAGACGTTGACGTCCTCGCCGTCCACGAACGGCGCCTGCGCCGGTGAGCATGGCGTAGACCGTCGCCCCGAGCGAGTAGACGTCCCAAGCGGGCGTGGGCGCGCCGCCGGTGAACGCCTCGGGCGGACCGTAGGCCCACGTCACGACGTTGGCCCCGGTCGTGTGCATCGGCACGGAAGCTGTCGACCAGCCGGGCCACGCCGAAGTCGGCCAGCAACGGCTCGTCGGACTCGGAGAGGAGCACGTTGGCCGGCTTGATGTCGCGGTGCACGATGCCGCGCTTGTGCACGTAGTCGAGCGTGGTAGGCGAGGGTGCGGGCCATGCGGACTGCCTCGTCCTCCTGCAACGCGCCGGTCGCTGTCGAGACGGTGCTGCAGCGAACCCTGCTCGTAGAACGGCATGAGGAGGTAGGGCTGCCCGCTCGTCGTCGTGCCGACGTCATAGACGGGAGCGACGTTGGGATGCTGCGAGAGGCGCCCGGTCGCCCGGACCTCGCGGAGGAAGTGCTCGCCGGCCACGAGGGTCGACCACGGTGGCGTGGATCAGCTTCACGGCCACCGTCCGCTCCATGGTGGCCTGCGTGGCCCGATAGATGGTGGAGAACCCGCCGCGGGCGACCTCGACGGCCCCGGTCAGCCCTGAGATCCCGAGATCGACCGCACCGTCGTCCACCGAGCCTCCTCTCCGACCGGGCTCACCCGTGGCGCCAGCTGAGCGGACCTCATCGTAAGGGCGCGCGCGAGACCAGGGCGACCGTCTTGTCCGCCGATCCGGTGAGGAGACCCTGCGTCAGCACGGAAGTCGAGGCTCATGACCGGACCTTGGTGCACCGCGATGCGAGCCACCAGCTCCCCCGTGGCTCGGTCCCACGCCAGGACCTCGCCGCTGCTCGTGCCTGCGAGCACGAGCACCCCATCGGGGGTGACGGCCAGGCTCAGGATCCAGTCCGAGCTCCCTTCCAGACGGCCGACCTCCTCAGCGGAGCGCAGATCCCACATGCGGATGGTGCGGTCGTAACCGGCTGACACCGCGTGCGCGCCGTCGGGCGTCGCGACGCAGGTCATGACCGGTGCGGTGTGGCCCCGGAGCACGCTCCGGGCGCGACCGTCCCGCAGCGACCAGACGCGGACGGTCTGGTCGTCCGACGCGCTGAGCACCCGATCGCTCTGGTCGAGGAGGGCCACCGACCAGACGGCTCCGCGGTGCCCGGACAGCAGGTGGCGCACCGTCCCGGTATCCAGGTCCCACACGCAGACCGCACCGTCGCGCGGCGCCCGACACCAGCACCGAGGCGTCGTCGGCCAGCGCGCACCCGAGCACCCAGCCGTGATGCCCGTCGAGCACGCGGCGGACCTCCAGCTCCGCAGGGTCCCACAGCCGGATCGAGGCGTCGGTCCCGCCGGTGACGACCGACGCGCGACCCGGCGGCGCAGCACCAGATCGCTCCATGGTGCGCACTCGACGCCGACCTGCTCCTCCAGCCCGGGAAGCGAGTACCGGCTCAGCGTGCCGTCGCCGTCGGCCACGACGGGGCCGTCCGCCAGGAACCGGGCGGCGGACACCCATGCGGGGCGGGGATCGGAGCGCCGGCGGTCCATGGCCGGTTCGCCCACCAGGGCCTCGCGCCAACGCGCCATCGGTTCCTGCGGGGCGACATGACGTCGCACCGCGTCCACCAGGCGATCGAACGCGCGCCCGTCCGGGTCGGCCAGCCAGCCGGTCAGGTCGATCGTCTCGATGAGGCGGAACTGCAGCGGCGGCTGCACCTCCTCGATGAGAACGGGGACGAGGATGCCGCGGCGGCGACCCTCGTCCGACTCCGCCCGGACCCAGTCGGAATCCACCGCGTGCGCCGACCAGAGTGTGACCACGCACGCCGCTTGGCCGAGCGCGCCCTCGATCACCCGGTCGTAGGTGACTCCCGGCGAGATCTTCGGGGTCCCACCACACGGTGAAGCCCTCGGCATCGAGGCGCTGCGCCACCCGGTAGGCCACGCCGCGGTCGGGGCGACCGTAGGAGAGGAACACGTGCCCGGGCACCGCCGGGACACTAGGCAACGACCGCCGCTCAGAAGGGTGAGGCCCGGAGGAGCTCGGGCGCGACGGGGCAGTCGATGCGGGCCAGCCCGTCGGCGACCGCCTCCGGTCCCGCCGGCCCGCACAGCGCCGAGACCAGGGCGAGCGAGGCGACGTCGTGGTCGAGCTCCCACCACCGACCGGCGGCCTCCAACCGGCTGACCACCGAGCGCCACAGCGGAAGGGGGAGCAGGCGCCCGACCCCGCCCACGAGCCAGACCGGGACCTCTGCGCAGTAGGCGACGGCGGCCGCGGCGTGGGACGAGGACGGCGCCACGAACGCGTCGGGACCGATGGCCTCCGCCTCCAGGAGGACGAGGTCGGCCGCGGCGGCCGCCGCGCCCAGACCGCCCGCCGCCACCTCCTCCACCTCGACGTCGGCCCGTCGCAGCCGGCGGGCCAGGCCACCCCCGTGCCCGTACAGCCCGCCGTCGGCGGCGTCGACGGCCAGCACCAGCACGTCCCCCCGCCGGGTCAGGGCCTGCGCGACGAGGTCCGGCCAGCCGACGACGCACACCGTGGATTCGTCGGGCAGGGTCATGGCCAGCTCGTCGGCCGTCGTGTCGCACTCGATGGCCTCGACGCAGCGCCAGGCTTCGGCCAGGGGTTCGGCGGCGGTGAGCGTCCGGGCGCACAGCCACCACAGGGGCCCCGACGTGGGATGGCGCTCGACGATCCGGCGGCACGCAGTCACCAGGCCCGCGGGGTCCAGACCCCAGGCCGGCCAGCGCGCCCGCCGTCTCCCTCACCACGAGCGCGGGATCGGCGCCAGACGATCTCGCCACGTAGCGCAGCCGCTCGATCGGGTGCACTTGGCGGACCCTACCCCTGCCCGCGCTACCTTCCCCCGCCGTGGCGAGCAACCCACCGCTGGACCTGACCCTCACACCGATCCAGGGCGAGGGGCGCACCCTGGAGCAGTGGCTGACCACGTTCCACCTCGTCTCCGTCCTCGTCGACCCGTACACCAACGAGAGCGCGTGGATCCTCGACACCGCGGCCCGGGTGATGCGCAACTTCACGGGCGCCGCCGTTCGCGTGAACTGGGTCGTGGCCGGCACGGCGGACGACGCCACGGCCTTCCTCGGGCCGCTGGCCGACGAGTTCCTGACCTTCGCCGATCCCGAGCGCGCCTATGTGAAGGCGCTGGGGCTCGAGCGCCTGCCCGCCTTCGTGTTCCTCCGCGTCGACGGTCAGGTGGTCGATGCCGCGGAGGGCTGGAACGCCATGGAGTGGCGCCAGGTCGCCGAGGCGGTGGCCGAGGCCACGGCCTGGACCCGCGCCGTCATCCCGGCTCCGGGGGATCCGCAGGCCTACGACGGGACCTTGGCGTTGGCTTGACCTTCGCGGTCACGCCTCCGCCGGTGAGCGCCAGCGGATCGAGCAGCGTCGCGATCTCGGCCTCGTCGAGCAGCCCCTCCTCGCGCACGATCTCGGGCACGGTGCGGCCCTCCGCCATGGCCCGCTTGGCCACCACGGACGCCCGCTCGTAGCCGATGACCGGGTTGAGCGCGGTGATGAGCGCGGCGGAGGACTCCGCGTAGCGGCGCATCCTCGCCTCGTCCACCTCCAGGCCGGCGATGGCCCGATCGGCCAGCAGGCGGGCCGAGGAGGCCAGCAGGCGCAGCGACGTCAGCAGGCTGCGGGCCATGACCGGCATGGCGGTGTTGAGCTCGAACGTGGAGAGCGTGGCCGCGAAGGTCACGGCGGCGTCCTTGCCGACCACCTCGCACGTCACCTGCTGAACGGCCTCGGGGATGACCGGGTTGACCTTGCCCGGCATGATCGAGCTGCCCGGCTGCAGCGCGGGGAGCGCCACCTCGGCCAGCCCTGCCGCCGGGCCCGGAGCCCAGCAGGCGGAGGTCGCCGGCCAGCTTGTGCAGCGACAGGGCCACGACCTTGGCCGCCGCGCTGGCCTCGACCACGGCGTCCTGCGCGGACTGGGCCTCGAAGTGGTCGACGGCCTCGGTCAGGGGCAGGCCCATGTCGGACGCCAGCGTGGCGATGACGCCGCGGGCGAAGCGCGGCGGCGCGTTGAGCCCGGTGCCGACCGCGGTGCCACCGAGCGGGAGCTCACCGAGGCGGGGCAGGACGTCCAGGAGCCGTTCCCGCGCCAGCTCGACCTGCCGGGCCCACCCACCGACCTCCTGGCCGAACGTGACGGGCGCGGCGTCCATCAGGTGCGTCCGCCCGGCCTTGACGGTGCGGATGTGGGCCTTGGCCAGGCGGCGGAGCTCGGCGTGCAGGTGGTCGAGGGCGGGGATCAGCCGGCGCACGATCAGCCAGCAGGCGGCCAGCCGCAACGCGGAGGGGAACACGTCGTTCGAGGACTGCGACGCGTTGACGTGGTCGTTGGGGTGGACCGGGGCGCCGAGGCGCTGCGAGGCCACGCTGGCCAGGACCTCGTTGGCGTTCATGTTGGTGCTCGTGCCCGAGCCGGTCTGGAACACGTCGAGGGGGAAGTGGTCGTCGAACGCGCCGAACGACATCTCGGACGCCGCCTCGTGGATGGCCGCGGCCACGTCCTTGGGGATCACCCGGAGGCGGCCGTTGACCGTGGCCGCCACCCCCTTGATCGAGCCCAGTGCGTGGATCAGCTCGACAGGCACGGTCTCGCCGGAGATCGGGAAGTTCTCGATCGCCCGCTGGGTCTGGGCCCCCCACAGCGCGGCGCTGGGGACCCGGACCTCGCCCAACGAGTCGTGCTCGATGCGATGGTCGCTCACGCCACCCACGCTAAAGCACCCCACCGGAAGCAAGCTTCCGGCGGGGACCCCGCACGTCCTACGAATGCTGTCTCCACCTTCGGGTTCCGACCCCCGAGCACAGCTGACGAGGCGGATACCGTGACGGCGATGCCCGAGTTCGAGTACCAGGAGCTGCTCCCGACCGGCCACGACGAAACGCCGTACCGCCTCCTGACCACCGACGGGGTGTCCACGTTCGACACGCCCGAGGGCCGGTTCCTCAAGGTCGACCCCGAAGTGCTGACCCTCCTGACCCGCGAGGCCATGCGGGACATCGCCCACCTCCTGCGGCCGGGCCACCTGCAGCAGCTGCGCAGCATCCTCGACGACCCGGAGGCCTCACCGAACGACCGCTTCGTGGCCCTCGACCTGCTGAAGAACGCCGGCATCGCCGCCGGGGGCGTGCTGCCGATGTGCCAGGACACGGGCACGGCGATCGTCAAGGGCAAGCGGGGCCAGTACGTGTTCACCGGCGGCGGGGACGAAGCGGCGATCGCACGCGGCATCTACGACACGTACCTCACCTCCCACCTCCGCTACTCGCAGATGGCGCCGTTGACCATGTGGGACGAGGTCAACACCGGCACCAACCTGCCGGCCGAGATCAAGATCAGCGCCGTCGACGGGGACACCTACAAGCTGCTGTTCATGGCCAAGGGCGGCGGCTCGGCCAACAAGAGCTACCTGTTCCAGGAGACGAAGGCGGTGCTGAACGAGGCCAGCATGCTCGCCTTCCTCGATTCCAAGGTCCGCTCGCTGGGCACCGCCGCCTGCCCGCCGTACCACCTGGCCATCGTGGTCGGAGGCACGTCGGCGGAGATCGCGGTGGAGACGTCCAAGCTGGCCTCCGCCCGGTACCTCGACACGCTGCCCGAGGAGGGCAACGAGCTCGGCCGGGGCTTCCGGGACCGCGCGCTCGAGCAGAAGGTGCTGGAGCTGACCCGCCGCACCGGCATCGGCGCCCAGTTCGGCGGCAAGTACTTCTGCCACGACGTGCGGGTGGTCCGGCTGCCCCGCCACGGCGCCAGCTGCCCGGTCGCCATCGCCGTCTCGTGCTCGGCCGACCGCCAGGCGCTCGGCAAGATCACGGCCGACGGCGTTTTCCTGGAGCAGCTCGAGGCCGATCCGGCCCGCTTCCTGCCCGAAACCACCCCCGCCGACCTGAGCGGCGACGTGGTGCAGATCGACCTCAACCGGCCGATGAGCGACGTCCGGGCCGAGCTCTCCCGCTACCCGGTCAAGACGCGGCTGTCGCTGTCCGGGCCGATGATCGTGGCCCGCGACATCGCCCACGCCAAGATCAAGGAGCGGCTCGACGACGGCCTCGGTCTCCCCGACTACCTGAAGGACTACGCCGTCTACTACGCCGGCCCGGCCAAGACCCCGGCCGGCTACGCGTCGGGCTCGTTCGGCCCCACCACCGCCGGCCGCATGGACAGCTACGTCGACCTCTTCCAGGCCAACGGCGGGAGCTTCGTGATGCTCGCCAAGGGCAACCGCAGCCAGCAGGTGACCGACGCCTGCGCCCGCCACGGCGGGTTCTACCTGGGCTCGATCGGCGGCCCGGCCGCCCGCCTGGCCCAGGACTGCATCCGGTCCGTCGAGGTGCTCGAGTACCCGGAGCTGGGCATGGAGGCGGTCTGGAAGATCGAGGTCGAGGACTTCCCGGCCTTCATCGTGGTGGACGACAAGGGCAACGACTTCTTCGCCGACGTCACGCAGCCCGTCACCATCTCCCGCTGATCCCGCTGAGGGCGGGCCGGTCAGCGGTCAGCTGCCGAGCTGTCCTCCACAGCCGGTGACCACCTCGTTCACCTTCGCCTCCAGGCCTTCCGCGTCGAGGCCCAGGAAGAAGTGGACCATCTGGTTCTCGTCCAGCTCCTCCGCCAGCGGCTTTGCGATGCACTCGGCCAGGTCGGCCTCGGTCCCGCTCAGGGTGAAGCCCTCCTCGATCTGGCGGCGGAGCATCTCCCGGTCGAGCGCGTAGGCCGAGCCGTCGGTCGGCGCCGACGAACCGTCGTCGGCGGCCGGGCAGGAGGCCCCGTCCTCCGGCACCTCGAGGTCGACGAGGTAGCCCGTCACCGCGGCGTTGATGCAGTCGGTCTTGGGGAAGGCGGTGTGGCCGTCGCCCTCCCAGGTGAGGAGGACGGCGTCCTGCAACCGGTCGACCATGGCCGGTGCGTTGGCATAGGGGGTGGCGGGATCGCCGCGGGTCCCGATGACGAGGACCGGTGTCGCGGTGCCGACCGGCTTGACGGCCGGGAGCGCCTCCGCGGTCTCCGGCCAGCCCGTGCAGGACGGGTTGGGGACCTCGGCCGGGAGCTCCTCGCCGGCGGCCTTCGTCAGCTCGGCCTTCACCTCGGCCGTGGTCGGGCGGGCGGGGAAGTCGGCGCAGGCCACCGCCCGGAAGGCGTCGAACAGGTTGTCCCACTCACCGTCGGGACCGCGGCGGTTGAGGTTGTCGGCCAGGCGGATCATGGCCGAGCCGTCACCCGCCGCCGCGTCCTTGAGAGCGACGGCCAGGAACGGCCAGGACGCGGCGTCGTACAAGCCCGAGGCGACGCCGGTCTCGAGCAGGCCGGACGTGAGCTGCCTGCCCGTCCTCGGACTGCACCGCCGCCGCCGGGATCGGTGCCTTCTCGACGTCGGCGCGGACCTGCTCGAGCAGGGTCTCGGCCTCCGGTTGCGCCGCGCACTCGGTGGCGGCCTGGCAGGCGTCGTCGAAGCGCGAGAAGGCGCCGTCGAAGTCCTGGTCGCCGTACCACCCGTTCGACTGCTCGTCATCGGTGCTCAACCCGGAGGCCGGATCGGTGGCGCCGTCCAGCACGAGCGCCCGGGCCTTGTCCGGGAACAGGCCGGCGTAGGTCGCGCCCAGGGTCGTGCCGTAGCTGAAGCCCAGGTACGTGAGCCCCTCGTCCCCCACCGCCTCCCGCAGCCGGTCCAGGTCACGCGCGGCGTTGACGGTGCCGAGGTACGGCAGGAGGTCGCCCTGGGCCGCGGCGCACGCCTTGGACGACTCGGCCAGGCGGTTGGCCATCGCCGTCACCTCGGCCGGTGTGTCGGGGGTCGGATCGAGGTCGGCCTCCGCGTCCTTCGCCTTGTCGTCCACGCAGTCGACGGCGGTCGACGCGCCCACGCCGCGAGGATCGAACCCCACGATGTCGAAGCGGGCCTTGACGTTCTCCGGGAGCTCGTCGACGAGGTAGTGGACGGTCTCGATCCCCGAGCCGCCCGGGCCGCCCGGGTTGACGAAGAGCGAGCCGATCGCGCGTCGACTCGTCGGTGGCCGGAGCCCGCGTGAGGGCGATGGTGATGGTGCGGCTCGACGGATCCGTGTAGTCGAGGGGCACCTCGACGGTGCCGCACTCCCAGCCCGCCACGTCGTAGTCGTCCGATGGCTCGCACTCCCCCCACTCGACGGGTGCCGCCGGGCCGGCCGCGGTCGTCTCCGCCGTCGTGGTGCTCGATTCGCCGGTCGGCGCGGACCCGTCCGCGGGCGGTCCGACGGTGACCACGGGAGACGCCGAGCAGGCGCCGAGCAGCACCGCGGCCACGCACAGGGGCAGTCGTCCGCGCATGGGTCACACAGGCTACGGCGACGGAGCGTGGTTTGCCGTCGCGCCCGGCCCACGCGGATAGCGTCGGCGCCGTGCTGGCCCGTCAGGACGTCGCCCTCCGCTGGGTGGCTCCCGTGGGCGTCGGGGCGGCGGCGGCGGCCGCAGCGCTGTACGTGCGGGCCGTCGACCCGGCACGCGGCGGCGTGTTCCCGAGCTGCCCATTCCACCGGCTCACCGGCTGGTGGTGCCCCGGCTGCGGCATGACCCGCAGCCTCCACGACCTGCTCAGCGGCGATGTCGCCGGGGCGCTGGCGTCCAACCTGTTCCTCCCCGTCGTCGTCCTCCTCGGCGGTTGGCTGTGGCTGGCGTGGCTGTGGCCGTCGATCACCGGACGCCGGCTGACCGGGTTGCAACGGGTGCCGGACGGGGCGTGGGTCGCGCTCGCTGCGCTCGCCGTGATCTACGGCGTACTCAGGAACGTTCCATTTGCACCTTTCGACGCGCTGGCCCCCTGACGGCCCGCCGCGGAGCTCAGACGAGCGTCTGCAGCGCGGCCCGGGTCTCGTCCCTCTCGTCCGAGGAGACGCCGAACTCGGCGGCCACGAAGTCGGTCACCCCGATGTCACTGAGCGCTCCGATCCGGTCCTGGACCTCGGCCGCACTGCCCACGATGGCCAGGTCCGCCGGACCGGCGACGCCCTCCCGATCCATCATGGCTCGGTAGGAGGGGAGCTGGCCGTAGATGGCGAACACCGTCGAAGCGCGCTCGCGCGCCGCGGCGGCGTCGGTGGTCACGCAGACGGGCAGCGCGGCAATCACACGCGGTGGCGGGCGTCCCGCCTCCTCCGCGGCGGCTCGGAGCGCCGGCACGGTGAGGTCGCGCAGCGTGTTGGGACCGACACACCACGTGATGGTCCCGTCGGTCATCGAGCCGGCGAGACGCAACATCTGGGGGCCGAGCGCGGCCACCGCGACGGACGGAGCGCCCGCGCCGCGGACCGACATCGTGGCGTGCACGCGCAGCGTCTCACCGTCGAAGTCGGCTGCTTCGCCGCGCAGCAACGGCAGGAGGACGGCCAGGTACTCGCGCAGGTGGCGCACCGGCTTGTCGAACGACAGACCGAACATCCCCTCGATGACGATCTGGTGGGAAAGGCCGATACCCAGGCACAACCGCCCGTCGCAGGCCGCGTTGGTGCTGAGCGCCTGCTGCGCCAGCGCCGTCGGATGGCGGGGATACGTGGGCACGACACTGGTGCCCAGCTCGATGCCGGGTACCTCACGACCGGCCACCGCGAGCACGGTGAGCGCATCGTGGCTGAAGATCTGCGAGGCCCAGAACGAGGCGAACCCTTGCTCCTGCGCGGCCCGCACCTCGCCCACCACTTCGTCGATGGTCCCGTCCACCATCGACCGGCTGAAGATCCCCAGTCGCATGGCGGCGGACCGTAGCTCCCCGTAGCCTCGGCGAGAGCGGGGCGGCGCACGACCAACGAGGGCACGGACCGAGAGCGCGCGAGCCGACGGTACGAGGCGGACCAGGAGGTGCCGTGGTGAATCGCAGGCGAACGGGAAGCGGCTGGCGGTCGGCCTCGTCGTCGCGTTTGCTGCGGCCGGGCTGGCGCTGGCGCCCGTGCGGGCGGGAGCGGTGGCCAACGTCTGCGTCGCCCGCACGTCATCGAGCCCCGGCAACCTCCGCTGGCCACTCCGTCAGGCCTCCGGCCTCACGTCGCTCGCCGCGGCGCCGAACGTGCTGTTCACCCACAACGACCGCGGCATCAGGGACAGCCCTGGTCCCGGCGAGGACACGGAGAACGCGGCCGTGTGGGCGATCGGCCTGAACGGGCAGGCGCTGGCCCGCTTCCGGCTGACCTCGGGCGGCGTTCCCATCCCCTACTTCGACACCGAGGCCATCAGCCGCGACCCGCAGGGCCGGCTGGTGCTCGCCGACACCGGGACGAACGTGGACGCTCGGGTCACGGTCGCCCTCTACCGCTTCACGCCGCCCGCGGTCACGGCCGGGCAGGCCTACGTGGAGCAGGACGTCCCCGCCGAGGTCATCCCGCTCGCCTACTACGCCAACGCCACCACCTCCACCCGCACGAAGCTCAACGTGGAGGCGATGGCCATCGACCCCACCGGCAACGCGTGGTTCGTGCCTCGCAACTCGGGCACGCCGTACTCGTACATGGCCACCGCGTCCGCGCTCAACCAGGCCGCCGGAGGCACGACACCCGCCCGCGCCGTGCGCTCGACCCGCCTCGCCGTCGCCGGACCGATGACGGACGCCGCCTTCTCGCCGGACGGCACGATGCTCCTGGTCAAGTCCACCTCGACCGTCTACGCCTACGACCTGCGGACCGCTGCGGTCGCCACCGCGCTCGGGCGCACGCCGTGCGCTGTAGCCACCGCCAACAAGGCCAAGGCGCCGGGGTACGGCGAAGCGATCGTGGCCCGCGACGACGGCAGCTTCGTCACCGTCGCCGAAGGCTCCAAGACCCAGACGAGCGGCCTCTCCGTCCGCCGTCTGGTCCTTCTCGGTCTGACCGTGTGAACCTGAGCCCGTGCAGGGCTACGAACCGCAGGCCTACGGCGAGGCGATGGCCGAGGTCTACGACGACTGGTACGCCGACATCTCTGACGCCGATGCCACCGTGGCCGCGGTCGTCGAACTGGTGCGGGCGGCCGGCGGCGGGTCCGTCCTCGAGCTGGGCGTCGGCACCGGCCGCCTCGCCTTGCCCTTGGCGGCGGCCGGGCTGGACGTCACCGGCATCGACATCTCCGCGGCCATGCTCGACCGGCTGCGGGCCAAGCCCGGGAGCGAGGGCGTCACGCTCGTCCACGGCGACATGGCCGACGGCCTGCCGGACGGCCCGTTCGCCGTGGTGCTCGTGGCCTTCAACACGTTCTTCAGCCTGACGAGCGCGGACGCGCAGCAGCGCTGCCTCGCTCACGTGGCCACGCGGCTGGCGCCGGACGGCCGCTTCGCCCTAGAGGCGTTCGTGCCCGACGAAGAGCTCATCGACGCCGGCTCCCGGGTCGAGCTGCGCTCGCTCAGCAGCGATCGCGTCGTGCTCACCGTGAGCCGTCACGACGCCGGCCTCCAGCGGGCCGAGGGTCAGTTCGTCGAGCTCACGGAGGCGGGCGGTGTCCGCCTCAGACCGTGGTCGCTGCGCTACGCCGGCCCGGCCGAGCTGGATCGCATGGCCGCGGAGGCCGGCCTCGCACTGGCCTCACGATGGTCGACGTGGACGGGCACGGTCTTCGACGCCGGGAGCTCGAACCACGTGTCCCTGTACCGCCAGGCCGGGAGTAGCCACGCCTAGGATGGGTTCACCGTGAGCCAACTGAGATTGAACCCTTTGAACGGGCGGTGGGTCACCATCGTCGCCGAGCGGGCAGAGCGACCGTACGATTTCGCTCCCCGGACGATGCAGGTGGAGGCCGATCCCAGCCGGGCCTGCCCGTTCTGCCCCGGTTCGGAGGACGCCACCCCGCCGGCGCTCGAGACGCATGGTCGCGACGGGACGTGGCTCGTCCGTGTCGTGCCGAACCGCTATCCCGCCTTCGAGGGTGGGGACTCGATGTCCGTGCACAACCTCGGTCCGGTGCACGTGCAGGCGGATGCAAGCGGCATCCACGAGGTGATGATCATCACGCCGGATCACGGCGCCAGTTGGAAGGACCTCGACGACGAGACGGCGGCGATGGTGATGGCCGCCCTCCGCAACCGCATGGCCGACCACTCCCGTCAGGCCAACATCCGCTACACGCAGGCCATCGTCAACCAGGGCCGGGAGGCGGGGGCGTCGCTCTCGCACCCCCACGGCCAGTTGCTGGGCATGCCTTTCGTGCCCGGCGAGATCACCGACGAGGAGCGGGCCTTTGCCCGGTTCGAGGGCGGCTGCATCCTCTGCGTCACCGCCGAGGCCGAGCTGGCCGACGGGTCCCGCGTGGTCGTGGCCAACAAGGACGTCGTGGTGGTGTGCCCCTTCTGGAGCGGCACGCCGTACGAGATGCTCATCATCCCCACCCGTCACGAGGCCCACCTGTACGACTCGCCCGACGCCGACCTGTCCGCGGTCGGGCGGGCGGTCCGTGATGCGCTGACGATGCTCGCCGACCGGCTCGGTGACGTCGCCTACAACCTCGTCTTCCACACCGCTCCTCACCAGCACGACGGCGGCTTCCACTGGCACGCCCACCTGTGGCCCAAACTCGTGACCGTCGCCGGCTTCGAGCGGGGCACCGGCGTGATGATCAACATCGCCCCGCCGGAAGAGGCGGCCCAGGAGCTGCGCTCGGTGGCCCGGGTCGCCCTCGCCTGAGCGTCGCCTGAACCGCGCCTGAGCCTGGCCCGAGCCTCGTTGTCGACCGGCCGACCGCAGCGCATGCGACGCATCTCCGTGGCCATCGACATCGACGCGCCGCCCGACGAGGTCTGGCGCGTGGTCGAGCCGATCGAGGATCACCCGGACTGGATGCACGACGCGGTGTCGGTCCGCTTCGCCACCGACCAGACGCGAGGGGTCGGGACGCGCACCCTCGTCGACACCAAGGTCGGGCCCCTCCGCCTCACCGACCACATGACCATCACGGAGTGGGAGCCCGGCGCGGCCATGGGCGTCGACCACACGGGCGTGGTCACGGGCACCGGCCGCTTCGCGCTGCGAGCCAACGGACGGGGCGGCACCACCTTCTCCTGGGACGAGGAGCTCCGCTTCCCCTGGTGGCTGGGCGGTCCGGTCGGCGCGCTGGTCGGTGGCCGCGTGCTCGTCACCGTGTGGCGCCGCAACCTGAAGGGCCTCAAGGCGCTGGTCGAGGGCGGCGCCGGCCGCGCCGCGTGACCTCGGCCTGACCTCAGCTGGCCGCCCGCACCGGCGGCGCCGCCGCGCTCAGCTCCGCACACACCTCCGACGCAATCTCCACGAAGCGGTCGGCCGCCGGAGGCAGCGTGCGGGCATGGCGGCGGATGATCGAGATGCGGCGGGGCGGGATGGGCGGGTCGAGCTCCTGCGCCACGACGTCCGGGTCGCTGGCATCGAAGGCCAGCACCGGCAGCACCGCCCGGCCCATGCCCACCCGGACCATCGCCTGCACGGCCCCGTTGTCGTTGGATCGGAACACGTAGGACGGCTCGACACCAGCCATGCGCAGACCGTGGTCGATGGCCGCCTGGCAGCTCGAGACGGCCTCGCCGATGAGCGGCGCCCCGCTCAGCTCACCGGTGGCGAAGGTCGCCGGCAGGGGGCGGTCGCTGCGGGGCGAGATGAGGAGGTACGGGTCCTCGAGGAGGAGGTCCTGGTCGAGCCGCTCGTCGAAGCCCTCACCGACCACGAAGCCGAGGTCGAGGTCGCCTTCCATCACCCGCTCCACGATCGTGTTGTGGTCGTCGGCCTCGAACAGGCGGATGTCGAGCTGCGGTCGTTCCGCCTTCAACACCCGTATGACGGCCGGGAGGACCTTTACCGACACACTCTGGAACGTCCCGACGACGAGACGGCCGCCGTCGCCGGCGCGCAGACGGGCCACCTCCTCCTCGGCCTGGGCCAGCCGGCGGAAGATCTGCTCGGCGTGGTCGAGGATCACCTGGCCCACAGGGGTCAACTCCACCGGACGGGGGCCGCCAGGGCGGTCGAACACCGGTGCACCGACGACCCGCTCCAGTGCGGCGATCTGTTGGCTGATGGCGGACTGCGTGTAGCCGAGGCGATCGGCCGCCCGCCCGAACGACCGCTCGGCGGCCACCGCCTGCAAGGCCACGAGGTGCCGGAGTTCCAGTTCGCGCTCCCACATGGCAATCAGTCTAGACGATCAACTCGACATCTATCAATCGTTGGACTTCATCGACCGCTCTCCGTACCGTGAGCTCCATGACCACGATGACCCTCCACCCCGGCAACACCTTCCCTCCCGGCCCGGGCGTCGAGACGCTCGACGAGCTGGCCTGGGCCATCGACCGCGACGGGATCGCCCGCCACGAGGCCCCGGTCTCCCGTCTGGCGAACTGGGCCCGGGCGCTCGGCGTCGACCCAGTCCTCGTCGACGTGTTGTCCGATCCCGCACAGCCGGAGGCGGCCCGGGAGCGGGCCTTCGGGGCGCTGAGCCAGGCTGTCGCCCGCCCCGTCCAGGGCGAGCACCGCCCGTCCGATCCCCGCCGCTTCGCCGCCTGAACGCCCGCCCCCCGGCGTTCAGGGCGCGGCGAGGCGCACCAGCGCCGTGACGCCGGCGCCTATGGCCACGACCACCGGAAACGGCCAGCGGCGCCAGGCCGCCGCAGCGGCGGCGAGGACACCCGGCAACCGGGCGTCGATGACGAGCTGCTGGCCCAGCGTCACGGTGTTGGCCACGATCAGGGCCGACAGCATCGCCGCCGGGATGAGCGCCAGGCAGGACTGAACCCTTGCGGGCAGCGGTCGACCGCCGATGACCACCAGCCCGACCACCTTGCACAGGTAGGCGCCGCCGCCGAGCAGCAGGACCGGCCACCAGCTCACGCCGGCCGCTCCTCCGGCTCGCCCGGCCCGCCGCCTTCTCCCAGCTCCTGCGAAGCCTCGTCGGCCGGCGCCCGCAGCCCGACGAGGATGGCGAGGGCGGCCACCAGGATGGGCACCCCGGGTCGCAGGAACGGCGTGGTCACCAGCACCACGAGTGCAGCGAGCACGGCCGCCTGCCGGCCCGGCCGGCTCTTGAGGTGCGGACCGATGAGCACGACGAAGCCGGCGGGGAAGGCAGCGTCGAGACCGAGCGCGGCCGGGTCGCTGAGGGCGCCTCCGGCCAGCGCGCCGATCACAGTGCCGGCGTTCCAGCAGACGAAGATCGACAGCCCCGACCACCAGAAGGCGCGTACCCGTGAAGGATGGTCGGGCTGCGCGGTGGCCATCGCCGTCGACTCGTCGATGACGAACTGCGCGGCGAGGAGCCGCCGCCCCAGCGGGCCCTGGAGCACCGGCGCCAGCGCCAGCCCGTAGACGCCGTTGCGGGCGGCGAGAAGCAGACCGCTGCCCACCGCGGCGGCGGCCGATCCCCCCGTGGCGATGACCCCCACGAACGCGAACTGCGAGGCGCCGGTGAATACGAGGATCGACATGACGCAGGCCTGGGCCAGGCTGAGGTCGTTGGCCACCGCCAGCACCCCGAACGAGATGCCGACGAGCCCGACGGCGACGCCGAGCGCCAGGGAGGCCGAGACCACGGCCTTCCCTCGGGGGACATCCGTCACGACTGGCGGGAGCCCAACCAGAGCACGGCGAGCGGAGGGATGGTCAGGAACGCCGACGCCGGCTGCCCCTGGTGCGGCTCGTCGTCGCCGGCCCACGCGGACCGGGACCCGCCACTGCCCGTTCCCCCGAAGTACGTGGCGTTCGTATCGAGGAGCACCTGCCACTCGCCGGCCCAGGGAAGACCGATGCGGTAGCCCTCGCGCGCCACGGGCGTGAGGTTGGCGGCACAGGCCACCACCTCTTTGCCGTCGGTCGACCAGCGCAGGAAGCTGAACATCGAGTGCTCGGCGTCGTCGGCGTCGAGCCACTGGAAGCCCCCGGGAACGTGGTCACGCTCGCCGAGCGCCTTCCACTCCTTCGACACCTGGTTCACGGACCGCACCAGCTCCTGCACGCCGCGGTGGCGCTCGCCCTCCAGCGCCGCCCAGTCCATGCCTGTCGTCTCGTTCCACTCGCCCCACTGCGCGACCTCGCCGCCCATGAACAACATCGGGTCGCCTGGATAGGCCCACATCCACCCGAACAGCGCGCGCAGGTTGGCGAAGCGCCGCCACTCGTCGCCCGGCATCTTGTTGAGCAGCGATCCCTTCCCGTGCACGACCTCGTCGTGGGACAGGGGCAGCACGAACTGCTCAGTGTACGCGTAGAGGAGGCCGAACGTCAGGTCCCGGTGGTGCCAGCGGCGGTGCACCGGATCGTGGGCGAAGTAGCCGAGCGTGTCGTGCATCCAGCCCATGTTCCACTTGTGGCTGAAGCCCAGGCCACCGTGGTGGACGGGATGGCTGACGCCCGGCCAGGACGTCGACTCCTCGGCGATCATCACGGTGCTCGGGTGCTCGGCGAAGACGGTGACGTTGAGCTGGCGCAGGAACTCGATGGCTTCGAGGTTCTCGCGGCCTCCGTGCTCGTTCGGGACCCAGGCGCCCGGCCGGACGGGAGTAGTCGAGGTACAGCATCGACGCCACCGCATCGACCCGCAGGCCGTCGATGTGGAACTCCTCCATCCAGTACAGGGCGTTGGCGATCAGGAAGTTGCGGACCTCGTGGCGGCCGTAGTTGAAGACGAGCGTCCCCCAATCCGGGTGCTCGCCCTTGCGGGGGTCCACGTGCTCGTACAAGGCCGTGCCGTCGAAGCGGGCCAATGCCCAGTCGTCCTTGGGGAAGTGCGCCGGCACCCAGTCGGCGATGACGCCGATGCCCCGCTGGTGCAGGCGGTCGACGAGGAAGCGGAAGTCGTCGGGCGTGCCGTAGCGGGAGGTGGGCGCGAAGTACCCGGTCACCTGGTACCCCCACGAACCGCCGTAGGGATGCTCCATGACGGGCATGAGCTCGACGTGGGTGAAGCCCAGGTCGCTCCACGTAGTCGGTCAGCTCGTCGGCCAGGTCGCGATAGGTCAGACCGGGCCGCCACGAGCCTAGGTGCACCTCGTAGATCCGCATGCGGGTGGTGCGCGTCGCGGTCGCCGGGCGTCACGGGCGGCCATCCAGTCGTCGTCGGCCCACTCGTGACTGCTGGCGGTGACGATGCTCGCCGTCGAGGGCGGCTGCTCGCACTGGCGGGCCATCGGGTCCGCCTTCAGCCGGACCTGGCCGTCGACGCCCTCGACCGCGTACTTGTAGCGGGCACCCCGGCCGCGTCCGCAACACTGGTGGCCCACACACCGGACGCGCCCTGGCGCCTCATGCGGTCGGCACCGATGCGCCAGTGGTTCCAGTCCCCGACGACCGACACCGCGCGGGCGTTCGGCGCCCAGACGGCGAAGGTGGCGCCCTCCTCCCGGACGTGGGCGCCGAGCACCTCCCACAGCCGCCAGTGCCGTCCCTCGCCGATGAGGTGGAGATCGACGTCACCCAGCAGCGGGCGGACGGGGGAGGCCGGCACGCGGCCGACTCTACGCGCGGCCCGGTGGGCTCCGACCCGTGCGGGCTACCTTGACCCGCCGTGCGCGTGGCCATGGCGTCGTGGGAGTACCCACCCCTGGTGGTGGGAGGCATCTCGGCCCACGCGGACGGCCTGGCCCGGGCGCTGGCCCGGGCCGGCCACGAGGTCGTCGTCCTCACGCTGCACCATCCCGACGTCCCTGATGACACCGAGGTCGACGGGGTCAGGGTCTTGCGGGCGGTGGCCGAGCTGCCCTGGCTCCCGGACGACCAGTTCGTCGCCCACATGGCCGGCTCCAACCACCACCTGGTGGCGCTGGCCGCCCGTCTCGGGGACTGGCGGCCGGACGTCGTGCACGCCCACGACTGGCTGGTGGCGTGGGCCGGTCAGACCCTGCGGACCTGGTGGGGCGTGCCGCTGGTCGCCACGATCCACGCCACCGAACGCGGACGCAGCGGGGGTCACCTCGGGCCTGGCCAGCCGTCGGCCATCAACAGCGTCGAGTGGTGGCTGACGTACGAGGCCGCCCGGGTCATCTGCTGCTCGCAGTTCATGCGGGGCGAGGTGATGGACGCGTTCCAGCTGCCCGGCGACAAGGTCGACGTGGTGCCGAACGGCGTCGACCCCGAGGAGTGGGCGCCGGCCGCCGACGGTGGGCGGCGCCGGCGCGGCGGCGACCAGCCGCTGATCGTGACGTGGGGGCGGGTCCAGTACGAGAAGGGCTTCCAGACCCTCGTCCACGCGTTGCCCGAAGTCCGCCTGGCCGTGCCCGGGATGCGGGCCGTCGTGGCCGGGCAGGGTTCGTACCTGTCGGATCTCCACGCCACGGCCCGGGCGGTGGGGGTCGAGGACATCTGCTCCTTCCCGGGCTTCGTGCCCGACGACGAGCTCAAGGGGCTGCTCCACGAGGCGACCGTGGCGGTCATCCCCAGCCTCTACGAGCCCTTCGGCATCGTGGCGCTGGAGGCCATGGCGGCGGGCGCCCCGGTCCTCGCCGCGGCGTCCGGCGGGCTGATGGAGGTGATCGACGGGACGGGCGCCGGCGTCCTCTACCCGGCCGGCGACGCCGGGGCCCTGAGCGCGGCGCTGCGGCGGATGCTCGCCCAGCCGGACGGGCTGGCCGAGCAGCAGGCTGCCGCCGCCAGGCTGCTCGAGGGCTACACGTGGGACGCCGTGGCGGCCCGCACCGTGCCCGTCTACACGGCCGCCCGCCCGGCCAGCCCCACCGCCTGAGCGCCCTCGGCTACCGATTCGACGTCGATTCGCCGGGCGTGACCTCGGTCACACGCACCGATTCGATATCGATTCGGTGGCGGGGTTCTCGCGGCGGCTGGTACCGCTGGGCGAGACGAAGGCCGCGAGAACCCGGCCGGGGCCGGTTCTCAGAGCCCCGACCGCCCCTTGTGCCGCCGTCACCGCGACGGGCGGCGGGGCAGGGACCGACCCGCCCCCGCTCCCGTGACAGCCCGGGCGCTCTTGCCCCGGTCCCCAATTGTTCATAAAGTCGATCGACATGACCGAAACACTGAACCCCCCCACCTCCCGCCGGTTCCGGCGCGGTCGCCTCGCCGCGCTCGGGCTCGCCGCGCTGGCCGTGCTCGGCGCCTGCGGTAGCGACGGCGGTAGCAGCGACTCCGCTGACACCACCGCCGCACCCGGCACCGAAGCCGCCGCCCCGGCGGAATCGACCTCGGCGGCCCCGGCCACCGATGCCCCCGCCTCGACCGAGCCCGTGACGCTGCGCCTCGGCTACTTCCCCAACATCACCCACGCCACGGCCCTCGTCGGCGTGGGCAAGGGGATCTTCGAGGAGCACCTGGGCGACAACGTCACGCTCGAGACCAGCACCTTCAGCACCGGCACCGAGGCCTCCGAGGCGCTGTTCGCCGATGCGATCGACATGACCTACATCGGCCCCAACCCGGCCATCAACGCCTACGCCAAGTCCAACGGTGAGGCCGTCCGGATCATCTCCGGCGCCACCTCCGGCGGGGCGTTCCTCGTCGTGAAGCCCGAGATCACCGACGCCGAGGACCTGCAGGGCAAGACGCTCGCCACGCCGCAGCCTGGGCAACACCCAGGACGTGGCCCTGCGGTCCTGGCTCAAGGAGAACGGCCTCGAGACCGACGAGGCCGGTGGCGGCGACGTGAGCATCGCCCCGCAGGAGAACAGCCAGACGCTGCAGACCTTCGTGTCCGGCGACATCGACGGCGCCTGGGTGCCGGAGCCGTGGGCGACCCGCCTCATCCAGGAGGGCGGCGGCAAGGTGCTCGTCGACGAGCGCGACCTGTGGCCGGACGGCAGTACGTCACCACCCACCTCATGGTGGCGACCAAGTTCCTCGACGAGCACCCGGACGTGGTGAAGCAGTTCCTCGAGGGCCAGGTGGCGGCGAACGAGTTCGTCAACGCCAGCTCCGACGAGGCCAAGACCATCGCCAACGACGAGATCGGCAAGATCACCGGCAAGCCGCTCAAGCCCGAGGTCATCGACGCCGCGTGGCCGAACCTGACCTTCACCGACGACCCGATCGCCAGCTCGCTGATCGGCTCGGCGGAGGACGCCGTGGCCGTCGGCCTGCTCGATCCCGTCGACAACCTCGAGGGCATCTACGACCTGAGCATCCTCAACGAGGTCCTGGCCGCTGCCGGCCAGCCGGAGGTGTCCCAGCTGTGACCACCACCACCCTCGTGCCCGAAGGCTTCCATGCCAACCCCAGCAGACGGGGTCGGGGCGCCGCGGGTGGCCTTGAACGCAGTCAGCAAGCGGTTCGGGAGCGGGGACAACGGCGTCCTCGCTCTCGATCGCATCTCCCTCCAGGTCCAGGCCGGCGAGTTCGTCTGCCTGGTCGGGGCGTCGGGCTGCGGCAAGACCACCCTGCTCAACCTGGTCGCCGGTCTCGACCAGCCGACGTCCGGCGAGGTCGTCCGCAGCGGCAAGGCCGCACTGATGTTCCAGGAGTCGGCGCTGTTCCCGTGGCTGTCGGTGGGCAAGAACGTCGAGCTCGCCCTGCGCCTGCGGGGCGTGCCCCGCAGGGAGCGCCGGACCCGCGTGCTCGAGCTGCTCGAGCTGGTGCGCCTGGAGGGATTCGTCGACAAGCAGCCCCACCAGCTCTCGGGCGGCATGCGCCAGCGGGTCGCCCTGGCCCGGGCGCTGGCCCAGGAGGCCGACGTGCTCCTCATGGACGAGCCCTTCGGCGCGCTCGACGCCATGACCCGTGACGTGATGCACGACGAGCTGGAGCGGATCTGGCGGGAGACCCGCTCGACCATCCTGTTCGTCACCCACAACGTCCGGGAGGCCGGCCGGCTCGCTGACCGGATCGTGCTCGTGACCAGCCGGCCCGGCCGGGTGGCCGCGGAGTTCGCGGTCGACATCGCCCGCCCGCGGCGCATCGAGGCACCCGACGTCTCCGCCCTGACCGGCGAGGTCACGGCCCGTCTGCGCGAGGAGGTGGCTCGCCATGGCCGTCGCTGAGCAGCAGCTCAGGGAGCGCCAGGAACAGGAGCTGGCCGGTCTCGACGCCCTCGAGACCGTCGTCGAGCCCACGCCGTCGTTCGCCTCGCGGGTGTGGGCGATGTTGTGGCCCAAGTTGATGGCCATCATGATCGTCGTCGGCGGCTGGCAGCTGCTGGTGATGAGCGGGTGGAAGTCCGAGTTCATCCTCCCCTCGCCGTTCACGGTCTTCGACCGGCTCTGGCACGACATGCGGACGGCCGAGTTCTGGAACGCCATCAACGTCACCATGCAGCGGGCCGTCAAGGGCTACGCACTCGCACTCATCATCGGTGTCGCCGTCGGCCTGGCGGTCTCCCGGTCACGGGTGCTGCGGGCCGCGGTCGGCTCGCTGATCACGGGTCTGCAGACGATGCCCTCCGTGGCCTGGTTCCCGCTCGCCATCCTGCTCTTCAAGCTGACCGAGGCGGCCATCATGTTCGTGATCGTGCTGGGCGCCGCCCCGTCGATCGCCAACGGCCTGATCCACGGCGTCGACCACGTCCCGCCGATCATGCTGCGGGCCGGGCCGGGTGCTGGGCGCCAAGGGCATCTCGGCCTACCGCCACGTCATCCTGCCCGCCGCCCTGCCGTCGTTCACGGCCGGGCTCAAGCAGGGCTGGGCGTTCTCGTGGCGCAGCCTGATGGCCGGCGAGCTGCTGGTGATCATCGCCAAGAGCAAGTCCCTGGGCTTCCTGCTGGCCTCCAACCGGGAGCTCGTGGACGCCCGGGCCTGATGGCGACGATGATCGTCATCCTGGTCATCGGCATCATCGTGGACGCGCTGTTCTTCGCCCAGATCGAGAAGCGCCTCCGCCACCGCTGGGGCCTCGACCAGACGTAGCCCCACCGGCCGTCAGCCGAGGCCTCCGCCCCCGCCACCACCGCTAGGTCAGTGGGGGCGGAGGGCCTCCGGGTCCTCGAGGAGCTCGGGGATCAGGTCGGGCAGGTGGTCCTCGGCGATGTCGGCCACGGTCACGAGCTCCAGCACGGCCCGGAGGTTGGCCCGCACCGCCAGCCACACGTCGCGCAGGGACGACGCGCTCCCCTCGTAGTCGAGGCTGTCCGGCCGGGAGCCCCGTACGTCGGCCAGTGGGCCTTCGACGGCGCGGATGATGTCGGCCACGGTGATCTCGGCCGCCGGCTTGGCCAGCCGGTAGCCACCGTCGACGCCTCGCTGCGTGGCGACCAGCCCCGCCCGCTTCAGCTCGTGCAGGATGTTCTCCAGGAAGCTCTGCGGGATGCCTTGCGCTGATGCCAGTCGTTCGCCCCGCACCGGGCCGCCGCCCTGGCCGGCCAGCTCGCACATGGCCCGCACCGCGTAGTCCACCTTGGCCGTGATCCGCACCGCCCGCGAGCGTAGTGGCGCCCTGCGGCCGGGGCCGTTCGACGGGAGCGGGCTCGCTACGCTGCCGCCGTGGCCGACGACACGCACCCCCAGGATCGTGAGTGGACCCATGACCCGCTGGAGCGGAGCTTCTTCAGCACCGTCGGACGGGGCTACCTGGTGGGCATCGTCGTGTTCGGCCTGTTCGGGTTCCTCGTGGCCCGCACGCAGGCACCGGAGTGGGGCACCGGCGCGGCCATCGGCGCCGCCCTCTTCGTCGCTGTCTTCGCCGGCATCCTCGGTGGCGTGGTCCTCATCGGCCTCTGGGCGATGAAGAACGAGGAGCTGATCCGCGGCAACGAGACCGGCCACGCCGCCGCCGTCGACGTCGCGCAGGACGCCGAGCCGGCCGATCCCGAGCCGGTCGAGGGTGATCCGGCCGACGCCGCGGAGGCGCCCGGCGTCGCCGACGTCCTCGGGACCGAACCGGACGACGAGACGCCGGCGGAGGCGGAGCCGGCTGCCACCTCAGCGGCGACGCCGAGCGGAGCCCCGGAGGAGCCCGCCGCCGGCTGAACCCGTCTGGCGCCGCCCGCGGAAGGCGGCCCCGGCACGGCTACCGTCCGATCCATGCGTTCCCTCCAGAGCTTCAGCGTGCGTCCGGCGCTGCCTCCCGAGCTGGCCCCGCTCGAGCGCCTGGCCATGAACCTGCGCTGGTCGTGGGACGAGCCGACCCGTGACCTGTTCCGGTGGGTCGACAAGGAGGCGTGGGAGGCCATGTCCCACGACCCGGTGCGGCTGCTCGGCCAGGTCCCGCCGGAGCGCCTCGAACAGCTCGGGACGGACCCCGGCTTCCTGCGCTACCTGCAGGAGGCCGAGAGCAGCCTGGACCGCTACCTCACCGCTCCCCGCTGGTTCCAGACCAGGTCCGAGACGGTGCAGCCCAGCCCGCTGCGGCTGGTGGCCTACTTCTCCCCCGAGTTCGGCATCTCGGAGGCCCTGCCGCAGTACTCGGGCGGCCTGGGCGTCCTCGCCGGGGACCACCTGAAGGCGTCGAGCGACCTCGGCGTGCCCCTCGTGGGCGTCGGTCTCTTCTACCGCTCGGGCTACTTCAGCCAGCTGCTGGCCGTGGACGGCATGCAGCAGGAGCGCTTCTCCGAGCTCGATCCCGACGCGCTGGCGCTGAAGCGCTGTGACGGCGTGCGGGTCACCGTCGACCTCGCCGGTGAGCCCCTGCAGGCCCAGGTCTGGCGGGCCGACGTGGGCCGGGTGCAGCTCTACCTCCTGGACAGCGACGTGGACGGCAACACCCCGGAGGGCCGGCTGGTGACCGACCGGCTGTACGGCGGCGACACCGAGCACCGCATCCGCCAGGAGATCCTCCTCGGCATCGGCGGCGTGCGCGCCCTGCAGGCGCTCGGCCTCGAGCCCCAGGTGTTCCACACCAACGAGGGGCACGCCGGCTTCCTCGGCCTGGAGCGGGCCCGGCAGCTGGTGGGCCAGGGCCTGACGTTCGCCGAAGCGGTCGAAACCGTGCGGGCCGGTTGCGTCTTCACCACCCACACGCCGGTGCCGGCCGGGATCGACCGCTTCCCCGTCGAGCTCATGCAGCGCTACTTCACGAACTTCGCCGCCGAGTGCGGGGTCAGCTTCGACGAGCTGATGGCCCTCGGTCGCCGGACCGACGAGCCTGGCGAGACCCGCTTCAACATGGCGGTGATGGGGCTGAGGCTGGCTGCTCGCCGCAACGGCGTGGCGGCCCTGCACGGTGCCGTCAGCCGGGCCATGTTCGCGGGCCTGTGGCCGGAGGTGCCGACGGACGAGGTGCCGATCGGCTCGGTCACCAACGGGGTGCACGACGCCGACGTGGATCTCCCCCGAGCTGGACGACCTGCTCGCCCGCCGGGTGCTGCCCGACTGGGACGGCGCGCCGGCCACCGACTGGACCCGCGTCGACGAGGCCGGCAACGACGAGGTGTGGCGCGCCCTGCAGCAGGGTCGGGAGCGATTGGTGGCCTACGTGCGGGAGCACCTGCGCCGCTCCCGTCTCGCCCAGGGCTTCTCGGCCAGCGACGTGGCCTGGACCAACGGCGTCCTGGACGCCTCGGTGCTCACGGTGGGCTTCGCCCGCCGCTTCGCCACCTACAAGCGGGCGACGCTCCTGCTCTCCCAGCCGGACCGCCTGCGGGCCCTGCTCTTCCATCCCGAGCGCCCGGTCCAGTTCGTCTTCGCCGGCAAGGCCCATCCCGCCGATCAGCCCGGCAAGGAGATGATCCAGCGCATCCAGCAGTTCGCCGCGCAGCACGAGGTGCGGCACCGCTTCGTGTTCCTCGACGACTACGACATGGCCGTCGCCCGCGCCCTGTACCAGGGGTCCGACGTGTGGCTCAACACGCCGCGGCGCCCCCAGGAGGCGTGCGGGACGAGCGGCATGAAGGCCGCGCTCAACGGGTCGTTGAACTGCTCGATCCTCGACGGTTGGTGGGACGAGTGCTTCGACGGGCAGAACGGCTGGGCCATCACCTCCGCCGAGGACGAGCCCGACCTCGACCGCCGGGACCAGCTCGAGGCCGAGAGCGTCTTCGACCTGCTGGAGAGCCAGATCGTGCCGCTCTTCTACGACCGCGGCCCGGGAGGCGTCCCGGTCGGCTGGGTGTCTCGGGTCAAGGACGCCTACGCGTCGCTCGGGCCGAGGGTCACCGCCAGCCGCATGGTGCGCGACTACGTGCAGGAGTACTACGAGCCGGCCGCGGCGGCGGCCGATGCCGTCGGCTGGGACGGCGCGGCCCGGGGCCGCTCGCTGGCCGCATGGCGGGCACGCGTGAGCGCGGCGTGGGCCGGCGTGAAGGTCGCCGCCGTGGAGGCCGACGGGGGGCCGGCCCAGCTGGGTGAGGACCGGGGCATCGCGGTAACGGTCGACCTGGGCGAGCTCGAGCCGGGCGACGTCGTCGTGCAGGTGCTCCACGGTCCCGTCGGCGGGGGTGACGAGATCCAGCAGCCCGAGCGGCTCGACCTGGAGCCGGCCGGGACCGACGAGGCCGGCCGAGCCCGTTGGGCGGGATCGATCCGCTGCAGCCGGGCTGGGCGCTACGGCTTCACCGTCCGGGTCCTCCCCGACCACGCCGACCTGGCCACCCCGGTCGAGCTCGGACTGGTCACCTGGGCCTGACCGGCCGTCTGGCCCGGTCCTGACCGACGCGACCCGGCTCCTCGGCGCGCCGTGCGACGCGGTCTGACCGTTCGTTTCCGCGCCCCGGTCCTGCACAGCAACCCTTTCCTACCGAATCGATATCGATTCGGTAGCGATCGGCGGCGCGTAAGGTGCCCGGCGGATGCTCGACGCCGCGCAGATCGAGGCGTTCCGCCGGCGGGAGGACGCCGGCGTCCGTGCCGTCTACCGCGAGTACGGGCGCCTCGTGTACGCCGTCTCCCTGCGCGCCCTCGGTCAGAAGCACCTGGCCGAGGACGCCACCCAACAGACCTTCGTCCAGGCCTGGCAGGCAGCCGACCGGTTCCAGTCCGACAAGGAGCTGGCTCCCTGGCTGGCCACCATCGCCCGGCGGGTCGCCATCGACATCCACCGCCGGGAGGCCCGCCGCGCCGCCACCTCGCTGGAGGAGGTCCCGGCCACCGATCCGGCGGTCATCACCATGCCGGCCGGCCTGGAGCAGTGGTACGAGGCCTGGCAGGTCCGCCAGGCCATCGACGCCCTGCCGCCCGACGAGCGGGAGGTCGTCCGCCTGCAGCACCTCCAGGGCCTCACGCACACCGAGATCGCCGAACAGCTCGGGATCCCCGCCGGCACGGTGAAGTCCCGCTCCCATCGCGCCCATCAGCGCCTCAGCCTGGCCTTGAGCGCCCTGCGGGAGGGGATGGAACCATGAACCGAACGACGACCGGCGTCGTACTCACTCATGAGGGCCGACACTCGTGCACCCCGCACGAGCGGCGGACGGTCCCACGGGCGCGACAGGAGCAGCCATGACGAGCGACGACGAGCGGATGGCCCTTCTGGCCGGGCGCCCGCTCGAGGCGCTCGAACCGGACGAGCTCGCGCAGGTCGCCCGCTGGACCGAGCTGCTGGCCGACCCGGAGACCTGGGAGGAGCCGGCGCCCGACCTCGAGGACCTCGTGATCGCCTCCGTCGGGGCCGCGCCGGCGCCGACCCGGAGCTGGGCGACTTCGACCGGACGGACGTCCGGTTCGTGGGTGCGCCCGCTGCTGGGCGGTCTGGCCGCGGCCGCCGCGATCGTGGCCGCCGTCATCTTCTTCAGCCGCGACACCGACGAACGCCCCGACTCGTTCGCGTCAGGTCCGCTGACGGGTACCGAGCTGGCCCCGGACGCCACCGGCATGGTGGAGATCTTCGAGGACTCGGCCGGGTTCCGAGTGGAGCTGAGGGCCAACGATCTGCCGCCCCTGGACGGCGGCCGCTTCTACCAAGCCTGGCTCAAGGGCCCCTCGGGCACCATCCCCATCGGCACGTTCAGCGAGGGCGACGGGAGCTGGGTCACCCTGTGGGCGGGCGTCTCGCCGAAGGACTTCCCGGAGCTCACGGTGACCATCGAGGCGCCGGACGGCAACCAGGACTCGTCCGGTGAGCGGGTGCTGGCCGGCGCCACCGCGCCGTAGCTGACAGGACAGCTACCTCCCGGTGAAGGTCGCCTTCCCGGGGCCCTGTTCCAGGAAGCTCTTCACGCCGACCTGGCTGTCCTCGGTGCGGAAGACCTCCACGAACAGCTCCCGCTCCAGCGCCAGTCCGCCGGCCAGCTCACGGTCCAGACCGCCGTCCACGGCCCGCTTGGCCAGCGCTTGGGCGAGGACCGCTCCGTTGGCCAGCTCGGCGGCGAGGGCGAACGCCCGCTCGTGGAGCTGCTCGGGCGCGACCACCTCGTCGCACAGCCCGATCCGTAGCGCTTCCTCTGCAGCCACCTGCCGACCGGTCATGACCAGATCCTTGGCTCTGGAGGGCCCGACGAGCCGCGCCAGCCGTTGCGTGCCGCCGCCGCCCGGGATGATGCCCAGCAGGATCTCCGGCTGCCCGAACACCGCCTTCTCGGAGGCGATGCGGTAGTCGCAGGCCAGGGCCAGCTCGCACCCGCCGCCCAGGGCGTAGCCGCCGACGGCGGCGATGACCATCCGGGGAATGGCGGCCACGGCATCGAGGGTGGCGTGGATGTCGGCTCCGATGACCTCGGCCTCGTCCGGGCCTCCGAACTGGGTGATGTCGGCGCCGGCGGCGAAGATCCGCTCGCCGCCGGTGACGACGACCGCGCCGGGCGGATCGGCCGTCAGCTCGGCGACGGCGGCGGCCAACTCCCCCCGCAACGCCCCCGAGAGCGCGTTGACCTTCGGGTTGTCGAGGGTGACGACGGCGACCCCGTCGTCGCGCCGTTCGAGGTGCACCAGTTCGTCAGCCATGGGGGCGACGCTAGGCCGCGACCGACCGAGGTCTACGCATCGACCTCGCGCAGCAGAACGTCGGCGGCGGCCCACGGATCCAGGTCACGGTCCAGCACCGACTGCTCGAGCTCGTCGTAGGTGACGCCGCGGCACAGCTCGAGGGCCCGCTTCTCCAACCGGTTGGTCACGATCTGGTGCAGCTCGCGGCGGGTCCGCGACGGCGCGCCGATGCTCCAGCCCACCGCTCTTGTCCATGAAGGCGCGATGGCCGAGCACCGCCTCCCACACGTCGGTGATGCCGGTCCCGTCCGTCGCCACCGCGGTCACGATGGGCGGCCGCCACTCGCCCAGCTCCGACAGGTCGAGCATCAGCTCGAGGTCCCGCTTCGTCTCGGCCACGCCCTGCCGGTCGGCCTTGTTGATGACGAACACATCGGCGATCTCCATGAGGCCGGCCTTGTTGGCCTGCACACCGTCGCCCCAGCCGGGGTTGACGACCACGACGGCGGTGTCGGCCTGCCCCGCGATCTCGACCTCGACCTGCCCGACGCCGACGGTCTCCACGATGACGAGCGGCTTGCCGACGGCGTCGAGCAGCCGGACCGCCTCGGGCACGGCGAGGGCGAGGCCGCCCAGGTGACCCCGGGTGGCCATCGAGCGGATGAACACGCCGGGGTCGGTGGCGTGGTCCTGCATGCGGACGCGGTCGCCGAGGATGGCGCCGCCGCTGAACGGCGACGTCGGGTCGATGGCCAGCACCGCCACCTGCTCGTCCTGCGCCCGGAGGTGCGCCCAGGAGCGCGCTGGTCAGGGTCGACTTGCCGGCCCCCGGCGCGCCTGTCAGCCCGACCGTGTAGGCTGCGTCCGGTCAGCGGGTAGGCCAGGCGGCCGAGCTCCCTCGCTGCGTCGCCGCCCCGCTCGACCATCGACAGGAGCCGGGCCAGCGCTGCCCGATCACCGGCCCGGGCCGCTTCGAGCAGGGGGCCGGGCTCGCGGGCCCGCCCCGTCACTCAGACCGCCACGACTTCGGTGACGCCGTCGACCCGGTCCTTCATGATCCGCTCGATGCCGGCCTTGAGGGTGTCGGTCGATGCCGGACAGGTGCCGCAGGCGCCGACCAGCGACACGGTGATGACGCCGGCGTCCTCGTCGACCTCGCGCAGGAAGATGTCGCCGCCGTCGGCCTGGAGGGCCGGCCGGATCGCCTCGATCGTCTCCTCGACCTGCTGTCGCACCTGTCACACGTCCTGTCCGTGGGCGACTCCCCGGCTGGTCGCCGGGTGGGCCGCGGGCCAGTCAAGCAGGCCCGTCGATACCCTGTCCATCATGTCGAACCCCCTGAGGTGGCTCGTTGTTCCCGCTGCTGCCGCCCTGCTGGTGGCCGGTTGCGGGAGCGATTCGGACAGCGGATCCGATACGAGCGCAGCCACCACCGCCGCGGCGACGACCACCGCCACCACCGCGGCGACAAGTGCTCCGCCGACGACGACGGCCTCGACCACGGCGGCCAGCACGACCCCGGTGACGGACGCACCGGCCGAGGGCAACACGGTCGAGATCATCATCGATGTGGACGATCCCGCTCAGGTCGGCAAGACCTGGCCGGTCGGCCTCGGGCAGACCGTCGTCCTGCGGCTGCTGTCCGACACCGATCAGGAGTACCACGTGCACGGCTACGACATCGAGACGCAGGCCGCGGCGGGAGTCGAGGCCACGATCGAGTTCACGGCCGACCAGGCCGGCGATTTCGAGGTGGAGAGCCACACCACGGACGCCATCCTCGCCATCCTCCAGGTGACCTGACCGGTGCTCGCCCACCAGGGCGGATGGGACGAGATGCTGATGGTCCTGGTGCCCATCGCCGTCCTGGCCGGCCTGCTGGCCCTGGCCCGCCGCCGGGCCGACCGCTGCCCCAGACCGACCGACGGCGCGACCGGCCGAGCGAAGCGACGGAGCCCGCCCATGCTCATCAGGGGCCGGGCGAGAGATCCGGACGACCGGTGCGTCCGGCTCCGCCGGCGCACCGCAACGCGCTTGACGCATTGCGGAGCGAAGCGACTAGGAGCCCGCCATGTGCCGGCGACGAAGACTCCGCGACCGGACCCGGTGCGTCCGGCTCCGCCGGCGCACCGCAACGACGCTCGACGCATTGCGGAGCGAAGCGACTAGGAGCCCGCCATGCGCCGGCGACGAAGACTCCGCGGCCGGACCCGGTGCGTCCGGCTCCGCCGGCGCACCGCAACGAGGCTTGACGCATCGCGGAGCGAAGCGACTAGGAGCCCGCCATGGCGGCGACGAAGACTCAGTCGCGACGGACGATGTCGGCGCCCAGGATCCGGAGCTTGCCGACCAGATCCTCGTAGCCCCGGTCCACGTGGTGCACCCCGTCGATGACGGTCTCGCCCTCGGCGGCCAGGGCGGCGACGACCAACGCCGCGCCGGCGCGGATGTCCGACGCCTCGACCGAGGTGCCGGACAGGCGGGCACGCCGCGCACCACGGCGTGGTGGGCGTCGGTGCGGATGTCGGCGCCCATGCGCACGAGCTCGTCGACGTAGCGGAAGCGCCCGGCGAACAGGTTCTCGGTGACGATGCCGACGCCGTCGGCCACCGAGAGCATGGCGGTGATCAGCGGCTTGTAGTCGGTCGCCACACCCGGGTACGGCAGCGTGGCGACATCGGTCGAGCACAGGCGGGCCGGCCCGGCCGGCCCTGGGCCCGCAGCCCGTCGCCGTCGGCGGCCTCGGTCACGGAGAGCCCCATCGTCCGGAGCTTGCGCAGCAGGACCTCCATGTGGTCGGCCCGGGCCTCCCGCACGACGATGCTCGCCGCCGGCCACCCCGACCGCGGCGAGGTAGGTGGCCGCCTCCACGCGGTCGGGCACGACGCGGTGGGTCGGCCCCGTGGAGCTCGCCGGCGCGGCGCCGTGGACGACGAGGGTCGGCGAGCCCGACACCCTCGATCTGGGCGCCCATGGCGATCAGGAAGTGGCACAGGTCCACGATCTCGGGCTCGCGGGCCGCGTTGTCGAGCGTCGTCGTGCCCTTGGCCAGGGCCGCCGCCATGATGAGGTTCTCGGTGGCGCCGACGCTCGGGAACTCGAGGGTGATGTCGGCGCCCGCAGGCCGTCGTCGGCCATCGGGTAGCCGTCGGCCCGAGGTGAACCGGGCGCCGAGCGCCTCGAGGCCGGCGATGTGGATGTCGATGGGCCGGGGCCCGAAGTCGTCGCCGCCGGGCAGAGCGAGCCGGGCCCGCCCGCAGCGGGCCAGCAGCGGTCCCAGCACCGCGATGGACGCCCGCATGCGCCGCACCAGCTCGTGGCGGCGTCACCCAGCCGGGTTCGGCCGGGCTGGTCAGCCGGAGCACGTCGGAGTCGTCCGCGGCGCGCTGCCGAGTGGACGCCGAGCGGCGCCAGCAGCTCCCGCATGATCTCGACGTCGACGATGCCGGGCACGTTCGTCAGCTCGTACTGCCCTCGGCCAGCAGGGTGGCGGCCATCAGCTTGAGCACGGAGTTCTTGGCTCCGCCGACGGTCACCGTGCCCGCCAGCGGGCCCCCCGGGCACACGGTGATGGAACCCATCCCGTCAGTATGCTCGGCCCGATGCCCCGGCTGGAGGCACGCTGGTCGGGCGCGGAGGCGGATGCGTCGCTGTTGCAGCCCCGAGCCGACCTGGTGCTGGAGACCGAGGTCGCACCGGGCCGCTTCGCCCTGCAGGAGGGTCCGTTCTCGTCCTACGAGCGGACGGTCGCAGACGGCGGACGGCGGCGAGCTCGTCGAGACGACCACCTACCGGCTGGTCATCCCGTGGTTCGGCTGGGTCTTCGCGCTGCCCACCGCCGGGGCCTGCTCCGTCCACCGGCCCACCGCCCCACGGCGGGCGCCAGCCCTGGTGGGCGCCGCCGCAGCGCCTCGACGCCCGCGCCGCCCACGTGCTCGGCCTGCTGGCCGCCGGGCAGGTGATCGCCGGCTTCTTCAACACGCTGTTCACCCAGACGGTCACCTTCGCGGCCGACGAGTTCGGCGCCAGCAGGGCGCGCAGGGCGTGGCCGGCTCGTCATCCGCCTGGGGATCGTCTTCGGCGTCGTCCTGCTGGCGCTGGCCGACCGGATCGGCCGCCGGCGGATCCTGGTCGGCTGCGCCATCCGGCACCGATCCGGGCGGCCGCCGGCGCGCTGGCGCCGTCGTTCGTCTGGCTCACCGTCACCCAGATGCTGGGCCGGCCGCTCTCGCTGGCCCTGGCCATCGTGGTCGCCATCGTGGCCGCCGAGGAGATGCCGGCGGGGAGCAGCGCCTACGCCATCAGCCTGCTGGCCTGGCCTCCGCCCTCGGCGCGGGGATCTGCGTCTTGGCGCTGCCCCTCGCCGACCTGGGCGAGCGGGGCTGGCGGCTGGTCTACGTGGTCGCCGCTGCGTGTTCCTGCTGGTGGCCCGCAGCCTGGCCCGCGGCTGCCCGAGAGCCGCCGGTTCGAGCCCCCCCACGCCGAACCGCCCCGCTGCCCAGGCGGCGCTTCGTCCTGCTCGGCCGCGTCCGCCTTCCTCGCCAACATCCTCGTCGCGCCGACCACGTTCTACAGAACCGGTACCTGAAGGACGTGCGCGGGTACTCGGCCACGCTGATCGCCGTGTTCACGCTGGTCACGGCGACGCCGGGCGCCATCGGCATCGTGGTCGGCGGGCGCCTCGCCGACGTGCGGGGCCGCCGCCTGGTGGGCGCGATCGCGCTGCTCGCCGTGGCGGTGGGCAACGTGATCGTCTTCTCGGCGACCGGGTCTGGCCTGTGGCTGGCCAAGACCCTCACGACCATCCTCGCCGCCATGGCCGTGCCCGCCCTCGGGGTCTACGCGGCCGAGCTGTTCCCCACCTCACGGCGGGGCGGCGCCAACGGTGGGATCTCGGCGCTGTCCATCGTGGGCTCGATCGCCGGGCTGCTGCTGGCCGGGGCCCTGCTCGACCAGGGCGCCACCTACGGGACGGTCATGGCGATCCTGGCCCTCGGCCCGCTCGTCTACGCCGCCCTGGTCGTGGTCGCCTACCCGGAGACGGCCCGCCGGTCGCTCGACGACATCAACCCCGAGGACCGCTCCGCCGTCGCCCGACCTTGAGCCCGGCCAGCCACGTCGCGCCACCGTCGCCGCGATGTGGGCGTCGGCGCCCTTGAGGTCGTGGCGGCCGCCGTCGATCCAGTCGTGGGTGACGGGACCGGGGATGGTCGCCGTCGCCGCCTCCAGCTCCTCCGGCGTGCCGAACGGGTCCCGGGTGCCCTGAGACGAAGAGGCAGGGGACCTCGAGCTGCAGGCAGGTGGGCGGTCCGCAGCGCTGTCGGGCTTGCCCGGCGGGTGGAGCGGATAGGAGATCAGGACGAGCGCGGCGGCGGGCAGGCCCTCGGCCACGGCCATCGAGCACATGCGGCCGCCCATCGACCGTCCGCCGAGCGCCACCGCGCCGGGCTCCACGCCGGCCCGATCGCTCAGCGCCGCCGCCTCCTCCCGCACCGCGCCGATCAGCACCGGCGCCCGGTCGGGCGCCTTGCGACCGGCCTTGCGGTAGGGGAAGTCCATCCGCTCGACCGGCATCGGGGCCACCGCGGCCTCGATGGCGACGAGGCACGGGTGCTGCGCGCTGGAGCCCGCGCCCGGCGCGAGCAGCAGGGCTCCGACCCGGCCGGCCCGTCGGCGGCGCGATCGACGGGCCATCAGCGGAGCAGGATCCGGCGGGCCTCGGCGAGATCCACGATCGCCTTGCTGGCGCTGATCTCGTCACCTCCGTGGTCCGGGTGCACCGCCATCAGTCGCGCCCGGTACTGGGTCAGCACCTCGCGCTTCGACGGACCGACGGTGCCGGGCGGGAACTCCAGCACCTCGAGCGCCCAGGCCACCGGATCGATGAAGGCCGACAGCGTCGTGCCCCGCCCCACGCTGCCGGCCAGGTGGGCGATGAGCGCAGGGCCGGCCGGGCCGTTCCAGCGCAGCGCCCGGTGCAGCACGGCGGCGATGACGTGGCGGGCGTCGGGCGCCAACCGCTCGGCGGCGTAGATCGCCCCCAGGATCTGCTGCAGCGGGGAGCCGTTGTCCTCGAGCTGGAAGCTGATGGCCTCGCCCTCCCCCGAGAGCCGGTGCGTGCTGCGGGCGAGGCCGTGACGATCGACCTGGTACCGGTGACGCAGGCGGGGTTGCACCACCCGCTGGCCCCGCTCGACCTCGTTGACCAGCCGGTAGATGTCGGGCACCAGCTCCTCGTCCACCCCCGGCAGGTGGGCAGCGACGACGGCGCCGAGGAGCAGGCCCCCGAAGCCGGGCGCGGGGTCAACCGGAAGGATGAGGTGCCCGAGCGCCACCCGGCGGGTGGGGGTGATCGGACGGGAGTGCCAGACCTCCAGCTCGGCCAGCACCGGCGACGTCACGGCGGGTCACGGTACCGGCCGTGCGCTCAGACGAGCGGACGCAGCACCTCGCGAACCTCGATCGCCTCGGCCTTGACCTCGCCGGCCTCATCGGACTCGAGCGACAGGTCGAGCAGGTCGGACACCTGGTCCAGGATGCGCTCCCAGGCGGAGGGATGGACGCCGAACGGGACCGGGCCGGGCTCGGTCCGCTCGAACAGCTCGTTGAGCCGGAGGATGGCGTCGCGGTCGTTGGGGTGGCTGGCCAGATCGTCCACGGCGACGAACAACGCCGAGAACGCGCTCTCGCCGGGGTCGCCTTCGCCCTCGGGCAGACCCCTCGGCGGCGATGGTGTCCTCGACGCCGTCGAGCACTGCGTCCACTCGCTCCTCCGCCGCCCGCGGCCGTCACCAGCAGCCCGCCCTCCCAGCGGAACGCGACATCGGCCTCGATGAGCTGCGCGGTGAGGAGCGCCCGGGCCGGCGCCGCCCAGTCCGAGAGGTCGTACTCGATCTCGCTCCCGGGTTCGCGGGGCTCGCCGTCCTCGCCGTCCTCGTCGTCCTCGTCGCCCGGCAGCCCATGGCGATGTTCGATCTCGGACAGCAGCAGGTCGGCCCGGTCCTCGTGGCGCTCGTGGATGACGAGGTCGGTGCCCAGCCAGGCATGGCCGATGCCGCCATCGGCCAGCGCCTCGACCACCTCGGCGTGGACCGACGTCGGCCAGCTGCTCAGGTCGTAGACCAGCTGCTCGTCTTCGGGGAGGTCGAGCGGATCGGTGTCGTCGCGGGAATCGTGGGGAGTGCCGTCGCCCTCGGCGTCCTCCAGGGGCTCGCCGGACTCGTCGTCGCGGCGCCGGGAGTAGGTGGCCACCCGCGCACCCTAACGCCACGCGGACGTATTTCGTTTGCCCGGTCCGCGCTCTGGACGATAGGAACCACACGTACGCACCGAAGCACGAGAGGAGGTGACGATGGTGAAGACACCCGCAGGAGAACGGCCACGACCCGGCCGGCCCGGGTGGCGACGGCACAGCCGACGGCATGTCCGTGGGCGAGCAGACCATCGTCGCCGGCCCCGGCTTCGGGCTCGCCCGGTCTGGTCTGAACCAGCCGGTCTTTCGCAGCTCGGCGGCCGGTCGTTCTTCCGCTGACGGACCGCTCACGGTTCGTCAATCCCCTGACCACCCAACCGACTGAGGAGTCATCATGTTCAACCACCCGGATGTCCTGCACCAGCTGGTCGCCGATCGACACCGCGAGGCCGCACATGCGGTCGCGCAGGGTCGGTTCGCCCGCCAGCGGCGCCAGGTCCAGCGGGCTGGCCGGCGTCACGCCCGGTGAGCCAACAACGGGCCGGGCCCTGAGGCCGCGGTCCCAACCACCGACAACACAACCCCCTGCCACCGTGGTGCCCGGCGCCTCCCGATCCGCCGGGCACTACGGTGCGCTCTCATGACAGCGTCGCCACCTGTCGGTCCTCAGCGGCCGGACCGCAACCTCGCCCTGGAGCTGGTGAGGACCACCGAGGCCGCCGCGCTCGCCGGCTCGCGCTGGATGGGCCGGGGCGACAAGAACGGCGCGGACGGCGCCGCCGTCGAGGCCATGCGGACCGTCCTGGCCACCGTGCCGATGGACGGTGTCGTCGTGATCGGCGAGGGCGAGAAGGACGAAGCGCCCATGCTGTTCAACGGCGAGAAGGTGGGCGACGGCACGACGCAGCTCTGCGACGTCGCTGTCGATCCCATCGACGGCACGACCCTGACCGCGCTCGGCCGCGGCAACGCGCTGTCGGTCATCGCCGTCAGCGAGCGGGGGACCATGTTCAACCCCGGGCCCTGCGTGTACATGGAGAAGATCGCCGTCGGGCCCGACGCCCTCGGTTCCATCGACATCACCGCCTCGCCGACGCAGAACCTCCGGTGGGTCGCCAAGGCCAAGCGGGAGAGCGTGCGCGACCTCACCGTCGTCATCCTGGATCGGGAGCGCCACCGGGACCTGATCGACGAGGTGCGCAGCACCGGCGCCCGCATCCGGCTCATCAGCGACGGCGACATCTACGGCGCCATCGCAACCGCGTCACCGGGCGCCGGCGCCGACGTGCTCTTCGGCATCGGGGGCACGCCCGAGGGCGTCGTGGCCGCGGCGGCGCTGAAGTGCATGGGCGGCGAGATCCAGGGGCGGCTCTGGCCCCGTGACGACGACGAGCGGGAGCAGGCCGTCGAGCAGGGTTACGACCTGTCCGCCATCCTGACAACCGACGATCTGGTCCAGGGCGACAACTGCTTCTTCGCCGCCACTGGCATCACGGACGGCGAGCTGCTCCAAGGCGTGCGCTTCGAGCCGGGCGGGGCCAGCACCCAGTCCCTCGTCATGCGTTCCCGGTCGGGGACGGTTCGGCTCATCACCGCCCGCCACCGCCTCGACAAGCTCCGGGGCTTCGCCGCCATCGATTACAACTGACCGACGCGGCCAGCCCATGACGGGCTCCGGTACTCGGGCGGTTCTCGCGGGATCCGGGTGCCGATTTCGGCGGTGGGCGCCGCGAGAACGGCCTAGGGCTCGCGGGTGACCGAGCCCGCACCGGATCAGGCCAGCGGGAGGTCGGCGTCCCGGCCGAGACCGGCGAGGGTGCCGTTCAGCTCGGATCCGTCAGCGGCGCCGACCACGCAGGTGGCGCCCTGGGCGCCGGCGCCCCACGCCGCCTCCGTCGGCAACAGATACCCGAAGACGAGATCCTGCCGCTCCTCGGTGAGCCCCAGGGCGTCAAGCAGCGGCACGCGGCAGGCCGCCGTCACCCGCGGATCACCGCGCTGCGACGGGTACGCCGTGAAGTCATCGAGCACGACCGAGGCCAGGTACTCGAGCTCGTGCACGTCGTCGCAGCCGACGGTGAGACCGAGGCGGCCCTCGCACAAGCGGTACGACACGGGCAGCGGGGTCCCGTAGACGTCCTCCAACGTCCCGTCGATCGAGGTCGTCTCAGCGGCGTTGAGCGGCTCGACGAGTGCGTCGCAGCGGAACCACCGCGCACCGTCGGCGAAGTCGGCCTCGGTGGGGATGTAGTAGGCGAAGAGCTGCAGCCGGTCAGGCGGGAGGTTGGGTGCGGCGACGGCGTCGAAGCCCAAGTACTCGAGGTGGCGACCGCTGCACTCCTGGTCGACCTGGACGCCGAGCATCTCGCCGGCCCGCTCGTCCGTCCCCGGCCAGGCCACGATGTCTCTGTCCATCTCCCCGACCCAGAACGTCTCCGAGCCGTGACCCTCCCCGCACTCGACCGTCGACCGGGTGTCGGCGGCAGCGTCGATGATCTGCAGATCGACCGGGCCCCGGCACTCGCCGATCTCGGGCGCGGCCTGGCCCGACTCGGGCTGCGGGGTCGACGCGGTCTCGGGCGCGGCCGTGCCGGGCACCGGCTGGACGGGCGGTGAGACGTCGACCACGGCCGGCGTGCCGCACCCGGCGACGAGCACGAGCGCGGCACCGGTCATCGCCACGACCGCGCCGCTCGCGCTCCACCGCCACCCACCCCGGTGCATGGGTCGACAGTAGCGACCGCGGTGGGCGGACCGCTCGGCGGCCTTCAGCGGTAGGAGGCGGCGAGACCGCTCATCCGCCGCATGAGGCTCCGGGGGATGAACCCGGACGTCGTGACGAAGGCCTTGTACTGGAATCCGGGCACGGACAAAGCCCGTCCCCGGGCCGTGTCGCGCAGAGCTTCCGCGGCCACCTCGTCTGCCGACAGCCACACCGCACCCGGGTAGCGGTCGGCCACGTCCGTGCCCCGGCTGACCTCGATGAACTCCGTGCGCGTCGAGTCCGGGGCACAACGCGGTGGCCTGCACGCCGGTGCCCCTGAGCTCCTCGTGCAGGGCCTCCGTGAGGCTCGTGACATAGGCCTTCGTCGCCGCGTACACGGCGAGCTGCGGCGCGGGCTGGAAGCTGGCCACGCTGCTGACGTTGAGGATCCACCCCCGCCGCCGCTCCAGCATCGGGGTCAGCACCGCCCTGGTCAGCAGGGTCAGCGCCACCATGTTGAGCTCCATCTCGTCCCGCATCCGCCGAGGCTCGATGGCGGCCACCTTCCCCGAGGTCCCGAACCCGGCGTTGTTGACCAGCAGATCGATCGGGCGTGCGGGGTCGGTCAGACGCTCCTCCACGGCGGCGAGGCCCTGGTCAGTCGTCAGGTCGGCGGCCAGCACCTCGATCGGGCCAGGCTGGTCGGCGAGCTCGGTGGCCAGCGCGCTCAGGCGCTTCTTGCGGCGGGCGACGACCGTCGTCGCGATCCCCGCGGCGGCAAGCCGCCGCACCATGGCGTCGCCGATGCCGCTCGAGGCGCCGGTGACGAGTGCGGTGGTGAACGGGTAGCGGGCTGTGGCCACCCGGGGAGACTAGGTCGCTAGGCCCCGGACGCCGAGAGCCGGGCCTGGTTGCGGCGGATCTCCGCCTCGGCCTCCGCCTCGCCCTCATGCGCCCGCTTCGCCTCGGCCTGTTCCAGCGCGCGGCGGGCCCGCTCAACGTCGATCTCGGACGCCATCTCGGCCAGGTCGGACAGGATCGTGACCCGGTTCTCGCTGACCTCGACGAACCCGCCGTGGACGGCCATGTTCTCGATCGTCCCGTCCGCCATCTGGATCCGCGTGTGGTTCTCCACCAACGCTCCCAGGAACGGCGCGTGGCCGGGCAGGAAGGCGATGTCGCCCCCGTCCAGGGTGCGGGTGACGACCATGGTGGCCTCGCCCGAGAAGATCACCCGCTCGGGCGCCACCACCTCGACCTGCATCGTGGCCATGGGTTACGCAGCGTCTTCCTGGAGCTGCTTGGCCTTGGCCATGACCTGCTCGATGCCACCGACGTTGAGGAACGCCTGCTCGGGCGTCTCGTCCATCTCGCCGTTGATGATGGCCTCGAAGCTCTGCACCGTCTCCTCGGTGGTGACGTACTCGCCGGCCAGGCCGGTGAACACCTCGGCCACGAAGAAGGGCTGGGACAGGAACCGCTGCACCTTGCGGGCCCGGTTGACCGTCAGCCGGTCCTCCTCCGACAGCTCGTCCAGGCCCAGGATGGCGATGATGTCCTGCAGATCCTTGTAGCGCTGCAGGAGCTGCTGCACCCGGTTGGCCACCAGGTAGTGGCGATCGCCGACGACCTCGGGCGTGAGGATGGTCGACGTCGAAGCCAGCGGATCCACGGCCGGGTAGATGCCGAGCGCGGCGATCTGCCGGGACAGCTCCGTCGTGGCGTCGAGGTGGGTGAAGGTGGTGAACGGCGCCGGGTCCGTGTAGTCGTCGGCGGGCACGTACACGGCCTGCAGCGAGGTGATCGATCGGCCCTTCGTCGACGTGATGCGCTCCTGCAACTGGCCCATCTCGTCGGCCAGCGTCGGCTGGTAGCCCACGGCCGAGGGCATGCGGCCCAGCAGCGTGGACACCTCGGAGCCAGCCTGCACGAAGCGGAAGATGTTGTCGACGAACAGCAACACGTCCTGGTTCTGCACGTCCCGGAAGTACTCGGCCATCGTCAGCGCCGACAGAGCGACCCGCAAGCGGACGCCGGGCGGCTCGTCCATCTGGCCGAACACGAGTGCCGCCTTCTCCAGCACGCCGGACTCCGCCATCTCGATGCGGAGGTCCGTGCCCTCGCGGGTGCGCTCGCCCACGCCGGCGAACACCGACACACCGCCGTGCTGCTGCGCCACCCGGCGGATCATCTCCGTGATGAGCACCGTCTTGCCCACGCCGGCCCCACCGAACAGGCCGATCTTGCCGCCGGCCAGGTACGGGGTCAGCAGGTCGATGACCTTGATGCCGGTCTCGAACACCCGCTTGGACGGCTCCAGCTCGTCGAAGGGCGGGGCGGGGCGGTGGATCTCCCAGCGCTCCAGACCCTCGGCGTAGTCCTCATCGACGTCCAGGGGGGCGCCCCAGGCGTTCCAGATGTGGCCGAGCACCTTCTCGCCCACGGGCACGGTGATGCCGTGGCCGGTGTTGCGGACGGCGGTGCCGCGCTGCAGGCCGTCGGTCGGCCTCATGCAGACCGCCCGCACCCGGCTGCCCCCGAGCTGCTGCGCCACCTCGGCCAGCACGGGGATCTCCTTGCCGTCGACGGTCACCGTGAACTCCACGGCGCTGTTGATCTCGGGGAGGGAGCCGCGGGGGAACTCGACGTCGATCACCGGGCCGGCGATGCCGACGACGCGGCCCTCCTTCAGGTTGGTGTCGGGTTCGGTCATGGTCATGGGTCAGACTCCCTGGGGGTCCAGTAGCTCGAGGATGTGGGGGGCGCTGTCGTCGCCGCGCTTGTCCGCGCCGAACGCCTCGGCGCCGCCGACGATCTCCATGATCTCGGTGGTGATGGCTGTCCTGGCGGGCGCGGTTCATGATCGCGCGAGAGCGTCTTGATGAGCTCGTCGGCGTTGTCGGTGGCCGCCTTCATGGCCCGCTGGCGGAAGGCGTGCTCGGAAGCGGCGGCGTTGAGGAACGCGGCGTACGTCCGCGCCCCGACGTAGCGGGGCACGAGCGTGTCGAGGATGGCCGACGGTGACGGCTCGTACTCGTAGTCGGCGGCCGGCCCGGCGGGAGCGGCATGGGCCGTGCCCGTGCCGGTGGTGGCCGCTACCAGCTCGGGCTCCAGCGGGAACAGCGGCCGCTGCACGACCTCCTGGCTCCCGGCCGAGACGAAGCGGGTGTAGACGAGCTCCACCCGGTCGACCCTGCCCTCGTTGTAGAGGTCCATCGCGTGCTCGGCCACCTCGCGGGCGTCCTCGTAGGTGGGGCTGTCCGAGAAGCCCGAGAACGTCCGGTCGAGCTTGTAGCCGCGGAAGCGCAGGTAGGCCTCGGCCTTGCGCCCGACGGCGACGGTGAGGTGGTCCTTGCCCTGCAGGGCCGCCTCCTTGATCTCGCCCTCGGCCGCCCGCAGGACCCCGGAGTTGTAGCCACCACACAGGCCACGGTCAGCCGTGACGATGACGTAGCCGATGGTCTGCTCCTGGTCTCCCCGCCCGACCAGGAACGGGCTGTCGGACGTCGCGCCGACGGCGGCCAGGTGCCGGACCACCTCGGTGATCTGCTCGCTGTACGGGACGGCGGCGTGGACGCGCTGTTGCGCCTTGACGATCCGCGACGCCGCGATGAGCTCCATGGCGCGCGTGATCTTCTTGGTCGCCTGCACGGTGCGGATGCGGTTCCGCAGGATGCGTTCCTGGCCTCCAGCCATGGTCGGGGTCCTGCTCCTCTCGCCTACTCGGTGGCCAGCGTCTTGGCGCTCTCGGCCTCGCCCAGGGCGTCGGCGTCGACGGAGGTGGGATCGATGGCGGTGGCGTCGCTGGCGGTGACCTGGAAGCCCTGCTTGAACTCGGCGACCGCGTCGGCCATGCCGTCGGGCAACGTCTTCTCGTTGGCGATGTGGTCGAGCAGGTCGCGGTAGCGGGTGCGGAACGCCTCCAACAGCTCGCCTCGAAGCGCTTCACGTCGCCCACAGGGATGTCGTCCAGATAGCCGTTGGTGCCGGCGTAGATGGAGACCACCTGCTCCTGCACGACCATCGGGCTGTTGAGCGGCTGCTTGAGCAGCTCGACCAGGCGGTAGCCCCGCTCGAGCTGGGCCTTGGACACCGCATCGAGCTCGGAGCCGAACGTGGCGAAGGCCTCCAGCTCGCGGAACTGGGCCAGGTCGAGCTTCAGCGTGCCCGCCACCCGCCGCATGTTCTGGATCTGGGCGGCGCCACCCACGCGGGACACCGAGATGCCCACGTCCACGGCCGGCCGCACGCCGGACTTGAAGAGCTGGTCCAGCAGGTAGATCTGCCCGTCGGTGATGGAGATCACGTTGGTCGGGATGTAGGCCGACACGTCGCCGGCCTTGGTCTCGATCACCGGCAGCGCGGTGAGCGAGCCAGCACCTCGCTCGTCGGACAGCTTGGCCGCCCGCTCCAGCAGGCGGCTGTGCAGGTAGAAGACGTCGCCCGGGTAGGCCTCGCGGCCCGGCGGGCGGCGCAGCAGCAGGGACAGCTGGCGGTACGCCTCGGCCTGCTTGGACAGGTCGTCGTACACGACCAGGGCGTGCTCGCCGTTCTCCATCCAGTGCTGGCCCATGGCGCACCCGGCGTAGGGCGCCAGGTACTTGAACGGGGCGGGATCGGCGGCTGGCGCCGTCACCACCACCGTGTACTCCATGGCGCCGTACTCCCGGAAGGTCTCGACGGTGTTGGCCACCGTCGAGCCCTTCTGCCCGATGGCGACGTAGATGCACTTCACGCCCTGGCCCTTCTGGTTCAGGATCGTGTCCACGGCCACCGTGGTCTTGCCGGTCTTGCGGTCGCCGATGATCAGCTCGCGCTGGCCCCGGCCGATCGGGATCATGGCGTCGATGGCCTTGATGCCCGGTCTGCAGCGGCTGGTGCACGGGCTGGCGGCCCATGATGCCCAGGCGCCTGGATCTCCACCCGGCGGTCGATGCCACCGACGATCGCGCCCTTGCCGTCCACCGGCTCGCCGAGGGCGTTGACCACCCGGCCGAGGAGTGGCGTCGCCGACGGGCACGGAGAGGATGCGCCCGGTCGAGCGGACCGTCTGTCCCTCCTCGATGCCCTCGGCCTCACCCAGGACGACGGCGCCGATGGACGTCTCCTCCAGGTTCAGGGCCAGGCCCACGGTGCCGTCCTCGAACTCGAGCAGCTCGTTGACGGCGGCGTCGGGGAGGCCGGCGACGCGGGCGATGCCGTCGCCCACCTCGGTCACCCGCCCGACGGTCTTGGCCTCGAGCGAGGGTTCGAAGCCCTCGAGGTTCTTGGTGAGCGCCGCGGTGATGTCGGCTGCGGAGATGGTCAGCTCTGCCATGGTCGTCCTTCGTCGTTCTCGTGCGTGCGCATGGGGAGGGAGATCAGAGGAGGGTCTTGAGCTGGTCGAGGCGGGTGCGGATGCTGCCGTCGATGACGGTGTCGCCGACGGTGGCGACGAGCCCGCCGAGCACCGACGGGTCGACGACCACCTTGAGCTCCACCTGCTTGCCGGTGGCGTTGGCCAGCGCCGCGGAGAGGCGCCGCTGCTGGTCGTCGTCGAGCGGCACGGCGGACCGGACCTCGGCCACCGCCCGCTCCTTGCTGGCCGCGGCCCGCTCGACGAGCCGGTCGATGATGGCCGGCAGGTCACGCCCGCGTCCCGACCCGACCACCAGCGAGACGAGCTGGGTCGTGGTGGGCGTGGCCCTCCCGCCGAGGAGGTCCTCGACGATGGCCTGGCGCTTGGCGGCCGGGATCTGCTCGTCGGTCAGCGTGTTGCGCAGCGAGTCGGAGGCTTCGACGCTGCGGGCGAAGCGGAACAGCTCGTCCTCCACCTCGTCCAGCGTGCCTTCCGCGTTGGCGATCTCCAGGAGGGCCTTGGCGTAGCCGTCGATCCGGCCCGAGCCGGTGCCCAGGTCACTCATGAGCTCGCTCCCACTGTGGCGATGTACTCCTCCACCAGCGCCTGGCGGAGCTGGTCGTCGAGCGAGTCGGCCACCAGCGTCTCGGTGGCCCGGGCGGCGGTCGCTGCGACCTCGGCCTGCACCTCGCTCTGAAGCCGGCCCTGCACCGACTCGGCCTCGCTCGTGGCCTTGGACCTCAGGTCCGCGACCTCCTGGTCGAGGCGGGCACGACCGTCCACGAGCAGGCGCTCGGCCTGCGCGTCGGCCTCGTCGAGCAGGCGCTGGCGCTCGGCGCCGATGTCGCCCTTGGCCTCGCGGATGGACGCCGCCGCCTCGTCAGCGTCGGACCTGGCCGTGGCGGCTTCGTCGAGCTGCGCCTGGATGCGGGCCGTGCGGTCCGCCATCATCTTCTTGATCGCCGGCCACGCGAACTTCCAGAGCAGGAAGAGCACGACGAGGAACGACAGCGTGCCCCAGATGAGCTCGGGGGTCTCCGGGAAGATCGGGTGGTGCGACTGCGACGGGTCCTCAGCAGCGAGGATCCCACCGAGACCGAACAGCGCCATCAGCTGACCTCCACGCTCAGGGCCGACTCGACGGCGGCACGGGCGGCCGCAGGATCGACCGGGCGACCCAGCACCCGCTCGGCGGCCAGGGCCGCGACCTGCGCGGCGGCGTCGGCCACCTGCGAGCGGGCCGCGTTCTTGGCGGCCTCGGCATCGGCGACCGCCGCCGACCGGTCGGTCGCCAGCTCGGCGTTGACCTCGGCCAGGCGGGCCTGGCGCTCGCCTTCCAGGGTCTGGCGGGCGGCGTCGACACGGCTCGCCGCCTCGGCCCGAACCTTGGCCAGCTCGGCCTGGTAGTCGGCGACCTCGGCCTCGGCCGCGGCCCGGGTGGACTCGGCCGTCTCCAGCTCGCCCTGGATCAGGTCGTGCCGGGCGTCCATGCCCTTCTTGAGCTTCGGGAACAGGAACAGCCGCACGAGGATGGCGAGCACGACGAACGCGCCGGCGCCCCACAGCAGCTCCTTGCCCTCGGGCAGGATGGGGCTCGGGCCCTCGTCGAGCTCCTCCTCGAGGTGCTCTTCGGTCTCGCCTCCCTCCTCGGTCTGGGCCGGGAGGATCACCTGGAGCTGGCCAGCAGCCGAGTAGGTGACGGTGACAGTGGGCACGGGCAGGCTCCTACAGGCCGAGGAGGATGAAGACCACGAAGCCGATCAGGGCGAGCGCCTCGGTGAAGGCGATGCCCAGGAACATCGTGGTCCGCACCATGCCGGCGGCCTCGGGCTGCCGGGCCATGGCCTCGATGGCCTTGCCGACCACGTAGCCGATGCCGATGCCGGGGCCGATGGCCGCGAGGCCGTAGGCGAAGCCGGCGCCGATGGCGGCGTTGGCGGCCTTGGCGTCGTCGGCGCCGAGACCGGCCTGGGCGAGGATGGCTGCTGCTTCCATGGGGTTGGGGTCTCCTGTTGTGTGGGTCAGTGCTCGGGATGCATGGCCGTGCCGATGTAGACGGCGGCCAGGATCGTGAAGATGTAGGCCTGCAGGAAGCCGACCAGCACCTCGAAGGCGGTCAGGAAGATCTGCATGCCGAAGGGCAGGACGGCGAGCGGGATGAGGATCGCCTGCTTGGTCTCCGCGTTGATCATGGCGTCGGTCAAGAGGGCGAACGTCACGAGCAGCAGGTGGCCGGCCAGCATGTTGGCGAAGAGTCGGATGGCCAGGGAGAAGGGCCGGACGATGAAGACCGAGATGAACTCGATGGGCGTGAGCAGCACGTAGATCGGCTTCGGCACGCCGGGCGGGAAGCCGGTCGACTTCAGGTAGCCGAAGAAGCCCTGGTGCTTGATGCCGACGCCGTTGTAGATGAACCACACCACGATGGCCAGGAAGATCGGGATGGCCATGCGGGCCGTGGCCGGCATGTAGAAGAGGACGGGGATGATGCCGGGCACGTTGCAGAGGTAGATGAACATGAAGAGGGAGAGCAGGAACGGGGTCCAGCCCAGTCCGTCCCGGCCGATCGTCTGCATGACGATCCCCTCGATGAAGTCGATGATCGCCTCGACGATGTTGCGGACGCCCTTGGGCGCCTTCAGCGGGTCCCGGCGGGAGGCGATCCACAGCAGCGCCACGGTGATGAGCGTGGCCAGCACCGCGATGAGCGCGATCTTGTTGAACGTCGGGAAGAGATCCTGCCAACGGATGACCTCGTTGATCGGCGGGAACTCAAGGGCGAACATCGGGCTCCTCAGTGCGTCGGCGCGTGGGGCGCGGGCTTGAGGCTCGGGAAGGCGAGCGAGGCGGAGACGTAGCGGAGCTCCCAGATCAGGAGCGCCAGGTGGGTGACGATGATGGTGAGGCCGAGCGGCAGCGGCTCGAACCAGCTGGCGTCGCGGACGAGGAACACGGCCAGGAAGATGAGGCCCAGCCGCATCACGTAGCCGCCCATGACCGCGCCCATGAGGAGGGGCAGCGAGATGGGCGCCGACCACGTGATGAGCGCGGCGGCCAGCACGAAGTTGACGAGCACGATGCCGACCGCGTAGCCGGACGAGATGGCGCCGCTGATGCCCCAGATCGCGCCGCACACGAGGACGAGCAGCGGGCCGAGGACGAGCCCGTGCCGGACCAGGTCGCGCGCCACGGTGCGCTCCGGCCTCGGATCGCCGGTCAGGACCTTGGCGTCCTTGACCCGCACGGTCGGGAGCGGGGCGCGGCTCGTGGTCATCGAGGAGCACCCCGCAGGCGCTCGACCCGCTCGGCCTCGTGCCGCTTCATCTTCTCGTTGTAGGTGGCCATGAGCAGGATCGACTTGCCGATGAGGCAGAACAGCGTGAGCCCGACCATGAACCACGGCGCCGTGCCGAGCCACCGGTCGAGCAGCCAGCCGATGCCGAGGAAGATCGCCGTGACGGCCGCAAACTCGAAAGCCGTGGCGAAGGCGTCACCCAGACCCTGGTTCAGTTCTCGCCGCTCGCGCAGCAGATCCATGGCGCCCTCGTCGGAGCTCGTCCGGACCTCGTACGACAAGGTCCGGAGCGCTTGTGAATGCAAACACAATCTACTGAGCCGGGGATGGCCGGCGCAACTTACCCGACAGCAACTGACGCGGCCGGGTCACGCAGCGGGCCTGTCAGGCGCCAGTCCGCGCCGCCGCCGGCCTTTCGGCCGGACGTCGGCTTGCGGCTGGCCCTCGCCACCCGCATGCTGGCCGAGCGCGCCCACGCGCGTCGGGTCAGTTGCGCCTTTGGGGGCTGGGCTAGGGGCCGTCGGTGGACAGAGACGCCTCTGACGGCCACGCCGCCCATGCGGGGGAACTTGCCCGCGCTGACGAGGTACCCGTTGGCGGTGTCGATGGCCATCACGCCGGTGCTGCCCCGAGGACGCGGGCGCGAAGCCGCGGGAGGATCGCTGGGTCGTTGTTGCGGCGTCGGCGGCCAGGAGCCGCAGCGTCGTGTTGCCGAGGAACCCGTCGTGGAAGCCGAAGTAGACGTTGTTGTTGGCGAAGCGAACGGCCTGGACGTCGCCGTCGGCCCGCTGCGCCAGATGCGGCCGCCGCCGCCGATGTTCCACGCCGCGGCGGAGTTGAAGCCACCACCGCCGGCGATGAACACCCGCTCACCGTTCCCGCGTTGCCGAGCGTGATGTCGAGCACCAGATCGTTGAGCTGGTTGTAGGGCTGGCCCTGCAGAGCCCCGTTGGCCGGGCTGAGCGCGGCAAGGTAGGTCCGGGCCATGCCCCCCGACCGTGGTGAAGTTGCCGCCGACCAGGATCTGGTTGGTCGCCGCGCTGTAGGCGACGGCGTAGGTCTTGGCGTTGAGGTTGGGGTTGAAGCTGGTCACCGCACGGTGCGTCAGGTCGATGGCCGCGGCCCGGCGACGGGCCGTGCCGTTGATCGCCGTGAAGTCGCCGACCAGGTAGAGGGTGTTGCCGACCACAGCAGGTCGCGCACGGGGTTGTTGACGTTGTAGTTGAAGTTCGGCGTCGACGTCGCCGGTGCGCGAGGTTGATGCGGGCCAGGCGGTTGCGCGCCGACGCCGTCGATGGTCGTGAAGTCGCCGCCGACGTACAGCCAGGTGCCGTCGGACGCGAGGGCCCGCACCGTCCCGCCCTCGTTCGTGTCCGGCTTGGAACGGCAGCAGGCTGTTGCTCGGCGGGTTGGCGGCCATGTTGATGGCCATGAGGTTCGACTCGGCTGCGCTGCGCGTAGCGGCGGGCCTCGGTGAACGCTCCGCCGATGTACGCGGTATTGCCGACGACCTCGACTGCGTACGCCGTGCCGCTCTGCCCCCAGAGATCGAGTGGCGTTGCGGGATACGGGTTGGGCGCCGCGCCGGCCGGCGCGGCGGTCACTACGACGATGGCCGCGGCCACGACGGCTGGCACCGACGGCCCGGCGTGCCGAACCGGTCGAACCGACAGGTACGCTCGCTACAGACCGCTCATGACTGATCTCCTCTTTCGGACCCGCCGATCAGACGGCCCCTGATGATTGAACGCCGAGCAGCCGGCTGATGCATTACGCATGCGTTCGGGAAGATGGCGAGGCCCTTCACAGGGACACCGCCCATGTTGGCGAAGTAGCCGCCGGCGACGAGGTAGCGGCCGTCGGCGTCGAGGGTCCAGACACCCGGGTGGCTGCTGGACGCCGGGCGGAACCCGGCCTGCACGTCTCCTGTGTTGGGATCGACGGCGTGCACGCGCTGCGTGTTGTCACCCTCGAAGCCGTCGTGGAAGCCCTGGTAGACGTAGCCGTTGCTGAGAAGGATGGCCTGGGTGTCGCCGTCGGCATCGACGAACCAGTCCTCGTTACCGGTGTGCGGCGTCCCACTGGACACCGATGTTGAACCGTGTGCCGCCGTAGACCTTCGAGCCGTCGGGACTGACCTGCAGGTCGAGCACGGCGGCGCGGGACCGGTCGAAGTCAGCCGGGCCCTGGACGGCACCGGTAGCGGGGTTGATCTCGGCCATGAAGTCGCGGGGGAACCCGCTGACGTTGAGGAAGTCGCCGCCGATGTAGATCCTCGATCCATCGGGGCTGGCGGCGACCGTCATCACCCTGAGCGTCGATCACCGGGTTGAACGTGGGATCGAGGGCACCGGTCGTCGTGTTGACGGCCGCCGCCCGCGTGCGGGTCTGGTCGTTCACGGTGTTGAACTCGCCCACGATGTAGAGGCGGGAGCCGACGATGACCATGTCGTCGACCGGGCCCGGACGTGGCCACGAAGTTGGGGTCGACCGCGCCGGTGGCCAGGTTGATCTTGGCCAGGCCGCGCTTCGGCGACGCCCTTGACCGTCGTGAAGTTGCCACCGATGAAGAGCGAGGTGCCGTCCGAGGCCATCGCCGTGACCGGACCGTTGGTATCGGCCACGAACGGGAGCAGGTCGCCGTTCGTGATGTTGACGGCCATGAAGTTGGCCCGCGGGGCGGTCTGCGGTCCCCGCACCGCGGTGGCGAAATCGCCACCGACGTACACCGTGTTGCCGACGATCTCGACCACGTCGACGTATTCCGTGAACGCGCCCGGGAGTCGCCTTCACGATGCCCCAGCCGTTCAGGGGCGTCGGCGAGTACAGCTTCGGCTGGCTCGGGACGGTCGGCACGGGCACGGTCGTCGTGTCGTCTGTGGTCGTGGTCGTCGGCGTCCCCGGGCCGGCCGTGGTGGTCGGACCACCCGTCGCCGGCACGGTTGGCTGCGACCCCGGCGGCGACCCCACCTCGGCGGCACGCAGGCCACGACAGCGAGCGCCGCCGCGCTCGCCGCCACCATGGTCACGACCTTCCGCCGCCCCGCCTTCATCTTCGTGTCTCCTTCTCGCTCTTTCGTGTTCGGCTATGGGTGGATCGACAGTCCTTGGACGGCTCGCCCGCCCATCCGTCCGAACAGCCCGCCGACCGCGAGGAACGTGCCGTCGGCATCGATGGTCAGGACCCCGGGATGGGAGCCCGAGGCCGGCATGAAGTTCTGGACGAGGTTTCCGTTGGACGTGTCGACCGCCAGGATCCGCAGGGAGTTGTTCCCTCCGAAGCCGTCGTGGAAGCCGAAGTACAGGTAGCCGCTGCTCTCCTTCACGGCCTGCACGTCACCGTCGGCCCGGTGTCGCCACCGCTGCCGCCCCGTCGCCGGGTCGAGTGGCGATGGCGCTGTTCATGCCTCCGCCGGCCGCCACGTAGACGATACCGTCGGGTCCCACCGTCACGTCGCGGATGTAGTCGTTGAGCGACGGAGAAGTTCGTCCCCAACGGCGCGCCCGTGATCGGGTTCACGTCGAGCAGGAATGGACCGGCGTTGCCGGCCAGGCCGAGGTACAGCCTGGTCCCCGCCGGGTTGATGGCCACGCTGTTGACCCGCGACTGCGCGTTGGGGTTGAAGGTCGGATCGAGCGCTCCGGTGCCCTTGTCGAGCACGCGCCGCGCCTCGCCGCTGCACGCCGTTCACCTGACCGAACGGGCCGACGACGTAGAGCTTGTTGCCGACCAGCAGGAGATCCATGACGTACGTCGGGATGTTGGGTGCGAACGACGTGTCGACCGCGCCCGTGGCCGCGTTCACCTTGGCCAGCCGAGGCCGGCGCACGCCGTTCACCGTGTCGAAGTCACCGCCCGAGGTAGACGTTGAAGCCGTCCGAGATGACCGCCCGGACCACGCCGTCGGTGTTGGCGACGAACGGCAGCAGGTTGCCCGTGGTCCGTTCGACGGCCATCACGTTGCTGCGGGGCGCGGACTGGTTGTTCTTCCTCGCCTCGTCGAACTCGCCGCCGACGAAGACGTTGTTGCCGGCGATGTCGACCGCGTAGGCGGTGCCGTCGTGGCTCCAGCCGTTGAGGGGCATCTCCGCGTACAGGTGGGGCGGCGCCGTGAAGATGGTCGTCGGCGGGGGCGTGGCGCCGGCGTGCCACCCGGGCCACCACCCGGCGGGACGACCCGCGGCGGCCCGCAGGCCGCCACCAACAGGGCTCCGGCTAGCAGCCCCGCCGGTACCAGCAGCTTCGTTGTCCTCCGCGTCACGCTTCGTTCTCCCGTCAGTTGAAGATGGCCAGGCCGTTGAGCTTGTTGGTGCCCCCCATGGAGCTGAAGTCGCCCACCGCGAACAACCGGCCGCGGTCCTGGGCGAGGCCGCGCACGCCGAGGACGCCACCGCTGTTGGGGGCGAATCCCGTCGTGGCGCCGTTGGCCGGGCTCATGCCCTCCAGCCGCTTGGCGGTGTCGCCGTTCCAGCCGCCGTGGAAGCCGCCGTAGAGCGTCCCGCCGATGAGCTCGATGGCCTGGGCGTCGCCGTCAGGCCCGTTCTGCTCCCAGACGCTCGCACCCGAGATGAGGCGTTGTACGAGGCGAACTTGTTGCCGCCGTTCGTGCCGCCCGGACGGGCCGGGCCGATGGCGACGTAGGGCGTGACGTTGTCGCTGCCGACGGCGATCGAGAAGATCCGGCCCTGGATGACCCGACCGGCAGGCTGGCGCGGCTGAACACGACCGGATCGACCGCGCCGGTGTCGGCGTTAGTGCGGGCCAAGCGCGTTGTGGGCCACGTTGTTGACGACGTCGAAGCTGCCGCCGATGTAGACGTTCTGCTGGGCGAGGCCGCCGCTCGAGCTCGAGTGCCTCGACGCGGCCGTCGGCGTCGATGCTCCAGCCGGTGAGGGCGCCGGTGTCCTTGTTGACGCTGGCGCCCTTGCGGCGACCCGGACCGGCGATGTCGAAGTCGCCGCCGACGTAGACACTGGCGTTGGCGGCCGGTAGCCGAGGGCCAGGACGTCGTCCGGGATGGCCGGCGGGTTGAACGCCGCGACCCTCGCCCCGGTGGTCGGGTGCACCTTGACGAGCCGGTTGGAGGCCTGGCCGTTGTAGCTCGTGAACTCTCCACCGACGAACAGGCTCGTGCCGTCCGTCGTGAGGGCCCACACCCGGTTGTTGGTGTCGCCCACGAAGGTCGACAGCAGGGCGCCGTCCTTGATGCAGAAGGCAGCCAGGTTCTGGCGGTTGACCTTCTGGCCGCCGGGCGAGACGGCCTGGGAGAACGTGCCGCCGACATAGACGATGTCGCCGATGGCGACGGTGGCGTAGGCGGTGCCGTTCACGCCCCAGGAGCTGATCGGGTTCGAGCTGTTCGGGCCGGGGGTGGCGTCCGTGCCGGCCGCGGGGCAGGCGGGCTTCGGCGGCGGTGAGGTCGTCGGGGGCGGCGGGGGCGGGCGGCGGGGGCGGCGGCCCGCACGCCGTGCCGACGGCGGCGACCGCCAGCACTCCTGCGATTCCTAGCACTCGAGCCTTGAAGGCCATGGCGGATGGTTCCTCTCGGGTTCTACGCGTGGTGACTCGGGCCCTGCCCGCCCGAGTCACGTTGTGGTTGGTCTGCTTGTTCCCGGTCCGGGGCCTGCCGGCACCATTGCCGGCAGGTCCCCAGGCCGTTCACCACGGAAAGTGGTGAGAGTTGGACGGTCCGGTCAGCCGAAGATGGCCAGGCCGTGGAGGTTGGTGGTGGTGCCGATGGAGGTGAAGTCACCGACGGCCACCATCCGGTTGCTGCCCTGCGCCAGGTCGAACACGCCTGCCGACAGCAGCGACCGCCGGCTGGAAGGCGGTGATCTGGGTGTTGACGCCGTTGGCCGGGTTGATGCCCAGCAGGCGGTAGTTGTTCGGGTTCAGCGGCAGCGGAGCCGCCGCGTTGTTGTACCCGCCCAGGAAGCCGGCGAACAGGTTGGTGCCGATGACCTCGACGGCCTCGCCGTTGCCCTGCAGGTTGTTGTTGTTCCAGGCCTGCGTGCCGTCGGCGGTGTTGAAGTTGATGATGCGGTCGCCCGCACCCGCGGCGCCGGGGCCAGTGCCGATGGCGGCATAGAGGCTGGCGTTGTTGGCGGAGACGGCCAGGTCGAACGGACGGGCGCCGAGCGCACCGGCGTTGAAGGCGGCCACGAGGTTGCCGGGGGTACCGGCGGTGAGCCGGGCCAGACGGTCACGAGCCTGACCAGCGGCCTGCTGGCTCGGCTTCTTCACCTCGGTGAAGTTGCCACCGATGTAGACCGCGGTGTTGTCCGGGCTGACCGCGATGGCCTCCACCTTGGAGTTGGCACCAGCGAACCAGCCAGTCCAGGTACCCGTGGTCGGGTTGAAGCCGGCGGCGTTGCCGACGTAGTTCTGGTTGCCGGCCGGCGGCGCACCGATCTTGCCGAACTCGCCGGCCGCGTACAGAACGCCTCCAGCGAAGTGCATGTCGAGCACCGGGGCCTGCGGAGCCTTCGGCGCGAACTGCGGCGATGCGGGCGCCGGACGTGGCGCTGACCTTGACCAGGTGCAGCGGCGAGGCGCCGGCGACGAAGTTGCCTCCGACGAACAGGTTGGTGCCGTCGGTGGCCAGCGCGTTCACCGAGGTGACGGTGGTGGCGCCGAGGTTGGGCACGAAGCTCGTGTCCAGCTTGCCGTTGGCCAGGCAGAAGGCCGCCAGCTTGTTCCGGGCCGTCGGGGCACCGTTCGGGGCCACGGCGGCCGTGAACTCACCACCGACGTAGACGCGGGGGCCGATCACGGCCGTGGCCAGCGCCCGGCCGTTGACGCCCCACGTGCCCGGGATCGGGTTCTGGGTGTCGGGGCCGGCGACGCCGGAGGCCGGCACGGCCGGGCAAGCCGGGGGCGGCGGGGGCGGCGGGGGTCGGGGGCGGCGGCGGCCCGCAGGCCGTGCCGATGATGGCTGCGGCCAGCACGCCGGCGGGGAGCAGCAGTCGGGTCTTCGTTCGCATGGTTTGGGGGATCCTCCCGTCGATGCCGACCCGGCCCGCCGGTCCGGCTGTGGTGAAAAACGTGCTGAAGGGCCTGTGTGTCAACGAGCCCGACCCGCCCCAAGTTCCGCCTGTCCTTGCAGCCGGGAGCACAGACCGTGTTCGTCGATACGCCAGTCCTAACGTCCGTCCGGTCCGGGCGATTGCACCAACCCCCGGCGATGTTCACCCAGCGGGGTCAACGAGGGCCCTGGATCACACGCTCGGTGATGAAACGGCCACGCAGTTCGGCGAATCGCCCGGTCACGGCCGCCGATCGCCGTGGATTGCCTCCCTGACCGGTTGGTCGGCCACGGAGCGTGGTGCAGGATGGCTGCCATGTCCGCCACCCCCTGCACCTTCTCCGCGCTCGGCGGGCCATCATGACCGCCGCCGAGCCCTTCATCGCACAGGAGCCGAGGATGCCGATGACCAGACGCCTACCGGACGCACCTGCACGCCCTCGAAGACGAGTCGATCCACATCATGCGAGAGGTGGCGGCCGAGTTCGAGCGCCCCTGCCTGCTGTTCAGCGGTGGCAAGGACTCGATCGTGATGGCGCGAGTGGCCGAGAAGGCGTTCTGGCCGGGACGGATCCCGTTCCCCCTCCTCCACATCGACACCGGCCACAACTTCTCCGAGGTCCTCGCCTA